>CAVUAI010000043.1:0-42594 GCA_963739385.1 uncultured Alphaproteobacteria bacterium
CTTCGCAGGTTCGTTGCGTTTCTGCCCCGGGGGAGATCATTGGAGTCAGTCATGAACAATCCGAACCAACAAAATCCCAACCAACAGCAGCAGAACAATCCCCGCCCGGGTCAGCAGCAAGGTGGGGGTGGACAGAAGCCAGGCCAGCAGCAGCAGGGCGGCGGTCAGCACAAGCCGGGCCAGCAGCCGGGTCAGGGCGGCCATGATCAAGGTGGCCAGCGCGGCGGAACGGATCGCTGACCCCCCGTAATCGTTTGAACAGGAAGGCCCCGCCGTTCCGGCGGGGCCTTTTTTATTTAATGGGCGGCAGTCGTGCCGCGGCCGCTTCCAGACATTTTCTCCGCGACCAAGCTGGCCTATGATTTCACATGGCCGCGACTGCGCTTCCGCTGTTCCACCTCTACGGCGATCCGCCTGACGATCAGGCTTTCGACTTCATCCATATCGAGACGATTGCGTCACGCTCGGCGATTCACGATTGGACCATTCGTGCTCACCGTCACCGCAATCTGTTCCAGATCCTTGCGATCGAGCGGGGCGGCGGCGAGATGACGTTCGAAGCAGCCGCAATTGCCTTCGAGGCGCCCTGCGCAATCCTGGTGCCCGCCACCATCGCGCATGGCTTTCGCTTTCGGCCGGAGACCACCGACGGCTGGGTGATGACGTTCACCGAGGACGTCGCGGAGGCGATGGGGGATCGCCGCGGTGAAGCGCTCGCGCGCCTCAAGGCGCTTGCGGCCGAACCGGTCGTGCCACTCGGCGAGGTCGAGAGCGATCGCCTTCTAAGGCTGGCGGTTGAGCTGCACGAGGAGCGGTTCCTTGCGCGTCCCGGATTTCGGATCGCCATGCGGGGACTGCTGGCATTGATTGCCGTGGAGGTGGCCCGCTTGGCGGCGAGCCGTGCGCGGGCAGGCGCGGACGCGATCGCGCTCGAACCGACCGGCGCCACAGTTGATTTGTTGCGCAAGCTGGTCGAGGAGCATTTCCAGAAAGAGCGGCAGCTCGCCTTCTACGCGGACCGGCTCGCGATGACCGTCGATCGCCTCAACGATCACGTCCGGCGCGCCACCGGCGTCACCGCAGGCCACCTGATCCGCCAGCGCGTGCTTACCGAGGCCAAGCGCCAGCTTGTATTCACCAACCAGCCGATCCACGAGATCGCATACGACCTCGCGTTCTCCGATCCGTCCCACTTCGCCCGCTTTTTTCGCAAGCAGACGGGCACGACGCCGCACGAGTTTCGCGCCGCCCGCGGTGGATGATCGGGCTGGCTCAGCCGCGCAAGGCTCACTCCGGCCACGGGTTAAAGACGTCCTTCTCGGGCACGTCGACCTTCTTTGCTTCGCGGATGAATTTGTCGATCGCGCTGATCGGCTTGTCCTGAGGGTTGGCCTTGCAGAAGTCTGACACCAGCCTGAGAATCTTTTCGGAAGTCACTTCGTTCATATCGATGAAATTGTGATTTTCGTTCAGCAGAAGAAAGTTCGCGGCGCTGACGTAGCCCTGCACCCAGTAGAACAGCAGATAGTTCGGCGGGTGATTGAGCCCTTGGCTCGGCTTGAGGTCGTTTGCGAGCTTTCCACAACTGGCTATTCCGACGCCCTGCGTGATGAGAGGTTCGGCGCGGCCCTCCGCGCACCAGCCGACGAGCGCATAGGCAAGCGCCAGCGCAAGGGTCGCGCGGCCGAGTTTAGGCTTCATGGTGCGCTCCTCTGGAGGGGAACCGGTTAGTGACCGCATCACGCAGGACCTGAATCCTGCGACCATCAGGTGCCGTTACCGCGAGCGTAGAAATCCCAACACGGCGTCGGTGTAGGCTTCCGGCTGCTCGACGTTGGAGATATGCGCGGCGTCGAGCATGGCGATCTGCGCGCCCGGGATGTGGTTTTTGATGTACTCGTTGGCTTCCGGCGGAGTGGCCGGATCATGCTTGCCGGCAATGACCAGGGTCGGCGCCTTGATCTTGGGAAGCAACTCGCGATGGTCCATGTCGCGCACGGCCTCGCCGCAGGCGATATAGCCTTCGAGCGGGGTGGCGGCGAACATCGCCTGCAGCCAGCCGACCGCGTCCGGCGAGCGCTCGCGGAATCCTTTGGTGAACCAGCGTTCCATGTTCGGCGCCGCGAAGGCCGCGATCCCCTTCTCTCGAACGAGCCTGAGACGGTCGTTCCAGGCCGCCTTGTCGGCAAAGTAGCTGGAAGTGTTGGTGAGCACGAGCCGCTCGATCCGGTCGGGCGCATTCGCGCCCAGCCATTGGCCGACCATGCCGCCCATGGAGAGGCCGCACCAGTTGGTCCTCTTGATGTCGAGGCCGTCGAGCACGGCGAGCACGTCGCGGCCAAGGCGCTCCATCGTGTAGGGGCCCTTGGGCACGCTCGACTGACCATGCCCGCGCCGGTCGTAGCGCACGAGGCGAAAGTGCTGCGTGAAGGCGGCGACCTGGCGGTCCCACATGTTGAGCGTGGTGCCGAGCGAATTCGACAGCATCAGCACGGGTGCGCGCTCAGGGCCCTCGACTTCGACATGAATCCGACAGCCGTCCGCATCGATCACAGGCATGATGTCTCCCTTCGGAATTCAGTTGCTATTTCGACGCTTGGCGCCGCGCCGCCTGCAGCGAACCAATGATGCGGTCGATGAAGGTCTGCGCGACCCCTTGATAACTGGTGGGCTCGAACAGCCTGGCGAGTTCGCTGGCGCTCAGATGCTGTCGCACGCGATCGTCCTCGCTCACCACCTCCTGCAGATCGCGCTTGGCTGCGGCAGCCTTGCGGCTGGCCTCCGCAACGATCCGGTGAGCCTCGCGCTTGCCGAGCTTGGCGCCGAGCGCAAACGCCACCGCCTCGGCCATCACCAAGCCCCGCGTCTGGGCGAGGTTGGCCCGCATGCGCTCGCCGTCCACGTCGAGACCCTCGGCGATATCGACGATGGCAGCCAGCGCGCCCGAGGTGACGAGCGTCAGCGCCGAGAGGGTCGGCCATTCCGCCTGCCAGCCGCCGAGCGCGCGCTCGTGCTCCTGCACCTGCGCGGCAAGCATGGTCGCAACCAGGTTGGGTGCAATGGTCGCGGCCGCGAGGGCAGACGCCGCGGCGGTCGGATTGCGCTTGTGCGGCATGGTGGAGGAGCCACCGCGCCCAGGGAGCGCCGGCTCGAACGCTTCCGCGACCTCGGTTTGCATCAGGAGCGACACGTCGCGGGCAATCTTGCCGCAGGTGCCGGTGAGGATCGCCAATGCCGACGCAACCTCCGCCAGCCGATCCCGATGGCTATGCCAGGGCGCTTCCGGAAGCGGCAGATCGAGGACTGCAGCGAGCCGTTCCGCGACCTCGAGCCCGCGTTCGTTGAGCGCCGCCAGCGTTCCGGCCGCGCCGCCGAACTGCAGCACCAACGCCTCACCGCGCAGCCTTGCCAATCGCTCGCGCGAGCGGGCGAGCGCAGCCGCATAGCCGGCGAGCTTGAGCCCGAACGGCATCGGAAGCGCATGTTGCATCCAGGTGCGCGCGACTGCGGCGGTGCGGCGATGGCGCCCGGCCAGCGTCGTGAAGCCTTCGATGGCACGATCGAGGTCCGCGCTGAGCACATCGATGGCAGCGCGCAGCTCGAGCACGACCGCGCTGTCGATCACGTCCTGGCTGGTCGCCCCCCAGTGGACGTAGCCCGCCGCCACAACATCGGATTTGGCTACCTGGTCGGTGAGGGCGTTGATCACGGGGATGGCGATGTTGCCGGCGATCGTCGCCGCTTCGCCAAGCGCGGCAAGGTCGTAGCTTTCGGCGCGCGCGGCCTTTGCGATCGCCTCGGCGGCGGAAGCTGGAATGATTCCGGCCGCGGCTTGCGCCCGGGCGAGCGCGACCTCGAAATCAAGCAGGCGCTGCAACCGGACGCGATCGTCGAGAGCGGCGCGCATGGCGGCGCTTGCAATCAGCGGGGTGAGAAGCTGCGAGGGAATAAGAGGGCTGGTCATGGCATTGCGCCGCAGATCACACCTTTAGTCTGCCCCCGTACGGCCGCCAACCCCGATTGCAGACCGGCGCTGGGAGCTCGGGCAGCCGCCGCGAAAGCGCATTCCACTTGGCCCATCAAAGCTCTATATCAGGACGTCAAGAAGACGGAGACGGCCGATGGCGATGACCATGAATGGGCAGGTTCAGCTGCCCGCCAGTCGCGAGGTGGTGTGGGCGAAGCTCAACGATCCCGAGGTGCTCAAGAGCTGCATCCCCGGCAGCGAGCAGCTCGACAAGATTTCGGACAACGAATTCCAGGCCATCGCCACGGTGAAAGTCGGGCCGGTCAAAGCGCGGTGGAAGGGCAAGGTCAAGCTTACCGATCTCGATCCGCCGAACAGCTATCGCATCTCCGGGGAAGGAGAGGGTGGCGTGGCCGGCTTCGCCAAAGGCGGCGCCAAGGTGTCGCTTTCCGACAAGGATGGCGGCACGCTCCTCACCTATGACGTGGAGGCGCAGATCGGCGGCAAACTGGCGCAACTCGGGCAGCGCCTCATCAACAGCGCGGCGAAGAAGACCGCCGACGATTTCTTCGTCAAGTTCGCGGCCGCCGTGACGCAATCGGGGTGAACGATCCCGGCAGGCCGGGCCGTCGCAGAAACCCAAAACCCTTGACCGGCCGTGCGCCGGAGGTCCAGAGTTCGACTTGTTCCAAACCACGCCGCGGGGCAAAATCGACCCGATTTTGCCCTGATCCGCCGATGGGACCGCCCGTTGGTGCGAAAAACCAGGCCTTCGGCCGGATTTCGAGGAGGAAGCCATGTCCGCCGTCGCGATGACGGTGAACGGCAAAGCCGTCACCGATGACGTCGATCCGCGCACCCTTCTGGTGCAGTTCCTGCGTGAGCACCTGCGTCTCACCGGTACGCATGTGGGCTGCGACACCTCGCAATGCGGTGCATGTGTCGTGCACGTGGATGGCAAAGCGGTGAAATCCTGCACGGTCTTCGCGTGGCAGCTCGAGGGCGCGAACGTCCTCACCATCGAAGGGCTCGCCGATCCGAACGGGCCCCTGCATCCAATGCAGGAAGCCTTCCGCGAGCATCACGGCCTGCAATGCGGCTATTGCACTCCCGGCATGATCATGACCGCAGTCGATATGGTGAACCGCAAGGGTAACGACCTCGACGATCCCACCATCCGCCACGAGCTCGAGGGCAACCTCTGCCGCTGCACCGGCTATCATAATATCGTCAAGGCCATAGCAGCCGGCGCCAAGGCCATGGGGAAGGGGGCCGTCCAACCGACTTGAAAGCTGAGGGAGGGAACGGCGTCACCCAGGGAGGAGACCCGCCATGAGCGCAACCGGAATCGGCGCGGCGGTGCGCCGCAAAGAGGACCAACGCTTCGTTACCGGGAAGGGGCATTACACCGACGACGTCAGCCGGCCCGGGCAATGCCACGCCTACTTCCTGCGCTCGCCCCACGCCCACGCGAAAATCAAAAGCATCGACCGCAACGCCGCCTCCGCCATGCCGGGTGTACTGGCAGTGCTGACCGGCGCAGAGCTCGCCGACGACAAGATCGGCAACCTCATTTGCGGGTGGATGATTACGTCCAAGGACGGCTCGCAGATGAAGATGGCGCCGCATCCGGCGCTCGCGCATGGCAAGGCGAACCATGTCGGCGACGCGGTTGCGGTGGTCGTCGCCGACACGCTGGCGCAGGCGAAGGACGCCGCGGAGAAGGTCAAGATCGACTATGAGGTGTTACCGGCCGTAGCCGACCTGGCCAGCGCGCAAAGCGCGCCGCAAATCCACGAGGTCGCCCCGCAAAACACGATCTATCAATGGCATCTCGGCGATGCCAAGGCGACCGAAGCCGCGCTCAAGGCGGCAAAGCATGTGACCAGCCTGGACTTCGTCAACAACCGGCTGGTGCCCAGTGCGATCGAGCCGCGTGCGGCGATCGGCGAATACGATGCCGGGTCTGACAACCTGACGCTCTGGAACACGACGCAGAACCCGCACGTGGCGCGCCTGGTCATTTCCGCCTTCGTCGGCATGGCGCCGGAGCACAAGCTGCGGGTGATCGCGCCCGATGTTGGCGGCGGGTTCGGTTCCAAGATTTTCATCTATCCGGAGGAAGTCGTCTGCCTGTGGGCTGCGCGGAAAATCGGCCGGCCGGTGAAATGGGTAGCCGAACGTTCGGAAGCGTTCCTCACCGATGCGCATGGCCGCGACCATGTCACCAAGGCCGAAATGGCGTTCGACGCCGACGGCAAAATTACGGGCCTGCGGGTCAAGACCATTGCCAATCTCGGCGCCTACATGTCGACGTTCTCATCGTCGGTTCCGACCTATCTCTATGCAACATTGCTCTCCGGCCAGTACGAAATCCCGGCGATCTATTGCGAGGTCGATGCGGTCTACACCAACACTGTACCGGTCGACGCCTATCGCGGCGCCGGCCGCCCGGAGGCGACGTTCGTCGTCGAGCGGCTGATCGAGGTCGGTGCCCGGCAGGTGGGGGTGGATCCGGCCGATTTGCGCAAGAAGAACTTCATCAAGAAATTTCCGCATCAGACACCGGTGATCATGACCTACGATGCCGGCGACTATCACGCGTCGCTCAAGAAGGCCCTGGAGATCGCGGACTACGGCGGCTTCGGCAAGCGCAAGCGCGAGTCCGCCCGCCACGACAAACTGCGCGGCGTCGGGTTCTCGACCTACATCGAGGCATGCGGCATTGCGCCGAGCCAGGCGGTCGG
The DNA here is from genome assembly GCA_963739385.1 of uncultured Alphaproteobacteria bacterium. GTDB lineage: Bacteria > Pseudomonadota > Alphaproteobacteria > Rhizobiales > Xanthobacteraceae > VAZQ01. The sequence goes on from CAVUAI010000043.1 coordinate 6,715, forward strand.
TTCGCTTGGATGTGGCGTGGGCCTCTGGGAATCGGCGGAAGTGCGCGTGAACCCGACCGGCTCGGTGGAAGTGCTCACCGGCTGTCACCAGCACGGGCAGGGCCATGAGACCACCTTCGCGCAGGTCGTCTCCGACCGGCTCGGCATCCCGTTCGACAATGTCAGCGTGCTGCATGGCGATACCGACAAGGTGCAATTCGGCATGGGTACCTACGGATCACGGTCGGGCGCGGTCGGGATTTCTGCGATCGTCAAGGCGCTCGACAAGATCGAGGCCAAGGCAAAGAAGGTCGCGGCTCATATGCTTGAGGCGGCCGAAGGCGATATCGAGTTCCGGGACGGGAAGTTCACGGTCGCCGGCACCGACAAGTCGGCCGCCTGGGGCGAGGTGGCGCTCAACGCCTATATCGCCCACAAATTTACCGGCCAGGAGCTCGAGCCGGGGTTGAAGGAAGGCGCATTCTACGATCCGACCAACTTCACGTTCCCCGCCGGGTGTCACATCTGCGAGGTCGAGGTCGATCCGCAGACCGGCGAAAGCGAGATCGTCGCCTGGACCGCGGTCGATGATTTCGGCACCGTGGTCAATCCCATGATTGTGGAAGGCCAGGTGCATGGCGGCATCGCGCAAGGCGTCGGCCAGGCCCTGCTCGAGGGCGCGGTCTATGACAAGGATGGACAGCTCGTCACCGGGTCGTTCATGGATTATTGCCTGCCGCGCGCCCACGACCTTCCGACGCTAAAGGTCGATATGACCGTGACGAAATCGCCGTCGAATCCGCTTGGCATCAAGGGTTGCGGCGAGGCGGGCGCGATCGCAGCGCCGGTGGCGGTCATCAATGCCATCACCAACGCAATCGGCACGGAGGATTTGGCAATGCCGGCGACCGCGCAAACGGTGTGGCGGGCATTGCAGAAGGCCAATACCAGAGCCAAGGCGGCATAGGAGCACGCACGATGTACGCATTCACCCAACACCGGCCGGCGACGGTCCGGCAGGCGGCAAGCCTGTTGGCCAAGGAGGAAGAGGCAAAGCTCCTGGCCGGCGGGCACACCCTGATTCCGACCATGAAGCTGCGCTTGGCGGGGCCCAAACATCTGGTCGACCTCTCGAAGATCGAGGGCCTGACCGGGATCGAGATGGCGGGACGTTCGCTCACCATCGGCGCGATGACGCCGCATGTGGAGGTCGCCACCTCGGCCGTGGTGAAGGAGAATATCCCGGCGCTGGCCGAGCTTGCGGAAAAGATCGGCGATCCGGCCGTCCGCCATCGCGGCACGATCGGCGGCTCGCTCGCCAACAACGACCCGAATGCCGATTACCCGGCGGGAGCGCTCGGACTCGGTGCCACGATCATCACCAACAAGCGGCGCATCCCCGCCGACGAATTCTTCAAGGGCCTGTTTGAGACCGCGCTCGAGCCCGACGAAATTATCACCAAGGTGCAGTTTCCCAAGGTCAACAAGGCGGGATACGTGAAATTCCCAAACCCGGCCTCGCGCTTTGCGCTGGTCGGCGTATTCGTGTCGAAGCGCAGCTCCGAGATCCGCGTGGCGGTGACCGGGGCTGGTTCCAACGGCGTGTTCCGCGTGACGGCATTTGAGGAGGCGCTCAAGAAACGTTTTGGTGCCAAATCGCTTGAAGGCCTGACCGTTCCGGCCGACGGAATGGCGAGCGATATCCACGGGAGCGCTGAATACCGCGCCCACCTGATCGGGGTGTTGGCGCGCCGGGCGGTCGCGGCAGCCGGGTGAGCCCGGCCCTGCTCCGACGGCGGTTGCAGACTTGAATTCTGGCCGTAGCGTCCAAGCTCGGATTGCGCGCGGTCAGCGCTGGTGCGGTTCCGGTCGCGCTACCCGGCCGAAGGGGCTGGGATGCGTTCTTGGCAAGACAAATCCGGCGATGACGGGCTATAAGCTCGGCGCTATGAACCAGACGCTTGGGCCACGTTCGTTGCCCGCCTCGATCGACGCCACTCTCGATCTGCTGGCGGGCGCCGATTATCTCGCCGACCGGTCGCTCGCGACCGTGCTGTTTCTCGCGCTCAGGATGGGACGGCCGCTGTTTCTGGAGGGTGAGGCCGGGGTCGGCAAGACCGAAATCGCCAAGGTGCTCTCGTCGACGCTCGGGCGCCGCCTGATCCGTCTGCAATGCTACGAAGGTCTCGACGTCGCGGCCGCGGTCTACGAATGGAATTATGCCGCTCAGATGATCGCCATCCGCGTCGCCGAGGCCGAGGGCGCGCAGGATCGCGCGCGGCTCGAGCACGACGTGTTCTCCGAGCGCTTCCTGATCAAACGGCCGCTGTTGCAGGCGCTCGAAGCCGATCCGGCCGGGGCGCCTGTGCTGTTGATTGACGAGCTCGACCGCGCCGACGAAGCCTTCGAAGCATTCCTGCTCGAAGTGCTTGCCGACTTCCAGGTGACGATACCAGAGCTCGGCACCGTGAAGGCCGCAAGTCCGCCGATCGTTGTGATCACGTCCAACCGCACACGCGAAATTCACGACGCACTCAAGCGCCGCTGCCTCTATCACTGGGTCGGCTATCCCAACGCCCAGCGCGAGCTCCAGATCGTGCGCGCCAAGGTGCCGGGCATCCGCCGGAATCTCTCCGAGCAGGTCGTACGTTTCGTCCAGGCGCTGCGTAAGGAGGATTTGTTCAAGGCCCCCGGCGTGGCCGAGACGCTCGACTGGGCATCGGCGCTCGCCGAACTGGATGCGGTCGCGCTCGATCCCGCCACTGTTTCCGATACGCTCGGCGTGCTGCTCAAGTATCAGGACGACATCGCGCGCATCGAAGGCGGCAAGGCAAAGGAGCTGATCGAAGGGATGCGGGCCGAGCTCAGAGCGGCGGAGTAAGTTACATTGCCGAGGCCGCCATGACAAAACGAATGGCGTCATGACAGAGGGCGGGCCTACCGGTCGTCTCGCCGAAAACATCGTACACTTTGCGCGCGCGTTGCGGGCAGCCGGCATTCCGGTCGGCCCCGGCGCGGTGCTCGATGCGCTGGCCGCGGTCGAAGCCGCTGGGGTCGGTACCCGCGACGACTTTTACTGGACACTGCATGCCGTCTTCGTGAAGCGTCACGATCATTCGTTGATCTTCGATCAGGCGTTCCGCATCTTCTTTCGCCGGCGCGGCACTCTCGACAAGCTCCTGGCGGCCATGCTGCCGCAGGCCCCGCCGCGGGAGGACGAGAAGCCTCCGCCCGGGGCGCAACGCGTCCGCGAGGCATTGCTTGCGAATCTGGGCGAGCCCGAGCGCAAGCCGCCTGAGGTCGAGGTCGACGCCCGCCTCACCGTGTCCGACCGCGAGGTGCTGCAGAAGAAGGATTTTGCGCAGATGTCGGCGGCGGAGATCGCAGCTGCCAAGGCCGCGATCAAGCGTCTCGTGCTGTCGCTCGACGAGGTCAAAACGCGGCGTCTTGCGCCGCACCGGCATGGCCATATTGTCGATATCCGGCGCACGCTGCGTGCGAGCCTCAAGGCCGGCGGGGCAGTGATCGATCTCAAATATCTCGGGCCGCGGACGAAGTCGCCGCCGATCGTGGCGCTGCTAGATATTTCCGGCTCTATGAGCCAGTACACGCGGCTGTTTCTGCACTTCCTGCATGCGGTAACGGACGCGCGCAAGCGTGTGCACACGTTTCTGTTCGGGACGCGGCTGACCAATGTGACGCGCGCACTCAAGGCCAAGGACCCGGACGAGGCGCTGGCCGCAGTCGGGGCGAATGTCGCCGACTGGTCGGGGGGAACGCGCATTGCGACCTCGCTGCACGCCTTCAACAAGCTGTGGGCGCGCCGCGTGCTGACGCAAGGCGCGATCGTGCTGCTGATCACTGACGGGCTCGAGCGCGATCCCGACGACCGGCTGGCTTTCGAGATCGATCGTCTGCACCGTTCTTGCCGCCGACTGATCTGGCTCAATCCGCTGCTGCGGTTCTCGGGCTTCGAAGCCAAGGCCAAAGGCATCCGGACCATGGTGCCGCATGTTGACGAGTTGCGGCCGATCCACAATCTGGATTCGATAGCCGAGCTGGTGCGCGCGCTGTCGGCGACCGGCACCCGCGCCGGCGATCCGAAGGCCTGGCTGGATAAGGTGGCTTGATGCTCTTGCCGGGCTTGCCGCCGCCGCTGTAAGGCGAGGACTGCTCCGATTGCAACGCTGCAAGACACAGAGTTGGACTTGCCCGATCTCCGTTGCAATCCATCTTAAAGAAGTCGAAGTTTGCTCCTTGGCGGGACGGGACCCGGCGTCCAGCCCGCGGGCGTTGACCGAGGTCTGGCAATGGAGGCGAATATGCTCGCACGCGACGAGGACGTTCTGCAGGCGGCGCAGGACTGGCGCCAGCAAGGACGCGGGGTCGCGCTCGCGACCGTGGTCGAGACCTGGGGCTCGGCGCCCCGGCCAGTGGGCTCAAATCTGGTGATCGACGATCAGGGCAATTTTCTCGGGAGCGTGTCTGGCGGTTGCGTCGAGGGCGCAGTGGTCACCGAGGCGCTTGATGTGATTGAAAGCGGCAAGCCCAAGACGCTCGAATTCGGAGTCGCTGACGATACCGCCTGGAAGGTCGGGCTCTCCTGCGGCGGTACCATCCGCGTCTACGTGGAGAAGGTGGATTAGGGGCATGCAGGTGCGGCGAACCCGGCGGGACCGACGGAGCGCGCAGGAGCGTCGCGGATGAAGATAGACATTCTCAAAGCCCTGAATGCGGAACGCAGCGCGCGCCGCGCCGCGGTCGTGGTGACCGATGTGGCGAGCGGCCGGCAACGCTTGGTCAAGGCCGCCGACGTCGCGCATGATCCGCTCAAGGAGCTTCTGGAGAAGCACATCCGCAGCGGCAAGAGCGGCATGGAGGAAACGCCCGACGGGCAAGTCTTCCTCACCGTGCACGTTCCGCCATCGCAGCTGGTCATTACCGGAGCGGTTCATATCAGCCAGGCGCTTGCTCCGATCGCGCGGCTTCTGGGCTATGACGTGACCATCGTCGATCCGCGCACGGCTTTTGCCTCGGTCGAGCGTTTTCCCGACGTGAAGGTGATCGCGGAATGGCCCGACGTCGCACTGCCGCCGCTCGACATCGATCACTACACCGCCTTCGTCGCCCTTACCCACGACCCCAAGATTGACGACCCCGCGCTCACCCATGCGCTGGCGCGCGGTTGCTTCTATGTCGGTGCACTGGGTTCGAAGAAGACCCATGGGCGCCGCCTTGAGCGGCTCAAAGCGCAGGGGCTCTCCGACGGAGCGCTGTCGCGCATTCATGCTCCCATCGGGCTCGATATCGGCGCGGTGTCGCCCGCCGAGATCGCGGTCGCGATCATGGGCGAGATCACCGCGCGGCTGCGACACTCCCCGGAGAAAGCGCCATGAAGTTCGGTCCAGTGCCGGTGGCGGAGGCCGCGGGTTCCGTCGCGGTGCACTCCATCCGCAAGAGCGGCTTGGTCTTGAAGAAGGGGACCGTGATCGGCGCCGCCGAGGTTGCCGCCCTCGAGGCTGCCGGCATCGCTGACATCGTGGTGGCGCGGATCGAGCCTGGCGACGTGCCGGAAGACGTCGCCGCCGCCGAAATCGCGGCGGCGGTCGCAGGCAAGGGGGTGCGCGTCGACCGCGCCTTCACCGGCCGCGCAAATCTCTTCGCCGAGGGCGCGGGCGTGCTTGTGGTGGACATCGACGCCATCGATCGCCTCAACCAGGTCGACGAGTCGATCACGTTCGCAACACTCGCGGCCTACAAGCCCGTGGTCGCGGGCGAGATGATCGCGACCGTCAAGATCATTCCTTTCGCGGTGGCGGAGAAGGCGCGCGACGCGGCGCTCGCGGTCGCCGGCGCGGCGCGCCCGTTGGTGCGGGTCGCGCCCTATCGCATTCGCAAGGTCGGCGTCGTCTCCACGGTCCTGCCCGGCCTCCCCGCCAAGGTGATCGACAAGACCTTGAAAGTGACAGAGGAGCGCCTCGCGCCGGCCGGCGCCGTCATCGTCGCCGAGCGGCGGGTCCCGCACGAGCAGCGGGCACTTGCCGAGGCGATGGAGCAGGTCCTGGGTGAAGGTGCCGAGCTGGTCATCGTGTTCGGAGCTTCAGCCATCGCCGATCGACGCGATGTCATTCCAGCCGCCGTGGAGGCGATCGGGGGACGCGTCGAGCACTTCGGCATGCCGGTCGACCCCGGCAATCTGTTGCTGGTGGCCGACGCGCGCGGTCGCCCGGTGCTCGGCGCGCCGGGCTGTGCGCGCTCACCCAAGGAAAACGGTTTTGATTGGGTTCTCATGCGGTTGCTGGCGGGTCTTGAAGTTTCGCGCAAGGCCATTACCGGCATGGGTGTGGGCGGGCTTCTGATGGAGATCGTGACCCGCCCGCAGCCGCGGGCGGAGCCGTCGGAAGGGGCGACACGTCGCATCGCCGCGATCGTGCTCGCGGCCGGCCGCTCGACCCGCATGGGAGGGCCGAACAAGCTCGTCGCAGAAATCGCGGGCCGGCCGCTCGTGCGGATCGCGGCCGAGGAAGCGTTGGCATCCCGTGCCAGGCCCGTGATCGTGGTGACCGGACATCAGCGTGCGGATGTCGAGCGAGCGCTGGCCGGCCTGCCCATTCGCCTGGTGCACAATCCCGACTTCGCGCAGGGACTTGGGACCTCGCTGAAAGCCGGCATCGCTGCGGTGCCGGCCGATGTCGACGGCGCGATCATCTGCCTCGGCGACATGCCGCAGGTCGATGCAACCCTTATCGACAGGCTCATCGCGGGCTTCGATCCCGATCGCGGCGCCCTCGTCGTGACGCCCACGTTCGAGGGCAGCCGCGGCAATCCGGTGCTGTGGTCGCGGCGTTTCTTTCCCGACCTCATGGCGGTTGAGGGCGACGTCGGCGCCCGCCATCTCATCAGCCGTTATGGCGAGGCAGTGATCGAGGTGCCGGTCGAGGGCAAGGCCGCGCTGGTCGACGTCGACACCCCGGAGGCGCTGCGCGGCGTCAAAGCCGAGATTGAGGCCGCGGTCTCAAAATGAAGACCCCGGGCGAGGGGCCCGGGGTCGATGATTGGTGGTCGGCAGGATCGGCGTTAGCCGCCAGGGCGACACCACAGGATCGTGCAGACCGGTAAGGGGCTATTGCGTTCGCATCGCCGCAACGCCCAGATCTTGGCGTCGACCACGGAAACGCTGCGTGCCCACCCGCCGGAGCCGAGACCAGCCGCGCGACAAACCCATGCCGAGGCCTCGGATGAGGCCGCTGTAAGCAGGGAAGCTGCGACGGCAAGCGAGGCTAGGATCCGTCCCATATCATTCTCCTCATGACGTGATGGCGCCCAGGACGTGCGCCGCCTCGGATTTGGGCACGCCCTTGTGGATTTTCTAAGGGCGTTCCTCCGCGGCGCGTTTACCAATTGTCAACCGCTCGGCGGCCGCTGCGTTCCGCAGGCATAGGCGAGCAGACGCGTCCGGGCGTTCCTTCAGGCGCTCCATCGCAACCGGTGCCCGGCAACTTCCCCGGGGCACTCTTGCATTCGCGGCCCGCCGGCATTATAGAATGACTGACCAGTCAGTCATTTTTTTCGAGGATGGCATGGTCGCAGTCAACAAGACCAGACACCGACAGGGCACCGCGGCCGGCGGCAAGCGCAGCAGCCATCGCCAGGGTGCGCGGGATGAGCGGCGCAACGAGCGGCGAGCGGCCATCCTGTCCGCCGCGCTGGATGAGTTCGCCGCGCGCGGCTTTGCGGCGGCGCGGCTCGATGATGTCGCGCGGCGTGCCGGCGTCGCCAAGGGCACCATCTACCTCTACTTCGCCGACAAGGAGAGCCTGTTTCAGGAGCTCGTGCGGGAAATGCTGAGCCCGCTGGTCGGTGCGATCGAAGGGGCGCCTTTGCGCGACCTGCCCATCCGCACGGTCGTCGAGATGATCCTCGACGTATTCGTGAACGAGATCTACGCCACTCGCCGCAAGGACGTGATTCGCCTGATCATCGCCGAGGGACCGCGCTTTCCCAAGCTGGCGGAGGTCTATTATCGCGAGGTGATCGGACGGGTGCTTCCCGTCATCCGGGCCCGCCTGGCGCTGGCAGTGGAGCGTGGCGAGCTGCCCAACGACGCACTCGCGCGCTTTCCCCAACTGCTCGTCGCGCCTGCTCTGGTGGCAATCATCTGGAACGGCCTGTTCGAGCGGTTCGCGCCGCTCGACGTGCGCGAATTGATGCGCGCCCACCTCGGCCTGCTGTTCCCGGACGGGGGCGCGCCATGAGGACTGGTCTCGCTGCGCTTGGCTTGCTCGCGGCCCTGCTCATTCCGGGCTGCAACAATGAGAAGGAGCCGACCTTCCAGGGCTGGATCGAGGCCGAGCTGATCTTCGTCGGTCCCGACGAGACCGGGCGCATCGAGACGCTGAACGTGCGCGAGGGCGATCACGTAGAGCTGCGCGCGCCGCTGTTCACGCTCGACGCCGATCTGCAGCTCGCCGACGTCGCCATGCAGGAGGCAGCCGTCAAGAACGCGCAACAGGCCTATGACCGCGCGCAGCAGCTGTTGAAGACGCAGGCGGGAACGCAACGCACGATGGATGACGCCGAGGCGGGGCTGCGGACGGCGCAGGCAAGGCTTAATTCGGCCCAAACCCGGCTTGCGCGCCGCAAGGTTCTCAGTCCGGTCGCCGGCAGCATCCAGCAGGTGTACTACCGCGGCGGTGAGCTGGTTCCGGCCGGCAAGCCGATCGTCGCGATCCTGCCGCCGACCAACCTGAAGGTGCGCTTCTTCGTCAACGAAGCGATGCTGCCCAGGCTCAAGATCGGTGATTCCGTCGCGATCAGTTGCGACGGATGCGAGCCGGGCATTACCGCCCGGATCAGCTTCATTTCCCGCACCTCGGAATTCACGCCGCCGGTGATCTACAGCATGGAGGAGCGCTCGAAGCTCGTGTTCATGATCGAAGCGCGGCCGCCGCAGCGGCCGGAACGCCTGCGCGTCGGTCAGCCAGTGACTGTCAGGCTGGAGCCAGACGAATGACCGGCGCAGTGACCGCCGCGCCGGACATCGCCATCGATGTCGAGGGGCTGTCGAAGTCCTTCGGCGGCCGCAAGGTCGTGCGCAATCTGTCGCTGCGGGTCAAACGCGGCGAAATCTACGGCTTTCTCGGCCCCAACGGCTCGGGCAAGACCACGACCATCCGGATGTTGTGCGGACTGCTCACGCCCGACGAAGGGCAGGGCACTTGTCTAGGCTACGACATTCGCACCGAAGCCGACGAGATCAAGCGCCACGTCGGCTATATGACGCAACGCTTCAGCCTCTACCAGGACCTCTCGGTGCGCGAGAACCTGGAATTCGTGGCCCGTCTCTACGGTCTCGCCAACCCGGCCGCAGCGGCGCGCGTGATGATCGAGCGGCTCGGGCTGCAAGGACGCGAAGAGCAGATTGCGGGCGAGCTTTCCGGCGGCTGGAAGCAGCGGCTCGCGCTCGGGGCATGCACGCTGCCGAATCCGCAGCTCCTTCTGCTGGACGAGCCCACCGCCGGCGTCGATCCCAAGGCGCGGCGGGAATTCTGGAACGAGATTCACGCGCTCGCGGCGCACGGTCTCACGGTGCTGGTTTCGACCCACTACATGGACGAGGCCGAGCGGTGCCACGAGATCGCCTATATCGCTTACGGCGTCCTGCTCGCGCACGGCACGGTGGAGGAGGTGATCGCGGCCGCCAATCTCGTGACCTATACCGTGAGCGCGCGCAATGGCGAGAGCCTGGCGACGCTCGCCGAGGAGCTCAGCCAGCGGCCGGGCGTCGACATGGTCGCGCCCTTCGGCACCAGCCTGCACGTGTCCGGTCGCGACGAAGCCGCGCTTGAGGCGGCGATCGCGCCCTATAGCGCCCGCCCCGACCTGACCTGGACGCCGTCGCAGCCTTCGCTCGAGGACGTCTTCATCGATCTGATGTCGCGGGCGAAGGACAATTTCCAATGAGCGCGCCCGCCTTGTCCTCGACCCCGCGCAGACGCTCGTCGGGCGGCTTCCTGCGCCGAACCTGGGCCATGCTGATCAAGGAGTTCATCCAGCTCAGGCGCGATCGCGTCTCGTTCGCGATGATCGTCATGATCCCGCTCGTTCAGCTTCTGCTGTTCGGCTATGCCATCAACACCAACCCGAGGCATCTTCCGACGGCCGTCCTGCTGCAGGAGCAGACCGATCTCGGCCGCTCGGTGCTCAAGGCGCTGCAGAACACCGCCTATTTCGACGTCACCCACGTGGTCGAGAACGAAGCCGAATTCGATCGCCTGCTCGCGTCGGGGACGGTGCTGTTCGCGATCGAGATTCCGGCGAATTTCGAGCGCGCGGTGCGCCGTGGCGACCGCCCCGCGCTCTTGGTCGCCGCCGACGCGACCGATCCCGTCGCCGCGGGCTCCGCCATGGCGGCGCTCAACAACCTCGTGCAGACCGCCCTGCGGCACGACCGCGCCATCCCGGATGACCCGACGCCGCCGTTCGAGATCCGCACCCACGCGCGTTACAATCCCGCCGCCAATACCTCGTTCAATATCGTGCCGGGCCTCGTCGGCACCATCCTCACCATGACCATGCTGATCTTCACGGCGCTTTCGGTGACACGCGAGATCGAGCGTGGGACCATGGAAAGCCTGTTGGCGATGCCGATCAAGCCGGTCGAGATCATGCTCGGCAAGATCATTCCGTACATCATCGTCGGCTTCGTGCAGGCGGCGCTCATCATCGGGATGGGCATCGGCCTGTTCGGGGTTCCGCTTCTCGGCAGTCTCGTTCTGCTCGCGCTCCTGAGCACGTTGTTCATCACCACCAATCTTTCGATCGGTTACACGTTCTCGACCATCGCGCAGAACCAGCTGCAGGCGATGCAGATGTCGATGATGTTCTTTTTGCCCAACATCCTGCTTTCGGGCTTCATGTTTCCGTTTGCGGGAATGCCGGCCTGGGCGCAGTGGATCGGCGAGTTCTTGCCGCTCACCCACTACCTGCGCATCGTGCGCGGGGTCATGCTCAAGGGCGCGAGTTTGCCGGAACTGCGCTATGACACGTTGGCGCTGGCCGCATTGATGCTGATTGCGATGACCATCGCGATCACGCGCTTTCGCCGGACGCTCGATTAGAAGGGCTTGCCGGCTGGCAAAACCGCGCCGGCCCGGGTGCGCTGCGCGGGACGATCAGCCTGGAGCCTCGGGTGCTGCGCCCCGCGCGCCATTTGTCGATTGCGAGTGCTCGCCGCCCGGCTCGCAGATACCGCACAACGCGCTGCCGGCGTTGGCCGGACCGTCGGTGAGAGCGATGTCGCCGAGCGACAGGATGCCCACCAGGCGTTTGTCGCGATCAAGCACAGGGAGCCGGCGCACCTTGATGTCGGCCATATTCTGCGCCACCTCGTCGAGATCATCATCCTCAAAGCAATATTTCACCTCTTCGCTCATGATCTCGCGGATCGGCGTATCCGGACTTTTTCCGGCCCCGACAGCGCGTATGGCGATGTCGCGGTCTGTGATCATTCCCACGAGGTGATCGTTTTCGCCGACCGGCAAGACCCCGGCGTCAATGTGTGCCATCAAACGCGCCGCATCCCGGATCGTTTGATTCGGATTGGCGACCCTCACATTGATGCTCATCGCTTCGCTGACTTGCATGATATCTCTCCGTGCATGTTGAATCGGCTGGAAACGTCGCCAAGTAGGAGTAAACGGCGAGGTGTTGCTGCGGACGAGCCCCGGGTCCGATACAAGATGAACAACGCTGCCGTGAAACAGGAGTTCCTGGCGGATTGCGTATATCGTCGGGATGCCCATCAATGCGGCAACGGACCTGTCCAAAAATATTAATTCGACGTTGGCCGGTTCTTGGGATTGTTCCCGCTCGGCAGGGGTATTGTTGGTCGACGTTGCGAAATCGATAGTCAGCGCTATCTCAACGTGCGAGACCGGGTCGGCGAGTTTGTCGTCTCGTCAGCCCCGCATATGGAACGGCCGGAGAACACCTACATGCGTGCGGATCCGAAACGCAAACGTCGTCAGGACGATATCGATCCCGAAGCACGCGAACGCCGGCGCCGGCAGGAAGAGGCGCTCGACAATGCGCTCGAGAACACCTTTCCGGCTTCCGATCCGATCTCGGTGGAGCAGCCCGCGCCTTCGCCCGACCGGCGCGTCTTGATCTGATCCCCGATCAGGCCGCCGCGTGCCTGTGCGTTGATCACTCGGCCGCGATGCGCTTCTGATATTCGGCTGCCACTGTCGCGTGCGTCGACCAGAATGGGCGCGGTTCGCGGCCGGCCAGGCGGTCGGTGAGGATGCCGAGGTGGGCATGCCAGCCACCGGCGATTTCGGCCGTTGCCGCACGGTCGGCGAGGCGGCGGTGCGTCAGCACGAGCAGCACGTCGTCGTCCTGAGGGGTCAGCTCGAACGTGACCTCGCCCCATTCGCCCCAGGTGAAGCTCAACAGGCGGGGCGGTTCGCAGCGGGTGATGGAGCCTCGGACCAGGTGGCCGTTCTCGAGCTCCTTGTAGCGTTCGGGCGGCGTCTTTTCGGCCGACAGCTCGGCGTGACGGAAATGGAGATCCACGCGCCCCCCGACCCGCGCGTCCATGGGCCCCGCAGCGAGCCAGGTTCCGCGCTTGTCCGATTGCGTGAGGTAGGCCCACACGTGCTCGATCGGACCCGGCAACAGACGCTCGAAGCGAACGGCACCGGCCTCGGTGACAATTCCATACTCGCTCATGACCTGCTCCTAGTGCCTTTCGCTCGCGCTCCGCGCAGCTCTTGTTCCAACACGTCAAGGCGGCCCTTCCAGAACTGCCGCACCTGATGAATCCAGGTTTCGATTTCACCAAGCCCGTCGGGATTGATCGCGTAGACGCGCCGTTGCGCCTCGACGCGCACCTGGACCAGCCTGGCTTCCCGCAGCACCTTGAGATGTTGCGAGATCGCCGGTGCGCTGATCTCGAACCTCGCCGCAATGTCCCCGGACGCGCGTTCGCCGCGGCTGAGCATCTCGACGATCTGGCGACGGGTCGGATCCGCCAAGGCGGTGAGGCTGTTCATGGCACATGATTAAGAGATTGCTTAATTAAGTCAATAATTAAATTATTCGCATCACGTCCGGTCTTTGGACAGGGGGCGCTGCGTCCTCGAAGGGCGGAAATCTGCCCCGCGATCTGGGAATGGATCAACGGCCTGCAATCGCGCTATACCGCAGTCGCGGCGTGCGAGCCGCGAGTGCTGCAGGGCCCCATGTCACAGCCGGCGATCAGCGACGCGAACCAAACCAAGGTTGCCATCGGCTTCATCAATTGGGCGCATGCGCTCGATCACTATGTGATGCTGATCTTTCCGACCGTGGTGATCGGTCTCGAGCTCATCTACGGACGCAGCTACGCCGAGTTGATCGCGCTCGGCACCGCGTCCTTTGTCGCCTTCGGCATCTTCTCGCTGCCGGCCGGCTGGTTGGCCGACCACTGGAGCCGGCGCAACATGATGGCGATCTTCTACGTGGGGTGCGGGTTTTCGCTGGTGGCAGCGAGCTTCGCGCCCAACCTCATCGTCCTGGCGATTGCGCTGTTCGCGCTCGGCATGTTTGCGGCGATCTATCATCCCGTGGGTACGGCGATGCTGATCGAGCAGGCGACGTCGCGCGGCCGCTCGCTCGCCTTCAACGGCGTCTGCGGCAATCTCGGCGCGGCGCTTGCCGCCGGCATGACTGCCGCCCTGGTCGAGGGGTTGGGCTGGCGCGCGGCCTTCCTGGTGCCGGGTGCGGTCTGCATCGCGACCGCCGTCGTTTACCTGCGCCTCTTTCCGGTCGAGGAACGGAAGGCGGCGAGCCGCACCACGGTCGCCGACGTTCCGCTGCGCGTGTGGCTGGCGGCAACGATCTTCGGGCTGTTCATCGTGATCGCGCTCTGTGCGGGCCTCGTGTTCAATATCGTTTCGGTCGCATTGCCGAAGATCGTGGACGAGCGGCTTGGCTCCGGCGTGCCGCTGCTGCTGGTGGGCGGCATCGCGACCGCGGTTTTCATGTGCGGCGCGCTCGCGCAGATGGCGGTCGGGCGGCTGGTGGAAAGGTTTCCGCCGCACATTCTTTTCGCCGTCATCGCCAGCCTGCAGTTCCTTGGTGTGCTGTGGGCGGCGCAGGCGAGCGGCGCGCTTCTCATCGTCGCACTCGCGGTGGCAATGGCGGCGATCTATGCGCAGGTCACCGTCAACGATCTGGTGATCGCGCGCTACACCGCGGATGCCTGGCGTGGCCGGGTCTTCGCCGTTCGCTATTTTCTCACCTTCCTGGTCTCGGGCGCGGCGGTGTCGGCGATCGCCTTCCTGCATGGCCGCGGCGGATTCGGCCTGGTGCTTGGAACCACTGCGGTCATTGCGCTGGGGTTCGTCTTCGCGACGGCGGCGATCGCCGTGCTGGTCAACGGCGTCGAGAAGGAGCGCACCCGGGCGGTGGTACCCGCGGAGTGACGGTGCGCCTGCGGGAACCGCGGTGCGGTCCCGGCGTTGAAAACATGGCGATGTGGCAGCCGTCAGGCTCCATCGCTGAACGACCACGATCAGTCGGTGACGCCGGAGGTACGCGCACCGCCTCCTCGTGGTCGTCGGCGTTTTGCAAAGCTCCAGAACTTTCGACGCAGTGGGGCGCGAGCGCCCATGCAGAGCGCCGGGCCGGCTGCCTGCTCCGGCGGCCGACATGAAAAAGGCCCGGACTTGCGTCCGGGCCTGAACTGTTGCGAGGCAAGGAAGGAAGGTCAGAAGTCCATCCCGCCCATTCCGCCGCCACCCGGCGGCATCGCCGGCGCCTGCTTCTTTGGCACCTCGGCGACCATCGCCTCGGTGGTGATGAGCAGGCCCGCAACCGAGGCGGCATCCTGCAGCGCGGTGCGCACCACCTTGGTCGGATCGATGATGCCCTTCGCGACGAGGTTCACATAGTCGCCCGACTGCGCATCGAAGCCGAACGGGTACTGATCCTTCTCCAGGATCTTGCCGACGATGACGGAGCCGTCTTCACCGGCATTGATCGCGATCTGGCGTGCCGGGGCCTGGATTGCCTTGCGCACGATCTCGACGCCGGTCTTCTGGTCGTCGTTGTGCGTGCGCACCTTCTTGAGCGCGTCACCGGCGCGCAGCAGCGCCACGCCGCCGCCCGGCAGGATACCTTCCTCGACCGCGGCGCGGGTTGCGTGCATGGCATCGTCCACGCGATCCTTGCGCTCCTTCACCTCGACCTCGGTCGCGCCGCCGACGCGGATTACCGCGACGCCGCCCGCGAGCTTGGCCAGCCGCTCCTGCAGCTTTTCGCGGTCGTAGTCGGAGGTGGTCTCCTCGATCTGGGCCTTGATCTGCGTGATGCGGGCCTCGATGTCGGACTTCTTGCCGGCGCCGCCGACGATGGTGGTGTTCTCCTTGTCGATCGTGACCTTCTTGGCGCGGCCGAGCATGGCGAGCGTGACGTTCTCGAGCTTGATGCCGAGGTCCTCGGAGATGGCCTGGCCGCCGGTGAGGACCGCGATGTCCTGCAGCATCGCCTTGCGGCGATCGCCGAAGCCGGGGGCCTTCACCGCCGCCACCTTGAGGCCGCCGCGCAGCTTGTTCACCACCAGCGTGGCAAGTGCTTCGCCTTCGACATCCTCGGCGATGATGAGCAGCGGCTTGCCGGTCTGCACCACCGATTCGAGCAAGGGCAGGAGTTCCTGCAGGCCGGAGAGCTTCTTCTCGTTGATGAGGATGTAGGGGTCTTCCATCTCGACCCGCATCTTGTCGGCGTTGGTGACGAAGTAGGGCGAGATATAGCCGCGGTCGAACTGCATGCCTTCGACCACGTCGAGCTCGGTCTCGAGCGATTTGGCCTCTTCGACCGTGATCACCCCTTCGTTGCCGACCTTCTTCATGGCTTCGGCGAGGAAACGGCCGATTTCAGCGTCGCCGTTGGAGGAGATGGTGCCGACCTGGGCGATCTCCTCGTTCGAGGTGACCTTCTTCGAGTTCTTCTTGAGATCCTCCACGATGGCTTCGACGGCAAGGTCGATGCCGCGCTTGAGGTCCATCGGGTTCATGCCGGCAGCGACCGACTTGGCGCCTTCCTTGACGATGGCGGCAGCGAGCACGGTTGCGGTCGTGGTGCCGTCACCGGCGACGTCGGACGTCTTGGAGGCGACCTCGCGCACCATCTGCGCGCCCATATTCTCGAACTTGTCTTCGAGCTCGATCTCCTTGGCGACGGTCACGCCGTCCTTGGTCACGCGCGGAGCGCCGAACGACTTGTCGAGGACGACGTTGCGGCCCTTCGGGCCGAGCGTCACCTTGACGGCGTTATTGAGAATGTCGACGCCACGCAACATCTTGTCGCGCGCTTCGACCGAGAATTTTACTTCCTTGGCAGCCATGGCTGTTCTCTCCGAATTGATGCGGGAGCGGGATTGACGCAGCGGCGCGTCAGGCCGCCTTCTTCTTGGCGACGCCGTCTTCCACGACGCCCATGATGTCGCTCTCCTTCATGATGAGGAGGTCCTCGTGATCGATCACGACCTCGGTGCCCGACCATTTTCCGAACAGCACCCGGTCGCCGACCTTCAGGTCGATGGGAATGAGCTTGCCGGCCTCATCGCGGCCGCCTGGTCCAACGGCAATGACCTCGCCCTGCGAGGGCTTCTCCTTGGCAGTGTCGGGGATGATGATGCCGCCCTTGGTTCTTTCCTCGGCCTCGATGCGCTTGACGACGACACGGTCGTGAAGCGGACGGAACTTCATGATGTCCTCCTAAGTTTTTGACGGAATTTGAGATTTTGCGTCGACGGAACCGGCAAAGTTGAGGAATGCCGGTCTGCCCAGGCGCGACATAGGGGGCGGTAATTTTGCCCGCAAGAGGCGTCCGGGAAAAATTTAGCACTCCTCGCGATGGAGTGCCAAGGCAAATTTGGCAATCGGTAAACGCGAGTGCCAGCGTCCCACCAGCGCTTGTCAGCACTTTCAGTCGTATGCTGCTAACGCCTTGATTTTGGGAACTTTATTCAATTTTTGAGCTTGTCACGGGCAGGCGGCGGCGCTCACACTTCGGATGCCAGAATCGGAGGGGCATCTGTCATGGCACACACGCAAATAGCGGCGAATGAGCCCTCGAGCGACTTCCGCCGCCAGCTCGACGGTTACGGCCTGACCACGGCACAAATTCTCTACCGGCTTCCAGACCATCCGCTCCTGCTGCAGACCTATGTCTGGCAGGACTACGATCTCTGCCCGAGATTTCCAGCGCTCAATCGTTTTCTCGCCTTCTGGCTGGAAACGCTCGAAGGGCCCTTGCATTCGGTAACGGTCGCCCATTCGCGGCTGATCAAGCCCGCGGAAATCCGCGCGGTGAACGGCGAATTCCGGCTGCACTGATCTCGGAATCCTAGTCTTTGTGAAATACGTTGAGCTTCGGCGGAGCGTCGGAAAAACCGAGCTCGGCCCAGCGCGCGGCGACGCGCTCGTAGACCTCGCGCCGTAACAGTGTCGAAGCCGGGAATTGCTTGAGATAGCGATGCGGCTTGCAGGCGTTGATCAGCACTTTTGAGCCGTAGGGTCGCGCATCCGCGGCGAACTGGCTCGGATCAAGTCCGGTCGACCAGGTGTTTCGCAAGGTGTCGATATCCTCGGCCGGATGGCAGCGCGTGCTCAGCGCCCACAACACGTCGTTAAAGTCGGTGGGATCGATGTCCTCATCCACGGCGACGATCCACTTGGTGTAATAGGCCGCCGCCGGACACTGCGCCGTGAGCGCCAGTACTTGCGCTGCGTGGCCGGCATACTGCTGCTGCATCGAGACGACGACGATGCCCCAGCCCGAGGCCGCCGCAGGATGGGCGTAGGCGGAGACGACACCCGGCACCCCGATCCGCTCGAGGTCGTCGAGGATGCGGGCCGAGCGCATGATGGCGTAGTAGGCGCCGATCTCGCAGGACGGGTATTTCGCCATCAGTGCCGCCGTGAAAATCGGCGAGCGCCGGCAATGCAGCGCCTTCACCTCGATCACCGGCTGCGGCGAGCGTTCGCGGCCGTAATAGCCGGTGAACTCGCCGAGCGGACCCTCAGGCTCGACGTCGCCCCGCTGCAGGACGCCCTCGACCACGAACTCGGCGTTGGCCGGGATGGGCAGGCGGACGCACTCAGCCGCTGTGAGCTCCACCGGGCGGCCCATGATCCCGCCCGCCACGTCAAGCTCCGATTCCCTGGCGCCGAACACCTGCGCTGCCAGCATGAAGAGAACCGGATCGATGCCGTAGGCCGCCACCACTTCGCAGGGCTCGCCGCGCGCCCACCACGCCTCGCGATCGAGCAGGCCGTGCTTGCCGGGCGAGCAATACAGCCCGATCCGCCGCGGTCCGTGCAGCATCTGCCGGTAGCAGCCCACGTTGAGGCGCCCGGTCTCCGGTTGCGCCGTCAAGGTGATGTCACCGGTGCCGATGTAGCGGCCGCCGTCACCGGGCCAGAATTTCGGCACCGGAAACGCGGTGAGGTCGATCTCGTTGTCGCGCAGCACGATCTCGTTGACCGGCGCCCGCGCCTTGTCCACCAGCACCGGCGGGATTCTGCGCGACATGATGGTGCGGGTCTGCGCGATCAGCTCCGCGACCGACAGGTCGGGGTCGAGGCCGACGGCGAGGGCATAGCGCTCCCTGCTGGCGCCGAGCATGTTGGTCAGGATGGCGGAACCGGAATGGTCGCCGGCGAGCGCCTGGAACAGCAGCGCCGGTGCGTCGTCGCGACGCGTCGCCATGAACGTGATCGCGGCCAGCTCTTCGTCGGGATCGACCGGCTTGTCGATGCGCTTGAGCAGACCATTCGCGTCGATCAGCGCGAGCCAATCGCGCAGGTCGTGCCAGCCGACCGGCGCGGTGTCGGGCGCGGCTCGGGCCGCGGCCGCCGGCTCAGGTCGTTGGGTGATCCGTTCTTCCATGGGCGTGCAGGGGCTTGCGGTGGAGCTCGCGACGCCGAGCGTCCCTCTTCATCGAACCACCTTACCCTCCTTTGCGAGGCCAAGTAAAACCTGGCGCAAAACCTAGCTCAGCACCCCGACGATCGCGCCGATCACGCACGTGGCAAGCGTCCCCGACACGATCGATTTCATGCCGAGCGACAGCACGTCGTCGCGCCGCTCCGGCGCCATGGTGCTGAGCCCCGCAATCATGATCCCGAGCGAGCCGAAATTGGCGAAGCCGCACATGGCATAGAGCATGATAAGGCGCGAGCGAGGATCGAGCGCCTCGGCCGGGAGCTTCGCGAGCTCCACATAGGCGACGAACTCGGTCAGTATGGTCTTGATCCCCATCAGGCTGCCGGCGGTCACCGCCTGATCCCATGGAATGCCCAGGAGCCAGCACACCGGCGCCAGCGCATATCCGAGCAGGCGCTGCAGGGTGATCGGCGCTCCGCCGACCGCGGGCAAGACACCGATGATCGCGTTGGCCAGATGGACCAGTGCGACCAGCACGATCAGCATCGCGCAGATGTTGAGAAGGAGCTCGAGGCCGGCGGCCGTCCCCCTGACGATGGCATCCATGGTGCTCGATGCGACCTTCTCCGCGCCGGGGATCGCGCCGGTGCGCCGGTCGCTCTGCTCCGGCACCATGATCAGGCTGATCAGAATCGCCGCCGGCGCGCCGACCACCGATGCGATCACGAGATTCGCCGCGGCGTCGGGGATGACGGGCACGAGCAGGGTGGCGTAGAGCACCAGAACGGTGCCGGCGATGCCGGCCATGCCCCCGGTCATCACCATGAACAGCTCGCTGCGGGTGAGGCTTGCGAGATAGGGGCGGATGAACAGTGGCGCCTCGACCATGCCGAGGAAGACATTGGCCGCGGTGGAGAGCCCGACCGCGCCGCCGACGTTGAGCGTGCGCTCGAGCAGCCATGACAGGCCGCGCACGATCGGCGGCAGGATTCGCCAATGGAACAGCAGCGTGGTGAGCACGCTCATCACCAGGACGATAGGGAGGGCCTGCAGCGCCAGCACGAACTCGGCGCCCGGCACCTTGAGGTCGTAGGGCAGCGCCGCGCCGCCGAGATAGCCGAACACGAACGCGGTGCCGGCCCGGGTGGCCGCCGAGATCGCATTGACCGCATCGTTGATCGCCGCAAATACGCGCGGGGCGCCCGGCACCTTGAGCAGGATCGTCGCGGTCGCAAAGGTCACGACCAGGCCGATGAAGGCCTGTTTCCATGCCACCGCGCGTCGGTCCTCGCTGATGGTCCAGGCGATACCCAGGAGGGCAAAGATGCCCACCGCCGACTGCAGATGCTGCATTGGAAACGTCCTCGGATTCGCCGCCGGACGATTGTAGACATACCGTCTGGCGGAATTCACTCGTTACGGGAGACCGCAATGGCGCGCATTCGTTTCGATTTCGGCACGCTGACCCTCGAAGCCGAGCTTCTCGACACGCCGACGGCCAGGGCGATTGCCGCGGCGCTGCCGATCGCCTCCTCGGCGCTGACCTGGGGCGAAGAGGTCTATTTCGAGGTGCCGGTCACGGTGGCCACCGAGCCCGACGCGCGCGCGGTGGTCACGCCGGGCGAAATCGCCTTCTGGCCCGCCGGGCACGCCATCGCGCTCGGATTCGGCCGCACCCCGATCAGCCGGGGCGACGAGACCCGTCTGGCAAGCCCATGCAACATCTTCGCCAAGGCGCTCGGGGATGTGAAGACCTTGGCCGTGGTGAGGGGAGGGACCATGATCCGCGTGACGCGAGTCTAGCGCGGATCGCGCTCGTGGATGCGGTCACCCCCGGCCGACGAACGGCATCAGGTTGGCCATGACAGTCATGAACAGCACGTTGGTGTCGAGCGGAAGATTGGCCATATAGACCACCGCCCGGCCGACATCGTCGGCGTTCATGCGCGGCTCGACCGCCGTGCGGCCATCCGCCTGCAACACGCCCTGGCCCTGCACCATGCGCTCGGTCAAGGGCGTCGCGGCATTGCCGATATCGATCTGCCCGCAGGTGATGTTGTAGCCGCGGCAATCGAGCGCCGTCGACTTGGTGAGCCCGGTGACCGCGTGCTTGGTGGCGGTATAGGCGACCGAGCGCGGGCGGGGCGCGTGGGCGGAGATCGAGCCGTTGTTGATGATACGGCCGCCGCGCGGGTCCTGCGCCTTCATGATCCGGATGGCTTCCTGGGTGCACAGGAACATGCCGGTGAGATTGGTATCGACCACCTGTTTCCAGGTTTCGTAGGGCAAATCCTCGAGCGGCACCGCGGGTGCGCCGATGCCGGCATTGTTGAACAGGACGTCGAGGCGGCCGAACGTCTCTTTGGTCTTGGCGAACAATGCTTTGATCGCCGCCGGATCGCTCACGTCGGTCGCGACCACGAGGCTCTTGGCGCCGGTGGATTTGCCCTCGTTCGCCGTCTCCTCGAGCTTGTCCTTCCGGCGTCCGGCCAGAACGGCGGCGTAACCTTCCTTCATCAGCGCAAGCGCGACGGCCTTGCCGATGCCGGTTCCGGCGCCGGTGACAACAGCAACCTTTTGCAACGCAGGCATCGGACTCCCTCCTCAATTCGCGTCACGGCCGCGCAGTAAGTATCGGGCGGCCAACCATTCCAGCCAACATCAGCACCGACACGATGACGATCCACGCCATCACCAGCCAGCCGCCGAGCGGACCAAAGAAACGTAACAGCGCGACCACCGTGCAGACGAACCCAAACCATGCCAGCCATCGCGGCAGCAGGTCAGTCCTCAACGCCACGAGCGACGTGGCCGCGATCAGCACCGCCAGCCCGACAAAGGCAAAGCGATACATCCACCCGGACAGCGCGAACGACACGAATCCGACCTGTGCATCCCGCTGGAAATTCGCGAAGCGGGACATGGCCGCGGGATGAACGATCTCCACTGCCGCCCCCGCCAGCATCAGCGCCACGAACAGCAGGCCGCCCGTCAGCGCTACCGATGCAAAGCCGTATCCATCGCGCTCTGCGCCTTGCAGCATCGAATGCAGAACCCCGATGAACCAGAGGAAGAAGAATGCCGCGAAGACCAGCAGTACGCCATTCAGGAGGATGATTTCATCCTGCCTGGATACCAGATGGTCGAGCAGTTGCTGGGCACTCGACGTCAACGAGGGGGAATCCGGCGCCGACAGGTAGGAGGGAATGAACAGGATTATAAACAGAATGCCGCTGATCCCGCCAATTCGTAAAATATGGCGATCCGTCATTTGAAGTACCCCATGCTCCCGGTAAGGTGCGGGCGCGATCTTAAAGTCACCTTAGGCGAAATCAATGCGCGTCGTCCGGCAAGGTGAGCGGATGATGCGAAAGAAAGACGATGGCGCGAACGATGAAAGGCTTGCGACATGCGGCGGCGTGACATCGTTGCCGCGGGCTTGATGGCGATGGCTGCGCCCTGCGCTGGCACGGCGCTCGGCACTCGCGCAATCGAAGTATCCCGAGCGCCCGATCCGGCTCATCATTCCGTTTCCGCCGGGCGGTGTGTACGACGCCGTCGGCCGTCCGCTGGCCGATCGCATGAAGCCGCTGCTCGGCACCGTGGTGGTCGAGAATATCGGCGGGGCGGGCGGTGCGCTGGGCGCGGCCGCGGTCGCTCGCGCGCAGCCTGACGGCTACACGCTCCTGCTCGGAGGCGGGGGTGCGCTGGTGCTCACGCCGATTGCGTCGAGCCGGCCGCCTTTCGATCCGATCCGCGATTTCGAGCCGATTGCGCTTCTGGTCACGACCGGCCTCGCGATCGTGGTGAATCCGTCGCTGCCGGTTCGCACCCTCTCCGAGCTCGTCGATTACGCCCGCAGCAATCCCGGCAAGCTTTCTTATGGATCGGCCGGTGTGGGCTCCATGAACCAGCTCACCGGCGAGCTGTTCAAGTCGCTGACCGGCAGTGCTGACCTCGTCCATGTCCCGTACAAGGGTGGGGGTCCTGCGATCACCGATCTCATCAGCGGGCAGATTCCGATCGCGACCCCGAACGTCACCGCGCAGATCATCGAGCTGCACCGCGCGGGCAAACTGCGCATCCTCGCCGTGACGGCGCCCGAACGGCTGGCGGCGGCGCCCGACATCCCGACGGCGATCGAGCAGGGTCTGCCGCGCATGATCTCGCAGAATTTCATCGGCCTGTTCGCGCCGGCGCGCACGCCGCCCGCGATCATCGCGCTGATTGCGCAGGCAGCGCAGGCGGTCATGGCCGACGAAGCGTTCCGCCGCAGCCTGGTGGCATCGGGCTTCGAGCCGGAGCCTGCATCGACGCCGGACAAGACCCGGCGCTTGGTCGAGGACGAGATCGTGCGCTGGACGCCGGTCATCCAGGGGCTGGGTTTCAAGCTTGATTGATCGATTCCCGCGACCGGCGGTCAGCGCACGGTTTTGTAGGGCGGGCGGGGGATGCCGGCATGGGCGGCCCGCAGGGCCGCCGACCAGCGCTCGCGCAGATCATGGAAATATGGCTCGCCCGGCTCGATGCGGTAATTGAGCTCGGCGTCGCAGACGTCGCGCCGTGCGATGAGCAGGTCGAGCGGCAGGCCGACGCTGAGATTCGAGCGCATGGTGGAGTCGACCGAGACCAGGCCGACCTTGAGTGCGTCGTAGAGGTCGATGTCGTAGGTGATGGCGCGATCGAGCACCGGCTTGCCGTATTTGTGCTCGCCGATCTGCAGATAGGGCGTGTCCGGCGTGCATTCGATGAAGTTGCCGGCCGCATAGAGCATGAACAGCCGCGGTCGCTCGCCCTTGATCTGGCCGCCCAGCAGGAACGAGACGTCGAACTTCACGTCGGAGGCCTCGAGCGCCTCGCCTTCGAGCTCATGCAGCTGGCGGACGGTGCGACCGGCACGCTGCGCCGCCTGAAACATGGTGGGGGCGTTCATCAGCGTTTCGGTCTCGCCGGTCTGGGGGTTCTCCCAGCCCTCGCGCAGGATGCTGACGACCGACTGGCTGATCGAGAGGTTGCCGGCGGAGGCGACCGCCATGATCCGCTGCCCCGGCTGGACCAGGACATGGAGCTTGCGGAAGGTCGCGATGTTGTCGACCCCCGCGTTGGTGCGGGTGTCCGCAAACATGACGAGACCGTCCCGGACCAGGATGCCACAGCAATACGTCATGACGTTCCGCCCCCCAAGCCCATCCGGGGCCTATATACCGATGCCGATGCCGGGCCGGCAATGCCGCTCAATTCTGCGTCTGCTGCATCGCCTGGTCGACGCGGATCTTGACCGACAGCACCTCGCCGGCGCCACCATATCGCGTGCCGCGCAGCGGCGCGGCACTCAGGTAATCGAGACCCACGGCGACCCGTACGTGGGCATCGGTCGCACACAAGCCGTTGGCCGCGTCGAAGGCCACCCAGCCCAGTTCGGGCACGAAGGCCTCGGCCCAGGCGTGGCCGGCCTCCTGGTCGATCACGCCGTCGTCGCGGTGAAAGTAGCCGCCGACATAGCGGGCCGGAATCTCGAGGCTGCGGGCGGCGGCGATGAAGACGTGGGTCAGGTCCTGGCAGACGCCACGCTTGAGTGCGAACGCCTCCGCGGCGGGGGTCGAGACCTGCGTGGGCACGGTGTCGTAGCTCATGTCGTTGTGAAGGCGCTCGAGCATGACGTGCAGCACGTTGAGCGGGCTGTCGCCGGCGCGCCGGCGGCTGTCCTCGGCAAAGCTGGCGATCCCTGCGTCGGGACTGGTGAGCGCGGTCTCGCGCAGATAGAGGCTCGGCGGAAAGCGCTCGACCGCGCCGCGCACGACGCCCTGGGTATCGCGCGTCTCGACTTCGCCTTCCACGGTCACGGTGAGCTCGCGCAGAGGGCCGTCGGCGGTGAAGGCATGAGTGACGTTGCCGAAGGCGTCCTGATGCTGGTCGAGCCGGCAATCCGTGGAGACGTCGATGCGCCAGCGCGCGACGTACTGACCGTCGTGGTTGCGTGGCGTTAGCCGCAGCGTCTGGATCACGCCGGTTGCGGGTGTCTCGTAGAGATAGCTCGTCAGATGCGAGATGTGGATGCGCATGAATCGATCCGACGGACGAGGGACGGCCGGGCGTGGCGGACGTCAGGCGTTGCGAGAAGCCGGTTCTGCCGCTTTTACCGACCTTTCCGTGCCTCGTCTTGCGTTTCACATCAGATATTGCTCGGCGATGGCGCCGCCGAGGCGATTGTTGCTGTCGATGAACTCGCCGATGAACTCGTGCAGTCCCTGCTGGAAGATTTCCTCCATCCGGCTGTTCTCGAGCCGCGCGCGCACGGCCCGGGCCTGGCGCTGCGCTGGCCCCTGGCGGCCATAGGCGCGCGCGATATGATCGAGATAGGTCACGAGGTTTTCGTAGCAGCTCGCGAGCGACCGCGGCATCTCATCGCGCAGGATCAAGAGGTCGGCGATCAGCCAGGGTTTGACGCTCTCGCGATAGACCCAGTGATAGGCGGTCAGCGCCGACACCGAACGCAGGATCGCCGACCACTGGAAATAGTCGAGCGGTCCGCCGACCCGTTCGTGCGCGGGCAGCAGCATGTGATATTTCACGTCGAGGATGCGCGCGGTGTTGTCGGCGCGTTCCATGTAGACGCCAAGGCGGGAGAACCAATAGGCGTCGTTGCGCAACATGGTGCGGTAGGCGGAGCCGTCGAAGCGCAATGACGATTCCTGCACCCAGCGCAGGAAGCGCATGAACTCCTCGCGCGAGGTCGGGCCGTTGCCGAACCGCTTGAGCTCGAGCCAGGTGCCGTTGATGGCATCCCACATCTCGACGGTCAGCGCGGTGCGCACGGCGCGCGCATTGGTGCGGGCGATCTCGAAGCAGCTGCGGATGGAGGATGGGTTGGCGGTGGAGAAGCAGAGAAAATCCGTGACCGACTCCTCGTTCGCTTCCGGATAGGCGGCGGCGAAGGCGCGGGCGCAGCCGGCGGTCGCGACCGCGGATTCCCACTCATTGGACGACCCGACATAGGCGAGCGGCAACGTCGTCAGGCGCTGCGTCACTTCGAGGATGCGCGCAAGATATTCCGCTCGCTCCACGTAACGGGCAAGCCAGTAGAGATTGTCGGCGGTACGGGAGAGCATCTTAGTCGCCTGGTGTCCCGGGCGCGGCGCAGCACAAGCGGGGCGCAGTGGTGCGCTGCAGACCCGGGATCGTCCCAGTCCGTGGCGATCCCGGATCAGCGATGCACCGCTCCGCGCGCGTTGTTGAGCAGATTGCCTGAACCACCCTGCAGGGCGCCGCGCGCTGCACTGAATCCGGGACGCGCGAAGTCATCGATCCAGCACCCAGGTGTCCTTGGTCCCGCCACCCTGGCTGGAATTGACCACGAGCGAACCTTTCTTCAGCGCGACCCGGGTGAGCCCTCCCGGCACGATGCGGACACGGTCGCGGCCAGTCAGCACGAAGGGACGCAGATCGACGTGACGCGGCGCCACTCCCTCGTCGACGCAGGTCGGGCAGGTCGAGAGAGCAAGTGTCGGCTGCGCGATGAAATTTCTCGGATTGGATTTGAGCTTGGCGCGGAACGTCGCGATCGTCGCCCGGTCGGCCTTTGGTCCGATCATCATGCCGTATCCGCCGGAGCCGTGCACTTCCTTTACCACCAGCTCCTCCAGATGGTCGAGAACATAGCCGAGGTGCTCGGCATCACGGCAGCGCCATGTCGGCACGTTCTTGAGGATGGGTTCCTCATCGAGATAGAATTTCACGATCGCCGGCATATAGCTGTAGACCGCCTTGTCGTCGGCGATGCCGGTGCCGACCGCGTTCGCAAGAGTGACGTTGCCGGCCTGATAGACCGACATCAGTCCCGGAACGCCGAGCACCGAGTCGGGCCGGAAGGCCAGGGGGTCGAGAAAGTCGTCGTCGATGCGGCGATAGATCACGTCGACCCGCTTGGGCCCCTGGGTCGTCCGCATGAAGACCAGGTCGTCCTTCACGAACAGGTCGCGCCCCTCGACCAGTTCGACGCCGAGCTTGTCGGCAAGGAAGGAGTGTTCGTAGTAGGCCGAATTGTAGACCCCGGGGGTGAGCAGCACCACCGTCGGGTCGGCGCTTGCGGTCGCCGGCGCAACCGATTTCAACGTCGCCAGGAGCTCGTCCGGATAGTTCTCCACCGGCGCCACGCGGTGACGGGCGAATAATTCCGGAAACAGCCGCAGCATGATTTCCCGGTTCTCCATCATGTAGGAGACGCCGGACGGCGTGCGCGCGTTGTCCTCCAGCACGTAGAAGCTCTCGGGATCGACGCGCACGATGTCGATGCCGCCGACATGGACGTAGATGTCGTGCGGCACCTTCTGGCCGTTCATTTCGGGGCGGAAGACCGGATTTTGAAACACCAGATCCTCCGGCACCACGCCCGCTCGGAGAATGTCGCGTCGGGTATAGACGTCGCGGATGTAGAGGTTGATGGCCTTGATGCGCTGCTCCAGGCCGGCTCGCAGGATGTCCCATTCGGCGGCGGCAAGGATGCGCGGCAGCACGTCGAACGGGATGAGACGTTCCTGCGCATCCGCTTCGCCATAGACGGCGAAGGTGATGCCGATGCGGCGAAACAGCACTTCCGCCTCGCGCCGGCGGTAGTCGAGCACGTCGGGCGGCACCTCGGAAAGCCACCGAAACAACTCGCCGTAGGCCGGGCGCAGCGCCCCGTCGGTGCCCTTCATCTCGTCGAACGCGAGCGACATCGTTGCCTCAGCGACACGCGCCCGCACCACCACGCGAACCGCGCGACCCGATCCTATCTGCAAGCTGCGCGCCAACCCAAGAGGTATTCAGCCTGCTCGCGGCAGGCCGCGATCGCCGGCCCCTTGCTCACCTTTTGAGCGGCGACTGGCCAGGGGATGCGCAAATGGCCCGCCCGGCGAGCTGTGCGGTCGTTCGGCACGTCGAATTCGCGGCAAAGTCGTCAGGGCGCAAACAGCTTCTTGGCGCGCTCGATCACCGGCCGCGGGGTTGCATAGAGACGCGCGACCAGTTTTTGCACGTCCTCGCCGGTGGTCGGTGCAAGGTCTGCTTGCAGTCGTGCGGCCTCGGCACGGAATTCCGCGTCCTGCATGGTGGCGTCGAAGGCGCGGCGCAGCAGCGCGGCCTTGTTCGCGGGCAGCGCCGGCGGCGCCACGAACGGCCGCGCCATGGCGCCGGGCCCGACCATCAGCTCGAGCAACTGCCGATCGTCCGGGTTGCTGACGAGATCGACCGCCGCCGGCACGCCGGGAAAGTCGGGATGCGGTTCGAGCGCGGTGAGAACGAGCACGTTGATCTTCTTGTCGCGCAGCCAGTCGGGCTTGGCGATCTTGAGCGCGGAGTAACTGAACACGCAGCGGCCGTGCGCCTCGCCGCGCTCGATCGCGAGGATCGTTTCCTGCGTGCCGAGATAGCCGGTCACCAGCTTGAACCTGGTGCCGAGCACCTCATTGAGGACGACCGGCCAGGTGTCGGTTTCCGAGCCTGCTCCGGTCCCGGCGACGACCATCTGCTGGCGCCTGACCTCCTCGATCGTCTTGAATGGCGTCGCGGCCCACGCGATGCAGAGGCCGATATCCTTGGTGATGGCGCCGATCCAGGTGAAGGCGCTCATGTCGTAGCCGGGATTGCGCGCGCCGATCAGCGGCTCGAGGATCGGCCCGCCGGCGAACGTCGCGATCGCGGTGCCGTCGCGCGGCGCCTGCTCCGCAAGAAAGTTGGCCGCCCGGATGCCGCCCGCGCCGGGCATCACCTGCACGGTCACCGATGGTTTTCCTGGGATATGCCGGCCGATGTGGCGGCTGACCAGCCGCGCGTAGAGGTCGATCCCGCCGCCGGCGGTGCCGGCGACGTAGATGGTCATCGGACGGTCGATCGCGTCCTGCGCCGCGAGCGGTTGCGCGCCCGCCAGCAGCAGCAGCAACACCGCGCACAACGGAAGTGAGGAGCGCAACCTCATGACGGTCGTTCTCGCGCGGCCGGCCGGCAGGCGGGACGCCTGATCACGCCGGGATCGGCACCTCGCCGACGTCCTTCGGCACCTTGTAGCCCTTCTGCACCGCCGGCCGCTTGGCGATGGTCGTGTACCAGCGTTTCACATTGGGATACTGGTTGAGATCGACGGTCTGCCACTCGTAGCGCGACACCCACGGCCAGATCGCGATGTCGGCGATCGAATAGCCGTCCGCGACGAATTCGCGATTGGCGAGCCGGCGGTCGAGCACGCCGTACAGCCGCTGCGCCTCCTTGAGGAACCGCTCTTCGGCATAGGGCGCCTTGCCCTTGTTGTACTTCACGAAGTGATGGACCTGCCCGAACATCGGACCGGGCCCGCCCATCTGCCACATCAGCCACTCGAGCACGCGGTAGCGCGGCTCGCCTTCCTTGGGCAGCAGTTTCCCGGTCTTGTCCGCGAGATAGATCATGAGCGCGGCCAATTCCATCAGGCTCACGCCGGTGTCGCGGTCGACGATGGCCGGAATACGGTTGTTCGGGCTGATCTTCAGGAACTCGGGTTTGAACTGCTCGTCCTTGCTGATGTCGACGGCGTGCGCGGTATAGGGCAGGCCCAGCTCCTCGAGCAGAATGGAGGCCTTGCGGCCATTGGGGGTTGTCCAGGTGTAGAGGTCGATCACGGTTTTGGTCCTGTGCTCGCAATTGGCGCTTGCTGTGGGATGTGGTGCCGGAGATGGCTGCCGATGGCGGGTCGTCAGTAGCCCGAAATCGCGAGAGCGTCGATGCGAAAATCATGGGGAGGGGCAGGCGTCATCCGCGTCGGCCGATGTCCGCCACCTCGACCTCGACCGGGGTCTCCCGGCCGTCCCGCTGCACGCTCAGCGTCACCCGCTTTCCCACCCCGACGCGTTCGAGCTCCTGGGTGAGATCGGCGAGCCGCCGCACCTGCTTGCCGTTGATCCCGATGATCACGTCGCCCGCGCGTCCGCTCTTCGGATCGACGCCACGCAGCCCGGCCCGTTCCGCCGAGGAGCCGGGAACGGTGCGCAGGATGACCACGCCTTCCGCGCCGGCGCGCGTTGCCGCCGCCTCGCTGGCGGCCACGATCCCGATCCCCGGCGTCGGCACCGAGCCGCGGCGGATCAGCTCCGGGATGACGCGGTTGACCGCGTCGATCGGGATGGCGAAGCCGATGCCGGCGCTCGTCCCCGACGGCGACAGTATCGCGGTGTTGACGCCGATCACCCGGCCGGCCGAGTCCAGCAGGGGCCCTCCCGAATTGCCCGGGTTGATGGCGGCATCGGTCTGGATCACATTGGTGATCTCGCGCCCGCCGCTGGTCGGCAGCCGGCGCTTGAGCGCGCTGATGATGCCGGTGGTCAGCGTCTGATCGAGGCCGAACGGATTGCCGATCGCGAACACCCATTGCCCGACCTTGAGGTCCTCGGAGCTGCCGATGGCGATCGGCGGCGGCAGCGAGCGCGTGTTGTCGACGCGAATCACGGCGAGATCGTAGTTCGGCGCGGTGCCGACGAGTTGGGCCCGCACCACCTGACCGGTCGCCATGCGAACGGCGAGGCTCGAGGCGCCTTCCACCACATGATCGTTGGTGACGATGTGGCCGGCGGCGTCCCAGACAAAACCGGTTCCCGACTGGGTCGGACCGTTGTCCCCCTCGACCTGCGCCTCGAGTACGCCGCCGCTGCGCGCTCCCACGACCTGCACGACCGAGGGGGAGGCGCGCTCGAAAATCTCGATGCTGGTGCGTTCGATGTCCGCCAGCGCGCCGCGCGGCTCGACGGCGCGCGGGGTCGAGGCCGAGTAGAACAGGCGGTCGACATAGGGCTGAGCGAGGTAGAAACCTACGACCAGCACCAGCGCGAGAAATGCAATCCTGACAAACCGGTCGCCCATCGTCTTGCCTCCCGCGTCAATCTATCGAACAAGCGGCAATGCGATGCAATCGTTCCGGGCGGCGCCCTGGCGGAGGGCGGGACGGGTGAAATCGTCGCACGCCCGTCGTCACGTCGGCACCACGACCAGCACGTCGGCATCCGGCGTTGCCGCGAACAGCCGCTCGACGTCGGTGCGACGCCGCTCGAGCGCCAGCCGCTGGTTGATGTAACCCTTGTCGGTGATCTCGTTGGCGTCGATCGAGGGCACATCTGCGAGCAGCAGCACGCGCGAAATCCGTTCCGATGAGCCCGGATGGTTTGCGTTCCACTGGGCAATCGTTCGCCCGACATGCTCGCGCACGGAGGGATGACGCGCAAGCTCTGGGAGGGGAGCATCGCAGCCGATGAGCTTGCAGCAGCCGGCCGCGTTGAGCCACGCCAGCATGCCGACGCGCTCGCGGTTCTCGCCGGCGATGATGGCGTCCTGCAGCGCCGGTGAGGCGGCGGCGAGCGCGCCCACCCGCAGTGCGCCCACGGCCACCCAGGTGCCGGTGGTGAGCTTGAAGTCCTCCGCCAGGCGTCCGTCGAAGACGATGCCTCTGGCCGGCTCCGCCGGATCTGCAAAGCGCACGGCGTCGCCCGGTTTGTAGAAGCCCTCCTCGTCGAACGCGGCCTGCGTGAGATCGGGCCGCTTCCAGTAGCCGGGTGTCACGTTCGGGCCGCGCACGCGCACCTCCAGCTTGCCGCCGGCCGGGACGAGCTTGAGCTCGACGCCGGGGACGGGCACGCCGATCGAGCCCGCGCGCTCGATCATGAAATGCGCCGCCGTCGCCAGCGGCGAGGTCTCGGTCGTGCCCCATGACGAGGTCATGGGTACGCGTTCGCCGGTGGCGGCGAGCGACACGGCTTCGAGCCGTTCCCACAGATCCTGCGGCAGGGCGGCGCCGGCGTAGAAGATCAGGCGCAGCTTCGCAAAGAACGCCCGCGCCAACGCCGGGTCGCGCTCGAGAAAGGGTAGCAGCGCCGCATAGCCGGCCGGGACGTTGAAATAGACGGTGGGGGAGACCTCGCCGAGATTGCGCACCGTCTGCTCGATGAGACCGGGCAGCGGCCGGCCGCCGTCGATGAACAGCGTGCCGGCATGGCGCAGCACGAGGTTGAAGTTGTGGTTGGCGCCGAAGGTATGGTTCCACGGCAGCCAGTCGAGCAGCACCAGCGGGGCCTCGGCGACGAAGGGCCAGATCTGCGCGAGCTGCTGCTGGTTCGCCGCCAGCATGCCGTGGGTGTTGATGACGCCCTTGGGCAGGCCGGTGGAGCCCGACGTGAACAGGATCTTGGCGATGGTATCGGCGCCGGTCGCTGCGACAGCCGCTTCCAGTGCGGCCCCCGGGCGGGTCTGCGCCATGTCATCGAAAGCGGTGACCCCAGGCAATATCGGCACCGTTGCGGCTCGCGACCAGCTCCGCTCTGCTCAGGCCGGGTCCGCCGATCGCCGCGAGCGCCTTCGCGAACGGCGCGGTGTCGGCGACGTAGATCAGTCCGGGCGTGAGCAGGCCGGCGATGTGCCTGAGCTTGGCATGGTCCTGGCTCTGCAGCGAATAGGCCACCGAGATTGCCGCGACCGGAATGCCGGCGCTGTGGCCGGCCAGCATGAGCAGCGCGTGGTCGATGCCGTTGCCGGAGAGGATCATCACCGGTCGCTCCGCCGAGAGACCGCGCTCGATCAGGCCCTGCGCGAGCGCGTCGATGCGCTGCCGCGCCGCCGTATAGGTCAGCTTGCGCCAGACGCCGCCGGCGTCACGCTCGGCGAGGAAGAGGCCGTCGGGGTTGCGCGCGACGGCGGCGCGGAACATGCGCGCCAGGCTCGGATCGTGGGGCGCCAAGGCTTCGCTCGAGCGACAGCGCAGGCTGCCGTCACGACGTTCCTCACACACGATGCGGGGAGCTGCATAGGCAATCTGGCGCACCGGCGCCGGTCCGTGCATCTTCGCATCCTCCATGCCCGTCCTCGCTGGGATCGGGGACGGTCCCTGCCTGATCGAGGGAGGCCGCGAGATCATCGGCAGCCTGCCCCGCCGCGAGGGCGCTTGCTGGGCCGGAACTTCCGGCGGGCGACTTGATGCATGATAACCCACAATGGCAGGGTAGGGATGGCTCCGCTTCGGGCCGGATCACACGCGGGTCACCATGACAACTGCAAATTCGGATGCGCCCCATGAGGTCGTCACCGCCGCGCTGCTGGTGATCGGCGACGAGATTCTGTCCGGGCGCACCAAGGACAAGAACATCGGCTATATCGCCGAGTATCTCACTGCCGTTGGCATCGACCTCATGGAGGTCCGCGTGGTTGGGGACGAGGAGGCCGCGATCGTCGATGCGCTCAACGCGTTGCGGCAACGCTACACCTACGTCTTCACCACCGGCGGCATCGGGCCGACCCATGACGACATCACCGCCGATTGCGTCGCCAAGGCGTTCGGCGTCTCGATCGACGTCGACCCGCGCGCGCTTGCCATCATGCAGGAGCGGCTGCGCGCGACCGGAACGGAAATGAACGACGCGCGCCTGCGCATGACGCGCATTCCCAAGGGCGCCGATCTCGTGGTCAACAAGGTCTCGGGCGCGCCCGGCATCTGGATCGGCAATGTCATCGTCATGGCCGGCGTGCCGTCGATCATGCAGGCGATGCTCGACGAGGTGGCGCCCAAGCTCAAGACCGGCATTCGCATGCTGTCCCAGACCGTGCGGGCGGACGCCCGGGAGGGCGATATCGGCTCCCAGCTCGGCGAGATCGCCAAGGCCAATCCCGAGGTGGCGATCGGCAGCTATCCGTTCTTCGATCCGCAGCATGGACCCAATACCAACGTGGTGCTGCGCGCCCGTGACGCGCAAAAGCTCGCGCGCGCGACGCGCGCGGTCGAGGAGATGCTGGGACGCGTGCGCGGGGCACAGACCAGCGGCGGCTAGATGCCCACTGTGATGGGGATGTGACTCGAAATTGGGTCTGAGCCTTGCCGCCGAGTGCCAACCGCAGACTGACGCGCTCGTGATCCCGTGCGGCGTTTGATCGCGGCTAAGATCGATTGGGGGGTCGAGCCCGGAGGAGGCCGCCATGTCCGGTTCGTTTCTGCCCACCCGCCGCCGCCTGCTGGCCGCGAGCGCGCTCGCGATGACCGGATTGTCCTTGCAAGATGCCTGGGCGCAGCGGCTGCCGGCGACGCCGCAATGCCATGACGGCGACGAGCCGACCGTGCGCCAGGGCGAGGGGCCCTACTTCAAGCCGAGCTCCCCGCAGCGCGCCGATCTGGTCGAGCCCAACGGCAAGGGGCGATTGGTCGAGCTCAGCGGGCAGGTTCTCACCCGCGGCTGCCGCCCGGTGTCCGGCGCGCTGCTCGATCTCTGGCACGCCGACGAGCGCGGCGACTACGACAATTCCGGCTTCCGCTATCGCGGCCACCTCTTCACCGATGCCGAGGGTCGCTATCGCTTCCGCACCATCCTGCCGGCGCTCTATCCCGGCCGCACGCGCCACTACCACATGAAGGTGCAGGCGCCGCAGCAACCGGTGCTGACGACGCAGCTCTATTTTCCCGATGAGCCGACCAACCGGCGCGACGGCATGTTCCGTCGCGAGCTGGTGATGCGCATGGCCGAAGCTGGGGACGGGCTCTCGGCGCGGTTCGATTTTGTCCTTGATCTGCGCTAGGGTCCTCGGACCGACGCTCGTGTCACCACGTGTCCCGGGCGCAGCGCAGCACGCAGTGGTGCGCTGCAGACCCGGGACCGCCTGCAATTCCGTGCTTGTGGCGGTCTCGGATCAGCGGGACGCGAACTGGTTTACGATGGACTGTCGGCAAGGACGGACGACGAAAACGCCCGGGCTGTTTCGCCCGGCGAGGAGTTCATGGCGCAGCCGCTTCAACAGCCGCAACCGCAGCCGCAGCCGCAGAAGGCGTTTCCGGTCTCGTGGGATCAATTCCACCGCGACGCGCGCGCGCTCGCCTGGCGGCTCGCTGGCGCCGGGCCGTTCCAGGCCATCGTCTGCGTGACCCGCGGCGGCCTCGTTCCGGCGGCGATCGTCGCGCGCGAGCTCGGCATCCGGCTGATCGAGACGGTATGCGTGGCGAGCTACAACCACATCACCCAGGGTGAGCTCAAGGTGCTCAAGGACGTGGCGGACAGCATCGTCGGCATCGACGGCGGTCGCGGCAAGGGCGTGCTGATCGTCGACGACCTCGTCGACACCGGCCGCACCGCCAAGGTGGTGCGCGATCTGCTGCCGCAGGCGCATTTCGCCACCGTCTACGCCAAGCCGATGGGCCGGCCGATGGTCGACACCTACATCACCGAGGTATCGCAGGACACCTGGATCTATTTTCCCTGGGATACCGGCCTCGCCTTCCAGCCGCCGATCCGCGACGAAGACATGTAGGGATTGCCGAACATGGGCGCTGCGGCGTCCGGCATGATCGGCTATGATCGGCGCGACCCCGATCCGACGTCGCGACCGAAGGAGAATTTCCCATGGACGCCGTCACCCCGAAGTCGCAGGCCCCCGCCGACCAGCATTCGCATGTCGTGCGTCCCGCCAACATGGAATGGCAGAAGACCCGTTTCCCCGGCTGCGAGGTGAAGACGCTTCTCTTCGATCCTCAAAGCGGCCTTGTCACCGCGCTGATGCGCTTTGAGCCGGGGGCGGTGCTTCCCGACCACGAGCATGTCAGGATCGAGCAGACCTACGTGCTCGAAGGCAAGCTGGTGGACAAGGAAGGGCCGGCCGAGGGCCTCGAGGTCAAGCCCGGCGAGTTCGTCTGGCGCGAGGCCGGCAGCCGCCACGTCGCCTGGACGCCCGAGGGCGGGCTGATGCTGGCGATGTTCCAGATCCCCAACAAATTCCACGAGCGCGACGGCCGCGTCACCGATCTCGGCGGCCAGGACTGGGAAGCGGTCTGGGGCCACGCGCTGAAGGACTGAGCGGCACTCGCCATCGCTTCCGGCGCCGGTGCAAGCGGTGCTAGGTGTTGCACTCGTGAGCAATGTCAAAGGCTTACGCCAAGGTGCGGACGTTTCGGCCCCATTGATCCGCAAAGGTTATTTTCGACGGCGCCCGCACCATGAA
>CAVUAI010000044.1:0-120184 GCA_963739385.1 uncultured Alphaproteobacteria bacterium
GGGCGAGCGGCCACAACGGCCAGGCATTCACCAGCGCGGCACATGGACACGAACCAACACGGGAAAACCGCGATGGCTCGCCAAGGGCTGGCGAAGGGTCTAGCGAGAGCAATCGGGAGGGCTGGCCCCTTCAGCTTAATTAACTCCCGCAGTGCGCCTGATTAATTGCCCGATTTAATTGCAAGGCCGCTGCGCGGACTAGGATGGTGGGTGCGTCAACCTCCTCAGAGGGTGAACGGCGATCAAGAAGCGGAGAAGCTTACCGGCAGCGCGGCGCAATTCGTGCGATGGCCAAGTTAGCCAACGGCAACGCCCATTACGGTCAGCGCTGGCGCTACGTTCATGACAGAGCAGGCATGCGCTTCAATAAGCTTCCTTGGCCAGCACGCTTTTGCTTTGGGCACGGCAGCACGCTACCCGTAAGAATGTTGAGCGCTCCCGACCAGCGTCGCGAGGGCAGCAGCGCTCCAAGAAGCGGCAAAAGAACTGACCTCACTCAATTTACTCCCGGCTATAGTCGTGCCGGAATGCAACGACAAGATCGCTGGCGTCCGCGCCAGCGGCCACCTGCGGAGGGAGCGAGTACCCATGCGGTGGGTCATCAAATTCACCAATCACGATCGGACTTACTACTATTTCCGGCGCAAACCATGGCCCATAGCGCGCATCCACGGCGAGCCCGGATCGCCTGAGTTCGAGGCGTGCTACCAGAGCCTGCTCGCGGCCTCGACAGCCGCAGAGGTGGAGCGCATCCGCGATCGCACCATGAAGAAGCAGCGCAAGCGGCACGACCACTTCGGAGCCGACGCCATCATCGCGTGGGCCGAAAAGCAACCACTGACGCTGGAGCAGGCGCAGCACGTGCACCGTGCGCTCGGCATCCCGCTCGATGAGCTGCTGCAATGAGAATAAAGATTTCGGTTCCGCACTGGCTGGCCTCGGCTTTGGAAAGAGATCCCAACCAAGTCGCCTCCGGAGCACACGCCATTCTCCTCCTTGATCAGGACGGCTGGCATGGCGCCACAGCCCTGGTTGTGCCGAGCAACGTCTCACTCCTGCCGCTGCCGCCACGCGCGCCCGAACTCATGGCAGTTCATGCGTGAGAATTGGTTGTCAAACCGGATCTTCAAATCCTTCGACGAAATCGTCGATCACCGCTGCTACGCCTGGAACACACTCATCGACCAACCCTGGAAGATCATGTCCATCGCGCGACGCTCTGGGCAGCAGTCGGTCACTCAATCTGAGGATTGGTAATAACCACACCGAGGCCGATCTCCCCTCCGACGACGGTTGAAGGCGCCGCCGGGAACTTGTCGCAACGCACCTGCGGGAGAACTTCGGGGTAGGAGGCGGACATGCAGGGTATCGTGCAGGAAGACCCGGAAATGTCATTTCGACGCGGCTACGAGCAGGGGGCAATTGAGACCTTCCAATCAATTCAACAATTCGTTGATCCACGCACGCGGGAAGTTTTGCGAGCATGGATCGAGAAAGACGTTTACGTGTGGCGGACCAACTCCGTACTCAGCTATCCCCCGATTTGGCAGTTAGGACTGGTAGCCAATTCAAGGTCAGCGAGCTTAGCCGAATGACCCTTAAGCCGAACTGCCGGTTTCGTTTCCGTTCACCCTCTTAGAAATGTGCTGGCGTCGCCAGAAATCAAACAAACTTGGGCGGGCCCTGGCCGTGGTCGAATCGGCGAGAAGCCCTAACGGCCTCGGAATGCTGCACATGCGACGCGGACCGAGTCTTTTCACGCGCGACGGAGAACTTAACACCGCGGCCGAATGTTCCGGCGCCTATCGCAATGCCGGGAGGCGCACGTGACCAATGTCACGAAGCCGTGCCCTATCTATCTGCAAGGGCGTGAATTATCTTGAAGGCGACGCGTGGGCCAATGCGCGATCATATTCATCAAGCCCTGCCAGCAACCGCATCAAGTGCTGGATTTGCGTTGATGGACAGGTGCGCACCCAATCTCGCGTACAAGATCATCCGCAAAGCTGCGGAATATCCCGCGGTAGATACGTTCACCGTCATCGATGTCAGGCAAGCTGCGATAGCTTAAGCCACCACGAGAGCGAAGCAAAAGCCCGCGCCGCCGTGCGGCGTTATGAACGCGCTGACGCGCGCCGAGACAAAATATCATGACCACCGGACTGTCGCGCTATCCGGATAGCCGGCGAAGGCGGTCCTAACCTTCTCCTCGCGAGCGTATCGTTAAGGTCAAAGTACAGACCGACGATGCGACGAGCGATGGCACTGGCATCCTCGTCGTTTTCATTGTGGCAGCGATCATTCCTTCGTTGCCTCTTGCCGGCAGGATAAGTGCGCTTTTGAGGAGAGGCCGGCGGAGTCGGATGGCTTAGCGGCTCGGGATGACCGGGCGGCCCTTCATACGACAACCTGTCGGTCACTACGACTTCGCCGCTCCTCGCCCCTGCGCAGTGCCCGGCTAGCGATGTGACCGCGCAGGCATCGCGTACCAACCGTGGATCAGTCGCAGATCGGCGCTAGCTGGTTCACCCTTATCCCTCCTCCAGCCCTGACACCCTCCGATGGCAGGCAACCGATGCGCTCGAGCGCCAGCAGCCTGACGACAGCGGCAGCGCGACATGCATGCGGCCGCATGATCGCAGACATGTCCGTGACGTCCCTCTTAGGAGCGTTGGATGTATTAGACCGAGACGAGTTGGGGAACGGGCCGATTTTGGTCGCCAACTGAACCGGAAGCCCGCCGGGCTTTTCGCCCTTGAGAATGCGACCAGCATAGGACGCCGCCCCCTCAAGAGGATCACGTCCGCCCCGTAGGACATCAGGCCGCCGCTGGTGGCCATGACCCGGAAGAGGTAGATCGCCGGCAATCGGTAGCGCGCGGCCACCGCGATGATGAGATCGCAATGTACGGTGATGCCTACATCAGCCGACAACAGCAGGCCACCGTCCGGCTCGCGCGCGAAAGCCGCGATGGCATGCTCGATCTCCGCCGCACCAACTACCGGCATGACGACCGGCTTGATCCCAAAGTGGGATGCCGTGTTCTCGGAAATTCTAAATCTGTCGGCATAGTGGGGCGGGCCCGAACTCATGACGATGGCGACCCGCGCCAACCTGGGTGCAAGCTCTTTGAGCAACCCAAATGGTCGTGGATCGATGGGTGCTCCAAATTGGCGAAGCCCGTGATATTGCCGCCCGGCCGCGCCAAGCTCGCGAGCGAGGCCAGCTCGACCGGATCGGCGAGCCCGGCGAACACAATCGGGATGGTGTGCGTCTCTTGCTGCAAAGCCACCAAGCCCCGATGGCCGTTGACCAGGAGCACATCTGGTTTGAGCCCGACAAGGTCCGATGCTGCACCTCGGATGCTGTCGTTGTCGCCGGCGTTCCAGCGGCTAGTGATGATAAGGTTGCCCCCTCCGACCTAATGCGGCCGACGACCCCATCGCCGTCGAACTCGGCGACCACAGCGCCGACGCAGCTCAAGGTCGTGTAGTGGCCCAGCGGTGCCCAAGGCTAGGGTGGGGACGGTCCCGGGCACACTCAACGCCTGCGGCTACGGCAAACTCGGAGCCAAGTAGAGCCGGTCCATACGACACTGCATGGGCCAGTGGTGGAGGAGTATCCACCTCGTTGATCGCGCCTTCCGAGCGACCGCTACGGATACCGCTGGAAGGGGCGTGACCAATACACCGCTCCGAATGCCACTGTGCTGAGCGGACGCATCGTCGGGAAGAACGGCCATTAGCGATAATCGTGGCACCAGCACAGCAGCGCCTGGTCATTTACGCACCGTGCCCATGCGGAATGCTCCCTGAGATTAGGGCGCGGGAATAGCGGCCAATGAGCGAGTGCAATTAAGATTTCACCCATTAACGGGTTCCGCATGGCACCGTGAGGTGATGCAATCCCTTCTCGTCGCACACAACGATGCAGTAGCAAAGCCGCCCAATTGGGGTTGCTCAAGCGTGGTAGGACCGTAGCACCCACCCCGGTGGTCATGGTGCTGGCTCAGGAGCGCCGCGCAGCCTACAATTTGTGAAACATCAGTCTGGCTTCCGGCGATACCGCCGATAGAGCCAATATGCTCCGAAGCCGATTGCGACAACGGGAAGCCCAGCACCCGCGATTGGACCCGGTGCGCCGTGGACTTCCACCGTTTTCCAATTGCTCGGACTGCCCCCTTGATAAGAGAATCCAGTCATTGGGCGAAAGTGCCGCCTGATAAAAAACATAGCCCACTGGCGCGCCGGCTACCGCAGCTAATAACAGAGCCACCTTCAATAGCATACCCATTCCATCTTTCTCCTCTCAGCCGCGTTTCGCAGGTATTACATTCTGCTTACGGAAAGATCGACGTCCATTAAGTTTCAAGCCGGAATAGGTTAAGCGACGAACGGCCGCGGCAACGGGCTCTCCCCACCGAGTGGAGGGTCGCGCGACCCCACCGACGAGTAGCTTTCCTCTATCCTTGTTATTGACGGTCGACGAGCTTGAAGGCCGGGGGGCCGCCACCAAGCGGCCAGAGGACTTGAACGTCACACGTCAGCAGGCGTCGGTTCGTTTGCGTTACGCTGGTGCTGCAACGTTAATCAATGGAGCGCATTGCTGGTTCGCTGAAATTAAAGTTGGCAATTGCCGGAACGAACTTATGTTGAGTTCCGAATTTGGAACTGGTTGCAGCAATGCCCGCCCTTCTACAGAAGACCCTCAAGGTCGTTCCGGCGCCGCTTGTCATTGAAGGGGTGCCCAAGGCGCCGCCAGTGCTGGAAACGCCTAATCCTACGGTCGAATGCAAATGCGGAAATTGCGGTGCCGTCCTGATACGTGGGGACGGAAGTAAAGCCTACCCTCTCATCGTCCACTGCATCTCCTGCGGCTCGTACAATTCGACGGACGCCTGACTGTCCCATTCAACGCTTGTTACGCCGGGCAGGCGCAGGTGCACCACTCGGCGCCTCGCCTCGTCTCAATGCTTGAGCGTCCTCTCGCCACTGACTTGCGAGCTTGAGCAGTAGATCGCGACGCTTGGGATCGTCCGTCCTTGCAGCAGAGCGGATACATTCCTCCGCATGTTCTTCGTAGATTTGAGCCAGAGTTGGCATGGCGTGCTCATCCCCACAGAGCGCGCGTGAAGCCCACATGCTCCATCACGCAGTACCTAATACTTGGTATCGGGATGCTGCCTTCCGGTTCAAATGATTGGTAGGTTCTACGGCGCGGTCGGCCGAAGCCCCCGCATGATGCGATGGGGTTGATTAGGTATGGCTTTCATGTCACCGGTCTGTCCGTCAGTGACCGACGACGCCTACTCCACACGCAATCCTGCTCTGGGATCGCGCTGCGGCTGCCGTTGCCCTGTGGGGGGGTCCCGACTGGGTTCGCGAAATCAAACACGACGGTTATCGGCTCATGGCGCGGCGGGGCCCGGTCGGCGGTTCGAACGTCTGCGCACAACCGAGAAGGCCGTCGACCCTGCTCGATGGCGAGGACCTGCGGCCGCGAGCCACTTAAGCCGCAAGGCAGCTACGTTCGCGCGCGGGTTAGTCAGCCACGGCTACAAATAGGGCGCTTCCGCCGATGTAGCCTGCCTGCATCGCAGCAATGACGGAGATATCGAGGACCATCATCCACAAGGCACCGGCCTCGCTGGCGGCGCCGCTGCCGGCAAGGGTTGCGAGCGCCAATATGGCCGCAGGAACGAGAATAAGAACTCGAAAAGTCAGCCCGAGCCATACCCCGAGGAGTGCGCTGATGATTGTGAGCGAAGTCATGCGGCCCCCCGACTGCCATTGCCATGACGACCCAACTACCAACATGGAACTTGGTTCCTTTCGGGGCGGCACGTCTGCAAGCTCGGCATCGAAGGCATCGTGTCGAAGCGGCTCGGCTCGCGGTACCGCTCCGGCCGTACCGCGACTGCCTCAACTTCAAGAACCCAGTCGCGCCGGCGGTGAAGCGTGAGACGGAAGAAATTTGGGGCAGGGACCGATGGCGCTGACCATGCGCGCGACCGGCGGTCACTCTCCGACCTCCTTGGGGGGTGAGGGTGGCGCCGCGCCGGCAGTGCGGTGCGCACTTGGCTGCCGACGCGGCGTCTGATCTGCACGCTGCGGCCGAATGTGCAGAAGGTCAGACGGCTTGTTAGTCGTAGTTGGCGTGGTGCGGGGGCTGTCTGCCAAACATTTGTTCTTGGCGGCCAAGGCACGTCCGCCCATTCCAGCCAACTGCCCCGGTTAGCTGGGAAAATAATTTTGAGCAGCAATTTCGGGCGAGTGCCACCTGCCCTGGTGTGTCCCTGCGCGACCGAGGCCTGCATCTAGGATGCCTCCTGGTGCCGTGGGCGCTTTTTGGGGCGCTGCGGGTGGTGCGGCGGAATGACTTAGGGGTGTGCGCTGACTGACTTTCGCGGGCGCGTTTCACCGTGGAGTTTTGCGTGACGCTCGCAGGCGGCCTTGGCCGCTTCGAGTGTCGGCACGCCGATAATGTTCTCGCCGTAGATCTGCGGGCGACGGCTGCGGTGCCAGCGCGGTGCATACCAAGGTGTGAGAAAGCCGGGGACCCTGGCGACGCTGTAGCGACCGCGCCCTTGATTGAGCGGGTATTGCCCTTGTTCAGTCGTGGGCCCTACCCCCCGTGGGAGGATGAATTAGAAGACCTGATGCGGCACCTCCGCGCTTGTTGCGACTAGTTCTCAACTGCATAACGCCTGATCTGAGCTGCAACGAGATGTGTCTCTGGGTGTACGATCAGCTGGTCTGGCCTAGACGGGCCGGGGATCCAGAGCCAAAGCTCCACGCCCCGCCTAACGTGCGGCGCGAGTACAAGGAGGCAGGCCAGACATTGGAGGCATCGCCGCGCGGCGCAGCCGCTCTTCTTCGTTTGGCGATAGAGAAGCTCTGCAAAGAGCTTGGTGTGAGCGGCGAAGGCCTAAACAATGACATAGCGTTCTTTGTACGGGAAGACGTCGATGCTCGGGTGCAGAAGGTCTTGGATGCGGCGCGGATTATCGAGAGCAACGCTGTGCGCCCAGGCCCAATCGGCCTTGGGGACGATCGAGCAACAGCCGAAACCCTATCTGGTCTGGTCAACTTGATCTGCGAAAAGATGATCATGGAGCCGAGGCATCTGCAGGCAGTGTACACGAAGCTCCGAGAGGATGCTCGGACCGCAATGGAGCAGCGGGCGCAAGGCAGTTCGTGATTGGCGGTCAGGCGCCGTGCGTGGGCGGCCGCGCGCAAGTTAAACAGGCAGAGTTGTAACCGCGACTATAGCTCCCGCAAAGAACGCGCTGACGCAGCAGAACATCAGAATATCGTCGACTTTGATCATGGTATTCCCCCCGCGACGGTGGTGCAAAGGCGGCACTCTTGCAACCGTTTGTCGGCGACGGAGTTAGGCCAGTCCTAAGGCGAAAATAAAA
Source organism: uncultured Alphaproteobacteria bacterium (assembly GCA_963739385.1). Lineage (GTDB taxonomy): Bacteria > Pseudomonadota > Alphaproteobacteria > Rhizobiales > Xanthobacteraceae > VAZQ01. The sequence continues at coordinate 7,421 of CAVUAI010000044.1, forward strand.
TCCAACCAAATTCGATGAGCCGTGCAGGTGCCAGAGCTTCCACGGCATCAGAGCTAGTTGAGCTTGCAAAATCACCCCATCAGCGCGCCAGTCCTCTCGGCGGGGCTTCGCGACGGGCACGGAGGTGGCCAGGACCTCGCGGCGGCTCCTATCGCGTGTGAGCTGAGCCGCTCCCATGGAGGAGCCGGCGCCTGCTGCGCGCGCCGCCTGCACCAGGGCGACACTCGAAAAATCGCGCTGAACCAGGGTGATATCGGAATGCCCAATGACGAGGCCCCCGGGCATCGACAACGTAAGCGACTCCGTGATCGCCGACCTTGGTCGAGCTCACCACCTCCTGGACCGGCTTGAGACCAACCTCGGCAATGCTCACGCCGGCCTCGCGTCGCCTGCCGGCGACCGACAGCGTCACGCAGGGCAACACCGAGGGCGGGTTGGCCATGTCGATTTCGCGGAAATGGACCGGACCGCAGTAGACCCCTGCGCCACTGCCACGGTGAATTTCGGCTCGCCGGAAAAGTCAGCCTTGCCCGCCACCACGTCCATGGCCATAAGCGAGACGCGGAGCTGCTCCTTCCCTGTGGAGTCGAGCTGCGCAAGGTCCGGCGCCTGACGCAGGAGGCGCAAGCTATCGAAGCGTCGCGCCTCGAGTGCCAGGCATGGGCTCCCCCCAGGTGCCGCCACCAATTATACCAGCTTAGGACCGCCGGATTGAGCGAATCGCCACCGGCTTTTTGCGCCCGACAGTATCCATTTATACGGTCATGCGCGCGCGCTTCTTGCCAGGAGTATCGAGCGTCTGTCTTTGTCCTGCGGGAACGTGATCGAGAGAATGCCCAGGTCACGACAAGTGATTTGCCCGACGCACATGCGGGTCACCCTCACTGACTTCTCACGTCCGGATGTTGAATCCAGTCTTGTGTCGTTGTGGTCATGGGGAGGCGTGAATGGCCGACAACAAGTTTCTGACCGCCGAGGAAGTGTCGGAGCGTTACCGTGGTGAGATCACGGTAGGGACCCTCCGGAACTGGCGAGCGATGCGAATTGGCCCCGCCTTCGTTAAAATCGGAAAGGCGGTTCTCTATCCAGTCCGTGAGCTTGATGCATGGGACCAAAAGAACCTGGTCATTTGTGATGGGTCAAGGTCCGGCTGCATGGACGAACGTGAGGGAGGATGATGCTCCCCTTCCATCGGGCCATGCCGCCAACCAATCGTCGCCCTATGCGGCCAGCTTGTGGTGCTTCTTGGTCAACAGCGACGTTACGAATTTGTCCCATTTCTTCATGCCAGCGCGCTTCTCGGGCATGTAGTTCCAGCGATCGTAGCTCTTAGAACTCACGTCCTGGAGCGTATGATTTTGGAGGCGATCTCGAATTTCCTTTGACACGCCGGCCTTGCCGGCCAGCGTCTTCCACGTCCGCCGGAGATCACGGTTCGTCACCATCGGAATAACTCCGCGGCCTCGCTGTCGCCACATGAAGCTGTAGAGCGTCCCCGCACTTACCGGTCTATTCTGGTCTTTGGCGGACGGGAAGAACCAGCCGTGCTCGTTGGGCTTGATCGACTCTATGAGTTCGGCGGCGAGCGCCGGGACAGGTATTGCGTGCGGCTTGCCGTTCTTCGTCTTTGACCAATCGATGATGCGCTCCGCCGTGTCCCATTGATCAATATGAAGGCGGGCAATCTCCTCGACGCGTTGCCCAGTGAGCATCAGGATCCGTACGGCGCGGGTATAGGGAGGATGAACGGGAGCATCAGGACACTCGAGCCAACGGTAGAGGCGCACGAACTCGTCTTCGTCGAGCCACCGTATGCCGACGACCTTTGGCTCCGTTGGGATTCCGGCCGCAGGGTTATAGACAAGCCTGAAGCGTCTTGGTGATGTGCTGCGATAGTCATGTTCCGATTTCATGCCCCAGGAATATGCGGCACGAACGTAACCGCGAACGTGGTCCGCCATAGCTCGCGCGCCCCGCTCGTAGATCGGCCGAATGACTTCGGTAATCTCAGCGGGCTCGATCTCGCGGGCGAAGCGATCTCGACCGAGCGCGTCCGCGATCTTGTTTAGTCCCTTCTCGGTTTCCTTCCACGACCGCTTGTTCGCGTCTCTTAGGGATCGCACGTAGGCCTTAAACAGGTCGTCAACCGTGCCGGGTCGCGTGTCGTCAGCGATCTTGATGCTGCGACCCTTCTGGATCATGTCGGCGTAGTCGCGTTTGAACACTTCACGCGCTTGAGCGAGCGACATCGATGGGTAGTCGCCGAGCTTAGCTTTCGCGCGCTTCCCGTCTCGCCACTGCTGCGCCATCCACTCCGCGGTCACCCGCCTTGGCATAGACTTAAGGACAAGAACGAGACGGCCTGTGCCTCGACCCTCACCATCGGTTAGGCTCTCCTGCTTTCCGGCGATTTCGACACGCTTAATGGCTTGGCGGATGGCGCCGTCAGTAAGGCTTGGCACTGGGCTCTCTCCACGGATCTCGAGTTGGGGGGGTAGTCGCGTGAGCAGGGGGTTGGAATTGGGGTCGGTAAGGCCGCCGATCCCCCTATTAACCGCCCCCAGTGTGCCAAAATAACCCAGAGCCTACAACTACCAAAAGCTCAATGATTCAATGGGATTGAACGTGATCCGGCGGGATCATTTCACCCCCAAGTGGGATGGTTGTGCACCAGGATGACGGCGGTGGCCGACAGCTCGAGCGCGCGCTTGATCACCTCGCGCGGGTAGACCGGGGTGTGGTCGACGGTGCCGGTCTGATGCTGCTCGTCGGTGATGAGGTGATTGCGCTTGTCGAGAAACAGGATGCGGAATTCCTCCCGGTCGGCGAAGGCCATGGCGGTGCGGCAATAGTCGAGCACGGCCGACCACGATGACAGCACCGGGCGATCCTTGACCGGCCGCGCAACAGGCGAGTGGCGGCCGCCTGCACCAGCTTGAGCTCGGTGATGGAGGCGTCTCCCAATCCGTCGACCTGCTTGAGCCGCTCGATGGGAGCGGAGATCACTTCGGAGAACGATCCGAACTTTGCGATCAGGCTCTTTGCCAGCGGCTTGACGTCGCGCTGCGGAATGGCGCGAAACAGAATGAGCTCGAGCAGCTCGTATTCGCTCAGCGCGTCGCTGCCGGCGTCGAGAAATCTTTGCCGCAGGCGTTGACGATGCCCGTGGTAATGCGGCGCTGCGTCCGGCGGCTGCGATTTCGTCGGGTTTTCGTTGCCGGTCATCGCGTCCAACCCGCCGCCTCCGGGCCGCTGGCGCGGCGCAACCGGCAGGATGACCGCTCCGTCCAATTTTGCAACGGGAGACGAAGCTAGTTTAGCTGCGCGCGCCGACCGCAAGCTGCGGCCGGTCGATGCCCCTGGGCGAGAGCGTGAAGATCTCGACGCCGGTCTCGGTGACCGCGACGCTGTGCTCAAACTGCGCCGACAGCGAGCGGTCGCGCGTCACCGCGGTCCAGCCGTCGGACAGCACCTTCACGTGCGGGCGGCCGAGATTGATCATCGGCTCGACCGTGAAGAACATGCCGGGGCGCAGCACGATGCCCTCGCCCGGGCGGCCGATATGCACGATGTTCGGCTCGTCGTGGAACAGACGGCCAAGGCCGTGGCCGCAGAAGTCGCGCACCACGCTCATGTGCTGCGCCTCCACGTAGGATTGAATGGCGGCGCCGATATCGCCGGTGGTCGCGCCCGGCCGGATCACCGCGATGCCTCGCATCATCGCCTCGTAGGTGACCTCGATCAGGCGCTCGGCCCGGCGCGGGATCGCGCCCACGCCGAACATGCGACTGGAATCGCCGTGCCAGCCGTCGAGGATGAGGGTGACGTCGACGTTGACGATGTCGCCCTCCTTGAGCGGCTTCTCGCCCGGAATGCCGTGGCAGACGACGTGGTTGACCGAGGTGCAGGTGGCCTTGCGGTAGCCGCGATACATCAGCGTCGCCGGCGTGGCGTTGTGGGCCATCGCGAACTCGAACACCAGCCGGTCGATGGTTTCGGTGGGCACGCCCGGGCGCACCTCATCGGCGAGCATGTCGAGGCATTCCGCCACCAGGCGGCCCGCCTTGCGCATGCCTTCGAAGGCTGCGGGGCCATGCAGCTTGATCTGTCCGGTCTTGCGTTGCGGCGCGAGCGCCGCGTCCACATAGCTCATCCAGGCATCGCGGCCGTACCGCCTCCTTGCGGCTCCCCGGATGCCGCTGCTGCATTGCAATGTAAGCAAGGATGGATCGGACGCAAGCGTCCCAGCAGACGCCGCGGATTGCCGGTCGGCGGCACTCACCGCTCCGCGATCGCGACCGGCTCGACCACCTCGATGCCGTCGAAGGTGACCCGGCAGCGATAGGCCAAGGCTTCGACCCCGGCGGCCCGGGCCGCGTCGAAGGCCCTGCCATAGACCGGGTCGATATCGCGGGCGAGCGTGAAGCGCTGCGCCGAACCGATCTGGATCAGGAACAGCATGACCGCGCGGGCCCCCGACGCCGCCATGGTGCCGAGCTCGCCGAGGTGCTTCGCCCCGCGTTTGGTTACCGCATCGGGAAATTCCGCCAGCCCGGGCTCGCGCATCAGATGCACGTTCTTGATTTCGAGGTAGCAGGGTGGGCGGTCTGCGCTTTCGAGCAGAAAATCGACGCGCGAGTTCTTGCCGTATTTCACCTCGCGCCGCACCGACCCATAGCCGGCGAGCTCGGCTATGGCGCCGGCCGCGATCGCCTCCGCGGCGAGCGCATTGGGATGCACGGTGTTGATGCCCACGAGCTCGGCGCCGCCGCCGAAATCGACCTCGATCAGCTCCCAGCTGTGGACGAGCTTGCGCCTGGGATTGTCGGATTTTGACAGCCAGACCCGCGCGCCCGCCGCGGCGAGGCCGATCATCGATCCAGGATTGGCGCAGTGGACCGTTACCGTCTCGCCCGAGGGCAGCGCGACGTCGGCAAGGAAGCGCTTGTAGCGCTTGATCAGGGTCGCGGGCAGCAGTGGAGCGGAGAATCGCATGCGCTCGCATACCACATGGAATTGCGAGCGGGGCGTCCCTGGCTGCTCTCCTCGGGAATCGAGGCCCCTCTCATCGAAATCTTCGCCGTGCGCAGATCGGAGCGCTCTTCCCGGAAGATTGAAGAGTCGGATCCGGAGCCCCACTTTTAGCCCAGCATTCACCGTCGGCGTACGCATGCATTTATCAAGAACCGGTCCAGGCATGGCGCTGGTCTTGTCTGGCGTCGCCCTTGTCCTGCTCGCGGTCGCCCCGGTTGGTTGGCGACTTGGTTGGTGGCCGTACAGCTTTGGCCTGTACTGGCTGATGCCTGCCTCGGGTTTTGTCGGGGTGGTCGCCCTTGCCCTGTCCGTGCTGACCCTTGCTCTGGGCTGGTCGGAGCTCCGCCCGCGCGGTCTCGGCTTGCTGGCTGCAGCGCTTTGTTTGAGCGCCGTTCTCGTCTATGTGCCTTTGCAATACTTCCGGGTGCGCAGCACCCTTCCACCTATTCACGACATTACAACCGACACCGACAATCCGCCGGCCTTCAAGGCGGTCTTGCCGGCGCGGGCTGCTGAGCATGCGGGTGAGGTCAACTATGACGATCCAAAACTGCCGCAGCTGCAAAAGACAGCCTACCCCGATCTGGCAGGGCTGAGATCCGCCTTGCCGGTGAGGAAGGCGTTCGACGAAGCCCTTCACATCGCAGAATCGATGCCGGGCTGGACCATCATCGCCGCAGATCCCGACACCGGTCACATCGAGGCAAGTCAGCAGAGCCGCTGGTTCCGGTTCACCGATGACATCGTCATCAGGGTATCCGGTGACGCGATTGGAAGTCGCATCGACATGCGCTCGACCAGCCGCCAGGGGCAGAGCGATTATGGGGTGAACGCCGCGCGCATCCGCGCCTATATTGGCGCGCTCCGCAAGCGCATCGGCTGAGGGGAACTGTGATAATCGCTGATTTCCGGGCTCAACCGAGGCAGCGCGTCGGGTCTCGTACCGCGGCATCGGACTACGTGGCTCTCAAGGCGATCACGCCCAACGGCACGCTCCCAACAAGAAGGGGCGGCATTGGCGCCGCCCCTTCGAAGTCGTCGATTTCCGTGGCGGATTACTTCGCCAGCGGATCCGGCCGCAGCTGGAAGTGCACGGCCAACGGCTTCATGCCCTTGCCGCCTTCGATCAGCCACGGGGTGCGGTCGCCGCTGCTGGTCCACAAGCCGCGGCCTTTCCAGCCGGCATTGGGATCGTCGATGCGTCCGTCGAATCCCTTGGCGTAGAAGCCGAGCGGATACGGCACGCGCAGCGAGATCATCTTGCCGTCCTTGAGCGCGACCAGGCCGTCCATGAGGTTGGCGGTCGACATCGGCACGTCCTTCCCGAGACCGAACGTGTCGTGCTGATCGACCCAGCTGTAGTAGCTCGACTCCGCGCTGTTGTCGCCGAGACCTTCGAAGCCGGGCCCCGGATACTGATAGAACGACCAGCCTTCCGGACAGTGATCGCCCGTCGCCTTCGGCCCATTGAGCGGGCCTTTGCACTTGCTCCGGTCAAAGCTGCCGATGTGGCCGCTCGCCAGCGACACCCAGACGACTCCCTTGCTGTCGATGTCGCCGCCGCGCGGGCCGAAGCCCGGCATCGGGACATTGTAGATTTCGGCGAGCGCGGTCTCCGGCGGGTTGGAGCCGGGATCGAGCCGCACCACCGAGCCGGGGCTGGCGCGCAACGTGCCCCAGACCGAGCCGTCGACCGGGTTCGGCATCACCGCATAGAACACCTGCGCGATGCGTTTGTCCTTGGCCGGATCGACCGGCTGGTTGGGCTCGACGTACTCGTCGCGCTTGCCGTTGCCGTTGGTGTCGAGGATGAGCGCCGTCCAGCCCTGCGACTTGGCGGCGTCTCCGGTCTCGTTGAACATCTTGGTGTTCACCCAGCCGACCACCCCGCCACCGCCGCCGCTCGACGTCCACAGCGTGTCGTTGGCGTCATAGCCGAACTGCAGGTGATGGGTCTGGAAGCAGGTGTCGACGAAGGTGTACTTCATCGTCTTGGGGTCGAGGATCGCCAGCGCCCGGTGCGTCTGCTCCAGCGGGAACAGCTTGGCGGACGGATGATCCGAGCCCTTCTGGCAGAACGCCGGATTCTTCGGGCCGCGCACCGCGGCCGCCAGCCATACCCGCCCATCCTTGTCGAGCATGGAGTTGTGGTTGTTGACCTTGGTGTCGTAGAGCTTCTCATTCCCCCAATAGGGCGAGGGCCCCAGGGGCTTGTCCATCGCCGCATGCCCGGGTCCAAGCCCTTCAGGCGTGTCCGCATCGCGCACCGGCGCCTTGAAGTCGGTGACGGTGTGGGTCTTGGGATCGAGGATCGGCAGCACGTCGGTCGAGTATTCGGGCGAGCCGTACACCGGCCCGTAGGCGTTGACCGTCGGATAGCGCCGATCCGAGGCAATAAGATCGTGCAGATACTTCTTCGGGTCGCCCCAGTCCCAGGTGGTGACCACGACGTTGCGCTCGAGCCCCTGCGGCCGCACCGGCTTGTTCTTGGGCAACTCGCCCTTGGCGACCCGTTCGGTCCACTCCGCGAAATACTTGATCGGCGCACCGGACAGCTGGCCCGCCAGGATGTTCACCATCAGCACGCCCGACTGCCCGGCCTGGGTGCGCTTCACCCATGCTTCCGCATGGGACCCGAATTCCCCCAATCCCGGCGGGAAGGTGCGCGTGGAGAGCTGGCCCATCTGATGGCAGCCGACACAGCCATTGTTTTTCATCAGATTGAGCCAGTCGCTCTGCTTGACCTTCTCCGGAATATCGCTCTTGCCGCCGAACTGGCTGGCGTCCGGGATCTTGAGCATCGAGTACCAGTAGATCGCCGGATAATACTTCGCCGCCTCGGCCTCATTCGGCGCCGGAACCGCGGTCAGGTTCAATTGCTTGCCGGGCTCGCCGTCGACCTTGGGCGAGTCGACGAGGCCATAGCCGCGCACCCAGACCTTGTATTTGGCTTTCGGAAGGTCGGGCACGACATAGCGGCCCTGGTCGTCGGTGACGACCATCTTGGCGTAGCGGGTCGGCAGGTCGGTGGTTTCCGCGATCACCCAGACGCCGGCTTCCGGCCCGTTCGGTCCACGCACCACGCCGCCGATGTCATCGTTGTCGATCGCGACCGCCGGCGGCGGCGGGGTCTGCTGAGCCGCGACCGGGGTCACCGAGCCCGTCAACACGACGGCAATGGCGATGGCCGCCACGCCGAGACACAGCCTGCTTTTGGTTGTCATGTTGCTCCTCTCCTTACGTTTCCCGCTCTGCACCTCGACGCTGTGCGCCCAGGCCGGCGGGATTGAATGGCGGCGGGGATTGTTCCCGGAAATCCGCGCGCTGTCCATCGACCTCGGGCGCAATTTGAATGGTCCATTTGAAGGCCCCGGCGGCCGGCCGCCGGGGCCTTGTTGCTGATACTGCCCCTCGCGGCTACTTTGTCGCCCAACGTCAGACATAACCTGGGAGAGAAACGTGGCCGATGTCCTTCATGCCGGCGATGCGAAGCCGGCGCCGCACGCGTCGTCCAACATTCGTCATCTCTCCCGGACCGAGCTCCCCGGCGGCGGGCAGATCGCGATCCAGGGACAGTACGCCTATGTCGGCCACCAGAACGGGCCGGAGGGGACAACGATCCTCGACATTTCCGACCCGCGCAAACCGACGATCGTGAGCCGGCTGATGGTGCCGAACGAGCTCACGCACACGCACAAGGTTCGCGTCGTCGGCGATCTCATGGTCACGAACTCCGAGCACCAGCCCGGCTCCGGACGCCGCAACGAATTCGTCGATGCCGGCTTTCGCATCTACGACGTGAAGGATCGCAGCAATCCGAAGCTCATCACGTTCGTGAAGACCCACGGCAAGGGCGTGCATCGCTTCGACCTCGACGAGAATTACGCCTACATCTCCACCGAGATGGACGGCTTCGTCGGCAACATCCTGGTGATCTACGACATCCGCAATGCGGACAGGCCGGTCGAGGTCGCACGCTGGTGGATGCCGGGGCAGAACGTCAAAGGCGGCGAGCCGCCGCATCCGAAGGCGACCGAGCACCGCCTGCACCACGCCATGCGCTGCGGCAACGAGATGTATGCCGGGTGCTGGGCGTCTGGGGTTGCCATCATCGACGTCTCCGACATCGCCCGGCCCCGCACCTTGAGCCACTACGAATACGACCCGCCGTGTCCGGAGCCGACCCACACCTTCCTCAAGGTGCCGTTCCCGATCGCGGGCAAGAGCATCGCGGTCTCGACGGAGGAGGAGCGGCCGCAGCGCGGGCCCGACGCCGGCAAGCCGCATGCGCCGTTGCGCACCTGGGACGTCACCGACCCGACCAAGCCGCGGCTGCTCTACACCCACGAAGTGCCGGACGATGCTTCGCCCTATCACGGCAGCAAATTTCGCTTCGGTGCGCATCAGTTGCGCGAACAGGTGGACAAGGACGGCCTGCTCTACGTCACCTGGTTCGGCGCCGGGCTTCGCATCGTCGACATCAACGATCCTGCCCGTCCGAAGGAGAAGGGCTACATCATTCCCAAGCCCGGCGACGGCCAGAAGGCGCCGCTCACCAACGACGTGGCCATGGACCACCGCGGTCTCATCTATTTCACCGACAAGGCATGCGGGCTGGACGTGATCGAATTTCACGGGTGACGGGGTGGCCCGCCCAGCCGCTTTCATTCTTCTGTTCACGGCGATCCCGGCGACGCTCGGCTGGGCGCAGGACGGCGCTGACGCGAACAGAGGCAAGACGCTCCGCATCGTGATCAGTACTGGCGTCGCCGGCGGTTTCGCCGAATATGCACGCCTCCTTTCGGAGCATATGGGCAGGCATCTCGCCGGCCAGCCGCACGTCATCGTCCAGAGCATGCCGGGCGCCGGCGGCCTGCTGGCGGCCAACTATCTCTATGCGTCGGCGCCGCAGGATGGCGGCACGATCGGGATCATCAACTCAACCGTGCCGCTGACCCCACTCTGGGGCAGCAAGGGCGCGCGCTTCGAGCCGCTGAAGTTCAACTGGCTGGGCGCGCTCGATCGCGCGCAAGGCGTGTGCACCGTCTGGCACACCGCGCCGGCCAGGACCTGGAACGACATGCTGACCAAGGAGCTCACGGTCGGGAGCATCGGCGCCGGCTCGGAAATGGAGCTCTACCCGGCCATGCTCAATCGGCTGTTCGGGACCAAGATCAAGGTGGTTGCCGGCTACAAGGCCGGCAGCGACATCGACCTCGCCATCGAGCGGCGCGAGCTCGATGGCCGCTGCGGCACGCATCTCACCTCGTTCAGGGCGTTGCACCCGCGCTGGTTCGCGGAAGACAAGATCGTGGTGCCCATCGTGATTGCCGAACGCCGCCGCGCCGACCTCCCCGACAGCCCTGCCGTCATGGAGTTCGTGCATGACGACGCGACGCGCGCGCAGCTCGCGCTGATGATGGTTGCGCAGAAGCTGGACCGGCCGGTGCTGGCGCCGCCGGGCGTTCCCGCCGCGCGCATCAAGGAGCTGCGTGATGCGCTCGACGCCACCCTGGAGGATCCGACGTTCCGTGCCGACATCGAGAAGCGCAACCTCACGATCGACCCGACGCGCGGCGAGGCGGTGGCGAAGGCCTATGCCGAAGCGTTCGCGTCGCCGCCCGAGGTCATCGCCGCGGTGCGCGAGATAATGGCCGGCAAGTAAGCAGAGAGCCGGCCATCCGCTTTAATCGACGAACGTGCCGCCGCGATCCTCGTCGATGTGGATGCGCACGATGTCGTCGAACGAGTCCTCTGCCTTGAACCCGAGCTCGCGGGCGCGCCGGGCCTCGATGCGCTGCGGCCAGCCATCGACGATGCGCTCGACCAGCGGATCGCTCTCGCGGCGAATGCGCGCCGCCACACGCTCGCCGGCGATGCGCCGCAGCGACGCGATCTGCTCGGCCACCGTGCAGCAGACGCCGGGCATCGAGAGATTGATACGGGCGCCGAGCGCATCGGGCGCAAGCCCGGCGGCATGAATGAGAAAGCCGATCGCGGCACGCGGGCTGGCGTGGGTATGCACGACGGTCTCGGCCACCGGCAGCACGGCTTCGAGTCCGGCCAGCGGCTCGCGGATGATGCCGGAGAAGAACCCGGACGCCGCCTTGTTGGGCTTGCCCGGCCGCACCACTATGCTGGGCAATCGGATGCCGACGCCGTCGCAGAAACCGCGCCGGGTATAGTCGGCGAGCAGTGCTTCTCCGATGGCCTTTTGCGCGCCGTAGGAGGTGAGCGGCGTGAGATGGAAGTCGTCGGGGATCGAGGGCGGGAACGGCGCGCCGAATACCGCGATCGAGGAGGTGTAGACGAGCTTCGGACGATAGCCGTCGCCGGCGGCGCGGATGGCCTCGAGCAGCGCGCGGGTGCCGTCGAGATTGACGCGATAGCCCTTGTCGAAGTCGAGCTCCGCTTCGCCCGAAACGACGCCGGCGAGATGGAAGATCACGTCGGGCCGGTCCTCGATCGCCCGCGCCGCCTTGGCCTGGCGTGGACAGGTCGGCGGCCACGATCTCGGTCTTGCCGGTAAAGCGGCTGCCCTGGTCCGGCGCAACGACGTCGAGCAGCGTGAGCTTGTCGATGCGCCGGCCGTTGAGCCCGCCATCCTTGCCCAGCCGCTCCGTCAGCTTGCGCCCGATCATGCCGGCGGCGCCGGTGATGAGGATATGCACGGCGTCTGCTCCCTGCTGCTTCACTCGCCCTGGGGAGGGGAGCGGTTGAGTTCGCTCAAGCCCACGCGTTGCTTCCCGGCGGCGTCGAAATTCTCCGGCGCGAGCCAGCGCTCGAAGGCGGCCTTGCGCGCGGGCCATTCGCCGTCGAGCATCGCGTAGTATGCGGTGTCGCGGCTTCGCCCCTTGCCGATCATGTGCTGGCGCAGGACGCCCTCGAACACGAAGCCGTAACGCAGCGCCGCCCGCCGCGAGGGCGCGTTGAGCGCGTTGCACTTCCATTCGTAGCGCCGGTATCCGAGCGTCTCGAATGCATAGCGGGCGAGCAGGTACTGCGCCTCCGTCCCCAGCGCGGTGCGCTGCAAGGCCGGCGCATAGACGATGTGACCGACCTCGATCACGCGCATCGCCGGGCGGATTTCCATCAGCGTGGCGATGCCGACGGCGTTGCCCGCTGGTTCGACGACGGCGTAGGAATAGGGATCCTCGAGCTTGATGCGACCCGCGAGCCATGCGGCGAAGGCATCGAAATCGGGCAACGGACCGTACGACATGTACGTCCAGATCGCGTCGTGTCCTTTCACCGCCGCCCACAATGCTTCGGCGTGCCTCTGGTGGAGGCGTTCGACCCGCCCGTAACGTCCTTCGAGCGAAACCGGCGCGGGCCGGCGCGCTGGCGCTTCGTCGACCGGCGGTCCGACGGGTTGGCCGGTGATCGGGTGCGGTTCCGACGAGCCGCTCATGCCTTGCGCTGTTTCATGTCCTTGGCGAAGAAGGCATTGAGCTCGGCATTGGCCATGGTGCCGGCGAGGCTCTTGAAGCTGCCGGTATCGGCGATGTCGCGGGCCGCGCGGGTCACCGCGGTCCAGGCGACGCGCGCGAGCGTGCCGCCGAGACTGACGCGGCGCACGCCGAGCCCGGTGAGATCAGCGAGCGTGAGATCGGTGGCGGTCGCCATCAGGAAATTCACGGGCTTGGGCGCGACCGCCTTCACCACCGCCGCGATCTGCTCGGGCGTCTTGATCCCCGGCGCATAGAGGCAGTCGGCGCCCGCCGCTGCGAACGCCTTGAGCCGCCGGATGGTCTCGTCGAGATCGGGGCGGCCGCGCACGAAACCCTCGCTGCGCGCGGTGAACACCACGCCACCGCCGGCCTTGTCGATCGCCGCGCGTGCGGCGCGAACGCGCTCCAGCGCCAGATCGAACTCGTAGAGCGGGATCGCGGGATCGGAGGTCGAATCCTCGATCGACAGCCCGGCTACTCCGGTGTCGATGCAAAGCCGCACGCTCTCCGCCACGCCCTCGGGTTCGTCGGCATAGCCGTTCTCGAAGTCGGCATTCACGGGAACGTCGGTGGCCGTAACGATGTCGCGGAAATGCGCGAGCATGACGTCGCGCGACACCGCGCCGTCGGGCAGGCCGAGCGTGAAGGCGAAGCCGGCGCTGGTCGAGGCGAGCGCCTTGAAGCCGAGCCCTTGCAGGTAGCGCGCCGAGCCGATGTCCCACGGATTGGGGAGGACGAAGCATCCGGCGTCGTGCAGCTTGCGAAATGTTGCGCGTTTCTCGGCCGTGGTTGGCATGCGGGGGGACTCCTTCTTCTCAATCCCGGCGCGGGAAGGCGGACCCGATTGTCTCGAAAGTTCGGCGGTGTAGGATGGACCCGGTCCCGCGCCCACGCCAGCCGAAAGAGTTTGTCGGAGCGCCGGCCCATGCTCTTAAGGGAGGGCTCGCCATGTCATCATTCGCCGTTCAAGCCGCCAGCCGTCGCAAGTTCCTGCAGTTTCTGGCCGGCAGCCCGTTGCTCGCCGCCGGTGGGCTCGAGGCCTTCGCCGGTGAGGGACCCGTTGCGGGCACCAAGCTTCCCGACCCCATCATGTGGGCGCCGCTGCGCACCGAAGACCTCATCAAGTCACCGAAGGACGCGATCAACGTCTTCGATTTCGAGCCGGTCATGCGCGCACGCGTTCCGCCTGCGCATTTCGGCTACATGGCGTCCGGCATCGACGATGAAGTCACATTGCGTGCCAATCGCGAAGGCTTTTTGAAGTTCCAGCTTCGTCCGCGCCGGCTCGTCGACGTCAGCAAGGTCGACATGTCGACGGAGATTCTTGGGGTGAAATACGACACCCCGATCGTCGTGGCGCCGATCGGCGGACAAAAGGCCTTCCACGACGAGGGCGAGATCGCAACCGCCAAGGCCGCGAAGGTCGGCAACCACCTGCAGATCCTGTCGACTGCGACCACAAGCTCGCCGGAAGACGTCACCGCCGCCCGGGGCGACCCGATCTGGTACCAGCTCTACGCCACCAACAAGTGGGAGGTCGCCAAGGCCTTCGTGACGCGTGCCGAGAAGGCCGGCTGCCCGGTGGTCGCGGTCACGGTCGACCGCAGCGGCGGTCGCAACCAGGAGACGCTGTTCCGGCTGCGTCCAAGCGATACCCGCGACTGCAACGGCTGCCACGACCGCTCCAGCCTGCAGGCCAACTTGGCGCGGCGCGCCATGTATCAGGGCGTCGACATCAGCGGCCTCACCCATACCCAGTCGTCCAACATGACTTGGGATTTCATGAAGAGGTTGCGCGACACCACCAAGATGAAGATCGTGCTCAAGGGCATTCTCGCCTGGGAGGACGCCGTGCTCGCCGCCGATGCCGGCATGGACGCGATCATCGTCTCCAACCACGGCGCGCGCAGCGAAGACTCCGGACGCTCGACCATCGACGCGCTGCCCGAGATCGTGGACGCAGTGAAGGGCCGCATGCCGATCCTGGTCGACAGCGGCTTCCGCCGCGGCTCCGACATCGTCAAGGCGCTGTGCATGGGGGCGACCGCGGTTTGCGTCGGCCGGCCGTATGCCTGGGGGCTGGGCGCGTTCGGCCAGCCCGGCGTCGAGCGCGTACTCGAGCTTCTGCGCATCGAGACCCGCGCCATGATGCAGCAGATGGGCGCGCCGTCGATCAAGCAGCTCACGCCGGCGATGGTGCGCCGGGCGTGAGGGCTTGCGTCCCGGCGCGCGCTGGTGTTGATCCTGCCGGCTGTATGACGATCGGTCATTGCTCCCGTACGCGGGAGCAATGCGTTTATGGTTGCCGAGAGCGAGGAGCGAGAGTGTGACTGGTGAACAGGTGATTCCATGCTGAGGACCGTTCCGGCCTTCGACCGCATCGGCGAGGAGAATGCCTTTGCCGTGCTCGCACGCGCCAATGCGCTGGCGGCGCAGGGCCGCGATGTCATCAATCTCGGCATTGGCCAGCCCGATTTCCGCACCCCCGACTTCATCGTCGAGGCCGCGATCAAGGCGCTGCGCGACGGTCACCACGGCTATACGCCGGCAGTCGGCATTCCGCCGCTGCGCGAGGCGGTGGCGGCCGATCTCGGCAAGCGCTTCAAGGTCGAGGTGTCGCCCGACGAGGTGATGATCCTGCCGGGCGGCAAGCCCACCATGTTCATGTCGATCCTGATGTTCGGCGAGAAGGGCGCCGACATCCTCTATCCCGATCCCGGTTTTCCCATCTATCGCTCGATGATCGAATATACCGGTGCGCGGCCGGTGCCGGTGCCGATCCGCGAGGAGAACAACTTCGCGTTTTCGGCCGAGGAGACGCTCAAGCTCATCACGCCGCAGACGCGATTGCTCATCGTCAACTCGCCCGCCAACCCGACCGGCGGCGTCACGGGGAAGCGCGAGGTCGACAAGCTGGTCGCCGGCCTGGAAAAGTTTCCCGACGTCGCCGTGATGTCGGACGAGATCTACGATCACATGGTCTACGACGGCGAGACCCATGTGTGCCTGCTGTCCTATCCGTCGATCCGCGACCGGCTGATTCTGCTCAACGGCTGGTCCAAGACCTATGCCATGACCGGCTGGCGGCTCGGCTACGCGATATGGCCCGGCAAGCTCTACGACTACGCGCGCAAGCTCGCGGTCAATCTGCATTCCTGCGTCAACGCCTCGGCGCAATATGCGGGGCTCGCGGCGCTGCTGGGGCCGCAGGACGAGGTCCACAGGATGGTGGCCGAGTTCGACCGGCGGCGTAAGGTGGTGGTCGAAGGCCTCAACCGCCTGCCCGGCGTCTCCTGCGCCACGCCCAAGGGCGCGTTCTATGCGTTCCCCAACATCAAGCGCACCGGCTGGAAGGCCAAGGCTCTCGCCACCTCGCTGCTGGAGGACGCCGGCGTCGCCATCATCGGCGGGCCCGACTTCGGCGTCCTGGGCGAGGGCTACGTGCGGCTCTCCTATGCCAACTCGACGGAGAATATTCTCCGCGCGCTCGACCGCATGGGCGAATTTCTGGCCAGCCGCAAGGCGGCCTAGTGTTCCTGCCAATATTCATGGATCGAAGATGAGGAAAATTCGGTCGTCATGCCCGCGGAAGCGGGCATCCAGTAATCGCTGCCTTGCGATCAGATGACGCCGCGGGCCCGCCTGGCGTCTGGAATACTGGATCACCCGCTTTCGCGGGTGATGACACCGGGAGATTGCTTTCGCGGGTGATGACACCGCGAGAGATCGTTGTCGCGTGCGCAAGCCAGCGCCCCCGATCGCACCCGCCTAGCCAACACATCGATGGTTCCCATGTCCCAGCTCTCCGAAGAACAGCGCCTGATGCGGCAGTCGTGCCGCGACTTCGTCGACGACGTCGTTATTCCGTTCATCCGCGGCAACTGGCAGCGCGAATGGATCATGACGCCGGAAGAGCGGCTGCCGCGGGAGATCCTCGAAGGCGCCGAGAAGGTCGGCATCCGCACTCTGGGCGTGCCGGAGGCGTTCGGCGGATTCGAGCTCGATCCCGCCAGCGAGGTGCAGACCTTCGCGATGATTTCCGAGGAGATCGCGCGCGGCGATTCCGGTCTCGCCGATAAGCTGGTGCAGAACTGGAAAGTGTCGGTGCTGTTGCGCAACCTCGCGCCGCGCCACTTGCAGGAGAAATGGTTCAAGCGCCTGGTCGACGATCCGCAGTTCCTGCTCGCCCATTGCCTAACCGAGCCGCGCGGCGCCTCCGACCGCTGGCTCCCCTACAACGTGCCTGAAGCTGCGATGCAAACTCGTGCCATCAAGCGCAACGGCGACTGGGTGATCAACGGCCGCAAGCAGTTCATATCCAACGGCTATGACGCCGGCCTCTACGTGGTCTATGCCAACACCAATCCCAAGGTCGGCATGCTGCAGGGCACGTCGTCGTTCCTGGTGCCGCGCGACACGCCCGGGCTCACCGTCGCGCGCTGCAACGAGACGCTGGGCTGCCGGTTCATGAACAACGGCGAGCTCGTGTTCGAGGACATGCGCGTGCCGGCGGATCATCTGCTGGTGGAGAATGACGCGCTCGGCAAGGCCGGTGTCTATTTCCGGCCGGGCAAGATCATCCAGGCGTCGAAGAACCTGGGCGTCGGCGTACGCGCCTTCGAGGTCACCTCCGACTACGTGCAGAACTACGTCCAGGGCGGACGCATCCTGATCAAGCACCAGGCGGTAGCGCTGCGGCTCGCCGACATGGCCACCCGTATCGAGGCGGTACGAGCGCTCGTCGGGCGCGCGGCACGCGCGGTCGACGACGACGCCCCCGAGGCGGACACGCTCTGCAACATGGCCAAGGTATATGCCTCGGAAGAGATCATGAAAGTCGCCCAGCACGCGGTCGAGCTGCACGGCGGCAACGGCATGATGCTCGATTTCGGCGTGGAGAAGCTCCTGCGCGATGCCGCCATTTTCCTGCACATGGACGCCACGGTCGACATTTCCAAGCTCAAGATCGTGAAGTCGATGTTTCCCGCCACCGCCGGGAAATATGCCGGGCCGGAGTAGGCCGGGCTCGTAGGTTGGGTTAGCGCGGTCGGTTTACGGGCGGTTCTTGCCGCAGTCTTGCTCCGCGCATAACCCAACAACTCCTCGCGATTATTGGGTGACGCGCGGAATGCACTGCCATCGGGAGCGAGAGGGCAGGGGCCGCGCTAATCCAACCTACGAAATCTCTCATCCCTTCTGCGCCAGACGGAACCCGACGAGCACGATCGCAAAGCCTGCAAGCTGGGCCAGGCTCGGCACCTCGCCCAGCACGAGAAAGCCGATCAGCAGCGTGAAGCCCGGCACCAGCGACGGAAACACCGCCGCGCGGCCGGCGCCCAGCAGCACCACCGAGCGGGTGAAAAGATAGGTCGCGCCGGCGCCGGCGAAGATTCCCTGCATCACGACCTGCACGAGGTTTTCGGCGAGCCCCAGTGCCAGCATGCGCTCGAAGCCGAACAGGAGCCAATGGACGGGAAGGACGACCAGCGAGATCACGCTGGTGACCGCGACCGCACGCGTCGGCGCGATGCGCCACAGCCGCAGCAGTGTCCCGAACACCGCGAACAACAGCCCGGCGGCAACAAAGGAAAGGTCGCCGATCAGGCCATGGGTCCCGATCGTCGCGAGCGCGTCGGCGCCGATCACGGCAAGACCGACCACGATGATGACGGCGCCGACCGCACGCCGCGCCGGCAGCTTCTCCTTCAGCACCAGGCTTGCGAGAAGCAGGCCGCCAAGCGCCGCGCACGAGGGCTGGATCACGCCGCCATGCGCCAGCGGCACGAACAGGAAGCCGGCATAGCTCAACAGCGCGAGCGGCGGTCCGCCGCATGCCGTCAGCGCGACGCCCTTGCCCCAGCCGACCCCGCCGAGGTCGCCTAATCCGTCGCGGACGAGGAGCGGCAGGCACACCAGCCCGGCCCAGACGAAACGATGCAGCGTGATGTCCGCCGGCGAGAAGCCGATGGCGATGCCGTGACGTGCCGCCACGAAGCCGGCCGCCCAGAACAGGGCGGCGCCCACGCCGCACAGGATGCCGGCAGCGGCTGCCGGCATCCCGGACCCCGGAGCGGTGGAACCGGATCTCAAGCCAACCTGCGCGCGTGGTCATTCGGCATCGGCAGCGTCCGGTCTCCAGCCTGCAAGACTTGGGCTTGATAATTAGCAGTTGCCGCGCGGCGCGTGCGCATTACCAATGGCACCAGGGATTCGTCCACAATGGCTGCTCTCGACGCCGTCCACGTCGGCATTCTGCTCGGTTCTCTCCTCGTCCTGGCCGGCATCCTGTCGAGCCTGGTGGCGACGCGCTTCGGCGCGCCGCTGCTGCTGGTGTTCCTCATCGTCGGCATGCTCGCGGGCGAGGGGGGCCCGGGCGGGCTCAAGTTCGACGACGTGCAGGCGACCTATCTGGTCGGCTCGATGGCGCTGGCGCTGATCCTGTTCGACGGCGGGCTGCGTACGCGCTTTGCGACCGTCCGCAGCGTGCTGGCCCCGGCCGTGATCCTCGCCACGTTCGGCGTCCTGCTCACGGCGGCGCTGACCGCGCCGGTGGCGAAATACCTGCTCGGCATGAGCTGGATCGAGTCCCTGCTGGTCGGCGCGGTAGTGGCTTCGACTGACGCGGCGGCGGTGTTCTTCCTGATTCACGCCCGCGGATTGCGCCTGCGGCCGCGCGTCGGCGCAACCCTCGAGGTCGAATCCGGCAGCAACGATCCGTTCGCCGTTCTGCTCACCATTCTCCTCGTCGAGTTTCTCGCGGTCGGCGGCGGCTCGTGGGAGCATGTGTTTTTCGAGCTCGTCCAGCAGGCCCTGCTCGGCACCATCATCGGCGTCCTCGGCGGCCGGGCCATCGTATTCGTACTCAATCGCCTTTCGCTGCCGCAGGGCTTGCACGCGCCGTTCGTGGCCATCGGCGCCCTCGTCATCTTCGGTCTGGCTGCGGCGCTGCACGCGTCCGGCTTCCTCGCGGTCTATCTCGCCGGCCTGGTGGTCGGCAACCGGCCGGCGCGCGCGCACAGTACCGTCGTGGCGTTTCTCGATGCAGTGACCTGGCTGGCGCAGATCGTGATGTTCGTGCTGCTCGGACTGCTGGTATGGCCGGCGCGCCTGCTCGAGAGCATCGGTCCCGCGCTTGCCATCGCGCTCGTGCTCATGGTCGTGGCGCGCCCCATTGCGGTGTTCGTGTGCCTGGCGCCGTTCCGGTTCTCGCTGCGGGAAAAAGCCTTCATATCGTGGGTCGGCCTGCGTGGCGCGGTCGGCATTTTCCTCGCCTCGATCCCGCTGCTGGTCGGGTTGCCGGGCGCGCATCTTTACTTCGACATCGCCTTCGTCGTGGTGCTGACCTCGCTGTTGATCCAGGGCTGGAGCATCGCATGGGCGGCGCGGCGGCTGCACATCGCGCTGCCGCGCCACGATCCGCTGCCGCGCCGGGTCGAGCTCGACCTGCCCGGGCAGCTCGAGCAGGAGATCGTGGGCTACCCGGTATCGGCCAACAGCCCCTATCTCAAGCGCGGCCTGCTGCCGTCGTGGGCGCGGCCGACCCTGGTGGTGCGCGACCAGAAGATTCTCGGCCCTGCCGAGGCCCGGCCGGTGCGGCAGGGCGACTACGTCTACCTGCTGGCGCCGCCGGAGAAGGCGCAGGCGCTCGACCGCTTCTTCGTCGACATGCCGCCGCCGGCGGTGCCCGACCCGCGCCTGCTCGGCGATTTCTTCGTCGGTGGTGACGTGACCCTGGGCGCGCTTGCGGACATCTACGGACTGTCGATCGCACCGGAGGAGGCGGAGACCTCGCTGGCCAACTACTTCGTCGAGGAGCTCAGGCGGCGGCCGAAACAGAACGACATCGTTCCGCTCGGTCCGATCGCGCTGGTGGCCCACCGCATCACCGATGGCCGCATCTCCAGCGTCGGGCTGCGGCTGGCGGAGGACGACACGCCGCCGGCAACGCTCTCAGCCAGGCTCAAGAAATTTGCGCGCGACGTGTGGTCGCGGCTCGGGTGATGGCTTCCCTGGCCCACCTGCCCATTCCGCGATGATGGTGGCGAGCGCGTCGAGGCCGTCGGTCAACGCAGCCGGTCCCGGCTGCAGGATCAGCGGCGATTTGATCTCGCGCAGGAAGCCCGCGCGCACGGCGGGAACGTCGGCGAAGCCCGGCCGCGCCGCCACCTTGGCTGGGACGAATTTCTTGCCGCACCACGAGCCGACGATGATGTCGGGCGCGGCCGCGATCAGCTCGGCCGGCGACACGATGCGGTCCTTGGCGCTCTTGGCCGCGGAGCGCGCCGGGAAGACGTCGATGCCGCCCGCAATGTCGACGAGTTCGGATACCCAGCGGATGCCGGAGATCATCGGCTCGTCCCATTCCTCGAAATAGACCCGCGGCCGGCGCGTGAGCGCGGCCGCGCGGTGGCGCGTATCCTCCAGCCGGAGCGCCAGCGATTGCGCGAGCGCGTCGGCAGCCGCAGCCTGGCCGACGAGCGCGCCGAGCGTGCGGATCATGTCGAGGATGCCGGCGATGTCGCGCTGGTTGAACGCATGGACCGCGACGTTGCGGCGGATCAGTGCGGCCGCGATATCCGCCTGCAGGTCGGAAAAGGCGAGAACGAGGTCGGGTTCGAGCGCGAGGATTTTCTCGACGTCGGCGGAGATGAAGGCGGACACCCGCGGCTTCTCCTTGCGCACCCGCGCCGGCCGCACCGCATAGCCCGATACGCCGACGATGCGGCGCTCCTCCCCCAGGAGATAGAGCGTCTCTACGGTCTCCTCGGTGAGGCAGACGATCCGTTCGGGCGGAAACATGAGACAGTGCTTACTCGGACAGGGCGACTGGAGCGCTAAATTCGGACGTCGCCCCATCGCTCGACGTGAGCGTGGCCGTGAACGAGGCCGGCACCGCGCCAAGAATGGCGCCGTCCGCGGTCAAGACAAAGGTACCGTTCCCGTCGGTGTCGGAGGTGGCGACGACGTCGCCGAGAAATATTTCGCCTTCGCCGCCGCCCGGCTGCCGGTTGGCAAACGCCTCGACCGTGAAGCGCGCGTGCGGCTCACCTTTCAATCGGCCCTGCACCGCCAGTTGCGTCCCGTTCTTGCGCACGCTCTCGATTACGGGTGCGGCGAGTCCGCCGTTGGGCGGCTCCTGGCAGTTGGGCGCGCCGTCCGGACAGATTTTCGCCAGACTTGCCTGCGCCGGATTGACGCCGATGCCGCGCCTGCCGACGTAGCTCGCGTGCTCGCCGCTGGGCAGCCCGAACACGATACCGCCCTTGCGCAGGTTGGGATCGCAGCTGCCGCCTGCGAAGCAGCGCGTGATCGCCTGGCCGTTGCCGGCGATCAGGTTGCGCGAGATGCGCCCCACCGTCATCGGCGTCGCCGGCCGCACCGCGATGCCCACGGCGTTGCCGAGAATGGTGTTGCCGTCGATGACGTTGCCGGTGCCGGACAGGCTCAGGCCGAAGGTATTGCCGATGATGATATTGCCGGCGATGTAGTTGCGATTGCCGCCGTTGATCTGGATGCCGTCGGAATAGCCCTCGAAGCGGTTTCCGACCAGCACGTTGTCGTGTCCCAGCAGGATCTCGATGCCCTGCGACGGCTCCGGATTGGCGGCCGTCGAGCGGAAGATGTTGTGGGCGACCAGGTTGAAAGCGGCACCCCGCGTCAGCTCAAGGCCGTCGCCGTTATCGATAAAGGCGTTGCGTAGCACCTTGTTGTGCATGGTGGTGGTGGCGGTGGGATTGCCGCTGCCGTCGTCGCCGGTGAGCATCACGCCGGCGCCGCCGCGATTGCGGACGATGCGGTTGTCATGGACCACATTTCCGCTCGCGCGATGAATCAAGACGCCGATGCAGAAGTTGCGGACTTCCAGACCGCTGATGTCGACGCCTTGGGTGTCGATAATGGCGAGGCCGGGATTGGTAGTGGTGCGCACGTTGGTGCCGAACTGGCCCGGGACCGCGCCGGGGCAGGTCTCGTCGCCCTTGTCCGGGATGTAGCCGGACCCGTCGAGCGCGGTGAATTCGCCGCTGCGGCTCCAGGCCAGGCCTTCGATCTCGACCGGGCCCTTGATCGCGGGCAACGGCGCCGCGAGCATGATCACGTGCGGCGTCTGTCCAAGTGGATCGATCTCGATGCGAAAGCGCCCGGGCGCGGTGTTGCTGCGCTCGATCGCCCAGCGCAGCGATCCTTCGCCGCCGTCGTCGGCGGTACGGGTGACGCGCAGCACGTCGGGCGGGCTCGGCGCGGGTGTCTGCGCGCCTGCGTGCACCGGCAGCGTCATCACCGCAATGGCAACAGCGCTGTGAAGAGGGCGTGGTGCCAAAGTGTCCTCCTGAGGTGGCGGCGACAGCGGGGCCGCATTCCCGGGATGACGCCGCTCCAGCGCCGGAGGGTGCACCCATCCGCCAGCAGCGGCAAGGCGCGGCGCGCGGGTTTCGGGCAGCGCGGCCATGAGCTTGCGCGCATGCTCCAAACGGGAGGCTTGACCGGCGGTGGTCTGGTGGGATCACTGTCCGCGCCGCGGGTCTGGTCTGTTGTCCTGCTCCATCCTCCGTGAGGGGGGATGCAGACCGAAGCCGCGACCTGGGACGGGACTCGCATGGCCGCAGCAACGGCGAGCGAAGGCGAATACGACTACATCATCGTCGGCGCGGGATCGGCCGGCTGCGTGCTGGCGAACCGGCTCTCCGCCGATCCAGCCACGCGCGTGCTGCTGCTGGAAGCCGGCGGCATGGACAACTGGATCTGGTTCCACATTCCGGTCGGCTATCTCTTCGCCATCGGCAACCCGCGCGCGGACTGGATGTTCAAGACCGAACCGGAGGAGGGACTCAATGGCCGCAGCCTCAACTATCCGCGCGGCAAGGTGATCGGCGGATCGTCCGCGATCAATGCGATGATCTATATGCGCGGCCAGGCCGCCGACTACGATCACTGGCGTCAGCTCGGGCTCACGGGCTGGGGTTGGGATGACGTGCTGCCGTTCTTCAAGCGCCATCAGGATCATTTCCTGGGACCGAGCGCGGCGCACGCCGCCGGCGGCGAATGGCGCATCGAGGCGCCGCGCGTACGCTGGGATCTGCTCGATGCCTTCCGCGACGCGGCCGCGCAGGCCGGGATCAAACCGATTCCCGATTTCAACACCGGCGACAACGAGGGCTCCTGCGCCTTCCACGTCAACCAGAAGCGCGGGCGGCGCTGGTCGGCGGCGCGCGGCTTTCTCAAGCCGGTGCTGCGCCGTCCCAACCTGCGGCTCGAGACTAGATGCCTGGTGGACGCAATTGTGTTCGACGGCAGGCGCGCTGCCGGCGTGCGCTGGCGGCAGGACGGCACCACAAGGTCCGCGCGCTGCCGCGGCGAGGTCGTGCTCGCCGCCGGCTCGATCGGCTCGACCCAGGTTCTCAAGCTGTCCGGCGTGGGTCCCGCGCCCGAGCTCGCACGCCTCGGCATTGCGGTCCGGCACGACCGGCCGGGCATCGGCGAGAACCTGCAGGATCATCTCCAGCTTCGGCTCATCTACCAGGTCGCCGGCGTCAGGACGCTCAACGAGGTCTACCGCTCGCCCTTCGGCCGCGCCGGCATGATGCTCGACTACGCCGTGTTTCGCCGCGGCCCGCTCACCATGGCGCCCTCCCAGCTCGGGCTGTTCACGCGCTCGGATCCTTCGCGCGAGCGCGCCAATATCCAGTTCCACGTGCAACCGCTGTCACTCGACAAGTTCGGCGATCCGCTGCACCGGTTTCCGGCACTCACCGCGAGCGTATGCAACCTGCAGCCGACGAGCCGCGGTTTCGTACGGCTGCGCTCCGCAGACGCCGCCGACAACCCGATGATCAAGCCGAATTATCTCGCGACCGACGAGGATCGCCGCGTCGCAGCCGATTCGATTCGCGTCGCGCGCAGGATCGCGTCGCAGCCGGCGCTGGCGAAATACAAGCCTGTGGAATATCTGCCGGGGGCCTCCATCGGCGACGATGACGCTTCGCTGATCAAGGCCGCGGGCGACATCGGGACGACGATCTTTCATCCCGTCGGCACCGCCAAGATGGGCCGCGCCAGCGATCCGATGGCCGTGGTCGACGAGCGCCTGCGCGTGATCGGTCTCGAGCGGCTGCGCGTGGTCGATGCCTCGGTCATGCCGACGATCACGTCGGGAAATACCAATGCGCCCACCATGATGATTGCCGAGAAGGGCGCCGCGATGATCCGCGAGGACGCGCGCGCATAGGGGGACGCAACATGCCGGGACGCAACATGTCGATGGATTACCTGACGAGGCTGGTCGCGCGGATCAAGGCGATCCTGCTGACGCCGCGGACGGAGTGGAAGGTGATCGAGCAGGAGCAGGTCCCGCTTCCCGAGCTGTTCATCAAATACGTCGCGGTGCTTGCGGCGATCCCGGAGGTCGCGCACTTCATCGGTCACGCCCTGATCGGCGGCTACGCGCCGATCGTGCCGAGCCTGGTGCGCGCGATCGTCGTCTACTGCGTGACCTTCGCGATGGTGTATGTCATTGCGGGCGTGATCGACCTGCTCGCTCCCAGGTTCGGCGGCCGCAAGAATTTCGAGAATGCGGTGAAGCTGTCGGTCTATTCCCACACGCCGCTCTGGCTCGCCGGCGCGTTCCTGCTCATTCCCGGCCTGAACTTCCTGCTGATCCTCGGGCTTTACGGACTTTACCTGCTGTGGATCGGATTGCCGCCGATGATGCAGGTTCCCAACGACAAGGCGCTGCCCTACGCCGCTTTCGTTACCGCCTGCGCGCTCGTTCCCGCGACCGTCCTGACGTTGATCTAGCCTCTCGGGGTTCGCAGCGCTGCCGACACGTCCTCGTGTCCCGGACGAGCGCGTGAGCGCGACGATCCGGGCGCCATCACACGGCTCGCAGCAATCTGATGCGTGCCGCTTGCGGTCGCCCGGCATCCGTGTGCAACTTGTCGTGCTGGTGCGTTTCGGCCTGACGACCCCGGAGGAAGGCATGCTCCGACGCGTTGTTGTGCGCTGCTTCGTGGCGCTCGTCGCGGCCCAGGCTTGCGGGATTGCGCAGGCGCAGGGGACCTTCCCGACGCGACCGGTGAAATTTCTCGTGCCGTATCCCGGCGGCGGCTCCAACGACGTGCTGGCGCGCATCGTCGGCGACAAGCTGCAGGCGAAGTGGGGTCAGCCGGTCGTCATCGAGAACCGCACCGGCGCCGGCGGCAACATCGCCGCCGCCTATGTGGCGCAGGCCGAGCCCGACGGCCACACCTTGCTGGTCTCTGCATCGCCGCCGCTCGCCATCAACCAGAGTCTGTACAAGCAGCTGACCTACCGGGCCGAGGAATTCGTCCCGATTACGGTTTTCGGCGCGGTGCCGAACCTGGTGATCGTGCGCAAGGAGTTGCCGGTGAGCTCGGTCAGCGAGCTGATTGCACACCTGAAGGACAATCCCGGAAAGCTGGTCTACGGCAGCCAGGGTAGCGGCAATACTCCGCACCTGACGGCCAACATGTTCATGACCATGACCGGCACCAGCATGATTCATGTGCCTTATCGCGGCGAGACGCTGGTGCTCAACGACATGCTGGGCGGGCGCGTCGACGTGTTCTTCGGCAACATCTCCGGCTCGCTTGCGCTCTATCGCGACGGCAAGGTCAAGGTTCTGGCGGTGACCGACAAGGCGCGTGCGGCGGCAATTCCCGACATCCCGACCACCGCCGAGGCTGGTCTGCCGGGCCTCGTGTCGGTGGCCTGGTATGCAATGGTCGCGCCGCCCGGGCTCAGGCCGCAATTGCAGGAGCAGATCGCCCAAGCGACCATCGAGGTGCTGAAGATGCCGGACGTGCAGCAGAAATTCCGGGCGCTCAACGTCGAGCCGGGCGGTGGCTCGCCGGCGGCGACCGGGGCCTTCATCAGGGAAGAGATGCAGCGCTGGGGCGACGTGATCCGCGACAACAACATCGCGGGCGAGTGAGCGCGCCGCTGCTCCGCTACGGCGGCGCGGGGCTGGTTCCGCCCGGCGGATGCTCTAGACTGGCGATCCGCGGAACTGCCAAAGGTCCGCGCCAACCGAGGGCTCGTCATGAAAAAGATCTGCGCAGCCTTGCTCGCCTTGCCGCTGTTTGCGCTGGTCGACGCCGCGCCGAGCGTTGCCGAGATCTACCGTCCCTGGTGCGCCCAGTACTACGGCTTCGGCGGCGGCAGCAGCAACTGCGGCTTCACCTCGTACGCGCAGTGCATGCAGACGGCAGGTCCCGGCACCGGTGCCTGGTGCGTGCAGAACCCGTGGTATCTGGCCTATGGCCCCGGCAGCGCGAACGACGCCCAGCCGGCGCGGCGAAACCGCTCGCGACGCTAACCAGGACGCGTCCGCCGACCGCACGACGCGTGTCGCCGCCTGCTGCGGCGCGCGATCACTCGCGATTGTGAGGTGTTTCATCAAGCCCGTCATCCACTCCCGGTAGGGTTCACACGCGGCGACGCATCGGCCGCGCGGGAATGGCAGGGATGGCGGACATGTGCAACGGATCGGGTTACCGGCGAAGGCTTCCAGTCATCGCAGCGCTCATTGCAGCGATCGGCGTCGGCGCGTCGGCGCCGGACGCGGCGCGCGCCGAGCAACGTACGGTCGCGATCGCGGACGCCGCCGGTCAGTACATAAACGATCAGGCGCATGTGCTGAGACGGGCATTGCTCACCGCCATCGAGAGCTGGCTCGTCGCCCAGCTTGGGCTTCCGCCGGCACAGGATCAGCCCGGCATCGAGCTGGTGCCGCCGGCACGGATCACGGCCTTGCGCTACCGCGGCCTCGTTGCGGAGCCCGCCATCGGAACAGCACACCTCGACCCGGCGCCGCCCGACGGCGACGTCGTTGCGGTCTATTCCGACATGACCCGGACGATCTATCTGGCCGAGGGCTGGACCGGCCGCACGGCGGCGGAGCTGTCAGTGCTGGTGCATGAGATGGTCCATCATCTGCAGAACGCGGGCGGGCTCCGTTACGAATGCGCGCAGGCGCGCGAGGCGCTCGCCTACCAGGCGCAGGACCGCTGGCTCGCCCTGTTCGGGCACAGCCTGGAGCAGGACTTCGAGCTCGACGGCTTTTCGCTGCTGGTGAAAACCAGGTGCATGAATTAGAGCCGTCCACGCCCGTGTCCCGGACCAGCGTTGAAGATGCAGGACACGGGGTCGCGCTCCGTTATGGCAGCGCCTTGAGGTAGCGGATCGGCCGGCCGGGGGTGAGCGCGGCGGCGGCCGCGACGATGGCGTTGGCATCAATCCCGTAGTGCCGGTAGAGGTCGGGGATCGATCCAGTCTGTCCGAAATGCTCCACCCCAAGCGGACGCACGCGGTGGCCGAGAACGGCGCCGAGCCAGGCGAGTGTGGCCGGATGGCCGTCGAGCACCGACACGATCCCGCAATGCGACGGAACCTCGGCGAGAAGCTTCTCGATGTGCGAGCGGGCATGAACGAGGCCGCGCTCGCGCGCGCGCTGCGCGGCGGTCCAGCCGGCGTTGAGTCGGTCCGCCGAGGTCACCGCCAGCAACCCGACATCGCGGCGGTCTTCCGCCATCAGCCCGACCGCCTGGATTGCCTCGGGCGCAACCGCACCGGTATAGGCGACCACGACCTGACAGTTCGGGCCAGGCTTGCGCAGCCAGTAGGCGCCATCGACGATCGCCTGGGAAAGGTCAGGCGTCATCGCACGCCTGATCTGCTCGATCGGACGGGTTGAAAGCCGCAAGTAAACCGAGCCGCCGGTCTCGTCGCGCAGCCAGTTGCGCTCGGAGGCTTCGCCCGCGGCGTGGCGCTGGATGTAGTCGAAGGCGAAGGCGAAGATCACCGCAAGCTCGTCGACGAAGGCCGGCTCGAATGCGGCAAGCCCGTCCTGCGCAAGGCCGATGAGCGGCGTCGCGATTGACTGATGCGCGCCGCCCTCGGGCGCGAGCGTGATGCCGGCGGGCGTCGCCACCAGTATGAAGCGCGCCTCCTGGTAGCAGGCATAGTTGAGCGCATCGAGCCCGCGCTGGATGAACGGATCATAGAGCGTGCCGATCGGGATCAGCCGCTCGCCGCTGATCGCGTGCGACAGGCCAAGTGCAGACAGCAGGGTGAACAGGTTCATCTCGGCGATACCGAGCTCGAAATGCTGCCCCTTCGGCGAGAAGTCCCAGTTGAACGTCGATGGAATGCGTTCGCTCTTGAAGGTGTCGGCGAGCTTCTCGCGTGCGAACAGGCCGCGGCGGTTGACCCAGGGTCCGAGGTTGGTCGAGACCGTGACGTCGGGAGAGGCGGTGACGATGCGCTCGGCGATCGCGCTGGTGCCGCGGCCGAGTTCGTTGAGCAGCGCGCCGAAGCCGGTCTGCGTCGACATCACCGGCTGGATGGTCACCGGCAATTCCGCCGGAGCTGCGATGCGTGCGGCATGGTGACGGCGCTCGCCCTTGGCGAACGGCACTTGGTCGAGGAAGGCCTGCAGCCTGGCCGGCGCCATGCCCAGACCCTCGAACTTGTCCCATTCGTGCCCGGGCCGGATGTTCATCGCGGCCCGCAGGCGCTCGGTCTGCGCCGGCGTCATCAGGCCGGCATGGTTGTCCTTGTGGCCGGCGAACGGCAGCCCGAAGCCCTTGATGGTGTAGCAGATGAAACAGATCGGCCGGTCGTGGTCGACCTTGCCGAACGCTTCGAGCAGCGACGGCAGGTCGTGACCGGCGAGATTGGTCATCAGCGCCGCCAGCTCGTCGTCGGAGCGCGCCTCGATCAGGCGCGTCACCGTGCCCTGGTCGCCGATCTCGTCGAGCAGGCGCCTGCGCCATGCCGCGCCGCCCTGGAAGACGAGCGCGGAATAGAGCTGGTTGGGGCAATTGTCGATCCATTGCCGCAAGCGTTCGCCGCCCGGCTCGCGGAAGGCCTGCTGCAGCAGCGAACCATATTTGAGGATCACGACGTCCCAGCCGAAGGCGCGGAACAGCGCCTCATAGCGCGCCCACAGCCCTTCGCGGATTACCGCGTCGAGGCTCTGGCGGTTGTAGTCGATGATCCACCAGCAATTGCGCAGGCCCTGCTTCCAGCCTTCGAGTATCGCTTCGAAGATGTTGCCCTCGTCGAGCTCGGCGTCGCCGACGAGCGCGATCATGCGGCCTTCCGGACGCTGGAGACCCCAGCCATGGGCGCGCACGTAGTCCTGCACGAGCGAGGAGAACAGCGTCTGCGCCACGCCCAGCCCCACCGAGCCGGTGGAGAAATCGACGTCGTCGCTGTCCTTGGTGCGGGAGGGATAGCTCTGCGCGCCCTTGTAGGCGCGAAAGTCCTCGAGCTTCTGCCGGCTCTGGCGGCCGAGCAGGTACTGGATGGCGTGGTAGATCGGGCTCGCATGCGGCTTGACCGCTACGCGGTCCTGCGCGCGCAGCGCACGAAAGTAGAGGGCGGTCATGATGGTGGCGAGCGAAGCCGACGAGGCCTGATGTCCACCGACCTTCAACCCGTCGTCGCTTTCGCGCTCATGGTTGGCGTGGTGGATGGTCCAGCTCGCGAGCCACAGCACTTTCTTCTCCAGCTCGTGCAGGATCGCGAGCTGGTCCGCATTCGTGGTTTCGTCCGTGCTCATAACCATCGATCTTTCGGCTTTGCGAAGGACTCGCGTCCGGCGGCGAAGCGAAAACGAACGCAACACCGATCTCGGGCTTGGCGCAACCGGCGCTTGATGCGCGCAAGTCGGTCACCCGACTTGCATGGATCCAGTGCCGGCCGCGAAGCAGAATATATGGGGTGGGATGTGGCGGTGAAACGCCTCGTCCCCGATGTCGCGCCGGCTTGGCCGGCCGCTCGTCCGGGAGGCGACGCCAGTCCAAGACGCTACGGCGCCAGCAGCACCTGGCGGCAGGCGGCTGGCAGGTCCGCCATCTTGAGCGGCGGTCTGGGCTTCGCCGGCGTCGGCGACGGCTTGGGGTGCAATATCGCCTCGGTGAACCAGTGGTCGAGTTCCTGGCCGCAGCCGTCGTCGGCCGGCCGGGGCGGTTGCGGCGTGCATTCGGCATTGTCGGACGGGCAGCTCAGGCGCACGTGGAAGTGATAGTCATGTCCCCACCACGGCTGCACCTTGCCGAGCCAGCCCCGGTCGCTGCCGGCCTCGCGGCAGAGCGCCTTCTTGATCGCTGCGTTCACGAAGATGCGCGCGACCTGCGGGTCTTTTGCCGCCGCCCGGATCACCGCCAGATGGGCCGAAGTCCAGACCTGCGGATCGACGTCGAGACGATCCTCGGCGACGACCATGGTCGCCGACATTTCTTCGCGCTCGAGTTCGCGTGAGCTCGCGGTTGGGCATGGGCGTGAGCCAGATGTCGGCGTCGAGGCCGACCTGATGGCTGGCATGGCCGGTGCGCATGGGGCCGCCGCGCGGCTGCGACATGTCGCCGACCAGGAGGCCGTGCCAGCCGGTCTTCGGCGCCTGGTCGGCCAGCCGCTCCAGAAACTTGATCAGCTCCGGATGTCCCCAGTTGCGGTTGCGCGAGAGCCGCATCACCTGCCAGGTCCGGCCGTTGATCGGCAGCGCCTCGCCGCCGGCCAGGCAGCCTTTGGAATAGAAGCCGATGGTGCGCGTCTGCAGATTCGCGGGCGCGGTCTTTCGGCCGAACAGCTCCTTGGCCGGAGTCGCGGGATCCTCCGGATGCGCGAGCGGCGGCAGCGGAGGCGGGTTGACGGCGCCGCGGTCCTGCGCGGTGGCGATGGATGGCGCCAACAGCAGCGCGGCGAACAGGGTGCTGCGGCGGACGATATTGCGCCAGGCTGCGCCGGCCGGCGCGGTCGTCGTTGCGGTCATGCGTGCGGCATCCGGTTGTGAGTTACGCCTCCCCCATCGAAGGCTGAGCCGTCCGATTCGGCGTCGCGCCCCGCATTCAACGCTTCGCCCGGTAAACCCGAGGTTCCCGTCAAGCACGGTGCGAGCGGTCGGTAGCGAAGAGTCTGGGCACGAGCGAGGCAGCCCGAGAGGTTTTATATTACCTCCCACGCAGGCTATGTCCCTGACGGCCCGGGCGAGTCGCGCACGCCAATCAATGGGACGTCTTGAGTCGTGCCGCCACCGCGTTGGCGCGGCGACGATAGGCCTCGGCGAGGCGGGCGCCCGGTTCGCCAAAGAGATCGTCCTCGCCACCGGCGAGCCGGAGCAGCCGCTTCTCGGTGGCGGCGTGCGGCTCGATCCGGCCGTCGAACAGGATATGTGCGGGTTTGAGCCCGTGCTCGGCGAGCGCCCGGCCGACCAGCAGGCAGCGGTGGCAGTCGAGCGGCTCGCGTTCGGCGCAGAGCAGGCACACGCGATGACGCGCCATCGCATGGAGCAGTTGCTCGAGCCCGACGCGAAATTCCGGCGACGCCGCCATGGCCTCGTAATCGGCGATGCCATCAGAATAAAGCGTCGGATCGCGCGGACGCCCGCCCAGCGAATTGCCGAACGCGAGATAGCCTATGCCGTCCTGGCCGAGGCGCTCGGCCAGCGCCCGGGCCGAGAACCAGGGACACCAGCGCGAGAACGGCACCGAACGCACGTCGGCGACGGCGGTGACGCCGGCCTCCTTCAACAACGCAACGAAGCGCTCGGCCGCCAAGTTGGAGTGACCGATGGTGAAGAGATCAGGCTTCGACGTCATCGGTTTGCCGGCCCTGCCGGCGCGGCCGGCAAACGTGCCGCAGTTCGGGTTGCCTGCGGCAAGGCGGCGTTAGCTTTGCGGTGGTAATGTCGCGAACGGGATTTTCGAATCGCGGGGGCCTGGCGGGAGGGATTGCCATGCATGGTCTTGCGGGTCGTGTTGCCGGTGCGTCTGCGCTCGTCGTTGCAGTCTGGGCGTTGGTGGCGTCGGACCCCGCCCGCGCGGATATCCTGGTCAGGGTCGACAAGGCAAGCCAGCAGATGTCCGTGATCGTGGACGGCCAGCACCGCTACACCTGGGCGGTGTCCACCGGCATCTACGGCACGCCGAGCGGAAGCTTCCGCCCGCAGGCGCTCAAGCGCCACCACTTTTCGACGCTCTACAACAATGCCCCGATGCCGTATTCGATCTTCTACGACGGCAATTTCGCCATCCACGGGACCACCCACGTCTCGCGGCTCGGCGGTCCCGCCTCGCGCGGATGCATCCGGCTGCATCCCTCCAACGCCGCCGTTCTGTTCTCGCTGGTACAGCGCGAAGGCGCCGGCAACACCCGGATCACGATCCAGTAGCGGAGGCCGCCGGGGTTCTCGCGCTTCTTCGCGCCGCTCGCTGCCGGCGTTCAGCGCGACGTGCGCCGCTTGCGGGTGGCCGCCGCCTTCTTCGCCGAACGCGAGCGCGCGGCTGCGGGCCGGCTCGCCGCGGCTCGCCCGCCCAGGCGTCCACCTTTGCGCGAGGAGGCGTGACTGACCTTCTTGCCGCGACCCGACCCGCTCTTCTTGCCGCCGCCGGTCTCCTTGTTGACCGTGGCCCAGGCGCGCCGCTCGGCCTCCTTGGGCGCGATCCCGCGCTCCTCGTAGCCTTCCTCGATGTGCTCGGCCTGGCGTTTCTGCTTGTCGGTGTAGCTCGATTTGTCGCCGCGGGGCATCGCAGCTC
The DNA here is from genome assembly GCA_963739385.1 of uncultured Alphaproteobacteria bacterium. Lineage (GTDB taxonomy): Bacteria > Pseudomonadota > Alphaproteobacteria > Rhizobiales > Xanthobacteraceae > VAZQ01. Next base: position 40,461 of record CAVUAI010000044.1, read on the forward strand.
TCCTTTGCAACGTTCCATCAAGTCGCGGTGATTCAATGCGCATTCCGGATGCCAGGTTCCGGAGATCGGCTGGAACGGCGCGCCGACATGGCCGTTGTCGTCCCAGGAGGAGAAAACCATGGCTATGAGTACGCAAGACAGAACAGTCGACAAGCGCGAGACCGTGAGCCTCATCGGCAGCGACAAGGTCGAAGGCACGCCGGTCTATCGCTCCAACGGCGACCGCGTGGGGCAGATCGACCGCGTCATGATCGACAAGCTCAGCGGCAAGGTCGCCTATGCGGTGATGAGCTTTGGCGGCTTTCTCGGCATCGGCGAGGACTACTACCCGCTGCCCTGGTCGCTGCTCACCTACAACCCGCGGCTGGAAGGCTACGAGGTCAATGTGGGCGAGGAGCAGCTCAAGGGTGCGCCGAAATATTCCAAGCACGAGTCTTGGGACTGGTCCGATCGTGCCCGCGGCCAGCGGGTCTACGACTATTACGGCGTCGCCCCCTATTGGGGCGTCTGACCGGCACCTAACCAAGAAGCTCGGTCAACAGACTGAACAAAACCCCCGCCATCGGCGGGGGTTCTTCTTCGTGCCGTGCGCACCGCTCGTCTCTTGGCGCGTCGCTTCGATGCCCGCTCCGCCGTCATCACGCTTCGTCGATTCGAGGCAGGGGCGTAAGCGAGGAGGGCAGCTCCGGCACGAACGCCGGTCACTCGATCACGATCTCGCCCAGCATGCCGTGGTCGGCGTGGCTCTTACCGTCGGCGCCGACGATGCCGCAGCGCAGGTCGGTGACCCGCCCGGCGGCTACCGGCACGAACCACCATTCGGCGACCTGTCCGGGATAGACCTCGATCTCGCGGATGGCGCCCTTGAACTCGGCGAGCGGCACCGTCTTGCCGTCGCGGCTCTGCACCACCTGGACTTTGCGCGTGTAGATGAGCTGCGTGAACGCATGCGAGGTGAAGTAGTGGGCCTCGTTGCTTGGGTTGCGCAGGACCAGTTTGTAGAGCTTGCCGGTTTCGAACCGCAGCTTGCTGGGCGTGAACACGTGCTGGCCGGGCTTGCCGAGCTCGACTGTGATTTCGATCGGCTCCTGACGCGAGAGATCGCCGGCCGCTTGCGCGACCGCGGATCCCAGCATCAGCACGACTGCCATGCAGCGCCCGATCGAAACCACAGTGGCCATGATATCCCTCCCAGCCCATCAGCGCGGGGCTGCAGTCGTAGTGCAATTGATAATGAGTTGCAATAGCGGCTGAAAGACCGGGACAAGTGGTCGCGGCGGATGTTTCACCGCGGATGTATTCCCGCATGGATGCAGCGCTCTCGCCGCGGGAAGGTTCGCAGCGGGACCGGTGCTCAGTACGGCGTTCCGTCCTTGCGGGCGAAACCCCACGTGCCGTCGGGACCGAGCGAGGCCTGGAGATCGTCGGATGGATAGACCACCTGGTCACCGGGGGTGCGATCGCCGATCTCGAGGTAGACGACGTCCCGGTCGGTGCGGTTGACCAGCTGGTGCGCGCAGCCCGACGCCGGGAAGCCCGCGCACATGCCCGGGCGCAGCAGCTCCTCGCCCGCGTCCGTCACCAGCGTCGGGTTGCCCTCCAATATGTAGACGAGCTCGTCCTGCTTGCTGTGGCGATGCAGCAGCGCGGATTCCCCGCCCGGAAGAAGCCGCGTGAGGTTCACGCCGAAATTCTTGAGTGCAAACAGGTCGCCCAGCGGGCGCTTCTGGCGCTTGCCCATCCGGGAGAAGAACGGTTCCGGATAGTTCGACGCCTTGGCTCGCAGAGGCGCGGTGCTTGCGTCGATTGCGGCCCGCCGAAGATTGTCCTGCGCCGACATGGGATGAAGCCTTTGCTCCAGGTCGAGACGGCCCTCGGCTCTTGAGCGCCGCCGTGGGCCCGACGATGACTCCATATTACGGTCGAGCCGCCGGCGCCGCGAGGCCACCCGCGCCCGGCCGCTTGCCCGCGCCGGGATTTCTCGACACATTCTCACGCCCTTGCGCGGGCTGTTGCGGGTCGACATCGCCTGCAGTCCGCCGCCGGAGATGTCCATGATCGCCATCCGCGCGGCGAAGGCCGCGACCGTTGCAGCCATCGCCCTGTTCGCGAGTCTCGTCACCTTCGGCAACCTGACCGACTACAACACCAATTTCGTGTTCGTTGAGCATGTCATGTCCATGGACACGATATTCCCATTCTCGACCATCAAGTACCGCGCCATCACCGATCCCGCGCTGCACCGCCTGGCCTACGCCCTCATCATCGCCGCGGAAGCGGTCATCGCTGTGCTGTGCTGGATCGGCGCGTTGATGCTCGTACGGGCGATGCGCGCCGATGCGGTCGCGTTCAATCGCGCCAAGACGTTCGCGGTGGTCGGGCTGACTCTGGGCTTCCTGCTGTGGCAGGTCGGTTTCATGTCGATCGGCGGCGAATGGTTCGGGATGTGGCAGTCGCAGCAATGGAACGGCGTGCCGAGCGCATTCCGGTTCCTCATGACCATCATCGCGGTGCTGATTTTCGTGGCGATGCCGGATCAGGAGCTCGACGGCCGGAAGGCATCCCTTTCATCTTGAGCAGGCGGTGTCGGACCTGCGCGCAACGCTGCAGAAGGGACATATCCCGTCGGCAAGATAGCAAATGGAAGCTGTGACCGGCCGGCAGCCCACAACTGGTCAATCCCCGGCCATCAAAAGGAGAAGCAACATGAACCTCCGGACTTTGGCGCAGGCTGCGGCGCTTGCAGCATTCGCAGCCGTGCCGAGCATCATCGCCTTTGCGCAGTCCTCACCGCCCGGTTCCGTCGTGCCGGCCTTCCGCGAGACGATCCCAAACATTCCCGGCAAGAGCATCGTCGGCGTCGTCGTCAACTATCCTCCGGGCGGCAAGACGCCGCCGCACCACCACGCGGCCTCGGCGTTCATCACCGCTTACGTGCTGTCCGGATCGATCCGGAGCCAGGTGGACGACGGCCCGGTAACGGTCTTCCAGGCCGGCGAAAGCTTCTTCGAGAAGCCGGGCGCACATCATCGCATCAGCGAGAACGCCAGCACCACCGAACCGGCGAAGCTGCTCGCCATTTTCGTGGTCAACTCCGGCGAAACCCAGTTGACGACGATCGATCGGCAGTGAAGACGCCTGCATGACATGAAATCGGGTGGCTCCTCGACGGCGCTGCCCGAAGCATCGCTCGATCGGCCAGGAGCTTTGCGAGCGCTGCCGCCTAACCCCCTTTGAGAAATGCGGGAAGATCGTAGGTCACGAGGTCGCCGATCCTGGCGAGTTCGATATCCGCGGGCGGATACTCGGCGAGAGCGCCTGCATCCAGCGCATAGTGGCCCTGCCTGGGAAACACGGTCGTCACGCGCCGACCCCAGATCTTCTTCACCGCGGAGAGGATGCGCAGCTTGTCGTCGATCAGCACATAATGTTCGGCGGGGTAGAAGCGCTCCACATCGTCGAGCTCCTGTTCCTTGTGAATGTAGATGAGGACGCGGTTGCCGAAGGCGCGCCAGAGCCCGGATCGTTCCACCTTCCGTGGTTGGAACACGGCATCGCCGTCGGAAAGAATGACGGTGGTGCCCCACTGCTGCACGTGCTTCACCGCCTCCAGCGCGCCGGGATAGAGGCGGTCGGCAAAGGGGTAATCGACCAGCCAGCTCGACATCCGCAGGACCTCGGGGCGATGCAGGGCCTCGACTCGGTAGCGCTCCAGCGCACCCAGGTAGTCGGCATATCCGAGCTCGGTCCTCAGTTGCTCGAAAAGCTCCCAATATCTGGCGCGCGCGGCAACTCCATATTCCTGCTCCAGATGATCCCGCAGATCGGCCTGCACGCAATCGTTGTCGACGAGCGTATTGTCGACGTCGAACAGGAAAACGATGCGCGCCGGTTCGGTCATCGCATACCGCCCCGATCTCGACCGTGTTGCTGTCCGCGCTGCCGCAACGCGCACATGATTCAGCTCTTCTTGCCCTTGCCGAGCAGTTCTTTCGCGACCTGCGTCACGCGCTCGGGCTCGAACCCGAACTTTCGCTGCAGCTCCTTGAGCGGCGCCGACGCGCCGAATGTCTTCATGCCGATGACGCGGCCGGACCTGCCGACGTAGCGCTCCCAGCCGAAGGTCGAGGCCTGCTCCACCGCGACGCGCGCCGTCAGCTCCGGCGGCAGCACGCTGTCCTGGTACGCCTGGCTCTGGTGCTCGAAGATGTCCCAGGACGGCATCGAGACCACGCGCGAGTGGATGCCCTCGGCGAGCAGTTCCTCGTGGGCGTCGATGCAGAGACTGACCTCGCTGCCGGACGCGATAAGGATCACGTCAGGCTTGCCGTCCGGCGGGTCGGCGAGCACGTAGGCGCCGCGCGCCACACCGGACGCGGGTGCGTATTTGCTGCGGTCCAATGTCGGCAGAGGCTGCCGTGACAGCGCCAGCACCGCCGGTTGATGCTGCAGCTGCATGACATAGCGATAGGCCTCGACCACCTCGTTGGCATCGCCGGGCCGCAGCACCACCAGGCCAGGTTCGGCGCGGAAGGATGCCAGCTGCTCGACCGGTTGGTGCGTCGGACCGTCCTCGCCGTCACCCATGGCGTCATGGGTGAACACGAAGATGGTGGGAAGCTCCATCAGCGCCGACAGCCGGATGGCTGGTCGCGCATAGTCGCTGAAGATGAAGAACGTGGCGCCGAAGGCTCGCAGCTTTGACAGCGAGAGCCCATTGACGGCCGCCGCCATCGCGTGCTCGCGGATGCCGAAATGCAGGTTCCTGCCGCCGGGCGTGCCAGGCTCGAAGTCTCCGGCACCCTCGAATGTGAGGATCGTCTTGTTCGACGTGCCGAGGTCCGCCGATCCGCCGAGCAGCCAGGGGATGTTCTGCGCCAGCACGTTGAGCACCTTGCCCGAGGCGTCCCTTCCCGCGATCCCCTTGGGATCGGCGGGAAAGACGGGAAGCCCGGACTCCCACCCCGCCGGCAGCTCGCGCCGCTGCATCAGGTCGATCTCGGCCGCGAGTTTCGGATGTTTCGACCGGTAGGCGGCGAAGAGTTCGGTCCAGCGCGCGCGGGCCTGCGCCCCGCGGGCGCCGATGCCGGCGGCAAAGTGTTGGCGCACCGCGTCGGGAACCAGGAACTTGGCGTCCTCGGGCCATCCGTAGTCGCGTTTAGTGAGACGAACCTCCTCGTCACCCAGCGGCTCGCCGTGCGCCGCCGCGGTATCCTGCTTGTGCGGCGAGCCGTAGCCGATGTGACTGTCCAGAATGATAAAGGTCGGGCGCCCCTTGGTCTGGCGGAAGACATCCAGGGCGTGCTCGATGCGGTCGATGTCGTTGGCGTCCCCGACGCGCAACACGTTCCATCCATAGCCCAGGAACCTGGCGGCGATGTCCTCGGTGAAGGTAATGCGCGTGTTGCCTTCGATCGTGATGTGGTTGTTGTCGTAGATCCAGCAGAGGTTATCCAGTTCGAGATGGCCGGCCAGCGACGCCGCTTCCGACGCCACGCCCTCCATCATGCAACCATCGCCGCACACCGCGTAAATGTCGTAGCCGAAGATTTCGAAATCGGGGCGATTGTAGCGGTTGGCGAGCCACGCCTCGGCGATCGCCATGCCAACGCTGGTGGCGACACCCTGCCCGAGTGGTCCGGTCGTGGCTTCGACTCCCGAAACCCAATGGTATTCGGGATGACCGGGCGCCTTGCTGCCGAGCTGGCGGAAATGACGGATATCATCGAGCGAAACCGCGGGTTGCCCGAGCCGTTCGTATTCGGCGTTCACGGCGCGGGTGCCGGTGAGGTGCAACAGCGACCACAGCAACATCGAGGCGTGGCCGTTGGAGAGAACGAAGCGATCGCGGTTCGGCCAGATCGGATCCTGCGGATCGAAGCGCATGACCCGGTTCCAGAGCGTGTAGACGAGCGGCGCCAACGCCATCGGCGTGCCGGGGTGGCCGGACTTCGCCTGCTGGACCGCATCGATAGACAGGGTGCGGATGCAATTGATCGACAGCTGATCCAATTGCGCGGAGGTCATCGGTGAATCCGCAGCAGCACGGGCGATAGCACTCATGTTTATTTCTCCATTTGCTCGTCGGCGCCGAGCCGCTCTGCCGCCCCGCGATCAGCGAGGACCAGCGCCAGATCCTGGCGCACGCGCGACGCCGGAATGGATGGATCGCCGTCGCGCAGGCGCACGAGTGTCCCCGCCTTGTCGTCCCCGGTCACCAGCCACAACACGTGCCGCGACCGGTTGATGATCGGAAAGGTGAGCGTCATCCGGCGCCTGCCCTGGTAGGGACCGGTCGCCGCGACGTCGGCGTCGGTGACATCGAGGACCGCGTCTCCCGGCACCAGCGACGCGGTATGGCCGTCCGGTCCAAGGCCGAGATGAACAAGGTCGAGCACCGGGGGCGAGCCTGCGACGTCGCGCAATGTCAGCGCATATTGTTCGGCCGCGCGCTCGAGGTTCGCCGCCTCGACCGGCATCGCATGGACGTGATCGGGCGGAAGCGGCGCATGATCGAGCAGGCTTGCGCGCAGATGCGCAAGGTTTCGGTCGGGATCCGCCGCCGGCGCCGCCCGCTCGTCCACCTGAACGACATGCACATCTTCCCAGGGGAGCTGCTCGTCAGCCAATGCGCGCAGCATCAGCCACGGCGTATGGCCGCCGCTGACCGCCACGATGAAGCGGCCGCGCGAGGAGACCGCGGCCCGCGCGTGGTCTGCGATGATGGCTGCGCCCCGCCGGGCGACCAGATCAGCGTTGGGAAGAACCTCGATCTCCACGCGATGACCTCCGAGCCGGGCTCGCCCGTCGGCGGACAGCCGACAGACGATCAGGCCGTGCGGCGCGCCGGCGTTCAGCCGGCCGGTTTCTCCAGGTGTCCGCCGAATTCGTAGCGCATGGCCGACAGCAGCTTGTCTCCGAAGGTGGCTTCGCCGCGCGAGCTGAACCGTTCGTAAAGAGCGGTCGAGAGCACCGGCGCCGGCACCGCCTCGTCGATGGCGGCCCTGATCGTCCAGCGTCCTTCCCCGGAGTTTGAAACCCTGCCGGCAAAGTTCGTGAGTGTGGGATCCTTCGCCAGCGCGGCCGCGGTCAGGTCGAGCAACCATGACGCAATGACGCTGCCGCGGCGCCACACTTCCGCGATGTCGCGCAGGTTGAGGTCATAGCGGTAGAGTTCCGGATTGCGCAGCGGCGTCGTTTCGGCGTCGCTCGCGTGCTGCTGCTCGCCGACATTGGCGTGACGCAGAATGTTCATGCCCTCCGCGTAGGCGGCCATGATGCCGTACTCGATACCGTTGTGGACCATCTTGACGAAGTGCCCGGCGCCGTTCGCCCCGCAGTGCAGGTAGCCGAGCTCGGCAGTGCCGCCGATCGTCTCGCGTCCGGGGGTGCGCGCGATGTCGCCGGTGCCGGGCGCCAAGGTCTTGAAGATGGGGTCGAGACGGCGCACGGCGGCTTCCGGTCCGCCGATCATCATGCAGTAACCGCGCTCCAGGCCCCAGACGCCGCCGCTGGTTCCGACGTCCACGTAATTGATCCCTTTCGCCGCGAGCTCCTTGGCGCGGCGGATGTCGTCCACGTAGTACGAGTTGCCGCCATCGATGAGGATGTCGCCGCTCTCGAGGTGGGGCATCAGGTCGGCAATGGCCTTGTCGACGACGGCCGCGGGAACCATCAGCCAAACCGCCCGCGGCTTTTCCAATTTGCGCATGAGATCCGCGAGTGAAGAAGCGCCGACCGCCTTCTCCCGCGTCAGCTCTTCGACCGCCTTTGGCGACATGTCGAAGACCACGCACTGATGGCCGCCCTTGAGGAGCCGTCGCACCATGTTGGCGCCCATTCTGCCCAATCCGATCATCGCGAGCTGCATGACATCCTTCTCCGTTAGCGCTCAATCGCGGCCCGCAATCGCTGCATCGCCGCGCTCACGCTTTCGCTGTCGTTGAAAATCGCCGAGCCTGCCACCAACACATCGGCGCCCGCGGCCACCGCCATCGGGGCGGTCGTGGCATCGACGCCTCCGTCCACCTCGAGGCCGCACCCCGGCTTGAGTCGATCGATCATCTCGCGCGCGCGCGTGATCTTCGGAAGCATCGCATGGAGGAAATGCTGATGTCCGAATCCGGGGTTCACCGTCATGACCAGAACCTGGTCGAGGTCCGGCATGATCTCTTCCAGCACGATCGCGGATGTTGCCGGGTTGATGGCGACGCCAACCCGTTTTCCCAATGCTTTGATTTTTTGCACCGTGCGTGACAGGTCGTTGTTGCCCTCCCAGTGGACCATGAATGAATCGGTCCCGGCCTGCGCGAACTCGTCCACGAACAGATCCGGATTGGAAATCATCAGGTGCGCCTCCAGCGGGAGGCGCGTCGCCTTGCGCAGCGAGCTGACGATCGGCGGTCCCATCGACAAATTGGGCACGAAATGTCCGTCCATGACGTCCACGTGAATGCGGTCCGCGCCAGCGCGCTCGGCCTCGGCCACCTGATCGCCCAGGCGGGCGAAGTCAGCCGCCAGGATCGAGGGCGCGAGTTTCGCGGGATCGCTCGTCACGTTTGGCCTTTGAGCTTGCGGTATCGGCGGATCAGGTTGTTGGTCGAGCTGTCGTGCCCGAGCCTGGGCTCGGTCTTGCCCTCGAGCTCCGGGATGATGCGCTGAGCCAGGACCTTGCCGAGCTCGACGCCCCACTGATCGAATGAATCCACGTCCCAGACCGTACCCTCCGTGAACACGACGTGCTCATACAGCGCGACCAGCTTTCCCAGCGCGGCCGGGGTCAGACGATCCATCAGGATGGTGTTGGACGGTCGATTACCCTCGAATTCCCGGTGCGGGATGAGCCAGTCGGGCGTGCCCTCGGCCTTCACCTGCTCGCGCGTTTTTCCGAACGCGAGTGCCTCAGTCTGCGCCAAGACGTTTGCCAACAGCATATCGTGATGGCGGCCGAGCGGGTTGAGCGCCTGTGCGAAGGCGATGAAGTCACAGGGAATGAGCCGCGTGCCCTGGTGGATCAACTGATAGAAGGAGTGCTGGCCGTTGGTTCCAGGCTCGCCCCAGTAGATCGGGCCGGTCTGGTAGTCGACCGGCGTGCCATCGAGCATCACGTGCTTGCCGTTGCTCTCCATCGTCAGCTGCTGCAAATAGGCCGGAAAGCGCTTCAGGTACTGATCGTAGGGCAGCACCGCGACGGTCTGCGCCCCGAAGAAGTCGCTGTACCAGACGCCGAGAAGACCCATGAGCACCGGCAGGTTGCGCTCGAACGGCGCGGTCCGGAAATGCTCGTCCATGGCGTGGAAGCCTTCCAGCATGGCGCGGAAGTGATCCGGGCCGATCGCGATCATGGTCGAAAGGCCGATCGCGGAATCCATCGAGTAGCGTCCGCCGACCCAGTCCCAGAACTCGAACATGTTGGCGGTATCGATGCCGAATTCCGCGACCTTCTCCGCATTCGTCGACACGGCAACGAAATGCCTGGCGACTGCCTTGCTGTCGCCTCCCAGACCCCGGAGCGACCAATCACGCGAGCTTTGCGCGTTGGTCATCGTCTCCAGCGTCGTGAAGGTCTTCGAGGAGACGATGAACAGCGTTTCCGCCGGATCGAGGTCGCGTGTCGCCTCGACGAAATCGGTGCCGTCGACGTTGGAGACGAAGCGGAACGTCATGGCGCGGTCGCTATAGTGCCTCAGGGCCTCATACGCCATCACCGGCCCGAGATCGGATCCGCCGATACCGATATTGACCACGTTGCGGATGCGCTTGCCGCTGTGGCCAGTCCACTGGCCGCTGCGAACACGCTGCGCGAAATCTGCCATCTTGTCGAGCACGGCGTGAACGTCCGGCACGACATTCTTGCCGTCGACGATGATGGAGGTCCCGATGGGCGCCCGCAACGCCACGTGCAGGACGGCGCGCTTTTCCGTGACGTTGATCTTCTCTCCCCGAAACATTGCGTCGATCCTGGCGCGCAGTCCGCATTGGTCGGCGAGCCCGATGAGCAGATTGAGCGTCTCGTCGGTGACGCGATTTTTCGAGTAATCGAGGTAGACGCCGGCCGCCTCGGCGGTCATCCGCTCGCCACGCATCGGATCGTCCGTAAACAGAGCGCGCAGATGCAGACCGCGTATAGCCTCGTAGTGCTTCTGGAGCGCCTGCCATGCCGCGTGCCTGCTCGACGATCGCGAACGGAGTATCTCCGATCCTGCAGCCTCCTTCGGCATCCTTACCGGCCCTCCTTATTTGGAACGAGTCCGCCTATGCGGGACAGCGTTCTCCTGCCCCCACATTCGAAATCCGCCACGGAAGGCATTGGCGTTGTCTCCCGCGCGCGACCGCGGCGGCAGCGCCGCGAGCTTCCTGACGTTGCCTCCCCCGATCACCGTATCGTCGGGCTCGAGCGCAGCGATCAGTCGTGCCACGACGTCGGCGACGTGGCGCCGCCATTTCTTCTTGCCGTGGCGTTCCAGTCCGGCCCGGCCGACGTAGTCCTCATAAGTGTGCTTCTTGTAGGGCAGGTGACCGAGCTCCATCGGCTCGATGGTGCCGTTGATGACCATGGCCGTTCCAAGCCCGGTGCCGAGCCCCAGAAAAAGCATCTTGCCGCCCCTGTAGCTGCCCAGGGCCTGCATTGCGGCGTCGTTGACGACCTTGACCGGATGGTCGAATGCCGCCGCGAATTCGAACCCGACCCAGCCACGCCCCAGATTGTACGGCTCCGCGATCGGCCGGCCACGGAGGACCGGTCCGGGGTAGCCGATCGACACCGCATTGTAGGTCCAATCTGCGGCGAGCTTCTTGACTCCGGCAACCATCCGCCTGGGAGTGAGCTTGGGACCGGACGGAAATGATCGCGACTCGCTTTGTCCGGTGGCCAGGATCTTGACCGAAGTACCACCCACATCGACGACCAGCACCCTCTTCACCGAGGGTTTCTTTGCGACGCGAGCCCGCTGCCCTCGCGTGGCTCCGCGCCTGGCGGCGAGCCGCGACCTCGCCTTCACGGCGCTAGCTCGCCCGCTTGAGGACGGCGGATTTGGATCCGATCACCGCAATCAGGTCGTTCCACGAGTTGACGAACGACGTTGCCCCTTCCTCTTGAAGCCGGGCTGCCAGCGCGTTGACGTCGATCCCCGCGCCGGCGAAGCGGCCCAGCAGCTCCTCGCAGTTGCCGCCGTCGGCCGGCATCGTCGTCCCGACCTCGCCGTGTGCGGCGAGCGCCTGCAAGGTGCCCTCCGGCATGGTGTTGACGGTGAATGGCGCGGCCAGAGCCTTGATGTACAGGGTGTCGGAGGCCTTAGGATCCTTGGTCCCGGTGCTCGCCCACAGCAAGCGTTGCGGGCGCGCGCCGGCATTGTAGGCGCGCATCCATCGCGGTGAGCTCAGCAAGCCGAGATACGCTTGGTAGGTTTGCCTGGCGATGGCGATGCCGAGTTGGTTGTTGAGCGCGTCCGGCACCTTGCCGGCCACGGCGACGTCCCAGCGGCTGATGAAGATCGATGCCACCGAGCCCACATCCGGACTTAGTCCCGCCTCGATGCGGCGCTCGACGCCGCGTATGAAGGCATCGGCGGCCCGCAGATATTGGTCCTTGGAGAACAGGAGCGTGACGTTGACGGGCACGCCCGCGAAGATCACCTCCTCGATCGCAGGGAGGCCTTCCGGGGTACCCGGTATCTTGATCAGGAGATTGGGACGCCTCGCCCGCGCGTGCAGATCCTTGGCCACCGCGATCGTCGACTTGGTGTCGTGTGCCAGCAGAGGGGAGACTTCCAGCGAAACCCAGCCGTCGACGCCGCAGGTCCGGTCGTAGACCGGCCGGAACAGATCCGCCGCCTGCGTGAGGTCCTCCAGCGCCAGTTCGAAGAACAGCTTCTCTCCTGACTTGCCGTCGGCGAGTTTGCTTCTGATCGCGTCATCGTAATCGCTGCTGTTCTTGATCGCGTGATCGAAGATCGTCGGATTGGACGTCAATCCGGTGACCGACAGCTCGTCGACATACCGGCGGAGCACGCCCGTCCTCAACAAGCTGCGTGTGATGTTGTCGAGCCAGAGACTTTGACCCAGATCGTGCAGGATTTGAGTGGCTTTCATGGCATCACCTCGAATCCGCCCCCCATCAACAGATCATGCGCCGCGCTCCCCGCGCGGATGGCGGGATCCGATCGGTCGCCACGCGCGCCCATCGCGCGCGAGCAGGCGATCGGCGGCATCCGGACCGGCGCTACCCGCGACGTAGTTGGGGAAATCATTGGCGGGATCGCGGGCCCAGGCATCGAGCAGGCCCTGTACCGCGCACCAGGCCGCCTCGACCGTATCGGCCCGCTGGAACAAGGTGGCATCGCCGATCAGACAGTCGTAGATCAGCGTCTCGTAGCCGACCGCGGCGAGCGGGGCGAAATAATCGCGATAGTCAAAGTCCATTTCGACGCCGTCGATCTCGATCTCGGGGCCGGGTCGCTTGGCGCTGAAGCTGACCGACAGTCCCTCATCCGGCTGAATGCGGAGCGTCAGGATGTTCGGGGGCAGCCGCTCGACCGGAGTATCGCGGAACAGCGAGTAGGGCGCCTGGCGGAACTGCACCGCGATCTCGGTGGTGCGCGCGGAAAGATACTTGCCGGTGCGCAGATAGAAGGGCACGCCGGCCCAGCGCCAATTGTCGATGCCGAGCTTGAGCGCGACATAGGTTTCGGTTGCGGAATCCGGCGCCACATTTGGCTCGTGCCGATAATCCCGAACTTTTCGGTCAAGCACCATCCCGCTGTCGTACTGGCCGCGCACGGCGTCGGCGGCCGTGATGGGATGAATCGCCTGGAACAACTCCGTCTTCTTGGCGCGTACGGCATCGGCGTCGAACGAGATCGGCGGCTCCATTGCGATCATGGCCAGAAGCTGGAACAGATGGTTTGGCACCATGTCCCGTAACGCGCCGGTTTTCTCGTAGAAGCGGCCGCGGCCCTCGACGCCAACAGTCTCCGCCGCCGTGATCTGGACGTGGTCGACATGGTCGCGGTTCCACATCGGCTCGAAGATGCCGTTGGCGAACCGTAGCACCAGGATGTTCTGCACCGTTTCTTTGCCGAGGAAGTGATCGATGCGGTAGATCTGATCCTCGGACAGCACGTTGAGGAGCTGCGCATTGAGCGCTTCGGCCGATGCGAGGTCGTGTCCGAAAGGTTTTTCGACGATCACTCGCCGCCACGCTCCCTCCGATTGGCGCGTGAGGCCCGCGCGACCGAGCTGCTCGACCACCGGACCGAAGAAGCGCTCGGCGACCGCCAGATAGAACAGCACATTGGCTGTCCCGCTCTGCCGCTGCCGCTGATCGAGCAGCAGCTTCCCGAGTTCGGCAAAGGTATCGGCCTGCGTGAAGTCCCCGCACATATACTGCATGCGGCTGAGGAGCCATGACCAGGCCTGCTCGTCGAAGGCCTCGCGCCCGCCGACCTGGGCCGATGCTCTCATCATTTCGGTCAGGCTCTGGCGCCATTCCTCCGTGGTGCGGGCGTTGTGATCGAGGCCGATCACGGCGAAGCCGTCCGCGAGCTTTCCGGCCCTGACAAGATTGTAGAGCGCCGGCACGACCAGACGCTTGGTGAGATCGCCGCCGGCCCCGAAAATCGTCAGGGTTGCGGGCGGTGCCCGGCCACGGGCAAGGGTCTTTGCCACCGTGGCCGCAGGTTCCATTGCGATCAATTCCACCGTCGTCATCTCACGGATTGGTGACATCGCGATGAGGCGGGGCTCGCTTGACCTCTCTTGCCATGTGGCTCTCCTGACAGCCTGTTTCAACTAACGTTTGCGCCCGCGACTTCGTTCAATATGGCCGCCTCCGCCCGCATGTATGACTGCTGCGCCTGATCCTTGGCTAGATCAAGTCGGACGCGGTCCGCAGTTGTCCTGCTTTGGACGCGATGTCGCAGCGCTCGACCAGCTTGGGGTCTCCCTTGATGACCTCGAACGTCGTCTGATCGCGCCCGCGCGTAAAACGGATATCCAGCTTGTGCTTGCCGATACGAAGATCGCGCACCGTCAGGTCAGGCAGCCATGCCGGCAGGGACGGATCGACATACAGCTTGTTGCGCGGCGCGTCCGGCAGGAATCCCAACAGCGCCTGCACCAGCATGAAGACGGAGCCGGCCGCCCACGCTTGCGGCACGTTCGCGCCGATATACTGCACCGGGAAATTCGTCTCGTCGCGTTCCGACGCGGTGTACAGCTCCGGCAGCTGGTTGAGCAGGAAGTGGCTCGCCGCCACGCTCACGTCGTGCGCAACCCGCGCCGCCTCCGCCGCGAAGCCGTAGAGTTTGAAACCCATGGCGATGATGGCGTTGTCGTGCGGCCAGACCGATCCAGTCTGATAGTTATAGGGATTGAATGCCGGGTGATTGGCGGACAGGGTGCGGATGCCCCAGCCTGTCCACATGTCTGGTGCCATCAGTCGATCCACCACCCGTTTTGCGCGCTCGGGGGGCACGATGCCGGACCACAGGCAATGCCCGGCGTTGGATGCGACGGTCAGGACCTTGTTCTTGTCGCCGTCGAGCGCATAGGCATAGAACCCCAGCTCCTCGTCCCAGAAGGCGTCGTTGAACCGCTCGAACAGCACGGCAGCCTTGGCACGCAGCTCATGCGCGCGCTCGGGCTTGCCCAGCGCGTCGAAAGCCTCCGCCATGCGGATCCAGGCGTTGTAGACGTAGCCCTGAAGCTCGCACAGCGCCTTCGGTCCCTTGACCAGCGAGCCATCGGGATACATGACCGAATCGCCGGAATCCTTCCAGGCCATGTTCTCGTAGCCGACCGAAGAGCGCGTCTGATATTCCTGAAACCCGTCGCCGTCGCGATCGCCGTAGTTGTCGATCCAGGCCAGACAGCCTTCTGCCGTCTCCAGGTGCTGCTCCAGAAGCGCCGCATCGCCGGTCGCACGCCATGCTGCGTGCAGGGTCATCAGATAGAGCGCGGTCGCATCCGCTGTGCCGTAGTAGGGCGTGTGCGGGATCAGCTTGAAATGCGCAAGCTCGCCGCAGCGCAATTCGTGCAGGATCTTGCCGGGCTCGGCATCGCGATAGGGATCGTCCTCCTTCGCCTGCAGCGACCCCAGGATCTCCAGCGCGCCCCGCGCGAACTCCGGATAGATCAGCATGTTCTGCAGCGAAACGATCAGGCTGTCGCGCCCGAACGGAGCAACGAACCACGGCAGTCCGGCCGCGGGAAGGAAGACCATATGGCTCGTGCC
The DNA here is from genome assembly GCA_963739385.1 of uncultured Alphaproteobacteria bacterium. GTDB lineage: Bacteria > Pseudomonadota > Alphaproteobacteria > Rhizobiales > Xanthobacteraceae > VAZQ01. The sequence continues at coordinate 55,693 of CAVUAI010000044.1, forward strand.
CTTGATCGGCAGCCGCAGCGCGGCCATGTCTTCCAGCGCCTGGTGAAAGAGACGGTAGAATTCTTCGTTGCTGGTCTCGATCTTGACCACCGTCTGCAGCCAATCCGCCATTGTCTCGGAATGGCGGGACTTGTTGCTCTTTCCCACGCAATCCTGCGGCGCCGCGAAGCGCTGATCACCATCCTCGAGCATGTAGAGCAGGCAGGCGTGCCAGGCTTCGCCCGCCTGAAGCGCGACTTCGAAGCTGAGCCGTCCGTTGGCTGAAACAGCCTTGCCGGGTGCGTGCAGGACCGATGTCGTCACTGCACGATGAAAATCCCGGTTGGAATACGAGGTACGGACGCGCTGCCGTCGCTCCGACCACTCAGTCGTGATCTGGCCACGGCGTACGATCCGGCCCGATTTGACCTCGAAGATGTCGGCAAAGTCGCATCGGAAGGCGATCTCGAGCTGGAAACGCACCGGCTTCATGCTGTTGTTGGTGATGTCGAGATCTTCGTGCAAGCCGCCGCTGATCGATCGACTGATCGTGAGGCCGAGCGTGCGCGGGGGAATCGTGCCGTCCTCGGTGAGGATGGTACCGTTGGTGAGGAAGATGCGCGCCGCGTAGTAGCTGACGGGACCGCCATTGAGCAGTTCCCACGGCTCGCCGTTGGCGTAGATCGCCCAATTGCTGACGATGCGCGTGTCGCGAAAGTACAGGCCCTTCTCGCTCGGCCAGTTAATCCGCCCGTCCGGCTCGCTCACGAGCACCGTCTGACCCTGGTGGATGGCAATCTGCGGCGGGCCGACGTGAACCTTGAACGACACGGTGTAATCCTCATTGCCGCTCGGCGCGGCGCGGTCGAGGGTGGCACGCAAAAGGCATGCGTCGCGCAGATCATAGACCGGAGCAATCGCGGTTGCGAATGCGCAGCGTTTGTCGCGGTACAGGCTCGTTGCCCGGACGGTGACTGGCGCGGGGTCCGCAGGGGCGGCATTATCCCCTGCGCGGTCCGGTGCATCCGATCTGATCGGCGTGGAGTCTGGTGCTTTTTTGATGTGGAACTTGCAGAGCAGGAGGTCGTGGCTGAGACGGCGGGCAGCTGGCGTGGCCAGGGCCGCGCCATGAACAACAGTCTGCGATAGCAATGCCCGACAACTCCGATCTTCCGCTGGCGATCGAGGACTACGCGCTCATAGGCGACTGCACGACCGCCGCGCTGGTCGGGCGCAACGGTTCCATTGACTGGCTCTGCTGGCCGCGCTTCGACAGCAGTGCCTGCTTCGCGGCCCTGCTCGGCAGATCGCACCATGGACGTTGGCTTATTGCCCCTGCCGATCCCGCCCCGCGCGTCAGCCGTCAATACCGGGACGGCACCATGGTGCTCGAGACGGTTTTCGAAACGGCCGAAGGCTGCGTGGCAGTCATCGACTTCATGCCGATGGAGCGGACGAACTCCTCCGTCGTCCGGATCGTTGAGGGCCGGCGCGGGAAAGTCGCGATGCGGCTGCACCTGATGCTGCGCTTCGATTACGGCCGCACGGTTCCCTGGGTCACGCGACTCGACGACGGTCACGGTCTGTCCGCCATCGCCGGCCCCAACCGCGTGGTGCTCCGCAGCCCCGTCGAGCTCTCCGGAGAGGATCTCGCCACGGTCGCCGAATTCAGCGTCGCCAGGGGCGAGCGCATACCCTTCGTGATGACGTACGGCCCCTCGCATCTGGCGCCGCCGGCGAGAATGCCCTGGCGGGTGGCGCTCGAGAAGACGGAGGCCTTCTGGCGTACTTGGCTGGCCCAATGCCGCTACGACGGACGCTGGCGGGAACCGGTCCTGCGTTCGCTCCTCACCCTCAAGGCGCTGACCCATTCGGCCACCGGCGGCATCGTCGCGGCGCCCACGACATCCCTGCCGGAGCAGGTTGGGGCATCGCGCAACTGGGACTACCGCTTCTGCTGGCTGCGCGACGCCACCCTGACGCTGATGGCCCTGATGTCCACCGGACTGTACAACGAAGCGCTCGCGTGGCGCGACTGGCTCCTGCGCAGCGTGGCCGGCAGCCCCGCCCAGATCCAGATCATGTACGGATTGGCCGGCGAGCGTCAGCTTGCCGAATGGGAGGTGCCCTGGCTGCCGGGCTATCACGGCTCGACGCCGGTGCGTATCGGCAATGCCGCCGCCGAGCAGCTCCAGCTCGATGTCTACGGCGAACTCATCGATGCCCTTTTTCAGGCGCGCAAACAGTTTCCCAAGATGCAGGCCGGCTGGGCGCTGCAGCTGAACCTGATCGAGCATCTCGAAAAGGCCTGGGAGGAACCGGATGAGGGCATCTGGGAGGTCCGCGGCGGACGACGCCATTTCACGTTCTCCAAGGTCATGGCCTGGGTCGCCTTCGACCGCACCCTGCGCGATGCCGAGCGGTTTCGCTGCGACGACAGCCTGCTCGCGCGTTGGCGCGCCGTGCGCGACCGGATTCATGCGGAAATTTGCCGATACGGCTTTGACGCAGACCGCAACACCTTCACGCAGAGCTTCGGCGCGCCCGAGCTCGACGCAAGTCTGCTGTTGATCCCGACGCTGGGTTTCCTGCCTCCCGGCGACCCGCGCCTGGTCGGAACCCTCGCCGCCATCGAACGCGAGCTCGTGGCTGACGGCCTCGTGCTGCGTTACCCGACTGAGGCCGGCGTAGATGGCCTGCCGCCAGGGGAGGGCGCTTTCTTGGCATGCAGCTTCTGGCTCGCCGACAACTATGTGCTGCATGACCGCGATGCGGAGGCCGAGGCCTTGTTCGAGCGCCTCCTGTCCCTGCGCAACGACGTCGGCCTCCTGGCCGAGGAATACGATCCGCGCAAGAAGCGGCTCCTCGGCAACTTTCCGCAGGCCTTCTCGCATCTTGCGCTGATCAATACCGCGCTGGCTCTCCACGACGTCGGTCCCGCGCAGGAACGCGGGCAGGGAAGCAAACACGGTTCCGACGGATGACGCAGGCGCGCTGCGAACGTGGACGTGATCGCTATTCGTCGATGGGGAGCCCCAGGGCCAGCCGACCGGTGAAGCGGAGCTGCATGCTTTCTTGTGGGCGGTGGAATCTGGCGCCTTGCACGTCGCGGAACAGCCGCTCGAGTCCGGCGGCGCGGTAGAAAGAGGCGCCCCCCACCGCCTCCATGGATTTTTCCACCACGCCAATGGCTGCCCGTCCCACCAGCGTGCGAGCGATGAAAATGCGATTCGTGGTTTCGGGTCCGGGCTCGCAGGTATTCCCGGCTTCGACCATATCGCGGTGTGCCATTCTGGCGGCCGCCAGTTCATTCTCCATTTCGCCGATCAGATGAAATATTGCGGGATCGTCGAGGCGCTTGCGTGCCATCGCGAGCGCCGCATCGCGTGCGGCCTCGGCAACCCCGAGATAGACGGCATAGACCAGCGGCAACGGGATCATTCCTGGATTGAGATGAAAGGGTACGCCCCATTTGCCGGCGGGTCGTCGCAACAGCAGGGCAGAGTCGGGCACGAGGACGTCCTTGATGACGACGTCGTGCGAGCCGGTCCCGCGCATACCGAGCGCGCGCCAGTTGTCCTGGGGCGCGACGCCCCGCTCCGAGACCGGGATCGCGAACTGCAGGACGGTCGGGCCCGCGTCAGGATCGTCGTAGACCGCCTGCGTCATGAACAGGTCGCCGGCGGGAATGCCGCTGGCAAAAATCTTGCGAGCGTTGATCCGCCAGCCGTCCTCGACGCGTTCGGCCGTTCCTGATGCCTTGAGCCAGTCGGACGCGCCGCTGGTGACGAGGACGAGCTTCTCCTCCGCGATGCGCCGCAGCAGGCGCTCGAACGGCTGCTGGGGGTTGCGCCGCCAGCGCCAGGCCGCGGTCGCCACCACGTGCGTGTGCATCGACAATGCGAGCGCGGTCGAGCTGCAGTAACGTGCGAGCGTGCGCAGCATGTCGCAGAGTTCAGGGTAGCTGGCCCCTCCGCCGCCGAGCTCAGCCGGCACGCCGGCCGCGAACACGCCCCGCACTTTCAACTCTGAAAAATTTTCGGCGACGAAATGATCGCCGGCATCGCAAGCGCCGGCTCGTTGCGCGAAGCGCGGGCCGATCTCCTGCATCAGGGCCGGCCAATCCCTGGCCGGATCGGATCCAGTGACTGCATTGGGAGAAAGAGGCATCGGGCCAGCTCCCCGAAACACGTCGCCGTGCGGGCAATTTTGCTCTGCGCCAGCGCGGCGAGATCACGCGGCCGTGCCAGCGTGCATCCGGCCAACGCGCACCTCACAACAATATCAGGGAAATCGGGTGCCGGCCGCATTTCGGCCTGGCATCGAGATGGGGCCGGATAGTCCTGACCGCGCAGGACCTTAATCAGGCGGCCAGGCAGACGACTGGAACATCCCGGCCACCCACCTTGTCGAGCGGAAGGTCACGCTCGGCTTAGGCAGCACAAGTTTGGGGCGCCGCCAACGTCCGATGGTTCGCTTCAATTGGATTCCCCGAACCTCAACACCAGGACGGCGAATGACAGCAGCAGAATGGCGCCTGCGATCACCAGGACGACCATGCCCGTGTGATGCTCGGCACCCACGAGTTCGACCAGCACGCGGCCGAGCGCGGTTATGGAGATGTAGATCAGATACCTGACCGGAAACCGGGTCGTCGTGAAATAAATGCCCACCATCGCTCCGAACTCGAGATAGATGAACAGGAGGAGGATGTCTCCGAGGCTCGCGTGGCCGCGGCCGACCATGCGGATGAACTCTGAGGCGGCTGACCACACGGTGGCGGCGCCGATTGCGAACAGAGCCAGGACATGAAATGTGTCGACCAGGAACCGGCCAATCATATTGGCCGTGTCTTTCAGATCGCGATGCAGGTCACCCGTAGCGGTGCCAAGCCGCCGTATCGCCTCTAACATGAAATCCTTCTGTATGTCGATTTGCCGGTGCTCACGGCATGGGGCAATCCAAAGCAGGGTGACCGCCTGCGGACATGCCCTGTACCCGCCGCGTCGGAGAATGACTTTGCGCGGATTGCTCCCCTTGGCTTGGTCTTGCGGTATGTTCGGAAAAGAGTGGCGTCAGACGTCAGGCGTCGGGCTTCGCCTCAAAGTGCAAGCGGTGCCGCATCGCAATCGCGCCACGGTGCTCGCGGAAGCATCGGCGAGCCTGACGCGCGGACCGGGACATGGTCCGGCAAACACCGGGCCAGTCGTTTTGCGCCGTCACACGTCCACCTTCAACGCGGCGATGAAGGCCTCCTGGGGAATCTCGACCTTGCCGAACTGGCGCATGCGCTTCTTGCCTTCTTTCTGCTTCTCCAGCAGCTTGCGTTTGCGCGTGACGTCGCCGCCGTAGCATTTGGCGGTCACGTCCTTGCGGAAGGCCCGCACCGTCTCGCGCGCGATGATCTTGCCGCCAATCGCGGCCTGGATCGGCACCTGGAACATGTGCGGGGGAATGAGTTCCTTGAGCTTCTCGACCATTGCCCGCCCGCGCTGCTCGGCGCGCGTCTTGTGCACCAGCATGGCGAGCGCGTCGACCGGATCGCCGTTGACCAGAATCTGCATCTTCACAAGCTCGGCCGGGCGGAAATCCGTGAGGTGATAGTCGAACGAGGCGTAGCCCTTGGACACCGATTTCAGCCGATCGTAGAAGTCGAACACCACTTCATTGAGCGGCAGGTCGTACTTCACCATCGCGCGGTTGCCGACATAGGTAAGCTCGATCTGGACGCCGCGGCGATCCTGGCAGAGCTTGAGCACGCTGCCGAGATAGTCGTCGGGCGTGAGGATGGTCGCGCGGATCCAGGGCTCGTCGATTTCCTCGATCCGCATCACGTCCGGCATGTCCACCGGATTGTGGATCTCGATCTCCTGCCCGTTGCGCAGTTTGATCTTGTAGATGACCGACGGCGCGGTTGCGATCAGGTCGAGGTTGAACTCGCGTTGCAGCCGCTCCTGGATGATCTCGAGATGGAGGAGGCCAAGGAAGCCGCAGCGGAAACCGAAACCGAGCGCGGCCGAGGTTTCCATTTCGTAGGAGAAGCTCGCGTCGTTGAGCCGGAGCTTGCCCATGGCGGCGCGCAAATCCTCGAACTGGGCGGCATCGACCGGGAACAGACCGCAGAACACCACCGGTATGGCCGGGCGAAAGCCGGGCAGGGCCTCGCTCACCGGCTTGCGATCGTCGGTGATGGTGTCGCCGACGCGGGTGTCGGCGACCTCCTTGATCGAGGCGGTGAGAAATCCGATCTCCCCGGGCCCGAGTTCCTCCACGTTGAGCAGCTTGGGCGTGAACACGCCGACGCGATCGATCTCGTAGGCGGCGCCGGTGCCCATCATGCGGATGCGGTCGCCCTTCTTGAGGACGCCGTCGATGATGCGAACGAGCACGATGACGCCGAGATAGGAGTCGTACCAGCTGTCCACCAGCAGCGCCTTGAGCGTCGCGTCGCGGTCGCCTCTCGGAGGGGGCAGGCGGGTCACGATGCCTTCCAGCACTTCCGGCACGTTGTGGCCGGTCTTGGCCGAGATCAGGATCGCATTCGATGCGTCGAGCCCGATCACGTCCTCAATCTGTTGCTTCACCTTCTCCGGCTCGGCCGCCGGCAGATCGACCTTGTTGAGGACGGGCACGACCTCGTGGTTGTTGTCGATGGCCTGATAGACATTGGCGAGCGTCTGCGCTTCCACGCCCTGGGAGGCGTCCACCACCAGCAGCGAGCCTTCGCAGGCGGCAAGCGAGCGGTTGACCTCGTAGGCGAAGTCGACGTGGCCGGGCGTGTCGATCAGATTGAGGACGTAATCCTTGCCGTCGCGGGCGCGGTAATTGAGCCGTACGGTCTGCGCCTTGATGGTGATGCCGCGTTCGCGCTCGATGTCCATGGAATCGAGCACCTGCTCCACCATCTCGCGCTCGGCAAGCCCGCCGGTCGACTGAATCAGCCGGTCGGCCAGCGTCGACTTGCCGTGGTCGATGTGGGCGATGATCGCGAAATTGCGAATATTGTCGATCGCGGAATTCATGGCGCGCGCATTAGCATTCGTGTTGGCACGCGGCAAGCGCGGGCAGTCCGGCCTTCCGCGGTCGCCCGCGCGCGGAACGTGCGCTCACTCCGCCGCCGCCTGGTGCTCCGCGAACAAGGGTTCAAGCGAGACCGGCTCGCCGTCCCGTGCCACGATCGCATAGCCCGGCGGGACCGGCTTCCAGTGCGTGTGGTCGCCATCGAGCGGCTCGGACACCACCACGATGTTTTCGCCCGACTCCCGGTAATAGAGCGAGTTGGCGGTGTCGTTGGCGGAGTAGCGGAAGGCGTAAAGGTCGCGGCCGTTGGCGAGCGCCGAGGTGAAGCGCAGCGGCTCCCGGTAATCCTTGGTGGTGACCATCTCGGTCAGCGCCGCCAGCACGCGCTTGGTGGCCGCGACCGGATCCTTGTCACCGCCGGCGCCAAGGATGGCGAGAAAGACCGCCTCCGAATCGGTGGTGCCGATGCGCGAACCGTAGAATGCGTCGGGGATCAGCGCCTCGACCTTGCGGCGCAGCCGCGACCAGTTGCCGATCATGCCGTTGTGCATGAACAGCCAGCGGCCGCAGGCGAACGGATGACAGTTCGGGCGGGTGATGGGCGTGCCGGTCGAGGCGCGCACATGCGCGAAATAGAGGTGCGAGCGGATGTGGCGGCACAGATAGCGCAGGTTCTCGTCCGACCAGGCCGGCCGAACCTCGCGATAGAGGCCGGGTTCGGCGTGCTCGCCGTACCAGCCCATGCCGAAGCCGTCGCCGTTGGTGGAAGCAGTCGATTCGAGCGCCCGCTGGCTTTGCACCACCAGCGAGTGCGCGGGGGCGGTGACATATTGTTCCAGCGGGATGGTTTCGCCGCGATAGGCAATCCAGCGGCACATAGGCTGCTCCGAAGCAAGGACTCCAGGATGGCCGGCGGATGCGGCAAAGCGATGGCGGGCCGATTCTGCCCTAGATATGGACCTCCCCGGCGGGTCATGCCATAGCCTCGCCGCTAAATCACGGGCAAAACCGATGGTGACACCTGCAATGTCGGCCATGACGGATGCCGGCCGCCGTGGCCGCGAGCTGATCGAGCGGCTCACCGACGCGCTGGCCGACCCGGCGCGGCGCGAGCGCACCGCGGCTATCGTTGTCCTGGGGTATGTGGCGCTGTGGACCCTCTACGCCGCCATCGCCAAGGGCAGCCAGGACATTCACATCGACATGTCCGAGCAGTTCGTGTTCGCGCAGGATCTGGCGCTCGGCTACGCCAAGCATCCGCCGCTGGCGATGTGGGTCGTGCGCGCGTGGTTCGCGGTCTTCCCCACGACGGACTGGGCCTACTACCTGCTGGCCATGGTTAACGTCGGCCTCGCTTTGTGGGTCACCTGGCGGCTTACTGCCTATTTTCTCGACGGCGACAAGCGTGTCTTCGGGCTGGCCCTGCTCACGCTGGTGCCGTTCTTCAATTTTCACGCGCTGAAGTTCAACTCGAACACCATCCTCATGCCGGTGTGGGCGGCGACCACGCTCTGGTTCCTGCGTTCGTTCGAGACCCGGCGCACCCTCGACGCCGCGCTGGCAGGGCTCGGCGCGGCGGCGGCGATGTACGGCAAATACTGGTCGGTGTTCCTGCTGCTGGGGCTCGGAACTGCGGCGCTGCTCGATCCCCGGCGCGCGGCCTATTTTCGCTCGCCGGCGCCCTGGGTGACGATCGCGCTCGGCGCGGTGGCGCTCGCCCCACACTTGGCCTGGCTGGTCGCGCATGACTTCTTGCCGTTCTCCTATGCGTCCCAGGTGCACGGCGACGCCTCGTTTGCGGCCGCGCTGCGCGGTGCGCTGGGCTATCTCGCAGGCAGCCTCGCCTATGTCGCGGTCCCCCTGATCATCGTGATGATGGCGGCGCGCCCGGACCGCACCACCCTCCGGGACATGGTGTGGCCGGAGTCGCCCGAGCGCAGGCTCGCGGCGGCGGCATTCTGGGCCGTGCTGCTGGCGCCGGCCCTTCTCGCGCCGCTTGCCGGCTTCCGCCTGACGTCGCTCTGGTCGATGTCGGCGTGGACGCTGCTGCCGGTGATGCTGCTGGCTTCGCCGCTCGTCCACATCGGCCGCCGCGACACCATCAGGGTGGTGACGCTGGCGGTTGCGTTTCCGCTCGTGATGGTGGCGGCGGCGCCGGCGATCGCGTTCGCGCTTCACCGCGCGGGCCTGCCGCCGGGCTCCGCCTTGTCCGCGCCGTTGGTGGCGCCGCTCGAGCGGGTGTGGCGCGAGACCACGGACCGGCCGTTCAAGGCCTTCGCCGGACTCGAGGAGTTCACCGACGGCGTCGCGTACTACATGCCAAGCCACCCGCGCGCCAACCACATGTTCGACACGATGAAGTTGGGGGGCATCGATCCGGAAATTGCCCGCGACGGCATCGTCCTGCTCTGTCCGTTGCAGCCGCGCGACACCGATCGGCGCGATTGGTGCATCGCCTCCGCCAACGCGATCGCCGACCGCTTCCCGGCCGCCAAGCGGACAGAGATCGAGGTGGCGCGCCGCTATCTCGGCGTCGAGGGCAAGCCCGCGCGGTACTTCGTCATCGCTATTCCGCCCCAGCGGTGAATCGCAGGCTTCCTAGAGCGCTGGAACGAGGGCGGCCCGGATCAGCGCTGCCAGATTCTCCTGGCGTGATCGGGTGCCGGCCATCGAGCGCTCGAACTCCGCGGACGACTGGTCGAAGCGCTCGAGCTCGCTGCGCCTCTGGGCGTCGTCGAGGAACGCGCGGATCAGCGCGTTGCGGGCGATCGCCTTGAGCGCGCGGTAATCGAGGCCGTAGTCGCGCGCGGCGCGAAAATACTCATTTGCCAGGTTGATGCGGGATACGCCGGGATCGTCGGTCGAGAGCACGACCGGCACGCCGGCTGCGAGATAGGCCGGCAGCGGATGGTCCTTCCCGCGCACGCCGAGGATCTTGTCGTTGCTGGTGAGATTGATCTCAACCGTGATCTGCCGCCTGCGCATCTCGGCAAGCAGGCTCTGCGCGTCGTGCTCGAATGGAAACGAGACCCCATGGCCGATGCGGCGGGCTCCGCCGATCTCGATGGCCTGGCGGATGTGAAAGGTAAGGTCGGGCGGCGGGACGAGTCCAAGCCAGAGCTCGCCGGCATGCAGCGCCACCGGCACGTCGCTCGCCAGGAAGGCGACGATCTGCATGTGGCGGGTATAATCGCGGCGCGCCACCAGGTCGTCCTCGGCCTGCACGAGGTTGAGCGCCACCACGAGCGGCTCGGCGCGGATCATGGTGGCGGCAAGGGCGGTCTGAAAAAACACGTCGTCGGGAGGACTGTTGCGCAGGACCTGCCCGATGAAGCGGTAGGTTACGCGGCAACCCGGCCGCGAGTTCTGCGGATCGCAGGCGAGCTCGCTTCGAAATCTTGGCGGAAGCGGTTTCGAGATCGCGGCGCTGGCTCGCAACGCACTCGGCGAGGCCGCCGGCCTCGCAGCGCCGCGAGCTTTGCCGCATCGCCGCTCTGCGCCCCGACCGCGGCGATGAACCTGTCCTTTTCGTTGGGACAGGAAAACGAGATCATGAACTCCACATATTGCACGTTGTCTTCGTGGTATTGCCGCAGCTGGTCGATCATCATGTCGGCGAAATGAGAGCCCGACGCGGCGCCGAAGCGGGCGAAGGTCGCGAAGAATGCGTCGTGCTCGGTCGGCACGTGGACGGACGGCAGGTAGGCGCGCGTGGAGAAAGCGTTGACCAGGCGGTCGTAGAACTGCTGATCGCGCAGCGCCTGGGAAATGAGCACGTCACCCGGCTGGTCGCAGTGGGTGCCGGCCTGCATCACGTCCGACCAGTTCGCGCATAGTCCGTCCTGCGCCGCCCAGGCGATGAAGCGCTCCGCGTAGACGGCGCCGGAGAGATGGACGTGGAGGTCGCCGCCCTTCGGCATGCGGTGAAGGAACGCGCGCAGCTCCGCATAGTCGGCCCGCAGCCGCTTCGAACCGGTCAGCGGTGACAACGGTGTCGAACTCACGCGCGAGGAAAGCGAAGCGCGCGACGACGACGACGATGATCAGGAAAAGAATGACGGCAATGACGATCCGGCGTCGCAAGACCAGCCCCGCTGCGCTCGATTGGCGCGCGCGAAGCTAGAACGCGTTGCGAAAAAGGGAAAGCACCCTCTGCTGCGCGTGGCTGGCCGCGCGCGCAGCGCGGCGCGCCGGCACGCCCGCGGGGGCGAGCCGGACGGCGCCCCTACGGGCGCGGATCACGCGCTCAGTAGCGGTAGTGGTCGGGTTTGTAGGGTCCCTCGGCGGGCACGCCGATATAGGTCGCCTGCCGGTCCGACATTTTCGTGAGCTTGGCCCCGATCTTGGCCAGGTGCAGGCGCGCCACCTTCTCGTCGAGGTGCTTCGGCAGCGTGTACACCTTCTTCTCGTATTTGTTCGGATTGGTCCACAGCTCGATCTGCGCCAGCGTCTGGTTGGTGAACGAGGACGACATCACGAAGCTCGGGTGGCCCATGGCATTGCCGAGATTCACTAGGCGACCTTCCGACAACAGAATGATGCGCTTGCCGTCGGGGAATTCGATCTCGTCGACCTGCGGCTTGACGTTGTGCCACCTGAAGTTCCGCAGCGCGGCGACCTGGATCTCGCTGTCGAAGTGGCCGATGTTGGCGACGATCGCGCGGTCCTTCATCTTTCGCATGTGGTCGAGGGTGATGACGTCGAGATTGCCGGTCGCGGTGACGAAGATGTCGGCGCGCGGCGCCGCGTCCTCCATGGTGGTGACCTCGTAGCCTTCCATCGCCGCCTGCAGCGCGCAGATCGGGTCGACCTCGGAGACCAGCACGCGGCAGCCGGCCTGCCGCAGCGAGGCGGCCGAACCCTTGCCGACATCGCCGAAGCCCGCGACCATGGCGACCTTGCCCGCCATCATGACGTCGGTGCCGCGGCGAATGCCGTCGACCAGCAATTCGCGGCAACCGTAGAGGTTGTCGAACTTCGACTTGGTGACGCTGTCATTGACGTTGATCGCGGGCCACAGCAGCGTGCCCTTCTTCTGCATCTCGTAGAGCCGGTGAACCCCGGTCGTGGTTTCTTCGGTCACGCCGCGGATGTTTTCGGCATTCTTCTGGTACCAGCCGGGCTTGTCCTTGAGCCGCTGCTTGATCGCCGCGAACAGGACTTCCTCCTCCTCGTTGGTCGGCTTGGCGATCAGGCCGGTCTCGCCGCGTTCGGCGCGCAGGCCGAGATGGACCAGCAGCGTGGCGTCGCCGCCGTCGTCGAGGATCATGTTGGGGGTGCCGCCGTCGTTCCATTCGAAGATGCGGTGCTGGTAGTCCCAATAGTCCTTAAGCGTCTCGCCCTTGACGGCGAATACCGGCGTGCCGCCCGCCGCCACCGCCGCAGCGGCGTGGTCCTGCGTGGAATAGATGTTGCACGAGGCCCAGCGCACGTCGGCGCCGAGCGCCTTGAGCGTTTCGATCAGCACCGCCGTCTGGATCGTCATGTGCAGCGAGCCGCAGATGCGCGCGCCACGCAGCGGCTGCTCGGGACCGTATTCTTCGCGCGTGGCCATCAGGCCGGGCATCTCGGTTTCGGCGATGGCGATTTCCTTGCGGCCCCACTCGGCCAGCCCGATGTCCTTGACGACGTAGTCGGCGGCGTCAGGCTTGGCGGCAACACTCTTGGCGGCTTTCGAAGCGGTCATGACGGTCCTTGGATGCCTGGGGAAAGCCGGCGAGCCAGGCGGCACGCCGGTCGGGGTCGCTATAGCAGGGGCGGGCGCGCCCTGCAATAAAGACATAAACATTTCTTTATGTGTCCAGTAACTGCGGGTCGAATCGCTCCCCGAACCCTGACTGCCGTCCGGCGTTGACCCGCCGGAGCGGAGCGCGCCCATGCCAGATGACACCCTGTTCGATCTTGAGCCCCTGCCTGAAATCACATCGCTGCGGCAACTTGCCGAGGCCGAAAACGCCTGCCGGCGCTGCCCGCTCTACAAGAACGCCACCCAGGCGGTGCCGGGCGAGGGACGCAAGGACGCCCGCCTCATGCTGGTCGGCGAGCAGCCCGGCGACAAGGAGGACCTCGCCGGACGGCCGTTCGTGGGGCCCGCCGGGCGCGTCCTCGATCAGGCGCTGGCCGAGGCCGGCATTCCCCGCAGCGAGGTTTTCGTCACCAACGCGGTCAAGCATTTCAAGCATGAGCTGCGCGGCAAGCGGCGCCTGCACAAGCGTCCGGACGCGTATGAGATCGAGCGCTGCAAGGTCTGGCTCGAGCTCGAGCGCACGATCGTCAAGCCCGAAGCCATCATCGCGCTCGGCGCCACCGCCGCCCGCAGCCTGTTCGGGCGGCCGGTCACGATCGCGAAGACGCGCGGACGCCCGCTCGAACTCGCCGACGGCACGCGCGCCTTCGTGACCATCCACCCCTCGTTCCTGCTGCGCATCCAGGACGAGGCCGACAAGCGGCGGGAGTACCGCCACTTCGTTTCCGATCTGCAGGAGGCGGCGAAGATCATCGCCAGGAAGGCCGCTTAGGCGGTCATTCCTCTTCGGTGAAGCGTCCGCTCACGAGCGCCGCCAGCGCGTCGAGCACCTCGGCGGCCTGCTTGCCGCTCGCCTCGACGGTGATCATCGTGCCCGGGCCGGCCGCCAGCATCATCAGCCCCATGATCGAGGTGCCGCCGACCACCTCGTTGCCGCGCTTGACCTTCACCTCGGCGTCGAATTTCTCCACCGTCTGCACGAACTTGGCCGACGCCCGCGCATGCAAGCCTTTCTTGTTGCAGATTTCGAGCACGCGCACGATCGGTGCCTCGTCCGTGGACGAGAGCCGCTCGTTCCCCCCCGCCGGCTCGCTCATTTGCCGGAGAGCACGCGGCTCGCGATGGTGATGTATTTGCGGCCGGAATCCTGCGCCGCCGCCACCGCCTCGGTGAGCGGACATTCGTCCCGCACCTTGGCGAGCTTGACCAGCATCGGCAGATTGATGCCGGCGAGCACCTCGACTTTCGGCCGCCCCATGACCGAAATCGCGAGGTTGGAGGGCGTGCCTCCGAACATGTCAGTGAGGATGGCGACGCCCTCGCCGCTGTCCACGCGCTTGACCGCCTCGATGATGTCCTTGCGGCGTTGCTCGACGTCGTCGTCGGGGCCGATCGTCACTGCCTCGATCTGCTTCTGGGGCCCGACTACATGCTCCAACGCCGAACGGAACTCGGCAGCGAGACGCCCGTGCGTGACGAGAACCAAACCGATCATCGAGCTCCCCGCGGGCGCACCCCGGTTGCACCGCACGAAAGAGGGCCCATCATGACCATCCCAAGCTCGTGCGCAAGGGCCTTTCCCGCAATTTCAGGGTGTTGTTGCATCGCAGCAGCAGGGCGCCCTTTCGGCGCCTTGAAAAGCCGGGATTGGTTTTTGAGTTACCGGCGCCCGCTTACTTTTGTGCCAATGGGCCTGCCCGCAAGGATCATGACCGAGGTTTAATGTCGGGCGCCGGAGCGCCGGTGAGGAACGCCAGCACTGGAGCAAGAGGCGCGGCGCCGGCCGCGACCGGAAGTCGCGGCAACCGCACGCCGCAGAGCATGAGTTCGCCCGCCGCCGGCAGTCGCTCGGCATCGTCGGCGGCGAGATCGACCACGAGCTTCACCATCGCGACCGGCTCATGCTCGAGCCGTCGGATGCCAAGGCCGCGCACCTCGATCAGCCCGGCAAGGGCAGCCGGCGGGCGCACCAGCAGACGTCCGTGATGCGGCTCGAGATGCACGCGATCGTCGCCAACCAGGCGCGCGAACCGCAGCAGCCCGGCCTCTCCGGCCTGGATGAGGGCGAGCGCAAGCTGCGACTTGCCGGCGCCGGAAGGTCCGCGGATCAGCACGGCGTGGGCCCCGGCCAGCACGGCCGAGGCGTGCACGGTCGCAGCCTCGGCGGCCATCACATCGCCGGCAGCCGCACGATGAAGCGCGCGCCGAGAACCGGCGGAGGCTCGTCGGGATCAGCCGCGCCGCCGAGGCGGTTCTCCACCCAGATGCGGCCGCCGTGGGCCTCGATGATATGCTTGGAGATGGAGAGGCCGAGTCCGGAATTCTGTCCGAAGGCCTGATGCGGCCGATGGGTATAGAAGCGCTCGAAAATCTTCTCCATGACGTCGGCCGGCACGCCCGGACCCTGGTCTTCGACGACGATCTCCACTTCGTCCTTGAGGCGACGGCAGGTGACCTCGACGGTTCCGCCGGCGGGTGAGAACGAGCGCGCATTGTCGATCAGGTTGTCGATCACCTGGCCGAGCCGCGAATCGTGCCCCGGCACGGTGAAGGCCGCCGGCCGGCCGCCTTCGAACTTCAATTGCACGCTCACGCCGTCGTCGTGACGCTCGTTGGCCACGCTCACGACCATATTGAGAAGCTGCACCAGATCGACCGGCTGCGCCTCGTGGCGCTGCATCTCGGCGTCGAGGCGGCTGGCCTCCGAAATGTCGGTGATCAGCCGGTCGAGGCGCTTCACGTCGTGCTGGATGACCGACAACAGACGGCCGCGGCTGTCATCGCTTCTGGCCAGCGGCAACGTTTCCACCGCCGAGCGCAGCGAGGTAAGGGGGTTCTTGAGCTCGTGCGCCACGTCGGCGGCGAAACTCTCGATCGCCTCGATGCGGGTGTAGAGCGCATCGGTCATGTCGCGCAGCGACCCCGAAAGGTGTCCGATCTCGTCGCGGCGGTGGCTGAGGTCGGGAATCTCGACGCGCGACCGGATGCGCCGGCGCACCAGTTGCGCGCTCTCCGCGAGCCGTCGTACCGGGCCGGCGATGGTGCCGGCGAGCAGGAACGACAGCAGCACCATGACCCCGGCTGCGATCAGGAACACCTTGAAGATGGCGACCCGCTCGGCACCGACCATGTTGTCGATGTCGGCGCCCTGCGTCGACAGCATGAGGGCGCCGCGCACGGCGCGGAAGCGTTGCACCGGCACCGCGACCGATACGATCACCTCGCCGCGCTCGTTGATGCGCACCATGCTCGACTTGAATCCCTGCAGCGCGTTGCCGACTTCGCTGTAGCTCTTGCCGTTCTGCTGGCCGAGCTCGCGATAGAGCGGCAACGTCCCGCGGCTGAACCAGGTGCGGATGGCGGCGTAGCCTCGTTCGAGGAAGCCCGGCCGCTGCGTCGGCGGCGGCAGGTCGAAGCGCAGCACGTCATAGAGGTTGCGGCTGTCGAGGATCAGGACGCCGTCACGGTCATAGATGCGCGCGCGCGTATTGGTCGGTGAGACCAGGCGGCGCAGCACCGGTGCGACGCGTTCCGGATTGACGGGAAACTCCAATCCGGAGAGTGCCTCCTCCGAGGGCCCGTAGCTCTGGCCGGCCTGCAGGTCGAGCAGACGCTCGGGATCGATCGTGATGGTGTCGGTTTCCACCGTCGCCGAGGCGGCGAGGGCGCCGGCGATGATCTCGCCCTGCACCAGCAGGCTTTGAATGCGCGCGTCGATCAGGCCGGCGCGGAATTGGGAAAGATAAAGAATCCCGATGACCAGCGCGAGCAGACCGGTGACGTTGAGAAAGATGATGCGGCGGCTAAGACTCGAAAAGCTGACGCGGACGAACAGATGCCAACCCTGGTGCAACAGATCGGCGAGACGTCCCTTGGCGGACGACGGCGCGTTTTCGTCCGCGGGTGCTGGCCATATCCCGGTCCCCAGACGCACCGGCGCCAGGTTCGAAAAGCCGGCGCGCACGAGAAGAATCCGGCCTCGCAGCAACAGATCCGCCAGCCGTCCCTGTATCCTGGCGAGGGCCTCGGCGCTCTCGCGCTTGGGGTCGAGCGCCCTGACACGGGCGAAGAGATCGCGACCTTGCCGCGGCCAATCCGCCAGCCGCCGTTGCAGGTCCGCGAATGACGGCAGGCGAGGGAACGACGGCAGAGCGAACGACAGCAGACCCTTGTCGCGTGTCCTGCGCTCGACGTCGCTCTCGACACTGTCGGTCCGCTGCGCGACCTTGAGGCGGGCGAAGACAGGTCTGCTCTGCTGCCACAGATCAGCCAGCCGCCGTCGCGCCTGGGCGAGCGGCGAGAGATTTTCGTCGGGCACTTTCGGCTCGACGTCGGTCCTGAAACTCTCCGGCGTTCGGTTGAGCACTGTCGGTCTGCCGGTTGTGCGCCCCAGTCAAAGCCCCGCCGGTCCCGCCCTCAGCGGTCCAGCCCCATAAACTTTGTGCGCGCTCGGGCGGGTCCGCCCCGCTCACCACCACGCGGTGTCGACACCGCCGGCGCTACATCTCCTTGAAGCGATAGCCGACGCCGTAGAGGGTTTCGATCATGTCGAAGTCGTCGTCGGTCCCCTTGAACTTCTTGCGCAGGCGTTTGATGTGGCTGTCGATGGTGCGGTCATCGACATAGACCTGATCGTCATAGGCGGCATCCATCAGCGCGTTGCGGCTCTTGACCACGCCGGGCCGGCTCGCGAGCGCCTGCAGGATCAGGAATTCGGTGACGGTGAGCGTCACCGGCTCGTTCTTCCAGGTGCAGGTGTGGCGTTCCGGATCCATGCGCAGCAGGCCGCGCTCGAGCACCTTGGCGGCATCGGTCTCTTTCGGCGCAGTGCCGTCCTTCGGCGCCGAGCGGCGCAGGATCGCCTTGACGCGCTCGACCAGGAGGCGCTGCGAGAACGGTTTTCGGATGAAGTCGTCGGCGCCCATCTTGAGCCCGAACAATTCGTCGATCTCCTCGTCCTTGGAGGTGAGGAAGATCACCGGCATGTCGGACTTCTGGCGCAGCCGCCGCAGGGTTTCCATCCCGTCCATGCGCGGCATCTTGATGTCGAGAATGGCAAGGTCGGGCGGCGACGTCTTGAAGCCGTCGAGCGCCGACGCGCCATCGGTATAGGTCATGATCCGATAACCTTCGGCCTCGAGCGCGATCGAGACCGAGGTCAAAATGTTGCGGTCGTCGTCGACGAGAGCGATGGTCGGCATGAAGCCCCTGTCCCTAAGTTCGCCCCGGGACTTTGAAGCCCGGAAAGCAAGGCCGAAATGTGGCAATTCCCTGACAAACGCGTGATTCGTCAAAGGGTTTGTTAGCATAGCTCCCAACTGCCTTCAGCGCCAATCTCAACTACGCGCGCGCCTGGGAGCTCACGGGGCGGTTTCGCCCAACTGGATTCGATTGGTAAGTATACACAGTTCGGTGGAGGCGCCAATGAAACCCAGCCCCGACTTCAACGCCGCCGCGGCGGCCAAGAAGCTTCTGCGCGAAGGCCGCTCGGGGGCCTTGGCGACGCTGATGCCCGGCTCGGGCGACCCCTATTGCTCGCTGGTGAACGTCGCGACTGCGGCCGATGGCGCACCGCTGCTGCTGATCTCGCGGCTCGCCGTGCACACCAAGAATGTCCTGGCGGATCCGCGCGTCTCCGTCATGATCGACGAGCGCAAAGAGGGCGATCCCCTGCAGGGCGCTCGCGTGATGCTGATGGGAAGCGCGGCCGCGACCGACGACCCCGAGGCGCGCCGGCGTTATCTCGACCGCCAGCCCGAGGCGGAACTGTTCGCCGGCTTTGCCGACTTCGCATTCTACCGGGTAACGCTCAAGGCCGCGCATCTCGTCGCCGGGTTCGGGCGCATCGTCGACCTCAAGCCGCAGGACATTCTGACCGAGACCGGCGACGCGGCCGAGCTCCTCGCCGCCGAGCCCGACATCCTCGCGCATATGAACGCCGACCACGCCGATGCGGTGCGGCTCTATGCCACCAGGCTGCTCGGCGCCCCCGACGGGGAATGGCGGTGCGTCGGCTGCGATCCCGAGGGGCTTGAATTGCAGCTCGACCGCACCGCGCTGCGGCTGCCGTTCCCGCAGCGTGTGCGCGCGCCCGGCGTGCTGCGGCAGATCCTCAAGCAGATGGCAGACGCGGCGCGTGCGGCGTGATTGCGGCGGGCCCCTCGCGGACCGTGCGGGAGCCCTACAGCTATCGCAGCGATGCGGCTGTCCCGAAATTTCCCGACGATCGGCCCATCATCATCTTCGACGGTTATTGCGCGCTGTGCTCGGGCTGGGCGCAGTTCGTCCTGCGCCATGATCGGGAGCGCAAGTATCGTCTGTTACGCGCGCAGTCGCCGCTCGGCCGCGCGCTCTACGTTCACTACGGCCTAGATCCCGAAGACTACGAAACCAACATCCTCGTCGCCGACGGCATCGCCTCGTTCAGGTCGGAAGGCAGCATTCGCATGGCTGAGGGCCTGGGCTGGCCGTGGTCGCTCGCCGCTTGCTTGCGCATCCTGCCGGCGCCCCTGCGCGATGAACTCTATTCGTTCATCGCGCGCAACCGGCTGCGCATGTTCGGAAAGCGCGACACCTGTTACGTTCCCAGGGCGGGCGATGAAGACCGTTTCCTCGGATGACCATCGACCGGCGCCGGATTCCGGACGCGGGCAGTCGCCGCCGGCTGACAACGACGCGCCGATCACCGGACCGATCGTCGGTTACCGCGGCTGGCTCGTCCCTTCGACGGCATGACGGCGTGCGGGCGCCTGCCCACAATTCCCTAGCGCGAGCGCACCATGGGTCGATGCATGCGCGTTGGCGCGCGCTGTTGGGATGAGGCACAATCGCGCGCAAAGACGTCGAGAAAGTCAGGGAGGAAACTCGCATGCGTCGTGTCTTGATTGCCGCCGCGTTTGGTCTTGCAGCTCTGCCGGCGCTCGCGGCGGACGACGACATCGTGCTGCGCGGCATGGGCTCGTTCCACGTCGGTGGCCGCGTCGCAGAGGTCAGCGGGAAACCGGTGCGCATGATCGTGCGCCAGCCTGGCGGTCCGCTGACCAAACTCGACCCGAACGGCCAATACATGGTCGAGCAGATGTACGTGCAGTATTTCCTGCCCAGGCAGCGCAAGGGCAAGCTGCCGCTGCTGATGTGGCATGGCGGCGGGCTTACCGGCGTCACCTACGAGAGCACACCCGACGGCCGCGAGGGCTGGCTCAACCTGTTCGTCCGCAAGGGCTGGGACGTCTATGTTTCCGACGCCGTCGAGCGCGGACGCGCCGGTTTTGCGCCGCCGGATGTGTGGACGTCGGAACCCACCTTTCTGACCTACGCCGATCCCTTCGAGCGCTTCCGTATCGGCGACGGCGAAGGTTCGTGGAATCCCGATCCGGCCAAGCGCAAGGTACTGGCCGGCAGCCAGTTTCCGGTCGAGGCTTACGACAATTACATGAAGCAGTCGGTGCCGCGCTGGCTGTCGACCGACGACGCCATCATCGCTGCCTATGTCGCGCTGGTGGACAAGGTCTGTCCCTGCGTGCTGCTGCTGCACAGCCAGGGCGGCGCGTTCGGCTTCAAGGTCGCGGAGCAGCGGCCCGACAAGGTCAAGGCGATCGTCGCAGTCGAGTCGGCGACCGCCGGCAATATCGGCAAGGCAGGCGCGCTCAAGGACACGCCGACGCTGATGCTGTTCGGCGACTACGTCGACCAGCACCCGCGCTGGGCGACGTTCAAGAAGATCGACCTCGAATATGCCGCCGCCGTGCGCGCCGCGGGCGGCACCGTCGACGTCATCAACCTTCCCGACCTCGGCATCAAGGGCAACTCGCACATGCTGATGCAGGACAAGAACAATGCCGAGATCGCCGACGTCATCCAGAAATGGCTGGTCGGCAAAGGGCTGGTCGAGTGATCGCGTTCGGCGATTCCTTTGCGTGGTCGTGATGGAGGAGAGGAGGGCGTCATGCGCCGTTTCGGTGTTGCACTGCTATTGAGCCTCGCAGCAGGGCCGGCCCTGGCGCAGACCAAGGAGCCGATTGCGTTGCGCGACATGGGTTCGTTCCACGTCGGCGGCCGGGTCATCGAGATTAGCGGGCAACCGGTCAAGGAGGTCGTATTCACGCCCGGCGGCGTGCCGGCGAAAGTCGATCCCAACGGCAAGTACCAGGTCGAGCAGATGTACGTGCAGTACTTCCTGCCGCAGAACCGCAGAGGCAAGCTGCCGGTGCTGCTGTGGCATGGCGGCGGACTGAGCGGAGTGACCTACGAGACCAAGCCCGACGGCGGCGAAGGCTGGCTCACCTATTTCATCCGCAAGGGCTGGGACACCTACATCTCCGACGCGGTGGAGCGCGGCCGGTCGGGCTGGACCAGCACCTTCAAGGGCGAGGCGGTGGCGCTGCCGATGGGCGATCCGTGGGAACGCTTTCGGGTGGGGCCGGCGGGTTCGTGGAACGACGACAAGGCCAAGCGCACGATCTATCCCGGCACGCAGTTTCCGGTCGAGGCCTACGAGCAATTCATGAAGCAGGGCGTGCCGCGCTGGCTCACCACCGACGATCAGATCGTCGCCGCCTATATCGAGCTGGTCGACAAGGTTTGTCCTTGCGTGGTCATGGTGCACAGCCAATCCGGCTCGTTCGGCTACAAGGTGCTGGAGGCGCGGCCCGACAAGGTCAAGGCGCTGGTGGCGGTCGAGCCGACGCTCGGCGGCGACCGCGGCAAGGTGGCGTCGATCAAGAACACACCGGTCCTGGTGGTGTATGGCGACAACGCCAAGGACCACCCGCGGTGGTCGAAGATCCGCCAGGGCGGCATCGAATATGCGGCCGCGCTCAAGGCGGCCGGCGGCAGTATCGAGATCGTCGATTTGCCCGAAGCTGGTATCACGGGCAACTCCCACATGATCATGATGGACAAGAACAGCGATCAAGTGGCCGATCTCATCCAGAAATGGCTGGCCGCAAAGGGGCTGGTGGACTGAGGACACACGAGGCGCCTGTTGCGGCGCAGCAGAGAGTCCTCCGACCGACGAGGTTCGGTGTGGATTATGCGATCAGTCAATCGCCCTGACTTGAAGATGCGCGCCCGGAGCGGCTAAAGCAGCCTCGCGGGCCTCTTTCGGTAACGCACGACCGCCGGCTACCTTTGCTGCAAGCGCGCTGCATTTCGCTCGATTTTTCGGCAGTGCGAATACCTTGGCAGGGCTTCTTCGGGCAATTATAGGTCGCAGGGTCGGGCGACAGGCGCTATCGTAGGGGGATGGCGGCGGGGAAACAGGTCCGGCGTGGACCGGTGTCGTGGAGGACTTCGTGCAAGAGACGGGTTTGCGGAACAGCGCCTGCGGAGCGGACAAGTTTGGCTTCAAGGACCTGAGCGCGGTGCACTGGAATCTCACCGCGCCCACGCTCTATGAGCACGCGATCAGGGGGGGCGAAGCCGCGATCGTCGAAGGGGGCGCGATCTGCGCCGAGACCGGTGTGCATACCGGCCGCTCGCCCAAGGACAAGCATACCGTCGTCGATGCGCTGACCGAGAACACGGTTTGGTGGGACGGCAATCGCAGGCTCACGCAGGCCAACTTCCAGCTGCTCTACGAGGATCTCATCGCGCATGCGCGCGGCAAGAAGCTGTTTGCGCAGGACCTCTACGGCGGCGCAGATCCCAAATACCGGATAAAAACTCGGGTCTTCACCGAGCTTGCCTGGCATTCCCTGTTCATTCGCCAACTGCTGATCCGCCCCGAGCGCTCCGAACTCGCAAGTTTCGTTCCCGACCTCACCATCGTCGACCTGCCGTCGTTCAAGGCCGATCCCAAGCGCCACGGAGTGCGCACCGACACCATCATCGCCATCGACTTCACCAGGAAGATCGTCCTGATCGGCAACTCGTCCTATGCGGGCGAGATGAAGAAGTCGGTGTTTACTACGCTCAACTTCTACCTCCCGGCGCAAGGCGTCATGCCGATGCACTGCTCGGCCAATGTCGGCAAGGACGGCGACGTCGCGCTGTTCTTCGGCCTCTCGGGTACCGGCAAAACCACGCTCTCGGCCGATCCCAACCGCATCCTGATCGGCGACGACGAGCACGGCTGGGGTTCCGACGGCGTGTTCAACTTCGAAGGCGGCTGCTACGCCAAATGCATCAAGCTCTCGGCCGAGGCCGAGCCCGAAATCTATGCGGCGACCAATCGCTTCGGCGCTGTGCTGGAGAACGTAGTGTTCGATCCGCAGACGCGGATTCCCGACTACGACGACGACAGCAGGACCGAGAACACTCGCTCGGCCTATCCGCTCGACTTCATGCCGCGCGCCTCGCACACCGGCCGCGCCGGCCACCCCAGGAACATCATCTTCTTGACCGCCGACGCCTACGGCGTGATGCCGCCGATCGCCCGGCTCACGCCGGCGCAGGCGATGTACCATTTCCTCTCCGGCTACACCGCCAAGGTCGCCGGCACCGAGAAAGGCCTGGTCGGGGTCGAGCCGGAATTCTCGACCTGTTTCGGCGCGCCGTTCCTGCCGCGGCCGCCAGCGGAATACGGCAACCTCCTGCGCGACTATATTTCCAGGCACAAGGTCGATTGCTGGCTGGTGAATTCGGGTTGGACGGGCGGCATCTACGGCGTCGGCCGGCGCATGCCGATCAAGGCGACGCGCGCGCTCGTCACCGGCGCGCTCGACGGCTCGCTCAGGAACGTGAACTTCCGCACCGACCCCTATTTCGGGTTCGCGGTGCCGACCTCGGTGCCCGGAATCGAGCCGCACCTCCTCTATCCGATGAAGACCTGGAAGGACAAAGCGGCGTTCGACGAGACCGCGCGCAAGCTGGTGCGCATGTTCCAGGAGAACTTCGTCAAGTACGAGAAGCATGTCGACGCCGACGTGCGCTCGGCCGCACCGGAGGTCCGCATCGCGGCGGAATAAATTGACGTCGGCGTGGATGAGGCCACGGCGCGTCCGCCGTGGCCTTTGCGTTATCCCTGAGCCGGACCGAGGCGATTGAACCGTTCCTTCTGCTCGTCGCCGAGCGAACCGTAGAAGTTCTCCAGCGCGGGCTGAACGGTCCGCACGGCGCGCAGCATCGCATCGAGCCGCTGTTGCATGGCGTCCAGACGACCCGTCGGCGTCAGCGCCTGATAATCAGGGCACTCCGTCTTAAGCCGATTAACCGCGACGGACGTGGCATCCTGCAATTGCCTGAGTGTGCTACGCTGCGCTTCATCGGGTCGCACCGCACGCTCGATCCGCTCCAGAGGCAGGCTTGCGATGCCGGAGGCGCGCTCGCCGCAGACCTGCGCTAGGTTGCGACGGGATTGCTGTTGATCCGGATCGTCCTCGGGGCCAAGGGCATTGAAGCGTGCCCTCTGTTCGTCATCGAGTGACTGGTAGAAGGCGTCGAGCGCGGGTCGGATGATTTGCACGGCGTGCAGCATGGCGTCGAGACGCTGCCCCATCGCCGCCAGCCGGCCCGTAGGCGTGCTGGGCAGCTCCGATGGGCAGGCGGATTGCAAGATCTCGACCGCTTTTGCAGTCGCGCCTTTGAGGCCGTCCAGCGCGGCACGTTGCGAGTCGTTGACTTGAACCGCTTGAGCGATCTGCTCGACCGGCCAGTCGGTCAGGCCGGCCGCTTGTGCGCTGCAGACGTCGGTTGCGGCGACCGCGCGTCTTTCGGCTGCCGCGCCTGCACGCCGTCCGCCGCGTCTGTTGGCCTCCGGCGGGACCGCCGCATAGGCGCTGCCGTAAGCATAGCGACCGAAAACGCTCTCGTAGAGGTCGTCGTATGCGTAGGGCCAGAACGTGTCGGAGCCGTAGGAGTAGAAGGTGTAGTCGACGAAATCGCTATAGGCATACGGCCAGAACAGCGGGCCCGCCCAGCCGATGAGAAGCTGCTGTTGTGGCGGCGCCATTGTCGGGAATGATCGGCGAAGCGACCTTGGAAGGTCGATTGCGCGAATGCGCGCCCTGCAGCATTGCGCGTCGATCCCTGCACAACGGCTTGGTTGCGCAGCACGCGAGGCGACGGCCCGCGATTGGCCCCGGCCAACTGCGGCTGCTGGTTCTGGCGCAGCGCCTCGCGCCCGCCGGGCCCACGCGTTTCCGCGTTGATGTCGCGTCCTGCATTGTCGCGCCCGGGAGGCTGAGCGAGCTGTCGCTCCTGCGGGCCACCCTGGCGCGCAGCGTTGCCGGGCGAAATCGGACGCGCCGCCTCGCGGCCGGTCGCAGCGCCTTTATCTCCTGCATTGTTGTCGCCTGCATTCTTGTCCCCGACGCGGCCGGGGTGCCGAGGGCCTTCCTGCGGAGCCGCGAGCGTCTTCGGCGCGGGCGGTGCCTGACGCGTGACCGCCGCCGGCGGCGATCCTTTATGATGACGAGCGGAGGGCTGTGGAGTAGCCCGGGGCGCTGCCACTTGCGCTTTCGGCCCAGCTTGCATCCGCGGAGACGGCGCGACGCGCGGCGCAGATACCTGGGGAGTCGGTGCTGCTCGCGGTGCAGGGGCCGCACGCGGAGCCGGCGCGGCATGAGGTGCCGGCGCTGGATGCCCCGCCCGGCGCGCCTCCCCCCTTCGGTGCTGCGCCGACCGAGGTGGCGGCGATCCCAGCGCAAAACACGAGATGCAATGCAACGCAGCGTTTCGACAGCACCATGACACCGCCTCCTGGTCCGGCTTCTCGAGTCAACGTCCGAACGGCGGGCGGGTTGCTTGGTGATTCTGTCGTGCGCGATGATTAATGGTTCATGGAACTGCGTGTTCCGGAGTCGCGGCTCCCCGCTCTCGGCATCATCTGTTTCCAACGGGGAGAGGCGATGCCCGCGCCCGGACCTGCATTCATCAACGTTGCGAATTGACGTGCATCGAGTTCCCGGGCCGAAGCGTCACCGCATCATCAGGGTGCCGGCGCCGTGGTCGGTGAGAAGCTCGAGCAGGACCGCGTGCGGTACCTTGCCGTCGAGAATGACCACGCCTTCGACGCCCGCTTCGAGCGCATAGATGCAGGTCTCGACCTTCGGAATCATCCCGCCCGAAATGGTGCCGTCGGCGATCAGCGCGCGGGCGTCGTCGGTGGAGAGCTGCTTGATCAGGCTCTTCGACTTGTCGAGCACGCCCGGCACGTCGGTGAGCAGGAGCAGCCGCTTGGCTTTGAGCGCGCCCGCGATCGCGCCGGCGAAGGTGTCGGCGTTGACGTTGTAGGTCACGCCTTCCTTCGAGGTCGCGAGCGGCGCCAGCACCGGGATGAGATCGCGGCCGAGAATCTGGTTGAGCACGGTGACGTCGACCTTCTCCGGCTCGCCGACGAAGCCGAGATCGACGATCTTCTCGATATTGGAATCGGGGTCGACGATGGAGCGGGTGGCCTTGCGCGCCACCACCATGTTGCCGTCCTTGCCGCAGAGCCCGACCGCCTTGCCGCCGGCGCCGTTGATGAAGCCGACGATCTGCTTGTTGATCGAGCCGGCGAGCACCATCTCGACGATCTCGATCGTCGCCGCATCGGTCACGCGCAGGCCGCCGGCGAACTCCGACTTGATGCCGAGGCGCTTGAGCATTTCCCCGATCTGCGGGCCGCCGCCATGCACGACCACCGGATTGATCGCGGTCTGCTCCATCAGCACGATGTCGCGGGCGAAGCTCCTGGCCAGTTCCTCCTCGCCCATGGCGTGGCCGCCATACTTCACGACGACGATTTCCTCGTCGTATTGCTGCATGTGTGGAAGCGCTTCCGACAGGACGCGCGCGATGTCGTGGGGCGAAACGTTCATCGAAGGTCTTCCGAACGGACGGGCGGAGCGCCGCGGACGTGTTGTTGCGCCTTTTAACGATCCGGCGCGCCCGGCGAAAGAGGGGGCTGACCCTGCACTCCGATGCGATCACGCGCCGCCGCGCTCCTTGAGCAACTGCGCGATGGCGGAGCGCAGCTCGGGAATCCCCGCGCCCGTGTGCGCCGAGGTCAACAGCAGCTCGGGGTGGGCGGCCGGATGTCTGGCAAGCGCCGCGTCGGTGGCAGCCAGCACCGCCGCGCGCCCGGAAGCCTTGGTCTCGTCGGCCTTGGTCAGCACGATCTGGCAGTTGACCGCCGCCTTGTCCAAGACCGCGAGCACCTCCTCGTCGACCGGCTTGAGGCCGTGGCGGGCGTCGACCAGCAGATAGACCCGCGCCAGATTGGCGCGTCCCTGGAGGAAAGCGCGGATCAACTCGGTCCAGGCCTTGATCTTGGCCTTCGAGGCGGCGGCGTAGCCATAGCCCGGCATGTCGACCAGCGTGAGCCGGGACGGTCCGGTGAAGAAGATCAGCTCCTGGGTACGGCCCGGCGTGTGCGATGTGCGCGCGAGCGCGCGGCGGCCGGTGAGCGCGTTGATCAGGCTGGACTTGCCGACATTGGAACGGCCGGCGAACGCGATCTCGACGCCGCGCATCGGTGGCAAGGCAGCGGCAGTCCCGGCGGCGGCGGCAAACTGCCAGTCGCCGGCGAACAGCTTGCGGCCGGCCTCGATCTCGGAGCGGCTGAAGGATACGGCAGCGCCAAGGGATGGCGCCTCCGGGCCGCTCATGACGAGGAGCCGCTGACGCCTGTGCCGCTTTTCTTCTTGAAGAGACTCTTCACGCCTTCCCACGCGCCCTTGAGATTGTCCCACAGCTCGATCTTGGCGCCATGCTTGTGCATGATCGCGCTCTGCTGTGCGACCGAGAGCGTGTTGTTCCAGGCCCAGTAGATCACCAGCCCGGCCGGGAAGCTCGCCAGCATGAAGGTGAAGATGATCGGCATGTAGTTGAAGATCATCGCCTGCGTCGGATCGGGCGGCGGCGGGTTGAGCTTCATCTGGAACCACATGGTCACGCCCATGATGAGCGGCCAGGCGCCCAGCATCAGGAACGGACCGATCAGCGGCACATGCGACGGGTCCCAGGGAATGAGCCCGAACAGGTTGAAGATCGTGGTCGGATCCGGAGCGGCGAGGTCCTTGATCCAGCCGAAGAACGGCGCGTGCCGCATTTCGATGGTGATGAAGAGTACCTTGTAGAGCGCGAAGAACACCGGGATCTGGATCAGGATGGGCAGGCAGCCGGCGATCGGATTGATCTTCTCCTTCTTGTAGAGCTCCATCATCGCCTGTTGCTGCTTCATCTTGTCGTCGGCGAAGCGTTCGCGGATCGCCATCATCTCCGGCTGCACCGCCTTCATCTTCGCCATCGAGGCGTAGGACTTGTTGGCGAGCGGGAAGAAGAAGAACTTGATGATGACAGTGACGATCAGGATGGCGACGCCGAAATTTCCGACGTGGCGATAGATCCAGTCCATCGCCAGGAACAGCGGCTTGGTGATGAAGTAGAAATAGCCCCAGTCGATCAACAGCTCGAACCGGTTGAGCTTGAGCTCGCGGTCGTAGTTGTCGATGAGCTCGACCTCCTTGGCGCCGGCGAAGAGATGCCCGTCGACGGCGGCTGTCGCCCCCGGCGCGACGGTCTGCGCCGGCCCCAGATAGTCGGTCTGGTAGGTCCTGACGTTGTTGCCGATGGTGCCGGACGAGAACTTGGCGTTGACGTGGGTCCTGGTGTCGGGAAGGAGCGTCGCGGCCCAATACTTGTCGGTGATGCCGAGCCAGACATTGGTGGCGCTGAAGGAGACCTCCTTCTGCTTCTCGATATTGGCGTAGGTTTCCTCCTGCAGGCCCTTGTCGCCGAACACCCCGATCAGGCCTTCGTGCAGGATCATGTAGCCGAGCGTCGGCGGCGTGCCGTGGCGCGAGATCAGCCCGAACGGATAGAGCGTCACCGGCGCGGCGCCTTTGTTGGCGACCTCGTCCCTGATGGTGAACATGTATTTGTCGTCGACCGCGATGGTGCGCCGGAATTCGAGCCCCTCGCCATTGTCCCAGACGAGCGTCACCGGGCGGCCCACCGACAACGCGCCTGACCCCTGCTGCTGCCACACGGTATCCGGGCCCGGCAGCTTGAGCGGCGTGCCGCTGGGCGGCGACCAGCCGAACTCTGCATAGAACGGATGCGGGCTGCCAGACGGCGCGAGCAGCACGATCGGGGGCGAGCCGGGATCGACGGTCTCGCGGTATTTGATCAGCGACAGGTCGTCGATCCGGCCGCCCTTGAGTGCGATCGAGCCGGCCAGACTCGGGGTCTCGATGCGCAGGCGCGGGGAGCCGGCGAGCGCAGCCTCCCGCGTGGGCGCCTGGCCCGGCACCGCTCCCGGCTGGGTGGGTGCCTGCGGCACGCTTCCCGGCTGCGATGGCGCCGCAGTCGGTTGCGCGGGAGCGCCGGGCGGCGCCTGCATGCGCTCCTGCGCCTGCTGCTGCTGCTGGATCTGCCGCTGCTTCTCCATCTGCGGCATGCCGTAGTAGAGCTGCCAGCCGATCAGCACCAACGCGGACAGCACGATGGCGAGAATGGTGTTCTTCTGGTCGGTCATTTGGGAACTCGCAGCCGCCGCAGCGCGCGGTTGAAATCCTCGGTGATGCTTTCGAAAGGCAGCGACAGGGCGGCGCGCCGTCCGATCAACACGTAGTCATGCCCGCGCGAAAGACCAGTCGCCGCCGACTGCCGCACGACCTCTTTGAGGCGGCGTCGCACCCGATTGCGCTCGACGGCGGTTCCGACCTTCCGCGACACCGTGAAGCCCACACGGATCGGACCACTGTCCGCTCGCTTGCGCACCTGCAAGACGAACGCCGCGGTCGGCACCTTGGCACCGGTCGCGGCAGCCAGGAAATCGGCACGTTGCCTGAGGCGCTCCACGTCACGCTGGCGCGTCGCGCCGCGGCAGGCGTCAGGCACTGAGCCGCTTGCGTCCGCGCGCGCGCCGCGCGGCAACGACCTTGCGGCCGCCCTTGGTGGCCATTCGGGCGCGAAACCCGTGACGGCGCTTGCGCACCAGCTTGCTCGGTTGATAGGTCCGCTTCACGGGTCGTTCTCCGCAGGCCGCTCGATCTGGATGGAGATGGCTCGCTCGCGCGGCGCACGAGGGCCGGCGTCGCAAGCATTGGCCTCCGGATCGCCGCGACCGAAAATCCCGGCGGCTTATACGGGAGGGTGCGGTGGTGGTCAATGCGACGCGGAGGCCGTGGCACAAGCGCGTGAGAAGGCGTCAAAATACGGTGAAACGGCGTTTTCAAGGGCGATGCTCGGATAAGATCGACCCATTCATGGGATCGGCCAGCGCGTCGGTCGCGGACCCATGTCGACCCGCTGGGATCAGGCGCTGAAGGTCACCCATGTCCGCCGAGGACGGCCCCCCATCTCCCGCCGCGCAGGCCGTCTGCCCCAGATTCTCGCCGCGGCGCCTGGTGCTGCTCGCCGTGATCGTCGTCCTGTCGCTCGTGGTCACGGCGCTGGTGTGGCATCGGCACCTCTCGTTCGAGACGTTCGCTCGCCACCACGAAGCGCTGCAGAGCTTCATCGCGACGCATGAGCCGTCCGCGGTTGCGGCCTACGTCGCGCTCTACGTCGCGGCCGCCGCCCTATCCGTGCCGGTCGGGTTCTATCTCACGGTCATCGGCGGCATCCTGTTCGGCGGAATCCTCGGGGGTGCGGCGGCGCTGGTGGGTGCGACCGCCGGCGCAATCTGCATCTTTCTGATCGCCAGGAGCGCGCTCGGCGAACAGCTCGTTCGCCGGGCCGGGCCGCTGGCGGAGAAGCTGACGCAAGGCTTTCGCGACGACGCCTTCAACTATCTGCTGTTTCTGCGGCTGGTGCCGATCTTCCCGTTCTGGGTCGTAAACCTGGTGGCGGCGCTCGCCGGTGTCCGCCTCGCGACCTTCGCGGCGGCGACCGCGCTCGGCATCATTCCGGCCACCTTCACCTTCGCCTTCTTCGGCGCCGGGCTCGACAGCGTGATCGCCGCCCAGCAGGCGGCCTACCAGTCCTGCCTCGCCGCCGGGCGGGCGGACTGTCGACTCAAATTTCAAATGGATGCCGCGTTCACGCCGGAGCTGCTCGCCGCGCTCGCGGCGCTCGGCGTTCTTGCGCTCGTTCCGGTCGTGGTGAAACGGCTGCGGGGGCGCGCACGCGTCACCCGTGTTGGTCACCCAAGGGCTTGATCCGATAGCCGCTATGTTATGAGGCTCCTGGGTCGTCATCGTTCGCGACAGCGGACGATCCAGTCATCACTGGACTGGCATAAAGGCACGCGTCGCCCGATCGCCTCTACGCAGTTACTGGATGCCCGCTTTCGCGGGCATGACACCGGGAAGAGCATGACATGGCGGAACTTCTGACACCGGATATCTGCGTCATCGGCGCGGGCGCGGGCGGCCTGTCGGTCGCGGCGGCAGCCGCCGCCTTCGGCGTGCCGGTGGTCCTGATCGAGAAGGACAAGCTTGGCGGCGATTGCCTCTATACCGGCTGCGTGCCCTCAAAATCGCTGATCGCCGCCGCCGAGCGCGTCCGCGCGATCGCCGGGGCGCCCGCCTTCGGCGTGTCGGCGGGACGCGTCGACGTCGATTTCGGCAAGGTGCATGCCCACGTGCACGACGTCATCGCGGCGGTCGCGCCGAACGATTCCAGGGAGCGGTTCACCGGCCTCGGCGTGCGGGTGATCGCAGGCACCGCGCGCTTCAAGGACCGCAACACCGTCGTGGTCGACGACGGCACCGAGATCCGGGCGCGGCGTTTCGTCATCGCGACCGGCTCCTCGCCGTCGGTCCCGCCGATCCCGGGGCTCGATGCGGTGCCCTTCCTCACCAACGAGACCGTCTTCGATCTCACCACGCGGCCCGACCACCTCGTCGTGATCGGCGCGGGCCCGATCGGGCTCGAGCTCGCCCAGGCGTTTCGCCGGCTGGGCGCCGCGGTCACGGTGCTGGAAGCGGGGCAACCCTTGGCGCGCGAAGACGTCGAATGCGCGGATGTCGTGCTCGCCGCGCTCGCGCGCGAGGGCGTGGATCTGCGCCGTGGCGTGACGGTCGCGGGCGTCGAAGCCGCCGGCGCGAAGCTCAAGGTCGTCGTGCGGGGCGACGGCGGCGAACAGGCGATCGAAGGAAGTCACCTCCTGGTCGCAACCGGCCGGACCGCCACCGTCGCGGGACTAGCGCTCGAGGCCGCCGGCATCGCCACCGATCGCGCCGGCATCCGCGTCGATGAAGGACTCAAGACCAGCAACCGGCGGGTCTACGCCATTGGCGATGTCGCGGGCCGCGGGCAATTCACCCATCTCGCCAACTATCATGCCGGGCTGGTGATCCGGAACGCGCTCTTCCGGCTCCCGGTAAAAGCCGACGACGATCTGGTTCCGCGAGTGACCTTTACCGATCCGGAGCTTGCCCAAGTCGGGCTGACCGAGGCCGCGGCGCGGGCGCGGCGTGGAGGCCTGCGGGTGCTGCGCTGGCCCTATCACGAGAACGACCGGGCTCAGGCGGAGCGCAAAACCGCGGGGCACATCAAGGTGATAACCGACCGCAGGGGCAGGATCCTGGGGGCCACTATCGTCGGCGCCAGTGCGGGTGAACTGATTACCACCTGGACGCTGGCCGTCGCGCGCGGGCTCAATATCCGGGCCCTTGCCGGTATCATCGTGCCTTACCCGACCCTGGCAGAGATTGGAAAACGGGCGGCCACCACCTATTTCATCCTCAGTCTGACCAGCAACCGGGTGCGGCGGGTCATCGGCTGGCTGCGCCGCCTCGGCTGACCGGGGCAAGGATCCAAATCTGAATGGACACGACCGACCAACCCGCCGCGGCGGACGGCTCGGGCCGCGCGCGCCCGCGCATGGGGCTGTCTGGCAAGCTTCTCGTCCTCACCGTGTTGTTCGTGATGATCGCGGAAGTCCTGATCTACGTGCCCTCGGTCGCCAACTACCGCCTGAACTGGCTCAGCGACCGGCTCTCGGACGCCTATACCGCGGCGCTGGTGTTCGAGACCGCGCCGAGCGGGATGGTGCCTGAGAGCACCGCCAGGCAGATCCTGGAAAGCATCGGCGCCCGCGCCGTCGCGCTGAAGATGGGCCAGCAGCGGCGGCTGCTCGCGGTGTCGGACATGCCGCAGGCGGTCAACCAGGACATCGACATGCGCGACATGACCTGGTACCGCGCCATCATCGATGCCTTCGACACGTTGCGATGCTCGGACGGCGACGTCATGCGGGTGGTGGGGCCCGCGCCGATGGGCGGCGAGTTCGTCGAGATCGTGCTCGACGAGGCGCCGCTGCGCAAGGCGATGGTGGATTTCTCCATCCGCATCCTGATCCTGTCGCTGATCATCTCCGCCATCACCGCCGCGCTGGTTTATCTCACGCTGCACATCCTGCTGGTGCGGCCGATGCGGCGCATGACCGCCAACATGGTGGCGTTTCGCGCCGAGCCGGAGAATCCCGCCCGCATCATCGCGGCCTCGGCCCGCACCGACGAGATCGGGACCGCCGAGCGCGAGCTTGCCGCCATGCAGCTCGATCTCGCCAACATGCTGCAGCAGAAGAGCCATCTCGCCGCGCTCGGACTCGCGGTTTCCAAGATCAACCACGACCTGCGCAACCTGCTGTCCTCGGCGCAGCTCTTTTCCGAGCGCCTGGCGAAGATTTCCGACCCGCACGTGCAGCGCTTCGCGCCCAAGCTCATGCTCGCGCTCGAGCGCGCGATCGCGTTCTGCCAGTCGACGCTGTCCTATGGCCGCGTGCAGGAGCCGCCGCCCGATCGCCGGCCGGTCGCGCTCGAGCCGCTGGTCGAGGACGTGCGCGAGACCCTCGGCCTCGACGGCGGTGCGTCGGTGCGTTGGATCAGCGCGGTGGAGCGGGGCCTCATGGTCGACGCCGATCCCGACCAGCTGTTCCGCATGCTGCTCAATCTTGCGCGCAACGCGGTGCAGGCGCTCGAAGGCCGCGACGCCAAGGATCCCGGGCGCGATCAGGTCCGCATCACCGGCCGGCGCGAGGGCGCGGTGGCGGTGATCGAGGTGTCCGACACCGGCCCGGGCCTGCCGGAGCGCGCCCGGGCGCACCTGTTCGAAGCCTTCCAGGGCTCGACCCGCACCGGCAGCGTCGGGCTCGGCCTCGCCATCGTGGCCGAGCTGGTGCGCGCCCATGGCGGCGACATCCGCCTGGTCGAAGGCACCATCGGAGCGACCTTCCGCCTCTCGATCCCCGATCGCGCGGTCGAACTCGACACGCGGCGCGGCGAGCGCGTGCGGGCGTGAAGGGCCGCGGCGTCTGCGCTAACTTGCCAATGGGGGATGAACCCGATAGCTATGCCGGCGTTCCCGCCGGCTACGGCTGGTGCAGGGGCATTCCCGCGCAATGCGCAACAAGCGCCCGTAGCTCAGCTGGATAGAGCACCAGACTACGAATCTGGGGGTCGGAGGTTCGAATCCTTCCGGGCGCGCCAATAAAATCAACGGCTTATGCCGATCAGGTTTTGGGCTAAGCTTCGCGTCGGGTAACCCGACGGGTAACAGCAGTCGCAAGGAATGAAGCATGACAGCGGAGCAGACTGAAAGCTGCACCCGAAGCTCGAATGTCTCTCTACGTTCAGAGGGCTTCTTATGGTTGCCGCGCGGTTAACTGAGAGATGTCCGGCAGACGCAAACGAAGCCGACGCGGGCGGGCCGAATCAGTCGGGAGAACCTGAGGTCGATGTCAGCGTGAAAAAGTTCCGGATGGTGGGGCGTCGCGCCACGACCGCGCAACTGCGATGGCGCAGGCTGAGACGGCACAGATTTCGGCTCGGCGTCTTTGTTTGCTGGGGGCGACCCCTGTGCCTCCATCAGAGAAACCGTTGAAAAAGCAGTCGAAACAAGGCATCAAAGAAGAAAGACAAGCCACCTAACAAGGTGCAACAGCCGCAGACCGACGAGAAGAAACTATCGACCCCGGCCACGCAATCAGACGCATTGTAGATGATGCAGAGTAATTTCTGGAAGGCAATTGATACGCACAGGGACCACAGCACACCCGACACCAACCGACGTATAACCTACCATCTCACTGTGCTTCCATCGCCCCGAG
Organism: uncultured Alphaproteobacteria bacterium; assembly: GCA_963739385.1. Lineage (GTDB taxonomy): Bacteria > Pseudomonadota > Alphaproteobacteria > Rhizobiales > Xanthobacteraceae > VAZQ01. The sequence continues at coordinate 90,363 of CAVUAI010000044.1, forward strand.
CCCATTTGCCTTGGCAGAACCGAACTAAGGGTGATTGGATAAGACCCGGGCAGACAGATCTGACCTCCGTGGGTATGCCCACTCAGAAACAGATCGAAGCCGGCATGGGCAGCTTGGCGGTAAACCTCGGGCGTATGCGACAGCAGGATAGAAAACGCATGGTCTGGAATTCCGGACGCCGCTTTTTCGATATTGTCGACCCGGTAATAGTGGGCATCGTCAATGCCGGCTAGATAAATTGCTTGGTCGCCGCGCGAAATTAACTCGCATTCGTTGAGCAATATCCGAATTCCCATTTCTTCGAGTTCGGGAACCATGCGAATGGAATCGTGATTTCCCAGCACTCCGTAGACCGGCCCCTTGATATGAGCGCGTGCCCGCGCCAATCCTTCGAGCGCGGCATCGAATGGCCCAAATGTCGCCCCGCGATAATCACCAGTCAGGACGCACATGTCATAGGTCAAGCTTGGAAGTATCTCGTTCAGACGGCGCATCGCGCCTTCGCTAATATCCACGTGTAAATCGCTTAGATGAAGTATGGTGAAGCCGTCGAACTGGTTTGGCAGCCTCGTGCTGCCGACACTATTATGTCTGATCTGGATCTGCTCGGCGTTCTTGCGGCCGCGCCTATACAACCCGAGTAGATGGAGCGTCGTGCGAATGACAGAGTGAATTGAATACCAGTTTTCAATGTGAAAAAAGTTGATCCCCTGGCCAAAAATTTGGGCTTCGTGATCCGTCTCGATTCCTAACCGCTGTCTTGCGTGCAGCCTCCCTAGCCGCCGCTCCAATTTGTTCAAAACCGTTTCATTCATTGCCAGCCGCCGCTGCTTGGGCCACTACGTGCACCATGAATTGTAAGGTCGTTAAGGGACAGTTTCCGTGATCGGAGAGCCTTGATCGCCGTGCACCTTCCAAGTTTACACTCGAACTTCGGCAATATGGTGCTGGAGCAACTTCTCAAATGTTCGAATTGTTCCTGCGAGCAAACCTGCTCGTTATCAGTAAGTCTAGGCCTTCGTGATGGGGCTGGCCCGTGATGCGTTTCGGCGCAGGTTCGAGCGTATGCGGCTGCGGCGTCCGAAGCGCAACGGCCATGAAGTGCGCTGTCACGGTCGACTTTCGCCAAATGAACAAGCTGAAGGATCCTGCTGTAGGGCAGGCAGGCCCCCTAGGCCCTACCTTTTCACCCTTTAAAAATACGGCTACGTTGCTTTTTTTAGGAGGTGAAAATGGCCGGACCAAACCTTGGTTCAATGTCAGTCGAAGCGCTCCTAAAGCTTCGCGATGAAATTGCAAAGGTTCTCAAGCAAAGGGAAACTCTGTTGCAGGACCAGCTTTCAATGCTGGGTAGCGAGATTGGCAACCGGAGCCGACGAAATCCCATGAAAGGCCGGAAGGTCGCGATTAAATATCGTGACAGGGCCGGTAACACGTGGGCGGGGCGAGGAGCCCAGCCCGTCTGGTTGCGCGAGAAATTAAAAGCTGGTGCGAAGCTCGAAGACTTTGCCGTTCAAAAGACATCGGCTTCTCACAAAGCCTCCCAGAGGAAAACAAGGAAGCGCCGACGCAAGAAGTAGCTATGCTAACTGGCTGTCGCTTGCTCTAGGCAACGCCGGTTGCAAGTTCGGTCGGACTGGACCATCGAAGGGTCGTCGTTCTCCGATATGTGCACCCGGGCGAAGATCGACATCTGGACTGACGCTTGCCCTGCTCGTCGAGGCGACAGGGCAGAACGAGTGCAAGCACATTTGCGGCCATGGCAACTGGCTGCCGTGGCTCGATCGGGCGACCATCAGAAAAATTTTCCGCTGAGGGAAAAATTAATCCGGCCGTGCGGCGCAAGATGGCGAAAGCGAGCGGCAGACGGCGCGGCGATCGCGATCAAAAATCCCACGCGAGGGAAATTGGAAAGCAGGCCGTGGGGGCCATGCTGGCGCGCTGGCGCGCTCTCTAATATCATCTCAACTGGGCCGCTGTAGCGCGTCGACGATTTGCGAGGATATCCAGCATGATTATTCAGACGGCGCCTGCCGGTCAGCCTCGTTTGGCGATCATGATGTACGAGCACACGGCGCTGTCGCATCAGTTCGCCCGCGCCTTCGGTAACGATCGATTTCAGGGACCTGAGCCGAACGACCTGATGTTCCACGTGGTCCTGCACCACGACGTCGGCTGGGCCGAGTTCGACCGCGATCCGGTGACGGATCAGGCAACCGGCCTGCCATATAATCTCGTCGAGACGCCGGCAGAATACATCACGGTGACGAGCCGCGGTTCGCCCGAGTTCAACCAGCGGCAACATCCTTTCTGCGGGCTGATGTCGAGCATGCATAGTTGGGGGCTCTACAACGGGCGCTACGGGCTCTCGAGCATGGTGCTGATCGACAAGATCCCGCCGCACGACCGCCCGCTGGCGCAGCGAATGCTCGACGGCGAGATTGATCGCCAGAAGCGGCTCAAGGCCGAACTCGCCCAGGATCCAAAGACGTCGGCCTGGATCGAGGAAAAGCCTCTGTTCCAGAACTACAAGCAGCTCCAGTTCTTCGATACCCTCGCGCTCTATTTCAATCGGACGCATCCAAGCGAGCGCGGCGAGGTGAAGTTCGAGCATGTCCCATTAAGCGGCGAGCAGGACGCAAACATTACGGTTCGGCCTCGCGGTCATGGCGTCTATGAAGTCTCGCCGAATCCATTCGCGGCTCTTTCGGCGGAGTATGCTTTTGCAGGCCGCCCCGTTGAGCCGGGCCAGCACGAGAAAAATGGCGGCTGGTCAAGTGTGCTGGCAAAAGCGCCTACGGTGTGGGAACGTTTCCGCCTGGTGGCGGCCTGAGCGGCGCGCTCTCGGAAGGCTTCATGAAACCCGGTCCCTATGGCCCCTTCCCGTACTCGCCCATCATCCGACGGCCGCCGCTCGAATGGCCTGGCGGTGCGCAAGTCGCCCTGTGGGTCGTTCCCAATATCGAGTTTTTCTCTCTGGACACGCGCCCTGGGGGCCTCGGCCCGGGCAAGATTCCGGACATCCCGATCTGGGCCATGCGCGACTACGGCAACCGCGTCGGCGTGTTCAGGCTTATGCAGGTTCTCGACCGCTATGGCGTACGCGCGACCGTCGCGCTCAACAGCGATATCTGCGTCCATCATCCAGAAATCATCGAGGAAGGCGAGAAGCGTCGCTGGGAATGGATGGGACACAACCAGAGCAACTCCCGCCGCCTCAACGAAGTGCCAGCCAATGAGGAGCCTACGATCATCCGCAACACGCTTGATACCATCGCGAGCGTGAGCGGCACGCGTCCTGTCGGCTGGCTAGGCGCCGGACTTCAGGAGACTTGGGACACGCTCGATCTCTTGGCGGAGGCAGGTTGCGAATACGTCGCAGATTGGGGCCCCAACGACGATCAGCCCTACACGATGACGATCGGTAGGGACAAGACAATCGTGTCGTTGCCGTACAGCTATAACATTAATGACAAGCAAGCCTTTGAGAGCGCCAATATGACCCCGGCTGATTTCCAGGACGCGATATGCCGGCAGTTCGATACCCTCTATCGTGAAGGTGCCACATCCGGGCGCGTCATGCATATTGCCGTCCATCCCTATCTGACGGGCCTGCCATATCGCATCGGTGCGCTGGACGCTGCACTCAAGTACATCTGCAAGCATAAGAAGGTCTGGAAGGCGACTGGTTCGGAAATTGCCCGGCATTATCGTGCACAGCTAGCGGGCGGCACATCGGCAAGAAAGACGGCGTCGAGGAAGAAATAGACCGGAGATCATGCCGTTGACCGATTGATGGATACGGTTTCGCGGCAGCTGTTGTCGATTCGGCTGCATGGAACGGATCACGGAGGGTGAACCATGCGAATGATGAGAACGGTCGGTCGTGCGACACTGGGTCTAGTTGCGGCCATGCTGATGTCGGTGGCGCCCGTGCGCGCCATGGATACCGTCATCATTGGCACCGTCGGCTCGCCTTCAGCCAACCTCTGGCCGCTCTTCATCGGGATCGACAAAGGCTTTTTCACCGCCGCAAATGTCAAGGCTGATCTGATCTATATCCCCGCAAGCGCCAACGCTATCCAGCAACTCGCGGCAGGCTCGCTCGACATGTCGTTCTCCACCGGGTTGGTGGATCCGATCCGGGCCGCCGAGCAAGGTGCGGGGCTCGGCATCGCGCGCTTCGAAATCCAGGCGCCGCCCTATGCGTTGATCGCGAAATCGAGCATCAAGAGCGTCAAAGATCTCAAGGGCAAAGTGATCTCGGTCGGCGGCCCGAAGGACATTACTCGCCTCTATGTCGATCGTATGCTGGCGCCGAATGGGCTCAAGACCGGCGACTATGACTACGTCTACGCTGGTGCGACTACCGCCCGCGCTCAGGCACTGTTGAGCGGAGCGGTCGATGCCGCGATCCTGTTGCCGCCATCCAACTTTCAGCTTCAGAACCAAGGCTTCAACGATCTCGGTCTGACGATCGAATATGCGCCGGAGTTGGTTTTCTCGGGCACGATGGCCAACAAGGCTTGGGCCGCACGCAATCCCAACGTGCTCAAGCGCGTGCTCGAAGCGCAAAGCAAGAGCACTGAGTTCTTCTATGACGAGCGCAACCGCGCCGAAGCGGTTGCACTTCTCGTCCGGATCAGCGGCCAGAAGGCCGATGACGTCGAGAAAGCCTACGACTTCTTCCGCAAAAACAACTTCTTCGACCGCACCGGCAAGATTTCGCGGGTGAAGTTGAACGCGCTCATCGACGCGCTAGTAGGCTTGGGCGACCTACCAACGCGCGGCAACATCGAGCGGTTCCTTCTGCCCGGTGTGGCGGTGCTGTCGGACTGATCAGGACAGACGGGCCGTGCGCGAGGTCATCGCGGCGCCACTTGCCGGGCTGGATCTGCGGCATCATTACGGGCACCACCAGTCCCCGGCGGTGCGCGCCGGCGGTTTGATCTTCTGTTCCGGCATGCTGCCGGTCGATCCACAAACGGGGGAGCGGCGCCACGGCACGCTCACTAGCGAGGCGCACGTCATTCTTGGAAATCTGAAGTTGCTGCTGGAGTCAGCCGGCTCATCGCTCGATCGGCTCGTGCAGGTGCATGCGCTGATCTACGACAGCATCGAGTACGATGTGCTGAACCGTGTCTACCGGCAATACGTAGCTAACGGGCCGCCGGCGCGCACGGTGTGGACGGTGCAGATCGAGGCTGGCTTCAAGGTCCAACTCGACGTGGTCGCCGCCGCCTGAGCGTGCGCGAAGGACATCTGATGAGGGCCAAACGTGAAGTCATTCCTCTACCGATGCGCGCGCCCGATACGGCGAGCAGTTCCGGCCAACCGGTGTCGATGGCGGTAAGGGGCGGAGATTTTCTGTTCGTGTCCGGCCTCACAGCGGTCGATCTGCAGTCCGGCGAGCGCATGCAAGGAACGACGGCGAGCGAGACTCGACAGATTCTCACCAACCTCAAGCACGTGCTGGACGCGGCAGGTTCGTCGCTCGACAAGGTCGTGAAAGTGAATGTGCTGCTGCATAGCATGCTGGAAGCGCCTAACATGAACGAGGTCTATGCCCGCTTCTTTCCCGATCAGCCGCCGGCGAGGACCGTCTGCGGCGCACGCCTTCCCGATGGCGTGAAGGTGATCGTCGAATGCACCGCGCTGGCGTGATCCGATGACAGAAAAGCTTCAACGCTCGGCGATCGAGCCCAAGAACCCGCTGCTCAATGCCTCGCGCAACTCCAACCTGCCGCATGTTCCCGGCATCCGCGTCGGCGATTACATATTCCTGTCGGGCATGGTGCCGATCGATCCGCAGACCGGTGAGCGCAGCCACGGGCCGATTGCCGAACAGGTTCGTGTAACATTGTCCAATATGCAGCACATGCTCGAGTCCGCCGGCTCGTCGCTTGAACGCGTACTGCGCGTGCATGTGGTGCTGGCTGACCTCTCGCACATGGCGGAAATGGATCGGGTGTATCGTGAATTTTTTCCGCTCGACCCGCCGGCACGCACGGCGTGGTCGATGCAGCTTCGGTTCGGCAACGGCTGCGAGATCGAGTGCGTGGCATTGGCAGGCTGAGTGGTGGCAGCCGCTTGTGGGCTGAACGGGATTTACGGATGAACAATTCCTCAGTCCACCTACAACCCGTTGCCGATTGGTATATTGTCCGCAAACTGCAGGGCATATAGTTCAGCGGAAGCTGCGTGTCGGCTTTATACAGCTCGCCGCGAATATTCTCTGGTGCGCGAATTCCGCTGAATTGTCGGGAATTTCGACCTATGTTTCCGCGTCCGCCGCAATTTTTGTGCGCCCTTCGAGTCAGTCTTTTGCTTTTTCCGCTTCAAGACAGCAGTACATCAAATCGTTGGGCCAAACTGGGTCTAAGCAATCGCTACCGAAAGCTCGCGCAAACTTCCCGAAAAGCTGTGTGCTCGTACATCATGACGGCCAAGCGAGGCTCGCCTGCGGGAGCTGTCTGAATGATCATCGGCAAGCACCTCCAAGGTCGATACCGTAATCGCAGCAGAGAGAGTTGGGCTTCGTTGAGCATACGTTGCAGGCGGCTCAGACTGGAGGCAGGCGATCGTAAGCGTTCCAACGGCGTCGGGTCATTTAAGGCTGGGTTCAGGGATAGCGCCTCACGCTTCTGCTTTACATGCTAAGGAATGCATGTATCACTCAGGCGGTACGAGGGTAGGTGGTAGAAATGGCTATCCGGAAGTGTCGCGAAGTGACGCGGGACTGAGATGAAGGCTGCGCCCTTCCGATATCATGCACCACGGACGGTAGACGAGGCGGTGACGCTTCTGGCTGAAGTTGCGCCGCTTGATGGGCGGGTCTTGGCAGGTGGCCAGAGTTTGGTGCCCATCATGGCCTTCAGATTGGCGCGGCCCACCCATCTCGTTGACATCAACGGGGTGAAAGCGCTTGAGCGCCTTGCCGTCGATGGCGATCAGCTTTGCATCGGAGCTTGCGTCCGGCATTCAGCCTTCCACCGCTCCATCACAGAAGGTCCACTTGGCACGCTTCTATCTACGGTCGTGCGCCACATTGCGCACCATCCAATTCGCGCACGCGGCACGTTTTGCGGCAGCATCGCTCACGCGGATCCGGCGTCGGAATGGTGCACTGTCGCGGTCGTCCTCGGTGCCCAGATGGTCGCACAAAGTATCCGCGGGACGCGGATCATTCCCGCCCATGAATTTTTTGCTGGGATAATGACGACGACGCTCGCGGAGGATGAGCTGCTCACCGAGGTGCGTTTGCCACTGCTTGCACCCGACACGCGCTTCGGCTTTTACGAATTCAACCGCCGCGCCGGCGATTTTGCGCTAGCCATTGCGCTGACAGTCCACCGCCTCGAGGATGGGCGCATCGTCGAGCCGCGGCTTGCGGTTGGCGGCGCAGAGCCGCATGCCCGCCGAATCGCCGCTGGCGAGCAAGCACTCGACGGTCGCGCGCCGACAGCCGAAAGTTTTGCCAATGCCGCAGAGCGCGTGGCCGCGGCCATCGATCCGATGGAGGATGCGCAAACGAGCGCGGAATATCGCCGTGACCTCGTGCGCACCGTCGCGCGCCGGGCCATGGAGCGGTCGCTTACATGATTGAGCGTGGGGCTTTTCCTACCAAACGGTGCAATAGCCGGAGATGACCGAGAAGATCGACATCGAGCTCCACATCAACGGGCGCGCCCACGCGGTCCGGGTCGAGCCGAGAAAGACGCTGGCCGATGTTATTCGCGATGAATGCGGGTTGACCGGGACGCATATCGGCTGCGAGCACGGCGTTTGCGGCGCGTGCACCGTGATCCTCGACGATGACGCGATCAGGTCCTGTCTGATGTTCGCGGTACAGGCCCAGGGCAAGCGCATCCGCACGGTCGAAAGTCTTGCCGACGGCGACAAGTTGCATCCGCTGCAAGCCGCATTCATCGAGCACCATGCATTGCAGTGCGGATTTTGTACCCCGGGCTTCTTGATGCTGGCGGTAAACGTGCTGGAGACCGATCCGGACCTCACCAATGAGGAAATTCTCGACATTCTGTCATCCAATCTCTGCCGCTGCACTGGCTATCAGAACATCATAAAGGCCGTTCGCAGCACGTTCGTCGAGATGCGGTGCCCAACCGCGCGATGAGCCGATGCCGATCGACATTCATGCCCACTACGTTCCACCGCAATTGATCGACGCGGTCGAGGCTCGTGGCAAGGAGATCGGCGTGCGGCTTCTGCGACCCGAAGGCGCTCCGCCGTCGCTGCAATTCGATTACGGGTTCAAGGTGCGACCTTTCTTTCCGCGGCTGATCGAGCCGGTTGGCGAGCGCCACGCCTGGCTCGATGCGCAGGGTATCGACGTGCAGATCGTCGGCACCTGGCCGGACATCTTCGGCTACGGTCTTGCCGCAGAAGCATGCACCGCTTGGCATCGAATCCTCAACGACACACTGGCAGAGTGGTGCGTGGATAACTCCGACCGGTTCGCGTGGATCGGCTCCGTTCCGCTGATCGAGGCGGAGGCTGCCGCCCAAGAACTCGAACGCGCCGGCGGGCTCGGGGCCTGCGGTGTGATCATCTCGTCCAACGTCGAGAACACCAATCTTGGCGAGCTTTCGCTCGACGTTTTCTGGCGCAAAGCCGAAGCGCTCGGCATGCCCGTGCTAATCCACCCCGTCCTTGTCGCGCCGACGCCGCGTGCCGCCAAGTTCGGGCTCGCGCAGGTTGCGGAGTATACCTTCGACACTACGCTCGGCGTCGGTTCGATGCTGATGTCCGGGGTGCTGGACCGCTTCCCTCGTCTCAAGCTGGTGCTGTCGCACGGCGGAGGAGCGTATCCCTACCTTGCCGGACGTTTCGATATCATGCATCGGCGCATGGACCGGGCCGCGCAAGGCGATGTCGCGGCCTTGGCGCCATCGGCCTATGCTGCGCAGATGGCCTACGACAGCATCGTGCATGCGCCTAAGGCGCTGCGGTTTCTGATCGATCTGGTCGGACTTGATAATGTGTTGCTGGGGACTGATTATTCGTTTCCGCCGGCTGACATGGAGCCGCTTGCGCTGCTGCGATTAGCTGGGCTCGCGGCGCCTGAAATCGATGCGATCGCCGATGCGAATCCGCGCCGTGTCTTTGCGCGCCTAAGGTGATATTGAGGCAGGGCCTTCCGAGGGAAACGCAATCTGTTGAAGGAAGAACTTGATGACTCTTGCACGAGGTTTCATTGTCCTCGCGGTAGCCGGCCTGATGTCCGGCGCTGCACAAGCGCAAGAGTTCAAGACCATCAAGATCGGCGTCGTCAACTTGAGCACGGACATCGCCTTTTATATCGCCGAGAAGCGGGGCTACTTGAAAGCGGAAGGCCTCAAGGCCGAATTCGCCTATTTTGATTCCGGTGCCAAGATGATTCTGCCGCTCGGCACCGGCGACCTCGACGCTGGTGGCGGCGCGGCCTCGGCGGGTCTTTACAATGCGGTCGACCGCGGAATCGAGCTTCGCATTGTCGCCGACAAGGGCATGAGCGTCGACGGCTACGATTACAAGGCACTCGTGGTACGCAAAGACCTCGTCGACAGCGGCGCCTTCAAATCCCTCGCCGACCTGAAGGGCAGGAAAGTGGCGGTCGTGGCGCAGGGGGCGGCCGACGAGTTGGTTCTGCACCAGGCTCTGCTCAAGGGGGGGCTTAAGGACGCCGACATCGACCGTGTCTACGTGCCGTTCTCGCAGCAGGTGGTCGCGCTGCAGAACAAGGGCATCGATGCGGCGATCGCCGGCGAGCCCGACATTACCCAGATGCTGCGCGCGGGCGTTGCCGCGCGCTTCGCCGGGCTGTCCAAGTTCTATGCCCACGAGGCGGCGCAGGTGCTCTACAGCGGCAAGTTCGCGCAAGACCGGCAGACCGGCGTGAAATTTCTCAAGGCCTATCTGCGCGCGATCCGCGACTATGACCGCGCCTTGAAAGACGGCAAGATGGCGGGGCCCGGCTCCGAGGAGATCATCGGGATGCTCGGCGAGATGACCGGCGTCAAGGACCTGTCGATCTTCCGTGACGCCGTGCCTCCGTATATGGAGCCGAACGGCGCATTGAACATGACGACCCTGCAGACCGATCTCGATTATTTCAAGGAGCTAGGGCTGGTGAAGAAGGACGTGGCCCTTGCGCGCGTGATCGATCGTTCATTCGCCGAGGCGGCGGCCGCTCAGCTCGGCCCTTACAAGAAGTAGACGTGAGCGAAACGCGGACTCGATGGTCGTCGATGTAAAGACGGATGGCGGTCCGGGCTGGGTCGGCCGTTCGATCCGACGCCTCGAGGATCCGACGCTGGTGGTCGGCAACGGCCGGTTCACGGGCGATCTGCCGGCGGCTTGCTGGGTCCGTTTTGTCCGAAGCTCGGTCGCCGCGGGTCGGATCAAGCGGATCACAGCGCCCGAGGGCGCGACGGTCGTCACCGCCGCCGAGCTTGAGGCCGTGAAGCCGATCCAGCCGATGTTGCACAAGTTCAACTACGTGCCGATCGGCCAGCGTGTGTTGGCGAAGGCTGTGGTGCGATTCGTCGGCGAGCCGTTCGCGGCGGTGGTCGCACCAACAAAGGAGGAGGCCGAAGACATTGCCGATCTCGTCGAGGTCGAAATCGAAGACATGCCGGCGGTCGTAGGCGCAGACGCGGCATTGGCTCCCAATGCCCCGCTCGTCCATGACGAGGCGGCCGGAAATATCGTGGTCGAAGGACGCTTGAAGACGCCTGGATTCGACGCGAAAACGGCGAGCGCACACCGGCGGATTAGGGTCGACATCCGCTCGCACCGGCAGAATGCCCTGCCGTTGGAACCGCGCGCCGCACATGCAGCATGGGATGCCACCAGCGGGCGCGTGACGCTGACCTGCGCAACGCAGATGCCGCACGCCATGCGGACGATTATTGCCGACCTCATCGGGATGCCGGAATCGGAACTACGGGTGATTGCGCCCGACGTCGGCGGCGGCTTCGGGCAGAAAATGTCGCTGGCGCCCGAGTTTGTGGTCGTGACTTGGCTGGCGCGCAAGCTCAAGACATCGGTGGCATGGGTGGAGGATCGGCGCGAGAATCTCGTCGCCTGCTTCCATAGCCGTGACCAATCCATCTCGCTCGAGGGCGCATTCGACGCCGACGCCAAGCTGATCGGCCTCGCCGCGGACATCGTCGCCGATGTTGGCGCCTATTCATGCTATCCGACGACGTGTGGAGTCGAGCCGTTGATGGCGATGGCGGAGATGCCCGGTCCCTACGACGTGCGCGAATATGCCTGCGTGTCGCGTGGCGTCGTGACCAACACTTGTCCGATGGCACCGTATCGCGGCGTCTCCCGTCCGGTGATCACGTTCACGATCGAGCGGCTGATGGACAAGGCGGCGGCGGCTTTCGGCCTTGACCCGATCGAGATCCGCCGCCGCAACCTGGTCAGGACCTTTCCCTACACGTCGGCGACCGGCCTGGTGTTCGACGAAGCGACCTATGTGGAAACCATGGAGGCGGCGGTTAAAGCCGTCGGCGTCTCCGCGTTCCGCGCCCGCCAGGCGAAAGCTCGTGCCGAAGGTCGCTATTTGGGTCTCGGCTTCGCGACATTCGCCGAGCGCACGGGTTATGGCACACCGGCCTTCGCTGCGCGCGGCATGGACGTGACGCCCGGTTGGGAAACCGTCGAGATGACGATCGATCCATCCGGCTTCGTCGAGGCGCGGATTGGAGCATCTCCGCACGGACAGGGCCTGCGCACGACGCTGTCGCAGATCATCGCCGACGAGCTCGGCACGTCGCCGGACCGCATCAAGATCGTGCACGGCGATACCGACCGCACGCCTTACGGTTGGGGGACCTTCGCCAGCCGCTCTTTAGTGATCGCCGGCGGCGCCACTTTGCTGGCGGCGCGCAAGGTCCGCGCCAAGCTTGCGAAAATGGCGGGCATCCTGCTCGAGGCGTCGGCCGACGACATCGTGCTCGAAGCCGATGCCGCCCGGGTCGCCGGAACCGATCGCTCCATCCCGATCGTGACGCTAGCACGTGCCGCCTATCATCAGACCCACCGGTTCAAGGGCGAGGTCGGTCCCGGCATCATCGAGAGCGCGACCTACGATCCGCCCGGGACGTTTTCCAATGCCTGCCACGTCGCTATGGTCGAGGTGGACATCGAAACTGGCCGCGTCACGATCGAAAAGTTTTTGGTGGCCGAGGACGCCGGACGTTTGATCAACCCCATGATCGTCGACGGGCAGATTCACGGCGGCGTTGCCCAGGGCATCGCCAACGCGCTGCTCGAAGAGATCATCTACGACGAGACTGGTAATATCCTCACGGCAACTCTGGCGGATTACCTGCCCCCGACTGCACGTGAAATTCCTCCCATTGAAATCCACCATCTGGAAACATTGACCGAAGCGTCAGTCACCAAGGCTAAGGGACTGGGTGAGGGCGGCGCAATCGGCGCGCCCGCCGCTGTCGTTAATGCCATCAACGACGCCCTTTCGCCGTTCGGCGTATCGATCGATGAGTTCCCGGCGACGCCGCAGCGCATTCGTGCGGCGCTGCGGGCGGCTTCCGCACGGATACAGGCCTGATATGGGCTTCATCGGACGTTCGGTGACCCGTCTCGAGGATCGGCCTTTGGTGACGGGCCGCGGCAGGTTCGCGGCGGATGTTGCCTTTCCGCACATGGTGCACATGCGGGTGGTGCGGTCGGCCCACGCGCACGGCCGGATCGTGTCGATCGATGACAGTGCGGCGCTGGCGCTGCCGGGTGTCGTGGCGGTCTGGACGTCAGCCGACGTTTCCGACATCCCGCCAATCGACTTCCGCCTGACCCGCATCGAAGGCTTGGCGCCCTATCGCCAGCCCATTCTGGCCCGGCAGCGCGTGCGCTATGTCGGCGAGCCGGTCGCGGCAGTGTTCGCGACCGATCCCTATGTGGCGGAGGACGCAGCTGATCTCGTCGTAATCTCAGTCAAAGAATTGCCGGTCATCCTCGACGCCACCGCCGCGCCAGGGGAATTCGAAGACGGCCGTTCGACCGAACCGGCGATCGTGGACAAGTCCTACGGCGATGTCGCAGCAGCGTTTCGCGATGCGCATGCCGTGGTGGAGCTCGATCTCGAGGTGGGGCGCCATTCCGGCGTTCCGCTCGAAACCCGTGGTGCGATCGCGCGCTACGACGCCGCCAGCGACGTGCTGGAGCTTCACGGCGCCGCCAAGGTTCCGCACTGGAATCGCGACAATATCGCCCGCATGCTGGGCCGCGATCCCGCAACTGTGCACTTGTTCGAAGGGCATGTCGGCGGCGGCTTCGGTATTCGCGGCGAGCTCTATCCCGAGGACGTGTTGGTGTGCCTCGCCGCGCTGCGGCTCGGCTGGCCGGTGAAATGGATCGAGGACAGGCGCGAGCACCTGATCGCCGCCAATCATTCGCGCCAGCAGCAGCATAAGGTCCGCGTCGCAGTCGACGCTGAGGGCCACATTCTCGCCCTTGACGACGAATTCTTCCACGACCAGGGCGGCTACGTTCGCACCCACGCTGCCACGGTGCCCGATCTCGCGGCCGCGATGTTGCCTGGGCCGTATCGCGTGCCGGCCTACCGAGCGATCGGCCATGTGCGCCTCACCAACAAGACGCCAGGCGGCACCTATCGTGCCCCCGGACGGTTCGAAAGCACGTTCGTGCGCGAGCGACTGATGGACGCAATCGCAGCGCGGTTAGGAATCGATCGGATCGAAGTCCGCCGGCGCAATCTCGTCCCCAAAGAGGACATGCCATATCGGCGGCCGCTGGCAACGCTCGGGACGGAAATTGTGCTCGACTCCGGTGACTATGCCGGTCTGATCGACAAAGCACTGGCTGCGGTCAAATGGAGTGCCCTTCAGGACGACCTGCGGCGCCGTCGCGCCGGCGGAGAATGCGTCGGGGTGGGTCTTGGCATCTTCGTCGAAAAGAGCGGCCTCGGTCCGTTCGACGGCGTGCGGGTGTCCGTCGACCCGTCGGGTCTGGTCGAGGTGGTGACCGGCGCAGCTTCCCTTGGCCAGGGCGTCGAGACGGTGGTGGCGCAGATCTGCGCGGATGCACTTGGCGTCGATTATCGGCGCGTGCGAGTCCTGCACGGCCGCACGGACCGCATCGCATTTGGGGTGGGCGCCTTCGCATCTCGCGTCACCGTGATGACCGGGGAGGCGACCCGTCTTGCTGCGGTCGAGGTCCGCTCCAAGGCGATCGACGTCGCGGCCGAGCTGCTGCAGCAACCCGCCGACGCGCTCGAAGTGATGGAGGGCAAGGTGGTGCGCAGGGGGACCGTCGCCGGACCTTCCATGACGTTGGGCGAGATCGCCAAAGCATTGGAGCCAGCATCGAATCTGCGCGGCGCCCGTGCGCCGGGCCTCTCGGCCGATGGCTGGTTCCATACCGATCACATGAACTACCCCTATGGCGTGCATATTGCGGTCGCTAAGGTCGATCGCGAGACCGGCGGTGTGACGATCGAGCGTTATCTTCTCGCCTATGACATCGGACGGGCGGTCAATCCCATGCTGGTCGAAGGTCAGCTCGTCGGCGGATTCGCGCAGGGGCTCGGTGGTACGCTGCTCGAAGAATTCCTCTACGACGACCGAGGCGAGCCGTTGTCGGTCAATTTAGCGGATTATCTCATGCCGACAGCGCGAGAAGTGCCGGCGCCCGAGGTCCTCATCACAGAGGACGCGCCTTCACCACTCAATCCCCTTGGCCTGAAAGGCGCGGGGGAGGGCGGCATCAACGCCGTCGGCGCGGCGATCGCCGCGGCCATCGACGATGCTGTCGGGATCCCGGGCGCAATTACCCGGCTGCCGGTGACGCCGCAACGGCTGCGCGACATTCTCAAGCGCGCGGGCCGCTGATCCGGCCAACGGTCAGGCCAACTTTCTCAGCAGGCGAATAACGGCCCTCTGCTCGGTGGCGCTGAGCGGCGTCAAGGTTTGGTGGGTGATTTGCCGAGCAATTTTCACCGCCGCATCCGCGACGGCGCGGCCGCCCTCGGTCAGCGCGATGGCACGACGGCGGCGGTCGTTCGCGTCCGGGTGGGCGGTGACGAAGCCACGCACCTCGAGCCGGTCGACCACTCCCTTGGTCGTGGCCGCGTCGAGGTAGATCAGGCGGCCGAGCTGGTTCTGCGAGCAGGGTCCCACCTCGCGCAATTTAGCGAGCGCGGCAAATTGCGTCTGCGTCAGCCCCTTGATGATCTGAGACATGAAGATCGACGTATGCCGCTGCATCGCGACGCGCAGCAGAAAGCCGACCTGATCGTCGAGCCGATACTCGGATTTCGCGCCGGGTCTGCGGCGGGGGCGGGAGGTCATGGTCACACCGACAGCAGGCGCCGTTGTGCCGCGCCGTCCTTGGCGAGATCGACCATGCGACCGTGCCACTGCACCTGGCCTTTCTCGAGAATATAAGCGCGGTCGCAGACGAGTTCGGCGAAATGGATGTTCTGCTCGGACAAAAGAACCGACAGGCCTTCCTTCTTGAGCTCGATGATGGTGTTGGCCATCTGTTCGACGATTACAGGCGCGACGCCCTCGGAGGGCTCGTCGAGCAGCACCAGGAAGGGATTGCCCATGAGCGTGCGGGCGACCGTCAACATCTGCTGCTCGCCGCCGCTCATATGGGCGCCGCGACGGTCGGGCATGCCGCCAAGATTGGGAAAGATCGTAAACAACTTTTCCGTCGTCCACGACGGCGCCGGACGGCCGTCGGGATGATGTCGTACGGGCTGCCGGCCGATGTCGAGATTTTCGAGCACGGTGAGATCGGAGAAGATGCGTCGGTCTTCCGGCACGAAGCCGAGCCCCCGGCGCGCGATCTCGAACGGCTTGAGCTTCGAGATATCCTCGCCGAGGAAGCGAACCGTTCCAGCGCGTTGCGAGATCAGTGCCATCAGCGTCTTGAATGTCGTCGACTTGCCAGCGCCGTTGCGACCCATGAGCGCGACTACCTCACCGCGACCGACATGGAACGACGGCTCGAACAGGATTTGCGCGGCGCCATACCATGCCTTTAGCCCCTCCACCTCGAGCATGCTCATGGCCGCGCCTCGCCATGGGGTCTGAAGGTGCGGCCGGTCCCGAGATAGACCTGCTGCACTTCGCGATTATCGCGGATGGTGTCGGCATTGCCGTCTGCGATCAGCAAGCCGCGCGCCAAAACGATGATGCGGTCGGCATAGGCGAACACGACGTCCATCGAATGTTCCGTGAATAAGACCGAAATCTCGCGCTCGATCACCAGCCGCTTCACCAGCGCGATCAGATCATTGCGCTCGCGCGGCGCCATGCCGGCGGTCGGCTCGTCCATTAGCAGGAGGCGTGGATCATTGGCGAGCGCGATGGCGAGTTCGACGCGTTTCACGTCGCCGTAAGCAAGCTCCTTGCATGCGCGCTCGGCCGCGTCTGCCATGCCGACCTGGTCGAGCAACTCCAGGGCGCGGGCGTGATGGCGACCCGCGATTGCCGCACCAAACCGGAAGATTTCGCCATGGTGGCTCACCAGTGCCATCTGGACGTTCTCGGCCACGGTCATCGAACCGAAGGTGGCGGCGACCTGAAAGGTGCGGCCGACGCCGAGCCGCCAAATGTCGCGCGGCTGCAAACCGACGATGCTGCGATCCGCGAAACGAATATCGCCGTGATCAGGCGCGAGCTGCCCGTTGATCATGTTGAAGCAGGTCGATTTCCCCGCGCCGTTGGGCCCGATCAGCGCCAGGAACTTGCCTTCGCCGACGTCGAAGCTCACGTTGTCGACGGCGTGCACGCCGCCGAATGCCTTGGACAGGTTGCGGACGGAGAGAATGCTCATGCGGGCTTTCTCCTCGCCGCCACCCGTTTGCTCAGCGCCCCGACGATACCGCCAGGGAACACCAGCACTAGCAGCAGGATCACCGCGCCGAGGAGGCCGCGCCAGAACGCGGTCTGGCGCATGACGTTATCCTGCAGGAACGTGAAAACAGCGGCACCGACGATCGGCCCGGTCAGGGTCTGGATGCCGCCCAGTAGCACCATGACCATGGCGTCGATCGAGCGTGAGACCCAGGCCACATCCGGGGAGATCGTCCCCTTGGCAAACGCGAAGATCCCGCCGGCGATACCGGCGAATGCGCCGGCGATGGAAAATCCGATCCAGTGTACGCGTTTGACATTTATGCCGATCGCTTCCGCGCGCAGCGAGGAGTCGCGTCCGGCCCGCATGGCATAGCCGAACGGCGCGAACAGGAAGCGGCGCAACAGCAAAATCCCGGCCACGACCACCGCGAGAGTCATCAGGTAGAAGGCCGGGCGGCTGTCGAACGGCGCCTGGGGCCAAATGCCGAGAATGCCGTTGGAGCCGCCGGTGACATATTCCCATTGGAACAAGATTGACCAGACGATTTGCGCGAAGGCCAGCGTCAACATCGCGAGGTAGACCCCGGACAGCCGCACCGCGAACCAGCCGAACAGCAACGCTCCCATAAGCGCCGCGAGTGGAGCGGCCATGAGCGCGACCGGCGTCGGAGCAGTGAGGAACTTAACCATCAGGGCCGCGCCATAGGCGCCGAGGCCGAAATAGGCCGCGTGGCCGAAGGAATGCATGCCGCCTGGACCCATGATGAAGTGCAGCGAGGTCGCAAATAGGATCGCGATCAGCACGTCGATACCGAGCACCAGCGCATACGGCGAGGTTTTGCTTGCGAACGGCAGCAGCAGAAGGCCGACGAGCACCGTGGCCGCCACGACCTTGAGCGGCAGAGCCGCCGGCCGGATCGGGTCGTCGATCTCGGCGGGATTGCGCACCACGCCCTGCTGGCGCCCGAGCAGCCCGTAGGGCCGCACGATCAGCACGATCGCCATCACCAGGAACTCCGCTACTAGCGTAAGCTTGGAGAAGTTGACGACGAAACCGCCGAAATTGACCACGCCGAGCCCGATGCATAGGGCCTTCACCTCGGCGATGATTATGGCCGCGAGGAAAGCTCCGCTGATCGAGCCCATGCCGCCGACCACTACGACCACGAACGCGTCGCCGATCACGATCAGGTCAAGCCACAAATTTGCCGGCTCGCGCGCAACCTGCAGCGCGCCGCCGAAGCCGGCGAGGAAGGCGCCGAGCACGAACACGACGGTGAACAGCACCGCCTGGTTGACGCCGAGCGCGCCTACCATCTCGCGGTCCTGGGTGGCGGCGCGGATCAGCCGGCCGAAGCGCGTCTTCGCCAGCATCAGATGCAGCAGCAGCAAGACGACCGGACCGATGACGATCAGGAACAGGTCGTAGCTTGGGAAATTGCGTCCGAGAATCTCGACCGAGCCCCGCAAACCCGGCGCGCGCGGCCCGAGTAGGTCTTCGGGTCCCCACACGTATTGCGCCGCGTCGTTGATGACCAAGACGAGCGCGAAGGTGGCAAGTAGCTGGAATAGCTCGGGCGCCTGATAGACGCGGCGCAACAGCAGGATCTCGATCAGGCCCCCGAGCGCCGCCACCACTAGTCCGGCGGCGATGATGCCGCCCCAAAAGCCGAGCACCCCGCCCACCTTGATGGCGAACGTCGCGGCGAGATAAAGCCCCAGCATGTAGAACGAGCCGTGGGCGATATTGATGATGCGGGTGACGCCGAAAATCAGCGACAAGCCGGCGCCCACGAAGAACAGACTAGACGCCGCGGCGAGGCCGTTGAGCGCCTGGAAGAGGAGGGCCTCAAGACTCATGGCACCAAGAAGCCGCCTAGCCCATACCGAATCCGGTTGATCAGTTCATGTGACGGTCGTCCCCACGCATCTAAAAGGAGCCGATCGCGAGCAAACCCGAGATCGGGTGCGCGGGGATGACAAGCCGATCAGTCGGTCGGAGTGAGTGGTCGCGGTCAGTTCATCGCCGCCGCAGGACGCAGCTTCTTGACCTCATCGTCTGCCGGCAGCACGCTCGCCCCGTCGACATACTTGAAGTCGGACATCGTGCCTTTGCCGTCTTTCAGCGCGATCTTGCCGACATAGGCGCCGACCGTCGCCTGATGGTCGATCGCGCGGTATTCGAACGGCCCGAACGGGCCCTCGACTTTAAGCCCGCGGAACGCGGCGATCAGCTTGTCGGTGTCGGTCGAGCCCGCCTTAGCGATGCCGGCGGCAAGGGAGTTTATGGTGTCGTAGCCGACCACCGAACCCAGCCGTGGATAGTCGTTCCAGCGCTTCTGATAGGCGGCCACAAACGCCTTGTGTGCCGGCGTGTTGATCCCATCCCAGGGATAGCCGGTGACCGTCCATCCGACCGGCGCCTCGTCCTTGAGCGGATCGAGATATTCCGGCTCGCCCGACAGCAGGCTGACGACGACACGGTTCTTGAACGTGCCGCGGGTCGTGCCCTCGCGCACCAGCTTGGCCAGGTCGGGCCCGAACAGGACGTTGAAGATCGCGTCGGGCTTGGCATCGTCGATTGCCTGCACGACCGCCCCAGCATCGACCTTGCCGAGCGGCGGGGCTTGCTCGGTCACGAATTCGACGTCCGGCTGTGCCTTCCTGAGCATCTCCTTGAACCAGGTCGCGGCCGACTGGCCGTACTCGAAATTGGGATAGATCAAGGCCCAGCGCTTCTTCTTCGCTGCAACCGCGTCTGGCATCAACATCGCGACCTGCATGTAGGTCGAGGGCCGCAGCCGGAACGTGTACTTGTTGCCGTTCTGCCAAGTGATCTTGTCGGTTAGAGGTTCGGCCGCGAGGAAGAACACTTTCTCCTTGCCGGCGAATTCGGTGACCGCCAGCCCGATATGGGAGAGGAACGTGCCGGCGATGATATTCACTCCCTCGCGGGTGACGAGCTCATTGGCGACGCGGACGGCGTCGCCTGGGCTCGCGCCGTCGTCACGCGAGATCACCTCGAGCTTCTTGCCGAGCACCCCGCCCTTGGCGTTGATCTCCTCGACCGCGAGTTCCCAACCTTTCCTATAGGGCTCGAGGAAGGCGGGCTGCGATTTATAGCTGTTGAGCTCGCCGATCTTGACCGTGCCCTGGGCGACGGCAGGCGTGCCGAGACAGGCGACCACGGCGCTCGCCGCGGCCAGCGCAAGCAGCTGGGATCTGGTGCTCATGCGGTGCTCCATTTCACGGGTTTTGCAATGATGGTGAGGTCATCGGGCGGACAAAGCATGGATCAACGGGGTCCGGCGGCCCTGCATCGCGGGCGCGCCGCCGTCGCGAAAAGTCCATCGGCCGTACAATCGGCATCGAAGGAAATGGTCCGCCAATTCGTTTGTACGCAAATAATGAGCCGGCCCCAAACCTTGTCAAGGTCACTTAATCGCGCACCGATGCCGAAAAACGCAGCACCGGGGCGACAGCATCTGGAGGCTGCCCGCCATTGCTGTTATTTGCGGTCGCGCAGCCGATCCATCAGCGACTTCTCCTGGCCACCGTCGATCTCGATCTGGGTACCGTTGACCATGTGCATCAGCGGCGAGGCCAGCATGACGACGAGGTTGGCGACCTCTTCGACCTCGGCGATGCGGCCCAGCGGGATCGACGCCGGAGCGAGCTGGTCGGCCTCTTCGTGCGGCAATTTCATATCGCGCGACATCGCCGCCACCAGACCGGCCCAGCGTTCGGTCCGCACCGGTCCGGGATTGACCGCGCAGAAGCTGATGTTGTGCTTGCCGTATTGGCCGGCGAGCGACATTGTCAGGTTCTGACCGGCGGCATTGGCGGCGCCCGGCGCGATCTCCCAATAGGACGGCTTGACGCCGTCGTTGCCGATCAAATTGACCACGCGGCCGCCGCCCTGCTTGACCATGATCGGCAGCACATAGCGCAGGCAGCGCACATAACCCATGAATTTGAGCTGCAGCGACTGTTCCCAGTCGGCCTCGGACAGATGCTCGAGCACGCCGCCGGGGGAGGAGCCCGCATTGTTGACCATGATGTCGACGCGGCCGAGCGCCTTGTGGCCTTGCTCGACGAAATTCCTGGCATCCGCGTCCTTGCTGAGATCGGCGGTGATGGGGACGATTTTGCGGTTGGTTTCCTTCGCTATCTCGGCCGCCGCCTTCTCAAGCGGCTCCTTGCGGCGCGCGCAGATTGCAACATCGACACCTTCTTTTGCCAGCGCGCGGGCAATGCCTTTGCCGATCCCTTCGCTGCCGCCGGTCACGAGCGCGGTCTTGCCGTCTAGCTTAAGGTCCATGTCGGCCTCCTCTTGCGGTCGGTCTCGGACGATCACGGTCAGGTGCCGGTCGCAGCGTGGCAGCGCCGCCGCCCCTATCGATTGCGATATCGCCGGGATTCGTTCATTTCCTTACATCGGCCCTGTGCGCGAGCCAGCGGCCTGCCTCCGAGGCTGAGAACAGCTCGGCGAGCGCCGCATTCACCGCCGCCGGCTCCTCGCTGTTGATGGTGTGGCCCGCACGTGGCACCACCAGAAGTGCGGCTGTCGGCGCGGCGCGCTTGAGGAACACACTGCCGTCGAGACACAGATCGTCCTCGTCACCCACTATCACCATGAGCGGCACTGAGAATTGCTTGAGCTCCGTTTCCATTTCCCACAGGGTCGGCCGCTTGAGCTGAAGGTTGAGCATGGTATGGGCGTGGCCCTCGGCCGAGTGTTCCGCCAGCATGCGGGCGAACTCGGTCCAGCCGCGTGGGTCTTTATGCTTGAAAGCCTGCCGCATCGGGGCGTCGGCGTATTTCGCCGCCGCGGAAACGATGCCTTCGTCGGCGAACATCTTTCCGGTCTCGGCCGCCATCGCTTTCATATCATTCCGTTTCCCCACGTCCGGCGTCGAGCCCCAGCCGCAGCCGGCAGCAGTCACCGACAGGCAACGCTGCGGGTACCGGATGCCCACATGCAGCGCCGTATAGGCGCCCATCGAGTGTCCGACTACGTGCGCCTGGTCGATACCGAGCGCGTCCATCACAGCGATCACGTCGTCGCGGGCGATGTCTTGCGAATAGCAGGTGGGGTCGGAGGGCACGTCCGAGGGCGGATAACCGCGCTGACTGTAGGTGACGCAGCGGTGCTGGCGGCAGAAGTAGCGCATCTGCGGTTCCCAGCTGCGATAGTCGCCAGCATATTCGTGAACGAAGACGATCGGTGTTCCGGAACCGACCTCTTCGACATGGAGCTTGACCCCGTCTGGCGCAGAAATTTTTGCCATTGCGATGCTTCGATAATGCCAAAAGAAGCGCCATCCAGATTCGTTTGCGTACAAACGAAAGGCTAGTCAAGTCATGACGCGTCCGCAACCGCGAAAATGGTCACATGTCGATGTGCAAAGGCTGACATTGGTCCCTTCGCATTAAGCGCCCATGATCGCCTTCGCGGCGTTGCCTACCGCCTCGACGTTATCGCCGGCATCGAGGAAGGCGACGATGCGGCAAGGACAGCCCTCAAGACCCTCGTAGCGCCAAGGGAATGCGCCGATCAACGCGCGCTTGTTTAGCATGAGCTCGATATCGCCGCCCAGATTTTCGGCATGCAGCAGGCCTTCCTGGAAGGCCCAATTGTGAAAGGGAAAGACGTCGGACACGACCCGGCGCTGAGATTTCTTGTGGATGTATTCGAACGTCCCGAAGAATTCTCCCGGGGTCTTGCCGTGTAACTTGGTGAATTGTGCGGCCAGATCCGGCCGCATCGTGCGGATCGACGTATTCATGGCATGGTCGCACGATCCAGTGTCCATGCCCCACCATTTGATCTTCTTCTTGAGCATCCAGTGCAGGGTGTCGAGAGTGGGGCCAGGGTGGTAGCAGAAGTACTTCACGAGGTCCTGCTGTGGCTGACCCTCGTAGTGTCGATGCCAGCCTGTGTGCAGAATCAAGATGTCACCTTCGCGTATATCGGCGCCGGCGCTCTCAATGATTTCTGGCGTGATCACGCCCCAGTCCGCCATCTTGCCGGAAATGTCGACCACCACACCGCGGTTCACTAGATAGTCGAGCGGGAGCGAGGCCATATCGCCTTTTCGGTTGTCGGTCGCGTGCATGGCTCCGTCAAAATGCGTACCGACGTGGAGCGCCGTGTCGATGCGCTGTGCGACGATCATCTGGGTCTGTAGATTCTGTGCATAGTACATCTTGCTACCCGCGTATCCGACCCAGCCCGGCGTGTGGATGTTCATCACGTGGCTCATATCGATGATTTTCATTGGTGGACTCTTTTTTGCTCGTGCACTTCGCACAGGGGTTGTGTTCAGCGGCCCGCTTGCAGTTTCGTGGGGTGCGGACTACCGTGCAACCTTATTCGAATTCCTGCGCGAAAATCATCATGAACATAACAGCCGCGCCGCTGATCGGTCAGTCGGTCGATCGGGCGGAAGACCGGCGCTTTCTCACCGGTACGGGGAAGTTTGTCGACGACTTGAAGCGAGACGGGATGCTACACGCGGTGCTTTTGCGCAGCGGCGTGGCGCATGGACGCATTAACCGTCTCGATACGTCCGCCGCGCGTGCGAGGAAGGGCGTGCGGGCAGTGATCACCGCGGCCGAGATCGGTGAGACTATTCCCTTGATCCCCTTGCGGCTCGCGAACCTTCCAGAGTTCGCGCCTTTTCTTCAGCCGGTGATCGCCAGGGACAAGGTGCGCTACGTCGGCGAGCCGATTGCGGCGGTCGTGGCGGAGTCCCAGGCGCTGGCAGAAGACGCGCTCGAAGACATCATCATTGATCTCGAGCGGCTGCCGGCGCTGCCGGATCGGCGTGCGGCGGCAACCGGCAAGTCGCTGCTATTCGAAACGAGCGGCAGCAATCGTGCGGTTCAGTATTCGGTATCGTTCGGCGATGCCGACGCGGCCTTCTCCAACGCCGAGTACACCCGCCGAGAAAGTTTTCGCTGTCATCGCCTGACCGCAGTGCCGCTCGAGACGCGGGGCCTCATCGCCGAATGGGATGGTGCAAATCAGAAGCTCAGTATTTTCGGCGCCAGCAAGGTCCTGTTCTTTAATCGTCGGGTGCTCGGGCCCATGTTGGGGCTTTCCGAGAATGCCATCGACATGATCGAACCCGACGTCGGCGGCGGGTTCGGCGTACGCGGTGAGTTTTATCCCGAGGATTTCCTCATCCCGTTCGCGGCTCGCCATCTCGGCTGCCCGGTCAAATGGATCGAGGATCGCCGCGAGCACCTGATGGCCACCAACCACTCGCGCGAGGTGGACTGCGACCTCGAGATCGCATGCACGAGCGACGGCGTCATCCTCGGCTTGCGCGGCCACATCTACGGCGATATGGGCGCTTATATCCGCACCAATGGCGGGGTGGTACCAGCCAAGGCGGCGCAATTCCTTCCCGGTCCGTACCGCATCCGCGACGTCGCCATTACCGTCGAAGCGCTGATGACGAGCAAGACGCCGGTAGGCACCGTAAGGGCGCCTGGGCGGTTCGAGGCAAACTTCTTTCGCGAGCGGCTTCTCGATATCGTCGCCCGTGATCTCGGCCTCGATCCGATGGAATTCCGTCGGAAGAATTTGATTAGCGAGCCCGAGCTGCCTTTCGCGACCGGCAAGCTTGTGCCTTACGAGGGTGAGACCGAGTTCGACACCGGCGACTATCACGCGACCTTCCAGCGCGCCCTGAGCGAGATCGGCTGGCAAGAGAAAAAATCACTACAAGGCCGTCTGATCGATGGACGCTATCATGGTCTCGCCGCCGTGCCGTTCGTAGAGAGCAGCGGCTCGGGTAAGGAAAACGCGCGCGTCACGGTCGAGGACGACGGCTCCGTGACAGTTTATGTGGGATCATCGGTATTGGGGCAAGGCCTCGAGACGACGCTGGCACAGGTCGCTGCCGAGACTCTCAAGTTGCCGTTCGAGCGCGTGCGTATCCTGCATGGCTCAACCACTTATGTGCGCGAGGGTTTCGGCACGTTCGCATCCCGTTCCATGGTAGTGGGCGGCTCGGCGGTGATGGATGGTTGCAACAATCTCATCGCTGCGATCCGCACCGCGGCAACCGAACGCTTCGGCCTTCCCAATGAGGAGATTACTATCGCGAACGGCGTGGTGAGCGCCGCGGAAAAACGCGCGGGTCTCGCGGAGTTTGCCGGTATCGAGGCGGAAGGCAGCTTCGCGACCACGATTTGCACCTACAGCTACGGCGCGCACGCCTGCCACGTTGCGGTAGACCCGCGCACCGGACACGTCGAAATTCTCGATTACGTCGCTATCGAAGATGTCGGCCGCGCCATCAATCCGCATATTGTCCATGGCCAGGCCATCGGGGCCTTGGTCCAAGGGCTGGGCGGTGTGTTTCTCGACCAAATAATCTATGACAGCGATGCGCAAATCCTCAATACGTCGCTTGCCGACTACCTCGTGCCGGTCGCATCTGATTTCCCGAACGTCCGCGCAATCACGTTGGAGCTCCGGCGGTCAAAGACCAATCCGCTCGGCGCCAAAGGCGCGGGGGAGGGCGGTATGGTCGCGGTTGCCGCGACGGCCGCCAATGCCGTGGCCGCGGCGCTTGCCTCGCTCGGTGTCGAGGTGCGCGAGCTGCCGCTGTCGCCGGCGCATCTGTGGAAGCTGGTCAATGGGGACAACGTTGGGTCGGCGGATTTATCGGAGCAGTTGAAATGAGAAGACTCTTCATGGTCCCTCACCGCCCTTTGTGCGATTGCACCTCTGCAGGTCGCACCCGCGCAAGACGCCTATCCGCGCCGCCTCGTCAGGCTGATTGTTCCGTTTGCGCCCGGCGGCAATACCGACGTGGTGGGTCGTCTGACCGCCAACTACATGCAGAAAGCCCTTAATGTGAACGTGGTCGTGGAGAATCGCGCCGGCGCCGGCGGCATCAACGGCACCGACGCGGTCGCCAAAGCGATGCCGGATGGCTATACGCTGTGCATCTGCGGCATCGGGCCGATTACGGTCTCGCCGGCGACCGAGAAGCTGCCTTACGATCCACTGAAGGATCTCGCCCCGATTAGCCTCATCAACACCAATCCCCTGATCCTGGTGGTCAACCCTCAGGTCAAAGCGAACTCCGCTGCCGAACTTGCCGCACTCAGCAAAAGCTTGCCCGAAGGCCTCAGCTACGGGACAGTCGGCTCGGGCGGCCTCATGCAATTCGCGGCGGAGATCTTCCGTGTCAAGACGGGATCGAAGTTCACCTCCGTACCTTATCGCGGCGGCGCTTTAGCAACGGCCGCGGTGGTTACCGGCGAGGTCCAGCTCGCGTTCTCGAACATGTCGGATGCAATGGGCCAGCTCGCAGCAGGCACAGTGCGTCCCCTCGCTATCACGACGGCCCAGCGCAGCCCGCACACCCCGAACATACCGACGCTAATGGAGTTAGGACTGGTCGATTATCCGGTCGAATCCTGGAATGCGCTGTTCGCGCCGGCCGGCACGCCGCAGCCCATCGTTGACCGCCTCGCGGAGGTGATGGCGCTGATGGCGAAGGACGAGGAGATCCAGAAGCGGATGGCTGATTTCGGCTCGATCGCCATTGCCAACTCGCCCGCAGAGTTCGCTCAGATGTTGCGTGAGGAAACCGATCAATGGGCGAAGGCGCTCAGTGCCATCAGCCTGAAACGGTGACGGGACATGCCACGGACAGACTCCAAGTTGCGGACCGCGCTGCGTCGGTGAACAAGCTCGCTCACTCGAGCTTTGCACCGGTTGCCAGCACAATCGGTCCCCATTTGGCCTGCTCTGCCTGCACGAATACGGCGAACTCGTCGGCCGTGGTGGGCGAAGGCACGGCATTCTGGCTGTCGAATTGCCTTTTCAGCTCCACGGATGTCAGCACCGAGACGCTGGCTTTGCGAAGCCTGTCGAGCACGTTGGCCGGCGTATTGGCGGGCGCGACGAGACCATACCAATTGTCCGAATTGACGGCTGCATAACCCAGTTCGCGGGTGGTCGGAACATCGGGCAACGGCGAGCTGCGCGCGGCCGACGTCACCGCTAGCGCCTTGATTGCGCCGGATCTAATGTGCGGCAGCAGGAACGGAACATCGGCCACGATCATCTGGATATGTCCGCCGAGCATGTCGCTCACAGCCGGACCAATACCGCGATAGGGAACGTGCACGAGATTGAGCTTGACTTCGGTTTTGAACAATTCGCCCGCCAGATGCGTGATCGAGCCCGCCCCCGCGGAGCCGAAATTGATCTTGCCGGGATAGGCACGCGCGTAGGCGACGAAATCGTCAAACGTGTTGACGCCAACCGATGGATGGACAGTGAGAACCTCTGGAACGCGCACAACGAGGGTGAGCAGCGCAAGATCCTTCTGCCAATCGAACGGCATCTTGCTGACCATGAACGGAATGGCGGACAACGCGGCCGCTCCGGCGAGACATATCGTGTATCCGTCGGGCGCGCTTTTCGCGACGGCATCGAGACCCGTGAGCCCTCCTGCGCCGGCGCGGGGCTCAACGACCACCTGCTGTCCGAGTTCCGCGCTGAGCCCGCTTGCCAAGGAGCGACCGAACAAATCGGCGGCGCCGCCGGCGGCGAACGGCACAATCAGCTTGATCGGCCGGTTCGGAAAGGCTTGTGCCCACGCTGCCGCTGGCCACAGCGCCGCAACGATGAGAGCGGAAATCAGCGCACATCGAGTCGATGAAGTGCCCATGGTTCAAGCCGATTTCAAATCTGGCGCCGCGGCGAGTCGTGGCAAACCGAGGTGATCACGCAGAGTAAGTCCCGAATATTCTCGCCTGAACAGGCCGCGACGCTGCAGCTCAGGCACGACAAGGTTGACGAAATCGTCAAATGCGCCGGGAAAGTACGCCGGCATGATGACGAATCCATCCGCCATCCCGCCGGTGAACCATTCCTCGAACTTGTCTGCGATTCGCTTGGGCGTGCCACAGATCACCCAATGGCCGCGCGCGGCGGCGGTGATGTTGTAGAGGTCGCGCAACGTCATCTTCTCGCGGCGAGCCATCTCCAACAACGTCTTGGAAAAGGCCTGACCGCGCTCGGTCTTCTCCGGAAAGTCCGGGACAGGACCGTCGAGTGGATAACCCGAAATATCGTGTCCCAGCCGCTGCGAGACCAGCGCCATCGCATTGGTGGATGTCAGCCAACCTTGCAAGCGCGCAAGCTGTTCCTTCGCCTGCTGGTCCGTCTCGCCAATGATGGGCATCACGCCCGGCAGAATCGAAACATCGTTAGGCGAGCGTCCATGCTTCACGACGCGCTGCTTCAAGGCATCATACGCGGCCTTGGCGGAGCCAGGGTCGCCGTTGACAACGGAGAAAACCAGGTCGGCCGAGCGGGCCGAAAGCTCCTGCCCGGGCGGCGAGCCGCCCGCCTGGATGATCACGGGGTGGCCTTGCGGGCAGCGCTCGATGTTGAGGGGCCCCTTGACGCTGAAGAATCGCCCGTTGTGATTGAGCGGTCGGATCTTCGACGTGTCGAGGAATGTGCCTGTGGCCCTGTCGGCGATGATCGCCTCGTCGTCCCAGGTGTTCCATAACCCGCGCACGACGTCCACGAACTCGGTCGCGATCTCGTAGCGCAGATCGTGCTCATGGAGACGCTCTTTGCTGAAGTTCATTGCGGCGGCATTATGCGTGCTGGTAACGACATTCCAGGCTGCGCGGCCGCCGCTGAGATGATCAAGGGACGCAAAACTGCGGGCAACATGATATGGCTCGCTGAAGCTTGTGGACACGGTCGCGCCGAGCCCGATGTGACGGGTTAGCATGCTCAGCGCGGCAAGGAGCGTCATCGGCTCGAAGCGGTTGACAAACGAAGGGTGATCCCCGGGGTCCATCACCACCGCGTCCGAGATGAAGAACAGGTCAAGTTTTCCGCGCTCGGCGATCCCCGCAATGGATGTCATCACCGGTAAGCTGCAGCTGGTCGTGAACGCACCGTCGTAGCGCCACCCGGCCGAGTGGTTCCCGGTGCCGAGAACGAATACGCCGAGATGCATCTGGCGTTTGAATGCAGTCATGCCGACGATCTCCTTTACGCGGATCTTGGCGCTGCATCGCGCGCTCGAATGCGGATCATTGCTCGACGCGAATGTTCTTCTCTCGCACGACAGTCGCCCACTTCTGCAGTTCCGATTCGACCTTCCTGGCGAGAGCGTCTGGGCTGCCGCCGACTGCATCCACGCCGAGCTTCTCGAGACGGTCCTTCACCCGCGGCGAAGCTAGGACCGCATTCGTCTTGCTGTTCAAGAGATCGATTATTGGTTTGGGCGTCCCGGCCGGAGCGAACAAGCCGAACCAAACCATCGTGTCATAACCCGGAAGGCCAGCTTCCGAAATCGTAGGCTGATCAGGCAAAACCGGCGAGCGGTGGGGGCCCGCCACGCCCAACATGCGAATTGTTCCGGCCTGGAGATAGCCAAGCGATGTGGACACGCCATCGAACATGTAATTGAGCCGGCCGGCGATCAAATCCGTTATTGCGGGGGCAGACCCGCGATAGGGCACATGGTTTGCTTGAATTTTCGCCATTGAGTTGAAGAGCTCCGCGCCGAGATGATTGATGCTGCCGGTCCCGTAGGAACCGAAACTCAGCTCGCCCGGTCGGCTGCGTCCGAAAGCGATCAATTCGCTGACGTTTTTTGCCGGTAGAGAAGGAGGAACGATGAGCAGGAGCGGTGACGATGACAGCAGCACGATGGGGACGAAATCGCGAACTGGATCATAAGTGAGCCGCGCATACACGTTTGAGTTCGTTCCGTGGGTGCTGCCGGTACCGACGAGCAGTGTGTAACCGTCCGGCGCCGACTGCGCTACGGCGGCAGCGCCGAGCATGCCGCCCGCACCTCCGCGATTTTCGATGATGACCGACTGTCCCAGCTCTTCGCCCAGTTTCGGCGCAACAATACGGGCCACCACATCGACGCCGCCGCCGGCGACAAATGG
>CAVUAI010000045.1:0-71717 GCA_963739385.1 uncultured Alphaproteobacteria bacterium
CCTTTGTGAGGTGGGCGCATGATAAGTCCTCTTCGAAGGTCCAAAGCGGTTCGGCGCGGCCGATGATCGACGACGACGCGAGCGCCCCGAAGTAGCGGCCGTCGAGCGAGCTTGGTTCATCCCAGTTCATGAGGAACACTTCATCGTGGGCGACGACACGGCAGTCCTGCCATACCGGGAGCGGCCGACCGCGGCTATCGTGCTCGCGCGCCATCCCCATCTCGATTTCGTCGACAATGATGGCACGCCCCTTGCGACAGATCCTCTGTCCTGGAAGCGCAAGCACACGCTTGATAAGCGGCACACCGCGCGGCAGATAGCCGCCTTCGGCGAGGAATGTGGCAAGCGGCTCGGGCGGCGTAGCGACGACGAGGTCAGTGACCCTGAGCTTGCCGGCCGGTTGCACGTGATAGAGCCCGACAGGAACGCTCTCGGACGCGTTCCAGACCAGGCTTGGCGCCGGCTTTGGACCCATCGTGGTGATCACGACGGATGCGGCGCAGGTCATGGTGAGAAGCGTCAAGAAGGGGGAGCTCATAGCGAAATCCCTCGCCGGCGTAGCCAAGCCTGGTGCCGCGTGTGCGTGTAATGGCGCGGCTCTTCATCTACGGACAGGCGGTTATGAACATGCTGCCAATACTCTGGTGCAGCGTCAGCCGGATGGATGCTGAGCGCTTCGACGGCGTCGATCGCTTGGAGGACTTTCTCGACCTTGGGCCAGCCGGAGAGGCGTAGGAGCGCTTCTCCGCCTGGACGCACATACGGGACAGTCGAGTAACGTTCGCCTGGTCTCACCGCTCGCACAATGTCGATGCGGGAAACGGCCGTGCCGTAGTCATTGGAGGCCCAGCGGACGAATCCGAAGATGCTTCCAGGGACGAACGAAACGACGCGCCGGTTGCGGTCGAGAATCGTTTCTTGAGCAATCCGGCCGAACCTAATCCAGTTCTCAACGCGCTTCTTAAGCCAGAGCAACTCGACCTGCGTGAGATCACTCATGATGCCAGTCCTGCCGCAGTTGCGAGTAGTTTGCGGAATTGATGACATGCATCCGAGCACCATGAAGTCTGTCAATTCCGCAGAATCCGATAGGAAACCTGTAATGGGACGAGCGTTACGAGGGCCGGCCTGCGGCGCAGTGAGTGGCCGCGCCATAACAGAGCTTTGAGACGGGCTATCTGCGATTGGAGACGGTGTTTGAGCATGCGGACCATGACCACTATGCGGCCGGTTCGAGTGGCGACAACGTCGGTTTCCCCCACCGCTGGGGAAAGGCACGACCACCCCACCGGGTCGCATCGATTGACCTGATTGCCGCTCGCCGGCGAAAGCTGAACGGCTTGAACGTCGCCCGTTTCCTTCCGACTGAAAGCTGGCGATCGCGATCATCGTCAGCGGCGATGCGCTTGCGCCGCGGGATGGCCTGGGGCCGCGCTGCGTTTCGCCGGGTAGACCGTTGCGACACCAGGATCTGAAGTCGACGTTTTGGCACCGAGATCAGCCCATGATTTCAGGTCGTCGAGCGCATAAACGACACGTCCGCCGATCTTCCGGTATCTCGGACCGGTGCCGTAGGTCCGGTGCTTCTCGAGTGTGCGGCCTGACAAGCCAAGATAGCGCGCAGCCTCGGGTGTGCGTAGAAAGCGGGGCGGCAACCCGGCCAGGGGATCGGGCATGGTCGAACCTCCGTGATGTTGTAGCGGCCGACGGAGATCGCCGGCGAGTCCGAGGTCACGATGGCGAAGTACGTGTGCGAAGAGGGATGGTGAATATCGAAGTGATGAAATCGCTACCCCGTGGGGCGCTAAATCGGCTATTGCCCCCGTAGCTGGGATCCACTGTGTATCGAGGCGGCTGAGTTGACAATGAGCCGGAATTGGGCGAAGAAATCATCGGCCGCGAAGCAGCTTCCGGTAGCCCGCTCGCATCAGAGCAAGACCACCTCTGACCAATCTAATGGTCGTGTCGCGCACGGAAGATGTCTTCCACGGCTCGTGCTCGAGCCGGCGGGCGCCAAAGAGCACGTCGGCGATGTCACGGTACGACGCGTCGGCGAGATGACCGTCGAGGGCGCGTAACATCAGCATGAGACGGTCATGCCGTTGTCGAGTAAGCGCGAGAGGTGGTGGGCCCAGATCGCTCCTCAAATGTACAATCCGCGCCCATAGCCGCAACGCTGCCTTGACACGAATAGGTAGTTCGTCATCGAGCGGCAGCGCGAAAGCCAGCGGTTGTTCGCGTCGGTCATCAGGCGCCCAGATGCGCAGTTCCCCGCTGTCGGTACGAATGATTACGTGTCGACCGTCCGGGCCAGCACGTTCCTTGACGTCGCCAAGTTCACCGAAATCAATTGGGCGCGCGCCAGCGAAACTCGTCGGCGCGGGCGCGAGAGGCACCACGGTGGGCAGCACATCTGCGCGCCAGAATACAGTCGCTTGATTGCCGGAAAGCTGCGGATCGACCGCAAAAGGCGAGCCCCCAACGCCAGACAAGGGCATCCCTGGAGCGGCCCTCGAAGCTGGCGTGGGAGGCGTCCTTGCGCACAACTCTCTTGTAGTCTTCTTGATAAGCAGGATTACGGCGCAGGAACTCCCACGCAAAACCGGGCCTATCGAGCTGTTGTAGGTAGTCGCCTCCCTTGATGCGCCAGTTGGAACCAGCCGGCATCTTTGCTCTCCCAAGACGTGAGCGCCCTGCCCTGGAGACGGATTCAACGTGCGCGAGCGAGTTTGGGAGTCGTGAGCACGGCATCACGTGATGCCAGATGGGCATCACTCCTATCCGATGACGGAAGATTATGAGCAATTCGCTTTGTACAGAATTGAAACTGCCCAAGAAGTGCAGAAAAACAATAGGTTTTTTGGATTTGGCAGCGGCTCACAAGGGCGACGTGCGCTGAGGCGGTGGATCGAGGGGCGGACTTGCATGTCGGTCATGCGCCCCCCAACCTACTGCTCGCCGGCGAGTTTACTGTCGCCGGCTGTTGTTAGCCTCAACTATCATTGCCGCGAAGGAGGTGCTGGTAGCCGTGCTCGGTCATCCACCTGGCGCGCGCCAAGTGGGTCTCCCAGGCGCGGCGCGCCCGCTCGGGCTCCCGGGAAGGATCGATGTGCAGCACGACGGACGCCACCTCGGTCCAGTCCGCGCCCTCTGCGTCGGCATCGAGGAGACGTAAATATGTAACAAGATGCTGTTCGTCGTAGCGGGTCAGTACCTCGGCGTCTGGAGCTACATCAGCAACAGGCGGATCGGGCGCTGGTTTTGACATGAAACGTCCCGCAGTAACTCGGTACCGAGGCTGCCGAGACGATACCGGCCCAAATCGTTCTGCGACAACGACCCGATGGATGTGTCCGGCAACGTCCTCGCCTATGAGGGGAATGCACATTATGGGAGATAAACGTCACAGTGTGTAGCCGTCCACCCTGCGCGCGTGGACATGCGCAAGGTGGTCAGGCGAAACTTTGCGAGACTACGGCTGGCGAAGGGCTTCAAGCAGGAGCGTTTGCCGGAGGTTTCGGGCTTCACGCAGCAATTTATCAGTCGCCTCGAGCGGGCCCAACGCGATCCGACCTTAGTGACGCTATATCATCTGGCACAATCACTTGGCGTAAGTCACGTCGACCTCATATGCCAGATCAAGAAGCCTTGCACGAAAGTGCAAGAGCACTGAAGCGGAAAAAATCGTAAGGCTTCGTCAATCTAGCGCTGCTGTCGGTTGTCACAAACCCATTTGTGCGAGTGGCGTGGGTTACGACAAATGCATTTCGATGAAGAGTCTCAGAAGCTCTGTAGCCGTGCGCTTTGGCGATGGGCCATGAAACATCGTCGTGCGCCAGTGATGCTGCCGCGACATGACTTGAGCGTCAGAGCGAGGTTGGCGCAAAGAAAGGCCAGGTCGATCTGGCCCGGACAGGTGAGTGGCGGGCATATTTGTCCAGCGCGCTTTGATGAAGCTTTGCCGACATCGCACGTAACTGCCGGCGGCGCGATCCGGCAGCCGCAGCGGGTCGCGAAACGCCCCGCCCAGCGGATCCGGGCGGGGCTTGCTGCGGTCCGGGTCACTCGCCGTTCTGCTTGCGGCTGCGGGACCAGATCAGGTTAAAGGTGTCGCCGTCCTCGACGAGGTTAGCGTAGATCGGGACGGTGAAGCTCGGATCGTCCAGCTTGACCGACAGGTAGTCGCGGCCTTCGCTGGAGCGCTTCGACCAGGCGGCCCCGATCTCCGCGCGGCCGACAAAGACCCGATGGCTGGGGGCGTTCTCGCTGGTCCGGTTGGTGTCGGGGACAATGCGGACGCCCTTGGTCTGGACGCTCAGGGTCACGATTTCGCCCTGGAACTCGTGGCCGGACTTCTTGAAGGTGCCGATGCTTGCCATGTCACTTCTCCTTTGCTGTTCGAGCCCGCGACCATCGCGGCCTCGATGGCGATCTGCAGGCCGAAGGCGATCGACGACGCACCCGTCTGCGGGCCGGAGCGCAGCGGAGGATGGCGGCGGTGAGATTTTCTTGGCTCGCGCGAGGAATGGGCGAAGCCCAGGGGAAGAAAGTCTCACCGCCGCCGTTGCGGCATAGGCGATCGAGGCGCAGCCGTCCTTTGGCCAGATCACGCCATCAGAGGCCACGTGGCTTGCGCTGGTTCGACAGCACTGAGAGAAGAGGTGGCGGAAATCGAGTAACTCGCACAAGAGGCGGGCCTCATCGGGCGAAGGAAAAGAAACTCTTGCGTGCAGATGGGCGTCACTAAATGTTTCGACAGCCGGCCACGCAGCGCCCTATGGCGAATCTGCCGCGCCCGATGGAGGCGACGGATCGATCCGATCGAAGCGCCGCGATGAGCCGCGCTATGATTACGGGCTGCTGATCCGAGCTCGGCTCCAACCGTCATTGAAATCGGGAACGGCGGAAGCTCAGTCCTGCTTGGGCCGCGACGTCAGGGATCAGGCGGTATTACGCCGCCGGCAATGCCTTATCCGGCATCGGGCGGCGGGCTCAGGCCGTGGCCGCCACAACGATCGCGCCCGCCATTGCCATTGCCTGTCTCAATTCTCGGCTGGGATGCCGACGTGCGTCGCATGATATCGCACGACGGCCCCAGCGGTGACGTCAGAACATGGAGGCGCATAGAAACCGCCAGGAGCAGCCAGCAGACGCTCGGATTGACGTGCGCGCCCGCAGCCTGCTTGACTTCGCGCCAAGTTCGACGAATGCGCTTGGGGATGGGTTTTGCCTGGCAAACGATGCTGAAGGAGAGTGCAAAAGGTGACTGATAAAGGACCGCAAATACTACTTTCGGTTGTGTGGCCTTACGATTAGCCGGATTGCAGAGTACGGCGGCCCTCACGCGCCGCCGTACTTCCAGACGGGGATGCCAAGCTTCTTGGCCTTATCAGCGAGGTTCGCCGAGATGCCCGAGCCGGGGAATACGATGACGCCGATCGGGAGGACGTCGAGGATCCGGTCGTTGCGCTTGAACGGCGCCGCCCTGGCGTGCCGGTTCCAGTCCGGCTTGAAGACAACCTGCGTCACCTTGCGGTTGTCGGCCCAGCAGGCAGCGATGCGCTCGGCGCCCTTGGGACTGCCGCCATGCAACAGCACCATGTCGGGATGCTTGGCGCGAACCTTGTCGAGCGCGTCCCAGATCGCGGCGTGATCGTTGAAGTCGAGACCGCCGGTGAAGGCGGTCTTGGGTCCAGCGGGAAGCAGCACCTCGGTTTCGGCGCGGCGATTGGCGGAGAGAGTCGCGACTGTCAATCATCGCGGCGGTTAGGTTCGATGGTTGACCATCGAGCCCGAGTGCGGCCGCTAGGATGAGCCGATATGGCGTTCGAACTGGTCGGCAGCGAGGTCACGGAACAGCTCCATGCTGTTGCGGCGTTCGACGAGCGTGAGTCCCTCGGCCACGAGGCGTTCCAACTCGACCGACCAGATCTCCGAACCGTCCTGCTCCTTCTGGCTGTGCTTTTGCACGCCCTCATTGTCGTCCAGCTCGCGTTGCACGCGGTCGGCGGCGCGGTGAAAGAGATTGACGGTCGACCATAGCAAGCTCTCGAGGTCGGGTTCGAGACGCGTGTCACGGAGCGTCGCGATCAGCGCATCGAAGATGTCGGCCACGGCACCTCCAATGGCGTTGGCTTCCGGCAACGGCCGAGGGTCGGGTTCGTCCTGGAACGGACGATGGCCATAGAGCTGGAGCTCGCTGAGCAAATGATCGGTAGAAGATGAGGTGTGCGAGAGCTCGAAGTCGGTATCGTCACGATCGGTCGTCATGGTGATGTCCCTTTGTCGAGTGGCCGCGCCATCGCGGCCTTCGCGGCGATCACCCGACGGCGGGCAGACCGGGCGTGCACCGTCGAGCGCAGCGACAGCGGCCGGAGCACAGCGGAGGACGGTGGGCGGCGGCTATTTTGTGTCGCGATGCAAAGCGCCCTTCAGGGCGCGGCGGAAAATAGCCGCCGCCCATCGTTGCAGGACCCGAGCCGCTTGCCGTCCGATCGCCCTCTGGAAGGCCGGGCGCGGGCCCTTCCGACATGGGAACAATCACCGCATGCCGATGCGCTCGACGGTTCCGAGAGCGAGACTCGCAGTCATCGTCCCGACCCGGGCTAATCAAATTGAGCTCAGGAATCGGGGCACATCTTCCGGGGCAAGCTGCATGCGTAACGCTGCGCGAAGATGATCGATGCCAAGGCGGCGGAGGTCGTCATTGAAATCCCCGAGCGTTGGCGACAACGTAAGCACCTCGATGCCGGCCGCCTGGGCTCGCTCAGTCAATGTCGTAACCGCGAAGTCGCCGGCCGGATCGTCATCGCGGACGACATAAAGGCGTCGTAGCGTTGCCCCGAACAGAAGAGCGGCGAGGTGATTGGCGGAGAGCGCGGCGACCATGGACAGGTCCGGCAATGCGCTTCGCACCGACAGCATGGTCTCGATGCCCTCGCCGGCACGCCATGACATCGGTCACGACACCGAACCGGACTCCGTGCCCGAGCAAATGCCCCATTGCCCGCCTCGGCGTGTCGATCGGTGCTTTGTCCTCGCCAGTCGGGTCGAGCCAGGTGCGATGTGCGCCCGTGACGCTGCCGGCGAGATCGGTAACCGCCGCGATCACTGCCGGCCAGACTTCGGTCGGCGCGTCAGCACTGGGACGGTAATAACAGCGCGGATGGAAGCGTAGCGCCGGGGCGTCCTGCAGAGCCGTGATCCCGCGGCTGCACAGGTACGATTCTGCGATCGTGCCCGCAATGGGTTGCGACATTGCGAACAATCGTCGCGCGGATTCGGGCGATCCCATCGGCGCCGGTGGTCGTCGCCTATTGCGATCAGACGGCGGCTCGGACCGTGGCAGACTGAGGAAAGACCGTGCCTCGTCGAGCACGTCGCACAGACGCTCCAACTCGCGATTCAGAGCAATGAGATCGAGCAGATCGCCATGCTGGCCGGTGGCGGCGTCAGTCCATTTGCCGGCGGCGCCTTTCCCGCTGTCCGGTCCAGTGAGGCGAACGAACAGGCTACGGCCGGGCGTGTTCCCGACGTCGCCGACGACCCAGTAGCGACCCCGGCGGCGTCCGTTGGAGAGGTAATGGCGGGACACGGCCTCGGCATCACGCGCGAGGCAGCGCGCCAGGTGGGCTGCTTGCGAAGACATATCGCTCACGCGGCCGCCCTGTCGCCGACACTAGCCGCTTGGGGGATAGCATTCAGATTGTCGTGGGCGCGACATCCAGACTTCTCGCCTGCGGCGTGGTGCACGGCATCGCCCTCATCAAACATGATTGCTTCGGCGAAATCAGAGGCCAACCAATGATCGATTTGGTGCGTTTGCGACATCGCTTTCTCGAGAGCGTCACGCTCTGGCGCATCGCGTGTGGTGAAAAGGATGGTTTGACCCAGCGGAACGTAGAGCTCCCGCTGCGGAGAGTGCTGGCGATATAGGAATCGTCGTGGCCTCCCGGAGCCGGGTCGTCGGACATGCGCATCGTCGTGTCTCCGCGACGGGTTGCTACGGACCGATTCCGTGCCTAGTGACCCCGTCACGGCGACAACGGCCGCCCTCGAACCGAGGACGGCCGCGGCTGTGGTTGGCATCTCCGGCGCCTCATCAAGCGCACGTCTCCTGTCTATCGCTGAAGAGGAGATGGTTGGATGATTCGACACCTTCGACGCATTCGTTGGACTCGCGGCAGAACGCGAGTAGGTAGTCTGCCGCTTTTGACGCAGCGCTGGCGGTGCAACGATAGCGCGATCATCCTCGCGTAGGACGGGCGCCGCGGGCCTCTCTCGCGGACCTCAACCCGTCACGGCTGACCCGGCCAACTCTCACTCTAAACGATCCTCCGCCCTGAAAGGCCCAGCGTAGTCCATTTACCCCTTGACCGGTGACTCTCAGGCTATGAACCTGATGATCTTCGTAACTGACTCAGCGCAGCTGAACACATTGAAGCTACTGTCAGCTCGCACCTGAGCGGTGCGAGCCTGCGACGGGTAACGTGAGAAAGCAGCAGACCGAAAATTCCCCAGACTAAATCCCAGGCTAAACGCGCCGTTTAGTCTGGGCTGATTTGCGGGTGACGTAAAAATTGACATCATCTCAACGGATTGGATGGCGCGCCCGAAGAGATTCGAACTCCTGACCCCATATTCGTAGTCTGCTTCCCTGCGCTCAATAGAATTTGGTGATTGCCCGCGATCCAAGATTTGGCGAGAACCGGTGTGACCCCAACGTGATGATTATGAGCAAACATCCCTTACCACCCCCAATGCACGCCCCCTGTCATACCGTTCGAGCGCAAAAGTCAAACAAGATCCGTACGCTAGTTCGCGTGACTTGCTCTTGCACAACCATCCCTCCGGCGATCCTTCGCCCTCGCGCGCCGACATCGAAATGACAAAGGCGATCATCGAGGTCGCCAAGCCGCTCGGCATCGCCGTGCACGACCACATCATCGTGGGCAAGGACGGACATGTGAGCCTGCGGGAGCAGAAGCTGATCTGATCGCCAAGGCTCACAATTCGTCAGCCGTCGGGGGGGGCGAGGTGGGAACGGCGCCGGGTGCTCACATCAGCGTCGACAGGATTGTCTGAATTTGATCGGACGCCGCCGCCAGCAAGCCATCGTAGCTGGTCTGGCCCTCCGCCGCTGCCTTGAGAATCAATTCGGCCATGTGCGCCTTGATCCCCGGCGTTGCGTGCTCCACAGGAATTTTCGTCATCACCTCGTCGAGGGCCGCCCGCATGATCTGGATGAGTTCTGGGCTGTAGCTCGGCATGAAGGGTCTCCTGTTCTGCGCCGGCAGGGTTGCCGGTTTGCTGCTCACCGGCCAGACACAAATCTGCGAGCGGCATCACGCTTATTTGAGCGTTCGAATTTTTCTGAGTCGCAGCAGCGTCACACGTGTTAACGGCGAGGCCGCGCGTCCGCAGGGACTCTCGCAGCGTTCGTCAGCGCGACGAAATTGTGGCATAGCGAATGCGTCAACGCACCAAGCCGGGCGCCGACGTGCGGACGCGCCACCAATCTGCGCCATTCGTGCGCAGATACCGGGTGTCGCATCACCCGCACGGGATCCTTTGCAATTCCGCGCCTCCGGCATGGATCGGACGCGAGACTCACGGGCGCGTTACGCCCATCGCGGCGGATAGTTTCAGGATCTTTACGCGTTTAACGTCCCGAGTGCTGATCGTTTTGAGCAGAGGCTTCGGCCGCAGTCTCAACGCGGGTGCTGTGGTTGCGACCAGGTCGGCGAAGCGACACCGAGCGGGCCGGCCGCAAGGTCCCAGCACATTGGCGCCCCTTGCACCGCCAGCGGTGGCTTGAGGCGACGGGCCGGCCCCCACGTCGTTGCCTCGACCGGGCCTGCCTGGTCCTCCGCTTGCTCCGGCGCCATCGTCGCGCGTTCGCGATCGACCGGCCGGCCCGCGAGCAGCGCGGCCGTGCGTGCGAGCGACGCGCGCGCTTCGCAGCCGCGGCCGTTCGCCAGCCGGTGCGCAAGGCCGCGCACCACGGCAGCGGCCATGAGATAGCCGGCGGCATGGTCGAGCGCCTGCACCGGCAACGGGACCGGATGGTCGCTTCCCGTCCGGCGCATGCCCGCGTCCGCGATGCCGGTGCTCATCTGCACGAGACTGTCGAAGCCCCGGCGTTTTCGCCAGGGGCCCGTCCAGCCATAGGCATCGAGCGCCACATCGACGAGCCCCGGACGGATTTGTCGCCGGCGTTCGGCGCTCAGCCCAAGCCGGTCGAGCGCATCGGACCGGTAGCCGTGCACGAGCACATCCGCCTCGGAGAGCAGCCGCTCGAACACGGCGCGTTGCGCGCCGTCGCGCAGGTCCAGTCGTGCACAGCGCTTGCCCAGCGTCACCTCCGGGACCACGCCGGGCTCGTCCCACCAGGGCGGATCGATCCGCAGCACATCGGCGCCGAAACCGGCAAGACATCTCGTCGCCACCGGTCCGGCCAGGACACGCGTCAGATCGAGCACCCGTATGCCCCGCAGGGGTCTTTCGCGGGCGACGACCCAAGCTGGCGCCGCACCGGCGTCGGTCGCCTCGAGATGCAGCAACGGCTCGACGGCGACCGCTTGTCCCTGGGCATGAACCGCCCACTCGGCGATCGACCGCATGGCCGCGGCGCATCCGCCGCGCTCCACGATGGCGGTCTCGAGCGCATCGGCCGTCCAGCGCGAGACGGCGTGCGCGACGCGCGGCTTGTCGGCTGGCACCCCAAGCGTCGCCAGCGCCACGTCACGATGATGTGGCGCATTGGTATGGAGGCGGATCCATCCGTCCGCGCCACGGTAGTCGCCGGCGATCGCATCCCAGGGCGGCGGCACGGCCCAGCCTTGCGGACGCAGCGAAGATGCAAACCACATCGACGACAGGCGGCGGTCGACGCGCACGCGCGGGCGCCCGCCATGACGCAACGCTACGAGGTCCGCGACCGCCACGCCGGCCACGCCGATCGTAGCGGCGGCCAAATCGGCGACCGCGAAGACCGAAGCGGCGTCGCCTTCCCCGATAACCGCGACATCGGCGGCCACATCGGAGCTCCCGCCCAGCGCGAGACCAAATCTCCTGCAGCAGGGCGATGGCAGGCGGTGTAGCGTCTGAATTCATCGCAGCCTGTTTCTCACTTGCGATCGGCGACCATGTCCGGGATGGTTACAGCGGAGCATCGCAATCCCCGCAAGCGACCGCCCGCCGCAACAACGGAGCGCAGGGGGCCGAATGGATATTACGACCAATCCGCTGCTGACCGATCTCTATCAGCTCAACATGATGCAGGCCTACCTGGATCATGGCGAGACCGGAACGGCGGTGTTCGAATTCTTCGTGCGCGACCTGCCGCCGCGGCGGGGTTTTCTCGTCGCTGCCGGGCTGCAGCAGGCGCTCGACTTTCTCGAAAACGTGCGGTTCGCGCCCGACGACATCGACTGGCTCGCCCGCAGTGGACGATTCGGCGCGAGCCTGCTCGATCATCTCGCGGATTTTCGTTTCACCGGCGACGTGCATGCCATGCCGGAAGGAACGGCGTTCTTCGCCGGCGAGCCGTTGCTGCGGGTGACGGCGCCGCTGCCGGCGGCGCAACTGGTCGAATCGCGCCTCGTCAACATCCTGCATTTCCAGACGCTGGTCGCCGCCAAGGCGGCGCGCATGACGCTCGCGGCGCCCGGCAAGACGCTGATCGATTTCGGCCTGCGCCGCGCTCACGGCGCCGAAGCCGGGCTGATGGCGGCGCGGGCGAGCTACCTTGCCGGCTTCGCGGGCAGCGCGACCGTGCTTGCGGAAGAACTGTTCGGCATCCCGACGTTCGGCACCATGGCGCACTCGTTCATCCAGATCTACGACGATGAGACGGTCGCTTTCGAGGATTTCGCGCGCTCGCGGCCGCAAAGCGTGACGCTCCTGATCGACACCTATGATACCGAGGCCGGAGCCCGCAAGGTGGCCGCGCTCGCGCCGCGGCTTGCCGCCCTCGGCATCAAGGTGCGCGCGGTGCGCATCGACAGCGGCGATCTCGTCGTCCTGGCGCGGGCCGTGCGCGCCATTCTCGATACCGCAGGCCTCGCCGAGACCCGCATCGTCGCCAGCGGCGGCCTCGACGAGGACAGCATCGGCGCGATGGTGCGCGTCGGCGCACCGATCGACGAGTTCGGCGTCGGCACCAGCCTGACCACGTCGTCCGACGCGCCGTCGCTCGACTGCGTCTACAAGCTGCAGGAATATGACGGGATCGCGCGCCGGAAGCGCTCGGCCGGCAAGGCCACGTGGCCCGGCCGCAAGCAGGTCTGGCGCCGCTACGGACCCGACGGCCGCATGGCGCAGGACGTCGTCTCGCTCGAACGCGACGCACAGGCCGGCGAGCCGTTGCTGCACCAGGTCATGCAGGGCGGCCGCCGCACCGGGCCGCAACCGACCCTGCGCGAATCCCGCGCGCGCGCAGCCCGCGATCTCGAACGCCTGCCTGCGCCCTTGCAGCGGCTCGAGCCGGGCGCGATCTATCGCGTCGAGGTGGCGGACGCCCTGGTGCGCCTCGCCGCCGAGGTCGACGATCGCCTGGCACGGAACGACACGCTCACCTGATCAGGCCGGCCCACGCGCGGCTTGCCGCGCCTGCGGCCGACGTGCAAGCTGACCATCGTGGGAGGACAAGATGAAGCACCGTGCTTGGATCCTGCCGGTTCTGCTGCTGTTGTGCGCCGCGGCGTTCCTGCCGCCTGCGGCCTTCGCGCAGACCTATCCGGCAAAGCCGATCAAGCTGATCGTGCCGTTCCCCGCCGGCGGCCCCGCCGACCTGTTTGCACG
This sequence comes from uncultured Alphaproteobacteria bacterium, assembly GCA_963739385.1. Taxonomy (GTDB): domain Bacteria; phylum Pseudomonadota; class Alphaproteobacteria; order Rhizobiales; family Xanthobacteraceae; genus VAZQ01. The sequence continues at coordinate 12,805 of CAVUAI010000045.1, forward strand.
AGTTTTGGGTAACGGAATGAGCGCCGATCTCGGCCAGCAGGTTGTGATCGAGAACCGCGCCGGCGTCGGCGGCCTGACCGGAGTCGATGCGCTCGCCAAGAGCGCGCCTGACGGCTACACCATCGGGGTGAACGGCGCCGCCGCGCTTTCGGCCATTCCATTTATGGTCGCCAAGATGCCGTTCGACTGGCAGAAGGATCTCGCACTCCTCACGCTGGTGGTGCGGGTTCCCGAGGTGCTGGTGGTGCATCCTTCGGTGGCGGCGAACAGCCTGCAGGAGCTCGTTGCTTTCGCGCGCGCCAATCCGCGCAAGATCAACTACGGCTCGGCCGGCACCGGCAGCATCACCCACCTCGCGGTCGAGCTGCTCAAGACCGAGGCCGGGATCGACCTCGTGCATGTCCCGTATCGCGGCGCGGCACCGGCGGTGAACGACCTCATCGGTGGCCACGTGCAGATGGTGGTGCTCGATACCCCCGTGCTGCTGCCGCACATCCGGGCTGGCGCGGTCAGGGCGCTCGCGGTCACCTCGGCCACTCGCAGCGCGGCGCTGCCCGAGGTGCCAACCACCGGCGAGGCCGGACTCAAGAACGTCATCTCGGACAACTGGTATGGCCTCTCGGCGCCCGCCGGCGTGCCGGCGGATATTCTCGAACGGCTGCACAAGTCGGCGACGGCCACGCTGAGGTCGGCCGAGCTGAAGAAACAGTTCGACAGCCAGGACGCGGTTCCTGCACCGATGACGCCCGGCGAGTTTGCCACCTTCGTGAAGACCGAGCAGGCCAAATGGGGGCCGATCGTTCAAGCGACCGGCGCCAAGATGGAGTAAGCCCGCTGCAAGAGCGCAGCGAGCGAGCGCACGCGCGATCGCATGGCGACCAGATGGCGGCGATGAATTTTCCCACCCGCGTCACCGAGCTGCTCGGCATCCGCTATCCGCTGCTGCAGGCCGGAATGAGCTGGGCGTCCTCCAATGCGGACCTCGCGCTCGCGGTTTCGCAGGCTGGCGCGCTCGGCGTGATCGCCGCCGGGCCGATGTCTCCAGACGCGCTGCGCGCCGCCATCCGTGCGGTGAAGGAGGGGACCGATCGTCCGTTCGCGGTCAACGTGCCGCTCTACAATCCGCGCGCCGCGGCCTTCCTCGACGTCGTGCACGACGAGAACGTCCCGGTCATCATCGCCTCGCAGGGAGGACCGAAGCAGCACATCGCGCGCTGCAAGGAGCGGGGTGCGACCTGGCTCCACGTCACGGCCTCGCCCGAGCATGCCGTGAAGGCCGAGGCCGCGGGCGTCGATGCCGTCATCGCGGTCGGCGCCGAGGCCGGCGGCCACCCGCCGCCGGACGAAGTCGGAACGCTGGTGGTGGTGCGCGCGGTGGTCAAGGCCGTGAGCATCCCGGTCATCGGCGGCGGCGGTATTGCCGACGGCGCCGGCATCGCGGCGATGTTCTGCCTGGGCGCGGACGGCGTGCAGCTCGGCACGCGCTTCCTGATGACGCCGGAATCCGGTCTCCATCATGCCTACAAGGAGCGCGCGCTCGCCGCCGGGATCGCCGACACCACGCTCATCGGCCGCGGCAAGCTGCCGATCCGCGTGCTCAAGAACGCTTTCACACGCGAATTTGAGGCGGCAGAGCGGGACGGAATGTCGGCGGAAGCGCTCGCCAGGCTCGGCGCCAGCCGAACCTTGAAAATGGCGGCCTTCGACGGCGATACCGATCAGGGCAAGGTCGAGCTCGGCCAGAGCGTCGGATTGATCGACGAGCTCGTGCCCGCATCCGAGCTCGTTGAGCGGCTGATGGCGGAGTTCGAACGCGCGCTCGAACGGCTGGCGCGCTTGCGCGCGACGGCCTCGGCTACGGCACAGAACGATCCGGGCGTGAAGCCCGAACATGCGCGAGAAGTGAGGAGATAAGGCGATCCGATGTCCGAGCTGCTGATCGACGATCGCGCAGGCGTGCGCATCCTCACCATGAACCGGCCCGAGAAGCGCAACGCGCTCAACCAGGCGCTCACGCAGGCGCTGCTCGACGCCTTGCACGCTACCGAGGCGGACGACGGCGTTCGCAGCATCGTGCTGACGGGCGCCGGGCCGGCCTTCTGTGCGGGTGCCGACCTCGGCGAATTCAAGGACCTTACCCCCGACAAATCGCACCTGGTCGAGCGCCGCGCCGAGCTCACGATGAACCTGCATTCAATTTTTTCTCGCCTGTCGAAACCGGTCGTCACCGCCATCAACGGCGCAGCGATGGGAGGGGGGGCCGGCCTCGCGCTTGCTGGAGACGTCGCGCTGATGGCCGCGAGCGCGAGACTGGGCTACCCCGAGGTCAAGCACGGCATCGTGGCCGCGGTGGTCATGGCCAACCTGGTGCGCAATGTCGGGCGCAAGGCCGCGTTCGAGCTGGTGGCGGCGGGCGAGCCGCTGGATGCCGCGCGGGCCTGCGCGCTCGGCATGGTCAATCGCGTGATCGAGCCCGATCGATTGCTGGCGGCCGCATGCGAGCTCGCGGAAAAATTCGCCGCCGTCGACCGCGCCGCCATGGCCGCAACCAAGCAGCTGTTCTACCGCGTCCTCGACCTGCCCTTCGAGCAGGCCCTGGAGGAAGGCCGCGACATCAACAAGCGCATGCGTGCGTTTCGACACAACCAGTCGCACCAGAGTTCGCGATGAAGCCGCTCGAGCACATCACCATCCTCGACCTGTCGCGGGTGCTCGCCTGCCCGTTCGCCAGCATGATCCTGGCGGAGCTCGGCGCCACCGTGATCAAGGTCGAGGAGCCCGCCCGCGGCGACGAGACGCGCGGCTTCGAGCCGTTCGTCGAGCGTGGCGGCGCGAGAGAGAGCGCCTATTACTTCGCCTGCAACCGCGGCAAGCAGTCGGTCACGGTCAATCTGCGCAACGCCCACGGCCAAGGCATCGTCCGTGATCTCGCCCGCGACGCGGACGTGTTCCTGGAGAACTTCCCGGTCGGCACGCTGCGCCGCTACGGTCTCGACTACACCGCCATCCGCGCCGTCAACCCACGCATCGTCTACGTGTCCTGCACCGGTTTCGGGCAGAGCGGGCCGCTCGCGCACCGCAAGGGCTACGACACCATCTTCCAGGCCATGGGCGGCATCATGAGCCTCACCGGCGAGCGCGACGGCGCGCCGGTGAAGCCCGGCCTCCCCTTCGCCGACCTGACCTCGGGACTGTGGGTGGCGATTGCGATCCTCACCGGGCTCACGGGCCGCGGCGCGCAGGGGAACGGATGCCACATCGACTTCTCCATGCTCGACGGCCAGATCGCCCTGTTGACGCTCGCGGCCGCGCGTTATTTCGCGCTCGGCGAGGTGCCGCCGCGGCTCGGCACCGAGCATCCCGGCCGCGTTCCCTCCGCGAGCTTTCTCTGTGCAGACGGCGGCTATCTCCACATCACCGCCAGCGACCAGCACTGGCTGCCGCTCTGCCGCGCGCTCGGGCTCGAAACCTGGGGGAGCACGCCGGAGCTCTGCAACAATGCCGGCCGCCTGCAGCGGCGCAACGAGGTCATGGCGCGGCTCACCGCCGCGATCGCCGGGCGGCGCCGCGACGAACTGGGCGCCGCGCTCGACGCGGCCGGCGTGCCGCAGGGTCCGATCCGTGCGGTCGACGAGATTCTCGGCGATGCCCATGTCGCCGCGCGCGGGCTGGTCGAGACGTTCAGCCATCCGACCGTGGGCGAATTCCCGGCGCTGCGCGTGCCGCTGAAACTCGATGGCTGGGATGATCCGGCGGTTCACCGCCCGCCGCTGTTGGGCGAGCATACCGACGCGGTGCTCGCCGAGCGGCTCAGGCTTTCGCCCGAACGCATTGCGCAGCTGAGAGAGGCAAAGGCGATATGACCACCGTGCTCTACGGCCTGGCCGACGGCGTGGCCACCATCACGCTCAACCGTCCGGAGAGCCGCAACGCGCTCAACCGCACCATGTGCGAAGACCTGGTTGCGGCCGCGGCGGCTGCGGCGGCCGACTCCGACGTCCGCCTCGTCTTCGTGCGCGGCGCCGGGCCGGTGTTCTGCGCCGGCGCCGACCTCAAGGAGCGCAAGGACATGAGTGTCGACGAAGTGCGCAACCGGCGTCTGCGCGGTTTCGCCGCCTACAACGCGCTCGAGGCGCTGCCGATGCCGACCGTCGCGGTCGTGCACGGCGCGGCGATCGGCTCGGGCAGCGAGATCGCCGCGGCCTGCGATTTCATCGTCGCGACGCCGGAGGCGACGTTCGCCACGCCCGAGGCGCTGTGGGGCACGGTCGGCGCGACGCAGCGGCTGCCGCGCGTGCTCGGCAAGCGGCTGGCCAAGGACTTGATGTTCACCGGGCGCAAGCTCACCGCCGAGGAGGCCAGGATCGCCGGGCTGGTGACGCGCATCGTCGCTGCGGACAAGCTCGATCACGCGCTGACGGAAATCGCGCAGACCATCCGCAAGGCCTCGGCCGAGGGCCTGCGCCTGGCCAAGCGCTGCATCGACCAGGGCAGTGAGCTCGATCCGCGCGGCGCACTCGCGCTCGAGCTGCTCGCGGTCGAGGAGAATCTCGCGCAGGCCGCCCGCGGAGAGGACAGCTGGCGCACCCGGATGGCGGGGTTCAAGGACGCGACATGACGGAACCCGGCCCACGCTGGATGCCGACGACGCTGCACGCGGTGCTGGCCGAACGCGCCGCGGCACGTGCGGACGACGAAGCGCTGGTGACAACGAGCTGCGCGGCTCAGCTTCCGCGACCAGCACCGGGCCGTGCGGCGCGCCGCCAAGGCCATGCATGCGCTGGGCGTGCGGCGCGGCGACTTCGTCGGCATCCTGCTGGGCAACGATGAGACCTGGGTCACGCTGTTCTATGCCGCTGCCGCCATCGGCGCGGTAACGGTGCCGGTCAACACGCGCTTCAAGGCGGCCGAGCTTGCCTTCTGCCTCGCGCAGGCCGACGTGAAGGTGCTGTTCACCGCCGACCGCTTTCTCAACATCGACTTTCTGTCGTTCCTGCGCGCGGCCGAGCCCGCCGTTGACCACGCGCTTCCCGGCAACGCTTTGCCGCTGCTGCGCCACCTCGTGGTGATCGGCGATGAAATCCCCGCTGCCGGAAGACGCCTCGACGAAGTCCTTGCATCGGGCGACGGCGTCGCGGACGAAACGCTCGATGCCCTCGCCGCGCAGGTCACGCCGGCCGACCTGCTGCTGATCCAGTTCACGTCGGGCACGACCGCCTATCCCAAGGCCGTCATGCTCACCCACGACAACATGCTGCGCAACGCCTGGGCCGTGGGCCTGCGCCTGGGGATCACGGCGGATGACCGCTACTTCAATTGCCGGCCGTTCTTCCACGTCGCCGGCACCACCCTTTCGCTCCTGGTCTCGCTCGTCGCCGGAGCCTGCCTGGTCACGCTGCCGACGTTCGAGGCCGGGGCGGCGCTCGCGATGATGGCGCGCGAGCGCTGCACGCTGACGTCGGGAAACGACACGCTGTTCCAGCTCATGATGGGGCATCCGAGTTTCGATCCGGCGAACTCAGCCTGCGCGGCGGCTGGGCCGCGGCGGGTCCGGAAACCATCCGCAACATCATCGAACGAATGGGCGCGCGCGAGATCTGCGTGGCCTATGGGCTTTCGGAGGCCTCCCCCAACGTCGTGCTCAACGACCGTCGCGATCCGGTCGAGCTGCGCATCGCCGGCCTGGCGAAGCCCCACGACGGCATCGAGGTGCGCATCACCGAGCCCGCCACCGGCGCGATGCCGCCGGCGGGCGAGAGCGGCGAGATCGAGGTGCGCGGCTGGAATGTCATGCGCGGCTACTACAAGGACCCGGCCGAAACCGCCAAGGCGTTCACGCCCGACGGCTGGCTGCGCACCGGCGACATCGGCGTGCTCACCGCCGACGGCCGCCTGCGCATGGTCGGGCGCGTAAAGGACACCTTCCGGGTGGGCGGCGAGAACGTCGCCCCCGCCGAGGTCGAAGAAGTGCTGCTCGCGCATCCCGCGGTCGCGACCGCGCAGGTCGTCGGCGTGCCCGATCCGCGGCTGGGCGAGGTGGGCGCGGCCTTCGTCACGCTCAAGGCCGGAGCTGCAGCGAGCACGGCGGAGCTGACCGAGTTCGTCCGGCAGCGCTGCGCCAATTTCCGGGTGCCGCGCCATCTCGCCATCGTCGCGAGCTTCGACGCCATCGGCATGACGGCGAGCGGCAAGGTGCAGAAGCACCGGTTGCGCGAGCACGCCATCCGGGAATTCGGGCTCGATGCTCCTCGCGTCGCGGCCAAGGTGGCGCGATGACCGACGTCGTGCTCTGCGAGTGCTTCGCACGCGACGGCCTGCAGCACGAGGCGGAGTTCGTGCCCACCGCGGTCAAGCGGGCGCTGATCGAGCGCTTCGCCGCGCTCGGCTTCCAGCGCGTCGAGGCCACATCCTACTCCAATCCCAAGGTGGTGCCGCAGTTCGCCGATGCGAGCGCGCTGCTCGAGATGCTGCCGCGTCGCGACGGCGTCCACTACAAGGCGACTTGCGCCAATGTGCGCGCGGTCGAGCGTGCGCTGGCCGATCTCCAGGCCGGCTTCGGCGTGACCGAGATCAGCCTCCTGGTATCGGCGAGCGAGGCGCATTCGGAGAAGAACCTCAGGCAGTCGCGCGCCAGCCAGTGGGACAACGTACGCAAGATGGCGGCGGCGGCGCAGGGCCGTTTCCGCCTGATCGGCACCATCTCGGTGGCGTTCGGCTGCCCGTTCGAAGGCGCCGTCGATCCCGATGTGGTCGTCGCCGACGCCATCCGCTTCCACGCCGCCGGCGTCGATCACGTCGCGCTCGGCGACACCACCGGCATGGCCACGCCGGCCGCCATGAAGGCGCTGGTCGTTCGCTTGCAGCGGGAGGCGCCCGGCGTCACCTTGATCGCTCATCTGCACGACACGCGCGGCACCGGGCTGGTCAATGCGCTGGCGGCGTACGAAGCAGGCGTGCGCTATTTCGACTGCTCGTTCGGCGGCGTCGGCGGCCACCCGGCACAGGTGACATATGGCGGCGGCTATACCGGCAACGTCTGCTCCGAGGATCTGGTCAACTTGTTCGAATCGCTCGGCATTCGTACCGGCATCGCGCTCGACCGCATGCTCGAGACCGCGCGCGCATGCGAACAGGCGCTCGGGCGCGAGCTTTACGGGCGGGTGACCCGCAGCGGGCTCAACCCGCTGCTGAGGCCGGATTGAACCGCGGCGGCCGATGGCGCGAAGTGACTCGCGGCTGTCATGCGAGCGTCGCATTATTCCTTTCACACACCTGGCCGCCGGGGAGGATGAACTCGTGAGCGCGCCCGAAGCCGCGGATGCAGTGCAGCCGCCGATTCTCAAGAAGGATTGGCGTTTCTACACCGGGATGGCGGCCATGGCCCTGGCGATCGTCATGCCTCTGGCCGCGCTCTTTGTGCCCCTGCTCGGGCTTCCGACCGCGCAGTCAGCGGTCTTGGCCGGCATATTGCTCGCTGGCGGGCCTGAAGTTCTATGCATCCTTGCCGTCGCCTTGCTTGGGAAGGACACTTTCAAATACTTCACGCATCGAGCAACGCAGGCTTTCCGCCGCGCCGTTGTCGACCAGCCGGCGTCGAAGGCGCGGTACTATACGGGTCTTGCCATCATTCTGCTGAGCTGGATTCCGGCCTATGTCTACGCGTATCTGCCTGCCGCCCTGCCCGGCGGCAATACGCGTATCTACATTCTCGCTGCGATGGACCTGGCCTTTGTCGCCAGCGTCTTTCTCATGGGCGGAGAATTCTGGGAGAAGGTGCGACGGATTTTCGTCTACGACGGCAAGTTTTGAAACAGGAAAGATCGCGAAGAAGTCGTCACCCGACGATCGGACACCGGCCAAGGCGAGCGGAGCCGGCGCTGCCGCCGGTGTGAGCGGTTAAGCTCAGCTTACGGGCACGCCTTCGATCAGGCTCAGCGGCGAGAGCGTGGGTATGACGCGCGTGAGCGCGAGGCCGGCGGTGTGAAAGAGTTCCTTCGTATTCCTTTTGCGTACGCTCCTGCCCGCCGAGCACGACCAGCATGTTGATGTCGAACAGAATCGCTTCCGAGGGAGCCGTGACGGGAGGGATAACGCGCTCGATGACAACGATTCGGGCATGTTCCGCCATCACCTGCCGGCAGTTGCGCAGGATGCGCAATGCGGCGGCGTCGTCCCAGTTGTGGAGCACGCTCTTGAGCACATAGACATCACCGCCTTCCGGGACCGCATCGAAGAAGTCACCGGCCGCGAAGGTCGCGCGTGCGGTGAGACCGGCTTCGCTCAGCAGGCGCTGCGCGCCGTGAGCGGCAGGTTCAAGGTCCAGGATGACGGCACGCAAATGGGCGTGGGTTCTGAGCAACGCCACGACCAGCGCGCCGTGTCCGCCGCCGATGTCGACGAGACTGCCAAAACCGGAAAAATCGTAGGCGGCCAGGATCGCGGCTGTCTCCTGCTCCGAGAAGCCGCTCATCGCGTCATGAAACAGTGACGCCGCCGCCGGGTGCGTCTCGAGGTAGGCAAACAGCGGCTCGTCGTGACAATGATCGAACGCAGGCCGGCCGGTCATGACGCTGTGGAGCATTCCCCCGTAGGTGCGCCAGAACACATCATCGCCGTAGATCAGGGCCGAACTGCGCAGCGAGCCCGCGGCCGTGCTCTGCAGCAGCCGCGCGGTCGGGGTGAGCTCGAACATTTCTCCGTCTGTCTCGGCAAAGATGCCGATGCTGGCGAGCGCCCGCATCAGGCGGTAGAGCGCGCGCGGCTCGGCGCCGACCGCATTCGCCAACGCCTCAGCGGTTTGCGGCCGCTCACCCAAGTGGTCAGCGAGGCCGAGCTTGGCCGCGACATAGATCATTTGGCTCGTGCGAAAGCCCATGATGAGCTGCCGCAACGTTGCGACCTCCGCCGCGGCCGGTCCGGCGTTCCGGGCCTCATCGTTCATCTTGTCCTCCCAGCCATTGCTCTGAACGGCCTCGGATTCCCGGATCCTGCTTTTTTCATCGCCCCGGCGTGAGTGGTCGCAATCGCGTCTGCCCGGCGTGATCGCGTCCGCCTGGCGGCGAGAGCCTAGTCATCCCTGTTGGTGCTTCTGTGGCGCCGCGACGCCGGCTCGCGTCCGCATCATCCGGCGCGAACCTTCGGCAGCCGGATGCGTTGCAACCAGGACGGCACTCGCCAGACGCGGGAACAGAGAAGGACATCCTCATGCTCAAGCTCGGCTACAAGCTCATGTCCGAGGAGCACGGCCCGGCCGACCTGGTGCGCAACGCCAGGCGCGCCGAGGAAGCCGGGTTCGAGTTCGCGGCCATTTCCGATCACTTTTTCCCGTGGATCGAAGAGCAGGGCCATGCGCCGCTGGCCTGGTCGGTGCTGGGAGCGATCGCCAATGCGACGCGGCAGATCGGCCTGATGACCGCCGTCACCTGCCCGATCATGCGCTACCACCCGGCAATCATCGCCCAGGGGACGGCAACCGTGGCGTTGCTCAGCAACGACCGGTTCAGCCTCGGCCTCGGCGCCGGCGAACGCCTGAACGAGCACGTCGTCGGCCTCGGCTGGCCGGGCCGGGTCGAGCGCCATGAGCGCCTGGCGGAGGCGGTCGACATCATCCAGGGGCTGCTGGCGGGCACGATGACGACCTATCGCGGCCATTACTTTCAGCTCGACCACGCTCGCCTGTTCGATCGGCCCGGACGCAAGCCCCCCGTGGTGATTGCCGCCGGCGGGGTCAACGCCGCACGCCTCGCCGGCGAAAAAGCCGACGCCCTCATCGTGACCGAGCCGCGCGTCGAGCTCATCGACGCCTATACGGCGGGCGGCGGTTCCGGACCGCGCTACGCCGAGGTCGCCATGTGCTATGCCGAGCGCGAGGAAGATGCCCGCAAGACCGCGCATCAATATTTCCGTTGGTCGCTCGCGGGCTGGCCGGTGATGGCGGAACTGCCGGATACGGAGGGGTTCGCAGCGGCGAGCAAGCATCTGACCCCCGAGATCGTCGCCCGGCAGATTTCCTGCGGCCCGTCGCCGGAGCGGCATCTGCAGGCGATCGATCGCTACGTGAAGGCCGGCTACGATCACATCATCCTCACCCAGGTCGGACCGCAGCAGGACGCCTTCATCGATTTCTTCCAGCGTCACCTGGCGCCGGCATTGCATGGGCGCAAGGCGGCCTAGCCGGCGGGCGCCGCGTCGCTCTATCGTCCGAGCGCGCATGAGTGCTCGCGACGAGCCGGGACCCACGGGCAGCACAACGACGTAGGATCCCGCCCTCTTCCATGACGGCTGCTGGAGAGGGATACTTCCTCAAAACAGCAAGAGCATAATGCGGGAGGATACCAGACAGTCATGCAACGCCGCGCGTTCTTGCAGCTTGCGGGGAGCGCCGCCGGCCTTGCCGCGCTCATGCGGCCGGCAAGCGGCCAGAGCTATCCGGCGCGGCCGGTGCGCTTCCTCGTCGGCTTCCCGGCTGGCGGTCCAAACGACATCCTGGCGCGGCTGATGGCCGAATGGCTGTCGCGGCAGCTCGGCCAGTCCTTCGTCGTCGAAAACATACCCGGCGCCTCCGGCAACATCGCGACCGAAGCAGTCGTGCACGCGCCGCCCGATGGTTACACGTTGCTGCTCGTCGGACCGGCCAACGCCATCAGCGCGTCGCTCTACGACAATCTGCGTTTCGATTTCCTGCGCGACATCGCGCCGGTCGCCGGCATCACCCGCGAGCCGCTGGTCATGGTCGCGCATCCCTCAGTCCCGGCGCGTACGGCCGCGGAGTTCATCGCGCAGGCCAGGGCCGCGCCCGGCAGCATCAGAATGGCATCGACCGGCAACGGCAGCTCCCCGCATGTTTCGGGCGAGCTGTTCAAGATGATGACCGGGCTTGACCTGCCGGTGGTGCACTACGCCGGCGGCGGGCCGGCGCTCAAGGCCATGATCGAAGGACAGGCGCAGGTGATGTTCGAGCCGATGTCGGCCGCGATCGAGCCGATCAGGTCGGGCAGGCTGCGCGCCCTGGCGGTGACGACCGCCGTCCGCTCGGCGGCGCTGCCCGACGTTCCGCCGCTGGCCGATGTCGTGCCGGGCTACGAGGCGAGCGCGGCTACCGGCATTGGCGTTCCCAAAGACACGCCTGCCCATGTCGTCGATGCCCTCAACAAGGCCGTGAATGCGGCCTTCGCCGATCCGGCGATGCAGGCGCGTCTCGCCGACACCGGCGGCATGATGCTTGCGGGTTCGCCCGCGGAGTTCGCCAGGCTTCTCGTCGACGAGACTGCAAAATGGGCGAAGGTGGTGAAGGCGTCAGGGGCACGTCCGAATTGAGGGCGATGACAGGTTGACTCGTTGCGCGCCGAACGATCGACGGCCATGGTACGTTTCCCGCTGAGGACGCATCCGTCCGTACCGAGACTGTCGCAGAGCAAGGCGTGGCCAGCAGCGAGACCGAGGTGGTGATTGTCGGCGGCGGCGCGGCCGGCATTGCCGCAGCGCGGCGGCTGCATGACGCCGGGATCGATTGCCTCCTGGTCGAGGCGCGGCCGCGGCTCGGCGGGCGGTCATGGACGGTCGGCGTCGGGCCGGGGCTCGCCGTCGATCTCGGCTGCGGCTGGCTGCACTCGGCCGACCGCAATCCGTGGTCGGACATCGCCCGGGCGCAAGGCCGTGTCATCGACAAGACGCCGCCGCCGTGGACGCGGCGCTCGGCGCCGATCGGCTTTCCGCTGGCGGAACAGGAAGCCTTCCTCGACGCGCTGCAAAGTTTCCACCAGCGCGTCGATGCACTGAGCGACAACCAGCCGGACGTGTCCGCCGCCAGCTTTCTTGATCCGCACGGCCACTGGAACGGCCTGATCACTGCCGTCGGCACCTATATCAGCGGCGCCGAGCTCGACCACGTGTCGGCACGCGATTTCGAGCGCTACCACGACAGCGGCGTGAACTGGCGCGTGGTCGAAGGCTACGGCACTGTGATCGCCGCCCACGCCGCGGGCGTGCCGGTCCTGCTCGGAGCTCCGGTGCGCCGGATCGACCGCAGCGGGAAACGTTTGCGGGTGGAGACGACGACCGGCACCATCACCGCCGCCACGGCGATCGTCACGGTCCCGACCAACGTGCTGGCGGAGGAGCGGCTGGTCTTCAGCCCGGCGCTCCCCGAGACCACGGAAGCGGCGGCAGGACTGCCGCTCGGCCTTGCCGACAAGCTCTTTCTCTCGCTTGCGGACGCTGACGAATTCGACAAGGAAAGCCGCTTGTTCGGCCGCACCGACCGCCGCGCGACCGGCGTCTACCATTTCCGCCCGTTCGGCCGGCCGCAGATCGAAGCCTATTTCGCCGGGCCGCTGGCGGCCGAGCTCGAGGCGGGCGGCGAGGCGGCGTTTCACGACTTCGCCACCGCCGAGCTCGTCGGCCTCCTCGGCAGCTATTTCGCGCGAAGGGTGAAGCCCATTCGCATGCATCCCTGGGGCATCGATCCGTTTGCGCGCGGCTCCTACTCCTATGCCCTGCCCGGGAAGGCCGACTGCCGCGGCGTGCTCGCCGCGCCGGCCGACGCGCGGCTCCTGTTCGCGGGCGAGGCCTGCTCGCGCCACGACTACTCGACCGCCCATGGTGCCTATCTCACCGGCATCGCCGCTGCCGATGCAGTACTCGCCCGCCGCCGGAAGCTCGCCGTGATGTGATTTGCCGACCATCGTTGCGGGAAATGGCCGCTTCGCGAACGGCACAGGTCTAGGTCATCAGCGGTTGGAAGCGTCCGGCGGGCGCAGCGTCGAGTTCGGCCCAGTCGATCTCCTCCTCCAGGCGATGATAGGCCTCGTCGCCGATTCGCCCCTCCGCGCGCAGGCGGTGAAGCGCCCGGCGCTGGCTCGCGATCGCGCGCAGCCGCAGCTCGTCGTAGTCGGTCGCCGCCTGCGGGTCGTCGGTATTCCTGGCGACGGCGCGGGCGGCGGCATATTGCTCGCGCACGGCGGCCGCGGCCGGCGACGGATCGTCATCGAGGCTGTCGAGCGCCGCCTGCATGACGGCGACGCGGGCGCGCGACACCTCCTGCTCGAGCGAGCGATCGGGAGTGAGGTCGAGCACGCGCAGCAGCGGCTTGAGCGTCATGCCCTGCAGGACGAGGGTGCCGAGGACCACGCAGAACGCGGTGAGCACGATGGGATCGCGCCCGGGGAAATCGAACGGCAATGCAAAGGCGGTGGCGAGCGTCACCACGCCGCGCATGCCGCACCAGCCGATCAGCAGGTCCCCGCGGACACCCTGCCCGTCGTCGGTGGCGCGCGACCCGCGCGCCGCCCGGATCAAGGCGCCGCCGGCGAGCACCCAGGCCAGCCGCACCACGATCACCGTCGCCAGCACCGCGGTGGCCAGCACCAGCGCGTCGAGCCGGGCCTCGTCCGACAGCCGGCTCAGGATCGGTCGCATCTGCAATCCCATCAGCACGAAGGCGAGCACGTTGAGCACGAACACCGCGGTCTCCCACACCGAATAGGAGCTGATGCGGTTGCGGGCGGGCGTGCGGCGCGGCGCATGGCGCGCGAGCGTCATGGCATATACCACCATGGTGATGATGGCGGACAGCGCGAGCCGGTCGGCAAGGATCCAGACGCCGAAGGTCGTGACGAACTGCAGGATGGTGCCGGTCGCGGCATCGCGTATCCGATGGAGGGCGAGGAGGGTCAGCCGCGCGAACACGTAGCCGGCGACCAGGCTGCCGAGCGCCGAGAGGACGAGCATCGGAGCGGCGCTGCTCAGCACGAACGAGCCGGCGGCGGCGATCATGGCCGCCCGGTAGATCAGCAGCGCGGTTGCGTCATTGAGCAGGCTCTCGCTCTGGAGGATGGCCACGATTCGCCGCGGCGGGCGGAGCTGGCCGAGCACGGCCGCCGCCGCGACCGCGTCGGGCGGCGCCACGATGGCGCCCAGCGCGACGGCCGCGGCGGGCGGAAGGCCGGCGAGCTTCCAGCCAACCATTGCCACCGCGGCCGTGGTCAGCACCACGGCGACAAATGCGAGCGACGCGAGCGGCAGCGCATAACGCTTGAGGTCGCGCGGCGAGGTGTCGAATGCCGCATCGACCAGCACGGGCGCGACGAACAGCGCAAGCGCGAGCTCCGGCTCGACCGTGATCGTCGGCACGAACGGCAGGAAGGCGAGTCCGGCGCCCGCCAGCGCCAGCAACGCGGGATAGGGAACCTCGAGTCGGCGCGCGAGCGCGGCCACCAGCACGGCGCCGAGCAGGAGCGCGAGCGTCCATTCGAACAGAACCATGCGTCAGGTTATAGCAGCGGCGCTTGCCACTGTGTTGCCATGCCCGATGGCGGATGCCGCCATCGCGTACCCTAAGCCATCAGGGCCGGCATCATCCACGCGAGAGCAACGGCCGCATTGTGCGACGCCACGAAGTTCTGGGCGTAGGTTCGAGGCGCCACCTCCATGTTGAAGTAGCCCACCCGATTGGCCACGCCGGACACAAACAGAAACTCCGGCGACGGCACCGTGAGTTGAGTCACCCCGTGGGTTGTTTCGACTGATCCTATGGCCTGCCTGGGCGCCTTGGCCGCAACGGCGCGCAGGGCCTCGGGATCCGCCCAGGCATAATTATTGGGATCAGTCACGTTGACGTTGCTCAGCGCGACATACGCGGCCGACACTATCAGGCTTGGTGGATCAGCGGAATTGATGGGAGTCGGAAGGAAAGCTGTTTCGATCAGGGGACGCATCTCTCGGTCGAGCGGGGGAAACACCTTGGCATTGGTCGGCTGCTGGGAACAATCGAGCAACTTGCCCATATCGGGATGCGTAAAGTTGCTCTCGGGATTGGGCTCAGCGCTGTAAGGGTTGTGAACGAAGACGTTCGAACCAACGACGACACATCCGTTATAGGAACGGGCATCGGCAAACGTGGCGGTTCCGAAGGCCACAACCAGGCTCGGACGGTCACCATTGGCGGTCACAAGCGGCAAGACGCGAGCCTTTTCTTCGCTGCTCGATGATTTCTTCTTGGGATCCATCAGATCCTTGATGCACCAAACCTCGGCCGTCGCAGCCGCCGACTTCAGCGCGAGGCGTGCCTGAACGGTCTTCATGCTCCCGTCGCTGAGCGGAATGTTGACCTGCGGGGGCGCGCTCGGCGTTGGAAACTTGAAAGGTCGAACCTGATCGTTGGTGAAAACGCCGACCAGGGGATCCGCCTC
The DNA here is from genome assembly GCA_963739385.1 of uncultured Alphaproteobacteria bacterium. Taxonomy (GTDB): domain Bacteria; phylum Pseudomonadota; class Alphaproteobacteria; order Rhizobiales; family Xanthobacteraceae; genus VAZQ01. Next base: position 27,993 of record CAVUAI010000045.1, read on the forward strand.
CCACGCCTTGTTCACGAAAATCAGTACGCGATTTGGCATGACCGGCACCCCCAACCTTGCGACACCGAATGCTATCATGCCAGGAGCGGCCGTTCATCGGCACGGCTTGAACAATCGCTCGACACTACCGACGCAATCCAATGAGGCCGGTGCGGCGAAAAAGCGCGGCGCGGCATTGGGAGCGCCGCGGACCGTCCGCCTATCTCCCTGTCTGTCCCACCGCCTCCGCCACCGCGCGCACCAGCGCGATCGGATCGGTGAAGGCGGCGATCCCGGCGGCGTCGAGCCTCGCCACTGCCGCCTCGGCGCTCATCTTGCGGGCGGCGGCATGGCCGGCGGCGATGCCGACGAAGAGCGGCTTCGGCAACGGCTCGGCGGCGAGCCAGGCGAGCAACGCCTCGATCCGCTCCGCGAGCGAGCGCGAGGCCAGCACGGTCTGGAAGACGATCGCCTTCACCTGCGGACGCTGCGCGAGCTCGCGCGCGATGCGCAGCCGCTCCGCCATGGTCTCGTCGGGCGCCCCGCGCATATTGTCCATAAAGCACGCCGCCTTGAGGCCGTGGTCGGCGAGGAGATCCATCATCATCATGCCGAGCCCGGCGCCGGCGGTGACCAGCGCGACGTCGCCGTCCATCTCGACGAGCTGGAATCCGAGCGCGCGTGCCGAGCGCTCGAGCGGGGTCATTGCCTGTTCCGCCAGCGCCCGACTCAACGCGAATTCCTCGCCGTCGTGGCGGAAGCCGGCGCTGTCGTCGCGTACGATCTTGGCATCGCAGGCGATCAGCCGTCCGTCGGCGGTGAGCGCGAGCGGGTTGATCTCGAGCAGCTCGAGGTCCTCGCGCCGCGCGATCTCGGGCAGGCGCGCGGCATAGCGCGCGAGCCGCCCGGCGACGTCGTGCGCGAACAGCGTCGCCAGCTCGGGATAGAGCGTCTCGGCGGTGACCACCACGGCGGCAGGGAGCGCGATGCGCACCAGCGCTTGCGTCGCCTCGACATCCTCGCCGCCCTCCGCGGCCACCAGCAGCTCGAGCCCCTGGCGCGTACCGTCGATGCGCACGGCGAGATAGATTTCACGTGCGATCGCCACCGCCTCCTCGAGCAGGAGCGGAACGTCCGCGTCCTCAAGCGCGGCCGCGATGCGGCGGCGTGTTTCCGCAAGCTCGTCGAGACGACCGAGACGGCGCACCAGGCCGCGCTTGCCGCGGCCGCCATCGAGCACCTGCGCCTTGACGAGATGCGCGGCCCATTGCGCCGCGTCTGCCGGGGGCTCATCGCCCGCGCGCAGCAGCACCGCGCGCGGGACGGCGAGGCCGTGACGGCGCAGCAAGGCTTTCCCGTCGATCTCCGCCAGGCGCATAATGGAGCCCCTTCTCTTTCGCGCCGCCGCGCGCGCCAGCCGGAACCCTAACATGCCCGAGCCCGTCATCGAGCGCCTGCCGTTCCTCGCGGCGGAGCCGTGGCGGGTGGTCGTGATCAACCCGACCGGACGCTACGCCCGCAACCAGGTCGCGGGCCTGCTCGCCGCCGGCACGCCGCTCGTGGGCGGCGTCGCGCTCGGCCGCGGCGGCGAGACGCTCGACGGACTACCGCTCTACGACCGCGTCGCCGATCTACCGCAGCGGCCGAACGTGGCGGTGCTCTACACGCCGGCCGAGGGCGTGCGCGACGCGATCGTCGCCTGCGCGGCCGCGCGCATTCCCACCATCATGGCGGTCGCCGAATATGTTCCGGTGCACGACGCGCTCGAAGCCGCGGCCTGCGCGCGTGCCGCCGGCACGTGGCTGATCGGGCCGAACACGCTCGGCATGTACGTGCCGGGGCGCGGGCTCATCGGCTCGATCGCGCCGAGCTTCTGCAGACAAGGCCGACTCGCGCTGATCGCGCGCAGCGGCACGCTTACGCTGGCGATGGCGCGGCAGTTGACGCTCGCCGGCATCGGGCAGAGTCTTGTCGCCCATATCGGCGGCGACACGGTGGCCGGGCGCAACCCGCACGAATATCTCGCCGCGCTGGCAAATCACCCCGGCACGTCGGCGGTGCTCTATTGCGGCGAGATCGGCGGCGACAAGGAATACGCCCTCGCCGACGCCGTGCGCGGCTTTCCCAAGCCGGTAGTAGCGATGATGGTCGGCCGCCACGCGCCGGCCGAGAAGCGCATGGGCCATGCCGGCGCGTTGGTCGGCAGCGCGCGCGAAAGCGCGCAGGCGAAGCTCGCCGCGCTCGCGGCGGCCGGCTGCCGGGTGGCCAAGGGACCGGAAGAGGTGGTGGCGATCCTCACCGGGCTGGGACTGGTGGCGGGATGAGACTTGCCAGGCGCGGCGATGGCGCACGCTTCCGTTGCTCACTAGCGGTGGCTACCCGAAGGGGCCACCTCTCTCCGCGCTCACGTCGCGAATTGCGCGCTCGGCGTCGAGCGCGAGATCTCCAGCTCCTCCGGCGTCATCTCGGCCGGCACGTTGGCGAACAACGGCGTGCTGAGATAGCGCTCACCGGTATCCGGCAGCATGCAGAGAATATTCGCGCCCTTGGGCGCATCCGCGCAGACGCGCAGCGCGCCGGCAAAGGTCGCGCCGGCGGAGATGCCCACGAAAATGCCTTCGCTGCGGGCGAGCTCGCCCGCATAGCGCAACGCCTCAGCGCCCGGGATTGTGATGATGCGGTCGATGACCTTCATGGCGACGGCATCCGCGGTCAGCTTGGGGATGAAATCGGGCGTCCAGCCCTGCATGGGATGCGGCTTGAACGCGGGATGCGGCGCGGCCGGAGAGCCGTCGGGATTGCGCGCCTGTTCGACGCCGCTGCCGAGCAACGGCGCCTCTTCCGGTTCGCAGACGACGATCCTGGTGTCGGGCATCTCTTTCGCCAGCACCCGCGATACGCCCTTCAGCGTTCCGCCGGTGCCGTATCCAGTTACCCAATAGTCGAGCTTTTCGTCCTTGAAATCCGCGATGATCTCCCGCGCGGTGGTGCGGGAATGGATGTCGGCATTGGCCTCGTTTTCGAACTGGCGCGTGAGAAACCAGCCGCGCGTGCGGGCGAGCTCGACAGCCTTGGTCACCATCGCGGTGGCGCGTCCCGCCGCCGGTGTCAGCACGACCTTCGCGCCCAGGAAGCGCATGAGCTTGCGCCGCTCGACGCTGAACTGCTCCGCCATCGTGACCACCAGCGGGTAGCCTTTCTGGGCGCAGACCATCGCGAGACCGATGCCGGTGTTGCCGCTTGTCGCCTCGATGACGGTTTGTCCGGGCTTTAGCTGGCCCGCCTGCTCGGCCGCCTCGATCACGCCCAACGCCAGGCGGTCCTTGACCGAGCCCAGCGGATTGAAGGCCTCGATCTTGGCGAACAGGTTTACGCCCGGAGGCGCCAGCCGGTTGATCCTGACGACTGGCGTATTGCCGATTGTCTCGAGAATATTTCCGTATCTGCTCATCCGCACCTCTCCAGCTGATCCCGCAGTGTTGTCTGCAAGACCACTCCCGTATCAAGACCGCTCCTGCATAGCGCAGGCGACAGCGACGGCCTGCACACCTCGCCGGCCGGTCCAACGCCCGGCCGGTTACGCGCGATCGGGGTACGTCAGGCGGGCAGCGGCAGCGCGACACCCTCCGCGGGCGGAGGGTGTCGGCACTGCCTGGGGAAACGGCGCACGCGCGGCGAAAGTTCAGTGCCGCGTGATGACGATCTCGAGGTATTCGCTGGGCACGACCATGGAGCGGTCCGCCGCGCGATTGAATTGCGCGATGAGCACGATGAGATCGCGCTCGAGTGCGGATTGCGCGGCGGGCTCGAGAGCGGCAAACGTCTTGAGCAGCGGGCCGTAGTAGGTCTTGAAGACGTCGAGCCAATGCTCCGGCGAGCGGTAGCGGAACGTGTAGTCGCGCTGCGCCGACTTGACGGAGGCCGCATGCGGTCCGAACAGCTCGGCAATGCGTGCGCGGGTGCCCCACAGCGCCGGCGACTTGGCGCCCGCCGGCGGTGCGACGTGCTTGCCGATGGTCTTGAACACCTGGCCGATGAAGCCTTCTGGCGTCCAGTTGGCCAGACCGATCTTGCCGCCGCGCCGGCAGACGCGAACCATTTCGCTTGCGGCACGGTCCTGGTCGGGCGTGAACATGACCCCGAAGGTCGAGACCACCACGTCGAAGCTGCCATCCTCGAACGGCAGCGCCTCGGCGTCGGCCTGCTGGAACGCGATTTCGAGTCGTTCCGCTTCGGCGCGTTCGCGCGCGCGCTCAAGCAGCGCGGGCACGTAGTCGGTGGCGACCACATCGCACCAACGGCGGGCGGCGGCGAGCGAGGCGTTGCCGTTCCCGGCAGCGACGTCGAGCAGTTTCTGTCCGGAGCGGACGTCGAGAGCTTCGCACAGCTCTTCGCCCACGATCTGCAGGGTCGTGCCGACGACGGCGTAGTCGCCGGAAGACCAGGCTCCTTGCTGGCGGGCTTTCATCGCCTTAAGGTCGGGCAGGCGAATGTCGCTGATGGTGGCGGCGGCGGAAGCGGGCATGATCGTTCTCCGTTCAAGCGGTTGGTCCGGCGGCGTCTCGCCTCGCGTGCCGCGATTCGCTGCGACCTGCGAGCCGTAACCGTCGCCTCGACCGTAATGGCCGCACGTGGAGGCGAGCGTGGTAGCCGGCGTGGAAATGCCCGTGGAATCTGATCGGCCGCGCCAACCTGCCGGCACCCCTTCGTTGCAGGTGCGCTTGCTGGGACCGCTGAGCGTGAGCCGGGACGGCGTCGCCCTGAAACTGCCGGCATCGCGCAAGGTGCGTGCCCTGATCGCGCATTTGTCGCTCGCCTCGCAGGCGATTGCGCGCGGGCAACTCTGCGAGCTGCTGTGGGATGTCCCGAACGATCCGCGCGGCGAGCTGCGCTGGTGCCTCAGCAAGGTCAGGGGCATTCTCGACGATCCCGACCGCCGCAGGGTCGACGCCCAGGGCGACACCGTCAGGCTCGACCTGTCGGACTGCTTCGTCGACGCGATCGAGGTTACCCGGGCGGTCCAGGAGGGTATCAACACCCTCGCCCCTGAACGCCTGCGTGCGCTCTCCGCACTGTTCAACGGAGATTTTCTCGACGGCCTGGAGATCGACCGCAGTCCGGTTTTCAACGGATGGCTCACGTCGCAGCGCCGCCGGTTTCGCGGCTGCCACGCTGCCATGCTCGAGCACCTCGTGAGGAGCGTTCCCGACGACGAGGCGCTTGCATACCTGGAGAAGTGGCTCGAGCTTGCGCCCTTTGACCAGCGCGTGCACGAGATCCTCCTAAACGCGCTCGCCCGGCGCGGCAGAATCAGGGAGGGCGAGGAGCATCTGGCGGCGACGGCCCGCTTGTTCGAGGCTGAAGGTCTCGAGATCACTCCATTACGCGACATGTGGCGATCATCCAGAACGCGGGCCGACGGTCCCTTGGACGTCCAGACGAGCGCTCCATCCATGGCGGCAGCGACGGGCGGGCACATCGAGCGCGTGCCGGTCACGCCGCGCCGAGCATCCGTGGCGGTGATGCCGTTCATCAGCCGCAACACCGGATTGGCCATGCCGGGAGGCCGTGCCGATGGTCTCGCGCACGATGTGATCACGCGGCTCGCCAAGCTGCGAAGCCTTTTCGTTATCGCGCAAGGCACTGTCTTCGCGCTGCGCGAGCGGCACATCGGGCCGGAAGAGGCCGGCCGCATGCTGAACGTGGATTACGTCGTCACCGGATCGCTGCAGCTTGAAGACAAGCGACTGACCGTAGCCGTCGAGCTCTCCGAGACGCGCACCGCCCGAATCGTGTGGGCGGAGGTCTTCAATCACAGGGCGGACGACACGTTCCTGGTGCTCGACGAGATCGGCAACAAGATCGTCGCATCCATTGCCAGCGAGATCGAGACCATCGAACGCAACCGCGCGATTCTGCGCCCGCCGAGCTCGCTCGATGCGTGGGAGGCGTATCATCGCGGCCTGTGGCACATGTATCGGTTCAGCAAGGCCGAGAACGAGCGCGCGCAGCATTTTTTCGCGACCGCGGTGCGCCTCGACCCCACCTTCGCGCGCGCGCATGCGGGCCTGTCCTTCACGCACTTCCAGAACGCCTTCCAGGGCTGGGCAAAGCGCGAGCCCGAGATCGGGCGGGCGTTCGACACCGCCGGGCAGAGCCTCATGGTCGACGACCGCGACCCGGCGGCGCACTGGGCCATGGGCCGGGCGCTCTGGCTGCACGGCCGCCAGGATCAGTCGATCGTCGAGCTGGAGCGCGCCATCGACCTGAGCCCGAACTTCGCGCTGGGTCACTATACGCTGTCGTTCGTCCACTCGCAGGGTGGCGATCCGCGCGCCGCCGTCACCTTCTCCGACCACTCGCGTCACCTCAGTCCGTTCGACCCGCTGCTCTTCGGGATGCTCGGGGCGCGCGCGATGGCGCTGGTGCGCCTGGGCCAGTTCGAAGAGGCCGCGGAGTGGGGCGTCAAGGCCGCCGCCCGTCCGAACGCGCACGCGCACATCCTGGCCATCGCCGCCTATTCACTGGCGCTCGCCGGCCGGCTCGACGAAGCGCGCACCTACATGGCGGAAATTCACAAGACCATTCGCGGCTACCGCGTGGACGACTTCCTCACCGCCATGCAGTTCGATGCGGAGGGCGTCGCGCTGTTCCGCAAGGGCGCCAGGCTGCTCGCGACCCAGTAACGGGTCAAAAGGGCCCGACGCCACGCGCCGCCTGTCGCCCGCGCAGTTCGGCGGCCACGCAAGCTCGAAAGCTCTTGCGGGACATGGTCCGGCCGCTATATCCGATCCGCTCCGAGCCCACCGTCGGAACCCGATTGCGAGCAGGCAGATGGCAGACGCTGACACCCTTCCGAACGATGCAACCGCGGAGACCCGCGCGTTTCAGGCCGAGGTCTCCGAGCTGCTGCGGTTGATGGTGCATTCGGTCTATTCCGAGACCGACATTTTCCTGCGCGAGCTGATCTCCAACGCCTCCGATGCCTGCGATCGGCTGCGCTACGAGGCGATCGCCAGGCCCGAGCTCACTGCGGACGGCGTCCCGTTTGCGATCCGCATCGCGCCCGAGAGCGCCGCCAATACGCTCACCGTCACGGACAACGGGATCGGCATGAGCCGGCAGGAATTGATAGACAATCTCGGCACCGTCGCCCGTTCCGGCACCCGCGCCTTCATCGGCAAGCTCGCCGAGGCGAAGGACGGCGCGGGCCTGATCGGTCAATTCGGCGTGGGCTTCTATTCGGCCTTCATGGTGGCGGAGCGCATCGAGGTCGTGAGCCGCCGCGCGGGGTCGCGCGAGACCTGGGCATGGACCTCGTCGGGGGGCGACGGCTTCGAGATCGCGCCGGCCAGCGAGGCGCAGGCGGCGCGCGTTCCGCGCGGCACCGCGATCGTGCTGCATCTGAAGGCCGACGCGAAGAAATATGTCGAGCCGCATGAGATCAGGCGGGTGGTCTCGACCTATTCGGATCACATCCTGTTTCCGATCGAGCTCGTCGAGGCGGGGGGCAAGTCGGAGCAGATCAACTCGGCGAGCGCGATATGGCAGCGGCCGAAGTCCGAGCTCAAGCCGGACGACTATGTCCAGGCCTACCGCACGATCGCACATGCCTTCGACGAGCCGGCGATGACACTGCATTACCGGGCGGAAGGCCGGCAGTCCTATGCCGTGCTCCTGTTCGCGCCGTCGAGCCGGCCTTTCGATCTGTTCGATCCGTCACGCCGTAGGCACGTGAAGCTCTACGTGCGGCGCGTCTACATCACCAGCGATGCGGAGCTACTGCCCTCTTACCTGCGGTTCGTCCGTGGCGTGGTTGACAGCGAGGACCTGCCGCTCAACATCTCGCGCGAGATGCTGCAGAACAATCCGCAGGTCGCGCAGATGCGCAAGGCGCTGACCGGCCGCGTGATCTCGGAGCTGGAGAATCTCGTTGAGAAGCAGCCGGAAGCCTTTGCAAAGATCTGGGACGCATTCGGCGCGGTCATCAAGGAGGGCCTCTATGAGGATCACGAGCGGCGCGACGCCCTGCTCTCTCTAGCACGCTTCACGACGACCGCCGGCAGCGCCCGCACGCTCAAGGACTATGTCACCGACCTCAAGCCGAACCAGACCGAAATCTATTATCTGGTCGGTGACAGCACCGAACGGCTCAAGTCGAATCCCAAGCTCGAAGCGGCACGCGCGCGCGGCATCGAGGTGCTGCTGCTGAGCGATCCGATCGATGCGTTCTGGACCGCGATGCCGCTCGACTTCAGCGGCAAGCCGCTCAAGTCGCTCAGCAAGGGCGAGGTGGATTTCGGCCTCGTGCCGATGCTCGACGAGAGCGCGAAAGAGCCTGCGAAGCCCGAGGTGCCGGACACGGCGGCGGTCCTTGCCGCGGTGAAGACCGCGCTCGGGGAGCGCGTCTCAGACGTGCGCGCATCGCAGCGCCTGGCGGACAGCCCCGCCTGCCTGGTGGCGGCAAAGCACGGGCCCGACCTCGAGATCGAACGCCTGCTGGCGCGCCAGAGCCGCGGCGTCGGCGCCAAGCCGATCCTGGAGCTCAACATGCGCCATGCCCTGGTGCAGGCGATCGCCAGCGCACAAAGGGATTCGCGCGAAGCCGACGTGAGCGATCTCTCCGCGCTGCTGTTCGAGCAGGCGCAGATCCTCGATGGCGAAGTGCCGGATGATCCCGCCGCCTTTGCCGCGCGTGTGAACCGGCTGGTGGCGCGGGGACTCGGTGTACCAAGCACGACCTGAACGCCGGCTGCGTGATTCCGACCTGCAATTTGACACCGCTCACGGTCGCTGCGGCATGCCAATTTCAAAACTGGAGCCGGCTCGAGTGCGACCTTGGGCCGGCCGAGCCTGTTGCCGGATTGTCGTGGTTTGATATAGGCCGCCGCCGATGAAACTTTTCCCGTGTTGTTCCTCTGTTGTTACAGAGGCATGGTTTCATTTGACCATTTCGCGGCTGTGCATGGGTGCGGGGATTCCAGAACGAGTGTGATTGCACCGCGCGCCGGCGAATACCAACAACACGGCGGGAGCGGCGATCAGGAGATAGCAGGCCGCTCCGACCCTGAGTGTCGTGTCGATGCTGAAGGCAATGCTGGTGACAACGGCAACGCTCGCAGCGAGAACGCCTGCAGCGCCGTTGATGCCCCAGAACCATGGCGTGGGGCCGGTGCTGATTGCAGATACCAAACGCATGCCGGTCGGAAATCCAAAGCCCATCAGGAAGCCTGCCGGCGCCAGGACAAGAACACAAAAGCCGGCGCGAACGGAAAGGTCCGCTCCATCGAGATCGACGAGGAGCCGAGGCAGCCAGAACGGCAACATAAACAGGTAAGCGGAACTCCCTACGCTCCAGGCTATGAGCTTGCCAGCTCCGGCAAGACGCACGCGCTCGGATGCCATGCTGCCGAAGCCTGTCCAGAGGATCAGGCTGAACAGAACGACGCTCAGTGCATAGGTCGGATGACCGAGGAAGACGCTCATTCGCTGCAGGAGAGCGATCTCGACCATCATGAAGCCGACCCCGATCAGGCCGAAATAGACGGTGCCGCCCACGGCCAATTGCCATCCGGCTTCCCTCACCGTCGGCCCCAACGGAACAAGGATGGTAGCGCCGACGAGCGCGACCGAAATCAGAACGAGCATGGCGAGGGTCAACGTCGCGACAAGGTTGCCGGCGAAGACTCCGGTGTGAGACAAATGCGAGAGCACGTCCGCATCAAACAGCGTGGCGAACCGCAACTGGTTGAAGAAGAAAGGACGGGCATCGGTCGGCGGCGTGAGATCAAGATAGAACCCGGTTGTTGCCTGATCAAGCATAGCGCGGTCCGTAGCACTAACGATGTTCTCGAGCATAGCGGACGGCGCCGTCGTGTCGGGGCTCAGCAGCAGGATAAACTCATTATCTTTGGCGGCGTTCTTGAGCGCCCCGAGCGCTGCCGGCGAGAGCGGCAACTTCGTCACAATCAGTGTCGCCACATTCCCCGCCGCCGCGAGCAATAGGTGGCGCCTGGGCTCGGCGGCGCCGTTCGCGAGAAGTGTCGCGACGCCAAGGCTGACCAATCGCCCGGTCTCGTTCACTTCGCCGGGCGCGTACCAGCGGCTCACCGTGAATAGGCCGCCTGGGTTAAGCCGACCAAGAAAGCGTTGCCAGGCCTCGACGGTGTAAAGACCGTTCTCTGTGAGCGTGAAGGCGCCGGCGCCCGTCGCTGCCCAGGTATCGATGAGGCTCATCTGGATGACATCGAAGGAGCGCGGCGTGCGCGCAAACCAGCTGCGTGCCTCGTCTACTTCGAACTTCACTCCATCCAATGTCGCGATCGCCGTGTAATCCGAAAAGCGGCGCTTCAGGACATCGATGATAATCGGGTTGATCTCGATGCCCGTCACGTCCATCACGCCGAAGAGGCGCTGCGACAGAATATCCCGACCGCCGCCGACGCCGATAACGGCACCTGTCTTCAGGTTCGGAATGGCATACGCGAGGTTGCTTACATCGTGGCGCAGGAACCCCAAACTCGCGAGGTTTCCATCGAAGCGGTATATGCTGGTGCCCGCACCGCCATCAATCGTCAGCCATCGCTGCTCGATTGCCGAGGGCGGGAAGCGCGGCGAAGGCCCCCACATCGCCGGTGGGCCTGTGTAGCTTTGACCGACGGTGATGCGGGAAAACGAATTCCAGCGATCATGGGCAAAATCGGCCGGCGCTTCCAACTGGTCCTTGACGATCGTCGGACGAACGCCATGGATCGTGAACGTGTTGGCAATCGCAAAGAGCAGGCACCCTGTGAGGATGCTGCGGCGGTAGCGAAACAGCTTGGAACCGAACGAAGCGGATTCGTGAAAGTTGCCGAGTCTGGAGCTGGCGAAACCGAGCGCGGCAAGCACTATGACGGCACCGACCCACAACACCGCTGACGGCCCGCTCGTCATATTCAGAAGAACAAGGGCCCCGATGCACCCCATGGCGGCGCCGATCAGATCCGCTGCGTAGACCTCCCCGATCGGGTAGGGGCTGCGCGTCAGCGCAAGGCTTACCACAACGCCTGAAAAGAAAAACGGAAAGGCGAGACAAAGCGCGAACTCCGCCCAGGCAACGAGAGAGGTGAGTGACGGCGAGGCGCCTGTCACCAGCGTTAATTGCACGAGGATGGCGAGATCGGTCGTCAAGGCGAAGGCCAGCGTCGCCACGGCCAAGTCGTACGACAGCCGCTCCGGTCTAAATTTCTCCTTGCGCAAATAGACAAAGACTGCGCCAGCGGTCAGGCCAAACATGGCAATGCTGATGACGAAGAAGGCCAGGTGGTACCAGGAGGTCACAGAAATGATTCTGGTCTCGATGATCTGCAGCATCAGCGTCGCTGCCGTCACCAGGCCAAGAGCCGCATAGAACCGGACTCTTGGGCCAATTTTGTCCGGTGCCTTGGGTTGATGCACACGCCCTCCCAGCAGATAGTCCCCGGACAACTAGTTTTCAGTGTTTAAGCTATCATCCTGCAGAGGCACGCGGAAGTCCGAGGTGCTGCCCGGTCGCCAGCCAAACCAGCTGCTGCTCGCGATCGGGATAGTCATCGCCGCTCAAGCGCGTGATCGCGCAGTTAAATCGCGGCGTTCCCCGTCCGTCAATCACCGCCCGGGCCTGTTCGAATGCAATGGGCGGACGTTTGCCTTGAGTCGGTGAGTCGATATCAAGGTCGGGTTTGCGACGCAGGCGTGCTGGCCGCTGTGCGGCAGTCTCGGGGTGCGTGAAGTCGGCGAGACGACTGGAAGGGATCTTAGAGCTGTGATGACGGACGACGCTCAGGCAATTCGATGTCGGCGAGCACGGGCAGGTGATCTGACACGGTCCGCGCGTTGCCCCAGCCAGCGAGACCGGTCTCTTCGCGTAGGCGAATGACACTCAAGACGGCTCGATGCCGCGCAGGTCCGCCTCGTCGGCAGTCATCAACACGACGGCGGCGGCGCCGTTTTTGATGCTAGATCGCCAGGAAGCGCCGGACCCGGCTGACCAGAGCTCTCGCCGAAGCCCACTGTGTCTAGGAGGCCACACGAAACAGAGGAAATAAGATTGAAACACTCACGGAATGGCTCAGAAACCCTCCCCTGGCATGACGAGGCTGCGCAGGGACAGACGTCTCGACTGTCGTCGAGAACCACCGGCTCACCGCTATGGCCTGAACCGCTCGCGGCAGCCGTGCGACATAGAGACGACACGCACGACCACTCGTTGTGACTGAGGAACTTAGATGGACAATGTCGTGAACTTCGAAACCGCAGCACGGTCAAAAGACGCCTACGTAGATACCAGAATGGGCGATATATGCGTAATTCTGATGTGGAGCGCGGCGATGTACAAGTCGGGGCGCATGCCGCAAGACATTGCGGAGGCGTTTTCACGCCACTTCAAAGAGGGCGTTGTACCAGGGTGGTTCTGACTCGTACTGCTGACCCCGGGCCCTATCCGAATCTCGGCGTCACCGATCCAGAACAGTTCACCCGTTTTGGTGCCAATTTACATGGGTCCAGGTTACGGCGACTCCGTTACTGACGTTCGGCTCAAGCGCTGAAGCCGCCGGCGCGGCGCACGGGTCTCTTCGGCATCGATCGCGGCGAACAGCTTTTCCGCGACAAGATCCGATGGAGCACCAAGCGTCTCATTGAGGTAGATTGTTTCTACAAGCTCCTCGCGAATGCGATCATAGCACTGCGCGAGTTCACTATCCCCGGCAAGCGCGCGCTCGACACGATCGGCGTCGCTGCGGCTCAATGTCCCTGCTGCATACCACGGCAGCAGAGCTTCGATCTCATGCCGCGCCTCGATCCCATCCCGCCCTGGCTCTTCGCTCGACATCCACGATCCCCCGCAGTACTTGCGTTGATTACAAAAAGGGTTTGATAAGGCCACCACCCCCTGCAAGGCCCTATCGGGCCGCACCGTTGCGGATAATCCGGCTCGAATTGGGGGCGCCTGGTCGCAATGCACACAAATTCCCTGAGTGTGCCTTTCTGGCAACGGGGGCAGACCGAGGTCGAGCGTTAAAGGCGCTCGCGACGGCAGCACAGCGATCGGCCGGAGGGGAGAGGGGCGGGACTGATAACCATGTCCCAGCCTTTCCAGCCGTTGAACAACAACAGCAGCACCGTGATGAGGGACATCCAAAATCCCCAGCGCGCGCCTCCGACGCCAGCAGCGCTCTGTCGTGGGTCAGCGCTGGTCGGCGCTGCGCAAGAGCGTGTGCGAAGTAACTGCCTGCGATGCCGGCCCATCGGCCATGCGCCACTTGACTCGCCACGCCGTCAGGGTTTACCTGACTGTCAGGGTATTCCTGACATCCGATGGAGGTCGATATGTCAGAGGCGGCAAGAAAGAAGGCAGGGGCAGTGCAGCCGACGGCAGGCGGCTCTGTACCGACGAAAACCCTCTACTGCTCGTTCTGCATCAAGTCACAGCACGAGGTGAAGAAGTTGATCTCGGGCCCCGCAAACATCTTCATCTGCGACGAGTGCGTCGAACTGTGCAACGAGATCATTGCGGGTCGTCCAAGAGGCAAATCGAAATCCCCGTCCGACAAAGACTTGCCGACAGAACGTTTGCTGGAGCGCCTTCAATCAATCGAGGAAACGCTGCAAGGTAAGGGTAATCAACTGCAGAGGGTGGTCGGAATCCTTCGATCTCGCGAGGTGAGTTGGGCCCAAATTGGAGCTGCATTGGGTGTTACGCGCCAATCCGCGTGGGAGCGATTTACCTGAGTGGTGGCAGTTAACGAGGCGCCTTGAAGCGCTCATTTGACGAAAGATCAGGGTGACCACCTGATGTTCAAATCGAGACGCAGTGAATGTCGCCTAGGGTCATTGCACTAGTCCCAACCGGGGACGACATACCCACGAGTTGATGGAAGCGCTATTTCGCCTGCCGCTGCGCATCCACCGGTTTCGTCGCGGCATCGGTCGTGGCCGCCCCGGGCTTTGCGTCCGGCCGGGAGTTGCCGGGACGGATCATCCAATCGAAGAACAATTCGATCTTCTGCAGGCTCGGCGGCCATGCGGAGCCGGTCTCACCCGGCGCCGTCGCAGATGAAGCGTCGGAGCGTGCTGGCGGCACCTTTTCAGGCGGTGCCGTCAGACTGGAAGGAGCTGTCTTCTCCAACGGTGTCGCCGGGCCCGCCGCCGTGGTCGGGACATCCGTGCCGGTCTTTTCGTGTCCGGCCGGCGGCGTGCCGGCCGCCTGCTGCGCCCCATCCATGTTGCCGAGGATGATCGGCAAGCCGTCCTTGGCGTTGCCGATGATCACGACCTTCGAGTTGGTCGATTGCGACAGTTGAAGGGTAGCATCGATGCCGCGCCAACGCAGATACGAGTCCGAGATCCCCTGGCTCACGGTCTGCTGGAAGTCGCGGATGCCTTCCGCCTCGATTTTCTTACGTTCCGATTCCCGGCGCTCGCGCTCGATGCGGAACCTGAACTCCTCGGAAATGTAGTACTGCTCGGTCTTGCGGTTGATCGCATTGACCACGAACGGCGGCAGCTCGATGCCGTACAGGAGCGTATCGTAGAGGACGAACATGTCGGAGAGCGCAAGGGCGCCCATCCTTTTCTCGCCTGCCTTCTCCAATGTGCGTTGGCGAATCTTGTCCTGGATTTCCTGACGTGCAGTCGAATACACCTGCTCGGCGGTGTATTGCGCGATCACTTCACGCGTCAGGCTTCCGATGCCCGGTTGCGCAATCAGCCTCAGGTAGTCCGGCCCGATCGCCTTGTGCAGAACGCCCAGGGTATTGCGCTGTAGTCGAAACCGGGCATTGACCGATGCGGTCAGACTTACGCCGTCGCTGGAGATGGCGTCATAGGTCTCGGTGATGGATTGCAGCCTCACGTCGTAGATGAACAACTCGTTCCACGGCCAGATGAGGTGGAGACCCTCGTCCTTCAGTTGACGTGGATCGAGCACGGTGCCGCCCCCGAAGCGCTCCCAGAGGACGCCGACATGGCCACTCGACACCGTCACGACCACGTGCGGGAACAAGACGATCCCGATCAGCGTCAGGACCATCAGGTAGATCACGACCGTCGGCAGATGGCGGTCGATAAATCGCCGCCATTTCGAGGAACGCGTCGCGGGCCGCGCGCCGTCGAGCGACAGGGTGTGCATGTTCATCAACTGTCCTCCGCCGAATGGGGCCCGGCGACTTCAGCTCACCTCAGGTGCTACGGCTCGTGCCGGTGAGCGTCAGGCGGGACCCCGCGGCCGTGCTTTTGCACGGATTTGAAGCCACCCGCAGCCGTTATAGCGCAACGGCGTGGCTTGAGCGCGCCCCCCAGGCCGACATGGCTACCCCTTCCCGATGGCGGGCGCCCCGCATCAGGGGAAGCGATCCCCCCCAATTACCGGGGGCCCCGCGCATTCAGGGCGGAGGGGGAATAAAAAAACGAGCAAAAATGTCTGCAACTCTAAGTTGAGAGTGTTATTCAGATCCACGGGTAGGCGAGTTGGAGAGTTTCAAAGTGAAAATTTGGTCACCCCGATGACCGGGCGTTTGGTTGGTCGCGGGAGGCAACCAGCACGGGCTTTGAGTTGGGTGTCTATCGGCGGTTAGTGTCTATCGGCACTGACGAAAGTGAGTGACGAAATGATGGCAATGCGACGACCGAAGCGGCGGCCGCGCACCGTCAGATGCCGCCGGTGCAAAAGCCAAAATCAAAGTCAGCCCAAGGGGTGGGTTCCGATATTCTGCGGCCGCAACTGCGGGCAGCGCGCGGACGAGCACAATCTCACTTTAAGGCCGACGCTGACGCCGATAAACATCCTCGTGCGCGACCTCGACACGGTCCGGGTCCGCAACGCCATCCGTGCCGAAATTCTGGCGATCCTGTGCGACATGGGGCTTAACCCTCCGCCTACACCGCCGCACAAACCGAAGCGCCCACATTTGCGCGTCGTATAACGGGTCGCGGAAATGTTCCGGTGCCAAATGCGGGCGCCGGCGCGCGAAGTTAATATCGAAAGGAAAGACTCGAGCCCCGAGGCCCCCCACGGGGGTCCCTCTCGATGCCCCAAAAAAATTCAACCGGCCGCACCGATCGTCGCGCTTCGCTCAGAAAAAGCGATTTGCCGCCCGCGATGGTTGGTCACTTATAGGACTTGCTGCGGCCTCCGACCCGACTGTTGGTAAATCGGGCCTGCCAACAGTAGGGGCGCAGAAAGGCCCATTTTGCTGAGGTTTTGCGGGCGCAACGAAAGTTCGGCCGCCCAGGTTTTTCGAACACTTGCCATCGGGAAGGCATTGAGGTAGCTGGTTGGGAACCCAGGGCAATCCACGCGCCGGCTTCTCTTCGAGGGGCCTGCTTGCACCAGTGAATTGCCCGTGTATTCGCCCCGCAATACCCCCGAGAAACCGGCCCGTCGAAAGCCGCACGGACGACGCGGCCGCAGCTGTATTTCGCCGTGCCCGCTAATTGCGGAGGGCCGGCTTCTGGAGCTCGCGCGCCAAATTGTTCGATCGGCTGGAGGCCGAGCGACGCAATCACCCGATCCCGTCAACATCGAACCACGATCTGCCGACCGGGCTCAAACTTTGTCACCACGCCTGGCGGCGCCGGAACCTCTGTCACCCTTCAAAAGCGGTAAAGGCAGCCATGCGTTCCGCCGCGAATAAAACAGTGCAGAAAAGGGATCGTCTCGCGGCGCGGCTGACGCGTGGATCGCAGCCTGGGCGACGGCGAGAGAAGGGCAAGCGCTTCAGCACGGACGATCAGCCAAAACGTTCTCGTGGGCGACCGCCAGGTGCGACCAATCTAATGACTCGCGAGCTCAAGGAAGCGATCCTGGGCGGCTGCAGCGATTGTGGCGCAGACGGCAAAGGAACGGGAGGATTGCGCGGATATATGTGGAAATTAGCGATGGAAGACAAGAAGACGATGGGGATGCTCTTGCGCGCAATCCTGCCAGCGGACGTGAAAGTCGAGGTAACCGAACAGAAGACCTATCAGTCTCTTGACGAGGTGAAGGCAAAACTAGCCGAGCTCGGCATTCCCACTGACGTTGTTTATCAGTTGGAGCACTACAAGGGCCCGTTAATTGAAGCTGAACCGGAGAAATCGGAATGAACCTGCGACTCCCTGCTGGCTATGTTGAGGGCAAGGCGGCGCAAGCAGCAGCGGAGGCGCGCGAGTTGTTCTGGGCGTTCCGCAAGAATTTGCGCTACGGGACGATGATGCTGTGGGGCTGGTGGGTTGAGTTGGTCGCCCTCGAATTGCAACAGTTTTACCAAGATTTTGTGGCTGGGCGCAGGCCCCGGCTGGCGCTGATGGCACCACCGCAGCATGGAAAGTCGTTGACCGCGATCGACTTCATCGCCTGGATCAGCGGCAAGAATCCCGACATCAAGACGATCTTCGCCTCGTTCTCAGCCGACCTGGGCGTGCACGCCAATCGGGAGTTGCAGCGCATCTTTCAGAGCGAGCGCTACAAGCGGATTTTTCCGTTCACTAGGATCGGTGGGATGGGACGGGCTGGCAATGCAACAACGAGCTGATCGAGTTCGTTGGGCGGCGTGGATCATTTCGCAACACCACGGTGGAAGGGCAGATCACGGCATGGAGCTGCACTTGGGCGTGATTGATGACCCAGTGAAGGGCAGCGCCGAGGCGCACTCGCGCGTGATTAGAGACCGAACGTGGAACTGGTTCGTCGATGATTTTTGTACACGTTTTGCAGCGAACGGCGCGCTGCTGGTGATCATGACGCGTTGGCACGTCGATGATTTGCTGGGGCGCTTCATCGAGCGTATTCCGGGCGTCCGTGTGCTGCGCTTTCCTGCAATCTGCGAGCGCGATGATAACTACCGGCGAGCCGGCGAGCCTCTGTTTCCGGAATTGAAACCTTTGGATTTTCTGCTGGGGCAGAAGAAGCTGCTGACCGAGGGCTCGTGGCAGGCGCTCTATCAGCAGTCGCCGTTCATCATCGGCGGCGGCATCTTCCCGATCGAGAAGCTCAAGACGCTGCAGATGGTCGATCGCTCGCGCGTGCTCAAGAGCTGTCGCTATTTCGATAAAGCGGGAACTGAATTGGCGAAGGTGCGTATACTGCCGGCGCTTTGATCCACATGCTTAAGGACAATCATTTTGTCATCGAGCATGTTGTACGTGGGCGCTGGGGTGCGCTTGAGCGTGAAGAGAAAATAAAGTTTTGGGCTGAACGCGATCGCGTGAAATGCCGGCCAGGTGCATATGAAATCGGTGTTGAACAAGAGCCAGGCAGTGGCGGCAAAGAAAGTGCTGAAGCGACGATCCGTAATCTCCGCGGTTTCAAAGTGTTCGCTGACAGAGTAACAGGCTCGAAGGAAGTTCGAGCTGAACCGTTTGCAGCGCAGGTGCAAGGTGGCAACGTGAGCTTGGTCGCTGGTATGTATCAGGCAGACCTGCTCGATGAGATGATCTCGTTCCCTAATGGGAAGTATCGCGACCAGGTCGACGCCTGCAGCGGCGCGTTCAACCGCCTGATTTCAGGTCCGGTCTACAACCTGTGGGGAGGCGCCGTTGACTGATCGCCGCGACCAGGTCGACGCGTGCTCGGTCGCATTCAACCGCCTGGTTGCGGCGTCGACGTATAACCTGGATGCGCTGGCGTCTTGATGCGTGACTGGCTCGACGCGGTCGGCGCGGTGCTCGGCGCGGCCTATGACGCGAAACGCATATTGGTCCCGGGTCAGCGACCTCATCGAGGCTCCGTTTGGCGCCAGGGCCTATTAGCCTATGGCGCTATCCTAGGGCTTACTAAGCTCCTGGCAAGCATGATCACGAGCGATGACTGAATAGCACCACCCAGCAGAATCTCCCGACCGCGCATTGGCGTTCTCGTCCATGGCACCGTCGGCTTCCAAGGCGCGCCGGTCGGCTGCTAACGTGGCGCACGGCCGGACGACCATCAATTTGCCGCGAACGCCGGCCTCGCCCCGGATTGGCGAGGGAGGCCTTACGAAAAAAATCCAAGTCGCCCGCGCGTCCGCTGGATGTCCGGAGACCTCTTCGGTCCCTCACCGCTTCTTCTTCATTAACCGCACGCCGATGCCGCCGGATTGGTCCTCTTCAGTGAATTGAATTCCGGCTTTCTCAAAGGCCGCCTGAATCCTGAGCACGGTCGAGACGTAGCCCATGACAGGACCGCGCTGAGCTTCAATCCGCCGAATGGTCGTTATGCCGACGTCAGCGGCCCGAGCGAGATCATCTTGTCGCCAGTCTAGCAATGCCCGAGCTGCCCGTATTTGTGCTGCAAAAAGCATTGAATTGAGTGTTTCCGATTCGAACCATATTGACAAGAAACCTGAGTTGGTATAAAAACAACCGTCTATGCTTCGTAAGCTACCAACTGCAGGTTATTTGCGGCAATCGGCGATCGCATCCGACCGGAGCCGGTTCTCGATCCATGAGACTTATAGACCTCTATTTGGGATGCCGGTCGCCCGAAGCCCCGACGCATCGGGGCGAAGCAGGGCGAGTGAGCACCTCTAGCAGGCTGCTGAAAAAACGCGGAATTTGGGTGAGGCTAAGCATATGAAATCGAATGTATCCAATGAGAACCGGCGCCGCTTTATCGGCGGCTCGGATGCCCGCATCATCATGGGCAGCGACGAGCAGGCGCTTGAACGGCTGTGGCGAGAAAAGCGGGGCGAACTGGAGCCGCAGGACCATTCGGGCAACCTGCTCGTCCAGCTTGGGCTGGCAACGGAGCACCTGAACAGGCAGTGGTACGAGCGC
This sequence comes from uncultured Alphaproteobacteria bacterium, assembly GCA_963739385.1. Taxonomy (GTDB): domain Bacteria; phylum Pseudomonadota; class Alphaproteobacteria; order Rhizobiales; family Xanthobacteraceae; genus VAZQ01. The sequence goes on from CAVUAI010000045.1 coordinate 47,727, forward strand.
ACGACCGGGCACGTCGTCAAAGACGTCCAGAGCTGGGTGCGGCACCCGGTGATCCGCTGGATGGCTGCCACGCTGGACGGCATCGTCGAGGGCACCGGCGCAGTGTTCGAAGCGAAATTCATGCTGCCGTGGTCGTTCTCGGAGGAGGCAGCGGCGGAGAAGCACATGGCCCAGCTCCAGCACAACATGTGGGTCACCAATGCCACCGCCGCGGTGCTCTCGATTATCACCGGCGGCGGCAAGTGGGTCGAGATCAAGATACCAGCCAATTCGCTCTATCAGCACCTCCTTTTGACGGCGGAAAAGAAATTCTGGCGCTGCGTCGAGAGCGGCGAGCGCCCTCGCGTCTTCGGCGTCGAGCCACCGCGAGCTCGCATTGAGGCGGTGCGGATCGTCGATATGAGTGCGTCAAATGCTTGGGCCGAACTCTCCAGCGTATTTCGGCGCACACGCGAGGCCCACCTCGAGCATGAGAACGCCAAGGCGGAGCTCAAAGGCCTCATGCCAGAGGACGCCAAGGAGGCGATCGGGCATGGGATTAGGGCCAGACGCTCAAAATCAGGCGCCGTGAGCTTTGATGTCCTGAGCGCGGAGGGCGGCAGCCATGCACCGCTCCAGTGATACAATCGCTACCATTGCGGCTGCCCTTGCCAAGGCGCAAGTGGAGCTGACCAATCCAGAGAAGTCGCTCGTTGCCACCATCCGGTCCCCCTTCCCCCGGGAGGCGGACCGCACCTTCCGCTATGCCCCGCTGTCGAGCGGGTTGGACATCGTGCGCAAGAGCCTTGGCCGGCATGAGATCGCGACGATCCAGGCAACGGGCATCGATAAAGAAGCCGGCCTTCTTCGCCTCACGACCGTTCTTGCGCATTCGTCCGGGGAATGGATCTCCTCGGAATGGCCGGTATGCCAAATCAGCGACATCGCCTCGGCACAGCGCATGGGAGCCGCCCTCACCTATGCGCGGCGGTATGCCCTTTTCACGCTCGTGGGCATTGCCGGAGAAGATGATCTCGATGCCCCGGATCTCGGCGCTGCCCCCAAGCCTGCAGCGGAGCTGCCACGGCCGGGCAGCCAATCAAATGGGCAAGCTGCGGCAGGGAAACGGACAGCGCCTGGTGATGGAAAGCTTCCAGAGCCCTCCGCAAGGTCCGTCCTCGGAGTACAGCTATCGGCAAGCCTTCGGGAGAGCCTGATTGAGCAAATGGCGGCTATAAATTCGGCGGACGAGGCGGCGGCCTGGGCGCATCGGAATCTGCCTGCCAAGAACACGCTGACAGCTGCAGACGCGAAAATAGTGGAGGAGCGGTTCCGGGCAAGGCTCTCCGCGATCGGCCCCTCGCATGGTACTTGTGACCGTCCGGCCGAGGGTTATGAGCCGCCTCATGCTGTCCCGGAGCAAACCGGGGTGTCCAGCGCGTCGGACGCGGCTACCCGCCAGAAAGCACCAAAGCGGGCCACCAAAAAGCAATCTCGCAGCGATGCAATCCGTGCTTTGGGAAAAACGGTTCGCCTGCGCGATAAGGATCACCGGAGATTCGTGCTGCGACAGGCGTGCCTCGTGTGCGGCCGCGTGCCGTCGGATCCGCATCATCTCACCTTTACACAACCGCGTGCACTCGGGCGCCGTGTGAGCGACGAGTTCATCGTCCCGGTCTGCCGAATCCATCATCGAGAGCTACATCGCTCTGGTAACGAGGCCGCATGGTGGCGGAAGTTCAACATCGACCCGATTCCTATCGCGCTTAGGCTCTGGGAGCAGACGCGGACGGATGGCGGTCAAAGTGACCCGAAGCTTTGGAAAAACGCCCGCCTGGATGAGGGACGAACTGATTCCAAGCCGGCATCGCAAGGTGCCGCCGGTGACGGAGCTTCAGAAACGCCGGCCTAAGGACGGCCGATATGCTCAACGAGATGGTGCTTTGTGAGGAGCTGTTTCACACTCCCAGCGGCGTCGCATTCGCCGATTTCATAACAGAGGGCCACCGAGAAACTTGGCCCATTCGCAGCAAACGTTTCCGAACCTGGCTGCGGCGCTGCTACTACCACGCAACCGGGTCCGCGCCGAGCGCGGCGGCCATCCGGTCAGCGCTCGATCTGCTCGAAGCCCGCGCGCAATTTGATGGTCCCGAGCGCGCGGTCAATACCCGCGTCGCCGAGCATGCCGGCCGGCTCTATCTTGATCTTGCCGATGAGCATTGGCGCGCCGTTGCGATTGGCCCCGACGGCTGGCGAGTGCTCGGATGCCCGCCAGTGCGGTTCCGTCGAGCCCCTGGTATGTTGCCGCTGCCGGTACCGGAGCGCGGCGGATCGATCGAAGCCCTGCAGTCCTTCCTCAATCTTTCGAACCAGAACGACTTTGTGTTGGTCGTCGCATGGCTGCTGGCCGCGTTGCGATCGAGCGGTCCCTATCCGCTGCTCGCAATATCCGGCGAGCAGGGCTCGACGAAGACAGTTCTATCAAAGCTCCTCAGGGCGCTGGTCGATCCCAATGTGGCCCCGGTCAGAGCGCTCCCGCGCGAGGAACGCGAGCTGATGATTGCGGCCAACAATGGCCATCTGCTTGCCTTCGATAATCTGTCCGGCTTGCCGGCCTGGCTCTCCGATGCACTCTGCCGGCTTGCGAGCGGTGGCAGTTTCGCGGTCCGGCAGCTCTACACCGATGATGAAGAGGTGCTGTTTAAAGCGGCGCGTCCTACCCTCTTGAATGGGATCGAGGATATCATTGGCCGCTCAGATTTGGCCGACCGCGCGATTTTGCTGACCTTGGGGCCGATTGGCGAGGAACAGCGTCGTTCCGAGACCGAGCTTTGGCGGGAATTCGAACTTGCGAGGCCCGCGATCCTTGGGGCCCTGCTTGATGCGGCGGCACACGGTTTAAGAGCTGTGGGTTCCGTTCACCTCGGCCGGCTACCGCGAATGGCCGACTTCGCGCTCTGGGCCACGGCCTGCGAAACAGGTCTCTGGCCCGCCAACACCTTCACTCGCGCCTACGCAGCCAACCGCAAGGCCGCGATCGAGGGCATCATCGACGCCGATCCGATCGCCGCTTGCGTGCGCGAGTTCATGAGCGAGCGCCCCTCCTGGACGGGTAGCGCCGCCGATCTTCTGCGGGTCAGCGTTGAACGCAGCAGTGATCGTATCCCGAAGGACGGCACCGGTTGGGCGAAAAATCCCCGCGCCCTCGCCGGCCACTTGCGTCGCGCACAGACGTTTCTTCGGGCGCTCGGTATCGAGATTGCGTTCAGTCGTGAAGGCCGAGCCGGAAGCAGAGTAATCCGGATGCGTTCATTTCCCCGAAAACACCGTCAGCACCGTCAGCAGCGTCAGCGATAGTGGATCCGGAGCCGACCCAGAACAACAGCCCTGGGGTCCGGCATATCCCGTTTGCGACGACAGCTGTCGACCTGGCTCGCGCCCACCCCTGCAGGTGCCCAGTAGGGCCGCAGACGTTGCTGACCTCTGGGGAGGCGCTCAGGATCGGCAGCGCGGCACACCGAGAAGGCCGGCAATGCCTTCAGACCTTCTCGACCGCGCCGCCGGATTCCACCCAGTCCTTGAAGCCGCCGAGATTTCGCACGTCCTTGTACCCCAGATCCTGCAACGTCTTGCCCGCCAGCGCGGATCGTCCGCCGGAGGCGCAGTAGACGAGAACGGTCTTGTCGCGGTTGAACGCCTTGTCGTGATACGGCAACTCCGCATCGGCCCGGAACTCGAGCATCCCGCGTGGCACGTGCACCGCGCCCCGGACCTTGCCCGCGCTCTGCAGCTCGGTGCCGTCACGCACGTCAACCACGAGGACATTCGCGTCCCCGATCAGGCCAGCTGCCTCTTGCGGGCTGATCTTCGGGACCGACGCATTCGCGGCGGCCAGCAATTCCTTCACTGAAGTCGGCATCTTCATCCTCCCGTCTCGCTCCCGCCCTTCGCCCCGCCTGGTGGGGTTAGCTGGCGCCTCCAGCATTCTCTACCCAGGGCCCTTGATCAAGACGCGCGCCGGCGCGCAGGTGGCCGACCCAGGGATGGCCGCAGTTTGCAGCTTCGCTGTCGAGATCGTGCGCGCGTGCGCGCAAGCGGCAAGGTGGCAGGGCTTGCGTTTCGCGCCCCGACCGCACCAATCTAGGACGCCGCCGCGAAGAATTTGTCGAGCTCCGCCGCCGTCTGCTCCGGCATCTCCTCCGGAAAGAAATGGCCGCCATCGAGCGGGGTGCCGCGAACATCATCTGCCCAGGCGCGCCACAGCGCCAGCGGGCCGCCGGCCTCGGCGTACCATGAGTTCAACGGCCCTCGGCCGCTCCACAGCGCCAGCACCGGACACGCAATGCGCCGACCGGCGTGGCGATCCGCCGCATCGTGTTCGCGGTCGATCGTCGCCGCCGCCCGATACTCCTCGCAGATCGCGTGCACGTGCGCAGGATCGCGCAACGCATCGACATACGCCGTCCGCACCTCGTCGCCGAAGGCGCGCGCCGGCGAACCCCAGCCGCCGAGCGCGTCGTCGATCACGGCATCGGGAGCGGCGGTGATAAGCCGCTCGGGAAGCGGCGCGGGCTGCGCCAGCAGCGACCACGGCCAAAAAGCCGTCGCCACGCGGCTGTCGGCCCGCTCCCAGACGTCGGCCGTGGTAAGGATATCGAGGACGGCGAGGCGGACCACGCATTGCGGGTGATCGAGCGCGAGCCGATAGGCGACGCGGCCGCCGCGGTCATGGCCGGCAAGCGAGAAGCGCGGGAAGCCGAGCGCTGCCATGACCGACACCATGTCGTTCGCCATCGCCCGTTTGGCGTAAGGCGCGTGATCCGCGCGCGAGGCCGGACAGCCGCTGCGGCCATAGCCGCGCAGGTCCGGACAGATCACCGTGAAGCGGCGCGCCAGCAAGGGCGCCACCGACCGCCACATCAGGTGCGTCTGCGGAAATCCGTGCAGCAGCAGAAGCGCCGGTCCGGAGCCACCGCGGCGCAGGAAGATCGTCGTGTCCTTCGTCTGCAGGTCGAGCAGATTTGAAATCATTCCATGGCACTGGAGACGTCATCGTATAAGTCCGGTCGACAGGTGGTGTCTTGCGCAGACCTGGATCATTCGATCACCATGCGAAAGGGCCGGGCGAAGCAAGCGTGCCGAATGGTTGTTTGACTACGGCACGACGCGCAACGGACCTCATTCCACCTTCAGCCCGAGCTCCGGCACGATCTGCTTCCAGCGCGGCACCTCGCTCTCCATGCGCCTGCGCAGCACGTCCGCCGGAGTGACCAGCATGGTCATGCCGGCGCCGGCCGCCCGCTGCGCGAGCGCGGGATCGCTGCGCACCTTGGGCAGTTCCGCTTCCAGGCGCGCCAGCACGCGGGCCGGCAGGCCGCGCGGCGCGAACAGCCCATACCAGTTGGTCATGACATAGCCCGGCACTGCTTCGCCGATGGTGGGGACGTCGGCAAGCTCAGGCATGCGGCTCGCCCCGCCGACCGCGAGCACGCGCAGCCGGCCGTCGCGCGCATGCGCGAGCAATTCGATCGCATTGGTCACCACCAGATCGATGTCGCCGGCATAGAGCGCGGTGATCGCGAGCGAGATGCCGCGAAACGGCACGTGCAGGAGATCGATCCCGGCCATGCGCTTGAGCAGCTCGGCGCCGAGATGATTGCCGGTGCCCACGCCGCCGGAGCCGTAGGTCAGTCTGCCCGGCTGCGCCTTCGCCCTGGCGACGAGGTCGGCGAAATCGCGCACCGGCGAGTCGGCGCGCACCGCTACGCTGATCGGGAACTCGGTGATCAGGCTCAATGGGACGAGCGCCGTGAGCGGATCGAAACCGAGCTTGGGATAGAGGGCGGGCGCTGCCGCCAGCGACGACGAGGTGAACAGGAAGGTGCCGCCGTCAGCGGGCGCCTGCACCACCGCCTGCGCGCCCACCGCGCCGCCCGCGCCGGCGCGATGCTCGAGGATGAAGGTGCCTCCGGTCTGCGCCGCGAGGCGGTCGATCAGCAGGCGGGCCGGGAGATCGAGCGGCCCGCCCGCGGCGTATGGCACGATCACGCGCACCGTTCCCGCCGGCCAGTCCTGCGCCACCGCCGGCGAGGCGAGCAAACGAGCGCGAACGCCAGCGCGACGAAGCGCAGGAGCGCCATGCGCGAGGTTCGTGAACCCGGCACTGCGCTCATTTGCCGATACGGTCGGCGCCCTGGGCCTGCATGGTGAGCCGGTAAAGTCCCTCGCGCGCAGTGATATAGAGCGTGCGCTTGTCCGGTCCGGCAAATCCGGCATTGGCGGGCTGCCGCGGCACCTTGATCGTTCCGAGATACTGGCCCGTGGCGTCGAACACCTGCACGCCGGTGACGGTCGTCACGTAGAGGCGGTCGACGCGGTCGAGCGCCATGCCGTCGGCGCCGCTTTCCTTGCCTTCCGGAATGTCGCGCAACTGCGCGAAGGTCCGCTTGTTCTTCACGCCGCCGTCGGGCTGCACGTCATAGGCGTAGATCGTGGGGCCGAGCGTGTCGTCGACGATCAGGGTCTTGCCGTCATGCGTGAGCGTGAGCCCGTTGGGCCGCGCGATCTGGTCGTCGATGATCACCGGCTGCTTGGCGCCGGCCGGCAGGTAGTACACGTGGGTGGGCCGGCCGGGCACCACCGGCCGCGGGCCGGGATCGGTGATGTAGATGCCTCCCTTGCTGTCGACGAGCAGATCGTTCGGCGAGAGGAAGCCCTTGCCGTCGATGCCCTCCGTGACCGTCGTGACCTTGCCGTCGCGGCTTCGCCTGGTGATGCGCTTGCCGCCGCCCTCCGCCATCAGCAGATCGCCGTCGCGGGTCAAGGCGAGACCGTTGGCGCCGTTGGTGTCCTCGCGCACCAGCGTGATCTTGCCGCCGGGATCGAGAAAATAGATGCGGTTGGGACGGATGTCGGAGAAGAACAGGCCGCCGTCGGGCGTGCCGACCGGGCCTTCCGTGAAAACAAATCCTTCCTGCACGAGCTGCGGCTCGGCGCCGGGCGAGACGATGCCGGCCAGGCCGGACTGCGCATGGCCGGCGCCCGCGAGCATCACGCACAGCCCCGCGGCGCCGAGGCCGGTACGCAACCCCGTTGCCATTTCGCTCCAATTCTCTGCTGCCTGCATGGTGTCCTCCCGGTTGTCGCTATGAGGATCATTGGTCGACCTTGAGCCCGATATCGGGGATGAGCCGCCGCCAGCGCGGGACCTCGGCTTCGATGCGCGCGCGCAGCGCGTCGGCCGGCGTGAAGGCCATGGTCATGCCGACGGCGGCCGCCTTCTGTTTCAGCGTCACGTCCTCGCGCACCTTCGGCAGTTCCATCTGCAGGCGCGCCATGATCGGCGCCGGCAGGTCGCGCGGCGCAAACAGTCCATACCAGTTGGTCATGACATAGCCCGGCACGATCTCGCCGATGGCCGGCACGTCCGGCAGCTCCGGCATGCGCCGGGGGCTGCCGATCCCGAGCACGCGCAGCCGCCCGTCGCGCGCGTGGCTCACGGTCTCGATCGTGCTCGCAAAGAGGATGTCGATATCGCCGGAATAGAGCGCGGTCAGCGCCGGCGACACGCCGCGGAACGGGACGTGCAGAAGATCGATTCCTGCCATTTTCTTCAAGAGCTCGCCCGCGAGGTGATTGCCGGTGCCGACGCCGCCCGATGCAAAGGTCAGCTTGCCGGGCGAATCCTTGGCGCGGGCGATGAGGTCGGGAAGGTCGCGCGCCGGGTGGTCGGCGCGCACCGCGAGGCTGATCGGCACCTCGGTGACGAGGCTGATCGAGGTGAGGTCGCGCAGCGGATCGAAGGCGAGCTTGGGATAGATCGTCGGCACCATGGTGATCGACGAGGTGGTGAGGAGGAACGTGCCGCCGTCGGGCGGCGCCTGCACCACGGACTGCAGCCCGATCGAGCCGCCAGCGCCGGGCCGGTTCTCCAGGATGAAGACACCTTTGGTCTGCGCCGCCAGCCGGTCGATCAGCAGGCGCGCCGGGAAATCGACCGGTCCGCCTGCGGCGTACGGCACGACCACGCGCACGGTGGTAGACGGCCATTCCTGCGCCGGTGCGGCCGCGCCGACGAGGACCACAATGGTGCCAGCGATCGTGACGATGGCGGCGACGCGTCGCGCGGCGGATTGCAGCACGAGCATTCATGGCCTCCCTGCCCCGATGATCTTCGGTCGCGCCATCGGTTATGAAATGAATAGCAAAGTGCGCGGGTTTGGAAAACAATCCCGCCCACACGCGTCGTCGCCGGAGAATGCGCAGGACGAAGCCCGCCCGCCGCACGGCCATCGTCAAGGCGCTCGCCGACTTCATCGCCTATCCCGAACGAGTTTGATATGATCGGGGATTCGGGCAATCTCCATGACGGACGCCGCTCGGGAGGAAAAGATGACTGGCCGCCATTCGATCTCGCGTCGGTCGCTGCTTCGCGCCGGTGGAGCTGCGATCGTCCTCGGCGCGACGCCCTCGCGAGCGCAGCGGGCGGTCTGGCCCGATCATCCCGTACGCCTGATCGTGCCGTATCCGGCCGGCGGCTCGACCGACGTGCTGTTTCGCATCCTGGGCGAGAGGCTCCAGGACAAGCTAGGCCAGCCCTTCGTGGTGGAGAACCGGGCCGGCGCGTCGGGCAATGTCGGAATCGATGCGGTCGCGAAAAGCACGCCGGACGGCTACACGATCGGCTGCGCGACCGTCGGGCATTTTTCGATCAACCAGTTTCTCATCGCAAAGATGCCCTACGACGCGGAAAAGGATCTGGTCGCCCCGTCGCTGACCTACGAGCTGCCGAACGTTGCCGTCGTCGCCGCCCAGCATGTGCCGGCAAAGACGCTGGGCGAGTTCATTACATGGGCGAAGGCTCGCTCCAACGGAATCTCGATCGGCAGCCCCGGTCCCGGCACCACGCCGCACCTTTCCGGCGTCCTGTTCGCGGCCCGCACCGGCATCAACGCCGTTCACGTGCCCTTCCGAGGGGCGGCGCAGACCATCCCGGCAATGCTGGCCGGCGATGTCACCTTCGCGGTGGACAATCTCGCGTCGTACATTTCGCAGATCGAGTCGGGAACGATGCGGGCTCTGGCCGTCACCTCGGCACAGCGCTGGCCGACCTTGCCGAATGTGCCCACGATGGCCGAAGCAGGCGTGCCGGATTTCGTCGTCACGTCGTGGGCGGCCTATGTCATGCCGACCGCAACGCCGCCCTCGATCGTTGACAGACTGGCGGCAACGCACAAGGAGATCGCCGCCGAAGAGGCGACGCAGAAGCGTTTTCTCACTGCGGGGGCGCGCCTGCTCTCCAGCACGCCGGCCGAGGCGGCAGCCTTCGCCGGCAAGGAGACTGTCATGTGGCGCGACGTGGTGCGGCTGTCGGGTCTGACGCCACAGTGACGGCGCGACGGTCGATTGGCGCTTTCAGGGGCATCTGCAGACAGGAGCGGGCCGCGCCGGAGGCAGCCCGATGCCGCGGGCGGCGCGCGCCGCGGCGTCATTTGCCCTTGAACACCGGCTTGCGCTTCTCCACGAAGGCGCGCTGCGCTTCACGCGCATCCTCGGTGCGCGACAGCTCGACGGTCACGGACTGCTCGAAGCGGTAGGCGTCGCGCACCGGCAGTTCCTCGATGGTGTTGAGCGCGCGCTTGATGTGACGCACCGCGAGCGGGCTCTTGGCGGCGATGTCGCGTGCGATCTCGAGCGCGGCGTCCATCAGCCCCGCGCGCGGCGGGCAGGCCTCGATCACGCCCAGCCGGTAGAGCTCCGCCGCCGAGATGCGTTTGCCGGTGAGATAGAGCGACCGCGCGCGCGAGCGCCCGACATGCTCCATCAGGAAGCGCGCCCCGCCGGCAAGCCCGACATTGATCTCGGGCATGGAGAAATAGGCGTCGTCGGACGCGATCAATATGTCGCAGGCGAGCATCAGCACGAAGCCGGCGCCGATCGCCGGCCCGTTCACCGCCGCGATCACCGGCTTGCTGCAGTCGGTCACCGCATAGAAGAACTCGCGCACCAGCCGGTTGTGGCGGACGTAGTCGCCCGGCTCGTGCACCATGCCGACGCGCTCCTTGAGGTCGGCGCCGGCGGAAAACATGCTGCCTGTTCCGGTGAGGATAGCGACGCGGACGTCGTCACGGTCGCTGATGGTGTCGAATACCCGGATCAGCTCCTCGCGGGTGCGCGCGTTCTGCGCGTTCACCGGTGGCCGGTCGAAAGTGACCGTGGCGATGCCGTCGGCCACCTCGAGACGAAACTGTTCGAGATCCATGGCAGGCGCCCCCGCCCTAGCGCACCGGCACCCGGTGCATGGTGAAGATGTTGTCGACCGACGTGTAGTCCATGTAGCCGAGACGCGCGATCGGCCGGATACGCGCCATGTCGATGTTGCCGTCTACGATCACCGCGTCGTCGATATGGACGTTGACCACCTCGCCGATCACCAGCGAGTTGACCGTCTTCCTTCCGTCGGCGCAGACCAGGTCGATGGTCTTGCTGTAGATGCATTCGAGCGCGATCGGCGAGCGTTCGACCCGCGGCGGCTTGACCACCCGCGACGGCACCATCTTGAGGCCGGCGAGATCGGCCTCGCTGATATCCTCGGGATGGTCGCTGCCGGTGATGTTCATCTCGACACGCAGGTCGTAGGTCGCGAGGTTGAACACGAACTCGCCGGACAGTTCGGCATTGCGCTGCGAGTGCTTGCGCGTGCTGCTGGAGAACATCACAAACGGCGGCCGGGTCGAGATGATGTTGAAGAAGCTGTAGGGCGCGAGGTTGACCACGCCGGCCGGGCTGATGGTGGTGATCCAGCCGATCGGACGCGGCACGACGAGACAGGTGCCGGGGTCATGCGCGAGCCCATGCGGCTCGCTGCGCGGATCATAATCCATGCGATGTCATTCCATGTGCGATGGCGCCCGGCCGGAAACCCCTTGTGCGAGCGGGCCGGCCTTATTCGCCCTGGATATTGGCGCTCTTGATGAGGTCGGTCAGCCGCTTGCCGTCCGCCTGCACATAGGCCGCGAACTCCTTCGGCGGCAACAGGAAAATTTCGGTGCCCTGGGCGGCGAGCCTGGCCTTGATCTCGGGCGAGGACAACACCTTGTCGAGGACCGATGCGAGGCGGTCGACGATCGCCGGCGGCGTGCCGGCGGGCGCGGTGATGCCGTACCAGGTGGCCACATCGAAGCCCTTGAGGCCGAGCTCGTCGAGGGTCGGAACGTCGGGAAGCTGCTCCGCACGCTTCATCGTGGTGGTGGCCAGCGCCCGCAGCTTGCCCGTCGCGATGTGCGGCAGCAGCGCCGGCGCGTTGAGGAAGGCGAGATCGATCTGGCCTGAGAGCAGGTCGGTCGTCGCCGGCGCGGCACCCTTGTAGGGGATGTGGTTGAGCTTGACCGCGGTCATCTGCTGAAACATCTCGGCCGCGAGATGGGGCTGGCTGCCGTTGCCGACCGAGCCGTAATTGAGCGTGCCCGGCTTCTCCCTGGCCAGCGCGACCAGTTGCTTCACGTCGGTGACCGGCAGCGACGGGCGCACCACCAGGACATTGGGAACGCTGGCGATCATGGCCACGAAGGCGAAGTCGCGCATGCCGTCGTAGCCGACCTTCGGCGTCAGCGCCGGGGTGACGATATGGGCGGAGGCGGTCGAAAGCAGCAGCGTGTAGCCGTCGGCCGGCGCGCGCGCGACCTGCTGGGCGGCGATTGCGGTGGCGGCGCCCGGCTTGTTGAGGATGACGACCTGCTGCCCCAGGATGTCGCCCATCGCCGCAGCGATGGGACGCGCCAGCACGTCGGCGGGTCCTCCGGCAGCGTACGGATTGACCAGCATGATCGGGTTCGCCGGATAGGTCTGCGCATGCGACGCGGCAGTCGCGGCCACCAACGCGCCCAGCACCAGTGCCGCCCAAAGCCCGCCATGCTTCATCGCAATCTCTCCCCGCGCGCCTTCGCGTCTCGACATCGAGAATTCGGGATGCTAGCCCGAGGGCCTGCACGGCGCCAACTGCGGGCTGCTGCCCACAGGACCTTCCATGAAGCTGCACTGGTCCCCGCGTTCGCCGTTCGTCCGCAAGGTGATGATCGCTGCCCATGAGCTCGGCCTCGTCGACCGCATGACCTGCGTGCGCACCGTGGTCGCGACCACGCGGCCGCACGCACCGCTGATGGAGGAGAACCCGCTCTCCAAGATCCCGACGCTCGTGCTCGACGACGGCACCGTGCTCTACAATTCGCGCGTGGTGTGCGAGTATCTCGACACCCTGCATGCCGGGCCCAGGCTCATTCCACCCGATGGAAAGGCGCGCCTCGTCGCGTTGCGGCGGCAGGCGCTCGGCGACGGCTTCCTCGATTTTCTGCTGCTGCTGCGCAACGAGCGCGAGCGCGCGCATCCCTCGGAGGTTCATGTCGCGACCTTCACCACCAAGAAGCAGGCGGCGCTGCGCAGCCTCGAGCGGGAAGCCGACGAGCTCGCAGCCTCGCCTTTCACCATCGGACACATCAGCGTCGGTTGCGCGCTTTGCTATCTCGATTTCAAATTCGCCGACGAGGACTGGCGGGCGGATCATCCACGCATCGCCCGCTGGCACCGCGATTTCAGCGCGCGCCCCTCGGTGCGGGCCACGGAGCCGGTCGATGACAGCTGACCATCGCGCGGGCGGGCGCTGACATGGCGGGTCCGCTCTCGCATATCCGCGTGCTCGACCTCAGCCGCATCCTGGCGGGGCCGTGGGCCGGACAGGTTCTGGCCGATCTGGGCGCCGACGTCGTGAAGGTCGAGCGTCCCGGCGCCGGCGACGATACCCGCGGCTGGGGGCCGCCGTTCCTCAAGGACAAGGCCGGCCGCGACACCCGCGACGCCGGCTATTTCCTCGCCGTCAACCGCGGCAAGCGCTCGATCGCCATCGACCTCGCGGACCCGGAAGGCCAGCGCATCGTGCGGGCGCTCGCCGCGCGCGCCGACATCGTGCTGGAGAACTTCAAGACCGGCGCGCTCGGCAAATACGGCCTCGGCTACGAGGATCTGAGCGCGGTCAATCCGGCGCTGATCTACTGCTCGATCACCGGCTTCGGCCAGAGCGGACCGCGGCGCGACCAGGCCGCCTACGATTTCATGATCCAGGGCATGAGTGGGCTGATGAGCGTGACCGGCGAGGCCGACGGCAAGCCGGGCGGCGGCCCGCAGAAGGTCGGCGTCCCCATCGTCGACATCATGACCGGCATGTACGCCGCCATCGCGGTGCTCGCCGCGCTGGCCAGGCGGCAGGAAAGCGGGCATGGCGAGCACATCGACATCGGCATGCTCGATGTCGGCGTCTCCTTCCTCGCCAACCAGGCCATGAACCACTTGATCTCGGGACGGACGCCGCGGCGCGCCGGCAACGCCCACCCCAACATCCAGCCGCAGGACGTGTTTGCGACCCGCGACGGCTATCTCGTGCTGGCGGTCGGCAACGACGACCAGTTCGCGCGCTTGTGCGAGGTGCTCGGGCGCCCCGACTGGGCGATCGACGAGCGCTTCAAGACCAATGCCGGACGCGTGCGCAACAATTCGATTCTCACGCCGCTGATTTCCGAAGTCCTGATGACGCGCGAGCGCGACCACTGGGTGCGCGCCTGCGAGCGCGTCGGGGTACCGTGCGGGCCGATCAACACCATCCCCGAGGTGTTCGCCGACGCGCAGATCAAGCACCGCCAGATGCTGATCGAGATTGCGCATCCGGTCGCGGGCACCGTTCCGCAGGTGGCTTCGCCGATGCGGTTTCGGAACGCGCCGCTGTCGCACGAGCGGCCGCCCCCGCTCATCGGCGAGCATACCGAAGAGATCCTGCGCGAGCTCGGCTGGCCTGTGAACGCCGAGGCCGCTGCAGGAACCGAGCGCACTTGACCGAGGAGAAACGCTTGCCGCGCATTCCGCTTTATCCCACCGACGACATGACGCCGCAGCAGCGGCGGGTGCATGACGCGGTCGTCGCCGGGCCGCGCGGGGAGCTGCGCGGGCCGCTGCGCGCGGTGCTGCATCGGCCCGAGCTTGCGGACAAATGGCAGCAGCTGGGCGAGCTGTTGCGCTACCGCACGTCGCTGCCGCCGCATCTCAAGGAGCTTGCGATCCTGGTCACCGGCCGCGCCTGCCACGCGCAGCTCGAATGGCACATCCACGCCCAGATGGCGCTCCAGGCGGGGCTGCCGCAGGCGGTGATCGACGACGTTCACGCCGGCCGTCGCCCGGCCGGGCTCGATGCCGACGGTCTCGCCGTCTTCGACTACGCCGAGGAGCTCAACCGCCGCAGGACCGTGGGAGAGAGCACTTATCGACGCGTGCTCGAGCGCTGGCAGGCGGTCGGCGTGGTCGAGCTCACCGCGCTGATCGGCTATTACACCATGGTCGCCATGACGCTGAACTGTCACGACATCCCGTTGCCCGACGGCGTGGCGCCGCCGCTGCCGCCTGCGCCGGCGTGACAATGTGGGCAACGCGCCCTGAAGGAGCCCGACCATGCGGAGCCGTCTGCTTGCCTTTATCGCGGTGGCGTTGTCGCTCATGACGCAGCCGACATCCGCCGACGACAAGCGCACGCGCGAGCTGGTGCCCACCAGTGAAGGCCAGATCGACGTGATCACGGAGGGACGCGGCCCGCTCATCCTGCTGTTGCCGTCGCGCGGCCGCAACTCCGAGGACTACGACGACGTGGCGGAAGGCCTGGCGCATGCCGGCTTCCGCGTACTGCGTCCGCAGCCGCGCGGCATCGGGAAATCCACCGGTCCGATGCAGGGCCTCACGCTGCACGACTTCGCCCGCGATATCGCGACGGTGATCCGCCATTACGGCGGATCCGCCGTCATCGTCGGGCATGCCTACGGCAACTGGGTCGCGCGCATGACGGCTGTCGATCACCCCGAGCTCGTGCGCGGCGTGGTGATCGCCGCGGCGGCCGCCAAGACATATCCGCCCGAGCTCAGCGTGGCCGTCACCAGGAGCGGCGACATGACGCTGCCGAAAGAGGAGCGCCTGAAATATCTGCGCGGCACGTTCTTCGCGTCGGGCAACGACCCTTCCATCTGGCTCGACGGCTGGCATCCCCAGGCGAGCGAGAGCCAGCGTCTGGCCGGCCTGGCGACCAGGCAGGAGGAATGGTGGTCGGCGGGCAAGGTGCCGCTGCTCGATCTGCAGGCCGACAACGATCCGTTTCATCCCATCGACAAGATGAACGAGCTCAAGGACGAGCTGGGCGAGCGCGTCACCGTGGCGGTGATTCCCAATGCGAGCCACGCTTTGCTGCCCGAGCAGCCCAAGGCCGTGGTCGAGGCCATTGCCGCGTGGGTGCGCGCCCTGTAGGTGGCAGCAGCCTACTGCCGCATCAGCACCAGCGGATCGGTGCTGGCGGGAATTCGCTCCCACGTCGTGGCGTCGCTCTCGGAGAAGCGCCAGTTGCCGCCGCGGCCGCGAAGCAGAAGACCATCCTGGTCGAGCCGCCAGGTCGACAGGCCGATGTCGGCGACCGACGCGTCGCATCCCGGCTTCACCGTAATCTTGTAGTCTTCGCCGCCGGCCGGCGCACTCGAGAGCGTCAGCTTGCAGAGCGGCTTCTCGAATTCCTTGAACAAGGTCCATTCCCCGAACACCTGCTCGGGCGTGACCGTGGCAGCCTTGATGGCCGCCTGGGTGCGCATGAAGAAGAGGCCCTCCCCTTTGCGCTCCGCCTCGTACATCTGCAACTCGACCTCCATGAAGTCGAGAATGATTGCGCCCTTGGAGTTGAACAGCCGCACCGCGTCGTTCGGTCCCATCGCCCAGACCACGACGTCTTTTAGGGATGGAAACGCGGTGCCGCAGGCCTCGTCGAGCTCGAGCTTGAAGCCGCCGGGTGCCGCGTCGAGCTTGAAGGTGACCGGACAGGTCTTGTCGCGCGCGGCGTTGGAGATTTCCCAGGCGCCGGCCATGTCCTTGGCGGCATCGCTCGGCTCCGGCGCCTGCGCGACAGCCGCGGCGGCCGACATCACGAGCGCAGTCACGGCTAGAGGAAAATGACCTGGCATGAGAAGCCCGAACATGGTTGCGCGGGTGCGGAACCTACCACGACGCGCGCGTGGCGTCATGCGCCGTGGACCGGCGGCATTGCGGAAATTGCATATGAAAAATTTTACGCGCGCTCACCGCCGGCCCTTCGGCGGCCACGGCGTTTCCGGCACCGGCGTGAGCGGCGGCTTGCCCTTCGCCCAGGCCAGGAGGTTGTCCACCACCAGCTGGTCCATCTTCTCGCGCGTCGCAACCGACGCCGAACCGAGATGGGGAAACAGCACGACGTGCTCCATGGCGATGAGCTCCGGCGGCACCTCGGGCTCGCGCGCATAGACGTCGAGACCGGCAGACAGGATCGTCCCCTGCTGCAGCGCCTTGATCAGCGCCGCCTCGTCGACCACCGACCCGCGTGCCATGTTGATCAGGATGCCGTCGGGACCCAGCGCCTGCAGCACCTCGGCGTCGATCAGGTTTTTGGTCTCCGCACCGCCCGGCGTGATGACCAGCAGCACGTCGACATCGCGCGCCATGTCGATGAGCTTCGGGTAATGCCGATAGGACAAGCCTGCTGCCGGCCGCCGCGAGTGATACACCACCGGCACCTGCATGGCGTCCAGCCGCCGCGCGATCGCCTGACCGATACGGCCCATGCCGACCATCCCGACGGTACGGTTGCGCAGCGTCGCCTTGCTGAGCGGATAGCCCTTGTGCGCCCATTTGCCTGCACGCACATAGCGCTCGGCCTGGGGAAATTCGCGCGCCGTGCACAGCAGTAGCCCGAGCGCGGTGTCAGCGACCTCCTCGGTGAGCACGTCCGGCGTGTTGGTGACGGTGATGCCGTGCTCGCCCGCCCAGGCAGCATCGACATGGTCGTAGCCGACGCCGAAGGATGAGACGATCTCGAGCCGGGGAAAACGCGCCATGAACGCACCATTGAGCCGCTCCTCGGTGGCGGCGACCGCGATGCCGCGTATCCGCGGTGCGGTCTCGGCAAAGAATGGTTCGCGGTCCTTGGCGTCGGAGAATTTGTGCAGGTTGAACGCGGGAGCAAGCCCGTTGACGATGACCGATTTGGACGGCCCGATCAGCAGGACATCAGTCTTTTCGGCGGCCATTATTCACTCCTTATGCCGGCGCAGCGCAGCCCGTACTCACACCAGCATGGTCACGGGCTGCTCGACCAGCGTCTTGAACGCCGCAAGCAGCTCCGCGCCGAGCGCGCCGTCCACAACGCGGTGATCGCAGGACAGCGTCACCGTCATGATGCTCGCAAACGCGACCCCGCCCGCCTCGGTCTCGACCGCCTGGCGGCGCGCGGCGCCGACCGCCAGAATGGTCGCCTGCGGCGGATTGATGATGGCGGCGAATTCGCGCACGCCGTACATGCCGAGATTGGAGATGGCGGAGGAGCCGCCCTGGTATTCGTCGGGCCTGAGCTTGCGTGCGCGTGCGCGCTCCGCCAGGTCCTTCATCTCGCGCGCGATCGTAGAGGGCGTCTTGCCCTCGGCCTGACGGATCACCGGCGTGATCAGCCCGCCCTCGATCGCAACCGCCACGCCGACGTCGGAATGCCGGAAACGCAGAATGCGATCGCCCGCCCACACCGCGTTCGCGGCCGGCACGCGCTGCAGCGCCGCCGCCCACGCCTTGATGACGAGGTCATTGACCGACAGCTTGAAGAGCGGATTGCCGGACTTGTCCTTGGGTGCCGCCGCATTCGCCTCCTCCCGCAGCTTGAGGAGCCGACCGATCTCGACGTCGGCGGTGAGATAGAAGTGTGGAATGGTCTGCTTCGCCTGCACCAGCCGGGTGGCGATGGTCTTGCGCATGCCGTCGAGCGGCAGTTCCTCGAACGGCACGTCGCGGTAGAGAGCCTTGACGGCTTCGGCACCCGCGCCTTCGTCTGACGTAGCGGCGACAACGGCCGGACGCGGCGGGGTCTTCGCCGCGCCCCGAGCCGCGGCCGCCTCGACGTCGCGCGCGAGGATGCGGCCGTGCGGACCCGACGGCGCAACAGCGCCGAGGTCGATGCCGGTCTCAGCCGCCAGCCGTCGCGCCAGCGGGCTCACGCGGGTGCCGCCGGCCAATGTCGCCGGTCCATAGTTGCGATCGGGCGTGCGCACCTCGAAGAACGGATCGAGCCTGATCGAGGCGGCGGGCGCGGGATCCGGCACGCCGGCGGGCAAAGTCGGGCTTGGCGGAGTGGGACCTGGCGGAGTCTTGCCGGCCACCGGCGAGACCGCGGGTGCCGCTTTGACCGGGGGCGCCACGCTAGCGGCCACCCCATCGCCGATCACGGCGACGATCGCGCCCACCGGAGCGACCTCGCCTGCCGGCACGCGGATCTCGGCGAGCACACCCGTTGTCGTCGACGGCACCTCCATCGACACCTTGTCGGTCTCGATCTCGAACAGGTTGTCGCCGGGCGCGACGGCATCGCCGGCGGATTTGAACCATTTCGTGATCTTGCCTTCGGCGACGGTCTCGCCGAGCTGCGGCATCAGCACATCCATCTACGCCGTCCCGCCCATACGCGCGCCGCAGCCCATCACCACGTCACCGAGATATATTGCGTCTCGAGGAACTCCATCAGGCCTTCGTGCGCGCCCTCGCGGCCGATGCCGGACTGCTTCATGCCGCCGAACGGCGCGGCCGGATCGGAAACGAGGCCGCGGTTGAGCCCGATCATGCCGAAGTCGAGCTGCTCGGAGACCCGCATGCCGCGGCTCATATCCTTGGTGTAGAGATAGGCGACCAGCCCGTATTCGGTATCGTTCGCGCGCTTGATCACCTCGCCCTCGGACTTGAAGGTCTGGATCGCGGCGACCGGGCCGAAAATCTCCTCGCGCAGCATCGTGGCGCCGTCCGGCACGCCGTCGAGCACGGTCGGCGGGTAGAAATGTCCGGGACCGCTGGGCGACTTCCCGCCGGTGAGAACCTTCGCGCCCTTGCCGACCGCGTCGTCGACGAGCTCGATCACTTTCTTCTTGGCATCGGCGTTGACCAGCGGACCCACGGTCACGCCGTCATCGAGACCGTTGCCCACTTTCAGCGCGGCCATCTTGGCGGTGAGCTTCTTGGCAAACTCGTCGTGCACCTGCTCGTGCACATAGAACCGGTTGGCCGAGGTGCAGGCCTCGCCCATGTTGCGCATCTTGGCGATCATGGCGCCGTCGATGGCGGCATCGATGTCGGCGTCCTCGAACACGATGAAGGGCGCATTGCCGCCGAGCTCCATCGCCGGTTTCACGACATTGTCGGCGGCCTCGTGCAAGAGCTTGCGGCCGACCTCGGTGGAGCCGGTGAAGGACACCACGCGCACGCGCGGATCGTGCAGCATCGTGCTCACCACCTTGCCGGACGAGCGCGACGGGATGACGTTGATCACGCCCGCCGGCACCCCCGCTTCTTCCATGATCGGCATCAGCGCCAGCATGGTGAGCGGCGTGTCGGAGGCGGGCTTGAGCACGACCGGGCAACCGGCCGCGAGCGCCGGCCCGATCTTGCGCGTCGCCATGGCGGCGGGAAAATTCCACGGCGTCACCAGCACGGCGATGCCGGCGGGCTTGTGCTGCACCACCATGCGGGCGCCCGAGGCCGGCGCCCGCGACACCTCGCCGATGTTGCGCACCGCCTCCTCCGCGTACCAGCGAAAGAACTCGGCGGCATAGGCGACTTCACCGCGCGAATCCGAGAGCGCCTTGCCGTTCTCGATCGTGATCAGCTTGGCGAGCCGTTCGGCGTCACGCATGATCAGCTCGAAGGACTTGCGCAGAATCTCGGCGCGCTCGCGCGGCTTGCGGCCGGCCCACTCCCCGAACGCGTCACTCGCCGCATCCACCGCAGCCTTGGCATCCTCCACGGTCGCGCTCGCCACCGAGGCGATCTTGTTCTCGGTCGCGGGATCGAGAACGTCGAAGCGACCGCCGTCGGAGGATTTTCGCCACTTGCCGCCGATCCAGAGATCGGTCGGCACGTTGGCGAGAAGGTTGTCGTATCTCGAACTCATGATGGCCTCATGCCTTTCAATCCGTCATGCGCGGGCTTGACCCGCGCCGTTGCCGCGACTGCCTGCGCATGGTCGGCCGGCTTACGCCTGCATCGACCGCCGGACGCGGTCGACGATGCGGTCGACGTTGGGCAGCGCGATATCTTCCAGGATGTCGGCCGCGGGCAGCGGAATATGCGGCGTCGTGATCCGCACCGGCGGCCCATCCAGGTCGTAGAACGCCTCGTCTGCCACGATCGACACGATCTCGGCGCCCCAGCCGCACAGCCGCGGGTTCTCCTCCACCGTGAACAGCCGGTGCGTGCGCGCCACCGAACCGAGGATGGTCTGGGTATCGAGCGGCACCAGCGACCTCACATCCACAACTTCGCAGTCGATGCCGTGTTCGGTCTTGAGCTTCTCCGCGGCTTCAAACGCGCGCGGCACCATCAGCGCCAGCGCCAGGATGGTGGCGTCCTTGCCGGGCCGAACGATTTTCGCGCTGCCGAGCGTATCGACGATCTCGCCATCGGGCACGTCGGCCTTGGTGGCGTAGAGCGACTTGTGCTCGAAGAAGATGACGGGGTCGGGGTCGCGCACGGCGGCG
Source organism: uncultured Alphaproteobacteria bacterium (assembly GCA_963739385.1). Taxonomy (GTDB): domain Bacteria; phylum Pseudomonadota; class Alphaproteobacteria; order Rhizobiales; family Xanthobacteraceae; genus VAZQ01. Next base: position 68,312 of record CAVUAI010000045.1, read on the forward strand.
GCGAGCAGTCCGATGACGTCGCGCGGCGTCGAAGGCGCCACTACCTTGAGTCCCGGGATCATCATCGCCCAGTTCTCGACGCTCTGGCTGTGCTGCGCGCCGAAGCGCGAGCCCGCGCCGTTCGCGGTGCGCACGACCAGCGGGCACTTGAGCTGGCCGTTCGACATGTAGCGGCTCTTGCTGAACTCGTTGGCGATATAGTCGAAGCACACGGCGAAGAAGTCCGAGAACATGATCTCGGCGATCGGCTTGAGGCCGGTCATCGCCGCACCCATGGCGGCGCCCAGGATCGCCTGCTCGGAGATCGGACAATCGCGCACGCGTCGCGGCCCGAACTGCTCGTAGAGCCCGACCGTGGTTTTGAACACCCCGCCGGCCTTGGCCACGTCCTCGCCAAAGAAGATCACGTCCGGGTCGCGCGTCATCTCCTGGGCGATGCCGCGGGCCACCGCGTCGCGATAGGTCAGTTCCGCCATGCGAAGCCCCCGTCGGCGTAGACGTCGGTGGTCAGCAGCTCGAGCGGCGGCGGCGGCGCGGCCTTGCATTTCTCGGTCGCCTCGTCGACGCGGCGTTTCACGTCGGCCTCGATGTCCGCGATCACGTCGTCGGCGATCCCGAACTGCTTCAACCGCTCGCGGTAGAGCTTGATCGGATCGCGCTCCTTCCACCTGTCGAGCTCGCCCTCGGGACGGTATTTGGCCGGGTCGGCGCGCGAATGGCCGCTATGGCGATAGGTCATGCACTCGATCAGCGACGGCCCGTCGCCCGCGCGCGCCTTGGCATAGGCCGAGCCGGCAGCGCGGTAGACGGCATCGGCGTCGTTGCCGTCGACGACGATGCGCTCGAGCCCATAGGACGCGGCACGATCGGCCGCGGGATGCTCCACCGCGGTAACCTCGCCGATCGGCGTATATTCCATATAGAGGTTGTTTTCGCAGACAAAGATCACCGGCAGCTTCCATACCGCGGCAAAGTTCAGCGCCTCGTGGAAGGCGCCGATATTGGTGGTGCCGTCGCCGAAGAAACACACGGTGACGTCGCCGTCTCCCTTGTACTGCGCGCGCAGGGCGGCCCCGCAGGCGATCGGCAGGTGCGCGCCGATGATGGCATAGGAGCCCAACACGCCATGCTCGGCCGAGGTGAGATGCATGGAGCCGCCCTTGCCGCGCATCAGGCCGTTGTCGCGCTGCATCAGCTCGCCCAGCACCTTCTCGATCGGCACGCCGCGGGCGAGCGTATGGGCATGGCCGCGATAGGTGCAGAACGAGAGATCGCCCGGCTTCATCGCCGCGGCAAAGCCCGCCGCCACCGCCTCCTGGCCGAGCGAGAGGTGACTCGTGCCCTTGACCAGGTTCTGCAGGAACAGGTCGAAGGCGCGCTGCTCGCTCTCGCGGATCTCGACCTGCAGGCGGTACAGGGTGAGCCGTGTTTCCTCGCCGATATCGTCGTTGACGCCGGCGGGGGAACCGTTGGACGCACGACCCGATTTTTTCGCCATGAACGCTTACCTCGACAGCAGCCGGTGAAGTGGGCAGCCGGAACCGGCCGCAGCGGAAATTAGCGCCCCAATGCAAGCTTATGCAACGCGTATTCGCGCGCGCTCCAGGACGCACGCCGAAGCCATTGTTCGGAGGATCGCAGTGTCCAGCCTCCGATGATGGGCGGCTGCCGCCCGATCACGGCTCCTTTCTCACGATGCGCTCGCGGTGCAGGATATAGAGGCCCGAGGCCACCACAATGGCGGCGCCCGTGAGCGTCCAGCGGTTGGGCACGTCGCCGAACACCAGGAAGCCCAGCGCGATCACCAGCACGATCTCGGTGTAGATGAAGGGCGACAGCAGGGCGGCCGGGGCCAGCCGATGCGCGGCGATGAGGCAGTAATGGCCGGTGCTGCCCACAGCCCCGGTCGCCACCATGAGCGCAATGACGAGCGGATCGGTAGGCGTGGTCCAGACGAACGGCACCACCGGCAGCAAGGCGAGCGCGCCGACGAGGTTCGAGTAGAACAGCGTCGTGTCGTTGGCGTCGGTGCGCGCGAGAATGCGGGTGGTGATGGAATAGAGGGCGTAAAAGCCCGCCGCCGAGAGCGAAAGCAGCGCCGCCGGCTGGAAGCTGCCCGCCCCCGGACGGGCGATGACGAGCACGCCGATGAAGCCCACCGCGACCGCGCTCCAGCGCCGCCAGCGCACGCGCTCCCCCAGCATCGGCCACGACAGCGCAGCGACGAAGAACGGCGTCGAGAACACCAGCGCGACCGCCTCGTCGAGCTGCAGGTAGCGCAGCGCGGCAAAATTGCACAGGGTCGAGCCGAGCAGCAGCATAGAGCGCCCGATCTGCAGCAGCGGCCGGGTGGTGCGGGTCAGGCCGGGGCGAGTCCATGGATTCGACACGATGAACGGGAACAGGAACGCGCCGGTGTAGCGCGCCCACACGATCTGCAGCGTGCTCATCGAGAGGCTGAGATATTTCGCGGTGGTGTCGAGCAACGCAAAGCAGGCCACCGCCGCGCACATGAGCGCGATGCCGGTGAGGCGCGCGGTGCGCTCGTGCGATGCCTGGTCATGCATGCTGGAGGATCGACGCAATGGAGCGTAGGATGGCGGACAATTGGCACTTCCGGGGAACAGACACAATGCGCGCGAGCGGTCTCATCGGTTCCATTGCTGCGATGCTGGTATCGCATGCCGGCATGGCTGCCGCGGCCGACGTCCGCGTTCTGAGTGTGGGCGCCGTGCAGAACGCGGTCCGCGGCCTCGCCGCCGACTTCACCAGGGAGAGTGGTCACAAGGTGATTTTCACCGTCGGCTCGCCGACGGTGGTCACGCAGAAGATCAAGGACGGCGAGGTGTTCGATGCCGTCATCGTGTCCGAGCCGGCCATGGACCGGCTGGACCAGGAGGGCGTGGTCAATCCGGAAAGCCGCGTGCGGCTTGCCAATACGGGCCTCGGCGTCGCGGTGCGCGAGGGCGCGCCGGTGCCGGACATGTCGACGCCCGAGACGTTCAAGCAGGCGCTGCTGGCAGCGAAGTCGATCGTCCACGGCGACCCGACGCTGCCCAACCAGAGCGGCGAGAAGGCGCAAGCCATCCTCGCCAAGGCCGGCATCCTCGACGCGCTCAAGCCGAAGCTGCAGATCGTGCCGGGACAGGCGGCAAGCCAGGACCTGATCGCCAAGGGCACCGTGGAGATGGGATTGTACAATGTCAGCGAGATTCCCGAGAGCAAGGGACTGAAGCTCGCGGGCGCGGTGCCGGCGCCGTTGCAGATATCGACGACCTACGAGGGCGCGCTGATGACCGACGGCTCGGTGCCGGAGGCTGCGCGCGCCTTCATCAGGTTCCTCGCCGAGCCAGAGGCCCGTGCGAAGTGGCTCGCGGCCAGGCTCGAGCCGCTTGCGGATCATTGA
>CAVUAI010000046.1:0-122444 GCA_963739385.1 uncultured Alphaproteobacteria bacterium
CTCGCATGGACTTGCTTCCCCCCTTCCCGCGATCTCGAATCGCCTTCAACGCCGTAATCCGACGCTCCCGACGACGGAACATTGCTTGCGGCCCGCGTAGCGCCGTGATCGCAGCGGCGTATCACAACGCAGGCATTGCAAGAGCAAACTATAGCACTTCAACGGACAGGATGCGGCTGGCTTTCCGCAATAGTCGTCGCGCGACGCCGGTGCGGCCGCTTCTCGTGCCGCCAAGGCCGGACCATTCCAGGAGCGGACAATACGCGATGAGCGTGGTCGCGCGGATCACGTTACTCGGCCGGCGGCACGAACATATAGCCGACGCCGCGCACGGTGCGGATGACCTCAGGGTGCGTCGGATCGAGCTCGATTTTGCGGCGCAGGCGAGTGATGCGCAGGTCGATGGCGCGGTCGAAGGTGTCCATCTCGCGGTGTGCGGTCACCTCCAGCAGCCAGTCGCGTTGCAGCGGCCGGTTCGGGTGCTTGGCGAATACCTCGAGCAGGTCGAACTCGCTCGCGGTCAGCGTTTCCTCGCTGTTGTCGGCGGGATCGACGAGCACGTGCTTCTCCAGATCGAGCACGCGGCGGCCCATGCGCACCCGCGGTCCCGCGGTCGTGGCCGCCCCGGTCGCGCGCCGCAGAAGGCTTTTCACCCGCGCCAACAGCTCGCGCGGCTCGAACGGCTTGGCGATGTAATCATCCGCGCCGATCTCGAGCCCCAGCACGCGGTCCACCGTCTCCGAGGCGACGGTGACCATGATGATGCCGATGCGAGGGTTCCTCTCGCGCAGCCATCGGGCCAGCGCGAATCCATCTTCGCCGGGCAATCCGACGTCAAGCAGCACGATCTCCGGCAGGTCCCGTTCCACCAGCTTGCGCAGCGCGGGGCCTCCATCGACGCCGCTGACGCGGAAATTCTGGTGGGTCAAATAATCCACCAGCACCCGGCGCTGCGTGGCCTCGTCCTCGACCACAGCGATATGCGGACGGTGGTCCATCCCTGCGAGCCTTGTCGCGACCGGGGCGGGTCAAGTCAGGGTTGACGGAATTAAATCAAGCGCCAGCGTAAGCATAACACGGCTGAAGCGATCTGTCAGGAAACGAGCGCTGCGCGACACGTCGATCGATCGCGAGCCTAACCCAGCCCATGACGAAATCCCGTCGTCGCGTGCCGCTGGCCGGCCCCGTCCGCCGCGAAGGAGAATTGTGGTAGCATGTTAGGGCGCGCCCACGGACGGATCGCGCACTTATTATCGGGAACGTTGGGACGATACAGACGATACAAAACTGTCACACGACGACATAAGGACAATACACCGGCTGGCCAACATGGTGGCTTTGGGAGACCCTCCAGATGCCCATTGATCGTGCCCCAGGTTTGCAGCGGTGCCCAACATCGCGGGCCGTGGAGCAATATCAAGATCGCACTGGACCCCCGCTACGCGGTGATGCGACCGAATTGAAAAACCCACCGGCGCTGTTGCCGGGTACCGAGCCGTTGCGCCTCTCCCGTCGGAACGCGCTGAGATTCGGATCGTCGTGGTTGTGTGGCCTTGTCCTTCCCGCAGCTCTCGCCGGCGCCACGCGGGCGGCCCGGAGCGCCGATATCCGCGTTGCATTTATCAATCCCTGGGGCCCGCCCGAATTCTGGCAGCTCGTCGCTGCGACGATGCGGGCGGCGGCGGCGGAACTCGGGATCGAGGTTGAGGAGCGCCATACCGAACGTTTATTCGACCGGGCGATCGCATTCGCGCGAGACTTTCTCAACCAGCGCCCGCCCCCGGATTACCTGATCGCCACCAACGACGTTGGCGTCGGTGGCGAGCTCATCAAGCTGGCCGATGCGGCCGGGGTACCGCTGATCCTGCTGAACAACGAGCTCGAAGGCAAGCAATGGGCGGAGTACGGTCAGCCGCGCACGAAATATCGGCACTGGCTCGGCAGCATCGTGCCCGATCACGAGGGTGGCGGCTATGGAATCGCCGAGGCGGTCCTCATCGAAGCGGCGAGGATCAAGAAGCATCGCCCCCTGAAGGTTCTCGCGCTCGCGGGGGAAATCGACACCCCAGCCAGTAATGACCGGGTTCGCGGCCTGAAGCGTGCCATCGGCGTCATGAGCAAGCTGCTCGGACCGAACTCCGTCGATCTGATCGAAGTACGCAACTTGGATTGGAGCCAGAAGCGCGCGGAAGCGTCGATGCGCGAGTTCGTCCAAAACGGCCCGCGCATCGACGCCTTGTGGGCGGCCAACGACCCGATGGCCATCGGCGCGATCGCGGCCCTGCGCGAGGCCGGCTACAGACCCGGCGTCGACGTGATGGTGGGAGGGCTGAACTGGAGCCAGGCCGCCGTCGACCGGGTGCTCAAGGGAGAGATGGTGCTGACCCATGGCGGCCACTTCCTGCTGGGGGCATGGGCAATGGTCATTCTTCGCGACTACCATGATGGTCGAGACTTCGCCGAAGAGGATGTACGCCTGCAATTCCCCATGGGAGCATTCGATCTGCCGGTGGCGCGCCGTTTTCCGGAAATCGGCAAGGTCGACTGGCGCAGGGTCGAGTTCGCGCGGTTCAGCAAGACCCGCAATCCCGCGGTTACGCGCTACAATTTTACCCCGGATGCCGTGTTGAGCCGCCTCCCACCCAACCAATGAAGGGGAAGCGCATGGGCCACCCGACGGTGCCCGCAATTGCGCGCAATGCCGCAGCGGAAATCATTCCGGCCCGCGGCGCCATGTTCCCTGCGCAGCGCGTCGGCCGACAAGACCAGATGCGCCGTCAGGTCCCGGCGAGCGTCCAATGAACTGGTTTCATCGCAACAAGGTAGCGCTCACGATCTTGATGGGGCTTGTCCTCCTCGGCCTGTTCGCGATCACGCAGAGCATCGTCACGGTTCTCACAGCCGCCCAATTCGGCGCGAGCTTCAGCAAGATCGACGAGAAGAGTTTACCGGCCTTGGTCGCTGCCCTCCAGCTCTCGGAGCTGAGTCAGACGCTGGTGGCGACGGCTCCGGAGATTGCGCTCGCCGACACCCAGTTGCGGCGGCAAGCCGTGGTGGATCAAGTAGATGAGCGAGCGGCGGCGCTTGGCCACGCGGCCACCCGGCTTGCACAGGACGCGGTTGACCCCGATCAGGTGTCGGATATGCGCCAGCGCATGGATACGCTGGTCACCAATCTCAAGGGCCTGGATGCGTTCGTACGTCAGCGCATCGTCGCTAACAATGCCTTCGATGCCGTCATGGCCCGTCTGCCCAGCCTCGCCGCGCGGGTGCGGAACATCGCCGAGCAGGCGACCCTGGACGGATCGGAGCGCGAGCAGCGATCTGGCGCGAGCATTGCCGCGGCCGACCGCGCGCGCTTGGTCGAGTGGTCGGCGGCGGGTCTGGAAGGCATCACGCTCATGCTCACGGCGCCGGCGGTGGACAGCACGCAGCGCATCGACCGTGTGAAATCCGAGCTGAAGGAGCTCGTCGAACGAATGGACGGCGTACGGGCGCAGCTGCCGCAAGCCTTGCAGTCCGAGATCGGCGGCATGCACGACGACATCTCCCGGTTCGGGCTGGGCTCCGTCGGCCTGCTCGAGTCGCGGCGCATCCAGATCGAAACCGAGTCCGCCATCCAGACCGCACTGAGGCTCATTCGAGAGACCAGCGCCAGGTTCGTGGCCTCAGTCGCCGCCATCTCGGCAGCAACCCAGCGGGACGTTGCCAGCCGGTCCGCGTCGGTCAATAAGACAATCGCCAATTCGATCTTGCTGAGCATCGCCATGGCGCTGCTTTGCCTGGGCGCAGTCGCCGTGATCTTCCTGTACGTGCGACGGGCTGTGATCCAGCGGCTGAAAGGCCTGCAGCAGTACATGCAGGCGCAGGTCGAGGGCCGGCCTGCCGCGGTCTCCACGACGGGACAGGACGAGATCGCCGAGATGGCGAAGGCCACGCAATTCTTCGTCGCGCGCGTTAGCGACCGCGAATCGATGCCCCGTGCCGTCTTCGAAAACATGGCGGGCGGCGCCTTGATGTTCGACCGCGATCTGAACTTGATAGCGTGGAATCGGGAGTATTTGCGACTGGTCGAGATACCCGAGGATCTCCTTCGCGGCGAGCCACACCTCTCCGACTATATTCGGCTCCTGTGCCGAAGGGGCGAATACGGCCCGGTCGACGAGGATGAGCGCGTTCGCCATTACCTTGCGCGCGCAGGACAGTATCACACGTACGAGAGGACGCGCTCCAACGGCACGGTGTTGCATTGCCGGCACAATCCGCTGCCGGACGGCGGGTTCGTCACGGTCTTCCTGGACATCACGGAGCTGGCCGCCGCCAAGAAGGCCGCCGAGGATGCGCGCGACGTGGCCGAGCAGGCGCGCGCCGAGGCCGCAAGGGCACGTGGCGACGCCGAGCAGGCGCGCGAGGTGATGCAGATCATCCTCGACAACATGAGCGACGGCATCGCCCTGTTCGACAAGGACCTCCGCCTACGGTTCATCAACCATCAACTCATGACGTTTCAGCGCTTCGCGCCCGATGTCGCCCGTCCGGGCGTGTCGCTCTACGAGCTCCTGCGCTTCCAGGTCGAGCGCGGCGATTTCGGACCTGCCGACGATGTCGAGCGGATCGTCGAGGAGCGGGCACAGCAAGTACTCAAGCCGGGAGGCAACCATTACGAGCGGAGAACGGCGAGCGGCCGCTGCGTCGAGTTCGATTTCGAGCTGTTGAAGGACGGCGGTCTCATGGCGCTCTCCCGCGACATCACCGAGCTGAGGAATCGGGAGGAGGCGCTTGCGGCAGCCAAGGAAATCGCCGAGGCCGCCCGTGACGCCGCCGAGCGGGCGCGCGCCGAGGCCGAGGCAGCGAATCTTTCGAAGTCGACGTTCCTCGCCACCATGAGTCACGAGATCCGCACGCCGATGAACGGTGTGATCGGGATGGTCGACGTGCTCGAGCGTCAGGGCCTCAGCGAGAGCCAGCGGCGTACCGTTGCCACCATGCGCGAGTCCGGACAGGCTCTGCTGCACATCATCGACGATGTCCTCGACTTCTCGAAGATCGAGGCCGGACGTCTCGAACTCGAAAGCACGCCTTTTTCGCTCGACGGGCTGGTCCGCACCGCGCTCGATACGTTGCGGCCGCAGGTGAATGCCAGAGGCCTCGCGCTCGACGCGGAGATCGATGCCGGGTCGCAGGACGCGCTGATCGGGGATCCCACCCGCGTGCGGCAGATCCTCTTCAACCTGTTGAGTAACGCGGTCAAGTTCACCGAGGGGGGCGGCGTCAGGGTGCGCGCAGCCGCCACCGCGCTCGGCGGCGGTAGCACGCGCGTGACGCTCGCCGTGACCGACACCGGCATCGGGATGAGCGAGGCGCAACTCGCCCGGCTGTTCGAGCCCTTCGTGCAGGCCGACAGCTCGACGACGCGGCAGTTCGGAGGGAGTGGGCTCGGGCTTTCCATCGTTCGCCGGCTGGCGCGCGCCATGGGCGGCGATGTTGCCGTCGAGAGCGCGCCGGGTGTCGGCTCCACGTTCACCGTGACATTGACGCTGCATGCGGCACCAGCCAACTCGCCGCTCAAGACGCTGCTGCGGCCTGCCACAGCTTCACCGAAGTTTGCCCGGCGCGGCAGCGCCCCGCGGGTGCTGGTGGTCGATGACCATCCGGTCAACCGCGAGGTGCTCATGCTTCAGCTCGAACTCCTGGGACTGGAAGCCGAGACCGCGAACGACGGCGCCGGCGCCTTGGCCGCATCGGGGCGTGCGCGCTACGCCGCCGTGCTTGCCGACATCCACATGCCGCACATGAACGGCTATGAGCTGGCGCGGCGGCTGCGCGCGGCCGAGGACGAACGCGGCGGCACCCGCACGCCCATCATTGCCGTCACCGCCAATGCCATGAAGGGCGAGGAGGAACGCTGCCTCGCCGCCGGCATGAACGCCTACCTGCTCAAGCCGGTGAGCATCGAGCAGTTGCGCACGACGCTGGAACGCTGGCTGCCGATCCGGGGCGAGAGCAGCGCCGGCGGAGCAACGGACGAAAGGCAACCCGCCGGGGCGATCGACCGCGCAGTGCTTGCGGGTTGGCTCGGCGACGACCGCGCCGCCATCGATTCGCTGCTCGGGAGATTCTGTGCGACGGCGCTGCAGATCGAGCGCGAGATCGATGCCGCCTCGCACACTGGCAACCTGGCCGCCCTGGCCGCGGCCGCGCACAAGCTCAGGGGCGCCGCGCAAGCGGTCGGTGCAAGCGGCATCGCCGCCGCCGCTGCCGCACTGGAGCAGGCGGGCAAAGCCGGCGACCGCTCACGCTGCCGCGACTTGCTCGGCCCGCTCGCTGTGCAAGTGCGTTACGCCCGTGTGGACATCGAGGGATCCGACGCATCGACGTAATCTGGACCTATGATCTGGCACATGCCCAGTCTAAACCGATGACGAGCACGACCGGCGCAGTCCCCCGCGATCCATCGCATCGTGCTGTCGCGGCCGAGGCCAGCCCGGCCGCGCGGCGCGCGCTGCTGGCCTGCGCCCTGGGCTGGCTGTTCGACGGCTACGAGACCTACACGCTGTTTCTCGTCGGCGCCGTCGCCATCCGCGATCTCATCGCAGCTGACCAGCTCGGCGACCTGCCGCTCTATTTCGGCGGCCTCGTGGCGATGACCCTGCTCGGATGGGCCACCGGTGGAGTGTCCTTTGGGGTGTTCGCCGACTATCTCGGTCGGCGCCGAACGCTCATGCTGTCCATCATGCTCTATGCTGGATTCACCGGCCTGAGCGCGCTGGCGCAAAGCTACTGGGTGCTCCTGGCGTTCCGCTTCCTTACCGGGCTGGGGTTGGGTGGCGAATTCGCTCCGGGCACGACCATGGTCTCCGAGCTGTGGAGTCCCGCGCGGCGCGGACGCGCGGCAGGCGTTCTCGCATCCGCCTTTGGGTTCGGTTGCCTGCTCGCCTCCGGGCTGTGGCTTCTCGTCGGTGGTCTCGGCGACGGCGCGTGGCGCATCATGTTCGTGCTTGGCGTTCTCCCCGCGCTCCTGATCATGTGGCTGCGCCGCAGCGTGGAGGATCCCGCGATCTGGCAGGAAGCGAATCAGCGACGGCGCACCGCACGTCAAGCAGCGGGCGCGGGCCGGCCGCTGAGCGAGGACGAGCGGCGTCTCATGCGCTTCACCATCGCCGACCTGTTCGCGAGTCCTGATCTGCGGAGACGGACCTTGCTTCTGCTGGCGATGTCGCTCGCGACGGTCGTGGGCTACTGGGGCGTGTCGACATGGGTGCCGCAATACGCCGGCCAAGTGGCCGCGCGTGCGGGCTCCACGACAGGAGGATGGGACGCGCTCGCCGGTGTTTTGTACAGCGTCGGGGGAATCGCCGGCTACCTCGCGCTGGGGATGCTGGCTGACCTGTGGGGTCGCAAGCCGACCATCGCGCTGTTCTTTGCGGGGTCGGTGCTGGTCGCGCCGGCGCCTTTCCTGATCGACGACAACCTCGTCCTCCTCGTGGCGGCGACCACCATCAACGGTTTCTTCACCTTGGGCCAGTTCGCGTGGATGGTCGTGTACCTGCCGGAGGTCTATCCCACCGCCGTGCGCGCCACGGGCGCGGCCTTGGTTTTCAACAGCGCGCGCTACATCGCCGCCGTCGGCCCTCTCGTCGCCGGCTGGGTGGTCGAATCGCTGGGAGGCATCGCGCACGTCGCCGCGTTGATGAGCGTCGTCTATCTCCTCGGCCTGGTCGCGACGCCGTTCGCCGCCCCGGAGACTCGGGGTAAACCACTCCCGCCTTGATGTTCAAATGGAATGCACGGCCCGGCTCGAGAGCGGAGAGACGTGACTGCGCAATGGGTGACGCGCCGCCCGACGTGCTATCGTGCAAAGCAAAAAAGCGTGACCAGCGCGATCTGCTTTTCCGGCTGCGAAGGAGGATCAAGTCATGACACGCGTCGCTGTCCTCGTCATTGCCGCTCTGCTCCTGCTCGGCACCAACGCCGGCGCGCAGGAGCGACCCGAACCGGCCGCGAAGGATGCGACCGTCTTCGGCTTCAAGCTTCACTACCTCGAAGCCGGTCGCGGCCAACCGGTCATTCTGCTGCATGGAACGGGGGGCGAGGGTGCGCGCTGGATGCCGACGATCCGGGCGCTTGCGCCGGAATTCCGCGTCATCGCCCCGGATCAGATCGGCTTCGGGCAGTCCGACAAGCCGCTCACGACCTACCACAGCGGTGTGTTCGCAGGTTTCCTTGCCCGCTTCATGCAGGCGATCGGCGTTCCCAAGGCCTCGATCGTGGGCCAATCCATGGGCGCGCAAGTCGCGCTTGCGCTGGCGGTGCAAAATCCGCAACTGGTCGATCGCCTCGTGCTGGTCAATGGCGGAGGCTTTCGCTCAGGGCCGGCGGGATCGAACACGGCGCCGCCGGATTGGCATGCCCGGCAGATCGCGAACGCCGGGACGCTGTCGGAGAGCCGCGAATATCTGGAGAAGCTCTACTACGACCACAGCCTGATCACCGACGAAATGGTGGAGCGCAATCTCATCCAGCGACTGCGCTCGGCGCACACCATCGAGAGCATGCAGGTCGCCGGCGACCGAGGCCTGGGCGGCCTGACCGAAGACGAGGTGCGCGGGATCAAGGCGCCCACCCTTCTGGTCTGGGGAGCGAACGACAAGATATCTCCGCCCGCCAATGCGGATAAATTGAATGCGGCCATCAAGGGCTCGCGCAAGGTGCTCATCGACAAGGCCGGGCACTATCCGTTCCTGGAGCATCCCGACAAGTTCAATCAGGTCGGTGATGGAATTCCTGAAGTCGCAATCGTGAGCGCGCCGCATCCCGACGCACGTTTCGCTCGGGAAGGACGCACGCCTTCTGCCGCCGCGCGAGGCACCCGCGGCTGACGGGTAAACACCGCCGGACGCTGCGGCGCATTTGCTGCGCGCGACGTCCGGCGGGTCCAATCGTGATTGCAATGGCTCTTGGTCGCAGCGCCGTCCCTTGAGGTTCATGGCCAAGGGCCTTCCCCGGCCGCCCGCGATACCAACGATACAAAAAACCTGGGCGGCGAAATCCGAGTGAAACAGCAGAGGAGGCAACTTGCGGGCGCGGAGACGCTCCGCGTCTGCCGCCTGATCGAGGGTAACAGCAGGATACCAGCCAGCGGAGGGACGTCATGAGCACCCGTTATTTCCTTGCGCTCAACGGTGTGAAGGGGGACTCGCTCAATTCGACCTACAAGGGCTGGTTCGAGGTCAGCGGATTTCGACATCGATCTGGCGGGTGCCGGCGCAGGCACGGCGGCGTTCTCGCCGCTGACGCTCACGCTCGGCAGCAATTCAGGCCTGGCGCCGCTGCTGGCGCTGGCGGCCACGGGCGAGCACCTCAGCGGTGCGACGCTGGTCGGCGTGACCGACGGCGCCGTGCCAAGCCAAGGTCTACCAGCTCGACCTGGCCGACGTGCTGGTCACGAACGTGGAGCACCACGCCGAGGCGTTCCCCGAAGCCGGTCCGACGCTGACCCTCGACTACGGCAAGATCGAGCTCGAGACGTTCACCCCGGACGGCACGGGCGGTGTCGTGCCCGAGGGGCAGTTCGGCTTCGATCTGACGGCGAACACGGACGGCATCACGCGTGCCGAGCGCGGATCCGGGCGGGAGCGTCGCTGCGACCCCGGAGGGGCGGGCCATGGACTATTTCATGCTCATCGACGGGCTCAACGGCGGCTCGCTCGACCCGCAGCACGAGGGCTGGTTCGACATCAGGGGCGTCGACCTCGATATGGAGAAGCTCGCCGCCGGCGACTTCGCGTCCCTGAACGTGACCGTGCCGGCCGGGGTGGAGCTCGCCGATGTGATGAAGATGGCCGCCACCGGCGGCGACGCCACCGGCAACGGTGTCATCAGAGGCGTGCACATCGAGGGCTTCATGGCCGGCGGCGGCCGAAATGCAACCAAGGTCTACGACCTCAACCTCGCCGAGGTGAGGGTGCGCACATCTGGGGGTGAGCCATGCCGCCGGCAGCGAGAGCGCCGACTACAGCCTGTCCCTCGACTACGGCAAGATCGCGCTGGTCACCAACGGCATCGATGGCAGCGGCAAGCCGGTCAAGAACGGCGAGTTCGCCTACGACGTCACCAACCACACCGAGATCGCCCCGTTTTCTGTCGGCTTGACGCCCGGCACTGAGAGCTCGTTCATGTCGGGCTCCAGGTATTTTCTTCAGCTTGATGGTGTGGCTGGCGAGTTGAGCCTTTCCGGTCAACCTCTGAAGACGGAGCTGGTTTGAGGTCAATAGTTTCGGCTTCGATATAGAGGGCGTGGGCCTCGCCGGAAAAAGAGCGACGTTCTCGCCGCTGACGCTCACCCTGGACAGCAATACGGCACTGGCGCCGCTGCTGACGATGGCGGCGACAGGCCGGCACTTCGATGCTGCGACGCTGGTCGGCGTGAAGGCAGATGGGGAGCCGATCACGTACCTGCTGGATCTGAACACTGTGCTCGTCACGAAGGTGGAGGACGTCGCCGGCGCGGGCCTGACCGTGAGCCTCGACTTCGGCCAGATCAGGCTTCAGCCGTTCACCCAGGACCCAAATGGCGATGTCTCGCGCGGGCGAGAAATCTTCTGGGATCAAGTGACGAACACGGACGACGCTACCGGGCGACGGGTTCCACGAACCGGCGAGCCCACCCCCTCGCGGGGCGATATCCATCGCGGGGGTGCCTTCCAGCCCGGAGCCTGCGACCTATTTCATGCTCATCGACGGGCTCAACGGCGGCTCGACCGACCCATCGCACCAGGGCTGGTTCGAGATCTCCAGCCTCGATTTCGATCTTACGAACCAAGTCAATATCGGCACCGGAAGCGGCGGCGCCGGCGCCGGCAAACCGAATGTTCTCGTCCCTGAACGTGACACTGCCGAACGAAACGGCGCTCGCCGGCGTGATGGATCTCGCCGCCACCGGCACCCTCGTCAAAGGCGTGCGCATCGAGGGATTCACCGACGGCACGACCCCAGCCAAGGTCTACGAGCTCAGCCTCGGCGATGTGGCGGTGACCAAGGTCGCGGACGGTGAGGACGGCGGCTACAGCCTGTCCCTCGACTACGGCAAGATCGCGCTGGTCACGACGAATGAAGCCGGCGCGAAGCCCGCGAGTTCACCTACGACATCGTCCACAACGTCACCGACGTCAACCCCGACCCGTCCTCGCTTGTCTTGAATCCCGCCGGTTCAGGCGGGCCCGTGACGCCGGCCAAGTATTTCCTTGCGCTCGATGGTGTGAAGGGTGACTCGATCGATGCGAACCACAAGGGCTGGTTCGAGATCTCCGGCTTCGATTTCGATCTTGGGAACACATCCAGTATCGGCTCCGCAACCGGCGGCGCCGGCGCCGGCAGACCGACGTTCTCGCCGCTCACGCTCAGCCTGAACAGCAATACCGCGCTGGCGCCGCTGCTGGAGCTGGCGGCGACGGGTGCGCACCTCAACGGCGCGACGCTCGTCGGCGTGACCGCAGCGGGCGAACAGGCCTACAGGCTCGACCTCGCCGATGTGCGGGCCACGAAGGTCGAGGACGATGCCGGAGCCGGCCTGACGCTGAGCCTCGGCTACGGCAAGATCGAGCTCGAGACGTTTACCCATGCCGGTCCGGGCGTTGTCAGGCCGGCGGGTCAGTTCGGCTTCGATGTGGCGGCCAACGAGGACGGCGTCGTCCTGCCGAGCACGCTTCCGAGCGGGAGCGTCGCTGCGAGCCCGCAGCCCGCGAGCTATTTCATGCTCATCGACGGGGTCAACGGTGGCTCGACGGACCCGCTGCACAGGGGCTGGTTCGAGATCACCGGCGTCGATCTCGATCTTGCGCCGGCAACAGTCCCTGGCGGAGGCACCGGCACAGCGGCTTTCGCTCCCCTGAACGTGACCCTGCCGCACGAGACGAGGCTGGCCGATGTGATGGCTCTCCTCGCCACCGGCGAGCTCGTGACGGGCGTGCGCATCGAGGGAGTCACGGGCGGCACGACGCCGGCCAAGGTGTACGACCTCACCCTCGCCGATGTGGCGGTGACCAAGGTCGCCGACGGCGAGGACGACGGCTACAGCCTGTCCCTCGACTACGGCAAGATCGCGCTGGCCACCAACGGCATCGATGCAACCGGCCATCCAACCACGAATGGCGAGTTCGGCTTCGACGTCGTCAACAACACCGAGATCGACCCGTTCACGCTTGCCTTGAACCCGGGCCATGACCCGGTGGCGAATGCGCAGAGCATCGGCGCCGACGAGGACACCGCCACGGCGGTGACGCTGTCGGGCTCGGATGTGGACGGCGACAGCCTCATCTTCTCGGTGTTGAGCGGTCCCGCCCACGGGACGTTGTCGGGCTCAGGCGCCAACCTCATTTATACGCCCGACGCCGACTACAACGGGCCGGACTCGTTCACCTACGTGGCGAACGATGGGTGGACGGACAGCGCGGCGGCGAGCGTCAGCCTGACCGTGCAAGCGGTGAACGATGCGCCCGTGGCGAACGCGCAGAGCATCGGCACCGACGAGGACACCGCCAAGGCGGTGACGCTGTCGGGCTCGGATGCGGACGGCGACAGCCTCACCTTCAGAGTGGTGAGCGGTCCCGCGCACGGCACGCTGTCGGGCTCCGGCGCGAACCTCACCTATACGCCTGCGGCCAACTACAACGGGCCGGACTCGTTCACCTACGTGGCGAACGATGGCGCGATCGACAGCGCGGCGGCGAGCGTCAGCCTGACCGTGCAGGCGGTGAACGACGCACCCGCGTTCACCTCGCCGGCGACGTTCGCGGTCGCGGAGAACAACACCACCATCGGCACCGCGGCGGCGACCGACATCGAGGGCAACCCGGTCACCTTCGCGATCGCCGGCGGGGCCGATCAGGCGCTGTTCGCGATCGACCCGGGCGGGGCGCTCCGCTTCGTTGCCGCGGCGGACTTCGAGATGCCGCAAGACGCCAACAGGGACAACGTCTACGACCTCGTCGTCTCGGCGACCGACAGTTTGGGCGGCGTGAGCACCCAGACCTTGGCCATCGACGTGAGCAATGTGGCCGAGCAGGGTGCGAGGGCTTTCCGCATCGTCGTGGATGGGGCGCAACAGGTTCCGGCGGTGGTCAGCGGCGCGACCGGCCTCGGCACCGCAATCTTCGACCGCGTGACGTCGAGCATGAGCATCACGATCAACGTCCAGGGGCTCGACTGGGGTCCGTTGGTCGGCCAGCCATCGCGACCCAAGACCTGCTCGACAACATCAACGGCGCGGACATCCACAACGCGCCGCGCGGGGTCAACGGCTGCATCGTGCTGGACTGGGTCGGCCGCGGCGACGCCGACGACTTCGCGGTGTCCGCGGTGCTGGCGGATGGATCGCGCACGTTGACCAGCAACTGGGAGACGACCGACGCCAACCCCATCACCCCGTTCATCCTTACGCTCGCGGGGGCGACGCTCGGTTCCGACGTTCCGCTCTACGTCAATTTTCACACCGGCGCCTTCCCTGGCGGCGAGATCCGTGGCCAGCTCGTCACCATCGCCACCGATACCGGCGAGACCGTCAATGGGACGACCGGCAGTGACTTCCTGCCGGGACTCGGCGGCCACGACACGATCTTCGGACTTGCCGGTAACGACACGCTCGACGGCGGCATCGGCAACGACATGCTCGACGGCGGCACCGGCAACGACGTCATGGCGGGCGGCTTGGGCGACGACAGATATGTCGTCGACAGCACTCTCGACACCGTGATCGAGAAGGCGGGCGAGGGCACCGACACCGTCACTGCGTCGATCCACTACGCGCTAACGGCGGAGGTGGAGAACCTGGCGTTGTCGGGCAGCGCCGACCTGCAGGGCTACGGCAACGGCCTGGCCAACACGATCACCGGCGATACCGGGAATAACCTCCTCGAACGGCCTGGGCGGCGCCGACGCCATGTCCGGAGGACTTGGCAGCGACGCGTATTTCGTCGACAACGCGGGCGACGCGGTGACGGAGAATGCCAACGCGGGCAACGACACTGTCTATGCCTCGATCGACTACACGCTGGCACCGGACGTCGAGTATCTCGTCTTGCAGGGAAACGCAAACCTGTCGGGCTCCGGCAACAGCCTGAGCAATTCGATCAGCGGCAACGCCGGCAACAACATTCTGAACGGCGGCGCGGACATCAACTCGATGTATGGCGGCGCCGGCAACGACAGGTACTTCGTCGACAATGCCGGCGACGTGGTGGTCGAGAACTCCGGCGAGGGCATCGACAGCGTCATTGCATCGGCCCACTACGCGCTGACGGCGAACGTCGAGAACCTCACCTTGCAGGGCGATGCGGCGACGGCCCTGCAAGGATACGGCAACGAACTGGCGAACATCCTCACCGGCAGCGACGGCGTGAACCTGCTCAACGGGCGAGGCGGCGCCGACATCATGGTCGGAGGAACTCGGCAACGATGTGTACTACGTGGACGATCCCGGCGATCGGGTGATCGAAAACCCCGGCGAGGGCACCGACGCGATCTTCTCCACCGTCAGTCGAGTGCTGGAGACGAACGTGGAAACCCTGGTGCTGCAGGGAACAGGCAACCTCTTTGGTGAGGGCAATTTGTTCGCCAACAAACTGTACGGCAACGACGGCAACAACGTGCTCAACGGCCAAAGTGGCAACGACATGCTCAACGGCGGGGCCGGCCGCGACACGCTCATCGGCGGTGTGGGCAACGACACGTTCGTGTTCGTCGCCGGACAGGCGGATGGCGACATCGTCGCCGACTTCGATAATGGTGGTCCGTTCGCTACGGCGGATACCTTGAAGTTCGTTGGCTATGGTGTCGGGGCGACCTTCACTCAGAACGACGCGGCGCACTGGCAGGTCAATTTCAACGGCGGCGCGTCCCACGAGGTCATCACGTTCACGAACAGCGCCTTGATCAATGCGAGCGACGTGTTGTTCAGCTGAGATCGCGCGCGGGCTGGCCCCCGATGACGGGGTAGCCGTGATGGTTGGCCGGTCGGAACTTTCGTGCGCGGGCATGTGGCGATGTGGGAAGGCGAACTGTCGGCGCCAGGGTGGGGCGAAGCGGTGCAGTTCCTCGAGACGCTCGCCAGTGCCGCCTAATCGCCGGCGACGAAGAAATGCCAGGTGCCGTCCGGCCCGATCCCGAGGCGGTGGAATGCATAGGCGCCGAACGCGAGCATGTCCTTGTAGTCGGCGCCGGTGACGATGCGAAACAACTCGACTTTCTGCGCCGGCGTCAACGTTGCGAGCGACATGCGCACGAAGTAGGGCCAGACATACATCTCCTGCGGCGTGCCCACGTCGATGTGCACGAAGCCCGTTTCCAGGATCAAGGTCAGGATCGAGAGCACCTCAATTCCCTCGGAATCGGGATAGTTCGCGCGCCAAAATGCGATCGGATCCTTTTCGTCGGTGAACGCATAAATCGGCTTTGCTTCGTTCACCAGGGCCGCAAGCTGCTGGAGGTCGCCGCTGCGAGCGACGTTCAGCAGCCTTTCGCGGGTGCGTGCGACCGGCGCCGGCAAGCGCGACAGATCGGTTATGATCTCGGGAGCCGCGGAGGGTGCCGCGAGATGCCCCTTGCCTTTGCCGGCGGGGGCGCCGGGCGGCGAGGCCGGCTCACCTCGAACAGCAGTTGGCGCAAGCATGCCGCCGCCCACCACGAGCGCCAGCACAACAAGAACTCACGACAATGCGTAGCATAGGTGACGACCGATCACGTCGGCCGCCACTCTAGCAGAAGCGCGGAATCGATGGCGAGGATCGCTGGTGCGGCTTTTTTGGACGCGCGGAACCTGGCTCGCTGCGAGGGAGCGCCAAGGCAATGGCGCAAAAGCCTCGGCTTGAGGCTATTGCTTGGCCATGCTGAGAGAGAATTCGCCATTGCGGATGCGCACCGCAAGGCCTTCGGCAAAGCGCGCTGCCGCTTCTTCGCCATAGGTGGAGACGAATTCAGCGAACGCGGCAAACAGGCAGGCCTGGGCCAGACAGTCGCCGTCGATACCATCGATGCGGGCTTCGACCCAGGCCTCGTGCAGATAGCCGAGGGCAGCTCGTTTCTGCTCGTGGTCCGGAGCGTGTTCCGGAGACTGAATTGCTTGCGTTGTCATGTCCAGGTCGATCTGCCGTGGCGCTTTCGCCATTGCGACATGACGGCACGTTAGCATGCGGCGCGCATCCGCCTAGAGCGCAACTCCGGGAACGGTTAATGCGCGGACGCGGGCTCGCGCGTTGCACCGGCGCCCGGCTGTCCGCACGGCCTGGCGCGCGGCAGGCAGCCCCAGGCGCCGGCATTCGGTGACCGCGTCGCCGCCTATCTCGCGGGGGCCGCGCCCCTGGGGGCTGCAGCTGACCCGCAGCCCGGCCAGGCACTGGCAGCGTCCGGGCATGCCGCGTTGCCGCCCCGGGCGTCAGGTTTTCCTTATTTTTCAGTATAATATCGACACGCAGCAGTTGGCCGCGGTCAGTTCGCATAGCGCGCCGTCATCTCGCGGGCGATCTTGGAGCCTTCCTCCAGATAGCGGCGAATGACGAGATCGGCCGCCGGGGTGCAGGTACGGTAGTTCTGCTGGTAGCCGCGGTAGCCGCGATTGAAGCTCGCGATCATGCGGGCGCGGCGGTCACCACCCGGCGCCTCGGCGTCGATGATCGCCTGCATTTCGTTGCGCCATTTCAGGCCCTCATTGGCCCCGCAGATGTTGCGCAGATAGTGGAGCGCCCCGAGGATCTCGGCGAGCCGCTGAAGGCTGCCGTCGAAGGGGGCGGCCGGACCCGGCGTCACCTGCGCCTGCGAGCGGGAAGGCGCGCCGGCCGTGGCAAGCGCGATGGAGGCGGCGATGGCGGCAGCTGACAAGACGGGTCGCAACATGGGTGGAGTATCCGTGCCGGCATGATCTGCGCGGCCGATCACAATGGAGGGCCATTGTCGCGGCCCAACCGGACGGAAAAAAGGCACCGAATCACCCGGATCCGTTGAGCCGCTCGAACGCCGCAGCCACGATGTCGGCCAGACCGGGGGTGGTCTTGAGATCCGCAAGCTCGGCCGGCGCAAGCCAGAAGGCCTCGCTGAGTTCCTCGTTGAGGACCGGCTCGCCCGCCTGCCAGCGGGCGGCGAAGCACAGGATGACGAAATGCCGTTCCACCCGATCCCGCGCATCGCGCACGACGGTTTCGCGAAAGCCGGCCAGCGCGACCGGCTCGATGGTCAGCCCGGTCTCCTCGCGCACCTCGCGTATGACGGCTTCGGCGAGCGTCTCGCCGACCTCGACGACGCCTCCGGGCAGGGTGAACAATCCATGGGCTGGCGGCCGCGCGCGGCGCACCACAAGGATCTTGCCCGCACGGACGATAGCGGCGCTGACGGCGAGATACGGACGGTCGGGATAGGATCTGTCATCCGACACGGCGGCGACGCTCCAAGCGCATGATCCCGAGAGCTCTGCCGGGCGAGGTCGTCTTCCGCCGGTCTCGTGCGGTATGGTTAGTGCAGCCCAAAAAGGGAGACAAGTCCCGCATGTGCGGACGCTACATGGTCATATCCTCGCCGGAAGCGATCCGGCGCCTGTTCGGTTACCCCGGGCAGCCGAATTTTCCGCCGCGCTACAACGTGGCGCCGACCCAGCCGGTGGGGATCGTGCGCATGGCAGAGGGCGGTCGCCAATTCGCGCTCGTGCGCTGGGGCCTGATTCCGCCCTGGGTCAAGGATCCGCGGAGGTTCGCGCTGCTCATCAACGCGCGCGTGGAATCGGTGAACGACAAGCCTGCGTTCCGTTATCCCATGCGCCGTCGCCGCTGTCTCTTTCCGGCTGACGGCTTCTACGAATGGAAGAATGAAGGCGGACGCAAACGGCCCTATCACGTGCGCGCGCGCGAGGGCGGGCCGATCGCGTTCGCCGGACTGTGGGAGACCTGGATCGGACCTAACGGCGAGGAGATGGAGACCGCCGCTATCGTCACGACCAACGCCGGAGCGGACATCGCTCACCTGCACGACCGCATGCCGGTGATCTTGCCGGCCCAGGCCTTCGAGGCGTGGCTCGATTGCAGGAATGTCGATGCCATGACCGCGACGGAGCTGTGCGTGCCCACACGCGCGGGAGTGCTCGAGGCCTACGAGGTGTCGCCCGCGGTCAACCATGCCGATAACGACGGCCCGGCGCTGATCGAGCCGGCGCCCCCGCAGTCCGCCACGCCGGTCGGACCGGATGCGGGCGCGCCGGAAAAGCCCGCGCGCAAGAAGGACGACCGGCAGTTCTCGCTGTTTTGAGGACGTGCCGGAGGCGGGCTGAGGCACCTGCAAGGATTGGCGCGTGCGCCGTGCCCGTGCGGCACTGGCAGTTCGGAGAGATGCGGCGGTCACGGCGAAGACGCGGTTGCTACAGCACCTTGCCCGGATTGAGGATCCCTTTGGGATCAAGCGTGCGCTTGAGGGTGCGCATGAGGTCGAACGCGACCGGGTCCTTCACTTTCGGGAGGAGGTCGCGCTTGATGACGCCGATGCCGTGCTCGGCGGAGATCGAGCCGCCGTGTTTCGCCACCACGGCGAAGACAACCGCATTCACGTCGTCCCAACGCTTGAGGAACTCCGCCTTGTCGGCGCCCACCGGTTGGGCGACGTTGTAGTGGATATTGCCGTCGCCGAGATGCCCGAAGGGCAACGGGCGGCTTCCCGGAATGAGCCTGGTCACGGCGGCGCTGGCCTCAGCGATGAAGGCGGGCACGGCTGCGACCGGCACCGAAATATCGTGCTTGATAGAGCCGCCTTCCTGGCGTTGCACCTCGCCGAACAATTCGCGGATGCGCCAGAACATCTTCGCCTGCTCGAGGCTGTCGGCAATGGTGGCGTCCTGCACCAGACCGCGCTCGAGCCCTTCGGCCAGGATCTCCTCCATCACCGCACGCAGGCCCGAGCGGGCCTGGGAGGAGAGCTCGAGCAGCACGTACCAGGGATGCGCCTGCGGCAACGGATCGCGGCAGCCCGCGCCGTGACGCAGCACGAGCTCGACGCCCATGCGCAGCATCAGCTCGAAGCTGGTCACCCCGCCGGCAGTGCGCTCGGTCGCAAGCCCGAGCAGATCGAGCGCCGCTTCCGGCGAGGCCACTCCGACAAAGGCGGTTTCCATCGACCGCGGCCGCGGCACCAGCCGCAGCACCGCGGCGGTGATCACGCCGAGCGTTCCCTCGGCGCCGATGAACAGGTTCTTGAGGTCGTAGCCGGTATTGTCCTTCTTGAGCTTGTTGAGGTTATTGAGCACGCGCCCGTCGGCGAGCACCACCTCGATGCCAAGCGCGTGCGAGCGCGCAATCCCGTAGGCGAGCGCGGCGGTGCCGCCGGCATTGGTGGAAAGATTGCCGCCGATGGTGCAGGTCCCTTCCGACGGCAGCAGTTGCGGATAGAGCCGGTCGACGCTCGCCGCCGCCTCGCGCGCCTTCAGCAGCGTCACGCCCGCTTCACAGGTCATGGTGTTGGACACCGGATCGAGCTCGCGGACGCGGTCGAGGCGGTTGAGCGAGAGCACGATCTCGCCATGCTGCGGAATCTGTCCGCCAACGAGGCCGGTATTGCCGCCCTGCGGGACGATGGCGGTCGAGGTGCTGTTCGCGAGCTTGAGAATTTCGGCAACTTCCGCCACCGAGCCCGGCCGCAGCACCACCGGCGTGCGGCCGCGGAACATGTCGCGCATTTCCAGGAGATAGGGTGCCTGCGCCTGCGGATCGGTGATGGCGTTCTTGTCGCCCACGATCGCGGTGAAGCGGCCGAGCAGGTCCGACGACAGGAATTTGGCGGGGGTCTCGGCAATATTCATCGCGGCGGCTCGATCACGAGGTTGATGGCCTGGGACTATAGCGCGCCGGCCGGGCGCTTTCCTATCCTGGAGGTTCCCGTTCCGGGCGCGGCGCCGCCGCCCGCTCGAGGCGGTCGTTGATCGCCTCGCCTAGTCCCGAGTGCGGCACCGGCATCACCGCAATGCTCGCCGCCCCCGAGGCGTCGAGCGCGCGCAGGTGCGAAAACAGATTGGCCGCGGCTTCCACGAGATCGCCGCGCGCCGACAGGTTCAGCACGGATGTCGCGCGCCCGGCACCTTCGACGTCCATCGGGCCGAAGGCGAGGAGCGCCTCGTTCGCGTTCACGTGCCGTGCGTCGAGCCGGAGCCGAGCACGTGGAGCGTAGTGCGAGGCGAGCTGGCCGGGTGCGATCGGTATCGCGTCGTCATCGATCGACGACCGCGGCTCTTGTGTCTCTTCGGCGAGTGTGACCACCCGCGCGATGTCCGCGCGCGGCAGCGCGCCGGGACGCAGCAGGACGGCCCTGTCGAGGCAGGCCACGATAGTCGATTCGAGCCCCATCGGCGTCCGACCGCCGTCAACGATCAGCTCGATGCGGTCGCCAAGATCATGATCCACATGCTGTGCGGTGGTGGGCGACACGTGTCCGGAGCGGTTGGCGGAGGGCGCCACCACCGGGCGGCCGAAGGCGGTGAGGATGTCGCGCGCGAGCGGATGGCCGGGCACGCGCACCGCGATGGTGTCGAGGCCCGCGGTGGCAAGGTCGCAGACCGGGCCGTGCGCCAGCTTCGGCAGCACCAGCGTCAGCGGCCCGGGCCAGAACGTCGCCGCCAGGCGTTCGGCGGTGGCGTCGAAGCGCGCGAGCGCTCGTGCTGCAGCGGTGTCGGCCACATGGGCGATGAGCGGGTTGAATGACGGGCGGCCTTTGGCCTCGTAGAGTCGCGCGACAGCCTCCCCGTTGGTGGCGTCGGCGCCGAGCCCGTAGACGGTCTCGGTCGGAAAGGCGACGAGCCCGCCGGCCGCCAGGACACGGGCGGCGCGTGCGATGGCCGCCGCGCTGGCCGTCATCACAGCATCCTTGCTCATGCGCTTGTTTATAGAGGGAATGGGGGCTGCGCGGTCAGCAGGTTCAATGGTTGCCTGCTTGCGGCCCCGCAGTGGCGCGGCTATAAGTCCGGCCCTCAGTCGGAGTGTAGCGCAGTCTGGTAGCGCACCACGTTCGGGACGTGGGGGTCGCAGGTTCAAATCCTGCCACTCCGACCATCACTTGGCCGACATCAATATGCGTGCCTCAGTCGCGGCGGCGACGTTCGGATGTTCGCACGCCGATGGCCCAAACTGCTGGCTAGTCTCCGAAACCGGCCGAGGAATCCACCAAAGGCTGTTGCATGGCTGGGTGCTCACGAAGCGCGTGGCTCTGCGCCAGATAATCCAATGCAAGCATCATCAGCGCGCCGGCGACGCTGGGCGCAGACGCCGCAATGGCCAGCTGCGCGCATCGTTGGGCCTGCTGCCGGCAATCCTCAGAAGCGACCATCGTTCGCCTCCTTCCGCAAAAGGGCTCCTTCACGTCCGCCGGCGCCGGCGGCAACCAGCCGTCAACGGCTCCTGCGGTTGCTTTGCCGCCAATAGCCTGCTGCAAAAGGGTCCTCAGGTCCTTGGGATCGACCTGAATTGTTCTGAATCGAGACATCGGCTGCCAACCCCAGCCGGTTCCCTTCGTTGTCATGGGCCGTTAACCACGGCGGGCGCCGGAACTTGGCGCGCGGTGCGTGACCCGCCCCATGGGGCTATTGTGCCGTGATCTCATCGACGGAGGTCACACCCACCGACAGGACCAATCATGCAAGCTCGCTGGCTCATCGTTATTCTGGTGTTGGCACTCTCCGCTTGCGGGGAAACGCCGGCACCCCAAAAAGGCGACAAGGGCGATCAAGGAACGCCCGGCCCGGAAGGACCCGCGGGACCGGCAGGCCCTGTCGGTCCGAGTGGAACAAGCATTCGTTTCGTCGAAGGAGAGTGCCGCCAAGCCTGCACCGTGGCGTGCGGAGACAATGAACGTATCCTCAGCACCTACGCGATCAATCCGGGGGGCACGTTCGTATTTGAAGCCGACAACAAGGCGACGTTTCGACCGCAGCGGCAGGGCGCCGCAGTCAAAGTCGTCCTCGCCTGCGTCGAGAAGTAGTCCGCGACCGTTGCATGCGCTGACGCATCTCGGGCGCGCATTCCCTGCAGCATGCCGCCCTGCGGGAGCGGGTGCGTTATCGATTATTCGCGACGGGCGACCGGCCCCGGATGTCGATTTCAGGATGTCTCCGATGCGGCCATCCCGGGGTCGCCGGGTCTGGCGGCGACCAGATGCGTGACCTTGGGTGCCCCTGCGACGTCGAAGCGGTGAACGGCTTCCTGCAACACGCGGTCGGCATTGGTCACGCGCTCGTGCTGACGCAAGTGCTCGAGCCATGAGTCCACCTGAAAGGTTTCCACGAAACGTCCTGCCGTCTCGACATCCTCGAAGATGCACCAGTTGAAGGCGCCGTCGCGCCGCCGTTCCGGTGCGAGCCTCGCGATGGCCGCCAGGAAGGCGTCGCGTTGTTCCGGCCGGATGCTGTACTCGATGGTCACCAGCACCGGTCCGCGGTCGGCTTCGATCTCGCGCGAGAGCACGGGCACCGGCCAGTGCATAGAAGGCGACAGATCGACCCCGGCGCCGGTCTGGGGCTTCCAACGCCGCATCAGCGGGACGGCCAGCACGAGCCCGGCCGCTGCCGCGAAATGGGCCGCCGAAAGCCCGATCATGACGGCGATCTGGCCCCATAGCGCGCTGCCCAGCGCGAGGCCGGCGAACATCACGGTGGCAAAGATCGAGAGGCCGCGGCCTCGCACCCATTCGGGCAGGGCGACCTGGGCTGACACGTTGAGCGTGGCCAGCACCGCGATCCACGCGACGCCGGCGATGAGGCTAGCTGCGAGCGCGATCGCAGGATGGCGGGCGACGCCGAACAGGAAGAGCGCGAGCGCAGTACCGACGGTTCCCGCGATCACCACCCGATCCGCGCCGAGGGTCCGCTTCAGCCAGGGTAGAAGGAACGCGCCGCCGACCGCGCCGGCCCCGATCGCACCCAGAAGGATGCCGTAGAGCGTCGGACCGCCGCGCACCTGTTCGCGCGCCACCAGCGGCAGCAGGGCCCAGTAGGCGCTGGCGAAGACAAAGAACCCCGCGGCGCGAATCAACGTCGCGCGCAGGTGCGGATTGTGGCCTGCATGGCGCAGGCCAGCGCGGATCGCCCCGCCGAAACGCTCCGGCGGAAGTCGCCGCGCGGCGCCTTGCGACGGGCGCCACCATGTCAGCGCGGCGATCACGCCGATGGCGGCAAGCGCGTTCAGCCAGAACGGTGCCGCCATTCCCATTCCCGCGATGATCACCCCGGCGAGCGCCGGGCCGACCGCGCGGCTGATATTGATTCCGACGCTGTTGAGCGCGACGGCGGCTTGCAGGTCCTGCCGGGGCACCAGGCTCGGCACGATCGACTGCCACGCCGGCGCCACCAGGGATGCAAAGGTCGCGGCAAGGAAGCTGAAGCCGAGCAGAATGCCCGGCGTCACGCGGCCTGACCACACCAGCAGGCCGAAACCCGCGACCCATAGCGTCGCTGCGATCTGAATGACGAGCAGCAGGCGCCGGCGATCGACGATATCGGCCAGCGCGCCGGCCGGCAGTGCGAATACGAACATCGGCAACGTGGTCGCCACCTGGACCAGGGCGACCGTCAGCGGGTCGGGATCGAGGCCGGTCATCAGCCAGGACGCGGCCGCATTCTGCATCCAGGTCCCGATATTGGAGACGACGGTCGCCGTCCACAGCATGGCGAACGTCCGATGCCGCAGCGGGCTCAGCGATGAGCGCTCGCCTGCGAGGGCAGACGGGATTTGACCGGACATCCGTGCTCCTGTGCCAGGTTGCCATCCCGGGACCAGATCCCGCGACCGCAATCCTCGCCCATTCGTGATCGCCGCACAGGCTCGTCTGCTCTGCGCCGCTCCTACCGTTACGGGAGATCGAACAACAGGACTTCCGAGCCGCTCGCCCGGGCGGTGATTCTCACCGCGGGCTCGCCCTCCACCGCCGCGCCGTCACCGGCGCGCAGCGCCTGTCCGTTCAGGTCCACGGCTCCGCGTGCGACCTGGAGCCAGACCTTGCGTCCGGCCTGCAAGCGGTGCTCGACGGTTTCGCCGTCGTCGAGAAGTGACGCATAAATATCGGCGCCCTGGTGGATGACGACAGAGCCGTCGCGACCTGTGGGTGACGCAACCAGCCGAAGCCGGCCGCGTTTGTCACCGTCCGCGAACGTCTTCTGCTCGTAGCTCGGCGGCAGCCCCGTCTTCTCCGGCAGCAGCCAGATCTGCAGGAAGTGCACCGGCTCGCTTTTTGAGTGGTTGAACTCGCTGTGGCGGATCCCGGTCCCGGCGGACATGCGCTGCACGTCGCCAGGCCGGATGACGGAGCCGGTGCCGATGCTGTCCTTGTGCTCGAGCGCGCCGTCGAGGACGTAGGAGATGATCTCCATGTCGCTGTGGCCGTGAGTGCCGAAACCGGCGCCCGGCTGCACGCGGTCCTCGTTGATCACGCGCAGGGGGCCGAAGCCCATGTGGTTGGGATCGTGATAGTGGCCGAAGGAAAAGCTGTGCCGGCTGTCCAGCCAGCCCAGGTTGGCAGTGCCGCGCGCTTGCGCCGGGCGGATCGCGATCATGGAGATACTCCAGCAGTTGGGATGGGTCTGTTGAAGTAAAAATGAGTTCGCCAACTGTGGTGGACAATCCTTTGAGCTATAACAAGTCTGTCCATGAATCGTGGACAATCGCCTCCGGGCGATATTGGTCACCCCTGGTCGGACGGGTCGGACGATGGACAAGCTCGCCAGCATTCGCGCCTTCACCAAGGTCGTGGCGCACGGCAGCTTCTCGAAGGCGGCCCAGGAACTCAGGCTGTCGCGCTCGGCGGTCAGCAAATATGTGATCGACCTGGAGCACGACCTCGGCGTCCAGCTGCTCAACCGCACCACCCGCAACGTGAGCCCGACCGAAAATGGCCTCGCCTATTACGACCGCTGCGTCGCCATTCTCGCCGAGCTGGAAGAGGCAGACCTCGCCGTCGCCCGGCTGCAGGCCGAGCCGCGCGGCCTGTTGCGGGTCAACGCGCCGATGTCGTTCGGCACGCTGCATCTCGGTTCTGCCATCGCCGACTTCATGGCGACGTACCGTCACCTGCAGGTGCATCTGGTCTTGAGCGACGAGCTGATCGATCCCGTACAGGAGGGCTTCGATGTCACGCTTCGCATCGCCGAGCTGCAATCGTCGAGCCTGATCGCGCGCAGGATCGTGACGGTGAACCGTGTCGTGTGCGCCGCTCCGGCTTATCTCGAGGAGCGCGGTACGCCCGCGCATCCCGACGATCTGCGCCACCACGATTGCCTTGCCTATAGCCATCGCACCACCGGCAATCAGTGGAAGCTCACCGGTCCCGACGGCGATCACTGGATCCCGATTGCCTGGACGCTGTGCGCGAACAACGGCGAGGTGCTCAGGGACGCCGCGGTGCGTGGACGCGGCATCATTCTGTTGCCGACCTTCATCGTCGGCGCCGATCTTCAGCAGGGGACGCTGCGGACCATTCTCAGCGACTACGCGGCGCCTGAACTCTCGCTTTATGCGATCTATCCCCCGACACGCCATCTGTCGGTGAAGGTGCGGCTCTTCATCGACCACCTCGTCGACCGCTTCGGCAGCCGGCCGTATTGGGATTTGGTGCAATGACGATATTCTGCGCACTGATCCCGACGTTCGCGTGGCGCGTGCGCAACCCGCGCGTTCATGCGCTCGCCCGGCGCTCCGATGGTCTTCAAATGAATATCCTGGCCTGATTTACCGCCGTGAGCGGCTCGAATTCGCGGACACGTCCGCAATTGCAGCATCACCTGACGATGTCAATTCCACCACACAGCGCGAGAGATCTTTCAGGTTCATGTGCATCTGGTCGAGCGCGAAGCCGAGCGCGAATACCTGCTCCACAGCATCGTCGGGCAGACCTCGCGTCAGGCCCTCGCGCCGCAAGGCGTTGATCGCGCCAGCATAGCCGTCCAGCGCCGTTGTCACCTCGTCGATGGACGGAGGATGCGCTCGCGCCAACAGGGCAGCGGCGCAGGCTCGCAGGAATGCGGCGGCGGTTGTGCCGATGCGCGCAAGCCAGGGCTCGAGCCGCGCCTGGACCGGCACCGGCAGGGGCGTGACGGCTGCGCGCCCGATCATCACCAGGTCATGACGCAGCCTCAGCAGCGTGCGCAGCAGCGGCGCCTGGTCCGGTTCCGCCGCCAAGCGCGTCATCCGTTCATGCCTCGCCTCGAGCGCAACCGTGTCCAGCCGTGAGAACGCCTCGCCGATGCTGCTCTGAACGTGCTGGAGCGGCGCCTCGTTTCGGTGCTCGGTAAATTTCGCGAACAGCTCCGGCACAAAGGTCGCCATCAGGTCGAGCATCTGGGCGGCGGCTGCCATCGCAAGGTCGTGCGCGCGCGCCGGCAGCACCACCACCGAGACGACGAGCCCGACGATGCCTCCGACCGCGACCTCGACCACGCGTTCAAAGGCCGATACGACCGGGCCGGTGTGAAGGAGAGTGGGCGCAAGGAATACCATGACCGCCGTGAAGGGGGCGGCGCTGAAACGTGGCTTTATCGCTGCGAGCAGGACGGCTGGCGCCACGGCGATCGCGAGGCCGACCAACAGCGAAATTTCCCCTGTCTGGGGAATGAGTGCGCCGACTGCGCCGGCGTAGATTGCGCCGCCGAGAGTGCCGGTCAGATAGTCGGTCGTGGCTTTGAGCGACCGGCCCACGCTCAGTTGCGTCAGAATGACCGCCGTCAGCACGGTCCACAGGGCGACTGGGAGATTCAGGAGATGCGAGGCCGCCAGGGCGAGCACTGCGGAGGTGGTGACCCGGAAGGTCAGGCGTAGCTCGACGCGCCGGCGCGTCAGCCAGTCTCGAAACGATCTGCCCGTCGTTGCGATGGTGCTCATGTCAGCGTCTCGGACGTCACGGTTGCGATCGGAGCCGTTCGGAGCGGGCCGCGATCAGCCCTTGCGGCATCAGACTTTGCCGGCGCGCGCGCGTTGCGCCGTGCGCTCGCGCAGCGAGTCGTAAATGGGCGCGTCGCGCAGCAGCGTCGGCACCGTCATTGCCATGAAGCCCGCCCCCAGCATCGGCAACAGCGTCGCAACGCTCGCCGTCATCTCGGTCACAAGCACGATGCCGGTGAGAGGGGCGCGCACGACGCCGGTGAAAAACGCGGCCATCCCCACAACCGCGAACGCCGCCGGTTCGATATCGAGACCGGCGAAGGCCGACTGGCAGATGATGCCGAACATCAGGCCGAATTGCGCCCCCAACGCAAGCATGGGAGCGAACAGGCCACCGGGAGTGCCGGCGGCGTACGACACCGCGCCGAGGCCGAATCGGATCAGGAACGCCAGCGGAAGAAAGGCCAGCACCTCGCCACCGGCCAGCGTGCGCTGGCTAATGGCATCGCCGCCGCCGACGAGGCCCGGCATGAACCATGCCAGGATCCCGACCGCGGCGCCGACGGTTGCCGCGCGTACCTCCACGGGCCAATTCTCGAACCGGTCGGCGACCGCCAAGGCTGCGAGCAGCGTGCGATTGTACGCGACGGCCGCGAGCCCAGCCGCGGCACCGAGCACGAAATAGAGCGGCATCGCTTCGATGCGGGGCCGCGCTAGGTCCGGCACGTGGAAATCCGGAGCGCCTCCGAGCAGAACAAGCGCCACCGAGATCGCCGTGGCAGAGGCGCCGAGCGCGGCGATCGCGATGCGCAGCTCGAACTTCCGTACCAGCTCTTCCAAGACGAATACCGCGCCGGCAATGGGTGCATTGAAGGCGGTGGCGAGGCCCGCGCCCGCGCCGGCCGCAAGCAGGACCCGGCAATCCGGCCAGCTGCGGCGAAAGGCGAGCCCCACGAAGCGGCCGATGATGGCCGCCATTTGCACGCTCGGTCCTTCGCGGCCAAGCGCCAGACCGCCGCCGATTGCGAGCAGCCCGCCGACAAATTTCACCGGTATCAGGCGAAGCGGAGCCGGCTTGAGCTCTCCGTGCAGGACCGCCTCGACGTCCGGAATGCCGCTCCCCAACGCGCGGCGCTCGTAGCGGCGAACCAGCCACGCGGCGATCGCGGCCGTGCCGCCGCAGGCGGCGGTCACGAGCAGAAAGCCCGCAAACCCTCCGCCGTGCGCCCACGCAATCGCTGCATCACGGAAGGCGTCCGCCTGCGCGAGGGAAAGCCGGAACACGGCTCCGACGAGGCCGGATACGGCGCCCACGACCAGCGCCAGAGCTGCGAGCACCAGCAAGCTGCCGTGGCCTTCTGCGGTATCGGCAGCAAATTCCGGTTCAGGCGGCATCTTGTTGCGGTTGTTGAGGCTGTGGGTCGGAGCGATCTTTTCGGGTAAGGAGGGCACAGTCAAATCAACGCTCGTGCGTCGGACAGCAAGCCGTCCGATGGCGCCGACCACCGTGGGTGCGCGGTCTGCGACAGTGGCGGTGGACGTGCTCGACTGCGAGCCTGCTTACGCTCTCCGCGGGCCCCGCCGGGGGATCGAGTTATCTCACGCCCAGCTTGAGCTTCGCTTCCGTGACGGCCTGCATGCACTCCGCCGTCTTGCCTTCCGCATCCAGCGATTTGGCGCGCGTAACGAGAGCGGCGAGGCTCAATTGCGCCTGCGCTTCCGCCCGCTGTACCGATTGCGGCGTCGGTTGCCGGCTCAACTGCGCGCTGATCGATTGCGGGGCTGTCGGCCCGGCGCGGGGCCTGTCCGCGGACTCGCGCGCCGCTTCCTCCACCCGCGCAATCTCGTCGCTACAGGGACCAGCCTGGGCGGCTGCGGCGCCCAAACCAAGGATGGTACCAGCGATCAGGGTCAGGGATGATGGGCTCATGGCTTCGCTCCTCCTGCCTCACCTCCACGCCCATTTTCGCATCAAGCGTTGTCGAGCGCCACGGCTGGGTGGACGACCGTTGCCGGCATCAACCACTGTTTGGCCATCGCTCGGCGCCGGGAGTGCGTGGTTTATCCCTCGGACGCGGCGCTGCGGCCGACATGTGCGGCCGGTGGAATTCGCGGTCGCGTTCGAGTTGCACGAAAGTCCGCGGCGTCATGCCTCTGTGCGAACGCCCTTGTGCGGGGCTATCGATGCCGCGTATTTTCATTCGCAAATTCGCAAAGGAAACGCGGTCACGGTCGTGGGATCATTCCCATCAACAAGCACCGGCAGCAGGAGATAGCGGCATGAAGCGATGCGCGAAGTTTACTGGGTTTCTTGCAGCCTGTCTGACCGGCGTCACGCTGGTCGGGACGAACCAGGCTTCAGCGCTCGACTATCCGACCCGGCCGGTGCGTTGGATCGTCGGTTATCCCGCCGGCGGCTCGACCGACATCCTGGCGCGCATCGTCGGCCAGGCCTTGTCGGAGCGGTTGGGACAACAGTTCATCGTCGAGAACAAGCCCGGCGCCGGCAACAACATCGGCACCGAGGCCGTGATCCATTCCCCGCCCGACGGTTATACGGTGTATCTGGTCAATCCGGCCAACGCGATCAACGCCACGCTCTATCAGAAGCTGCCGTTCAATTTCATCCGCGACATGACGCCGGTCGCCGGCTTGATGCGGGTGCCGAACGTCATGGAGGTGACCCCGTCGCTGCCGGCCAAGACCGTCGCCGAGTTCATCACCTATGCCAAGGCCAATCCGGGCAAGATCAACTGGGCGTCGTCGGGCAACGGCACGTCGGTCCATCTCTCGGGGGAGCTGTTCAAGATGATGACCGGCATCCAAATGACGCACGTGCCCTATCGCGGCTCGGCGCCCGCGCTGACGGATATGATCAGCGGCACCGTCCACGTGATGTTCGACAACATGCCGTCCTCGCTGCCGCACATCCAGGCCGGCAAGCTGCGCGCGCTCGCGGTGACGACCACGGCGCGTTCGGATGCGCTGCCCGACGTTCCGACCGTCGCCGATACCATTCCCGGCTACGAGGCCAGCGCGTTTTTCGGGATGGGTGTTCCCAAGGGCACGCCCCCCGAGATCATCGAGAAGCTCAACAAGGAGATCAATGCGGCGCTCGCCGATCCGAAGATGAAGGCGAAGCTGGCCGAGATGGGCGGCATGCTGATCCCCGGCACTCCGGCCGATTTCGGCAAGGTCATCGCCGAGGAAACCGACAAGTGGGCCAAGGTGGTCAAGGGCGGCGGCGTGACGCTCGAATAGCCACGCGGCTTCTTCAGCTATCGGTCTGCGCCGGGATCTGACGCCGCCGCCCCGTCGCGGCCATCTGCACGATGATCCAGGCGGCGCCGGCGGACATCGGACCGATCAGAATGAGGTTGTAGCGCGTGTAGTGGTTGGCGACCGCGGCATGCAGCCCCAGCATCACCACGGCGGGTGCGGCGTATAGCAGGAAGAGCGGCTTCGAGCGCCGAACCGCCAAAACGCATGCGCCGACGAACAGCGGCACCAGTGCGAGGCCTAACAGCCCCCCGACCCACATCCCGCACCAGGCGAGTGGCACGCTGACCAGCAGATATCGCCACCAGCGCTCGCGCATCTCCCCGCGAATCACGTCGGTGATCACCGGGTCGAGGCGGCCGTGCACTTTGATCAGCGCGTCGCGATGCGAACGACCGACATGGAAAAAGCTGTGCGGTGTGTAGTAGACGAATCTTTCCATGGCCTGCGGGCCGAATGCCCGGTTGACCAAGGGCTCACCGACCTGCGGCAGGCAATACGGGAACGCCAGCGCGAACTCCCGTGCGGTCATGTCGTCGAAGGCGAAGCGCTCGATCAGCGCCGCCGAGCCATATTCCTCCGTCAGTCCCCATTTGCCTATCGATACCGCGTTGCGGACGAGCCAGGGGCCTACAACGACCAGCCATGCAACCGCGAACGCGAGCACCTGCCTCAGGATCGCGCGCCAGGGTGAGGACGAGAGCCAGCGGCCGTTGACCACCAGCAGGATGATCGCCACCGGCGCCAATACCGCAAAAGATGTGCGCAGCAGACACAGCAGTCCGAACAGGCAACCGGCGAGCAGAACCGTGGGCAGACGCGGCGCCTTCAAGGCAAGCAGCAGCGCAAGTGCGGCGCCGCTATAGAGCGAGAATGTCACGCTCTCGGTCATCGCGAAGGAGAACAGCCAAGTTTCGGGCAGAAGCGCTACGGTCGCGAGTGTGCCTGCGAGCCAGAACACCGCGGCGTTCCCGAAGAGGATCTCAGCGGCCAGCGCGATCGCCAGCACGCCGAGCGCAAGCAACGCCGCATGCAGAACATGCATGGGGCGGGCATAGGCTTCGCATTGGGCGCCGTCGCGCGTTCCGTGATTGGCCTCGACACTGCAATCGACCGCCTGGGCGAAGCGGTCGTCGATCCGGGTCGCGGCGACGACGAGCCAGGGATAGAGCGGCCCGAAGAATCTCCCGGGTGGCGGCGCCTTGACCGTGCTGTCGACGTCATCGAACACGCCGTTGCTAAAGACGCCGTGATGGTTGAGATCGTAGGCGATGGTCAGATAGAACGACTGATCGAAGTCGCGGAGCGATTTCGGCGGTTCGCTCAGGATCTCCGCGGCCAGGACCGCGAGCACGAGCAGACCGAAAGCGAGCCTGGCGCCGCGATCGAACCACCTGCGCTTCATGACGCGGACGCTGCCACGACGGAAGCTACGGGCCTACCGAACGGACCTGCGACAAAGTCGTGATTGCGCCGGGGAGGGCCGCCGCCTTGACCGTCGCTTACCCTGGCCCTCGTCATGTTGCTCCCTTCATGTTAATCGGCGGGCAGGGTAGAGTGTAGGGCCCGCCTCGGATCATCTCATGAATCGCAAGCGTCCCGAAGATCTGCGCAGCCATCGCTGGCTTGGCGTCAGCGATCTGCGATCGTTCGGCCATCGCTCGCGGCTGCGCCAGTTCGGCTATGATGCCGACGACTGGGCCGGCCGGCCGGTCATCGGCATCATCAATACCTGGAGCGAGATCAACGCCTGTCACGCGCACCTGCGTGCCCGCGCCGAGAACGTCAAGCGCGGCGTTTTGCAGGCCGGCGGGTTCCCGATCGAGTTGCCCGCGATGTCGCTGGCCGAGCCGTTCGTCAAGCCGTCGACCATGCTCTACCGCAATTTCCTCGCCATGGAGGCGGAAGAACTCCTGCGCAGCCATCCCATCGACGGCGCCGTGCTGCTCGGCGGTTGCGACAAGACCACGCCCGGCCTGGTGATGGGCGCCATCAGCATGGGAATACCGGCGATCTACGTGCCGGCGGGTCCGATGCTGCGCGGCAACTGGCGCGGCGAATACCTCGGCTCGGGCTCCGACGTCTGGAAATACTGGATGGAGAAGCGCGCCGGCAACATCACCGACGAGCAGTGGAGCGAGATGGAGAGCGGCATCGCACGCTCCTTCGGCACCTGCATGGTGATGGGCACGGCCGCGACCATGATGGCGATCGCGGAGGCGCTCGGCCTGGCGCTGCCTGGCGCGTCGTCGATCCCGGCGGCGGATGCAGGCCATCCGCGCATGTGCGGGGTCGCCGGCCGCCGCATCGTCGACATGGTGTGGGAGGATCTCACGCTCGATCGCATCCTGACGCCGGCTGCCTTCGACAACGCCATCAAGGTCCACATGGCGATGGGCGGCTCGACCAATGCCATCATCCACGTGATCGCGATGGCGCGCCGCGCCGGCATCGCGCTCGACATGCAGCGATTCGACCAGATTTCGCGCGAAATCCCGGTGCTCGCCAATGTGCGCCCCTCCGGGAAATACCTGATGGAGGATTTCTTCTATGCCGGGGGTTTGCGCGCGCTGATGCGCGAGCTCGCGGACAGGCTCGATCTCTCCTGCATGACGGTGACCGGCAAGACGGTGAGCGACAATATCGCCGGCGCGGAAGTCTATTTGCGCGACGTGATCCATCCGCTCAACGATCCGATCTATGCCGAGGGCGCGACCGCGGTGCTGACCGGCAATCTCGCGCCGCGCGGCTGCGTGATGAAGCCGGCGGCGGCAGATCAGCGGTTCCTCAAGCACCAGGGACTCGCGCTCGCATTCGAGGACTACAACCACATGGCACGCGAGGTCGAGCGCGACGATCTGGCGGTCACGCCCGACCACGTCATCGTGCTCAAGAATGCCGGACCCAAGGGCGGCCCCGGCATGCCCGAGTGGGGCATGCTTCCGATCCCGAAGAAGCTGGTGCAGGCGGGCGTGCGCGACATGGTGCGCATCTCGGACGGGCGCATGAGCGGCACCAGCTACGGCGCCTGCATCCTGCACGTGGCCCCGGAGAGCTTCGTGGGCGGTCCGCTGGCCTTCGTGCAGAGCGGCGACCCCATCGAGGTCGACGTCCCGGCACGCCGCATTCATCTGCATGTCGGGGAAGAGGAACTCAACCGCCGCCGCGCGGCGTGGAAGCCGCCGGCGCCGCGCTATGCGCGCGGCTACGGCGCGATGTTCTCCGCTCATATCGGTCAGGCCGACGAAGGCTGCGATTTCGATTTCCTCGCCGGCACGGCGCGGATCCCCGAGCCGGAAATTCATTGAGCGTCCAAACCTGCCTGCCGAGGACCCATGAAAATCGGACTTTTCGACCACGTCGAGCACGGCGAACGCCCGCTCGCGACCCTGTTCGACGAGCGGCTCACCTTTGTCCAGGCTGCCGACGAGGCCGGCATCTATTGCCTGCACGTGGCGGAGCATCATGCCACGCCGCTCAACATGGTGCCGGTTCCCGGCGTCTATTTGGGCGCCGTGGCGCGCGCCACCAAACGGATGCGGCTGGGCCCGCTGGTCTACCTGCTTCCGCTCTATTCGCCGCTGCGGCTGATCGAGGAGATTTGCATTCTCGATCATCTCAGCCATGGACGCATGGAAGTCGGCGTCGGGCGCGGCGTGTCGCCGTACGAACTCAAATATCACAAGATCGAGCACGACGATTCCCGCGAGATTTTCATCGACGCATTCGATTGCATCAGCGCGGGCCTGGTGACCGACACGCTCAATTATGCCGGCAAACACTATCAGTACGAGAACGTGCCGATCGCCTTGCGTCCGCTGCAGCAGCCGCACCCCGCCTTCTGGTACGGTTCGTCCAATACCACGGGCGCGACTTGGGCCGGCGAGCACGGAATGCATTTCGTGAGCCTTGGACCCACGCCCTTCGCCAAGACCAACATCGATGCGTTCAGGCAGGCGCTCGCCAGGCGCGGCGGGCCGGCCCAACCCAAGGCCGAGTTTCCCGGCGGCACCGCGATCGGCGTGCTGCGCCATATCTTCGTGGCCGACACCGACGAGGAGGCCAGGCGCTTCGGCAAGCCGGCGATGGAGCTGCACCTCGCGCAGCTCAACTGGCTGCGCAACATGCACGGCGTGACCGGCCTCACCACGCGCCTCAACGTGCCGCGCGGCGCGACCTTCGAGGAGTGCGTAGCCGACGGATCGGCGATCTACGGCACGCCGGAGCGAGTGCGGGAGGAGATCGAACGGCAGGCGGCGGAGCTCGGCATCAACTACCTTCTGACCTATCTCTTTCTCGGTGCGATGTCGCTGGCCGAGGCGTTGCGCTCGCTGCAGCTGTTTTCAGCCGAGGTGATGCCCAGGCTCGCGCGGCTGTGATCCGGAGAGGCGGGCCAGGCGCGCGCCCTTGTGCCGTCGCATCGGACTATGCGAAATTGCGCTCACGCGACGGCAAGAGGCAATTATCATGACGAATAGCAAGGTCACCGGCATCCGCAGCATCGAGCTCGGGGTGCGCGATCTCCATCAGTCGGCTGAGTTCTATACCAAGATCTGGGCGCTCGAAGAGGTGGCGGCCGAAGGCGACAGCATGCATTTCCGCGCCACCGGCGGCGAGCATCACGTGCTGACCATTCGGGAGCGGGCCAAGCCGAGCCTCCTCGGCGTGCATTTCGCCGCGAGCGATCGGGCCGCGGTCGACCAGCTCAGCGCCAGGGCGAAGGGTTACGGCGTCGCGGTCGCAGGCGAGCCGGGCCCGCTTCCCGCCAGCGCCGGCGGCGGATATGGCTTCCGGTTCCACACGCCCGACGGGCTGCCCATGAGCATCTCCTCCGACAGCGTGCAGCATCCGAACGTCGTTGTGGATCGCTCGCGACCGACAAAGATCAGCCACGTCGTACTCAACAGCGCGCGGACGGAGGATCAGGTCCCGTTTTTTGTCGACGTGCTCGGCTTCAAGCTCTCCGACAGTACTCACATGATGGAGTTCCTGCGCTGCAGCGCGGATCACCACAGCGTGGCGATCTTCCGCAACAATGGACCCTCGCTCAATCACGTAGCCTACGAGCTGCCGAATATCGACGGGCTGATGCGCGGCGCCGGCCGCCTCAAGCAAAGCGGATTCGACATCGAGTGGGGGGTCGGGCGCCACGGACCGGGCAGCAACGTGTTCTCATATTTCATCGAGCCGAACGGTTTCGTTGCCGAATACACCACCGAGCTGGACCAGCTCGACGACGCCACGCACGTTCCCCAGGACGCCCATTACTGGCAGAAAATCATGCCTGGGCCGGACCGCTGGGGCACGGCCGGGCCACCGTCGAACCGGATGCGCGCAGCGATGTCGGGCGCGCTCTATCTGGGCGCGGATAGAGGCGGAGGCACGCTGCGAAGACATCATCGGGCGTAAGCTCGGCTGATCGGCCTGATTTGCCCAACTCCGGCTGCGAACTTGACCTGCGCTCACATGGAGGAGGCAGCTAGCCGCCTTCCGGAGCCGGCGGCATGAGCGACGACATCCCCTTCGACAAGAGCTTCGACCTGCGGCCCGAGACGGTGGAGGAGATCGCGCCCGGCGTGCGGCGCCTGCTCGCCAATAATCCGGGGCCGTTCACCTTCAAGGGCACCGTGTCCTACATCGTCGGCCGCGGCCAGGTCGCCATCATTGATCCGGGACCGCTCGACGACATCCATATCGCCGCGTTGTTGGACGCGGTGCGCGGGGAAACGGTGACGCACATCTTCGTCACCCACACCCATCGCGACCATTCCCCGGCTGTACCCCGCATCAAGGCGGCGACCGGGGCGCTGGTGCTCGCCGAAGGGCCGCACCGCCCAGCCCGTCCGCTCCATGTCGGCGAGGCGCCGCGGCTGGATGCCAGCAACGACACCGAGTTCCGGCCCGACCGCGCGCTGACCGACGGCGAGATCGTCACCGGCCATGACTGGACCATCGAGGCGGTCACCACCCCCGGCCACACGGCGAACCACATGGCCTTCGCCTTCAAGGAGGCTGGCCTGCTGTTCTCGGGCGATCACGTCATGGCTTGGTCAACGCCCGTGGTGGCGCCGCCGGACGGGGCCATGGGTGACTACATGGCTTCCCTGCACAAGCTCGCCCGTCGTGCCGAGGCGATCTATCTGCCCGGCCATGGCGGCGTCGTGCGCGAGGCGCCGCGTTTCGTGCAGCACTACATTCGCCACCGCCAGGGCCGCGAGGCCTCGATCCTGCGCCGGCTGGCGAAAGGCGAAGCCGATATCCCGACGCTCGTGCGTGCGATCTACATCGGGCTCGACCCGCGGCTCGTGAAGGCGGCGGGGCTTTCGGTCCTCGCCCATCTCGAGGATTTGGCCACCCGCGGACTGGTCGCGACCGCGGGCGAGCCCTCGATCGACGGCCGCTACCGCCTCCCGTGACGTCACTTCTTCGACTGTTCTTTCTTGCCCGGGGTCCCCTTCTTCGCGGGCGGCTGTGCCGGCGGCCGCTCCGGCTTTTGCGCCCGGATATTTTCTTCGATCTCGTTCATCAGGCCACGCACGCGTGCGGCATTCGCGCCGAAGTCGAAGGAGCCGTAGCGTGAGGAGGAGCGTGCGTCGATGCGGGCCCCGTCGGTCTCCGGGCGCACGCGGATCACCACATCATCGCGAAATCCCATGATCGGAGTGCGGGCCACTGCCTCGATACGACCCTCGCGCCGTCCGGCCTGGGGGGCGCGCGCGTCGACAATGCGCCACTTGCGCT
This sequence comes from uncultured Alphaproteobacteria bacterium, assembly GCA_963739385.1. Taxonomy (GTDB): domain Bacteria; phylum Pseudomonadota; class Alphaproteobacteria; order Rhizobiales; family Xanthobacteraceae; genus VAZQ01. Next base: position 36,897 of record CAVUAI010000046.1, read on the forward strand.
TGTTCACGGCCGCGAGCGCGGCATCATAGGCGGCCTGCGGGGTCGCGTTGGTGCCGATCGGGCCGATGTCGGGATAGGCCGACCGTTGCTGCTCGGCGGCATAAAGACCTGCATAGGTGGTCGGATTGGCATCGCGCGGGCGCAGGCGCGTCAGCAGCTCGTAGCGCGGCGGATCGATCGGATCCGTGGTGATGTCGTAGATCCACGGCAGCCGGTACGCCCTGCTGCCGAGATAGGCGGGATAGGCGAGAAGCGCGAGAGAGAGAGCCATTGCCCACAAGGCGGAAGTCATGCCCGCCAATCCCTCCATCCAGATCACGGCAAAGGCGGCGAAAGCGACAAGCAGCGCAATGACGGCGAGGGCGAGCGCACCGGCGAAGGTTGCGAGTGCGGGCCAGATCTCGAGCAGCCCGGAACGAACGATGATAACCGCGAGGAAAGACGCCACGAGTGCGAAGCCGGCGATGCGAAGCGACCAGACTGCGAGGCGTGACGTCGGCTCCGAGTGGACATAGCGGCGCGCCATCGATCTGCCTCACGAGCCCGTGCAAATGTTCTTGAGCGCCGCCCATTCCGCCGGAGCAAGCAGCGGTCGGGTCGGCGCGGACTTCGCCATTGCTTCGATCGATGCAACGCGTTCGCGTGTCTCGGGGTGATCGAGCAGAATTTTCGGCCCGGGATGCGTAGTTCCCTCGATTCGCGTCAACAAATGTCCGAGCGCGCGTGCATCGCCGCCGATCCTGGTCATCAGTGCCACGCCATAGCCGTCCGCGGCCGCCTCAACCTCGCGGCTGTAGCTCGTCTGCAGAATGGTCTTGGCGGCGAACACCACGGCGCCGCCGCCGACGAAATCGCCCAGTAACATGCCGAACAGCAGCGAAAGGCCGGCCCCCTGAAGCACCGCTCGCGTGCCGTCGCGATGCGCGACATGGCCGACCTCATGCGCGATCACCCCGGCGAGCTCGTCCGGCGTCTCGGCCTTGTCGATAAGGCCCTGGAAAACGAAAATGTAACCGCCCGGAAGGGCGAAGGCATTGGCGGCGGCCTGGCGGACGACCGCCGCCGTGAGCGGGATCGGCACGCCTGCCGCTGTTTCGATCTGATTCATGAGCTTGTCGAATGCCGCGCGGCCCGGCTTCTCCTTTGCGGTATTTCCGCATTCGAAAGCGGCATTGGCATGGCCGGAATCGAGGCTCGCGCGCACCTGCCGCTCGATTGCCGCGCCGAGCTTGCGCTCGATCGAGAAGGGAACGAGGGGAGCGAGCCGGTTGGCGATCAGCGGCACGACCCAGACCGCGACCAGAACCAGCGAAACCGTGGCGGCAAGGCTCCAGGCAATCACCTTGTTGCGCATCCGCCGCTCGCTGCGGCCGCTGCGGTCGATGGGCAGCGACCGCTCGTCGATCACGGCGGCCAGTTGCGCGTCGCGGAGCTCGAGCCGCGCGAGCGCGGGATTTCCCGTCCGGCCGAGCCGCAGTACGCCGTCGGGCGCCGACAGGTGCTCCAGCTGGTCGTAGGGCCATTCGGCGAGGGCGGTGCCGTCTCCGGCGCGAATTCGCAGCAGGTCCGGCGCGGCTTCGACCGTGACTTCGCGACGCGCGCTGGTGACGCCGTCGAAAAAGATGCCCGGTCCCGATGCCGTCATCACACGCTCAAACCCCGCCCACGCTCAGCGCGTCGGCGAGACCTTCGCCGACCGGAGAGGCAGGCTGACCGGCGGCGGTCACCTGTTCGAGCACGGCAAGGTTCGAAATGTCGAGCGACTCCACGACGCACCGCCACAGCCCAAGCCGGACTGTGGCCTGATAGATCGTGGAGTAGCCGAGCGCGATCGCGACATAGGCGATGAGACCGGCGGCGGTGGTGGCGATTTCCTTCGCCATGGAATCGAGTTCGCCGGTCAAGCGGGTGAGCACAAATGCGCCGGGGACGACGATTGCGGATGCCGCCAGGGTAAACAGCAGTGCATACAGCAAGAAGCGTGCATAGACGGCGAATACCTGCACGGTCCGCAGGCGGGATGTCACGATAGCGTCGCCGAAACGCAGCCCGGATGCCCACCAGCGCAATACGATGGCCTGAAAGATCGGGTAGAGGATGGCAAATGAAAGCAGCAGCCAGACGACGGTCAATCCGGCATAGACGACCGCACCCGCGAGCCCGCTGAGCTCCAGCCAGTTCGACAGATCGTCCCCTCCCGGTGCGGCCGCCAACGCGCTCCAATTGATGGCGAACAGGGTTGCCAGCAATCCGGCCAACACCGGCACCATCGCGAGCAGCCACAGGACAAAGCCGCGCAGCAGAAGGCGAAAGCCCGAGCCTTCGAAGCGGCCCTGCAGGTTTCCAAAGAACGTGTTGCGCATCTTGAAGCGCTCGAGGCGCGACTGGGCAAACGGGTAAAGGAGGCCGACCGTCACGACGATCGCGGTCCACCACAAGCACGCGCAGAGCGCGTAGCGCCACGCCGAGCCGGTCTGATGGAACCGGACGCCGCGATAGACCGTGCGGGTGAGGCGGTAGCGGCGGGCACGATACACGGCGTATTGCCCGAGCACTGTCAGCACCAGCAGACCGATCAATGTCGACAGCTCGCCGAGGCTGAGCGAAATCAGGAAAAAAGCCGCGTAGAGCGGAAGCAGGATCGCGATCGCGATCAAGAAGCCAAGCAGCAGCTCGCGTGCGGTTCCGGTATATTCGAAGCTTTCGCCTGCGAGCTCGGTGTTGGCCCATAGAAAACGGCGGGTGTCGGTCGTGAGCCAGAAGCGGTAGAGGCCGAGCGTGACCATCAGCAACACCGCGCCATGCGCGAGCAGCCGCCAGAATGCCCGGGGATCGCCGCCGAACCGGACCATGCCGCTCCGTGACACAGCGAAACTCGCTTGCGCCGCGGGAACGGTCGCATCGAAGGTAGTCATGCGGTGCGTCCTGGAGAGACCGCTGTGATCGAACCCGGACCCTAACCCCGCGCCGCGAGGGCGCAGGGTTCGCGGGGTCAGAATGGATAGCGCCGGTCGATGGCAGGCCGCAATGGGTTTGCGCTTCAACCCGACCTGTCGGCGGAGGCTCGGGAGCGGCGCTTGGCGGCCGCGATTGTGCGCCCTACCGCGCGGCAGCCGCCACGGCCGCCGGCAGGACAAAGTCCTTGAACCGCTGCCGCAGGACCGTCTTCTGGATCTTGCCGGTTGCGGTGTGGGGAATGTCGTCGACGAAGACGACCTCGTCGGGCATCCACCAGCTTGCGACCTTGCCCCGCATGAAGTGCAGGATCTCCTCCCGGGTGGCCGACTGGTCCTGCTTGAGGACGATGACCAGCAGGGGCCTTTCATCCCACTTCGGATGCTTGACACCGATGACGGCCGCCTCCGCCACTTTGGGATGGCTGACCGCGAGATTTTCGAGGTCGATCGAGGAAATCCATTCCCCGCCCGATTTGATGACGTCCTTGGCCCGATCGGTGACCTGCATGTAGCCGTGGCGGTCGATGGTGGAGACATCGCCGGTATCGAAGAAGCCCTCGTCGTCGAGAATGTCGCCGTCTTCGTTGTAATAGGCCCTCGCCACGGCCGGCCCCTTTACCTTGAGGCGGCCAAAGGTCTTGCCGTCCCAGGGCAGTCGTTTCCCGCTGTCATCGGTGATCTTCATTTCGACCATGAATGGCGTGTGCCCCTGCTTCTGTTGCACATCGAGCCTCGATTCTCCCCCGAGCTGCGCGTATTCCGGCTTGAGAGTGCACGCGGTACCGAGCGGACTCATTTCGGTCATGCCCCAGGCATGGATCACCTCGACGCCGTAGATGTCCTGGAAGGTCTTGGCCACGGCGCGCGGACAGGCGGAGCCGCCGATGACGACCTTCTTGAGGTGGGGCAGCATGCTGCCGGTCGCTTCGAGATGTTGCAGCAGCATGAGCCAGACCGTCGGTACCGCGGCGGTGCAAGTGACCTTGTAGCGATCGAGCAATTCGAACACCGAGGCGCCGTCAAGCTTGGCGCCCGGCATGACGAGGGCGGCTCCCGCCATCGGAGCCGCAAATGCCATCGCCCAGCAATTGGCATGGAACATCGGAACGACCGGCATCACCACGTCGCGCGACGAATAACCTTTCATGTCGCACGAGTTCGCCATCAGCCCGTGCAGGACGTTCGAGCGGTGCGAGTAGAGGACGCCTTTGGGGTTGCCGGTGGTGCCGGACGTGTAGCACATGCCGGCAGCGGTGTTTTCGTCGAGCTGTTTCCACGCGAAGTCACCGTCGGCCTCGGCAATCCACTCCTCATAGGGAACCGCATTCCTCAGTGAGGTCGCCGGCATGTGAGCGCTGTCAGTGAGCACGACATAGCGTTCAATGGTCGCGAGCTCGTCGGCAAGTTTCTCCAGCAGCGGAATGAACGTCAGATCGGCGAGCATCACGCGATCCTCGGCGTGATTGACGATCCAGGTGATCTGGTCGGGGAAGAGCCGCGGATTGACCGTGTGGTAGACGGCGCCGGTGCCCATGATTCCGTACCATGCCTCGAGATGCCGCCAGGTGTTCCAGGCAAGCGTCGCCACCCGGTCACCGAGGCGTATGCCATCGCGATCGAGCCGCTGAGCGAGTCGCAACGCTCGCCCGCGCAGCTCGCCGTAGGATGTACTGTGTATCCCGCCTTCGACCGAGCGCGTCACGATGGGACGCTCGGCGTGGTTGATCGCGGCGTGATCGATGATGCGATGGCAAAGCAGCGGCCAATCCTGCATCAGCCCGAGCATGGCGTTTCCCTCTGTTCTTGCTTATGGGGGTCAACAGCGCCACCGCACATTTTCGTACGGAGACGGCGGCGGCTCGGTTGCAGGCAAAGCCGGGATGCCACCTCGCCGCAGCATGCCAAGGTTACCGGCCCGGGGCCGCCGCGCAACCGGAGAATTACATGGGTGGAGGCCTGCCGCTTACCGCGCGGCCAGCCATGCGGGCAGATCCGCGATCGACGCGATGAGCGCATCGGCACGCCCGGCGAGGCCATCGCCCGGGATCGGCCCGCTCTCGACCGCGATGGCGACCGCACCGGCGGCATGCGCGGCGGCGAAGTCGTGGGGGCTGTCGCCCACGACCGCCACGTCCTGCGGCTTGACGCCGGTAGCGGCTGCGAAGGCCAGCACCGGCTCGCCGCTGGGCTTGGCGCCGAAGCCGGAATCGTAGCCGGCGATGAAATCCATGAGATGATGGATCGCCAGTCGCTCGGCCTGCGCCCGCGCATTCGCCTCGGCGTCGTTGGTGATGATGCCGAGCCGATAGCCGCGGCGGCGAAGCGCCGCAAGCACGACCGACGGTTCTCCGATCGGCGTGAGATGTTCGAGCCCCGCGACTTCGAACAAACGGTCGATCTCGGCGAAGAAGTCGGCCGTCGCCGGACGCTTGAGCACATGCGCCCAGAGACGCCCATAGTCGGGCGTGGCTCCGGCGATGAGCGGCGATCCCGCCACGAATTGGCGCTCGGCGGGGATGAACCCACTCACCGCGGCGAGCCGGTCGTAAAGTGCCCGGTCGCCGGTGGCGAGATGGGCGATGACGGCATCGGTTGCCGGGCCCCAGGTGCGCTGGAAATCGACCAGCGTGCCATCCTTGTCGAACAGGATCGCGCGGATCGGCACGGTCAGGCAAACCGGTCGAGGGTGAACCGCGCCACGTCGTGGCGCGTCGAGCCCGCTGTTGCGAGGTCAGCCAGGATCTCGCCGATCACCGGCGCGAACTTGAAGCCGTGCCCGGAGCAGGGTGAGGCAACAATGACATTGGACGCATCGGGCAGACGATCGATGAGGAAATCGCCATCGGGCGTCATGGTGTAGAGGCAGGTCTGGGCGGCGACAAGCCGGCCGTTTGCGGCCGGGAGATAGTCCGCGACGGCGGCGCGGATCAAGGCCTCGTCGTCCGCCGACACCGTGCGGTCGTAAGCGTCAGGGTCCACGGTTTGATTGCGGTGATGGTGCTTGGCGACCTTGATGGCGGAGCGGAGATGTCCATGAGGCGGGATGCCGTAATGCATGCCATGCCGGCTCTCGATGATGAATACCGGACAACGACCGGGCGAAAACGGCTCCGGCTCGATGGTCTCGAACCAGCCCATGACCTCGCGCGTGACTCGCAGCGGCGCGGCAAGCTCGGGCAGCAGCGACCTGGTCCATGCACCCGCGGTGGCAATCGCTGCGCCTGCCTCGATCGGTCCGCGATCGGTGACGATACGGATGGAGCTTGAGCGCGGCTCGATCGCCTGCACCATCTCGCCGCTGCGGATGTCCGCCCCCGCGGCGGCTGCCAGTGTCAGCAGCGCCGCGAGCGACGGTTCGACCTCGAGAAATCCGCCATCGGGCTGCACGACGCCGACTTGATCCGGCGGCACCCGGAATGCCGGGAAACGCCGCATCAGATCCGGGGCGGCGAGGACATCGTGGCGCAAGCCGTGGAGCCGCGCGGAGCCCAGAGTTCCTCGCACCAGAGCACCATGGGGCGCGCCGATCTCGACGATTCCGGTCACGTGCAGGAGCTGTCGCCCTGCCGCTTTTTCGAGCTCACGCCAAAGCGCATAGGCGTGTCGCAGCAACGGCACGTACGAAGGATGTTCGAAGTAGCCCAGGCGTATGATGCGTGTTTCGCCGTGGGACGAGCCGCGGTCATGCCCAGGGGCATAACGATCCAGGCCGACGACGCGCACGCCGCGGCGTGCCAAATGATAAGCCGCCGCACTACCCATGGCACCAAGGCCGCAGATCGCGACATCGAAGTGGGCCATGGTTGGGCCGTCCGTCTCGCAACTCGAACTGTTCCGGCTGAAATCCTGGGCATGAACCGGTGGGGGACGGCCGCCCTGAATTTCGCTCCCTTTCACCCCACGCTACGCTATCATGATTGGAATAAGCCGTTCGCTGTCGGGCGGCCCCCATAAGGCCGCAATCCTCCCGGAAATCGCCAAGGTGAAGCTCCTTCCCGCGTTTCTCATCCTCATTGCCTTTTGCAACCTTGCAGCCGCGCGCTCCGTTCCGCTGCCGCCGCCGCGGCCGGCCGACGCGCCGGCTCCGGAGATGCCGGCAGCCGAGCCGCCGAAGGATGCCGCCGAGGAGTCTGCGCCATCCGCATGCCGGTTACGGCTGACGGCGGAATTGGCGATTGCGCCGTCACTGTCTCCATTGTCGGGTCCCGGCGAATGCGGCATCGAGGACGGCGTACGGCTCGAAGTGGTGTTGCTGCGCGACAAGACGCGGGTGGCGGTAACGCCCCCCGCGGTCCTTCGCTGCACCCTTGCCGAGGCAATCGTGAGTTGGGTGCGCGAGGATGTGGCACCATCCGTGCGCCAGCTGGGTGGTGCGCTCAGGAGCATCGATAACTTCGCCGCCTACGAGTGCCGCGGCCGCAACCGGATCGTCGGAGCGCAGCTCTCCGAGCACGGCAAGGGCAATGCCCTCGACGTCCGCTCATTCAAGCTTGCGAACGGGGCCGTGGTGGAGTTGACCGATCCGCAGGTCTCGAAGGACTTTCGCGAACGGCTGCGTAAAAGCACCTGCGCCCGATTCCACACGGTGCTCGGCCCAGGCTCGGACGGCTATCACGAGAACCATGTGCACGTGGATCTCGCGGAGCGCAGGGGCGGCTACCGGATATGCCAGTGGGATGTCCGCGAGCCCGGCGAGGAGCCCGTTGGTGCCGTGCCGTTGCCGGTGCCGCGGCCCGCATCCGCAGGCCATGACGGATGAGCGATCAATCGTGAGCTCCGACTGCCGCGCCGCCATGACCGCGGTCGCTGCGCACCGCTGCGCGCGCCTTTGACGCCGTCCGCTTCGACGCCTATATCGCCGCAAACGGAAACACCGACATGCATCCGCTCAGCAATCTCGCCGTCCGCGATATCGAGACCGTCGCTCACCCTTACACCAATCTCGCCCTGTTGCGCGAAACCGGCCCGCTGATCCTCGAGCGCGGGCAAGGGGTGTTCGTCTACGACACCGAGGGCAAGGCTTACATCGAAGGCATGGCGGGGCTGTGGTGCACCGCGCTGGGCTACGGCAACGAGGAACTGGTCGAGGCGGCGACGGCGCAGATGCGCAAGCTCCCATTCGGTCACCTTTTCACCGCCAAAAGTCATGACCCCGCGATCGAGCTTGCCGAAAGGCTCAAGGAGATCGCTCCGGTACCGACCTCCAAGGTGTTCTTCTGCTCCTCCGGCTCGGAAGCAAACGACACTCAGGTCAAGCTCGTCTGGTACATGAACAATGCGCGCGGCCGGCCGCGGAAGAAGAAGATCATCAGCCGCTTCAAGGCCTATCACGGGGTCACCGTGGCGTCGGCGTCGCTGACCGGACTTCCGAACAATCACATCGATTTCGACCTGCCGATCCCGGGGATTCTGCACACCGCCTGTCCGCACTACTACCGGTTTGCACATGCGGGTGAGAGCGAGGAGGATTTCGCGCGGCGGATGGCGGGAGAACTCGAGGCTTTGATCCGCAAGCAGGATCCGGACACGGTCGCCGCCTTCATCGCCGAGCCGGTGATGGGCGCCGGCGGCGTCATCGTGCCGCCGAAAACCTACTTCCAGGAAATCATGAAGGTGTGCCAAGCCTACGACATCTACATGATCTCTGACGAGGTGATCTGTGGGTTCGGCCGGCTGGGCACGATGTTCGGCTGCACGGCGCTCGGGTTTGCGCCCCATTCGATCTCGATCGCAAAAGCCTTGACCTCGGCCTACGTCCCGATGGCGGCGGTCACGGTGCCTGAGACGATGTATCAGGCATTGCTGGACGAGAGCCGCAAGATCGGCACCTTTGGCCACGGTTTCACCTATTCGGGCCATCCGGTTGCCGCGGCGGTGGCGCTCAAGGCCCTTGATATCTATGCGCGCGAGCGTATCGCCGAGCAGGCTGCTGGCAAGGCGCCGCAGTTTCAGGCACGGCTCGCCGCGCTCGGCGAGCACCCGCTGGTCGGTGAGGCACGCGGGCTGGGACTGATCGGCGCCATCGAGCTCGTCGCCGACAAGAAGACGAGGCGCTCGTTCGACGGCAAGGCCGGTGTCGGCCCCCGCGCGGTACGGTTTGCCGAAGAGGAGGGGTTGATCGTGCGCTTTATCGTCGGCGACGTGGTATCGATCTGTCCGCCGCTGATCATCGCGCCGGCGGAGATCGACGAGCTGTTCGACCGGCTCGGCCGTGCACTCGACCGCACGCTGGACTGGGCCATGCGCGAACGGCTGGTGGCGGCCTGACGGACAAACCGCCCCGAAGGCAAGGCGTCCGCTCGCTGCCGTTCGCATCCACTGGCTGTCGGAAACGCCATCCGACAGCGCCATTGCTCAAAACGAAACGGCGCCGGGCTCGTGCCCGACGCCGCTCCCAGCCCCCGCGAAGCGTCAGTTCATGCGCGGGTCGTTGGCGTTCGCCACCTGCGGATTGGCCGGCGCGTCGCCCTTAGGCGCCAGCACGACCACGATCGAGCCCATCTTGACGCGATTGTAGAGATCGATGACGTCCTCGTTGGTCATGCGGATGCAGCCCGACGAGATCGCCTGCCCGATATATTCGGGCTGGTTGGTGCCGTGGATGCGAAACAGCGTGTCCTTGCTGCCCTGGTAGAGGTAGATGCCGCGCGCCCCCATGGGATTGTGCACACCGCCTTCCACGAAGTTGGGAACGTCGAGCCGCTTCTTGATCTCCGCCGTGGGCGTCCAGCTCGGCCACTCTTCCTTGCGGCCGACCTTGGCGATGCCGTACCACGACAGCGCCTCTTCGCCCACGATCACGCCGTAGCGGATCGCGCGGTTGTCGGGCAGCACATAGTAGAGATAGCGGGTATCACTGTCGATGACGATCGAGCCCGGCGCTTCTTTGCGGTGATATTGCACGATCGCGCGCTGGTACGCCGTCGGGATGTTCGCCTTGGCGTAAGGCGCATTCGCGAGCAGCTTCTTGTCGCGCTGAGTGAAATTGGCCTCGGACGCTGGTTCCAAGGTCGTGTGCACGCATCCGCCGAGCAGAAGCACGGCCAGAACACATGCGATTCCCCGTACCGCCATCAACCTGCCCCTCACGCTCTGCGGCGCGCCCCTACGTCGGTTCCCCGAGTCCTTTCGTCGTTCCCCAACTAGCTAACGAAAAGGACCTCCCCGTGCCAGAGCCATCAGGGCTCCAATTCGACAGTCGCCTGAACCTGTTGCAGGAATGCCTCAGTTTGGACCCATGCTGTGCAACGTTGCGTCTCCGCTCGGCCGGGATGAGTCTCAACCGGCCGACGTTGCTGACCATAACCCGCAATATTTAACCCGAGGTTTACCATGTTATTAACCCGAGGTTTACCATGTTCGCGGCGCGCGCCGGCTCGTCGCTGCTGCGCGGTCGAGAGCGATGCGAATCAGGGATGGATTGCCTGCGGCGTTGCGGATTTTCGGGCAATTGTCCGCGTCCCGGGCCGGTTACAATTCGTTTCAAATGTCATGATACGACACGTGTCGCGACAATCGCGCTAAATCAAAGTCTTACGCTCGCAAACCGCCCTCCGCGGCGACATTGAGCGGCAACGGATAATTCGGCCAGTGGCAAACCCGTTTGCCAGGCCTGAGTCGTCCAATGAACCAACCGATTTGAAGCCTGGCACGAAAGTGTGAGCGCGCCGCCCATCAAAAGCGCCTCAATAGATCGTCGCGACAACTTCGGACTGCAGCCGATCGCCTGGGTGCAATAGAAGTTCTCGGCGCGGCCGGGACTTGACACCACGAACTGGACCGCAGCGCGTCATGCCCTATGTTGATAAGGGACTTCTACACTAGTCTATCGGCTGGGGAGCCATCCAGCCATTTGGCCAAGTCGTCGGAGATGTATGACAGAACTTGTATCTGTATCGTATTGTGATACAGATACACTACAGCGTGAAACAGCGCAATTTTCAGATGTTTGAGGACAATTCTTGAGCAAAGATTCCGACCAAACCGAAACAGCGCCTAGAGAATTTAAGCTGGGCCACCTTGGTAATCTCAACCAGGTGATCAAGGCCCTGGGCGTGACCATTCGAGCGATGGCGGATGGGACTCTCGACAGTCAGGTCGGCGCCCGCATTTGCAACGGCCTGGGCATCATGCGCGCGTGTCTTGAGACGCAGAAGCTAGAGCAACTCGAAGCCCGCATGGACGAGATTGCCGACCGGGTTGCACACGAGAGGACAGGCGCTGCGCGAGAGAGGACCAGTACCCATGAAGCCCAGCGCCTTTCGCATTGAGCGTCTGCTGGCCAACGTCGAGGCCGAAGTCGAGCGCCGAGGGTTGCGGGCGCGCCGGTACGTCTTTCATCCTGACGAGATCGCTGAGGCAGAAGCGCAAGGCTTGCCCTACGTGCTCGTGCCCAGGGTTTTGAGCAGGCGGGAATGGATGGAGCGGTATGGAGAGCAGCCCGCCGCCGATCCAGGTGATCAATGACCGTAGCGGCCGTGGGGTGACAACAGCGGTAGCGGCCGGCCGATCCTGTGGCGATTGCGCGACAGCGCCGAGAATTGAGCGTGCGAAACTTGACAGTTCTGCACGTTTTTTCTTGATGCGATTTTCGGCCTCATTTAGCGTGCAAATATCACGTGCGGAATGGGAGGCCGATATGGCGATTGTGGGCTATGCCCGGGTGAGCACCCGGGATCAGAACTTGGCCGGGCAGCTAGCGGAGTTGAAGGCCGCCGGCTGCGAGTTGATTTACCGGGAGAAAGCGTCGGGTGCCGCTTCCGACCGGAAGGAGCTAGCCCGGTTGGTTCGGAAGCTGGAGCGCGGCGACACCGTGATTGTGACGCGGCTAGATCGGCTGGCGCGTAGCACGCGGGACCTGTTGAATATCCTAGACGAGATCGGCAAGGCGGACGCCGGCTTCAGGTCGATCAAGGATACTTGGGCGGATACCACCACGTCGCATGGCCGGCTGATGTTGACCATCCTCGGCGGACTCGCGGAGTTCGAGCGCGAACTCATCAAGGATCGAACGGACGCCGGCCGGGTGCGTGCGAAGGCTCGCGGCGTGAAGTTCGGTCGCAAACCGAAGCTCAACCCGTTCCAGCGTGCGCAAGCCTTGGCGCGGCTGTCTACCGGCGAGACGCAGGCTGAGGTCGCTCGCACCTATGGCGTGGATCGGGCGACCATTAGCCGACTGGCCTCACCGCTCCCTTTCGAGGCGGGCGCAGCGCTCCAGTGAAACGGAAGCGCCGGCGCCGATGACGGTGCCGCGGTCCGGGAAGGCGGCATCCGCGCATATCCGGTCGGCCTGCCCAGGCAATAAAGCAAATTCCCCAGTTTCCATCCCCCGCCTTTTTCGGGTGCTCACACGGGGCACCAACTCGCGTTGGGAGAGTTGTCGATACGGGTGGCGGCTGGATGCAGCCGGCCGTGAACTCAACGCATCGCGACCACAGCAGCAAACTGTCGCCACCCACCTTAGGCCCCTAGCGCCTCTCCGCGAAACGCGCTGTACGCGCCTCGCTGAGTCACCGCGGGGTATCCTATTGGCCGCCTGGAGGCTGTTTCGGAACGCCGCCGCACCATCCGGAATTCCGTTGAGGCTCGACTACGCCGAGCTTTCGCGCGCTGACCAGTCCGACAATTCAGAACGGTTCAGGTCTGCCCCAAGGACCGGCTGACCCTTCCACCGATAGGCTGGACGTGCGGCAAACTGCCTGCCTGCGGTGTTCGCTGGCTGGTATGATCGGCGGCGCCACCCTGGGAGGGAACCCCCTTGTTCGACATGAGGCGGCGCGAGTTCATCACGCTGCTCGCCGGCGCAGCGGCAACGTGGCCGCTCGCGGCGCACGCGCAGGAGCTGGGGCGGACTTACCGCATTGGCCTTTTGGTCGGCGCGCTCGACAGCCCGGTCATGGCGCCGGGCTATCCAGCGCTCCGGGACGAGCTGCGTAAGCGCGGCTTCATCGAGGGACGAAATCTGATCGTCGAGGTTCGGTCGATGCGTCAGGAGCCACATCGGCTATTTGCGGACATGGCCGACTTGGTACATTCGAACGTTGATCTAGTAGTCGCCACCGGCCCAGAAATTGCGCTGAAAGCGGTGCTTGCCGCGAGCCGCACCATCCCGATCGTCATGTGGGCGGGCAATTTCGATCCGATTGAGCATGGCTATGTGCAAAGCCTTGCGCGGCCGGGCGGCAACGTTACCGGAGTTTTCACGCGTCAGCCGGAGCTAGCTGCAAAGCAGGTCGAGCTGTTGAAAGAGACGTTTCCCGAGCGCGCCCGGATCACAGTCCTGGCGGATGCGCTTTCGACCGACCAATTGCGCAGCGCGGAAGATGCAGCGAAGTCCCTGCATCTGAATTTGCGACCGCTCAAGCTTGAAAATCCACCGTACGATATCGAGGCCGCCTTTCGGCGCGTGGTCGAAAGCGATCCTCAGATGCTGCTCGTCCTTTCCAGCCCCTTGTTCGGTCCTCACCACAAGGAGATCGTCGAGCAGACGATACGTCACCGTTTGCCCGCGATGTTCATGTTCAAGAACTTCGTCGTCGAGGGAGGGCTCATTTCTTACGGGCCCCACGTCCCGGCGAGCTTCCGCCGCGTGGCCGATTACGTGGCCAAAATTCTCAATGGCACAAAGCCTGACGAGCTTCCGGTCGAGCAGCCGACCCGCTTCGAACTCGTGGTCAATCTCAAGACCGCAAAGGCGATCGGCATCGAGTTGCCGACATCTCTCCTTCTTCGTGCCGACGAGGTGATCGAGTGAAGCGTCGCGACGGCACACCGGGCCAGTTCCTTGGCGCTGGATTTAAGTCGTAGCTTCTTTCCCAATATGCGCGCATGATGCGGATTATCGCCGACCGCGACCCTCACAGGCGTCGGTGCCCGAGAGACCAGTTGCGCTCCCGCCTGTAACGGGGAGCCCACCATGCCCTCGCTTCTTTTCAACTGCCCAAAAACCCAATCAGCAAGTGCCGACCGGCATCGGCACTGACGTGCAAAGTCTGCGCGCATCCTGGAAAACGACGGTGAAAGTCAATTGTCCACACTGCGGGGAGGTGCACGAAATGTCGGTGCGCGAAACGTATCTCGAGGGCGTCCTACCCGACCGCTCGGTCGCGCCGGGCCGCCCTAGCCCTGGGGGGCGGCGCCCGCTCAAACGGGGCGCGACGAGGTGATCGAATGAGACAGCCGCTCCTGTCCTAACGCGGCGGTGCGCGTTGCTGCTTCTCCTGGGTTTCCCGAAAAAGAGCGCGCCTTCACTGGCCGGCGCGGCTGCGGGTGCCCGGACTCAATCCGACTGAGTGCCTACCGCGTCGTGAAAATAGGTGCGCCGCCCGTTCTGTGTGGACGAGCATAAGGCAAGAGTTTCAGGAAGTAGAGCAGATTTCCGGGGCCCACTGACGCTGCTCTGGCTCGTGCTGCGCTGCATCATTCCCGTCGCCAGTTCTTGGCGAACGTTCGCGGCCTCGACGGTGCCACCGAGCGCCCATGATAGCCGCGGGGCACGCTGCCTCCGGGCGCGCGGCCGAGCGGCAAACAGGCGCGGGACCGCTCGGCACCGGGCGGCCCTCGCATCGGGGGAACCAGAGTTCCGACCAGGAACCGGGCTCGACATAGGGAGTTGAAGACAGGGCAACAAGGAGCTAGGTCATGTGGGATGTCACAGGGCTTGTTCTTTGGGCAATGTACGGACTTGGATTGTCTCCACGTCCGAAAACCGAAGACGGCCGCCAATCCGATGGTAGTTATTGAGCCGTCAGATACGAAAGAGGAAACTCTCATAAGGGGGGCGGTCACGGGGCCGCCCCTTCTTAAATTTCGTTGCGGTCCTTCTTGGCGGCATACCTGATCGCTATCTCGGCGATCCAAGGCGACACGCGGAGAACCTTCTCGATCTGTTCGGGCGTTAGGTGTTCGCCAGCTGCCTGCCGTGCCAGAACGGTGGCATATCGCTGCTTGAACTCAGCGGAATTGACATAGCGTTCAAGCTCCTTAGTCATTGGCGCCTATCACCGCCCCTGCCGCGCGCCACGAGGATCGCCCACGGTGCAGCCCTCGGGGTAAGGACTAGCAGCTCGAGAGCGGGCGCCGCATTATTTCTGTGATGCGAGCTGAGGCACCGGCGAGCGCGCCTCTTTCAGTGCGCCAGAGATCGCGAAGCCGATGATGACCACGGCACAGAACAACAGGCAGAACGCGGTCAATTGGCGAATGCGGGTGAGGTGGCGGTCGCTCATTCCTGCACAGTTTAGCAGGGATCGAAGGCGCCGGCACCTCAATCACCCGCGCGCCCTGCCGCGACGTGGGGGCGATGTAATCCTCTCACCGCCGAACTGGTGACGGAAGGCGTCGGCGTGCGCGGGGTCGGCAAAGCAGTAGCGCACATAGTACTGCTCGTCGTTGTGCCACCCGCGGCCACGATGAGGCTCGATGCCCCGCTCGCGGTGAAAGGCGAGCATGTCGTCAGACTGTGATCGAAAGCCGCCTGATGGGAGCGGCAGCTCAACGATGTGCGGGAAATCCCGCTCATTCATCGCGGAGGTGACTTCGCCTTTGCGTCGGGCCATGAATTACAGCGGATCAATCCCGCTCCTGCACCACGACACGCTTCCGCTGCTCATCGCTCAGATTGAATTCGGTGAGCGCCGCGGCTTCGGCCTGCCGTTCGTTCGCGGGCCGAGGAATCAGCCATGCGGTGCTGGCCTGCACCGACCGCTAATTCCTTAGCAGAGGGACGGCTTGCCGGCGATAGTGGTCGAGCACGAACAGGCGAATGGCAGATGATATGGCGAGGCGGCGCGCATCTGGTCAAAGCTCTGCCCGCTGCCCGCGTGACATTCACCCGTCACGGCGGCTCCTGCCCGGATGATCTGTCGCTCCGCTGTGTCCATCGCGTCAATACTGTAGCGTGTCTCAATGCGTGTAATACAATGACCCCGACGAAAAATGAAAGCAGTGCGATCAGCACCCATCCTAGCAGGGTCAACGCCAAGGATAGCGATCATACGGTTTGATGCTTTCCTTGCTGGTCGGAAGGACCAGATCGGCGGAAGGAATGAGCCAAACGGTACTGCTAACAAGGCTTGGGAGGTGGTTAACTAGGCGGACCCGCTGAGAGCCTTCTTGCGAAGCCACACATTAGGGAATTCGAAGAGCTAGAGGGGAGAAGTAACTCACATCGGTTAGCGGCGGAGTCGGTGATCAGAAAGATAGCCTGCGGTCTCTCCTCTCTATTGACATGCCGTTCAAGGCTATCGACCGCCGCACTAACATCCTAGGAGCAACTTAGATGGTAGATAACAAGGAGGAGGCAACCGATCTCAAAGTCATGCGCGGAAATCTAAGTATCGGCGAGGGCAACTCCCATTGGGGGGAGAGATGACGACGACGTACGGACCTACAACATGGACGCGACCACGATCGGTAGGCTGGCATCCCCCAGCCCTTTCGAGGTAGGCGCGGCCGCCCAGTGAAGGGTCGCCGCCGTGGATGAAGGTCGGCAAACCCTAGGAGGGAGCCTGATCACTGGCTGCAGGCGACCGGCGGCGATAATGGTCGAGCTCGAACAGGCGAACGGCGGATGACAGGTTGCCGTGCTTGCGCTCGGCCTTGATTGCGGCGACCAGGTCCGGCGCCGTCATGTTGCGACCTTGGCCATCTCCTGGAGGCTTTTCCAGAAGGCGTCCTCAATGCTTACGCTCGTCTTGTGTCCGGCGATGAGGACGGAGCGCCTGCGAACCAGAGACTTCATCCCTCGTCTTTCATCTGGTCACTGCAGCGCGAGGCGGCCACAAGTGTAGCCGTCAGCTAATCATTCTTCGGCTGGATTTGCTGCTGCTGCACTGCGGCGGGTCTCAAGGAGAGTCTGGCTGCGCGCTTGAAATAGTCCGCTGCGAGAGCCATGAGGCTTTCCGATACGGATGGCGTAGCGCATTCCTTCGCCAGCCGGATGCAACGTTCCGCTTGGGCTCGGAGGTCCTGCGCGCTCTCGGACATCGTTTAGAGTTCCCGCTGGCCGACGAGGGCCAATGAGGCGGCGCCGGTGAAGCTGCGCCCCGTGGCGCGCGTGAAAAAGGGCCGCCCCTGAGAGAGAGAGCGGCCCAAAGGCTGATGCTAGCAGGGAGCAGCGCCGGCTACGGCGATACTCCGCCCCCATCCTACGAGGGCCTTTCGCCATCGCGGAACAGCGATTTTTTGGACACCAGGTGGACAAACCGACGAGGTAGGCGCGGCCCAATGAGGCGGCCGATGACGGTGCAAGACATTCAGTGAAGCTTTTATTATCGCTGTAGCCGCGACCTCGCCCGCGCGCCATGCGGCAGGGTAATGGCACCTCACGTGGATTTCACCGATGTAAATGGGAAAATTATTTGAGACATCGGGCCTTCCCTGCAACGCTCCGACTAGGGGCGGCAAGTGGCGCCTAGACGAGGGACCACATGCCCGCAGCACAATCAAACTTGGTTCGGGAGTGTCACCGCTATTCAGCCCAGGCCGACGCTATTGCCGCATCGGCCTCTGACGAGCAAACCAAGGCAGCTTTCTTGGAAATAGCGAGGCGGTGGCTAGTAATCGCCCTGTCCTATGAGTCCGCGGAACGTTCCATCCGCCTCCGCAAGAAACGCATAGGCGGCTGAGCAAACTCTATCTCCATCAGCCGCGCATAGTCTCAAAAACAATCGTCCTGCCGCGATAAGCAAAATCAGCCTGTGTGAAACACCTCACACTGGGGGCTGTGCGCGATATGCCAAAGCGAATCGTCAAGCTCATCACGATGAGAGGGAGACGAGATGCGCAAGATCACCAGTCTGGCCGTAGCCGCTATTGTCGGGAGTGTCACGTTCTGGACAATTGCCACGCACGTCAAGTCGAACGCTGCGCACGTGCAGGCGACCGAGGCGTCGGGGCCGGTCTCGCTCCACGAGATCATGGTTAAGCAGGGCAAAAGCATTCCGGTCGAATACTTTGCTCATCCATTCTAGGCCGAAGCCGTCGCCACAAGCGCGAGGGCGAAGAGGGCAACGCCAAGTGCGATTGCCTTCAAGACCGCCCGCGGCGACGCCTGTACCGCGGTCCCGCGGCGTCGGCCAGTTTCTTGACCTCGTCGGGCAGGGCGGTGACGGCCTTGGCTTGGCGGACGGTTTCGCGGTTTTTCCCGATCTCGCGCGCCGCTTGCGCTGTGCCGCCTGTTGGTCGGCCCGTTGAAGGAAAAACGCGCGAGGCCAGGGGACGCGAGGCAATGGGTGTCGCGAAATGCTTAGTGCGGCCGGCTGTCAAGTTCTTCTATGGCGGAAATTGCTTCCTCTACCGCGTCTCGGATCATCCCTTTCGCGGTGTCTTCGCCGACATGGCAGTAGGCGAAATGCAGTGCCTTCGCGACCAGCGCATGAACAATGGCGTCAATCCCCAAATGGGCGCGCTCCATCTGCTTGATGGCACCTTCCAGAACTTCAAAAGAAAACTCGCTCATAGTGTCCCGGACATAGCCGAGGGAGGGGCATAGAAAAAAAGGCCGCCCGAGGAGGAGACAGGGTGGGCGGCCCCTAAAAGTCATGGGAGCACCGCCGGTGAAAACACCGTGGCACCTCATGTAGTTTAGGCGCGCGGCTGGGCGATGCACCTCCCATTTTTTGGACGCCGCCGAACGCTGCCGCGCTTGGCGCGTTGAAGGCACGATACCCATGCATGACGGCAGAACCCCGCGCTGGAGGGTGCGGGGTTCTTATTTTTTGCATGGTGCTGCGCTGCCCTGGGCACTTGTGTGACTCGCTGAGGACCGCGATGAAACTTAAGAGACGGGCGATGTGCAGGTAATCCCACTAATTCATGGCGGAGGTGACTTCGCCTTTGCGCCGGGCCATGACTATGGCGGATCAATCCCGCTCCTGTACCTGCCGCTTGCTGCTCGTCGTCTAGGCGAAATTCGTTAACCGCCGCGGCTTCGGCGCTTTGGCGCTCCGGCGCTTCCTCAGCAGACGGACGGCTTGCCGTCGATCATGGTCGAGCACGAACAGGCGGACGGAGGATGATAGGTTGTTGTGTTTCCGCTTGGAGTTGATTGTGGTGACCAAGTCCGACAGCGTCATGTTGCGATCTGCGGCGATCTCCTTGAACCTATTCCAGAAGGCATCCTCAACGCTGACGCCCGTCCTGCGACCGGCGACCCGGATGGAGCGTTTGACGATGAGAGATTTCCTCCTGATTTTCATCTCCGTTTCGACATGAAAGCTAGGCTGCCTAGTTCCGCTCCTGACTTCTGCACCAGCAGCCGCTTGCGCTGCCCATCGCTCAGTTTGAACTCTGAGACAGCGGCGGCTTCGGGCGCCCCTTCGTCGGGCGCTTGCACGTCACCAAGGTAGTGGGCGCGGTTGCGCAGGATCGTGACGCGCCATGACCGCAGCTTGGCGGCGCTGGCCTTCGACGGCGCGCTCTTGGACGAGACTTTAAATCCAAATCGTGTAAGCGACGCCAAGCGCGAGAAGACCCAAGACGACAGTTGCGGCTAGGAAAGCCAATTCCTCTAGCGGCGACATACGCCATAGATAGGAGTGACAGGCGTGGTGCAAGTCCGCACATACCCGTCGAAACCACGATGGTTTCACCGTACCGCCGCGGAGATTCCCCCGGCGTCAACCAAATTGTGGCTTGAGTATGGGCTGACTCGGTGTAGTGGAGCCATAAGCAGGCAGCCGGTGAGCAGAAGCTCCACCCACAGCCCGATCCGCTCGGCTTCGGCGATTAGTCCCGCGTGAGGCCTTCGTCCCGAATGAAAGTTACCCCAGGTTCGTACCCTTGGTCCGGCAGATCATATTTGGCGATAACCGCATCGGCGCGTTCGGCCCATGGCCCCGCTTGGGGGAACGGTCTTCCCAGGAACTCGACATCCTGCAGCAGGTAACGCAGGAGTTCGGGCCTAGTCTTGCACGCGGGCTTCCCATTCTTCGATGCTGCATCCTCGGCCATGTGGGCAAGCCGCAGGTCGATTAGCTCGGCCTCTAGCCGCGATACCCGAAGATGGATGCTGACGGTAAGGTGCTCGGACCTTCCTCGGCCCCTCTTGGCCTCGTTCATGCGGGTCTATTCCAATTCCAAATAATTAGGAGCCACAGTCCATTGAGGAGAACCCCCGCCGGAGGGGGCGCCGCAGGCGGCGTTCAGAACCTCGGTACGGGGATTGTCGGGGAGGACCGAGGTTCACTAGCGAGTTCAGGAAGCTGATCCCGTTTCTAACTGGCCCCACATCAGGGGTACGACGAACGGCGTCGCAAGCCCAACCGCAACAACCACGAAAGTCAGAAGACTGAACATCGGGGCATCCTTAGCTTGAGGAAAGCTCGTTATGGTCAACGATGCCTGCTGGACGGCCTCACTTACTGTGATGGCCGTCACAAGTTGTACCTTTTGCGCCGATTTGCCGATAAAAAAGCCCCGTTGGAGGACGGGGCTTCAGGTGACGCCTCATGATGAGCCTTCTCGCGAAGGCCAACACATTAGGGCCCCGCATACCGCCGAGGGCAACTCCCAATTGGGGGGAAAGATGACGACGAATCGGAAAAGCACCCTGCGGCTGCGGTGAATGGCCCACTTCCTTCGCCCCACGAGGCTTGCGTCCACTGCGTATGCGCGCCTGCGGGACTGGGCCATCGTCGAGGATGGCCGGACGGTTGGCCGGATCGTTGAAGATGGCTCGGCGAGCACTCCACCGGATCGGCGCTGGAGTTGGTCGATCGTGATATTTGTCTCCGACCGGACAGGCGTGGTGACGAGCGGTAGGGCGCCGACCCTGTCGGAAGCTAAGGCTGACTTCCGGCGCAATTGGGAGAGGGTGCGGGCTTAGTGTCACGAGCCTTCGCGGAGCCGCTTTGGCGCTGGTCGCGGTATCAAGACCGCTCCCGGCGGCGCGTGGACTGCGGTTGAGCAATGCCTGCAAGTTCACCAAAGGGGGCCAGGTCAATCTCAAGGCGCGAAGGCTGGTCGACGGACGCGACTGGATCGAGCTCGCTGTAGCCGACAGCGGCATAGGCATGACGCCCGAGCAGGAGGCGAAAGTGTTCGAGGAGTTCACCCAGGCCCACATGATGGGCGGAGACGTGACCGTGGCGAGCGAGCAGGGTAAGAGCTCGGTGTTTACGGTGCGCTTGCCGGGTGGGCACGCCGCGGCGCGTCTCGCCCGAGCCTTTAGTCCCGTCGGCGGAATGGTCCTCCCAAACGGTCGGGGCCTCTTTTAGCCCCGCGGCTGTAAACTTTTAGGCCGCGCCAGGAGGGCCAGCGCGGCCCGGTTCGCGAGGTATAATCCGAATGGCCTTGCGCTCCGGCCATTCGTCGTCGCGTTATTTCTGAGCCACAGGTAATTTGGAGATGTTATAGGCTCCCGTCTTCTTGCCTGCCCCTTGCACCAATGTGTCCGAATTCAAGATGGCAGCGGGACGGATCTCGAATTCACCGCCGAGGCCTTCGAACTTGCCGGTGCCTCCCAGCCATTTCCCTTTGAAAACAATCGGGCCACCCAGCGGTGCGGCACCATTGGTCATGAACTCTTCGAAAACTTGATCACCCGCTCTGTCTGCATAATTGCAGAACCCGCGCGTCTCGATGGTTTTGGCCACTTTGTTTATTTCCGACATGAAATTACAGCGGCCGGCCATGTTATGTAGAAGGCCGCTGCCGCCATCGTTGACGGCAGTCATTATGCTGCTCGAAACCACGACATCTCGGTCGCCAACGGAAACGCTCTTGGATGGTGCGGGGTTAACAGCCGTGTAGGTGATGGAGAACTTGGCTTCGCTCGGCAATTCCTGTGCAAATGCTGAAGTAAAACAGCCAAGTGGCAGAACGCCCACGCAAACCGCCATTATCATAGCGCGCTTCATCTCTTCCTCCCTAGGTATGATGCACCGTTGTCGGGCAATAGAATTCTTGCGTGCAAACGCGACCGAGTCGAGAGGCATAACTGCCTGGACAGATGGGTCCAACAAACTTGGCTGCGGCGTCCCCGCCCTTCGTCATCTATCCGACCAATGAACCTGAACCGATGCGGGCGACACAGGTGTGGGCGGCTTGGGGATCGCGTTTCCGAGTCCCGCTGGGGGGTCCTTTGTTGCATGGTCGCACCCAAGTGTGAGGTAGATCACACTTAGGGCCATAGCCTTCCCCTATCCTTCAGCCGTTGGGCTGGAGGCGAACATGCGAAAAGTCTGGGCGCGCACGATCCGGTCAGCGTCCTTTGTTGCAGCAATCTCCCTTGCATTTCCAACGACAGGTCTCGGCCAACCTAGTCCCGACAGTTGGCCGGAGAACTCGTATCTCGAGCACAGAGCAAAAAAGCGCGAGTGGCCGGACGGCCCAAACAAGGAATTTCTAAAAAACCTGATGCGGCCCGACAATCACAAGTTTCTTTACCGCGACAAACATTCGCTCTCCTGCTGCGACGCCGGCGATACCGTCAAAACCAAATTCAAAGTCGAGCGTGAAGGCGAAGGAAAGCATCCAGAGGACCGCTGGTATGCATGGCTTAACGACGATTGGGTGATCGTGCCGCCGGACAAGATCGTTCCCGACTACGCGCCCGACGGGCAAGCCTATTTGTTCCTGCTGGCTGGCACGATCCAATGCTTCGTGCGCCCGAAGGGCGGCATCTAGTCATTGGGAAGTCGGGGAGCGCCATGGCCGGGTGCTAATCGGGCGGGGCTCCGCCCATGCATGCGTGCAGCAACACGACCAGCACAAACAGGCCTGCGGCGGCCAAAATTCGACTGTCGCCCAGGACAATGATTGCCCGGCGAAATTCTTCGTGCGCTTCTTTGAACACGTCTTCGAGGTGCATGAATTCCCAGGAGCAAAGGTGTAAAAAGCCCTGCCCAATAAAGGGCAGGGCAAGGCATTGCCGAATGGCCTTTCGCGAAGCCCGCCTACATTGGCCTTGAATTAACCGCCGCACGCCAGCCGAACTTTTGTCGCTTAACCTCCCGTTTGGGAGTTGAGCTACGCTCGGATTGCTGAGTGCGAGGCCGAAAAGGAATTAGGACCGATGACGATCGGAAAAGCGCCGGCCGCGCGGTTCGAGATTTCGGTCTACGGCGTGCCGCGCTCTTCTCGCGACCGGCGCGAGATTGCCGTCGAGGCATGGTCGTGCTGCTATTCACTGAGGGTGCGCAGGTTGGGCACGCGCCGAAGCGCATCGAGTCGGACCGTTTGCCACCCTCGCGCAGTGCGAGCACGCCAGAACGGAGCCAGCGCCGTGTGCCTGCCGCGAAAACCTGATGGAAGCCACACCCATTCGTGTCGCTGTCCGAGTCCTCCCTCGTGGGCGGTTGTTCTGTCGTTTTCGAGGAAATCGTTTTTCCCTCGCCTACGTTGGCGAGAAATGTTTTGGGATCAAACGAGGCTCTAACTCTCTTCCTCACAAAGGCTTCCCTGTTTTCTTTCTCGCAAGGGCTGCCCTTTCCCCCGACGAAGGCAGGGCGAGGCGGGCGGATTATAGCGATTCCACTGCACAAATGAAGAGACTAGATGCGGGGCATGCAGCAGCGAGAGCTGAGGTGGCCGTCCCTCGATAGATGATGAAACGGGTCGCGATGTTGAGGCGGCCGCAGGCATCAGGAGGGGAGACGTGCGGGGATATCCCCGAACGCCAAGTGATGAACGCGGCTCAGTTGCCTGCCTTACGGGCTCCTAGCCTCTCGTGGACTGCTGTTGACGCCAATAATGTGCTCGGTCTGCACGATACTGGGCGCGCGAGCGCATCAGGGAGGCTCGCCACGATGTCCGCCGGCCTGGACTTGATTCTCTCTGCACCCCTTCCAATCAATGAGTGAGAAATGAACAGCGCCGCGAGCGCGTGAGGACGGTGCGGGTAAATCCGCCGAGCACCCACTCGCGGAATCGAGTATGCCCGTAAGCGCCCGCCACTACGAGGTCTGCCTCGTTCTGCCATAACGCATCGAGTTGGCCCAATTCATTGCCGTCGTCCATTACTGTTCCAATCGCCGCAATGGCATGCCGACCGAGCCACTGGGCAACGTCATTGACTCGTTCTTGAGCCAAAGTTCGACTGGAATTGCCCTCGATGACCTCAACAACGTTGACATGCTTCGCCTGGCGCAGCAGTGGCAATGCGTCCGCAACCGCCCGGCGAGCCTCGCGCGTATCCTTCCAGGCTACCAAAACATTTTTCAGATTAAGGTGTTCGACTTCGGGAGGAACAAAAAAGATAGGTCGGCCAGCTTGCATCAAGAGATCACCAGGATCCAGCCGTCGGAGCGGATCGAGAAGCACGGCTTCGCGACTGGAGCCCGTAATGACAAGATCGGCAGCGCGTGCTTCTCGCGCGACATAGTCGGTAGGTCGCGCCATTGCAGAGCGCCACTCGATGTTTTCCGCTCGTTTCTGCAAAGCGGCGCGAAAGTGCTCTTCCGTTTCCGCCATTTTCTTTGTGATCTCCGCGCGCTCGCGTTTCACGAGTCCCTGCGCGAAGGCGCCCCCAGCATAATGAGTTGGTTCAGGATCGCACGCAGCAATGCCGATCAGTCTCGCATCGAACTGTTCTGCAAGGTCGCCGGCGATACGCAATCGCGCATCATTCGAGCGCTCCAACTCGAGATGGACCATCAATGTCGAATAGGACATAGGTAACCTCCGAATAACAGTTCGCGTCTGCGCGGATCGCGTTCAATCTGCTTTTCAATGAACTAAGTAGGTACGCCCCAGGGCAAATTTCGATAACGCTTGGTGTGCAGATCGCGAAAGAAATGAGCCCATGGAGTCTTCTCGCTTGCAAAATGAACGAACGGGGGAGGCATACGCGGCCGGATTTCCGCCCGAGCAAGGCACGGAGTGCAATCGGCGCGACCTCCTTAGGCTAGGGCCGCCCACAAGGCGAGTCTGTATAAAATTGCTCACCCGGTCCAATCGCCGCAATTTGCCGCAGGCGACTTGGGATCGTTTGGTGCGTCTATTGCTGGGGCGTGAACTGGATAGACTGGACGCTTTGCTGCGTTCGTTATCAGTCAACGTGACAAGCCCGGATGCGTCAACGACGCAACACTTCGGCCGCTCACCCCATCTGTTCTAAGAAAGGATCGGGAACGACTGGATGCTTGGAGCTCCAGCGATCTTCATCGTAGGTCAACATTAGGCCGTCGCTGACCATCTGTTCCCGCCGGCTCAAATGCACATGATCGCGCTCCACTTCTGGTACAACTACGTGTGGCAGCACAAGAGTCTGAAGGGCCTTTCGCCCGCGATGGCGGCCGATATCAGCGCGACGCTTTGGAGCATGACTGATCTCGCCGAAATGATCGATGCCTCGTTGCCGAAGGCTGGTCCGTGCGGGGCGTACAAAAGAGTGGCCTAGCTGTGGGCGCTATTTCCTTTGGAACCTTGCTTGCATTCGCTGCCACTTGCTTGGTGATTGAGCTGGCGCCAGGCCCGAACATGGCCTATCTGGCGGTGCTCAGTGCCAGTAAAGGCCGTAGAGCGGGTTTCGCTGCCACGCTTGGCATCGCGCTGGGGCTGCTGATAGTGGGTCTCGCAGCGGCTCTCGGTCTCACGGCGATCATTGCCAACTCGCGCTGGGTTTACGAAGCATTGCGGTGGGGCGGTGTTTTCTATCTGCTATGGCTCGCCTGGGAGGGCTGGCGTGGGCAGGAGAAAAAATCGCCTGGCAACGCCGATCCGACGCCCCACGATTCGAGATTTTTCATGCGCGGGCTGGTGACCAACCTAATCAATCCCAAGGCTGGGATATTCTATGTCGCAGTCCTGCCGACGTTTGTGGATGAAACGCGCCCATTGGTCGGGCAGGCCGTGACCCTATCGGCTATCTATGTGACGGTGGCTACAGCGACCCACTCGACAATCGTGTTGCTGGCTGACGCTGCCCGACCCTGGCTGGAAGATGAGCGGCGCAGCACGATCGTCCGCCGAGCACTTTCCCTAATGCTGGCGGGGATCGCAGTCTGGCTTTTTGTCGCCACGCGATATGTTGCTTAGCTACACAGAAGCGGATTATTAACTTGATCTCGGCGGACGAGTTTAAATACAGCAACCCGACTGCCACAGCGGGCGGCAAAATCGAACAAGCACAAGCGAGCCAAGTAAGGGGCCTCTCGCCTGCAATGAAGTCGATCAGGACCCCGCTCACCTTCGGCTAGAGCGGGGTCTTTTCCATTGTGGCTAGGCTCCGCCTCGCCGCTGGCCGCTCCGAATGATGGCCAAAGCCGATGTGAGGGCAACGCTGATAGAGGATTGCGATCCGGTCTTCATCACCAGCCACGGCCTGCACGTACCGGAGGAACCGGGCGGAGAGTTGCAAACCTTGCCGAGGAGGTTGGCTGGAAGAAGCTCGTGACGCTGCCCGAGCTGCTGCACGACATGAAGGAAGGGGGCAACGACACGCGCGGGCGCACGGCGCGTAGCCAGGTGACTTGCTTTCTCAATCCGCTCGGCCTCGGCTACCAATTCGCGGCGGCTGGCTCGGTCATCTACAAGTGCGCCAAGGAGAAGGGAATCAGTTGCCAGAAGGGTGACGCCTGCCGTTGGAGCACCTTGCTCCAGAGCCACTCATCGAACGAAGGACGCATACGCATCACAATACTAGAGGTGTACGACAATACCCGCGCGAGGGGGCTCGCCGCGAATGGGGGCCGCAGTGATTTGCAAGAGGATTGGGTTGACCGGCGGGCATCGCGTTGGTGTGCACTGGTACGAAGATTGGGAAGTTCACGGTGCCGCCGGCCGCGAGCATTAGACGAGGGCCGCGTTAACGGACGGTTGCGGTCATCGCGCGGTCCTCGCCAATGGCAGCGGCACCAGCACGGGCAGCGCGTCGGGGTTGTCCTTGATGACCTCGGCGAAGCCGGAGGGCGGTGGGATTGGCTCGCCGTCTTCGGCCATGCCTTCGAGCAACAACGCGAGCGCCTTCTGGGCTCGTTCCAGCGCCTCATCGAGCGTGCGGGCGGCGGTGACGGCGCCGGGAAAGTCCGGAAACGACACGCCGAAATCGCTATCTTCGTCCTTATGGACCAGGGCGATGTAGTGCTTGCGCATGGTGTTCAACTTTGTGGCCTCGCTCCGCCCGGCCTGGAAGGATCGTTGACCGGCGGGCGGTTCTCTCGTGATCGGGATGATCACGGTCTTGGGGACGATAGAGTGCGCGTGCCGCCGGTCGCGAGCATTACACGGCAGGGGCGTTAACGGACCGTTTGTGGTTTCCTTCGCAGTCAGGGCGAGCTGGTCAAAGCTGGCAGAAACTGCTCGGCGAATTCCTGCGCGATGTACCCGAACAATAGGAAGACGGCCGCCACGGCTGCGAGGAGCGTTAACGCGACAACGTTACTGACGATGTAGTCCGGGTGCGCCATCGCGAGGTCCTCCGGTGTGACCTTATGGCGGTAACTCTTGGGGGCATCATTGCTGCGCGTTGATGAGTTTGGGCGCATCGTGCGGCCGATGTGGTTAACGAAACGTTCTCTATGCGTTGGTGGAGTACCGCATGGCGCGTGGGGCGCGCCGACCGAAGTATTGGTGGGTGGGCCGGAGGGGGTGCGCGGCGAGTTCTAGCGACTAAGGGGAACGGGATGGCCGTACACCGCGCTGACCAGATCCGCAGGGAGCGCGACCTCTACATGAGGCGATAAACCCGCGTGGGACAGGAACGCCAAGGGGCCGGCGATGCGGCCCCTTTTATCGCGTCCGATGGGCATCACGACAAACCCCACCTTCCGGCAGGGAGGCTGCCTAGGCGGGGTTCGCGGAACTCGTGTGCTAGATACGGGTCCGGCCGTTGAACAACTACCTACGCCCAAAAGTTCCCTTTAAGGGCCCGGTGGGCGCTCTCTCTAATTCTTCGATGTGTCATTCTTCGTGTCGGGCCCACTTCCAGCAGCCTCCTCCGCCGCCTTTTGTTTAGGTTTCATTGCGGAAAGAACAGTACCGCCTGCAGCCAAGCCCGCGGCCACGGCTGCTTCCGTAGCTACTCGCTTCAGGGTCGAAGTCTTAGGAAGGACAGACGTTTTCGATTTCGTAGGCCGTTTGGCCTTTGTCGTTCTCCTGGTCTTCGACTTGGCGCTGGCATACTTTTTACTCGTCTTCGACTTAACGCGTCGTTTCGATGAAGTCTTGGATTTGCGCTTCTTTGCCTTT
The DNA here is from genome assembly GCA_963739385.1 of uncultured Alphaproteobacteria bacterium. Taxonomy (GTDB): domain Bacteria; phylum Pseudomonadota; class Alphaproteobacteria; order Rhizobiales; family Xanthobacteraceae; genus VAZQ01. The sequence goes on from CAVUAI010000046.1 coordinate 64,985, forward strand.
TTCATGATTCGCCCCATTCGAATTCAGTCAGTTCAGATTGGGCCTCAATCCGTTTGGTGGCAAGCAGGCGGGATTGGTTTTCTGCATCTTTTTCGCTGTCGAACCAGCTCGACCTGAGGGCACCGGAGCGCGAAACTATCGCCTCCGGTATCGCGGTTTTGGGCTGTAGCGCCACCTCTTTGTCCCGTATCAACTCGCGGGTGAGCCCGCGCGATCTCCAGATAGGCCTCGGCCGAAGGCCTCAGCCCGCTGGGATCCTGAATAGATGGATGCTCTGATCCTTCTCTGCGCAGCGAGGGGGCTGTCCCCTCTTCTTCCGGTCGGAGACGGCGACCAAGGTGTCACGGGACAACCAGGCGATTCCCTCGACATTGCCGTAGCTCTTGCTCGGGAAGCGATAGACGGCGTCGGATCCCGGCACCAAGGCGTGCGCTTCCTCGTCGACCCGGGCCACCCACAGGCGCGCCGACGCCTGCGAGACGATGGCAAGTTGCCGGTCGCGATAGGCGAGCGCGGCATAGTCCTTGAACTCCGCCTGCTTCGGCAGGCGGATTCGGTGCGACGCCTTCCAGCCCCCGTCGCGCGCGCGAATGAACACGTCGACACGACCGCCCCCCGCGTAGCGGCCCGTGCCGAGGTTACCCTCGCACAGGGCGTACAGATACTCGCGGCCTCCGCGCCACACGTGGGCGAGACCCTCAAAGCCCTTGTTCGCCTCTTCGAACCGGGTGTGCAGCCGGGTGCAACGGAGGAAACGGCCGGCGCGGTCGTACTCGGCGACGAAGCCGCGGAGGAACCCGTCGAAGTCCTCCATCGCCTCGATCAGGCAGAACGCGCGGCCATGCCTGTGGTCGATGGCGATGTCCTCGAAACCCGATCCCAAGCTCGGCGCGGGCAAGAGCCGGTTGCTGGCTCGGCGCTTGAGGGAAAGGTTGATGCGCGCCACCTGATTGAGGTTGTCGAAGACCACCAGTGCCGTCGTGTCGTCGACCAGCGCGATCCCGCTGGCCTCCAGCCGGCTGCTCTCCTTCCTGCCCGGGAGCAGGCGGAATAGCTTCTCTTCGCGGACCAGCTCAAGTTTCCGGCTCATGTACTACCCTCTGTGCCACATGGTACACAGCTCGACCGGCAAGTCACCGCTCGAGGCGCCGTAAGCCTATGCGAGCCCGATGTGTCCGCTCGGACAGGAGGGGCGCGGCGCGCCAATCCATCGAAATCGGCTGGGCAACGAGCCAGCATAACATTATGATTTGTTCTTGAATCACCCGCTGGGAGGAAACGCCAATGGAAGAGCATCAGATCGGCTGGATCGCAGCCATCATTATCGGCGGGATCGCCGGCTGGCTCGCTGAGCAGTTCATGAAGAGCCAAATGGGGCTTGTGATGAACATTGTGCTCGGGATCATAGGCGCCGCTGTCGCTAGTTGGCTGTTGGGCTTTCTCGGTATCTCGCTCGGCGGTTGGATCGGCTATTTGATTGCCGGCTTCATCGGAGCTTGCATCCTAATCGCGATCGCCCGCGCGTTCAGCGGCGGATTGCAGCGAACATGAACTTGCATCGCTGGCGGGCCAGTGATTGCTGGAAAGTCCCGGCCAGCTCGGAGGAGGCATCCCAGAGAAAAAGCCCCATCAGGGCGGCCAGTTTGAAGAGGCGCGGCTCAAAAGTCGGCGTTTGCGACCCGGTATATTCACGCCCGATAGCCCGCGCCGACGAGGTGATTGAGTGAGCCGCCGCGAGTTCATCGCGCTGCTCGGCGGCCGTGATGTCTTGGCCGCACCGGTCATATGCTAGTCTTGCGGATGAAGAAAGAAGAAGCCAGGGGTAGTCCGCTCCCGGCGGAGCCATCGGACCGGATGGCCTAAGCGCCGCACTCACGTCAAATCTCACGAACCACTGTAGTAATTTGCCGCCCACGTTGCCCTCCCAACCAATGGTGTAAGGACAAACGTGGCAGCGTTCAGTCTCAGTCGTCGAAGACGCGGGTCGCAACCTCGTAAAACATCCCCGCTCCGCATCAAAAGGTTAAGGATGGCGAAATCCCCAACTACAAAGCCTCGTCTCGGCTAGGATACGGGCAATCATGCAAAAATGGCTGTGATCCCCATGCCGATCGAGCCCTTCCAGTCTGACGAGCATTTGCTCAAATTCGCCAAGCGGTTTTTCGATAATCGCCTCGAAACGTTCCGGAAGGACATCGATATTTGCATGAGGCCGAACAGTCGTAGGGAGCATGCATATTTCCCCGCCCTCTTCATCTGTATCGCATTCACTAATCTACTTAGCGGACTGCATGCGGGAACGCTGTGGCCTAACCTCGAGGACCTTAAACGATACGCCGAGAAATTCATTCGTCACCGGGAATACACGACAGATCACTTGAACCTGTTATACGAGTGTCTTCGCCACAAAGTCGCACACTTGGCGTATCCCTATGCGGTCTTTGACACACACGGCACGGCGAAGACCGCGAAAATATTCAAGGGCCAACCGAAGCGTCTCGTCACTTGGGCCATCTATGCTAGCGATCAGCGTCCCGCGATCGAACTCGTCGAGTACACGAGCGGGCGTGAGCTTGCAGCGGATCACACGCCGTGGCGTGTTCCGTACGATACTCGGATCAAAGTTCGAGTGCGCCGATTTTACAAAGACATTCTCAAATCAATCCATGGGCCTCGCGGATATCTGAAACATCTGGAGTCCGATGCAGCAGCCCGCGAAAACTTTGCTAAATTTATGAAAGGATACTTTCCGCCATAACGTCCACTGGCAGCGGCGCTACAAGGCGCACGAGGGCATGGGCAAGCGAGTTCGGCTTCCGGCCCCCGGTGCTCAACTTTATTCGTTCTTGAACCGCAGCAGGCGCGTCGCCGACACTCCGTAAAACGAAAAGGTCTGGAGCGCCTCAATGACCGACGAGGAAAGCAAGCAAAGAATCATCCAGTGGCAAAATCGCATACATGACGCCTTTGACTATAATGGCGTTCTCGGGGGCAAATTTCTTTTGAGGACGATGCAACTAGAGGAGGCGGTTGGACAGCTATTTGTCAAGAAGTACCATGGGCACCGCCTCTTGACTGACGCATTTCTAGATTTCTTCGCTGAGAGCATTCAAACTCAACTGACCTATCATTCTCAGGTTGGCTGGCCACCAAACGAGCCTAATTATGCTCTAACCTTTTTAATGTATAAAACGATGTTTAGCACCGTGCGCGCGACCGAGGTGCTCTCCGTACATGGCTATCCATTGCAGGGATATGCGCTGCAAAGGAGCATTAAAGATCAGGTATTCATTTTATGCGCAGTTGCGAACAACATGATGGGCTTTGATGAAATGTTTGGCTGGCCGGAGGGCGGGGGCCAACTTAGCGGGACAGAGGCTGAGATCAACAGAAGGACGACTGCAATTCGGAGGGACACCGAGCGTAAGATACGTTCACTCATTGTTGGCGAAGAATTTGGTTTATCCCAAGAGACACAAGCTGAGCTATTGTTTTGGGACCAAATGTTTAACACCGAGATTTATCGTGGTTTATTCACGCTGTTCACTTCCCTTGGAGATGCTCTTAAAGGCAAGCTGGATGTTGTTGGACCAAGCCCGAACGAGACGAACGAGGCAATGTACTTTAATCGCTCGAACGAGTTGAATTGGATGATATTGCGTCTCATTCCGTTCATGCGGCGGAAAGAAATTGTCTGGAGTGATGAATGGACGAAGAAATGGCGTTTGCTGGAGGAGTCCTTCCGGATGATGAACGAGGGGTTCGCTGAACTCGGGAAGAAGATTCCTGTGGTCCACTTGGAGATGATCGAAACGAAATTTAAATTTGGATTGGACGACTACTACTCGGAGCCAAAGTGAGCGGCGCGGATCGTGATGGCCGCGAGAGGCCCGCTCCTTGTATGGCGCGCCGAGTTGAGCGAGTGACCCGAGAACGAAACAGCGAATGACCCCCGCGTGGGTCAATTTTTATTTCAGCGACCAGCGCGTCGCGAGAGTCAAATTAGTATGGCATCCGTATTAGTTTGAGCCCGACACGTACGCCATGCGGGAGCGTACAGACGCAATGACGCTTATGGACAAATGCAGAGATCCGGCCGCGACTGAGGACCCAATCCTCGTGTTCGATGCGTTCGGACCCATCGGTTTCGTGATGAAGTTGGCGGACCACTGGGAGTTGTAACCGCATCGCCGGGCTTGAGCTTCTCGGTCGACGCCGCACGAGCCGAGCGGCTGCCGCGCTGGCGGCACTAGGCGTGTATGATTGACGAGAGCAGTAAACGAATAGGTGCGGCTAGGTTTGGCCACCGAACACCCGGAACCTGCCCGGGCTGCCGCACCCTCCTCTCTCACGGGCGCCACACGGAGGCGCAGATGACGAAGCACAGGTCTCGAAAGCGCGCCCGGAAACGTTCGGGCCAGCCGATTGCTTGGCCAAAATCGGCTCCGCCAAATGATGATGGTACTCAACGCATACTTGACGCAGTTGACCGAGTTTCAGGGGTGACCGGTCCAAAAAGCGAAGATCATCTGCTCGCGGCCGTGCGTTGGTTGCTTTCTGAACTCGAGAGGGCGAGTTCTGCTGAGCCGGCTTCCCCGAAAAACGAACGTGAGCGCTATATTTACATCCAGGTGGCTCTCTCAAAATTCGTGCGTAAAGTCGGCGGCACGCTGGAACAGACACGCCATATCTGGGAGCTTGCACAGCAGTTGGACGATTTGGATCGCGGTATCGTGGGCCCGGCACTGAAGTCCGCCCGTTTCGGGCAGGGCAAAACAGGTGACAGCTCGCTCGTGTGGGGGGCGCGCGGCTGCGTGGCGATGGGATTGGAGGCCCTGATCCGACTAGGCGAGTCTCGCGAAGACGCCGCAAAATCCGCTTTGCGTGACTTCCCCCGCATCAGCCGTCTGATGACGGCAAAATCCAAGAACTCGGTCGTCGCCATGTTGAGCTGGCATGACGAGTTCTTGCGGAGGAAAGCTGGAAAAGGCCGCATCAAGAACAGCTATCTGGCTAACATATTTGATATAGGAGCTGAGGGTTTGGAAATGTGCGCCGGGAGCCCCGTTCTCCTGCGTCGTTTCGCGCAAAGTCAATTCGCTCGAGCGTCTCGGATTTAATCGGCATTTTTATCCGAAATCGCTGCAGCTATTTTCGCCTCCATGCGCTCATGCGCTGCATGGAGAAAAAATCATATGCGCGACTCCTCCGACGTTACGGGCGCCGCCGTTCAGGTTCGGCTCAAGGGTCCACTATTCGCTGAGCTCGAGAACTGGAGGCGCGCCCAGCCCGAGATTGTCCCCCGCTCGCGGGCGCTCAGGCAACTGCTTGAGCGAGCGCTGGCCGCCGATCGACGCTCTGGCGAGATCGTGTACCGGTGACCCTCGATAACACCAATTCCAGAACCCAAAAAAATGCCCCGCCGAAGCGGGGCAAATTGAAAGTTCCTTGCCATGGACGACGTACACGACCGCGCGCCCGCGCGCAAGGCTGAGATCGTTATTCCCAAGCGGAGCCGCGGCCGCCAATCGGTTGCCGCCCAGCTTGCCTACCAGGAACAGGTCGAGGAGTTCTGCAGTCAGATCGGGAAAATCAGGGGAAGCCTCGATTTCGAGGTGAGCGCCAGAGGCTGGTGCTACATCCTAGAAGAGCACGGCGCGACCAAGACCATCGAGAGGCTGCTTGTCGCCTGCCGCAAGTCCGGTGACCTGTCGATCGACATCCGCGCCGAAGATGAAGGGCGCGTCGCCGAGCACATTGAGGACTTGAACGAGGCAGTTCCTGCCGCATCCGCCCAGGGCTGGCTCAACTACGTCCGCGACCACGCTCACCAGCAGTGCAACATCAACTCCCCAAGAGTACGCGACGTGGCCGCGAGCCCGCTGGGCGTGCCGCTCGACTTGCTCACCCGGAAGCGCGCCATGATCAAGATTTCACACAGCATGACCAGCGACAGCCCTGACGGCCAGCCATGGCCGCCGCCTGAGAGCGACGTTCTTTGGTTTGTCGTGCGACGCGCTGATGGCTGCACGCTTTGGCGCGCAATTCAGCTTGCTCAGTTCGTCCCGCTGCCACGGACTGTGCAATCCCATAATGGGCAGCAAATCTCAAATGAAGGAGCTGAAAATGATCAGGGATGAAGTGTTCCCGAGCCGATACCTGAAGGCCGCTGACCTGAGAGGCAAGGCGTATGTCGCCACGATTGAGAGCGCGCCATACGAGACGCTCAAAAGTCTGGACGGCAAAGAAACGCAGAAGATTGTCCTTCACTTCAAGAACGCTGAGAAGTCGCTCCCGTTGAACGTAACAAACTTCGACGCCGTTTGCGACGCCACGGGTTGTCCCGACACGGAAGATTGGCCGGGACAACGGATCGAGTTGTATCCGACCAAGACGACCATGGGAGGAAAAACAACGGACTGCATCCGCATCCGTCCGCCTTCCGCTTCACGGCCGGCGGCAGCGGCACCGCCGCCGCCACCGCCGTTAGAGCCTGCGAGCGAAATGAACGACGAAATCCCGTGGTGAGGCTCAATACCGAGGTCGCGCCTGACCAGCGCGGCCTCGACAACTTCCCCGGAGACCGACAGCGTGAATATGCACACGCCCTCCGAAACGGCAACTCTCGCAGACAAGCCAAATTTTGCGGCCGCGCTCGATTTGGCCGCTGTGGGCGTGCCCGTTTTTCCGGCGGGACCAGATAAGCGCCCATTGCTGGCCGGTTGGGAAAAAAAGGCGAGCACCGAGCCGGAGGAGATCCGCAAATGGTGGCTCGACCACCCGGACGCATTGCCCGCCATCCCAGTCGGGCGCATTGGTCTCATCGTCATCGATTGCGATCGGCACCCGGGCGGCAATGACGGCATTAAAGCCTTCAATCGACTTGTGAGCGCTAACGGTGGCAATCTTGCCGACGTCCCGATGACAAAAACATCGCGCGGCGGAGCTCATCTGTTCTTCAAGCAGCCTAAGGGTAAGGCTCTGGGCAATGGCCGCGGCGAGTTACCAGATGGCATTGATGTGCGGGGCGTAGGCGGCTTCGTTATCGCACCAGGAGCAGTGCTGCCGGATGGTAAACGATGGCAAGCTGTTAACGGCAGGCCATTGCTGGCAGAGGCCTTTAAGGCGGGCACCATACCCGAACTGCCCCAGTGGCTGGCAGATATCATCCGCCCGAATAGCAAACCGAACAGCGACGCGCTGGACGAGTATGCACGCACGGCTTTCTCGAAAACAGTGGAAGCAGCCGATGGCTCGCGCGGTCAGGCTTATGCGGCAGCGGCGCTTGACGGTGCGGCCGCCGAACTCAGCACCACCTCGAACGGTAAGCGTAACCAGACACTCAATGCCGTGGCCTTCCGTATGGGTAGGTTGATCGCGCGCGAGTGGATAGACGAAAAAACCGTGACTGACGCTCTGTTAGGCGCCTGCGATGCAAACCAGTACCTCCGCGAGCACGGTCATCGCGCCACGATGAAAACAATCGAGAGCGGAATCAAAGCTGGAAGGAAAGAGCCGCACCCGGACCTGCCCGACCGCGAACCCTCATCCAGCGATGATCGCACCCCCCTTTCTGACCTTTCTGGCCTTTCTGGCAGCCAGGGGGTCAAGCAAAGAACCACCGACGAGCAGCAAGCGAGGGGCCGGAAGGCGGAAACTGGCACGTGGGACGAGCCAGATTGGGTGCTACTCGATGACAGGCGGGGTGATCTGCCGGATTTCCCCGTTGAAGCATTGCCCGCCTCGCTGCGCGGCTGGCTTCTTCGCGCAGCCCGTGGCGCGGCTGTAACGCCGGGACATGTCGCGGTGCCATTGCTCGGCATTGCTTCGAGCCTCATCGGGACAGCGCGGCGCGTGCGTGCGTGCCGCTCCTGGTCCGAGCCGCTGACCATGTGGGTGGCCGTCGTCGGCTTTTCCGGTACCGGCAAGACACCCGGTCTGGACGTTACCAGGCGCGTCCTGTCGCTGATCGAACGGGGACGAAAACAGAAGATCGCGGAGTTGCAGCGTGAGCACGAAACCCGCGCGCAAAAAGCCAAAGCTGAAAAGAAAAAATGGGAGAAGGCCATGGCCGAAGCGGTGGAAGCCAACTTACCGGCGCCGCCGAAGCCAGCGGGCGCGACCGAGCCGGGCCCGTTCGTAGCCCCGAGACTGTGCCTGTCGGACGGCACCATTGAGCGACTTGCCGTTCTATTGGAAGCAAGACCGCAGGGCCTGGCGTTCGTCGCTGATGAGCTCGCGCGCCTGTTTTTGAATATGAAACGCTACTCCAACGGGCAGGACAACGAATTCTGGCTCGAGGCCTGGAATGGCACGAATTTCGTTGTCGAGCGGCAGGGCCGGCCTCCGGTTGTCCTGGACTACTTGTTGGTCGGCGTCACGGGCGGATTTCAGCCGGACAAGCTTGCTCGGGCTTTCGAGGGCGATGATGACGGCATGTATGCGCGGTTCTGCTTTGGGTGGCCGGAGGAACCGACGCATATGCCGCTTTCCAATGAGGTTACCGAAATTGAGCCTGAAATTCAGAACGCACTCACGCGCCTGATAAATTTAGCCGCAGATGAAGATGGTGTCTTCGCACCGCGAACGGTGGACTTGTCAGCCGACGGCCATCTCGGCCTTTGAGACCTTTCGGACCTTTCTGGCACAGCTAAAGCCAGAGTTGGATGGCCGAGAACGGGAATGGGTTGCCAAGGGCGGCACCCATGTCCTGAGACTGAGTGGCACGCTGGCTTACCTGGACTGGGCCATGCTCGGCGGCCCCGAGCCGATGTCCATTGGGCCACAGTACGTTGAGGCCGCTGTGCGGCTGTGGCGAGATTATTTCTGGCCGCACAGTCGGTCAGCGCTCCGGCAACTCGGGCTGACTGAAAAGCATACCAACGCCCGCCGCGCACTGTGTTGGATTCGGACAAACCGGAAGGCAGAGGTATCGCTGTTGGACATCCGGCGTGAGGCGCTCGGCCGTCGGCTTGATGCCGAACAGACATGCGGCTTGCTCCATGGTCTGGTTCGGGCCGGCTGGCTGAACCTCGTGACCACGAAGACTGGCGGCCGCGCCATCCATCGGTGGCGGGTCAATCCGCTGCTTTTTTCCGGGGCCCCAAAGCCAGAAAGGTCAGAAAGGTCAGAAAGGGGGTACGTGTCATGACGCTCAGCATCTTTCCGACCTTTCTGACCTTTCTGACACAGGCGCTGTGCTTTCCGGTACCGGCCAGTGACTCCTGGCAGGGCCTAGAAATCCCGTCCTACCCTCGCCGCGAGCACCTTGGGCCGCAGACCGTAGGGCCGGAAGGCGATGCCTTGACCGGCTCTTGGCGAGCAAGGGCAGGGCGCAGATGGAGATCAGACAGTCAGGCGATCGCCCCACGGAGTGCTGGGTCGCGACAGAGGCGGCAACTCTAATGCTTGACCACAGTTGCCAAGCACAGCGTCACGCGCATGCCGAGCGTGGACACGATCTGTATGAAACGCCATCTGCGGTGGTTGAGGCCCTTCTGCGCGTTCTGGGGTTGCCAACGGAGATCTGGGAGCCCGCCTACGGCCGCGGCGCAATCGCCAATGTCCTGCGTGCACATGGTCACCACGTCGTATGCAGCGATCTGATTGACTACGGCACAGACCCGACCGCGATCCACGGGATGGACTTTTTAAAGACCACCAAAGTCCCCGACGGGGTCAGCTGTATCGTGACGAATCCGCCGTACATGCTGGCGAATGAATTTACGGCTCACGCCCTCGAGCTGTGCCCGAACGTAGTGATGCTGTTGCGGCTGGCATTCCTGGAATTGGAGCGGCGATCGCCGATCTTGGATGGCGCGGGGCTTTTGCGCGTCTTCGTCTTCCGCAAGCGCCTTCCAATGATGCATAGGGACGGCTGGGAGGGCCGCAAGGCTAACAGCGACATGGCCTTCGCTTGGTTCGTTTGGATGCGCGGCTATCGCGGCCACCCGATAACGCAGCGCATTAGCTGGGAAGACGGACGCGACGCAGGGCCGGTCCTCCTACCTCACGGCCACCCCACCAAAGGTTCGCGGGCCGGTTCGCAGATCAAACGCGGCGCCAACCGACCTTATGTGCTTGCGCGCCTGCGTCGAGACGGACGGGCGGACCTGATTGAGAAAGTCGAATCCGGGGCAATGTCGGTGCGCGGCGCGCTCGCAGCATTGACCGATAAGCAGACTTCAGGAGGGTAACCACGTGGCGCGCCCGCCGGCCATATTCCGCAAGACGGACCTGCGAAAGGCGGTGGAGGCCGTCGTCGCTGCTGGGCAAGCTGTGGCGCGCGTCGAGATAGATCCCAACGGCAAGATCGTTATCGTCACCGTCGGCGAGCTCGAGCGTAGGGAGGAGAACTCATGGGACCGCGTCTGAGGCTGCCGCGCTACGTGCACGGCTTCGTCGACCGGCACGGCAAGCCGCGCTTCTATTTCCGGCGCCCTGGCTTTGAAACCAAGGCGTTGCATGGCCTGCCCTTCTCGGCAGAGTTCATGAGCGATTACGAGGCGGCCTTGGCCGGCCAGCCGCTTCCGGTAGGCGCTAAGAGGGCGCGGCCAGGGAGCATGTGGGCCCTGGCGTTGAGCTACTTCACCTCGCCGGAGTTCCGCACGCTGAGGCCATCAACGCAGCGCGCCTATCGCGGGATAATCGAGCGGCTTTGCAAGGAGCATGGCGACAAGCGCGCGGCAGACATGCGGCGCGATCACGTCGTCAAGCTGATGGCGGCGCGGGCCGAGCAGCCGGGCGCTGCCAACGGGCTGCGCATGGCCCTGCGAGTCATGATGAAGCACGCCATCGAGATCGGCCTACGTGCAGACGACCCTACTCGCGATGTGAGGGCCGTGCGCGTCAGGACCGGCGGTCACCATAGCTGGACTGACGATGAGATCGAACGTTTTGAGCGGCACCATCCTATAGGCTCCCGCGCGCGGCTGGCCCTAGCTCTTTTGCTCTATACCGGACAGCGCCGTGGCGACGTGATCCGCATGGGGGCGCAACACATCCGCAACGGTGCCCTCCACGTCAAACAGGAGAAGACCGGAGTCGAGCTACTCATTCCGTTGCATCCCGCTCTTGCGGCCATCATTGCTGCAGCGCCGCGCGACCACCTAACGTTCGTGACCGCGAGGCGCGGCGGGCCGTTCCAGGGTTCCGCATTTAGCCGTTGGTTTCGGAATCAGTGCGACGAGGCCGGGTTGCCCCACTGTTGCGCCCACGGGTCTACGCAAGGCTGCGGCCCGATGCCTCGCCGAGGCTGGCTGCACCGCCCACGAGATCGGCGCTATCACGGGCCACGCGAGCCTTACGGAACTTGTGCGCTACACCAAGGCCGCGGATCAGCAGCGACTTGCTGAGGCCGCAATGACCAAAACCCGAACATCTGCTCGCAAACTTTACTGATAGTTTGCCAAACAGCCCAAAAAATATTGCGGGATCAAGGGTCGGAGGTAAAAGTCATGATACGACACGATTTGTTGCGTATTTCGGCCGCACTCCGACGCCATCCCATGAACCGAGGAGCGTTCCGAAAAGACGAACAAGCAAACTCGAATAGAGTGGGTTCCACGGAGAAGAAAATGACCAAGAACAATACGGCTCAATCCAGTGAAAACGCCCATCGCTGCGAGCCAAATCTCGACAGCCGCTATGGCCAGATCGGAATATCGGCAGTTGCTGCTGCGCTGCAGTATCAAAGCGAGGTCAAGAACCCCGCCTATGCTCCGTCGGTCCACGAGATCGACAAGTGGATCGCCGAGATGGCGGCCTGAGGCGCCGGCACCTTTCTCCCAAGCTTCCCTTTCCACCAATAGGTCCGCCTGCAATCCGCCGGACCCGGGGTCCGGGGCGGCTCCGCGCATGCGCCTGTTCATTGGCCTTGCGGGACGGGACGGGTTTGGGCCATCACTGGCCGCATCGTCTCGCTGGCGGCGCGCCACGCTGGCTCGCGAGCAACGCTGCCTTGGCCGGCGGAGGGGTCATGTTGTGGGTTTACGTTCCGCGCGGCACATCTCTTGAGCGCACTCAGGTAACGTCCGACACCGACGTGCCCGACAACGCCGTTTGGTTCGACCTCGTCAATCCGAGCCAGCAGGAAGACAAGATCGTCGAGCGTCGCGTCGGCATCGCCGTCCCGACGCGCGAAGAGATGCAGGAAATCGAGGTCACCAGCCGTCTCTACGTGGAAAACGGCGCCCGTTACATGACCGCGACGCTGATGTGTCAGTCCGACACCGACACTCCCAAGACGACGCCGGTGACGTTCATCTTGTCCGGGCATCGGCTCATTACGGTGCGCTACGACGAGCCGCGGCCTTTCATGATCGTCGGCACAAAGCTCGCCCGGATCTGCTCTCCGACCGTGAGCGGGGAATCCGTACTGATGGACCTGCTCGATGCGGTGATCGATCGCGCCGCCGACATTCTGGAACGGATCGGGTCCGAGGTCGACCAGGTTTCGCACGAGATTTTCGAGCCGGAGGGCGGGCGCAGCGATCGCAACTACAACGCAATTCTCAGAACTATCGGGCGCAAGGGCGACCTCGCATCCAAGGTGCGCGAGAGCCTGGTCTCAATCGGGCGGCTGTTGCTCTACCTCGCCAATGAAGCCGACAGCATGCGTTGGGCGAAGGAGCCGCGGGCCCAGCTGCGCGGCATGCAGCGCGACGTGCACTCGTTGTCCGACCACGCCGCCTATTTGTCGAACAAGATTCAGTTTCTGCTCGATGCCATGCTGGGGGTGGTCACCATCGAGCAGAACAATGTCATCAAGATTTTCTCGGTCGCGGCCGTGGCGCTGATGCCGCCGACATTGATTGCATCGATCTATGGCATGAATTTTCACCACATGCCCGAACTCGACTGGCGTTTCGGATACCCGATCGCGATCGTGCTGATGGTGGTAGCGGCGGCGCTGCCGTACTTCTTCTTCAAATGGAAGAAATGGCTGTGAGTGGAGGATGTCCGGCGCCGGACGACAGGCGGCCGCGTTTGCGTCGTCTGGCCTGCGTCCTCAGACATGCTGCCCGCCGTTGATGTGGATTTCGGCGCCGTTCACGTAGGACGAGGTTTCGGTGCACAGCACATAGATGATCTTGGCGACCTCGTCGGGTGTGCCGAGGCGGTGCAGCGGGATTTGATGGGCCACGATGTCTTCGGTTCCTGGAGAGAGGATCGAGGTGTCGATTTCGCCTGGCGCGATGGCGTTGACGCGGATGCCGAGGGGACCGAAATCCGCCGCCATTTCGCGGGTGAGCGACGCGAGTGCCGCTTTCGACGTGGCATAGGCCGCGCCTGCGAAAGGGTGCACGCGCGAGCCGGCGATCGAGGTAACGTTGACGACGGATCCCTTGGCCGCCTTGAGTTCTTGCAGCAGGCCGCGTGCCAGCATGATGGGAGCGAAGAAGTTCACGCGGAACACATGGTCCCACACGTCGATGGTGGTGTCGATCGACGAGAGACGCGTGCCACCGTTGGCCTTGGGCGAGATGGCGGCATTGTTGACGAGCGCGTGGAGCTCACCGTTCTCGAGCCGCTGCTTGATTTCGGCTATGGCCTCCAGCGTGCCGTCGGGATCGACGAGGTCGACCTGGATGTGATCTTCGGGGCCCATCTCCCACGGGCAGTTCTCGGGGAAGGGGTGGCGCGAGCAGGTGATGACCCGCCAGCCGGCTGCGGAAAATCGCTTGACCGTGGCGTGGCCGATGCCGCGGCTCGCCCCCGTGAGCAGGAGGGCGCGGCGCGGCTGGTTCGAATGCGGCGTCGCCATGACGGTCAAATCCCAAGGCCCTGATGCATGCTAGAGAGGTTTACCTCCCGGTGGAAACGGAAACCCGCTCTAACGTCGCTACGGCCGCCGCGTTTTCAAGGGCGCGTTCGGTTAAACGCCGTCCCGTCTCGGATCCGGGCAGCTCCTTCTCTGCGTCCGTCACGGATAGAGCCTGGTCTTGCCCCACGGCGCACCCGGCGCCTCCCGCCTGAACTCAACCCGGTCGTGCAGCCGGAACGGACGGTCCTGCCAGAATTCCATCACTAGCGGCTGCAGGCGGTATCCGGTCCAATGCGGTGGCCGCGGAACCGTTCCGACCGCGAACCTGGCGGCGTAGAGCGCGATCGCCTTTTCGAATGCGTGGCGGCTCTCGAGCGGCGCCGACTGCTTGCTGGCCCAGGCACCGATCTGGGCGAGCCGCGGCCGCGTTGCGAAATAGGCATCGGCTTCCGCGTCCTCGATCCGCTCCACGGGGCCACGCAGCCGCACCTGCCGGTTGAGCGATTTCCAGTGGAACAGCAATGCGCCCTTGTGGTCGCGATCGAGCTCCCGTCCTTTCTGGCTGTCGGTGTTGGTGAAAAACACAAAGCCCTGCTCGCCGAAGCCCTTCATCAGCACCATACGAACATTCGGCAGGCCGTCCGCATCCACGGTCGCCAACGACATGGCGGTGGGATCGCGCGGCTCGCTGCGGGTGGCTTCCTCGAACCAGGCGGCGAACAGCCGCAAGGGCTCGTCGGCCTCGGTGAAATCACCACTCGTTAACGAAGTCGGGTGTTCTATTGGCGCTGTGTCGGACATTCTCCGGAGTACCCACATCGTGGCGTCGGCGCCAAGACCGTTGTCCAGGCTGCCCGGTTATAGAGGAATGCGGACCGGTTGGCACGGCGCGCGAGGGCGCCTGCCGGCGGGCGCCTGTTTGCTGGCGCTGGCGTTCGCTGGGGGCGGCTGCAGTTTTTCCTATCAACTCGACAGCATGCGCGCCGCCAAAACCGAGGGCATGTCGGGTCAGGCCGGCTCGCCGGGGCCTGCCGCCCCCGAGGCGATCGCGGAGACGCCGGCGGAGGGTGACCTTGCCATCGCCCGCGCCGCGGTAAGCGAGGTGCTGAGCAAGGGCGGCAAGCACACGAGCCTGGCCTGGGAGAACCCGAAGACTGGCGCCCGCGGCACCGTTACGCCGCTCGCCTCGGCCTACCGTCAAGACGGGATCACCTGCCACGATTTTCTCGCGAGCTACGTGAAGAACGGCAGCGAGGCGTGGCTGCAGGGCGAGGCCTGCCGCGCCGAGCGCGGCAAATGGGAAGTGCGCAATTTGCGCCCGCGGAGCAATACCTGAGCCCACCACCCCGCGCAGGGCTACACCCGCACCGACGTCATGATACCGCGAGGAAAAATCTCCTCGGGCTTGGCGTGGCGATGGGCGATGCCCTGCTCGTGGGTGTAGCGCAGGAACTGTTCCAAGGTCGGCCGATTCTCGTCGATGCCGTAGGGGAACGGGTCGCCGTCGAACAGGTCACGCATCCTGCGCGCGTAGGTCGGCAACCAGGCGAGCGGATAGCGCGAGACCGCGGGATCGAGCAGGCGCTCGAGACTGCGGCGTTTCGATTCGACGAAGGCGTTGTAGAGGTTGCGCGCGATCCACGGGTGCGCGTCGAGCACGTGCCGCTGGATCGCGATGATGTGCATGATCGGCCACACGCGCGTGCGCTCGTAGTACTGCTCCTCCATCTCCAGATAGTTCGGAAACAGACGGACGACGTCGGGGTGCCCCGCGAGGAACGAGTTCGGGGGACGCGCGATCAGCGCACAGTCGATTTCGCCCGAAGCGACCATATCGCTCAAGGACCGGTCGCTTACGCGCGTGAGCTTGACCCCGTCCGGAAGATTGAGCTCGACCTTTTCGATGCGGCCGGCCTCATTGGCGCCGGCCTGGTACCAGTGGATGTCGCGCAGCCCGATGCCATGCTCGTCATTGAGCCAGCCGCGCATGTAGACCGCGGCGGTGTGCGCCCATTCGGGCGAGCCGACGGTCTTGCCCTTGAGGTCGGCCGCGGTTTTGATTCCGCTCTTGCGATTCACGTAGAAGGACGAGAACCGGAACAGCCGCGAGCAGACCACCGGGAGGCCGATGATGTCGGGCGTCGGTCGCGTGACCTGTGCGCAGAATTTCGCGAACGAGAGCTCACTCACCTCCCACTCGCGGTTGAAGGTGAAGCGCGCAAACACCTCGTGGTGACCGAGTGTCAGCCAGGTATGGTCGATGCCCTCGGCCTTGATCAGGCCGAGGCGGAAATCCCGGAAGTGATCATAGTCGGTAGTGGCAATGGTAAGCTTGACGCCTGACATGCATTCCCTCGAAAAGTCTGGCGCTTCGCGGCGCCGCGCTGGCGCCGCAACGGTGTTTTCAGCGCGCGTGGCAGACAACGCGTCAACCAGGCGGCGCAGTCAAGCGCTGCCGGGCGGGCCCGAGCCGAAGGTCGGTCGGCCCTCTGGCCCGTTGTGCCTCGTTGCGGACTGCGCGGGTGGTCCCCACATTGTGGTGGGTATGGGGCGGAGGCGCCTGCCCGGTATTCGGTATGATGAGTAAGGTGACCTGCCTGGGAGGGATTGAGAATGCGCGACCCCTATGACGTTCTGGGGGTGTCGAAGAACGCGAGCGCCGCGGAGATCAAGAGCGCCTTCCGGCGGCAGGCCAAGAAGCTGCACCCGGACGCCAACAAGCATGACCCGAAGGCGGCCACCCGTTTTGCCGAACTGAACGCGGCTTACGAAATCCTTGGCGAGGAAGACAAACGCAAGGCCTTCGACCGCGGCGAGATCGACGGCGAAGGCAAGCCGCGATTCCAGGGCTTTGAGGGGTTTGGCGCCGGACGCGGGCCGCGCGGCGGCTTCGGCCAGGGCGGCAATTTCGAGACCTTCAGCTGGGGGAGCGACGGATTCGGGCGGGCGAGCGGGCGAGCCGGCGGCGGCTTCCGTGGCTTCGGCGGCTTCGAGGATATCTTGAAGGAGGCGTTCGGCGGCGCCGCGCGTGGCGGTCGGCCGGGCGGTTTTCAATTCGAGGACGATCTCGCTACCGGCGGCCACGACATCTCAGCGGCGCTGACCATCAGCCTCCCGGAGGCCGCCAGCGGTGCGAAGAAACGCGTGCAGCTGCCGACTGGCAAAGAGGTCGACGTCAAGATCCCCGCCGGGCTCAACGACGGCCAGACCATCCGGCTGAAGGGGCAGGGACTTGCCGGCCCCGGTGGCCGGGCGGGCGATCTGCTGATCGCCGTGTCGATCGCGCCGCATCCGCTGTTTACGCGCGAGGGCGCCGATCTGCGCTTCGAGCTGCCGATCACGCTTTACGAGGCCGTGCTCGGCGCCAAGGTGCGCGTGCCCACACTCGACGGCGCTGTCGAGCTCGCGATTCCCGCCGGCACCAATTCGGGGCGCACATTCCGACTCAAGGGCAAGGGCTTTTCGGCCAAGGACGGTGCCGGCGACCTGCTTGCCACCGTGCGCATCATGTTGCCGGAGGGAGGCGATGCCGAGCTCGAAGTGCTGATGCGCCGATGGCGGCAAAGCAAGCCTTATGATCCGCGCAGCGATATGGAATGAGCGAAACGGCGCGCCGCCGCGTCGATGCCTGTCTTACGGACTGGCGGCCGGCCCGCCCTTGTCGATCTGCTCATAGGCCGCCTGTGCCACGCTGAGGAGCCGTTCGCGGTCGGGAGGCCCGCTCACCACATAGGCGAGCCCGCGCTCCACCCAGTATAGCGCGGAAAAGCGATCGCCCGACCGGTAGCGCAGGGCGGTCTGTGGCGAATCGGTGCGAGCATAATAAATGGTGAAGCGCTCGCCGGACGGTCCTTCATACATGCAGAACGCGGCCGGGCCGAATGGCCCCGGCAGCAGGCGTCCCCCCACCAGCTTCAATCCGCTCTGCTCGAGGTCGGGGATCCGGAGCTCGTAGTCGAGTTGCTTCGACAGCCATTGCACCAAATGCGGCCGCTCGGCACCGCTGACCTCGACCGGGTGGCGCACTTCGACCACATAGACGCGATGCGCATCGAGCGCTTGCGTGGTGAACGTGTCGAAGCGGCTCGGCGCCGCCGCCGAGGCCCCATGCGCCATCCAGCCCACGACGCCTCCGGCAAGAAACGCCGCGACGATCGCGGCCGCCGCCATTGCACGCCAGGAGCGGGCGCCGCGGGCAAGTTTGTCGAGATTGAAGCGGGCCGCCACCGGCTCCGCCGCGATCGCGCCGTAGTGCAGGCGAATTGCCTCGGCCTGTGCCCGCCATTGCGCCACGCGGGCGGTATCCTCCGGATGGGAGGCCAGCCAAGCCTGGACCGCGCCTCGGCGATCGGCCGGAAGCTCGCCGTCGACATAGGCGTGGAGCTCGTGCTCGGTTACGGGTGAATCTCGATCCGTCATCGTCTTCTTCCTCGACTTACTTGATGCGGCGAAGCGTAGGACGCTCGCCGTCGAGATAGGCTTTGATCTGCAAACGCGCGCGCGCGAGCCGCGACATTACGGTCCCGATCGGCACTCCCTGCACTTCGGCGACCTCGCGATAGGTGAGGCCTTCGAGCACGACAAGGAGCAGCGCCGAACGTTGATCCTCGACCAGCGAGGCGAGCGCCCGCTCGATGTCGCGCGCGCCGGCCTCGGGCCCCGCCATGTCGGGTGCATCGTTGTCCTCGATGGCCTGAACGGCGGGGCGACGCGCCAACGAGCGCAGGCGGTTGCGGTTGAGGTTCGTCAGGATCGTATAGAGCCAGCTGCGGAGGTCGCCTCCGTGAAACAGATGCTCCGACCGCAGCGCCCGCACGAGCGTATCCTGGACCAGATCGTCGGCCAGTTCGGCATTGCGGGTCAGCGCCCTTGCGTAACGTCGCAATGCCGGTACCGCAGCCTCGATCCCCTGCCGGAATCCGCCCAATACGCTCTCCTTCCCAGCGGGCCGAACTCGCCCGTTTGGACGATCCAGCAAGCGCGCCGCCGCGACACCTGACGCGTCTTGCACACGAACCATGTCACCCGGACAAACACTCTTGCGGGCGCGATATTCCTGCCGCCCGACAGTGCGAATGGGCGGCTCCGGCGGCTGCTTGTGAGGCCCCGCCCCCTGTGTCATACGAGGCTCCCGGTCGGCGGCGCAACGAGGAACATCATGGCGGAAGCCTCGGGTCTCTTGCGCGGCAGGCGCGGCTTGATACTGGGCGTCGCCAACAACCGGTCGATCGCCTGGGGGATCGCAAAAGCCTGCCACGCGCACGGCGCCAGCCTCGCTTTCACCTTTCAAGGCGACGCGTTCAAGAAGCGGGTCGAGCCGCTGGCGCAGGAGTGCGGCGGCCTGGTGGTCGGCCATTGCGACGTCACCGAGCCCGAAACCATCGATGCCGTCTGCGCGGCGGTTGCGGCCGAGTGGGGGACGCTCGATTTTGTCGTGCACGCCATCGCCTTCTCCGACAAGGATCAGCTCTCGGGTCGCTATATCGACACGACTCCGGACAATTTCACCAAGACCATGCTGGTGAGCTGCTATTCGTTCACCGCGCTCGCCCAGCGCGTGGAGACCCTGATGCCGACGGGCGGGTCGCTGCTCACGCTGACCTATTACGGCGCGGAGAAGTGGATGCCCCACTACAACGTGATGGGTATCGCCAAAGCGGCGCTCGAGGCTTCCGTGCGCTATCTCGCTGCCGACCTTGGCGAAAAGAACATTCGCGTCAACGCCATCTCCTCGGGTCCGATCAAGACGCTGGCAGCGTCCGGGATCGGGGATTTTCGCTACATCCTCAAGTGGAACGAGCACAATGCACCGCTCCGTCGCAGTGTGACGATCGAGGAGGTCGGCGATACTGCTGTCTATTTCCTGTCCGATCTGTCGCGCGGCGTCACAGGCGAGATTCATCACGTCGACGCCGGCTATCACATCGTCGGGATGAAGCACCCCGATGCGCCCGACATCGTCGTCGGCAAGGAGTGAGGCGGGTCGACCGGCGCAACGTCCCATGTCCCGGCCCGTCATCTACTACGTCCGCCACGGTCTCACCGACTGGAACGTGCAGCAGCGACTGCAAGGTCGGCACGACGTTCCGCTGAATGCGCAAGGCCAGGTGCAGGCCGCCCGTTGCGGCGAAATCCTGCGCGCTCTGCTCGCGCGCAACGGCCACGCACCGGAGCAGCTCGGCTACGTCTCGAGCCCGCTCGTTCGCGCCCGTACGACCATGGAAATCATGCGCGCCACGCTCGATCTGGAGCCTGCCGACTATTGCATCGACGAACGGCTCGCCGAAATCGCGTTCGGCGAATGGGAGGGGCTGACCTATGCGGACGTGCTGGCACGGGATGAGGACGTCGTCGCCAGGCGCGAAGCCAACAAGTGGACTTTTCTGCCGCCCGGCGGCGAAAGCTACGCCCAGCTTACGGTGCGGATCCGTCAATGGTACGAGACGATCGCCGGCGATACCGTCGTCGCCGCTCACGGCGGCACCGCACGTGCCCTCATCGCCCATCTGGGATACGCGCCGCCGGAGGACGCCACGCACTATTCCATCGATCAGGGCGTGGTCTATGTGTTCGCGGGTGAAGGGCTCGCGCGCTATGCATGAGACGCCGATCCCCAGTGGGTCGGTCGCCGGCCGCGGGCGGCTCTGCGTCCGTAAAGCGTGAGGCCTATTTGACCCCGGCAGGGGCGCGGGCTACCACACGGCCGTGGGTGGAATCCTATGTCGTTCAATACCTTCGGCCATCTTTTCCGGGTCACGACCTTCGGCGAAAGCCATGGGGCCGCGATTGGCTGCGTGGTTGACGGCTGCCCGCCCCGAATCCCGCTGACGGAAGCCGACATCCAGCCCTATCTCGACAAGCGGCGGCCCGGGCAGTCGCGCTTCACCACCCAGCGCCGTGAACCGGACGCGGTGAAAATTCTTTCCGGCGTCTTCTCGGATGAGACCACCGGCGCGCAGGTAACGACCGGAACGCCGATCGCCCTCGTGATCGACAATCTCGATCAGCGCTCTAAGGACTATTCCGACATCAAGGACAAGTACCGGCCCGGTCATGCCGACTACACCTACGACGCCAAGTATGGCGTGCGCGACTATCGCGGCGGCGGCCGGCAATCCGCCCGCGAGACGGCCACACGTGTCGCCGCCGGCGCGATCGCACGCAAGATCGTGCCAGGCATGGCGGTGCGCGGCGCGTTGATTCAGATGGGCGAGCACAGGATCGACCGAGCACGCTGGAATTGGGCAGAGGTCGAGCGCAATCCCTTCTTCTGTCCGGATGCGCAGCAGGCCACGTTGTTCGAAGGCTACCTCGACGACATTCGCAAGCGCGGCTCCTCCGTCGGCGCCGTCATCGAGATCGTCGCCGAAGGCGTTCCGGCGGGACTCGGTGCCCCGATCTACGGCAAGCTCGACAGTGACCTCGCGGCGGCGCTCATGGGCATCAATGCGGTCAAAGGCGTCGAGATCGGCGCAGGCTTTGCAGCCGCGGCCCTCAGCGGTGAGGAGAACGCCGACGAGATGCGCATGGGTAACGACGGCAGGCCCGTGTTTCTTTCCAACCAGGCCGGCGGCATTCTGGGGGGCATCTCGACCGGACAGTCCATCGTCTGCCGCTTTGCGGTCAAGCCGACGTCCTCGATCCTGACACCCCGCCGCACGCTGAACCGTTACGGGGCCGAGACCGAGATCAGCACCAAGGGCCGTCATGACCCTTGCGTCGGTATTCGCGCGGTGCCGATCGGGGAGGCCATGGTGGCATGCGTAATCGCCGACCATTATCTGCGTCATCGCGGGCAGATGGGTGAGCCGCCCGCATGGCCGTTCGCCCCGCCTGACAGGGAGTGAAGCAGCGGTGCTCGATAACTATCAGCGGGTGGAAGCCGTCGTCGCCGCTTTTGCGACCGGCGAGATCGTGGTCGTCAGCGACGACGACGACCGCGAGAATGAGGGCGACCTGTTCGTCGCGGCTTCGGCGTGCACGCCGGAGAAGATGGCGTTCATCATCCGCCACACGTCCGGGATCGTGTGCGCGCCGCTCTCCGCCGATGAAGCCAAGCGCCTGCATCTCGATCCCATGGTAGCGGCGAACGACGCGCCGCTCGGCACTGCGTTTACCGTTTCGGTCGACGTCCGGCACGGACTCACCACCGGCATCTCCGCGGAGGAGCGGACGAATACCGTGCGCGCGCTCGCCAACGGCAATGCCGGCGCGACCGACTTCGTGCGGCCCGGGCATGTCTTTCCGCTGGTCGCCAAGGACGGCGGTGTGCTGATGCGTTCCGGTCATACCGAAGCCTGCGTCGATCTCTGCCGTCTGGCCGGAATGCCGCCCGTAGGCGTGCTTGCAGAGCTCATGAACGACGACGGCACGGTGATGCGCGGGCCGGCCGTCATCGCGTTTGCGGAGCGCCACAAGCTCAAGCAAATTTCGATCGCCGATCTCATCGCCTACCGCCAGGCGCGCGACAAGCTCGTCAAGCGCATCGGCGAGTTCCCGGTGCACAGCAAGATCGGGACGCTTGCGGGCTATGCCTATGTAACGCCGTTCGACGCCATCCAGCACATGGCTTTCGTTCACGGCAGGATCGGCGACGGCAAGGACATGCTGGCGCGGCTGCATCGTGCGGACATCATTCGCGACGTCTTCGGCGGCGCCAACCCCGTCCACTCCTCGCTGGAGCGTTTCAAACAGGAGGGCAGGGGCGTCATCGTGTTCCTGCGTGATGGCGCGGCTGGCGTGCCCACCCATGCCATCCCGCAGTCGGGCTCGACCGGCTCCGAGGTCGCGCGCTCGCGGCAATGGCGCGAGGTCGGGCTCGGCGCCCAAATCCTCAAGGATCTGGGCATCACCTCCATCCGCCTGCTGACCTCGGCCAAGCTCACCTATGTCGGTCTCGCCGGCTTCGGCATCGAAATCACGTCAACCGAAATGATCGACGACAAGCCGCTGCGCGATTAGGCGCTCTGGGAAGCGACGCCCTCGCATCCCGTGAAAAAACGTGTGGCCAATGCAATCGGCGCAGGCCGCCATGCCGTCGCCCGCTTTCCTCGGCAAAGTGCCCGTGCCACGATGGGAGCAAGGAGACTTCCGCCGACGGAGGAACGGATGCGTTCACATGCCTCGTTGACGTCGATGCTGGCGGCAGGCGCCGCCGCAGCAGTGCTGGCGCTGACGGGATGGACGTTCGCCGCGCCGAGTGCGGTACCCCTCTTGGCCGACAAAAGTCCCAGTGCGACAGCGGTTGATGTCGAGCTCGTCCTCGCGGTCGACGTGTCCTATTCCATGGATCCCGAGGAGCAGGCGCTGCAACGCGAGGGCTACATCACCGGCATCACCTCGCGCGACTTCATGCAAGCGCTGCGCGGTGGCCAGCACGGCAAGGTGGCGGTGACCTATTTCGAGTGGGCGGGACCCTACGACCAGAAGATTGTGGTGCCGTGGCGCCTGATCGACGGCCCGGAAGCGGCGGATGCGTTTGCGAACGAGATCGCGCGCGCGGCTTACCGCCGCGCCTCGCGCACATCCATCTCGGGTGCGCTCAATTTCGGAAAACCGCTGTTCGACGGCAGCGGCTATCGCGGTTTCCGGCGTGTCATCGACGTTTCCGGCGATGGCGCCAACAACAGCGGCCCCTTCGTCACGATCGTGCGCGATGACGTGCTCGCCGCGGGAATCACGATCAACGGACTGCCGATCATGCTCAAGCGACCGAACTCGTTCACCATGGATATCGATAACCTCGACGTCTATTACGAGGATTGTGTGATCGGGGGACCCGGTGCGTTCGTGATCCCGATTCGCGAGCGCGACCAGTTCAAGGAGGCGACCCGCACCAAGCTCGTCCTGGAAATCGCCGGCCGCACGCCCGAACGGCGCGTGGTTCCCGTGCAAGGACGGCAGCCCCGGGTGTCCTGCACGGTCGGCGAGCAGATGTGGCGGGAACGCTGGGGGAACTAGAGGAGGCGACAGCGGTCAAGACTAGCGCGCATCCCTGCGGAACAGCGCGACCAGCTCGACGTGCGCCGAATAGAGAAACTGGTCGACCGGCGTCACCCGCGTGAGGCGATAGCCGCCGCCGGCGAGGATGCGGGCATCGCGCGCGAACGTCGCAGGATTGCAGGACACTGCGACCACCACCGGCACAACTGATGCCGCCAGCGCCCGCGCTTGCGCCTCGGCGCCCTGCCGCGGCGGGTCGAACACCACCGCATCGAACCTGTTGAGCTCCGGCGCAAAAGGACGACGGAACAGGTCCTGCTGCCGCACGTCGATCGGCTTGAGGCCCTGCGCGCCTGCGGCGGCACGCTGCAGGCTGGCGATCGCGTCCGCATCGTTGTCGGCGGCGGTGACCCGCGCGCGTTCGGCGAGGCGTAGCGCGAACGGTCCGACTCCGCAGAACAGGTCGGCCACCGTGCCGGCGCCGTCGCAGTGCGCCTGCACGAGGCGCGCCAGGGTGGCCTCCCCCGCTGCCGTCGCTTGCAGGAACGCCGCCGCAGGCAGCGCGACCGTGGCGCGGCCGATGCGCAGCGTCGGCGCTCTTTGCTGCGCGATGATCTCGCCATGGCGAGTCAGACGCGCGATGGCGCGGCGGCCGGCGATCCGCGCGAGCCCGGCGGTGCGATCGGCGCTGAGCGGTCCGGAGCCGCGCACATCCACGTCGAGTCCCGCGTCGGTCGCCGTGATCTGGATATCGAGCGGTTTGCGTGCCCCGGCGAGGGCCTCGGCGATCTCCCAGGCGGTCTCGATCGCGCCATCGAGGCCCGGCGCAAGGATGGGGCAGCGGTCGATGGCCACCACGTGATGAGCTCTCAGTGCGGCGAAACCGACCTCCAGCACGTCGCGCGGTCCGCGCCGTGCGTGGAATACGACGCGGCGGCGTCCTTCGCCGTGGCCGTCGACCAGATCCTCGACCGATGCGTCGAGTCCGGCCTGCGCCAGGGCCTCGGCGACCAATCCCCGTTTCCAGTCGCGATAGCGTGCCGTGGCCAGGTGCTGGAGCGCGCAGCCGCCACAGATTCCGAAATGCGGACAGATCGGCGCGATGCGGTCGGGGCTGGCGATATCGACCCTTATGAGGTGGCGGCGATCGGCGTGGCCGTGCCAGGCGTCGACCTCCACCGTCTCGCCCGGCAGCGCGTAGGGCACATAAAGTGCGCCCGCGGCCGTGTCCGCGATGCCATCGCCGCGTGAGCCGAGCCGAGCGATCGCCAGGCGCTCCACCATGGGCCTTCGATAGCGGGTAGGCGGTATCGCGTAAAGATCAGCGGCTATCTGTCAGCGCCGATGCCGCGAGCGCGGGCAGGTAGCCGCGCTGCGTCAGGCTGTGAAAGCGCCACACCAGCAGTGCCGCGAACGTCCCGACGCCGATCGCGAACCCGATCCAGATGCCGATGGCGCCCAGGCCGAGCGGGAAAGCCAGTCCGCAGGCACTGGTGAAACCGATGAGCCAAAAGCTGACGGCGGCAAATAGCATCGGGATACGGGTATCGTTGAGCCCGCGCAACGCGCCAGCGGCGATCGCTTGCACGCCGTCGGTGATGAAGTAGCTCGCGCCGACGAGCAGCAGCGTCGCCGCGAGCCTTGCGGTATCGGTGGTCGCGGATGCATCGCCGCCGAGGAAAAGCAGCGGGATGACATCGCGGAGCGCAACGATGATTGCGGTCATCGCTATCATGAAGACAGCGCCCAACGCGATCGCGCTGTATCCGGCCCGCAGCGTTGCGGCCGGGTCGCGCCGCCCGACGGCATGTCCGACGCGCACGGTCGCGGCAAGCGAGATGCCGAACGGCACCATGAACAGGATGGTTGCGACCTGCAGCGCGATCTGATGGGCCGCGAGCGCGGTGGTGCTGATCCAGCCCATCAGCAGCGCGCCCGAGGAGAACAGTCCCCATTCCAGCATGAACGCGCCCGAGATCGGAAGTCCGATGGCCAGCAGTTGGCGCATCAGCTCCCAGTCCGGGCGCCAGAAGCGGCCGAGCACGCGATACTTCTTGAATGGCCGGCAGAGGTAGCAGACGCCGATGGCGGCGGCGCACATGCAGACGTTTACGCATGTGGTTGCCAGTCCCGCACCGAGCAGATCGAGGCGCGGCAGGCCGAACGCGCCGTGAATCAAGGCATAGGCCAGGAGTCCATTCACCGGAATGGCGGCGAGCGTGATCCACAGCGCGGGCTCCGGGCGATTGACTGCGCCCATGAAGTTGCGAAGCGCTATGAAGCACCAGGCCGGGATCATCGACCACGTCAATCCGGCGAGATAACGCGCGGCAAGGGTCGCAATCTCCGATGATTGTCCGGCTGCAACCAGAATGTCCTCGCCCCAAAGCTGCTGCACGATGTTGACTGGAATACCCAGCAGCACGGCCGCCCAAAGTCCGACGCGCAGGGCGCGGCGCACCACGCGGGGCTTGCGCGCGCCGAAGGCCTGCGCCGTCAAGGGGGCGACCGCCGACACCGGACCCATTCCGAGCACGAAGCCGACGAACAAGATGAGATGGGCCAGCCCGACCGCCGCGATGGCGGTGTCGCCGAGCCGCCCGATCAGCGCAAGATCGGTCGTCATCATGGCGATCTGGCCGACCTGGGTCAGCGCAATCGGCCACGCGAGCCTGACCGTCTCGACGATGTCGGCGCGCCATACCGGGCGCTGGAGCGGCGCGCGGACGGCGGCTGTGGAGACGGTTCGGGGCAACGTCATGGCGCGGCACCATAACGGATGCCGTGGCAAGAGAAAGGCGCGCGCCGCGCTCTAACCGCGCTGCGCCGCGATGAAGGATTCGACGTTCCCGTCACCGCCCGGAATCGGCGAGGGCATGATGCCGGCGACGTGCCAGCCCGATGAAGCCACGAATGACGCGATATCGTCATATGCCGCGGCTCGGACAAGCGGATCGCGCACGATCCCTTTTTTCGCGTTGCGCCGGCCCGCCTCGAATTGCGGCTTGATCAATGCCAGCAGGGAAGCCTTCGGTTGTGCGAGCTCGAATGCCGCCGGCAACACCAGCTTGAGCGAGATGAAGCTCACGTCGACGACGATGAAGTCCGGCCGCTCCTGCAACCGCGCCGGGTCGAGGGTACGAATGTCGGTCCCTTCGATGGAGACGATCTCCGCTCGCGTGCGCAGGCTCTGATGCAGCTGGCCGCGACCCACATCCACGGCATGGACGCTCCGAGCACCGCGCGCCAGCAGCACGTCGGTAAAGCCGCCGGTCGAAGCGCCGACATCGAGGCAAGCGCGGCCGCGCGGATCGAAAATGGTATCGCGGCGGAAATGATCGAGCGCAGCCGCGAGCTTCACCCCGCCGCGCGACACGTAAGGGTGGGCGGGCTCGGCCCGCAGCGTCGCATTTGCCGGAATTTCCTCCGAGGGTTTTCCGACGACGACGTCATCGGCTGTCACGCACCCCGCGGCGATGGCGGCTTGCGCCTTGGCGCGGCTCTCGAACAGGCCACGCTCGACGAGCAGGCGATCGATCCGGATACGCGAAACCATCGGGCTCTCCGAGGCCCGCAAGAGCGCAAGGGGGCTCGAAGCAGCGGCCCCAGCAAGTCGTGCTGACCTGCGCCGCTCGCCCCTTACCCGCGCCCGAGCTTGACGGTCTCGCCGCGAAGGTTCTGGCCGAGCGCCTCGAATGCCTTGGCGACGATGCCCTTGGCATCAAGGCCGGCCTGGGCATACATCGCCGCCGGCGAATCGTGGTCGATAAAGATGTCGGGGAGCACCATGGGGCGTACCCTGAGGCCGCCGTCCAGCACGCCGTGGTCGGCAAGCGTCTGCAGCACATGGGCGCCGAAGCCGCCGATCGCGCCCTCCTCGATGGTGATGAGAACCTCGTGCTCGCGCGCGAGGCGCAGGAGCAGATCGACGTCGAGCGGCTTGGCGAAGCGCGCGTCCGCGACCGTGGTCGACAGCCCGAGCGCGGCAAGCTCATCCGCCGCCTTGAGGCATTCGGCAAGCCGGGCGCCGAACGAGAACAGCGCCACCTTCGTGCCCTCACGCAAGACGCGTCCCTTGCCGATCTCGAGCGGCCGTCCTTCGGTCGGCATCGGCACGCCCATGCCCTCGCCGCGCGGATAGCGCAGCGCAGACGGGCGGTCGTCGATGGCGGCGGCTGTCGCTACCATGTGCACGAGGTCGGCCTCGTCGGCCGCCGCCATGATCACGAATCCGGGAAGGCAGCCGAGATAGGCCACGTCGAAAGCGCCGGCATGGGTCGGGCCGTCGGCGCCGACGAGGCCCGCGCGGTCCATGGCGAAACGCACCGGCAATCGCTGGATGGCGACATCGTGTACCACCTGGTCGTAGGCGCGCTGCAGGAAGGTCGAATAAATGGTGGCGAAGGGCTTCAGGCCTTCGGTCGCGAGTCCGGCGGCGAAGGTCACCCCATGCTGCTCGGCGATGCCGACGTCGAAGCAACGGTCGGGAAACGCCTTGGCGAAAAGATCCAGGCCGGTTCCCGACGGCATGGCGGCGGTGATGGCGACGATCTTGTCGTCCTTCTTCGCCTCCTGGATGAGAGCTTCGGCGTAGACCTTGGTGTAGGCGGGCGCTGCCGCCTTCGACTTCGCCTGCGCGCCGGTCGCGACGTCGAACTTGACGACACCATGATACTTGTCGGCCGACTTTTCGGCCGGCTCATAGCCCTTGCCCTTCTTCGTGACGACATGAACGAGGAACGGTCCGTTCTTGGCGTCACGCACGTTGTTGAGCACCGGCAGGAGGTGATCGATGTTGTGGCCGTCGATCGGCCCGACATAGAAGAAGCCGAGCTCGTCGAACAAGGTGCCGCCTGTGACCAGGCCGCGGGCATATTCTTCCATGGCGACGGCGCGCTGCTCGAGAAAGGGCGGCAACAGCTTGGCGAGCTTCTTGACGGTGTGGCGTACCGACCGATAGGTCCGCCCCGAAACCAGACGCGCAAGATAGCCCGAGAGAGCGCCGACGGGTGGCGCGATCGACATGTCGTTGTCGTTGAGAATGACGATCAGGCGCGAGTCCATTGCGCCGGCATTGTTCATGGCCTCGTAGGCCATGCCGGCCGACATGGCGCCGTCGCCGATCACCGCGATGACGTGGTTTGATTTGCCTCCGAGGTCGCGGGCCACCGCCATCCCCAGCCCGGCCGAGATCGAGGTGGACGAATGGGCCGCGCCGAACGGGTCGTATTCGCTTTCTGCGCGCTTGGTGAACCCGGACAGCCCGCCGCCCTGCCGCAAGGTCCGAATGCGATCGCGTCGGCCGGTCAGGATCTTGTGGGGATAGGCCTGGTGACCGACGTCCCAGATCAGGCGGTCGTCCGGAGTATTGAACACGTAGTGGAGCGCAACGGTGAGCTCGATCACCCCCAGCCCCGCACCGAGATGGCCGCCCGTGACGGCGACGGCGTCGATGGTTTCCCGACGCAGCTCGTCGGCGAGCTGACGGAGTTGCCCCGTCTCCAAGCGGCGCAAGTCGGCCGGCGTCTGGACGAGGTCTAGCAGCGGGGTCGTCGAAGGCTGGGACACTGGCGGGCTCCACCGACAAATCGGGCGGTAACCTATCGGGTCGGCTAGAATTTAACCAGCGGCGCGGCCAAGGCCAAACCCGGAACGCCGTGAAGTGCTTAACGCATCTCGATTTTTCTGCGATGCTTGGTGGGAACTCGACACTCGGATACGGCGTTTTCCTGACCGGTTCCACGGGGGAGCGAGTTGCGTCATGGCACCACGTCCGAATTGGAAGGGCTACCTGAAGTTGTCCCTGGTGTCCTGCGGCGTGGCGCTGTTTCCGGCCACGACCACCCGGGACCGCGTGCGCTTCAATGTCATCAACCGTGAAACGGGTAATCGGGTCCGCTACGACGTGGTCGACGTTGAAACCGGAGAAGAGGTCCCGCAGGAGGAGCGCGTCAAGGGGTACAAGGTCGGCGGGGACCGCTACGTCCTGCTTGAGGAGAACGAGCTCGACGACGTCGCGCTCGAAAGCACGCACACGATCGACATTGAAAGCTTCGTCGAGCGCAGCGAGCTGGACGAGCTCTATCTCGACGAGTCCTATTACATCGTGCCCGACGACAAGGTTGGATACGAGGCGTTCGCGGTGATCCGCGAGGCCATGCGCGACGAGGGTCTCGTCGGGATCGCGCGCGTGGTGCTCTATCGACGCGAGCGGCTGCTGATGCTGGCGCCGCGCGGCAAGGGCATCGTCGGGACCTTGCTGCGCTACAAGAACGAGGTGCGCGACGAGCACGATTATTTCGAGGACATTCCGGACGTCAAGGTGACCAAAGACATGCTCGAGCTGGCGGAGCACATCCTGGACACCAAGAAGACCAAATTCGATCCGTCGAAATTCGAGGATCGCTATGAGACTGCCCTCAAGCGGCTGATTGCTGCCAAGCAGGCTGGCAAGACGCCGCCGACGTCGCCCCCGCCGCAACCAAGCAACGTCATAAGCCTGATGGACGCCCTGCGTCGCAGCGTGAAGGTCGGGGAGCGCCGTGCTCCTTCGGGAAGACGACCTAGCAAGGGGGAGAAGCGCGCGGCTCCCAAGGCGAGTGCGCTCAAGCGCACGCCGGCGAAGCGCAAGAAGCTCAAGCGTGCGAGTTAGCCCCGTGGGTCTTCAAGTCTATCGCAAGAAACGCAAGTTCGACGTGACGCCGGAGCCGCGCGGGCGCACTGCGCGCAGCAAAGGAAATCAGTTCGTCATCCAGAAACACGCCGCACGGCGGCTGCACTATGACCTGCGGCTGGAGCTCGACGGCGTGATGAAAAGCTGGGCGGTCACCCGCGGCCCGAGCCTCGTTCCGGGCGAGAAGCGGCTTGCGATCCACGTCGAGGACCATCCCATCGAGTACAACACGTTCGAGGGAACCATTCCGAAGGGGGAGTATGGCGGCGGAACGGTCATGGTCTGGGATCGCGGCCGTTGGCTTCCGGAGGGCGATCCACATGTCGGCCTCAAGAAAGGTCACCTCGACTTCACCCTCGAAGGCGAGAAGCTGCGCGGTCGCTGGCACCTGGTGCGCATGCACGGCAGGGCCGGAGAGAAGAAAGAGCCGTGGCTCCTGATCAAGGCCAGCGACGACCAAGCCCGCAGCGCCCAGGACCCGGACATTCTCGAACAGGAGCCGCTGTCGGTGGTCAGTGGTCGCTCGATCCCCGAGATCGCGGAAGGCAAGGGCAGCAAGCGGGTGTGGCATTCGAGCAAGAGCGTGCAGGAGAACGTCAAGGCCGGCGCTACCAAGAGCGGCGCCGTCAAGAGTCAGGCCGCCCCGCGGCGCGCGCACGCAGACAAGGCCTCGCGGCCGAGCGCGCGCGGATCACGCGGCTCCCCAGCCGCCAGGAAAGCCGCCAAGAAAAACGCGGCCAAGCGCAAGAGCAAGGACACGGAAGCCCGCCCGCACGGCGCGCCACTGCCGGATTTCATGCCTCCGTCGCTCGCGACCTTGCGCGCGACCGCGCCGAGCGACGACGGCTGGGTGCATGAAATAAAGTTCGACGGCTACCGCATTCAAGCGCGGCTCGACCACGGCAAGGCTCGCCTCCTCACCCGCAAGGGCCTCGACTGGACCAGCAAGTTTCCCAATGTCGCAGCTGCCGTCGCTGAGCTTCCGGCCGACACCGCGCTGATCGACGGCGAGGTGGTCATCGAAGACAACGGCATTTCGAGTTTTTCCGGCCTGCAGGCTGCGCTCAAGGCGGGCGAGCGCGAGCGCTTCGTCTACTACGTCTTCGATCTTCTCCATCTCGATGGTCGCGACCTGACGAATCGGCCGCTGGCTGAACGCAAGTCCGAACTGGCGCGCCTCGTCGGAACGGACCAGCGGGGAGCGATCCGATACAGCGAGCATTTCGAGGCGTCTGGCCCGTCGATGCTCCGTCATGCCTGCCAACTTGGCCTCGAAGGCATCGTCTCCAAGCGCAAAGATGCTCCGTATCGGTCCGGACGGTCGGACACGTTCATCAAGACCAAATGCGAGAACGCCCAGGAATTCGTGGTCGGCGGCTACGTGCCGTCGACCGTGATGCCCAAGGCGGTGGGCGCGCTGGTCGCTGGCTATTATGATCGGGGCCGACTGATCTATGCGGGCCGCATCGGCACCGGTTACACACAGGCGGTCGCGCGCGATTTGTGGCGACGGCTGCACCCATTGGAGATCGCAGAACCGGCTTTCGATCAGATCCCCCGCGAGGAAGCGCGCCGCCGCGACGTTCGCTGGGTCGAGCCCCGGCTGGTGATTGAGGCTCATTTCCGCGGCTGGACCGCGGACGCCCTGGTGCGTCAGGCGGCGTTCAAGGGGGTGCGGGAGGACAAACCGCCGCAAGAAGTCGTTCGGGAGATGCCGGCCGTGACCAATGGCAAGACGAGCGAGTCGACGAAGGCTACACCCAAGATCGCAGCCGAGGCGGCGAAGGCGATGACAAGGACCGCAAAGGCGAAAGCCCGGCCGGGCGCCCGCAAGGCAGCGGGCGGCGAGGCCGCCGCAGCAAAAGACGGGGAGGTGCGCTTCACCCATCCCGAGCGCGTCTATTGGGCCGATGTCGGCGTCACCAAGCGGGATCTGGCGGATTACTATCGTTCGGTTTGGGACTGGATGCGGCCGTACGTCGTCGACCGGCCGCTGGCTCTCGTCCGCTGTCCCGACGGGACCGCAGGCGAATGCTTCTTCCAGAAACACGCCTCCGCCGGCCTCACCGAGAAGAACTTGCGCACCCTGATCGACAGCAAGCGCCGTCAGATCATCGCTGTGGAAGACCTCGACGGCCTGCTCTCGCTGGTGCAGGCCGGCGTGCTGGAAATCCATGTGCGCGGCTCGACCATGGATCATCTCGACCGGTGCGATCGCATCGTGTTCGACATCGATCCGGGCGACGGCGTGCCTTGGGGCGGTGTGGTCGCGGCGGCCCGCGACGTGCGCGAGCGGCTTGCTGCGCTTGATTTGCGCAGCTTCGTCAAGCTGACCGGCGGGAAGGGCCTGCACGTCGTCCTGCCGATCACCGGCGCCGATTGGGACACGGTCAAGGATTTCGCGCAGGCGGTGGCCTTCGCGATGGTCGCCGCCGAGCCCGACCGCTATGTGGCGAAGATGACGAAATCGCTCCGCGGCGGAAAAATCTTCGTCGACTATCTGCGCAACTCGCTGGAGCAGACCGCGGTGGCGGCCTACTCCACCCGCGCCCGCGCCGGCGCCCCGGTTTCGGTGCCGGTGACGTGGGAGGAATTGGGCCGCACCAAGAGCGGCAACCAGTACACCGTGCTCAATCTGGGCAAGCGCCTCGCCGGTCTCAAGCGCGACCCGTGGGCTGACATGGCGGCGGTCAAGCAGAAACTCCCCGACCCGAAGAGATTGCGCGGCCGGTAGCTAGGCTCCTAATCCGGCAAGCGGGATGAACTCCTTTAATCCGGCAGCGGGATGAACTCCTTCTCGTCACCCGGCACGCTGTCGAAGCGGGCGAGCTTCCAGTCGGCCTTGGCCTGCTCGATGCGTTCCTTGCGCGACGATACGAAGTTCCACCAGATGTGACGCGGGCCGTCCATGGCCGCGCCGCCGAGGAGCACGAGGTGGGCGTCGCCTACGGCCGTCACCGTGATCGCATCGCCAGGACGAAGCACGAGCAGACGGCCGGCCTCGAACCGGTCGCCGGCGATCTCGATCTCGCCCGAGATGAGATAGATCGCCCGCTCCTCGGTTGTGGCATCGACCGGTAGCGTGGCACCGGCCGCGAGCGTCACGTCGGCGAACAGCGTCTCCGATAGTGTGGTCACGGGCGAGCGCTCGCCATAGGCGCTGCCGGCCACGACGCGCACCGTCTTGTCCTCGGACTTCACCAGCGGAAGGGCCGCGCTGTCATGGTGGGAAAAGGCCGGCGCGGTTTCCTCCTCGGCCGCCGGCAACGCCACCCAACATTGCAGTCCATGGATCGGCTCGCCGTCATTTCGATGCTCGGGCGCCGTGCGTTCGGAATGCACGATGCCGCGCCCCGCGGTCATCCAGTTGACCTCACCCGGACGGATCGCGGCGGCGGTGCCGAGGCTGTCGCGATGGATGATCTCGCCGTCGAACAGGAAGGTGACGGTGGCGAGCCCGATATGGGGGTGCGGGCGCACGTCGATGCCTTGCCCCGCGCGAAATTCCGCCGGTCCGAAATGATCGAAGAAGATGAAGGGTCCCACCATGCGGCGGCTGGCATGGGGGAGTGCCCGGCGCACCGCGAAATGGCCCACGTCCACGCTGCGAGGCACGATCAGGAGGTCGATGGCATCTGCGGCTTTCGCGTCGCCGGGCGCCGGATCCTTGGCCGGAAAGAAGCTCATGTCATTTCCCTCCTTGGCGATCCCCGCCGTGCCGGCAGGAAACGACCCCATCTTGTCATTACCATGAAGCGGGATCGGCGCGCCGTGCGCGTCCGCATTGCGCCGGGAGCATGCTGACGCCGACAAGTGCCGGACAAGCGCTGCCGACGCTCAGGTGACGTCGAGCGGCTCGGTTCCGCTCGGCTTGCCGGAGGCATCGAGGGTGATCTTCTCGACGCGGGCCTCGGCTAGCCGCAACACCTCCTCGCAGCGCCGCTTGAGCGCTTCCCCGCGCTCGTAGATCGCAACCAATTCCTCGAGCGGCACCTTGCCCTCTTCGAGCCGTCGGACGATCGATTCGAGTTCCTCGATCGCCCGCTCGAACGGCAGGCTCTTGACGTCAGGATGGGTATTGTCGGCCATGTTCGGTGTCCGCTGAGTCGCGCTTATATAGTGTATCGCGCGGACCGGGGCCACTGCACGTGCGTATGGCGACGGAAGGCGCCGGTCACCCCTGCATCAGCGCGGCCACGTGGGCCGCCGCTGAATTGGCCAGGCCCTGCAGGTCGTAGCCGCCCTCGAGCACCGATACCACGCGGCCGCCGGCGGTCGCGTCGGCGATCTCCATGAGCTTGCGCGTGGCCCAGTCGAAATCGGCTTCGAGCAGATTGAGGTTCGCCAACGGGTCGCGCATGTGGGCGTCAAAGCCTGCGGAAATCACCAGCAGGTCCGGACGGAAGTCCCGCAGCCGCGGCAGGATTACGGCCTCGAACGCTGCACGAAACTCATCGCCGCCATCGCCCGGGCGCAGTGGCGCGTTGACCACGGTATTGTGCTCGCCACGCTCGCTGACCGCGCCGGTGCCGGGATAGAGCGGCATCTGATGGGTCGACCCGTACATCACCGTGCGATCGGACCAGAAGATGTCCTGTGAGCCGTTGCCGTGATGGACGTCGAAGTCGACGACGGCGGCGCGCTCGAGGCCATGCTTTTTCTGGGCATGGCGCGCCGCGATGGCGGCATTGTTGAACAGGCAGAAACCCATCGGCCGCGCGGTCTCGGTGTGGTGACCGGGCGGGCGCGTGGCGACGAAGGCATTGCTGGCACGGCCGGCCATCACCTCGTCGACCGCGTGAACCGCCCCGCCGGCCGCCCGCAGGGCGGCCTCGAAGCTTCCCGGCGACAGCGTGGTATCGGCATCGAGGCCGATCAGCCCCGTTTTCGGCGTCGCATCGCGAATGGCGGTGACGTAGCTCATGGGATGACAGAGCGCGATGGTTTCGAGCGCGGCCGCCGGCGCTTCGACACGGATCAGCGGCCGGAAACGCTCGTCTTCGAGCGCGCGAGCGACGGCGCGCAGTCGGTCCGGCCGCTCCGGATGGCCGGCGGGCGTAAGGTGGTCCAGGCACGCGGGATGGGTGATCAGCAGGGTGGACATCAGGCTACCCGCGAATGACGCGCCGTAAGCACTTAAGCCTACATGCCGGGACGAGGAAAGGTGGTCATTCCCACCTTTCTCCGGCGACCCGAACGCCGGGCGGCGGGGGCGGTTCGTCGGGGACGAAGAATGTGGGCGCCAGCGGTTCGTCCGGATCGACTCGGTATTTCTCGAAATCGGTGATCCCCTCGCCGGCAAGGAAGGTGTCGTCGATCAGGAAGTTTCCGGTGAAGCTGCGCGAGGGCTTGAGGAACACGAGATAGGCGGCGTCCGCCATGATGTCGGGAGTGCGCGACATCCGCATCACGCGCTCGCCGCCGAGCAGGTTTTTGATCGCTGACGTCGCGATGGTCGTGCGCGGCCACAGCGTGTTGACTGCGATGCCCTTGTCGCGCAGCTCGCCGGCGAGCCCGAGCGCGACCAGGCTCATGCCGTATTTCGTGATCGAATAGGCGGTGCTGCCGGCGAACCATTTTTCCCGCATGTCGAGCGGGGGCGAGTTCATCAGGATGTGGGGATTTGTCGCCTTCTCGAGATGGGGAATGGCGTATTTCGACACCATGAGAGTGCCGCGCGTGTTGATCTGATACATCAGGTCGAAGCGGCGCATGTCGGTGTCGACGACCGTCGTGCGCTGGACGGCGCTGGCGTTGTTGACCACGATGTCGAGACCGCCGAAGGTCGCAACGGCCCGCTCGATCGCGTCCTTGACCTGCGCCTCGTCACGCACGTCGACCACGAGTGGCAGCGCGTTGCCGCCGGCCTTGGCGATCTCATCGGCGGCGGTGAAGATGGTGCCGGGGAGCTTCGGGTGCGGCTTGTCGGTCTTGGCGGCGATGACGATATTGGCGCCGTCGCGCGCGGCTCGCAACGCGATCGCGAGCCCGATGCCGCGCGAGGCGCCGGTGATGAAGAGCGTGCGGCCCTCGAGCGACATGATCAGGCCAGCGCTGCGTCGGCGTGATTGACGCTGTCGGCGCCTTCGACCACCGTGCGTTCGAGACTGCCGGCCTGCACCGCGAGATTCTCCGCGAAGAACCGCGCGAGCGCGGTGCGTCCGGCGGCATCGGCGCCGTCGCCGGCGAGCCTCGTCGCCGCGAGCGCCTCTTCCGCCAGCAGCGCCCCGCCGGCCGCGAGCGCAAACAGCCGCAGATACGGCGTTGCCCCGGCCAGCGCGGTGTCGAGGTCGTTGTGCTGGCCGCCGAGCAGCCACTCGGTGGCGCGCTCCAACGAATCGACCGCGTCCTGAAGGCGGATGCCGGTCCAGCCGAGGGCGGGATCGTTGTCGGCGTTGACTGCTGCGACCGTGCGCCGGATCTCGGCGAGATAGGCCTTGACCGTGGCGCCGCCCGAGAGCGGCAATTTGCGCGTCACGAGGTCGATCGCCTGAATGCCGTTGGTGCCCTCGTAGATCGCGGCGATGCGGGCATCGCGGTAATGCTGCGCGGCGCCGGTTTCCTCGACATAGCCCATGCCGCCATGCACCTGAACTCCGAGCGAGGTCACCTCGTTGCCGATGTCGGTTGCGAACGCCTTGGCGACGGGGGTCAGCAGCGAGGCGCGCTCGTGCGCGGCCTTGCGCTCGGCCTCGTCCGGGCTGCGTTGTGCGCGGTCGAGCGCGACGGCGGTGGCATAGCAGATCGCGCGCGCGGCCCGGGTGAGCGCGCGCATGGTCAGCAGCATGCGCTTGACGTCGGGATGGGCGATGATCGGGCTCGAACCGGACTGGCCGCCGCTGGCGTGACCTTGCTTGCGCTCGCGCGCGTAGGCCAGCGCCTGCTGGGTCGCGCGCTCGGCAATGGCGACCCCCTGCAGGCCGACCGCGAGGCGCGCCTGGTTCATCATCGTGAACATGCAGGCCATGCCGCGGTTCTCGTCGCCGATGAGGTAGCCGGTGGCGCCACCGTTGTCGCCGTATACCATGGTGCAGGTGGGAGAGGCGTGGATGCCGAGCTTGTGCTCGATCGAATGCGCGCGCGCATCGTTGCGCGCCCCGAGCGAGCCGTCGGCGTTGAGCAGGAACTTGGGCACGAGAAAGAGCGAGATGCCCTTGGTTCCCGGCGGCGCATCCGGCAGCCGCGCCAGCACCAGGTGGATGATGTTGTCGGTCAGGTCATGCTCGCC
Organism: uncultured Alphaproteobacteria bacterium; assembly: GCA_963739385.1. Lineage (GTDB taxonomy): Bacteria > Pseudomonadota > Alphaproteobacteria > Rhizobiales > Xanthobacteraceae > VAZQ01. The sequence goes on from CAVUAI010000046.1 coordinate 102,593, forward strand.
GTAGGTGATGAAGATTTTCTGCCCGGTGATGCGATAGCTGCCGTCGGCGGCGCGCTCGGCCCGCGTGCGCAGGGCGCCGACGTCGGAGCCGGCCTGCGGTTCGGTGAGCTGCATGGTGCCCATCCACTCGCCCGAAACCAGTTTCGGCAGGTAGACGCGCTTGAGCTCGTCGCTGCCGTGCGCGGCCAGCGCATCGATGCCGGCCATGGTGAGCACTGGGCCGAGGCCGAACGCCATGGCCGCCGAATTCCACATTTCGACGCAGGCGGCGTTCACGGCGTGCGGGAGCTCCTGGCCGCCCCATTGCGCCGGCGCGGCGAGCCCGTTCCAGCCGGCCTGCGTCCAGGCGCGGTAGGCGTCCTTCCACCCCGGGGCGGTGGTGACGGCGCCGTCCTTGAAGAGCGCGCCGTGGCGGTCGCCGGTCGCATTGAGGGGGGCGAGAATATCGCCGGCGAACTTGCCCGCCTCCTCGAGCACCGCGTCGACCACGTCCTCGGACAGGTCGCCGTAAAGTCCCTCGGCCAGCGCCGGGCCGAACCCGGCGGCGTTCTTGAGCGCAAACGCAATGTCGGCAACCGGCGCCCGGTAGGTCATGATCTGGTCTCCGGGCGGGGACGCCGTTCGTCCCGGTGCTGCTGCTGGCGGCCGGTCAACCCCGCGACGCCCAAAGCTCGAGCCAAGCGGAACTCGATGGACGTCGAATGACGCCGTCACGCTAATCTAGCCCCGATGCCTGTTCGGTCAACCGCGTGCGAGCAGGTGCTTGCCGGAGCCGTTGATTGGTCCAAGTCCCGCCGCTATGGTCCGCGCGCCCAGCGGCGCGGCCGTCTGTTGGGGCGTAGCCAAGTGGTAAGGCAGCGGATTTTGATTCCGCCATTCCCAGGTTCGAGTCCTGGCGCCCCAGCCAGCGTTTTCCACCTCCGTCCAGTTACTTAGCGCCGTTTCTATTTTTCGCATTCTCGTCATTCTGAATGTGATTCTGCGGCTCATTCTGAATGTTCGTTCCCGCCGCGTTCGCAAGCCTGTGAGCGTGACGCTTGCGAGTTGCGGAGAGCGCGCGGCCCATCGTGCGCTTTGCGTAGCCTTCGTATGCCTGCTGACTCCTGTGTGCGGAGAGCGCGCGGCCCTGTCCGTCCGTCAGCTCTGCCTCCTCCAGTTCCGTCATGCCGCCATGTCGGCAAGCGTCAAGCGTAAACGTGGAAGGCAAGCCGATCTTGTCGCGCATTGTATGCACAATCTTCTGCATCCCGCTGAACGAAAATGGCTTGGCGATGCCGTCGTGAACCTCTCGCAGGATCATCGGCACGCCACGGCGCGGCAGCCGCGCAAGCACCGCCTCCGCGTCCTCATAGAATTTCACGACCCCGCCATCCGTTGGTTCTTCGAGCGGATGCCAAACGATTGCGCCGGTCTTGTGATGTTCGATTTTGATCGCGCTCGGCCATTCCTTGCTCCGGTAGTCTGTCCATCGCAGATAGCCCGCCAAGACATTTTCCGGCCGCTGGAGCCACTCAAAGCAGATGACCGCCGCCGCCCCAGCTTCAGGTTGCCGTCGTTCGATGCAGCCCCAGGCAAACGCATAGACCTGCTCTCGCGTAGCCGCGGCCTTCGTTCTCTTCGTGCGCCTCTGTTTGGTGACACCCTCCCAAGGGTTCGGAACGGCGCGATCGAATTGGCTCGGATACAGGCGATGCACAACACGCCAGGCCCGACGACATAACGCCACCGCCTTCTCGCCTTGGCGCGGGCGCAGACCGCGTGGCCCGTTGCAGATGATCTCGTAAATCTTGTCGGCGCTGACCGGCGTGATCGCTCTTATTCGTCGATCGCCGATCCGGTCCCCCTTCTTGGTGACGATATCGGCAATCAACAAGATGGTGCGCTCGTAGTCCGGCCGAGACCGCGGTGCGACCTTTTCGAGATATGCCTTGCTCTGCTTGTATTCGCGGAACAGCCAATCCACTGTCCCGTAAGCGGCGAGACGGCCGGTGCTGACGTGGCCTCCTTTACGCTTGGTGTTCCATTCATCGAATTGAGCATTCAGCGCGCCGGCCCTGCCGCCTTCGCCGTCCTCGCCGCAGGCAACGGTGTAGTCCGTACCGAGCGGCTCATTCGAGATCTTGCAGCCGAGCTTTCGGTACAGGGTTGGAACGTTGAAATAGAAGGCCGTGGCGCGGCTGGCGAGCGCCTTGGAGATGACGAAACGAGGCAGGGGCTTCCTCAACATCACAAATCCTGTGCTACGTCCCGATCGCACCGAAGCTCTTCCGGCAGGATCGCTTGGTCGAGGTCGTCTCGAAGCCATAGTCTTCTCCGGCCGTCGCTTATCCTCGGTTCTGGGTACTCCGTCCCAACCGCTTGATGAAAGCCGCAACGCTGGTCTCGCCGCAATAGCCCGCCGCCAGTTCCACACTCATTCGGCGGGGCCAAGAGCCAGGAGGGTAGACAACTGAGCGAGGCATTTGTTCGACCGGACGGACGCCATCTCCTGCGGCAACCACGCGAAGCAGGTGGGCAGAACGTCAGTTGAGGGTGAGCCGGGAACTACAATTCCGACACCGATCCTGTCCTCGAGTCCCGCGATCGACGGACCAGCCGGTGGCAGAAAGTCAGGCCCGCCGTCGACAGTGCTGAAACTTAGCTAGGCGACCGCAAGCACAAAACCGCAGAGCTGAGGCGGAAGCACAATTCAAACGCTGAGCGCGCACGGGCTGCCCATAAGAAGTGGAGAGCGCAAGTCAAGGAGGCAGTTTCGCGGGGGGAAGCCGCACCGCCAATGCCGAATGATGCCGCTATGCCTGATGAATTTGTCGCCCCTCGTCTTTTCACTTCGAACGCGACAGTGGAAAGAATAGCAGTCTTGTTGCAGGTCCGCCCGCGTGGAACGCTGATGATTTGTGACGAGTTGGCCGGCCTGTTTTTAAATCTGAGCCGCTATTCAGGGGGTACCGATCGCGAATTTTGGCTGGAAGCCTGGAACGGTAAACCCTACGTCGTCGAACGGATGTCACGCCCCCCCGTGGAGGTCGAGCGCCTTCTCGTCGGCATAACCGGCGGGTTCCAGCCCGATAAGGTTGCCCGATGTTTCGAGGGCGATGCCGATGGGTTGTACACAAGAATGCTGTTCGCTTGGCCCGACGAACCACCCTACAAGGAGCTCACCGACGATGCCGAGGAGGTAGATCCCGACTTCGAGAACACTCTTGTGCGTCTGATCGACTTGCCGGCAGAAGAAGACGGCCAGCTCGTGAGCAGCTGCGTACCTCTGTCGCGGGATGCGCGGGAGAGTTTTGAGCAGTTCAGGCAGCGTGTACACCATGAAAAGTCCTCGCTTGACGGTCGCGAAACGGAATGCTGGGCGAAAAGCCCCACGCACGTTCTGCGTCTCGCTGCCACACTTGCTTACCTCGACTGGGCGCTGCGAAGTGCTGGCCAGCCAGCGTTGATCCCAGAGCCGAACGAAATCGAGGAACCATTCGTGACCGCGGCTGTACGACTGGTACGCGACTATTTTTGGCCGCATAGCCGGGCTGCACTTCGACAGATCGGGCTTACCGATCGTCACGCGAATGGGCGGCGTGTACTTCAATGGATCCGCTCCTCCGGTAAGCACGAGGTTTCTCCGAAAGATGTTCGGAGGCTCGCACTTGGCCAAAAGCTCGACGCAGGCGCACTCAAGTTGTGATGAATGGTCTCGCTAGGGCTGGGTGGGTAAGTGAAGTCATCATACCGACCCGAGGCCGCTCGAGTCGGCGCTGGCAAATCAACCCAAAGCTGTTCACTTGCGAAGGGGCAGAAAGTGCAGAAAGTGCAGAAAGCAGGCAGTCAGAAGGTGCAGGAGATGCAGAAAAGACTTGAGCCATGGCTTCGTGCACTTTCTGCACTTCCTGCATTTCGTCCCCAACTCTAATGCTGTGGGAGGGGGGCAGGGAAATTCGGAGATCAACCCCTTGAACCAGACCGTCCAAACGCGACTGGCCAACCTGGAGACAGCGCCACGGTGCGGCGCCAGGACGAGGGCGGGACGCCCTGCCAATGCCCTGCCATCCGCGGCCGCAGGCGGTGCCGCTTGCACGGCGGGCTTAGCCCAGGGGCGCCAAAGGGCACCAGGAATGGGAACTATAGGCAGGGGAATTGGACGGCCGACGCCATTGAGGAGCGCAGGTGGCTTCGTTCGCTGGTGTCGGAGTTCGCCAAAAAGGATGCAGGCTCATGAATAAACGACCTCCGAGGCAAGCCATCGCCTCGCCGACGGCGGGAGCAAACGTGCCCGGGCCGGTAAGGGTGAGACTGAAGCGGATCAACTGTGAGTTCGCCAACCCTTATCCGCCTGACGGGATGCAATGCGTGTGGTGGCAGAGACTGAAGACCGCGTTCGGGACAACCTCCAGTGCCTTTGTCAATGCCACCCTGGCGCAATTGGTGGCGGCTGCCCGGCTGCCGGGCAGCGGAATCTCCGAAATTGCGGTGAATGCCAGCTTGGCCATCATCGAGGGCGCGAAGCCCCGGGATGAGATCGAAAGCGCTCTGGTGACTCAGATGGCATGCACCCACGCCGCTGCAATGGCTGTCCTTGGACGGTTAGGCGGCGCACATGGCGGGGACCGGAACATGGCTATGATGGCATCGGCGGCGTCTAGGTTGGTGCGCGCCTACGCAGCCCAAGTCGAAGTATTGCGGCGCCTTAAGAATGGAGGCTCTCAGTTCGTAAGAGTTGAGCATGTACATGTGAATGAGGGGGGTCAGGCGATCGTCGGCAATGTGCAAACGTCAGGCTCTGGCCCCAAAGATAGCAATACCCTGTAAATGTCGCAGGACTTCCGCAAATGGGGAACGCGGATTGTGCGAGGCTGCGACCGCCACAAGGCCGCGCTGCGCCGCGAGCGCCAGCGCGTCAGGGGAGCATAGAGGCCCCGGCCTGTAGCTTCATTGTGCGCAGGCGCTTCGCCCACCATCGATCGATCGCCTTCTCGGCCGCGAGAATTGCGTCTCGCTTGGCACCTTCAATCGAGCCTTCCCGTGGCTTGGGCGGTGTGTGAGCAATCCAAGTCCATTGGCTCCGGCCAATTGCGACTTTGATCTCGTACCTGACCCCACGGTGCTCCACGAGCTTGGTGCTCCCCAACGGCTCAATTTCACCATGTGCCGCGCCGATCGCGCAAGCGGGTGTGGGGGGTCGCAGACTGCAATAGTCTGCCGCCCCAACCGAGCCCAGTCGGACTGGGGCCGATTCAGAACAATTCAGGTCTGCCCCAAGGACCGGCTGACCCTTTCCCCGCCAGGCTCCTGATGCGTCAGACCGCCTGCGCCCGGCGGGCCCCTAGCTGGTATGATCGCCGGCGGCACCCGGGGAGGGAGCTCCATGTTCGGCATGAGGCGGCGCGAGTTCGTCAGCCTGCTCGGCGGTGCTGCAATGGCTTGGCCGCTCGCGGTGCGTGCGCAGCAAGCCGAACGCGTGCGGCGCGTCGGCGTCCTGATGCCGCTCGCCGCGGACGATCCACAATCGTTACGCCGCCTGACGGCGTTCGTGCAGGGACTGCAGCAGTTGGGCTGGACCGACGGTCGCAACGTGCGGATCGACGTGCGTTGGGCCGCGGGGCGACCCCGATCGCTTTCGGAGATACGCGGCGGAATTGGTTGCACTTGCGCCGGACGTCATCCTGGCCGCTGCCGTCTCGTCTATGATTCCCTTGCAGCAGGCGACCCGCAGCGTGCCGCTGGTGTTCGTCCAGGTCACCGACCCAGTAGGCGCCGGCTTCGTCGCAAGCCTAGCCCGGCCGGGCGGCAATGCCACCGGATTCACACTGTTCGAGTTCGGTGTGAGCGCGAAATGGCTGGAGCTGCTTAAGCAGATGGATCCGCGCCTGACGCGCGTGGCCGTGCTGCGGGACCCCAGCAGCTCCACGGGGATCGGCCAGTTTGCCGCCATGCAGGGTGTGGCGCCGGCGCTCGGGGTAGAGCTGAGCCCGATCGGTGTAAGCGATTCCGGTGAGATCGAGCGCACCATGGCGGAGTTCGCCCGCGGGTCGAATGGCGGCCTGATCCTGGTGCCAACCGCGCAGACGCTGATTCATCGCGAACTGATCATCACGCTGGCGGCACGCCATCGCCTGCCTGCGATCTATCCCTACCGCTACTTCGTCACCGCCGGCGGCCTGATGTGTTACGGGCCCGATGAGATCGAGCAGTACCGGCGTGCGGCCGGCTACCTCGACCGCATCCTCAAGGGTGAAAAGCCCGCCGACTTGCCGGTACAGGCGCCGACCAAGTACGAGCTAGTGATCAACCTCAAGACCGCGAAAGCTCTTAGCCTCGAAGTGCCGCCCTCTCTGCTGGCCACCGCCGACGAGGTTATCGAATGAGGCGGCGCGAGTTCATCACGCTGCTCGGCGGCGCGGCGGCTGGTTGGCCGTGGACGGGCGCGCGCAGCAATCAGGGGGCCGGAGCACCTGCGCTGGCTCTGGTCGCTCTACGGCATGTTCTGGCGGCAGTGGCTGGCGTGGGCGAAGCTGTAAGAGGAGGAGTGAAGTTTTTCGGTCCGCAAATCAAATTATTGAGTTTTGCGACGCGGGCGTGGCAGGGGAACGCTTTCCGCCCATGGCGGCGCGAGCGGTTGAAAATCATTGGAGGGTGCACTCTCTAAGGCTCCTTGCACCAAAGGTTCACGCTCACTTGGGTTTGCCGTGGGCGCAGTCGATTCCGCGGTACTCGGACCAGTTTGCACGTGCAGATCGGCGAGGGCCGCCGTCGATGTGGCGCTTGCTTCTTTAGCGAGCTCTCTCCTGAGGCTAAGTTCGAGCAGGAGAACAATGACCGCTAGCCCAACAGTGGCAGCGGTTACGAATGTCATCGTCTTTTTGCGGGGACTAGAGCTGGCAAGGACTCCACCAATGTACGTTCCGAGGCTCTCACATGTGAAAATAACAATTGACCCGACGGCCGCCAAAACGGCTCTTACGGGCGCTACGCGAGGCCACCATGTGCCGAGCAAGCTTTGAGCTGCACGGATGACACTTTCACCGCGACCTAATATCGGATTGATTTGCTGCCATAAGGCGGACTGCACTCGATTCCTACCTCAATCTCTCAGCACAGTACTGAGATGCCAGCGCCTCGGCCGCGAAATTGCGGGTGCTCGCCCACGCCGGGCGATCGGTGGCTCGGCCCCGTGCTCCAACCCAGAACGGGGATCGCAATAGGATGGGCTGACTCCCCTGGGGCCGAGCCGTTCTGATCCTCTCATCCGCGGCGCGCTTGAGCGAGTCGTTCTGTGCGAAAGCCTAAACAGGAAGTTAATGGCGGCGAGGCAGTTCTAGGGCGCAACTTTCGCGCATACCATGACGAGCGGACTGTTCGGCGCGCCCCTTGCGCAAGTGACGGTTCTCTCATTGACGAGCGTCACAGGACTCCGGCGCGGACCACAGTATGCGATGACGAGCACCTCGTTTTGGTTGCACTCCGCCTGCATGCGGCCGCCTCGCAGTTGGAATGGGTAACGCGGATGGCGCTGTCAGTTGCAGGTGTCCCCGCAGCGCCAGGCGACGCAGGAGGACCTTCCGCTCCCTGAGGTCCGGGCGGTCCTGGTGGACCAGCAGGTCCAGGCGGACCAGGATCACCTTTTTCACCCGCCGGCCCGACCGGGCCAGGATCACCCTTAGGGCCCGTCGTGCCCTCTCCACAGCCTGCCACACAGATGGAAAGGGCAATCGCAATCGCGAAACGTTTGACCTGCATGCACACACCTCAGGCGAAGTGGCTGTTACCAAAGCGCTTCGAGCCAGCGCACCGCCTGCACGACTAGGTCGGAAGTGGCAACCGCTCCAACGGCCACGAGTAGAGATAAACCGATTTCTTTGATGACAACCATTGGTGAGAACCCACTTGCGCCCTGTTCATGCGATCGGCCGAAGGGCCTGCGACGACTTCCGATAGTCCGCGACATTAGCCGAATACGACGACCGAATTTGGGAAAATCCGAAGGGATCAGCGCGCGGCCGGTGCCCCGCGGCGCCGGGCTCCAATAATGCCAAGGAGCGATGCGGGGATCCGGTTGGAAATTCGCGATGTCGAGAACATGATGGCGGCATGGAACAATTTGTTTGCGATTGCGGTGCTGAGTACGGCGTTATTGTGACGGATGCGGCCGCCACCCCCGAATGCAAAGCGCATTGCTTGCATTGCAAGAAGGAGTTGATGGCCACCAGGGAGGGACGCGTGCTCCAATACACGCTGCTCAAGCGGCCGCTGCCCGAAGCCTGCTACATCTCTGCGGCTGGCTCACCATCGGCGCGAGGTCGTCAGAGGGGAACGCGATGGCGGTCAAGATCCATGCGCAGGTCACCGGATATGGCCCGCAGCCGGGCAACCTGCAGGCGCTCGTGATTATCACGGTGGAGTTCGATGGACCAACGGAAGCGATGACGTTCACGGTCCTCGTACCGAACGACGGCGACGAGGGCATGGTCCGCGACCAGGCTATCTCTCGGGCGCAGGACCTTGCGAGGCGCTTTGCCGAATTCCGCAGGGGCAACTGAGTTGCGTGCCAGGACCACGAGAACCTGGCGCGGCTGATCGAGCAACGGCGCCGGCGAGCGAAAAGCGTCGGGCCATGAGTACAGCGGATCAATCTCGCTCCTGCACCACGACACGCTTCCGCTGCTCATCGCTGAGCTTGAACTCGACAGCCGCCGCGACGCCGAAGCCTTCGTCGGGCACGCCGGCGCAGGACTGCTCTGAGAAGAACGCTGCTGCGCTTTTGTTGCCGACGGTTTCTGACTTCGCCGACAAGCTCAGGTGAGCAATACCATTGTCCAGGCGGCCGCTGCGCAGACCACAAGTAGGCCAAACATCGCACGGGGATCTCGAAGCATCGAGGCTCCTTCGCCAACAGAGTCAACGACCGCGATATTTGGGTGTCTACGCTCCCTGCCCTTCATTTTTTGGATTTTATTTCGGCTGACCGCAAGTTCAACGAGGTGTTCGTCCTTGCACGTCCTCTTGCAGAACTTGGCACCCAACCAACGATGCGTCAGCAGGCCAAAACGTCCTCCACAGTGATCGCAGAATTGAGACTGCCTCATTCTACCCTCGCACTGCAGTTCGAGGGGCGGTGCCTACGAGCTTGGGAAAGCCAAAGTTGTTCTAGGCTGAGCAGATAGCTCTTGGTGAAAGCGCAAGTGGTGGTTGCGGCCAGATTTCTAGCCACAAAGGCCCGCTGGTCGTATTCGGTACCAATATCGGCGTTGCTCACGGTGAACCCTCCTTCAATAGCTTTCTTCCTGCACGAAGCGGCAGGTGCTGCTGATGACGGTCTCCAGCCGGCCGTTGTTGAAGACCCGCTCGACATAGAAGGTCCGGCCGCGCTCGCTGTAGACGGTCCCCACCATCGTTAGGGCAGGATTGCGGATCGACACTCCCGACCAATTGTCGCTGTCACGGGTGGTCCACAGCCGGATACTGCGGTACTGCTCCGAGCGGGAGTAAACGTTGCCAGCTGCCGAGTAGTGCTCGACGGAAAAGTCGGACGGGTTGCGGTCGTTTGCCGGCGACCAGATCATGCTCACCTTGGTCTTGATGGTCGGATCGCGGTCGTTATCGGGTGGGGAGATCCGAATCAGGCCACACTCGATTGTTGAGACCATCGAGGCCTGAGCCTCGCCCGGGGCAGCAAGCGCCGAGGCGATCGCTGCGGCCACACTTAGCTTCTTCATCATTGTCGTGGTTCCTTGCTTGAATCTGGCTCTCGTTAGCGGCCGGCGTCGCCGGATTTGACTGCCTCTTAGTCGCGTTGCCCCCCGTACCGGACTTGTTACTTTGCGCCAGACATTTGTTTTCCGCTGCCACGATGCAAAATCCACCGAGGCGCCAGCGTACTTTCGCGACGAGTAGAGGCTTCGGGGCCGAAGATGAAAGAAGGCCGTTCGCGGCTAGGCGGACGGGGTCAATTCAAGCCAGCGCGACCCTCGTCGAGCCTGGCGTAAGCCAGCAAGCATTCAAACATGCGACGGGCATCCGGGTCGCCGGCGTCACGGCCGCTCGTGTAACACCAATAAGCAAAATTCCAATCGACGGCACGGGCTTCGGCGATTAGGTCCGTAAGGGTGATTGGCTGATGGGGCGGCCAGTCTGCGTCGAGCAAATGCACGAGGTCCGCGCACGTCTTGGGCTTTGCCATTCTATCTGCCCCCAGCGTTGAGGTAATCAGGCTGGCCGCGCTCAGGCCGGGCAGATCGAAGCTTCCGCCTCCGGGGCCTCGTTGGCGGTGATGCGCTCATCGCCCGCGCGTCGGATCCGTCGGCAGTTTCCACCACAGGAAATAATTGCGGCGCAGGGACTTCATCGCCACATAGAACACGCCCTGGGCGGGGAGCACTGCGGTACAGATCGCGGAACATCACCTGCTCCTGGTGGCCGTCCCGGTGGTCTGGCCCTTCTCATTGCGGAACGTCGTCGTGCCATTGCTGTTCGTGGTGGCGGTCCCGGTGGTCCGCCCCGAGCCGTCACGGAACGTCTTGGTGCCGTTCCTGTCGGTCGTGACCGTGCCAGTGGTCCGGCCGCTGGCGTCACGGAATGTAGTTTGGTTCTGCGCCGACGCGGCCGTGATCATGGCGAGCGTGAGCGCGACGATGGTGATTGTTTTCATTCTACTTCTCCTGCTGCGGAAGTGCAGCGTGACAGGCACCCGCAGAGCCGTGCCGCGCTGTACTGCTTTTACTCGTTGCCGCGCCAGACCCTTCTGATCCGGATCGGCTTGCCTGAGTCCTTCTCGCCGGCGCGATGATTGGTGATGGTCATGCCGGGGGTCGAATAGGCGCCACCGGTACGGAAAATTCTCCGGCCGGTCTCAAAGCATCCACGATGATTAGTACACATGATCTCGGCCTGGGCGGTGGTACCGACCAGAACAAAACAAACTAGCAATAGCAATAGATCGCATTTCATTTATTCCTATCGTTGGCGTTGGGGATGCGGTGCGAAGCGATCCGCTCCGCCCGTCCCTCTTCGGGGCAGCACGCACAAGGCGGCGGATACCGCTTCTTTTGGCAGATCCGTTTCTTCGTCGCTTTGGCCCCTGCCTGGGACTTGTTGCTCCGCGCCAAACATTTGTTCGTCGCTGCCAGAACTACGTGGTCATCCACCAAGGACGGGGGCGCGGGATGGGTCAGCAGCCGGCAGGAGCCGGGCCATACGCGCGGCGCGCGTCGGGTGACGGTGGTCAGGTCGGGAGGCCTCCTATCCAGGCCCAGGCGCTAAAGCGCATCACCGGAGAACTGCCTGTGCCGAGGCGCGGAACACCCAATGGCAGGTCGGCCGCAGCGGCCTCGCTCATCAGTCGCAACGGTATTTCTGCAAGCCGTTGCTGCTCATCCAACCGCCTACGTCACTGCCATGCACAATCACGAGCGACCAATCGCCCATGACCTTTTCAACAGTCACCGTGTCGCCACGGTGCAAGCGCCCAAGGATTTTGCCATTGGGTGTAGCACGCACATTCCAGTAGCCATCGCTGGCCTTGAGCACCATGGCGCAGTCGTCACCACAAGCAGTGCCGGCAGTAACGGACGCCACAAGCATGGCGCACGCAAGTACAAACTTTTTCATTTCAGTTCTCCATGTGTAGGGCTGGCTCATGCCCAGGTACGGCCCGACCAACCGGAGCTGCCCTGGCCACTCGTCCCATTACGTTTCCGCCTATTTGTCGCTTTGCGCCCGTACGGGATTTGTTGGTTTTCGCCAAAGATTTGTTCGTTGCTGCCAGAGCTGCCTGGCAGGGGCTGTGCAGTCATCCGGGGACTAGTGCCCAGCGACCATGAGGGCACCAAGCGCAGAGGGGATGGGGTCGGAGGGCCCGGCGTCGTCCTTGGCGTGGATGCGATCGACTGAGCGGGAGGACGACGACCGCTACCGCTCGGCAAGCTTCGCCCATTCCAGCCACTGCTGCCACGCCACTTCGAGCTGGACCTTGGCCGCCTCGAGCGTCGGCGCGTGGCCGTGATCTCTGATTTCCCGCGGTCGGCCGAACATGCCATTGAGGGCCCAGAACCAACGCAAATGTTCCGGCCCTTCTAGATGCTCGTAGATGCGGCCTTCGGCCCACGCGCCGCAGTAGATAGTGAAGTCGACGCGGTCCTTATCGACCGGTGACGACAAGCCAGTCGCGCGCATGGTGAGCGTCATCAGCGCGGGCCCAGGTCGCGCTTGTAGTCGACCGCGATCGGCGCGGCGGCCTCGACGGCGACTTCGTTCTTGCCGCTGGATGCTTCAAACCCAGGACATGGTTGGAAGCGCCACGTTCAGCCTAACCCAAGAGTTCCTTTCGCACATGCTTGGCGTGCGACGGAACACCGTTTCCATCGAGGCTCATACCGTCCAGCAAGCAGGGCTAATCCAATACACCCGTGGAAATGTCACCGTCCTCGACCGAGACGGTCTAAAGGACTGCGCCTGTGAGTGCTATTCCGTAATCCGCGCGGAAACTGACAAATTAATGGGACCGCCTTAGGACGACATCCGAACGGGGCGCCCACAATTTGTCGTCGCAGCATCACTTGAAACACATTCCTCCTCTTCTTTGGCCGCCCTGCCGCGAACCCGCGCCGTTGCGCGGTGTAGAGCAACAGCGCGAGCGCGAGGCGCGGCCGCCATCTCGCACAGAGACTAGCGAACGACCGGCAGTCTGTGCAATACAGCACACAGGCGACGGCAGCGCCAACCTGCAAAACTTGTAAGGTCTACGCCGAGAAGGTGTCGGGCGCGAAGAACGCCCGGAACTGGCCAAGCTGATCCACCGCCTTGAGGCAGGCGACATGCTCGTCGTAACGCGCAAGGCTGGCGCCGGTTTCAGGTCGCTGTCGGATGCTTGGGCCGACACGACGACACCGCATGGCCGGCTGATGCTCACGATCCTCGACGGACTCGCTGAGTTTGAACGCGAACTGATCCTCGCGCGCACAGGTGACGGCCGTGCCCGTGCGAAGGCCAAGGGCGTGAGATTTGGTCGGCCGCGGAAGCTGACGCCACACCAGCGGCAGGAGGCTCCCCAGCGACTCGCTGAGGGCGAGATCCAAGCCGATGTCGCCCGGACCTACAATGTGGACGCAACCACGATTGGCAGGCTGGGATCGCCCAGCCCTTTCGAGGTAGGCGCGGCCGTCCATTGAAGGGCCGGCGCCGGTGACGGGTGCAGACATTCAGTGAAGCTTATTATCGCTGTAGCCGCGGCCTCGCCCGCGCGCCATGCGGCAGGGTAATGGCACCTCACGTGGAGTTCACTGATGTAAATGCGAAATTTATTTGAGGCATCGGCCCTACCCCTGCGACGCTCGAACAAGGGGCGGCAAGTGGCACCTAGACGGGGGACCACATGCCCGCAGCACAATCAGACTTTGTTCGAGAGTGTCATCTCTATTCAGCCGAAGCCGAGGCTATTGCTACATCGGCCTCTGACGAGCAAACCAAGGCAGCTTTCTTGGAAATAGCGAGGCGGCGGCTAGATATCGCCCTCGCCTATGAGTCAGGGAAACAATCCATCCGCCTCCGTAAGAAACGCTGGCAAGGCTGAGCAAGCCCCGTCTGCGGCTCTGCGCGGCATGAAGATGCCCCATCCCCAAGTCACCCACGAGTAGCAGGACGCAGGGCACACCATGTTCGGTGCTGACGACTACATCGTACTGGCGGAACTATGCTCGCAACTCGCATTCACATGCTCTACTCCCACTCTGTCCCTTGCATTGATGAGCCTTGCCTCGGATTTCTTGGCGCAGAGCCATAAGCAGTCAGTCGGTGAGCAGACGCTCCACCCACAGCCCGATCCGCTCGGCTTCGGAGACTAGCTGCGGGAACGCTGCCCGCACTTGGCGCGTTGAGGGCACGTACCCCCGCCGGGGGTATACCCGTGCAAATGGCAGAGCCCCGCACCTCAGCGGGGTTTTGCTCGATCTGTTTTCAAGAGTCCTAGACCGCGGCGGGTAGGTCGGTGACGGCCTAGGTGTCGCCGTCCGTGAGGTCTCGGAGAGACCGGCGGTCGCTCAGGCCCGATTTGATGGAGGCGACCATCTGGAGCGCGCCACCAATTACGAGCACCCCTAGGAGTCCGACCAAGCTCACCGCGGCCAGACAAAGAAAGGGAAGCGCAAGGGGGAGCAAGAGAAGCAGGTTCATCGCGGTGTCTCAGCGAGCGGCGGATAGAGCTTAGTGGGGTGGCTGGACATCAAGTTCCTCTATGGCGGAAATTGCCTCCTCTACCGCGTCGCGGATCATCCCTTTCGCGGTATCTTCGTCGACACGGCAGTAGGCGAAATGCAGTGCCTTCGCGACCAGCGCATGAACGATGGCGTCAATCCCCAACTGGGCGCGCTCCATCTCCTTGATGGCGCCTTCCAGAACTTCGAAGACAATGTCGCTCATGGTGGCCCCACATCGCGCCTGAGACCCAAAGACAGGTTGCTGACCACCCGTAATTCTACGAGGGCTGTCCACCGTCGCGGAACAGTGATTTTTTGGACGTCGCCGTCGTTAGACGAGCTTGGCAGAAGCGCGTCACGCCTGCGATGGCAGGGCGCATTTTTCGTCCAAAGAATCACGAGGGCGAATACCCCCAGTTGGGGGGTGCGCACTCGACCGAACTAACGAATGCTTCGCACTTCATGGAGTTGTGCCTCCTTTGGGCGCCTATCGGGCGCCCCTTTCTTTTCGTCTGTTATTATTGCGTCTCGCGCGCCGCAGCTAGGCGATCCGTCATGAAAGACCGTACGCATTTTGCCTACCGCATCGACTGTTGGGACGATGACGGCGAGAACATCGTCGAGCATCTTGCCGGCGCCGAGGACTTCACCGTCGCTAAGGCGGCATATAAAGCGGCCTGCAAGCGGTGGCCCAACGCTGCCATCACCTTACGGCAGGACGCGCGGGTGATTGAAGATAGCCGCGCGGGCCTACAGTCGTAACGAGCCTCGGCTACATGAGCCTGAGCACTGGAGCGCCCGCCCGGAGACGCAGTCTCCCCCTCAATTGAGCCGGGTGATCCACCACTGAAGAGCGCAGAACCCGAGATTGACGAACCAACGCGACAAGCTCCGGCCCGTGACGCCGCGCTAACCTGACTTTTCAAAGGGCTTGACCGATCCGATAGAGAAATCGACATCGGTTATCGTTGCGTGACGGCCCGTCGCGACATTGTTCTCATTGGTCAGTCCGATTTCAACGGGGCCTGGCGCTCCAAGGACCGTAGAAACGACCTTGCGGGCAACGCTCTCGCCGCCGGCGCGCACTCGCACCACCGCGACGAGGTTCACTTTGAATGCAAAATCTTTCATGACGGGCCAATTCCACACGCCCAACACCGCAGTCGCCCACTTAATCCGTTGGTCACACGCGTTAGATGACCTGTCCAAAAAATGATCACAGAAGAACCGACGCGGTCACCGTGGATGACTGCATCAGTTCCCAAAAAATTCCGACCGTCCAAAGAATAGCGGCCCCTTGATAGGTGACGCTCGGTAAATGATGGCGAGCGGCTAAGGGGTGGATGGGGCCATACAGACATTCCTAGCCCCGGCTCGTTAATCCTCTAGGGGGCCGGGGCCCGCTCCGACTCGATGACTAGGACTAATATCCAACCTGGCACCACCAACTGAACAACGCTGTCCAAAAAAGACTTAGTGAGGCAACCGGCAATCTAAAAATCGAGAGTAGACACACCCCCTTTGGGGGGCCCCCCTATTGAGCAGTCTTTCATTTAGCGTTGCTCGGATTTTCGTCGATGCTTTTTTGTCGGAGACAAAGTGTTGCGCAAGGGTGAAGTGAGGCAGCGTCAAGTCTGCGATCATTGCGGAGGACGGTTCGGCCTGCTGACGCATCGTTGGTGGAGCAACAAATTCTGCAAGAAGAAGTGCAAGGATGCGCACCTGAGTGAACTTGCATTCCGCCGAGATCAAATTCGCCGCTGGCACGGCTTCCTTTCTCAGGGAGGGGTCTAGACCTCCCTCATAAGAAGCCTTTCACGAAACCGCGCACACGCAGCATTCAGCATAGGATTGAGCCTCGGCTACCCCGTCCCCCGACATCCCGTACCGAGGTTCTGAACCCCGCTGGACTCCCCACTCCAGCGGGGTTCGCATTCTAGTGACGGACAAGTCGTGGTGCGGGAGCGGGATTAGTGCCCCCACCGGCCCACGCCACAAGCCGCTTCCCTGCGCCGGTGCGTCGGCCCGCCCGATCCGCCTGTTAGTCAGCTCATCTCAAAAAATGGAATGACTCCCATAAGAAATCAAAAATGGAATGTCTCCCATCAGAAATGACGATTTTACCCGGTATGACTCCTTACGTTAGACACTGCTCCAGCTTCGAGAGGAGAATTTCGCATGACCTACCGAGACATCAGCGCCGACTTTTATCACCGGGCATCCGTGGCTCGAAAAATGGCCGCGATCGCCGAGAGCGCTGACACCAAAGCCAATTTGCTCGAACTAGAGCAACTTTGGCTTTCCCAAGCCCGCAAGCACGAAGCCCGATACGTCTCCGCTCGGTGAACTCAGGAACGCTTGGTCGTCTATCCGACCTTTGAATCTCATTGAAGTGGGCGGCTTGGGGTCGCGTCTCCGAGTCCGCTGGGGGTCCTCGGTGCTGCATGGCCGCAACCACCGGGGACCTCCTCTCACACCCCCGCCCACCGGCGGCATATTGCGTGATCTTTATCCAGAGCTGAGTTCGTTCCGTCTAAAAAATGAAGTGAACAAACACCTCCCAAATGGGGGCAGGTGACGCGCGGCGCGCTGAAATTAAAGTTGGCAATTGCCCGAATTTGGAACTTGTTGCAACAATGCCCCCCCTCCTACAGAAGACCCTCAAGGTCGTTCCGGCGCCGCTCATTGGAAGGGTGCCCACGGCGCCGCCAGTGCTGGAAGCGCCTAATCCTACGGTCGAATGCAAATGCGGAAATTGCAGCGCCGTCCTGATGCGTGGGGACGGAAGTAAAGCCTACCCTCTCATGGTCCGCTGCATCTCCTGCGGCTCGTACAATTCGACGGACGTCTGACTGTCCCCATTCAACGCTTCTTACGGCTGCGTTCCGGTTCGTGCGGTCGATGCTTCTTTGCGGCACTGTTGCGCCGCTGCTCCCCACATCAACGCCAACCTCAGAAACATCTCACGCTGCTGCCAGCCTGCGCATGAAAAAAGGGCCGCCCGAGGAGGAGACAGAGTGGACGGCCCCTAAAAGTCATGGGAGCACCGCCGGTGAAAACACCGTGGCGCAACACGTACTTTAGACGCGGGGCTGGGCGATGCACCCCCATTTTTTTGGACGCCGCCGAACGCTTCCGCCCTTAGCGCGTTGAGGTGATGTCCCCCAGTCAGGGGTCGATCTCAACCAAACTGCGTGCAGGCAGAACCCCGCACCCTCAAGGCGGGGCTTTGCTCATCCGGCGTTGGCGGCCCGCAAGCCGTCAGCTATTCGTTCTTCGGCTGGATTTGCTGTTGCTGTTGCGCGGTGGGTTTTGATGAGAGTTTGGCTGCGCGCTCGAATTAGTCGGCCGCGAGAGCCACGAGGCTTTCCGATACGGAGGGCGTAGGGCATTCCTTCGCCAGCCGGATGCAATGTTCCCCTTGGGCTCGGAGGTCCTGCGCGCCGTCGGGCATCGTTTAGAGTTTCCGCCGCACGAGGAGCATGCCAATCTCACGCTTGGTCAGATGTGACCAATGTCACTGGTTGCTCTTAGACAACCCCTTTATTTTTTGGACACGGCTCAAGTTCAAGAACCCGGAGGCGCCGGCTGTGAAGCGTGAGGTCGAAGAGGATTGGGGGCGGTGATGGCCCTTTTCCTTCGCCCCACGAAGCTTGCGTCCACTGCGTATGCGCGCTTGCGGGACTGGGCCATCGTTGAGGATGGCCGGACGGTTGGCCGGATCGTTGAAGATGGTTCGGCGAGCACGCCACCGGATCGACGCTGGAGTTGGTCAATCGTGATATTTGTCTCCAACCGGACAGGCATCGTGACGAGCGGTAGGGCGCCAACGCTTTCGGAAGCCAAGGCCGACTTTCGGCGAAATTGGGAGCGGGTTTCGGCCCTCGGCGCAAAAGCCCTGCTTCAAGTGACAGAGAACGGGGCTTTCGGGCACGCGCCCCCAAGCCAAACATCAGTACGGGGACCTGAGTAGTCATCCACCGCTTGCAGAAAACCACGCTGTCTTGGGTGCTGCTTGTCTCTAGGTCCGGGACGGGTCGCCCTTTCGGTACTCGCGGGTCAACTCAGCGAACTCCTCCTTCTCTCGTTCTCTGTCCGCGGCCACCACAGGGGGTGGGTTCCGCTGGTATTTTGCTTCTTTCTCATCGAGTTCTTGCCGCTCCCACTCGGGCTGCCCTGCCCCGGGCTCTGGCGGTAGGAGGATGAACTGGCTGAGCGCCACCTCCCTCGCCTCGTGCTCCTGGTAGTGCCGGTTCACCTTGAGGTGGTTGATTTGCTCCTGGGCGAGGCTCGCCGCCCCGTGCAGGGCTTCCTCCAGCCGATTCCGCTCCCGCAGGTCCTTCACCTTCGCCGGGAGCCACTTCTCCCAATGCTCCCTCGCCAGGGCTTTTAGTTCCGAAACACTCATCTCGGGAGTCCCTCAAAAATTGCGCCCCGTCCGAACCTCCCGCCGCCTGATGTCCAGGATTGGGACTTCCTCTGTCCCATTGCGGCCTGCAAAAACGAACTACGAAGCCGTTCGCCTCAGTCCTTCCAGAAATCGCGAAATCGATCGGGAGATAGCTGGACGCTTAGCGAAGCCCAGGCCACTCGAATTTTAGGCTTTGCAGACGCGACTTTCGTCTCGCCGCCATTTGGTGTGTATGTCGCGGACGGAATTACCATGATCCAAATGGTGTTTCTGAGAAATTGTCGCGATGAGGCAAACACGCGGTATGGCGTGCAACGCTTCTTAGAGTGGCTCGATCAGACCGGGGAGGGGTCGCGACTGATCGACCGCGCCAACTCTCGTGCAAAGATTGTCCATGCAATAGCAAAAGAAAGAGCAGCCGCGGCCAACCGGGACAATCGTCGTACCCGCGAAAAATGAGGGTAGTCGGCCTGTCGCAAAATCATCGGGGCCGGCCTGAGACACGAGTGAGGCTTCGTTCAGTGACCGGGTTACCTATCGAAAAGGGGCACTGAGCCGCCGGCCGGCAGTCTCTGCGATAGCTGTCGATAAGTAACGGGTGCCAGCGCCGGCTAGGGAATTTCCATTTCTAAGTGGGGGGCGGGTCGCCCTTTGGGTACTTTCGGGTCACGTCAGCGAAGTTCTCCTCCTCCCACTCTTCTCGTTCTCTGTCCGTGGCCACCGGCGGATTGCGCTGGTATTCTGCCTCCATCTCAGCGAGTTCTTGCTGTTCCCACTCAGGCGGATCTGCCCCGGGCTCCGGGCGGTAGGAGGATGAACTGGCTGAGCGCCATCTCCCTTGCCTCGTGCTCCTGGTAGTGCAGGTGCTGCTTGAGGTGATCGATTTGCTTCTGCGCGAGGCTCGCCGCCCCGTGCAGGGCCTCCTCCAGCTGGCCCCGCTCCCGCAGGTCATTGACCATCGTTGGAAGCCACTTCGTCCAATGGTCGCGCGCCAGAGAGGCTAGTTCCTCGACGCTCATCTCGTCCTCCGTCCGTGTGGCAATCCGCCGTCCGCGCCGGTCGGGGTGGTGAAACTCGGCCGACCATCCGGGCAGGCTGCCATTGGTCATTCTGAACCGCTGGCTAACCCATTGGCTGGAAATGCGTCGAATCTCGATCCACTTTCAGAATGGACATTGACGAAAAAGGTAAATTGGGTGGATTTTGATTCCGCCATTCCCAGGTTCGAGTTCCTGGCGCCCCAGCCAGCCATCTCTCA
>CAVUAI010000047.1:0-171637 GCA_963739385.1 uncultured Alphaproteobacteria bacterium
CGGCAGCAATCCGCTCTGGCCCGAGCCGGTCACCGGCGAAACCGATATCGCAATGGCGACAGGCGAGACGAAGCCGTCGGGCGATCATGCCGACTGGCTCGAGAATCACGACCCGGTCCTGCGACTGGGCCGTGCGCTGGCCAAAGATGACGCGGCAATCGAACGGATCAGATCGCTCGATGAGCGGGCGCGCCGGCGGATCGAGGCGGCGGTCAAGTTTGCGATCGGCAGTCCATTGCCGGCTGCGCGCACCGCCTACGACCACGTTTTCGCGTGAGGAGAAGCCATCCATGGCCACGCAGAGCTACGCGGCTGCCCTGGTTGACGCGCTCTATGACAGCCTGGCCGACGACGACCAGGTCAGCCTGATCGGCAGCTACGTTCTGGGGCTCGGCCCGCAACGGCATTTGATGGACCGTCTGCGCACGGATTTCCGCGGCCGGATTGACGACCCGCCGACGTCGGAGGCTGGAGCGGCGGCCGTGGGCATCGGCGCAGCCATGGCCGGAATGAGACCGTTCGTCGACCTCGGCACAGCGGCCTTCAGCTTTCTGGCCTGGTCGCAGGTGATCAACGAGGCGCCGGTCAGCTATTACATGTCCGGCGGACGCATAACCGTGCCGGTCACCTTCCATCTCTTGCACGGGGTCCGCGGCGGCGGGGCCGCGCAGCACAGCCAAAGCCCGCAAAGCATGATGGCCAATGCGCCGGGACTTCGAGATCGTCGCACCCTCGACCGCTGCCGACGTTTACGGGCTGGTTCGTACAGCATTCAAGAGCAACAACCCGACGGTGATCGCCAGCCATGCCAAGCTCCTCGGCATCGAAACCGAGGTGCCGGACGAGAAGAAACCGATTCCGTTCGGGCGCGCGGACATCAAGCGGCGGGGACGCGATGTGACCGTGGTCGCCAATTCGCTGATGGTGCACTACAGCCTCGCGGCCGCCCAAAGCCTGGCGCGAGACGGAATTGACGTGGAGGTCGTCGACCTGCGAACGCTAGCCCCGCTCGACGAAGATGCCATCCTTGAATTGGTCGGCCGCACCGGGCGCCTCGTTGTCGTGGATGAATGCCCGCTGCGCTGCGGGTTCGCCTCGGAGGTGTCCGCCACGGTTGCCGAACGGGGGTTCGATCTGCTCAAGGCGCCGATCCGCCGTGTCACCCGGCCACAGGTCCCGGTGCCTTACAGTGCTCCGCTCGAGGCGGAGCTGACGCCCGACCCGGTCAAGATCGAAGCCGCGGTCAAGGCGGTCGTCGGCCACGCATGACCCCGGCGATCTGCGTCCGAGCCGGAAGGGCGGAGGCCCGTCGGCCCGCGCAAAGGCATAAGACTCCCGATCTGAGCTTCCCGTGGATGATCGTGGGGCTTGTCGGTATTCCGGAAACACTCGAGTGGCGGGGGATTGAGCTGTTGTGGGCGCGCAACAAGGGAGGTTGATCCGGCATCGGGAGAATGGTCCCGTATCGTCATAAGAAGCAGCCGCCCGGGGAAAACACCCGGTGCGCTCGAGAAACGTTCCGCAGGAGGAAACGCAACATGTCCGTTCGACCCATGGTGAGGCACGCCATCGCCGCGCTGGCGATTTTGGCCGTGTTGCTCAGCGGCAAGCCAGCAGGCGCCGAGAGCTACCCGGCGGGCAAGATCACGATCATCGTTGCGTTCGCGCCCGGAGGATTTGCCGACACGACGGCGCGCTTCGTCGCTGAAGGTCTGAGGGAGCGGCTGCGCCAGACCGTCGTGGTGGAGAACCGTGCGGGAGCCGGCGGGAATATTGCCGCGTCGCTCGTCGCGCAGGCGGCGCCGGACGGCTACACCCTGCTCGCCACCACGACCGCGCTTGCCATCAACGAGACGCTCGCTGCCAACAAGCAATTCTCCGCGAACGACCTCAAGACGGTGGCGATCGTGACGGCGAACCCGGAAGCTCTCGCAACGAGCCCGAGCAATCCTGCCGACAGCTTGCCCGCTTTCATCAAGGCGATGAATGGCAAGGTCATCAATTTCGGCTCTGCCGGAGTTGGCACCGGATCGCACATCGAGGCCGAATATTTCTTCAAAATTCTTGCCAAGGTGCCGGCGCAGCATATTCCGTTTCAGGGCGGTGCGCCGGCCGTCACTGCCGTGATGGGCAATCAAGTCGATCTGCTCGCGGCCACTCTCAGTGGGGAAGTGGCCGGGCAGATTCGCGCCGGCAAGCTCAAGGGGCTTGGGATCGCAGCCGACAAGCGCGCGGCGGCGGTGCCGAATGTGCCGACTTATGCGGAGCAGGGCTTCCCGAATTTCACCGCCGCGTCCTGGGTCGGCTTTTTTGCGCCGGCGAAGACCGATCCGCGAGTTCTGGAGACGCTCAACCTCGCCATCAACCAGGTGCTCACGAGCCCGGACATTCAGGCAAGGCTTGCCAGCCTCGGATTCGATCCGATCGCCGCATCGCAGGTCGAGGCCGACAAGATGTTCAATGACGAAATCAGAAAGTGGGGAGATATGGTGAAGGCGTTGAACCTGTCCATCAGATAGCGGACGCCTCCGGTGCAACCTCACTGTCCGGGTGGAAGCCTTACGGGCACAAGCTCCCATGTCTGTTATGTTCGCAGCAGACTGTGAGCCACTTCACACCTGGAAGGGCAGGCGGGGGACACTATCACCGGGTTGAACGAAGGCTGCCCCCAGACTGGCGCCCGCCCGATTGCGCAAGAGCAGGCTCTCCGAGCCCGGTACGAACAATTCGTGGGCCACCGCCCGGGCTGGTGTGGCGCGAGCGCCAAGGAGCCCTCATGCCCAAGGATCCGCCGTTTCACGATGTCTCCGTCTACATTGAGCAGGACGGAACGAACAAATTCAAAATACAAAGCGACCAACTCGAACAAATTGGAAAGCAACTACGTGGGCGGCGTGAGTTTTCGCCTTTCCAGTCCATCATTCTGCCTCTGATTGTCAGTGTTGCCACACTCATCTTCAGCTCCGCCTTTCAGTATGTCAGCTGGTTCAACTCGGTGGGCGTGAAGGAAGCAACCGACATAGCCGAGCAGGCGGCGCGTACGTATGAAAACTCGGCAGCCGCGATTGGCGCGCGCCACTATGCGACGCTCGTGTTCCTCCCTTCTCTCAGAGACCTTGTTCACGCGAAAAGGGACCTTATTCACGCGAAGGCCAAAATGAATGCCGTGCTGGGAGCCAGGGCGCAGGGCAAAGGACTAAAAGAGAGAGGTCTCTTTCATGCGCAGGCCAGTGCACCAACACGAGCTTCCGACGCCGAACGCTCGCTGCTAAGCGCTGTGGTGCAGAGTACCGACGACATAAAGGACAACGAAATTTCCCTGCATAAGTTCGATCTGGATATCAAGCAAAAGCGCTACGCATCCTACTATGAGCAACTCAAGTTATGGAACGAAAATTATGATCGCCTGCTGAGCGAGATCGAATATGCGCTCGACAGGCCCGTCTTCGGGCAGGCCGATAAAACAAACGAAGACCTTCGAATCAACCGGGCCAAAATAACTCCGATGAATTGCGCCAATTACTTGCACACCGAAGAGCTGCAAAGGCTGAAGCTGAACTCACACAGTTTGAAACTGAGGTTTGCGGTCATAAACAACTGCTTTATGGAGGCCCATAGCCAGTTAGACGGTCAACGCATGGATGCGATGTCGAATTCTTCGCCGGACTTCAGCAAACCCATCGAGGATAAAATCAGGGACCGATCAAAGGCGCTTTTGGCCATGGCAAACGAATTTCGCTGCTACGCACACCGACGGATCGATTATTACAACCATCAAAAGGAGCTGGCCATCTTCAGCATCTCGTATGTCTGGAGATCTCTGACCGACGCAACGAAGGCCGCCGCTCTGAAACATTTCGAAGACACCGCCAACAGTTGTGGTGGGCCAAAGCAGCCTGCCTGACCGGAGGCTGAAAACTCTGCAACTTTTCGGGATCCTGCTCAGAACTCGGCGTGCGCCCGTGCCGAGAACACCGAGACCGGGCCGCGGTCGGCGTTGTGCGCCGGATTCACCAGCAGCTGGTAGTCGAAGGTGAGCACGGCGCCCGGCGCGATGTTCAGGGCGTAGAAGGTTTCGAGGACGTTTTCGGGCCGGTAGTTCAGGCGGCCGTCACCGACCAGGATGCCGAGGCCGCCCGCCGCCAGATAGTCGCGATGGTCTTGCGAGATGCCGTTGATGGCTCCCGCAAGGCCGATCCTGTCCGCCGGCCGTCCCCATGCCGTGCCGAGAATCGAGGTCCCGAACGAGAGGCTGTAGTCGATGTCGGTGAACGCCATGATCTCGTTCTTGCCGTCGTTCCAGCTCCACCGTCCGAACACCCCCATCGTCTCGGTGATGGCTTGCTCGACGTTCACATAGTAGCCGTACTTGCTGCGTCCCTTGCGCGTCAGCACGAGGGCGTCGGTCGGGTCCAGATCCGGATTCATGGCAGTCAGGTCGAGCGCGCCGCTGTAGCTGCCGGCGAAGTAGCTGTTGGCCCATACGCCGAACCGGACTTTTCCCGGCTGGGAAAATACCGCGTGGCGCGTCTCGAGCTCGGCGACGTAGCCGCCCCGGCTGCCCAGTCGCATGTCGAAGTGGTTTGAGTTCGGCTCATTTCCCACGAGGAAATAGCCGGCGCGGACGGCCCAATGTTTCTGATTGAGCTCGGCCACCGCGCCGTAGCCCAGCCCGACCTTGTCGGCGGGATAGTCGAACGCGCCTGCTGCCCAGATCGACCAGTTCATGAAATCGGCGCGGGAATCCTGCGCATAGGAGTTGGTATCGAACACGTCGTGCACGGCAAACCGACCGATCTGAAACGTGATCCTCGAGATGTCCTTCTTTCCCGACAACTGTCCGTAGCCGCTCTCGATCGTCTGCTGCTCTCCCCCGAGCCCGATGGTCTGGCGAACAAACAGACGCGACGTGCTGTAGTGCGGATAGGGGAAATTCGATTTCTGGGCTTCGCCGTTCGGGAAGCCGGCCGCGCCGGTCGTGTCGTGAAGCCCGAAACCCTGCAGAAGCTCGGGGTTGTAGTAGAACTCGCCGCCGTCCCAGAGGCGCACGCCGATGAATGCGCTCGCGGTCCAGGTGGCTCGCGATTGCGCCCACGGCGTGAAGCTGTTCTCCCCGAGATACGGAGAGCGGAATGCGGGATAACCCTGCTGGATATAGGTGGTCTGGCCGTGGATCTCCCAGTTTGCGAATTGCGTGTTGGTCGCTGGTGGTCGCCAACCGGGAGCTGTCGTTTCCGGTCCGCCGATTCTGAAATTGAGCCCGGTCCGGATGGTGTGGACATCGAACGAGGAGGCCGCCGTCGCTCCCGAGGGAAAGACGATGTGGGCGGGGCCGAACGCCCCGTAGAGATACTCGACCTTGGCCGTCCAGTTTGGGGCGATGGCGACTTCGGCCCCCGCGCCGGCCGACCAGCCGGTGTGCACGGCCAAAACCTTGTCGGTGTCGTCGATGATGCCGGGGGTCTGGAGATATCGTCCCTGTGCGAAGGCGAAGCCGCCTGTGGCGTAGACCATCCAGTGCCGGAAGGCATAACCCAGCCGCCCGCGCACGGTGCCCATGACATCAATCTTCTCGGCGATATCGTTGTCGGGCGTGGTGTGAAACCAGGCGACATCATCGGCCGAGAGGTAATTCGGGAAGGAGAAATCGGCCTCGATGCCGAGGAGAACACGCGACGGCAGAACGTAATTGTAGCCGGCCTGCAGGCCGCCGGTGAGCGTGCCGAAAGAGCGGCTGAGACTGGTCGAGCCTGGATCGGAGCCTGGATCGAAGCCTGAATCGAAACCCGGATCCGTCAGCGTCACGTTGGGCTTGCCGCGGCTGTAGCCGACATGACCGCCGAAATAGACGCCGGTCCAGTTGTAACCCGTCCAATCGTAATAGGGCGCCCTGACCGGCGCCTTGAGCGGCATCAACCTGGCATTCTCTGCCGCCGCGGATGGCCACTCCTGGCCCAGCACGACGAGCGAGGCGCCCACGCCGAGAAGACTCTTCAGCCAGGACATCGCACTATCTCGCTGGTGGACTCGGCGGCGATACTTCGTGGAGCGGCAGCAGGTTTACAAGCCGTCCTGACGGTCGGTCGCCGGATAAAAATTGACTGTGATGGACACGCAACAGCTTTCGCAGCTTGCGCCAGCCGCAGCCGGTAATCGAGCGCATAACCCAGGCGACCTCGCGACGTACCGGTCAAGCCGGCCTTTCGCGCGATGTCGGTCTTCGCCGTCATGCGCGACGAAACGACGTCGTCGGCAGCGAGCAAATCGGGGAACGAGATGTCGGCTAGCCGTTCCAGCGGCATCTTGATGTTGATCGGAAGGTTGCCGGCGCGCGCGTGTTGTCGCCGGCCGTTATTGCGCTTGCGGCAATGCTTCCGGCCAGGATGCTCCTGGCGGCGCAATGGGCGGCGCACTGCCCCGAAGGCCAATATTCTCGTCATCTCGCGGCTCCTACTCGTCTTGACCGAGCATATGCCGAAATAGATGCAATTGAGAATGAGTTGCATCTCATTTCTTTCAGGTGTGGCCGAAGGAACACGCTCTGAGGGTCGACTACCTGAGGAGCCGCGCGGCTACGTCTCTTCGGGCGGCTTGATATGACGAAACGAAAACAGCAGTGCGACATCGTAGGCGATCTTCAGCACGCCGCAGATGACCAGCGGCAATCCGGCAAACGACGTCGAGAGCAGGGCGCCCGCCAGCGCCGGGCTCACCGACGCCGCGAGACTCCGCGGCACCGCCGTCACGCTGGCCGCTGCCGCCCGCTCAGCGGGCGTGACCACGGCCATCACGTAGGATGTGCGGGTCGGCACATCCATTTGCGACAGCGCAGAGCGCACCAGCAGCAGCGTGAGGACGATCACGAGGTTGGGCGAGAAGGCCGCGAGAATGAGACAGAGGCTCGACGGGATGTGGGTGAAGACCATCGTGTTAACGAGGCCGAAGCGCCGCCCCAGGCGCGCCGCGACGGGATAGGAAAACGCGGTCAGGACATTCGACCAGAAGAAAAAGAGACTTGCGGCGGCAAGCGACAGATCGAAGCGCTCGAACAGCCATAGGGCGATCAGCGACTGGACGGCAAAGCCGCCCGCAAAGGAGTCGAGGCTGAACAGCGCCGCCAGCTTGTAGACCGTCCCGCGCGAGGGCCCGAGCGCGGCATGCCGCGCTTCGCTCGCGGCCGGCTTGCCGTGCGGCAGATACGAATAGAAGAGGACCCCGAGCAGCCCCAGCGCGGCGTAGAGATAGAACATGCCCTGCAGCGCTGCGAGCCTGCCGATCCCCCAGCCTGCCAGCATGTCGGGGGCACCCGCGGCGAGTGCGCCGGCCGCGATCGACAAGGCGCCGATCAGGCTGTAGCGGGCGAAAATGTGAGTCCGCTCCGTGTCGGACGCGCGTTGCGCCAGCGAAGCGTGCTCCAGCGGAACGTGCACCCCGATATCGCCTGTGGTGGGATTCATCGTGCCGAAGAACGCGACGGCGGCGATGAACACCAGGTGATGCACGCCCGGCAGAAGGAGGCCGGTCATCACCATCAGGAACGCACAGGCCAGCAGCAGCGTACGCACGTCGTAGCGCGGAGCCAGATATCCGATCGCCAGCGTCATCGCGGCGGAGCCGAGCAGCGCGGCCGTTGCCACGATGCCGATCTCGAACGGATTAAATCCGATCTCGATCAGATAGGCCGGCAGGATGATGGCCGCGAAGCCGTCACCGAATCCGCGCGCGGCGCGGGCGGCATAGAGATAGAAGACCTCCGGCGGCGTCGCCGCGCCCAGGCGTGCGAGAGCGGCGCGCGCACGGAAGCTTGGCATCACCGCCATGCTTAGTCCGCCGGCGTCACGGTGTAATCGTCGAAATAGACGTGGCTGTCGGCCTTCGACCACAGCCCCACGCGCCCGGACACCGGCTTGGGCAGGGTGTGCTCGAGATAGCGCTTGCCGTCGAGCCAGGCTTCGACCTTGGCGCCGTCGATGCGGACCTTCAGATCGTGCCACTGCCGCGTCGGTGTCGGCGTGTCGCGCACCCATTTCACCGACGAGCGCTTGCCCTTCTCGAACTTCCACAGCACGAGGTTGTTTTCGAGCGGGTTGGCGCGCACGGTCAGATAGTCGCCGTTGGTCTTGAGATCGAACAGGATGCCCGCACCCTGGTCGATACGGCCGGAAATGCCCTCGAACCGCACCGAGATCTCGCCGGCGCGGAAGTCGGTGACGTCCTTGGCGACGGCATAAGGAAAATAGGCGTAGGCCTGGACGCGATCGAGAAACTCGGCATAGCGGTCGCCGTAGAGTGCGCGCGCCTTGTCGGCGACGCCGGCCGCCGTCTGGCCTTCTTTCCACTGCCGGCCGTCGACGGCCAGCACCTTGTTGTTTCCCTCGTTTTCGATCCGCCAGACGCCGACGACGCCGACGAACGCTTTCGGCTCGGCGCCGGCGGCCTCGTCGGAGAAGTCGACCTTCAGCGGCTCCGCTGCGCCGGCATGGATCAGAACTATGGTCAGGCCGGCGCAAGCGGCGGCCGTCGCAAGGATACGTTGGGCGATTGTCATGGTTGACCTCCGTCTTTCATGAGTTGTGGCGGAATTGGTGGCGGGCGGCGGCTCCACCACCACGCGATGACGATCAGCAGCGGCAGGATGGCGAGAAACCAGATCAGGGCCGGCGCTGTATTCGCAACCAAGGGATAGCCGGGATAGTCGTCGCCGGCGGCCGGTGTCGGAACGGGCTGCTGCGCCAGCGCGTAAAGGAGCGGCAGAACTTCGCGATGGCTGGTCGAGCGGCTCTTGTCGGTGCGGGTGCCGTAGGCGTACTCGATCTCGCCGTAGGCCTCCTCGCTCGTGCTGCCGACGACGCTTTGGCCGGCGGTGGCGAGACGGATGGTGAGGTTTGGAAGCACGCGCTCGAGCTTGGCGAGAACGTTGCGCCGCAGATCGACGTAGCGCGGATCTTCCGTCGCCAGGTGGACGGTGACGACGAGCGGCTCGCGCAGTCCGGCGAGCGCGCGCTGATCGGCGCGCGGGAAGGAGTTGCGCCGGTCCTCGCTGACATCGATCGTCGGCCGCACCTGCGTTGCGACGGCCAACACGATCGCCACGAGCGCGGCGCAGCCGGCCGAGCGGAGGATCCTGGTTCGCCACGGCACGCCCGGATGCAGCCACACCGCTGCCAGCGCGGCAAAGCCGCCGATGGCGGCGGCGGTGCCGAGCACGGACGCGATTGGCAGCAGCCCCTGCTCGAAGCTGCGCAACGTCTGCGTCAGCGAGAGCCGCGCGACCCAGCCAAGCAAGCCGGGTTGGCCGGCGAGTGCAAAGTCGAGGACCCAGGAGCCGATGGTGAAGGACAGCGTCACGATCGCGGCGGTCGCCGCGCCGTCGGACACGGCGGCGGCAAACAGCGCGATGGCTCCCACCAGCAGGCCGTACAGCAGGTGGCCGAACAGGAGATTGGCGGTTTCCGCGGGATGCAGGTGGCCGCCGAGGCTGGCCCAGATCGCAAGCGCGGAAAGCGCGGGAATGGTCGCCACCAGCCAGACGATCGATACCGCCGCCATCTTGGCGCCGACAAGGGTCGCGACCCGATAGGGGAGCTGGACCAGCAGCCGAAGCGCGCCGCTGTCCTTCTCACGGCCGAGCGTGCGAATGGCGACGAACGGGAACAGCAGCGTCACGGCGAGGTAGAACGCGCCGAAGCTCGGGACCAGCACGCCGTCGAGCGGCGATAGCCCACTCGCCAGGACTGGTGCGTCCTTCACGGCCGCGCTGGCCTCGCCGTAGAGCGCAACCGCCTGGAAGAAGCTGTAGCCGACGAGCGGACAGAGAATGAGCAGCATCGTCCACAACGCGCGGCCGCCCAACGCCTCGCGGAACTCCTTGGCCAGCAAGGGCGCGAACGGGCGCGCGGCGATACGACGACGGCGTCAGGTGAGCGCAAGGAAGATATCCTCCAGTCCACCAGATTTTGTCCCGGCCTTCATGCGCAGCTCGTCCAGCGTTCCGATCCCGCGCAGGCGGCCATCCGACAGCAGCACGAAGCGGTCGCAGACGCGCTCGGCATCGATCAACTGGTGGATGGCAAGGACGAGCGTGCGTCCGCCGACGGCAAGCTCGCGCAGCACGCCCATGACGTGGCGCACCTGCTTGAGGTCGAACCCGTCGAACGGCTCGTCCATGAGCAGCAGCGGCTGCGGCGCAATGAGCGCCAGTGCCAGCATCAGCCGGCGGGCGTAGCCTTTCGACAAGGACGCCACGCGCTTGCGCAGGACCGGCTCGAGTGCGAGCGTGCGAACGATCTCTGCCACGACGGCGTCGGGGCGGCCGTAGACGGCGTTGAAAAAGCCGATCACCTTCGCGACGTACTGATCGTCCCACGGCCGCACGCCGTCCGGCAGATAGAACATGCATTGGCGGCGCTGCGCCAGCGTGAGCGTGCCGCCCCGCCAGCGCACCTGGCCGCCGTCGGGCGGAAGGAGACCGGCGATCGCTTCGAGCAGCGTCGTCTTGCCGGCGCCGTTGGGGCCGATCAGGCCGAGCACCTCGCCGGCCGTCACCGCAAAGGAAATGTCGGTGAGTGCCTGCTGATCGCCGTAGCGCTTGGCCAGTCCCGTCACCTGCAGCAGCGCCGGGGTAGTGGCCTGCGCGTGGACGTCGACGGTGGCGCATGCGGAGGTCATCGCTAGTTCCTGCGCGCGAATACGATGAGATGCACGACATGGGTCCTGGCGTCGGTTTCGTCCGTGCTCAGCGTGATCGACACCGGCCGCAGTGCGCTGCGCAGGACGACGTAGCGGGCGGACGCCCGGTCGGCGGCTTCGTCCCAGCCCTCGCCGAGACACGCCTTGATCTCGCGCAGCAGGGCCGCCTGGGCGCGCTCTGCCCCGCCCGCGCTGCCCACCGCGGGAGAGTCGCAGGTATAGGTCGAGGAGCCGTAGAGGGCGCAGTCGGTCCAGCCCGGAAGCGACAGCGTGGTATCCGTGAAATTGCCGGCGCGCGGCGCCCCGGCGATGGGAGCAAACCGCCCGCCGCTCATGGCGAGGACAACGACGCGTTTCAGGTCCCCGCAGTAGGGCGCAGTCGACGTGACGTCATCCTCGGCCATCGCGGCCGAACTGATCGCAACGATCATGCAGGTCGCGAAGCGTCGCAGCATCACTTTCGTCACTCCAATGGTGAGGACCGCCTCCGCCTTGCAGCGCGGAAGCGGTCGAGCGGCATTGCCGCATGCATGCTCAGCTCCTGGCGCTGGCCGTCTTGTCGAGCGCGGCGCGCAAGCCGCGGGCGAGCTTCACCGCGTCGTCGTTGGCCCAGAAGTGCATGAAGATCAGCCGGGGCTGCTCGGTGAGCATGTGGCTGTGGATCGCCGTCACCTCGATGCCGTTCTCCCGCAGCGCCTTGATCACCGGGTTCACCTCGTCGCCCGTCAGCACGAAGTCGCCGGTGATGGCGGCCTTGCCGCCGCCGGTTGGCTGGAAGCCGATGGCAGTGGCCACGCCCGTGGGTCCGGGCGGGGCGAGTTGCATCCCGCCCTCGTTCACGGGGTCGCGGCGCGGCACCGCGAACTGATAAACGCCGCCGTTAGGCTGCCCCTTGACGCCGATGATCTGATCGAGCTGCGCGGTGTCGAGGTCGATCGCGGGCTGGGTCGCAGGAGGGGTCGGCGGCGTCAGCGGAGTCTTGCTCGCCACCAGCGCGGTGCGCAGCGCGATCGCCAGCTTCACCGGGTCGCCGTGCCCGCCGACATGCATGTAGAACGTCAACGGGTCGGCGCGCAGGAGGTGATTGTGCACGGCGGTGATTTCCATGCCGTTCTCGATCAGCTTGGACATGACCGGATTGATCTCGGTCTGCAGCAGCACGAGGTCGCCCATCACCATGGCCCCGCCGTGTGCGGGCTTGAACGCCACCCAGCCGCCGAGCGCCAATGCCGGCCTGATGGTGACGCCGTCGAGCGTGACGGTGAGGTCGGTGCGCGGGAATCCATAACGATGGACGTCGCCGGATACGGCGGCAGTGCGTCCCAGCGCGTCATCGACCTTCTTCCAGTCGATCTCCTGGGCGCCGGCCGGCGTGGCGAGGGTCGCCAGCGCGCAAATCGCGAGCACATGAACAGCACGCATGATGGTGTCTCCTGTTGGGCTTGTTGCCCGGTGTTTGCCCCTGTCCCTTCACAATCGTCTCATCGCGTCTCGGCCTCCTCATGGCCCGTGAACCGTCACAGCATCCCGAGCGCGAACAGCGCCATTCCGGCCGCGCAGCAGGCGGCCAGCGTCGCAAGCATCGGCGCCTTGAACCGGAAGATCGCGATGATGGCCGCGATCGACAGCGCGAGCGCGAGCCAGTCCACGCTCGCCAGCCGCGGCGCATCGAACGCGAGCGGGAAGGTGCGCACGGGCACGGTTGCGCGGAATATCGTGTGGATCGCGAACCAGATCGCGAGGTTGAGAACCACGCCGACGACCGCCGCCGTGATGGCGGAGAGCGCGCCATTGAGCGCCTTGTTGCCGCGCAAGGTCTCGATGAACGGCGCGCCCAGGAAAATCCAGAGAAAGCAGGGCGTGAACGTGACCCAGGTCGCGAGCAGGCCGCCCAGCGTTCCCGCCAGCATCGGCGACAGCGCCCCGGGATCGCGGAAGGCGGCCATGAAGCCCACGAACTGCAGGACCATGATCAGCGGACCGGGCGTGGTTTCCGCCATCCCCAGGCCGTCCAGCATTTCGCCGGGCTTGAGCCAGCCGTAATGCTCGACCGCCTGCTGCGCGACATAGGCGAGAACGGCGTAGGCGCCGCCGAAGGTGACGACCGCCATCTTGCTGAAGAAGACCGCGATCTGGCTGAACACGTCGGCGCTGCCGAGCGTCGCGAGAATGGCGATGACCGGAACGAGCCAGAGCGCGAGCCAGACGGCCGAGACCGCCAACGCGCTGCTCACGGTCGGGCGGGCGTGCTCGGGCAAGCCGTCGCCGAGGAGACTGTCCACCACGCCGCCGTCCTGCTTGCCGTTGCCGTGGCCGCTCTTGACCGCAAATGCAGTCGCGCCACTCCAGGCGCCGACAAAGCCGATCAGCGCCGCGCTGAAAATAATGACCGGAAACGGGATATTGAAAAAGAAGATGCCGACAAATGCGGCCACGGCGAGCGCGAGCATCGCGTTGTTCTTGAGAGATCGCCTGCCGATCCGGAATACCGCCTCCAGCACGATGGCGAGCACCGCGGCCTTGAGTCCGAAGAACAGCGCTGCGATGACCGGAACGTTGCCCCAGGCGGCGTAGACGTAGCTGAGCGCCATGATGGCGATGATGCCGGGAATGACGAACAGCACCCCGGCCATGATGCCGCCGAGCGTGCGATGCATCAGCCAGCCGATATAGGTCGCGAGCTGCTGCGCCTCGGGTCCGGGCAGCAGCATGCAATAGTTCAGCGCATGCAAGAACCGCTGCTCGGAAATCCAGCGTTTCTCTTCGACCAGAATGCGGTGCATGACTGCGATCTGACCGGCGGGGCCGCCGAAGCTCAGGCTGGCGACGCGCAGCCAGGTGTGGAATGCCTCGCGCAGCGATACCCCGTGATGCGGCGTGGAGCTCGTCCTGTCCGGCGACCGAGAGATCAGCCATGGCGTTCGACCGGCGAGATTGAAGGAATGATTTGCTCCATGACATTGGCTCTGGAGAGCGACGCTGAATCGCCACGCCGCTCCTATCGACGCTTCTTCTTGAAGTATTCGTACAAGTTGTTGAACACCTCTGCTCCGCGCGCGATCCGTTCCGAGTCGTCCTTGGTCGCGACGCTGATGCCTTCGATCAGCGTCCTGATGCCCGCCACTTCCGTGCGGCCGAACTTGTCATCCTTGAGATCGACGTCATGGACGATGTCCGCGATGGCGCGCAGCGCCGCATCCCTGGGCGCGCGGTCGAGCAGGACCTCGAACGTGCATTTGTCGCCTTCGTGGGTGAATTCGGCTTCGAACATGTCGAACCGCAACTCGCCTTCGGCGGGGCGATATCCCTTGCCGGATACGAACTTGAAGCGCGCCTGCGGATCGATGAAACGGCTGATCAGCCAGGCGCTGGCGATGCGATCGACATAGACGCCCTGTCGCGTCACCCAGGTTCTGCCGCGAAGGGCTCCGAAATCTTTCCTGTCGGCGCCAACCCTGGGCTTGTCCGTCACGTCGTCATCCTTGTTCAGCCGGGACTCCAGAGTTCTGAGCAGTCCCTCGGCCTGATCGCGACCGACGGCGCCGAAGAAGTCGATCGCGACCACCTGGGAAAGCCGCTTTTGCAGCCGGGCGAGCTGCACGCGAAACTCGGCGAGCCTTTCCGGTCTTGAATTGGGCCGAACATTGCCTGCCAGGGCCCGCGCGCTCCTGGCGACGTCTTCGTAGTCGGCGTTGCGCGCCCGGTCGAACAGCGCCCGCACCTCCTCGTCGGAGAGGCCGTCGATCAGCCGCGCCTCGCAAACGACCGCTTCACCGCCTCCTTCGATGATTTCGCGCAACAGCCACTCGAAATCCTCCTGCGTTTCCTCGTTCATCGGCAGCGCATGCACCGCATTCTTGACGGCGACGGCACCGAGCTCCTGCAGGCGGCGCCAGATCTTGACGCGCAGATATGCCGGCTTCGCGGGAAGTTGATGGATGAGCAGCAGCCAGCTGTAAGCCAGCGTTAATTGCGCTCCGGCATTCATGACATCGAGACTGTATCAATCCGAAAAATTACATGCAACATATGTATCATTACAATTTCGTGTTCGCGCGGAACAGCGGCCGGATCAGGCGGATTGAATAGTGAGGTATCGGGGCGATTGACGCAGGAGGCTTGCATGCGTGTCCTCATGGCGTTCCTCACGGGGCTTTGTCTTGCCGTTTCCGCTGCCGTGGCTCAAGCACCATCGCCGTCGGAGGGAGCGGCTGCGTCGACCGATGGTCTGTCTCTCGACCAGAAGATCAAGATCTCCCAGTTGATCACGAAGCAGGCGGAGCCGCTGACGAACTCCTCGTTTTCCATCGCCGTCGGGAACGTCGTGCCGCCGGACCTTGCGATTCATTCGCTTCCTGCCCAGGCCGAAGTCGTGGCCCCGCAACTGCGCGGCTTCGGATATGTCGTCATCGAAGAGTTGGTCGCGATCGTCGACCAGCGCACGCGCAAGGTCGAGACCGTGTTCCCCAGATGGGGCGGCGGCTAAGCGAGATTGTCCCGACCTGGCACGGTCCAATGATCCGCGCTAACTTTTTCCATGTCTGAGCCCACAGCTCGCCTCGGCCGCATCGGTATCCTATGGCGGGGCGATGAAGCGGCGCGCCATAGCGCCACGCCAGAAACCAGCCGGTTCAAGGCCGTCTTCGCCGCGCTCGCGGATGTCGGCGTCGAAGCGGAACCGGTGGTCTACGAGGACGATGTCCTCGACGCCGTGCGCGCACAGCTCGCCACGCTCGATGGCGTGCTCGTCTGGGTCAACCCGATTCACGAGGGGCGCAACCGCGCCAATCTCGACGCGCTGCTGCGCGAGGTCGCGGCGCGCGGCGTCTGGGTGAGCGCCCATCCCGATGTGATCCTCAAGATGGGCACCAAGGAGGTGCTTCATCGTTCCCGCACAGATGGGCTGGGGCTGCGACACGGCCCTCTATCGAACGGCCGAGGCGATGCAAGCCGAATTGCCGGCGCGGCTCGCCGCTGGGCCGCGCGTGATCAAGCGCAACCGCGGCAACGGCGGCCAGGGCGTCTGGAAGGTCGAGACGCTGGCAAGTCCACGCAACCGACCGATGGTGCGCGTGCTGGATGCCACCAAGGACATATCGGAGGAGCTGGCGCTGGACGACTTTCTCGAGCGGTGCATCGAGTATTTCGAAGACGGTTGCGTGATCGATCAACCGTTCCAGGCGCGCCTAAGCGAAGGTGTGGTGCGCTGCTACATGGCAGGCGATCGCTGCGCCGGCTTCGGCGACCAGAAGGTCAAGGCCCTGGTCGAGGCACCGGCGGCGCGCGCCGAGGCGGGACCGCGGCTCTACACCTTCAATGCGGACCCGCGCTTCCAGCGCCTGCGCCGGTTGATGGAAGACGAGTGGACCCCGCAGCTGATCTCCTTGCTGGACATCCAGCGGCGCGACCTGCCGCTGATCTGGGACGCGGACTTCATGCTCGGCCCACCCGGCGCCGACGGGACCGACAGCTACGTGCTTGGCGAGATCAACGTCAGTTCGGTGTTCCCGATCCCCGACGAGGCGCCGGCAGAGATCGCCCGCCGAGTTGCCGATCGGCTGCGGTCGAAGCTCTGAATGGTCCGAGAGGAGACCCGCGACTGTTGGGCAAGTATTTGAACGGCCGCGAACGCGGCGGGTTGCCGAGATCGTCGGCACCGAACCCATCAGGGATGCTGAGGCGCAAGGGCACTGACTGCAGGGGACCAACACTCATTGCTAATATAGCTGCCCGCGATTGCCTAATCTTCCCAGGGCATGCCGTAAGCTTTCCAGACCTCCGGGAGTTTGCAATTGCCCCATCAGGCTCGGCCAAGGTAAGATTGCCGCAAGATAAGAAATAGAAAATTGCAGAGTGCCGCGATGCCTTGCGCGCGTCGCCAAATCGGTCGCAAGTGGGGGAGGTCCATGAACATCATTTCCGTCAATACGTTCTGGACGATGTGGCTGCTGGTGCATCTGATGCTGGCCGTCTTCCTGCTCGGAGCGCTGACGCATCAGGCGGTGTCCGCCGTGATGCCGGTACGCAAGATCGCCGGACCGGGAGGCTTCGTGACGCGCTTCCGCGCGGTGCCGGCAGCCGGCTACGCCACGGCCGTGTGCGTGCTGTGGGTGCTCACCTTCATCGTGGGCTCGTATATCTACACGAAGTACCGCATCTACATCCGCATTCCGATCGAGCAGGCCGGCTATTGGAAGACGCAAGGCTTCTTCGATTTCAAGGAGCATGTCGCGTCAATCTGCCTGATGCTGCTTCCTGCCTACTGGTACTTCTGGAAGAACGCGCAGAACCCGGAATACGACACGGCCCGCAAGGCGGTGACGGTGTACCTCGCCGTCGCCTGCTGGTTCCTTTTCATCGTCGGCCACGTTCTCAACAATACCCGGGGGTTCGGATCATGAGCACGCCGTCGGTCACCACGCGCGCAGCGCCAGCAACGTCCTCGTTGGCGTCGTCGGCCAGGTTCAGGACTTTCGCCATCACCTTCGCCATCGTCGGCCCGATGATCTACATGCTCTGCCTGCAGATGAACTGGCCGCTGTTCACCTTCCACCCGGCGACCAACCGCATCGCGTTAGGGTGGGAGGCGGCGAGAAGCGGCGAAGGCCCGAACATGACCTGGTACGGCTGGACCGCGATGGCCCTGCTCGTCGGGGGTGTGCTGAGCTATCTCGTCACGTTCCTTCCGGAAAGCATAACCAAGAGGATTCCGTTGATCCTGGTGTGGCTGCTCCCGATCCTGGCGATCCCTTATCTGGTTTATGATCTCAGGCAATGGTGGTTCCACCCGTAACGCAGGCGGCGTCGGCGCGCAGAGGGATGCAGAGACTGATCTTGAAAGCCGACCACGTGGTGATTGCGGCCTTGGTCGCGGCGGCGCTGCTTTGGATCGAGCATGGACATCGCATCGTCACCGACGCGCCGACCTCGACCGAGCTCGACGCGCTTGCAGCCGCGAGGGCCTGCCCCGACAGCGAGAACATGCCCTACACGGCGCGTTGCCTCGCGTTCCTGAAAGGCAACGCCGCCTCCGAGATGCGCTGGCGGCCGGATGCGGCAGAGACGGTGTCTGAAAAGCAGCCTGCCGCAGCGACAAGCAATCAGTTAACTGCGGTCGCACCCCAGGTCTGTGCCGACACCGACACCGTGCCCTACACTGCGAGCTGCATCGCGTTCATGAGCGGCTGGTTCTGGCGGCCCAATAGCCAATAGCCCGCCCCGCAGAGCGGCCGCGCGTGCGGCGCGGCTTCTGGTCCCGCACGCCGAAGCCGCGTGACCACCGTCCCGGATGGCCTCGCCGAAATCGACATCATGAGAAGTTCTAAGGGTGGCTCGAGAAACCATGCTTTGCGAGAGGTGCGGCAGCCCCCTATTTCCGTGCTTCCAGGAGGGGAAAATTCCTCTCCACCACTTCGGGAGCATGAAAAATGTTACACAGCCTCCATCACATATCCGGTTTCGAAGCGACTTGTCGGTGTGCACAGCCGGACGCCGCCTCTTCCTGGCTCGCCACAACGCAGCTGGGGACCTTTTGGGACTCGCTGCGCGAAGGTCTCGCCGCATGCCGGCAGTACGAGCATCTCAGATCGAGCGGGATTCCTCACGACGCCGCGATCCGGGAGGCGCTCGGCTTCGGCGCCGGCCCCGCACAGGCAAGGCGACATGAAACCAAGTCCTTGTACTTTGCCGGAAGGGCGTAGCGCGCCGATCGGAAGCGCTCACGGGGCCGAGCTGGACGTTCGCGCAGCTCGTCCCGGCTTCGATTTCAGCCTGTTGAGCTGCCGGACATCCTCGGCGGCTTCGGCCAGGAGCCAATCGCTGAAGGCGACAATCTTCGGCAACCCGGCGACCGTTTTCGGACACACGATCCAATAGCCAAAGGACACCGGCATTGCGATGCCGAACGGACGCACGAGGCGGCCACCGATCAAATCCCATGCCGCCAGCGCCGTGCGAGCCAGCACCACGCCCTGGCCGTCGACCGCGGCATCGATCGCCATGCTGGCCTGGTTGAGCACGGCGCCGCGCGCGGGATCCACGCCCTTGACGCCCGCAAAGTCGAGCCATTGACTCCAGCCTTGCCGGTCACCGATGTGCAGGAGCGGGTATCGAGCGAGATCCGAGGGAGTGCGCAGCGCATTGCGTCCGGACAAGAGTTTTGGACTGCAGACCGGAAACAGCTCCTCCACGCAAAGGCGGGTGACATGAAGGCCGTTGGCGGTGCCGTCACCGTGGCGGATGGCGAGGTCGATGTCCTCGCGCGCGAAGTCGATGTGCTGCGGGGAGGCGCTGATCCTCAGGTCGATCTCGGGATGGGCCTCGGCAAATCGTCCCAGCCGATGAACCAGCCACTTCGCCGCAAAATTGGGTGAGGTGCT
Source organism: uncultured Alphaproteobacteria bacterium (assembly GCA_963739385.1). GTDB lineage: Bacteria > Pseudomonadota > Alphaproteobacteria > Rhizobiales > Xanthobacteraceae > VAZQ01. Next base: position 19,068 of record CAVUAI010000047.1, read on the forward strand.
GACCGTGAGGGCGCCGCCGCTCTGACGCTGCAGCAAGCGCTCCGTTCCGTCGGAGATCCGGTCGAACGCATCGCGCACGATGGCGAGATAGGCGCGGCCTCCCTGGGTGATCACCAGCCGCTGCCGCTCGCGATTGAACAGCTTCAGACCGAGCTCGGCCTCGAGCGCCTTCACCTGGTGGCTGACGGCGCCCTGCGTGACACAGAGCTCCTCGGCGGCGCGCGTGAAGCTCTCATGGCGGGCCGCGGCCTCGAAGGCCTTGAGCGCATTGAGCGATGGCATCCGGCGCGGCATCGGCAGCCAACATCAAGAGGCGGGGTAACGCCACTAAGGTCAGGGTAACGCATGAATCGAGGCACCGTCGTCCTATTTCGCGCCATCGGGATGTGGACGGCGGGCGGTGCAGCCCGTCTGGGTCCGGCGGCATTGGCGCCTCCGCCGCCGTAACGGCGAGCGCGCGGAGTTATTGCTGGAGCGGGCTCAGCCTGGCGGGAGCATCTGTGATACAAGCGCGTGGCCATGGGATTGAGTCAGCACCAGCCCGGCCATCCGCATGATCATGGGCACGACCATGGTCACGCCCATGGCATTGTCGATCCCTCGATCGCAACCAGCGACCGCGGGCTGTGGGCGATCAAGTGGTCGTTCATCGGCCTCGCCGCGACGGCCGCCTTGCAGCTCATCGTCGTGTTGATGTCGAGCAGCGTGGCGCTGCTGGCGGACACGATCCACAATTTCGGCGATGCCGCGACCGCGATCCCGCTTGCGATCGCGTTCTGGTTCGCGCGCAAGCCGCCGAGCGAACGCTTCACTTTCGGCTACGGGCGGGTCGAGGATTTGGCCGGCATGGCGATCGTGCTCACGATACTCGCCAGCGCGATCGTCGCGGGCTACCAGAGCATCGAGCGGCTGCTGCATCCGCAAGAGATATCGTATTTGTGGGCGGTAGTCGCAGCCGCGATCGTCGGCTTTGTCGGCAACGAGGCGGTCGCGGTGTTCCGGATTCGCGTCGGCCGCGAGATCAACAGCGCGGCGCTGATGGCCGACGGCTACCACGCCCGCGTCGACGGCTGGACCAGCCTGGCGGTGCTGTTCGGCGCGATCGGCGTCTGGCTCGGCTATCCGCTTGCCGATCCGATCATCGGCCTGCTCATCACCGCCGCGATCTTCGGCATCGTCATTCAGAGCGGGAAGTCGATCTTCTTCCGGATGCTCGACGGCGCCGAGGCGCACGTCATCGAGGAAGTGCGCCGCGCCGCCGAGCACGTGCCCCAGGTGAAGGAGGTCACCGAGGTGCGGGCGCGCTGGCTCGGCCACCGCTTACATGCAGAGCTCAATATCGCGGTCGATCCGCAACTGACCATCGCGCAGGCCCACGCGGTGGCGGGCGAGGTGCGCCACCAGCTCCTGCACCAACTCGACTATCTGTCGCTCGTCGTCATCCACGTCGACCCGGCGGATCAATCCGGCGAAGTCCATCATCGCATCGAGCGGCATGCCCACGACGGACTGCCGGCCCATTCGCACGGCTAGGGTCCAGCAGCGCCGGCCGTCAGGCCTCGACCAGCGTCGCCAGCTTCTTGCGGGCATAGAACATGCGGGTTTTCACGGTCGCGGCCGGTACGTCGAGAATCTGTGCGACGTCATCGACCGACTTGCCATGATAGTAGACGAGATCGATCACCGCGCGGTGGTCGGGCGACAGCCTGGTCAACGCCGCGCGCAGCAGCTCTTCGCGGTTCTTCTTCTGCAGCGCGACTTCCGGATCGTCCGCCTGGTCCGCGACCGTGGACTCGATGGTCTCGTCCAACGGCGCCTCTGCCCGACGGCGGCGCGCGGACAGCGCCTTGAACCGCGCGATCGACATTAACCATGTCGAGACCGAGGAGCGGGCTTCGAACCGGCCGGCCTGGCGCCACACGTCGAGGAACACGTCGCTCAGCAGGTCCTCGGCGAGCGCCTCGTGGCTGACCAAGCGCAGCAGCCAGCGATAAACGGGTGTGCGATGCCGGGCAAACAGCACCTGCATGGCGAGCCGGTCGCCGTCGGCGATCCGCTGGATGAGCATTTCGTCCGTTGAGGTTTCCGCCGTGGCGTGCGCGGGCACTGCGGCGGTGGCGGCCGATCCCGGCCGGCTGAACGACTTGATCATTGGATTCCCCTGGTCTTCTCACGTCCCGCCCCACCAAGTAGGGAACCGGGTAAGGGGTTCCTGCCCATATTTTTGCAGGGGGAGGGGAACCGGGCGGGCCGAGCGACGTTTTGTGCGGCTTGTCCCAGCCGACAGGCGGCCGGACCGCGGCACGGCGGAAACTGCCCGCCACCAACTCTCGCCGCCCAGCTGGTCGCGGTAGACCAAGCTTCTGCTAGTTACGGCAGCCGCACGGCGTGACGTAGCCGACCGCGTACGCGTGCGCGGCCTCATCGATCCAGAAGTCGATCGAGACCTCGATTTGTCCGCTGCGGACCTCGCCGGTCTGCCAGGTGAACGGCGCGCTGAATTCGAGCTCCGGCGCGTCTTCCTTTTCCCGCACGAAGTTGATCTCGAAACGGCCAGAGGTGGCGGCGCAGGCGGACGCATCCACGTCGAGCACGGCCGTCCACCTGCGTTGCAGGTTTTGCGGCTCGGAAAATCGAACCTGCTTGAACGCGAGCCGCGGCTTGCAAACCTCCCGGCCGAAGGACGGGTCTGCGCCGAACAAGACGATGCTAGCTGCCAGCAAAGTGAACAAGCGATGTGGACAGATGCGATATCTCCCGTCCTGATGGGAGGGCGGCGCACCTGACAGCGAAGGCGTAACGATGGTGTGGGTCATTTTGCTATCCCGAGAATTCGCTGTGAGCCATGGAGGGCGTTCAGGCCGGCAGCCGTCATGGGCGCGCGCGCAGGGCATCGACCGCGATCCACGGGCTCGCCGATGGATCGCTCAGGCCAACACGTTGGGAAGCGTCGCGGGAGACAACCGCCGCACCGGCGATGTCAGTGGCGGCTTGAAGCCGGCCCTACGTTCCTGGTCTCTTCGAATGCCACGTGTGGGTCTCCTCGGTGGCATCGCGGCACCAGCGATAGAACGCATCGTAGAGAGTGAGCCCGGCTTCGAGCTGCGCCAGATCGTCGGTATGCATGCGCGAGAGGCCGAGCGACGCCGCGAGCAGGCCGGCGGCCTGCGGCGCAACCTCGAAGCGGCCGGTATCGGCGCCGCGGACGATGGCCGCGAGGCGAAGCAGCGCGTCGGTTCCCAGGCCGAACTCCTCGACCATGACGTCGAAGGTGCAGGTCTCGCCGCGGTGGCTCCAGAACACGCCCTCGACGTCGAACGGCGTGGCGGCGAAGCGCTCCGCCACGGCCTCGACCTCGGCCGGTGCGACGAACAGGAACACCGCGCGCGGATCGACGAAGCGGCGGATCAGCCACGGGCAGGCGATGCGGTCGACCTTGGGCCGCGCGCGCGTGACCCAGACGGTGCGCTGCTGCTTGTCGAGCGCCGGCATCTTGGCGGTCGGCACGGTCGGCAGGTTGGCCTTGCGCCAGCCGTCGAAGCCGTCCTCGAGCGCATCCGCCGGCACGCCGGTGTGCCGCAGCCAGGCCGCCACGCCCTGGCTGAGCTTGGCGCCGCGCTGGCAGATGACGACGGCGGAGCGGCCGGCATAGTCGGGCGCCCACTCCGACGGGTCGGCATGGGGGCGGCGCATCGAGCTGGGGACGAGCCGCGGATTGGCCGCGAAATCGGCGTCGGTGCGGACGTCGACGAGGGCAGGGCAGTGCGGCGTGCCGATCAGGCGCGCGAGCTTATCGATGGAGATGGTGTTGATTGACGACATGGTGTGCGTCCTTGCGTTGCTGCGGGACGCGATGCTTCGGCATGTCGCCTCGTGGGGAGATCGCATTCCCCATGGGTGCCAAAATACAGGCGACATCCCCCGGATTGTCAAGCCGGCGCACAAGCGAAAAAAAGTCCGGGCAGGTCGAATGCCAATATGGCGGTCGTTGCGGGAAGCAGCGATATCCAGCGGACCACGGCACCGCCGCTATGCGCCGCCAGCTTTGCCGATGCCACATCCCCGCACCGGCACCGCCCGAATCAATTCATTTTCCTTTTCACTGTGGCGGCAAAACAACAGACATGTCGGATTTCCGTCGTCGTCGTGGTGTTCGATCGCGGTGATGGCATTGGGGGGCGTACGATGATCATCGATCTGGAAAGTTGGGAGGCGGGTTACGCGGATGGCAAGCGCGGCCGTACGGCCGCATGTCCAGCCGATCGTGACCAGGTCTCGTATTCGAGCGGATATCGCGAAGGCCACGCGGCTCGCACCGGAACGCGACAGGAGGTTCGAGTGCGCTACCCTAGTCCGTCCCAGGCACACCTCCGATTTGTTCGCTAGCGGAGCCGAACCCCTCCGCCTGAACTCCGTTCGCCACAATCGCGGCCGTCGCTGGTCAAGGCTGATCGCGCGGACGGTCCTCGAGGTAATGCTCCAATTCGATAGACGGGAGACGGCCGTGGCTTGCCTTCTTTTCACCTGTCCGAAAACCAGCCGGAAGCTGTCAACCGGTGTCGAGATGGACGTGCAGGGCCTGCGGGCGCATTGGAAGTTAACGTTGAACCTTGATTGTCCGCACTGCGGCGCGGTGCATGCCGTCTGCGTGCGCGAGGTGTATCTCAGCGGCGCCGTCGAACGTCTGGAACTGATGCTTTATGCGAACGACGCGGACCACGCCTGCACCGATGGGCTGCGAGGCCCTCAACGGGCTCGTGTTTCTATGGGCGGCCTCTAGGTTCAGGCGTTGCGGCGGTGCGGCTCCATCGTCGTGCGCCCCTCGCCGCCGAATGCGGCCATTGCGCCGGCCGCGCGCAGTCGCTACATCCCCTTGGCACCGCTTCAGAAACCGCTATCAGGTGACCAGCAGTATTTGGTGGCTCATGCGCACGGAAATCCAGAACATCGTCGACCAGATCAAGCAGTCGCTCGGGCTGCTGAGGAGGCATCTTTGACTTCGACGCCGCACGCGCGCGTCTGGCGGAGCTCAACAAGGAGGCGGAAGACCCCACGCTCTGGAACGATCAGCAGCGCGCTCAGCGCCTGATGCAGGAGCGCACCGCGCTCGAGGACCAGCTCAGCGCCATCGGCCGCATCGAGCAGGAGCTCGACGACCAGATCACCATGATCGAGCTCGGCGAGGCCGAGAAGGACCAGAAGGCGATCGGCGACGCCGAGGCAGCGCTCAAGGCGCTCAAGGCCGAGGCGGCGCGGCGCGAGCTCGAGGCGCTGCTCTCGGGCGAGGCCGATTCCAACAACTCATATCTCGAGGTGCATGCCGGGGCCGGTGGCACCGAGAGCCAGGACTGGGCCAACATGCTGCTGCGTATGTATACGCGCTGGGCCGAGCAGCACGGCTACAAGGTCGAGTACATGGAGGAGACCGACGGGGAGGAGGCGGGCATCAAGTCCGCCACCATCCTGGTCAAGGGCCGCAACGCCTATGGCTGGCTCAAGAGCGAGAACGGCGTGCACCGGCTGGTGCGCATCTCGCCGTTCGATTCCAACGCGCGCCGCCATACGTCATTCGCCAGCGTCAACATCTATCCGGTGGTGGACGACCGCATCAAGATCGATATCAAGGAATCGGACGTGCGCACCGACACGCTGCGTGCGAGCGGCGCCGGCGGCCAGCATGTCAACAAGACCGAATCGGCGATCCGTCTGACCCACCTCCCGACCAACATCATGGTCTATTGCCAGACCGACCGCTCGCAGCATCGCAACCGCGCGCAGGCCTGGCAGATGCTGCGCGCGCGCCTCTACGAGCGCGAGCTGAAGAAGCGCGAGGAACAGGCCGCCGCCGAGCAGGCGGCGAAGACCGACATCGGCTGGGGCCACCAGATCCGTTCCTACGTGCTGCAGCCGTACCAGATGGTGAAGGATCTGCGCACCGGCGTGCAGACCTCCAACACCGGCGCGGTGCTCGACGGTGATCTCGACGAGTTCATGGCGGCCGCGCTGGCGCAGAAGGCCTTCGGCACCGAGCCGACCGAGGTTGAGGACGTGGAGTAATCTCGGCGCTGTTGTTCTCGACCTGTCATGCCCGGGCTTGACCCGGGCATCCATCGAAAGTGCGTGACGGCCGATGCGTCAATCCGGCTTGAAACCCGCGAACGTCACCACCTTGCCCCACTTCTCGGTTTCCGCGGCGATGAGCGCTGCGAAATCGGCGGGCGAACCCGCCAGCGCCGTGCCGCCGAATTCGGCAAGCCGCGCCTTGATCTTCGGGTCGGCGAGGGCGGCGTTGGTCTCGGTGTTGAGCCTGTCGATGATGTCGGAAGGGGTGCCCCTGGGCGCGCCGATCCCATACCACGCGCTCGCCTCATAGCCCGGCACGAACTCGCCGACGGTCGGGACATCGGGAAGCTCATCCGAGCGCACGGCGGTGGTCACGGCGAGCGCGCGCAGCTTTCCCGCCCGGATGTACTCGACCGCGGGCAGGTTGCTGAACATCACCTGCACCTGGCCGGCGATGAGGTCGCTCATCGCCGGCGCGCCACCGCGATAGGGCACATGCACCATGTCGATGCCGGTCATCAGCTTGAACAATTCGCCGGCGAGCCGCGGCGAGCTTCCGCTGCCGGCCGATGCCATGTTGATCCTGCCCGGATTGGCCTTCGCATAGGCGATGAACTCGCGAACAGTTCGGGCCGGAAACGAGGGGTGCACCAGCATGACGAGATGCGCGCGTGCGATCCCTGCGACGGGAGCAATGTCGCGGATCAGATCGAAGTCGAGCTTGTAGAGCGTCGTGTTGACTGCATGCGAGGTGCCGACCTGGAGCAGCGTGTAGCCGTCGGGCGGCGCGCGCACGACCGCTTCCATGCTGATATTGCCGCCGCCTCCCGGCCGGTTGTCGATGATGACGGGCTGGGCGAAGCGCTCCGACAGCCACTGTCCGATCAGGCGCACGAGCAGGTCGCCGGTGCCGCCGGCGGCAAAGCCCACCACGATGCGCACCGGCCGCGCCGGATAGGATTGCGCGCTGGCCACGCGCTCCGCCGCCGGCAGCGCGGCAGCAGCCATGGCAAGACGCAGAAATTGGCGGCGGACAAGCTTCACGGCGGTCCTCGCGGTCGAACTGCGACGCCCGACACTCGCTTGCACCCGAATATGCCGCCGATGGTCCTGGCTGCAAAGCCTCGAGACAAGGAAGCGTCATTTCCGCTTTCAGATGAAACGATGTCGCTGGGATCGATGGCCGCCCGTTGCGCGTCGCCGATGAGCATGTCGGCATCGACCCACCGGCGAAGCAAAATTGAGCCTACGATCCCGCCAGCGTAGATTGCGTCTTCAATGACCAGGGAGGCCGCGGCATGCCGAGACAGGAAATCCTCGACCGCATACAGAAATATATCCGCCCGTTTCGAGTGACGAAAGGCAAGGGCTTCCGGCTGAAGGACTTCGATCCGGCCGACACCTGCGGCCTCAAGCTCGACAAGGGCGAGGCCGCGGAGCTCCTGCAACGCGGCACCGCGTGGCTGGCGGAAGAGCAGGACATGCTCTACGCCCAGGATCGCTGGTCCCTGCTGCTGGTGTTCCAGGCGATGGACGCGGCCGGCAAGGACAGCACGATCAAGCACGTGATGTCGGGGGTCAATCCTCAGGGCTGCCAGGTATTCTCCTTCAAGCAGCCCTCGACGGAGGACCTCGATCACGACTTCATGTGGCGCTACGTCAGACACCTGCCCGAGCGCGGGCGCATCGGCATCTTCAACCGTTCGTACTACGAGGAGGTCCTCGTCGTGCGCGTGCATCCCGAGATCCTCAAGGGACAGAAGCTGCCGCCGCGGCTGGTCGGCAAGGGGATCTGGGAAGAGCGGCTCGCCGACATCGCGCGTTTCGAGGACTACGCCACGCGGCAGGGGACAAAAATTCTGAAGTTCTTCCTTCACGTGTCGCGCAAGGAGCAGAAGAAGCGCTTCATGGATCGTCTCGACGAGCCCGAGAAGAACTGGAAATTCTCTGCGTCCGACGTGAAGGAGCGCGAGTTCTGGAACGATTACATGCACGCGTTCGAACAGGCGATCCGGGCGACGGCGTCAAAGCGCGCGCCGTGGTTCGTCGTGCCTGCCGACAACAAGTGGTTCACCCGGCTCGTGGTCGCCGCGGCGATCGTGGACGCGGTGGAGGACCTCGACCTTGCCTACCCGAAGCTCGACGCGGCGAAGAAGAAAGAGCTCGCAGCCGCGCGTGCGGCGCTGTCCCGCGAGCGGTAATTCTTCAGCGCAATCGGGCTCTGCTCAGGTTCCGAAGATCACGCGGCGGAAACGGTCATTTTGCTATCCCGAGAATTGCTGTGAGCGGTGGAGGGCGTTCAGGCCGGCAGCCGTCATGGGCGCGCGCGCAGGGCATCGACCGCGATCCACGGGCTCGCCGATGGATCGCTCAGGCCAACACGTTGGGAAGCGTCGCGGGAGACAACCGGCGCACCGGCGATGTCAGTGGCGGCTTGAAGCCGGCCCTACGTTCCTGGTCTCTTCGAATGCCACGTGTGGGTCTCCTCGGTGGCATCGCGGCACCAGCGATAGAACGCATCGTAGAGAGTGAGCCCGGCTTCGAGCTGCGCCAGATCGTCGGTATGCATGCGCGAGAGGCCGAGCGACGCCGCGAGCAGGCCGGCGGCCTGCGGCGCAACCTCGAAGCGGCCGGTATCGGCGCCGCGGACGATGGCCGCGAGGCGAAGCAACGCGTCGGTTCCCAGGCCGAACTCCTCGACCATGACGTCGAAGGTGCAGGTCTCGCCGCGGTGGCTCCAGAACACGCCCTCGACGTCGAACGGCGTGGCGGCGAAGCGCTCCGCCACGGCCTCGACCTCGGCCGGTGCGACGAACAGGAACACCGCGCGCGGATCGACGAAGCGGCGGATCAGCCACGGGCAGGCGATGCGGTCGACCTTGGGCCGCGCGCGCGTGACCCAGACGGTGCGCTGCTGCTTGTCGAGCGCCGGCATCTTGGCGGTCGGCACGGTCGGCAGGTTGGCCTTGCGCCAGCCGTCGAAGCCGTCCTCGAGCGCATCCGCCGGCACGCCGGTGTGCCGCAGCCAAGCCGCCACGCCCTGGCTGAGCTTGGCGCCGCGCTGGCAGATGACGACGGCGGAGCGGCCGGCATAGTCGGGCGCCCACTCCGACGGGTCGGCATGGGGGCGGCGCATCGAGCTGGGGACGAGCCGCGGATTGGCCGCGAAGTCGGCGTCGGTGCGGACGTCGACGAGGGCAGGGCAGTGCGGCGTGCCGATCAGGCGCGCGAGCTTATCGATGGAGATGGTGTTGATTGACGACATGGTGTGCGTCCTTGCGTTGCTGCGGGACGCGATGCTTCGGCATGTCGCCTCGTGGGGAGATCGCATTCCCCATGGGTGCCAAAATACAGGCGACATCCCCCGGATTGTCAAGCCGGCGCACAAGCGAAAAAAAATCCGGGCAGGTCGAATGCCAATATGGCGGTCGTTGCGGGAAGCAGCGATATCCAGCGGACCACGGCACCGCCGCTATGCGCCGCCAGCTTTGCCGATGCCACATCCCCGCACCGGCACCGCCCGAATCAATTCATTTTCCTTTTCACTGTGGCGGCAAAACAACAGACATGTCGGATTTCCGTCGTCGTCGTGGTGTTCGATCGCGGTGATGGCATTGGGGGGCGTACGATGATCATCGATCTGGAAAGTTGGGAGGCGGGTTACGCGGATGGCAAGCGCGGCCGTACGGCCGCATGTCCAGCCGATCGTGACCAGGTCTCGTATTCGAGCGGATATCGCGAAGGCCACGCGGCTCGCACCGGAACGCGACAGGAGGTTCGAGTGCGCTACCCTAGTCCGTCCCAGGCACACCTCCGATTTGTTCGCTAGCGGAGCCGAACCCCTCCGCCTGAACTCCGTTCGCCGCAATCGCGGCCGTCGCTTGTCAAGGCTGATCGCGCGGACGGTCCTCGAGGTAATGCTCCAATTCGATAGACGGGAGACGGCCGTGGCTTGCCTTCTTTTCACCTGTCCGAAAACCAGCCGGAAGCTGTCAACCGGTGTCGAGATGGACGTGCAGGGCCTGCGGGCGCATTGGAAGTTAACGTTGAACCTTGATTGTCCGCACTGCGGCGCGGTGCATGCCGTCTGCGTGCGCGAGGTGTATCTCAGCGGCGCCGTCGAACGTCTGGAACTGATGCTTTATGCGAACGACGCGGACCACGCCTGCACCGATGGGCTGCGAGGCCCTCAACGGGCTCGTGTCTCTATGGGCGGCCTCTAGGTTCAGGCGCTGCGGCGGTGCGGCTCCATCGTCGTGCGCCCCTCGCCGTTGAATGCGGCCATTGCGCCGGCCGCGCGCAGTCGCTACATCCCCTTGGCACCGCTTCAGAAACCGCTATCAGGTGACCAGCAGTATTTGGTGGCTCATGCGCACGGAAATCCAGAACATCGTCGACCAGATCAAGCAGTCGCTCGGGCTGCTGAGGAGGCATCTTTGACTTCGACGCCGCACGCGCGCGTCTGGCGGAGCTCAACAAGGAGGCGGAAGACCCCACGCTCTGGAACGATCAGCAGCGCGCGCAGCGCCTGATGCAGGAGCGCACCGCGCTCGAGGACCAGCTCAGCGCCATCGGCCGCATCGAGCAGGAGCTCGACGACCAGATCACGATGATCGAGCTCGGCGAGGCCGAGAAGGACCAGAAGGCGATCGGCGACGCCGAGGCAGCGCTGAAGGCACTCAAGGCCGAGGCGGCGCGGCGCGAGCTCGAGGCGCTGCTCTCGGGCGAGGCCGATTCCAACGACTCATATCTCGAGGTGCATGCCGGGGCCGGTGGCACCGAGAGCCAGGACTGGGCCAACATGCTGCTGCGTATGTATACGCGCTGGGCCGAGCAGCACGGCTACAAGGTCGAGTACATGGAGGAGACCGACGGGGAGGAGGCGGGCATCAAGTCCGCCACCATCCTGGTCAAGGGCCGCAACGCCTATGGCTGGCTCAAGAGCGAGAACGGCGTGCACCGGCTGGTGCGCATCTCGCCGTTCGATTCCAACGCGCGCCGCCATACGTCATTCGCCAGCGTCAACATCTATCCGGTGGTGGACGACCGCATCAAGATCGATATCAAGGAATCGGACGTGCGCACCGACACGCTGCGTGCGAGCGGCGCCGGCGGCCAGCATGTCAACAAGACCGAATCGGCGATCCGTCTGACCCACCTCCCGACCAACATCATGGTCTATTGCCAGACCGACCGCTCGCAGCATCGCAACCGCGCGCAGGCCTGGCAGATGCTGCGCGCGCGCCTCTACGAGCGCGAGCTGAAGAAGCGCGAGGAACAGGCCGCCGCCGAGCAGGCGGCGAAGACCGACATCGGCTGGGGCCACCAGATCCGTTCCTATGTGCTGCAGCCGTATCAGATGGTGAAGGACCTGCGCACCGGCGTGCAGACCTCCAACACCGGCGCGGTGCTCGACGGTGATCTCGACGAGTTCATGGCGGCCGCGCTGGCGCAGAAGGCCTTCGGCACCGAGCCGACCGAGGTTGAGGACGTGGAGTAATCTCGGCGCTGTTGTTCTCGACCTGTCATGCCCGGGCTTGACCCGGGCATCCATCGAAAGTGCGTGACGGCCGATGCGTCAATCCGGCTTGAGGCCCGCGAACGTCACCACCTTGCCCCACTTCTCGGTTTCCGCGGCGATGAGCGCTGCGAAATCGGCGGGCGAACCCGCCAGCGCCGTGCCGCCGAATTCGGCAAGCCGCGCCTTGATCTTCGGGTCGGCGAGAGCCGCGTTGGTCTCGCTGTTGAGCCTGTCGATGATGTCGGAAGGCGTGCTCCTGGGCGCGCCGATCCCATACCAGGCGCTCGCCTCATAGCCCGGCACGAACTCGCCGACGGTCGGGACATCGGGAAGCTCGTCGGACCGCGCGGCGGTGGTCACCGCGAGCGCGCGCAGCTTTCCCGCCCGGATGTACTCGACCGCGGGCAGGTTGCTGAACATCACCTGCACCTGGCCGGCGATGAGGTCGCTCATCGCCGGCGCGCCACCGCGATAGGGCACATGCACCATGTCGATGCCGGTCATCAGCTTGAACAATTCGCCGGCGAGCCGCGGCGAGCTTCCGCTTCCGGCCGATGCCATGTTGATCCTGCCCGGATTGGCCTTGGCATAAGCGATGAACTCGCGAACGGTTCGGGCCGGAAACGAGGGGTGCACCAGCATGACGAGATGCGCGCGTGCGATCCCTGCGACGGGAGCAATGTCGCGGATCAGATCGAAGTCGAGCTTGTAGAGCGTCGTGTTGACTGCATGCGAGGTGCCGACCTGGAGCAGCGTATAGCCGTCGGGCGGCGCGCGCACGACCGCTTCCATGCTGATATTGCCGCCGCCTCCCGGCCGGTTGTCGATGATGACGGGCTGGGCGAAGCGCTCCGACAGCCACTGACCGATCAGGCGCACGAGCAGGTCGCCGGTGCCGCCGGCCGCAAAGCCGACCACGATGCGCACCGGCCGCGCCGGATAGGATTGCGCGCTGGCCACGCGCGCCGCCGCCGGCAGCGCGGCAGCAGCCATGGCAAGACGCAGAAATTGGCGGCGGACAAGCTTCACGGCGGTCCTCGCGGTCGAACTGCGACGCCGACACTCGCTTGCACCCGAATATGCCGCCGATGGTCCTGGCTGCAAAGCCTCGAGACAAGGAAGCGTCATTTCCGCTTTCAGATGAAACGATGTCGCTGGGATCGATGGCCGCCCGTTGCGCGTCGCCGATGAGCATGTCGGCATCGACCCACCGGCGAAGCAAAATTGAGCCTACGATCCCGCCAGCGTAGATTGCGTCTTCAATGACCAGGGAGGCCGCGGCATGCCGAGACAGGAAATCCTCGACCGCATACAGAAATATATCCGCCCGTTTCGAGTGACGAAAGGCAAGGGCTTCCGGCTGAAGGACTTCGATCCGGCCGACACCTGCGGCCTCAAGCTCGACAAGGGCGAGGCCGCGGAGCTCCTGCAACGCGGCACCGCGTGGCTGGCGGAAGAGCAGGACATGCTCTACGCCCAGGATCGCTGGTCCCTGCTGCTGGTGTTCCAGGCGATGGACGCGGCCGGCAAGGACAGCACGATCAAGCACGTGATGTCGGGGGTCAATCCTCAGGGCTGCCAGGTATTCTCCTTCAAGCAGCCCTCGACGGAGGACCTCGATCACGACTTCATGTGGCGCTACGTCAGACACCTGCCCGAGCGCGGGCGCATCGGCATCTTCAACCGCTCGTACTACGAGGAAGTCCTCGTCGTGCGCGTGCATCCCGAGATCCTCAAGGGACAGAAGCTGCCGCCGCGGCTGGTCGGCAAGGGGATCTGGGACGAGCGGCTCGCCGACATCGCGCGTTTCGAGGACTACGCCACGCGGCAGGGGACAAAAATTCTGAAGTTCTTCCTTCACGTGTCGCGCAAGGAGCAGAAGAAGCGCTTCATGGACCGTCTCGACGAGCCCGAGAAGAACTGGAAATTCTCGGCGTCCGACGTGAAGGAGCGCGAGTTCTGGAACGATTACATGCACGCGTTCGAACAGGCGATCCGGGCGACGGCGTCAAAGCACGCGCCGTGGTTCGTCGTGCCTGCCGACAACAAGTGGTTCACCCGGCTCGTGGTGGCCGCGGCGATCGTGGACGCGGTGGAGGACCTCGACCTTGCCTACCCGAAGCTCGACGCGGCGAAGAAGAAAGAGCTCGCAGCCGCGCGTGCGGCGCTGTCCCGCGAGCGGTAATTCTTCAGCGCAATCGGGCTCTGCTCAGGCTCCGAAGATCACGCGGCGGAAACGGTGCAGCGCAAAGGCGAAATAGACGCTGCCGATCGCCGCGATCGCGGCAATACCGTTAGTTGAGCCTTACCAGACGGGGCGCGGTGTCCTGCAACTTGATCGGCGCACATCGCAGCGAAATCGCGAGCGGTCAGGCGTACATTCGATGGGCGGCGTTTCGTTGATTGGTTGGATCACTGGACAAGTCGCTCCGCCTGAGTAACCCTCGATCGATGGATGACAAAGAGCTCAGCGTGCGCGCAGTCCTCGCCGGGCAGGCGCCGCAGGATGCGCCGGTCACGGTCAAGGGCTGGGTGCGCACCCGGCGGGATTCGAAGGCGGGGATTTCGTTCGTGCACCTGTCGGACGGGTCGTTGTTCCATCCGTTGCAGGTGGTCGCGCCGAACACGCTGCCGAATTATACCGACGAGGTGCTCAAGCTCACGGCCGGGTGCGCGGTGGAAGCAACGGGAATGATCGTGCCGTCGCCGGCGAAGGGGCAGCCGTTCGAGATGCAGGCGAGCGCGATCAAGGTGATCGGCTGGGTGGAGGACCCGGATACGTATCCGATCCAGCCCAAGCCGCACACGCTCGAGTTCCTGCGCGACGTTGCGCATCTGCGGCCGCGGACCAACGTGATCGGGGCGGCGACGCGCGTGCGGCACACCCTGGCGCAGGCGATCCACCGGTTCTTCGACGAGAACGGCTTCTTCTGGGTCAACACGCCGATCATAACGGCGTCCGACGCGGAGGGGGCGGGGGCACTGTTCAGGGTGTCGACGCTCGATCTCGCCAACCTGCCGCGCACGCCGCAAGGCAAGGCGGATTTCACGCAGGATTTCTTCGGCCGCGAGACGTTCCTGACCGTGTCGGGGCAGCTCAACGTCGAGGCGTACTGTCTCGCCCTCACCAAGGTTTACACGTTCGGGCCGACGTTCCGCGCGGAGAACTCGAACACCAGCCGCCACCTCGCCGAGTTCTGGATGATCGAGCCGGAGATCGCCTTCGCCGACCTCGCGGACGATGCGACCTTGGCGGAACGGCTGCTGAAGTTCACCTTCGAGACCTTGCTGAAGGAGAGGCAGGACGATCTCGCCTTCTTCGACGAACGGATCGAGAAGGGGCTTGTCGCGAAGCTCGAGGGCATTGTGGGCTCGGAGTTCGTGCGCATGGACTACGGCGAGGCCGTCGCCGTGCTCGAGCGGGCGAAGGAAAAGTTCGAGTTCCCGGTGAAGTGGGGCATGGACCTGCAGTCGGAGCACGAGCGCTATCTCACCGAGAAGCACGCCAGGAAGCCGGTGGTCGTGATGAACTACCCCAAGGACATCAAGGCGTTCTACATGCGGGTGAACGACGACGGCAAAACGGTCGCGGCGATGGACGTGCTCGCACCGGGAATCGGCGAGATCATCGGCGGCAGCCAGCGCGAGGAGCGGCTCGAGGTGCTGGACGCGCGCATGGCGGAGCGCGACATCGACAAGGAGCACTACGCCTGGTACCGGGATCTGCGCCGCTACGGCACGGTGCCGCACGCGGGCTTCGGGCTGGGCTTCGAGCGCACGCTCGCCTACGTCACCGGCCTCGCCAATGTGCGCGACGCGATCCCGTTCCCGCGAACGCCGGGAAACGCGAGATATTGACGCCGACTGTTTTGGTGATTGCGCTGGCGTTCGTTATTTCTTCAGCAGCGCATCGCGCTGCTTGATCAGCCTTTCAAGCTCTTCCGTCTGTTGCGCGATCCGGTCGGCATTGCGATCCTCATCCTCAGCGCCGGAGTAAGCGGCGGCTTGCTCAATCAGCTGCCGGATGTTGTCGCGCACAACTGCGATGTGCTGTTCGAGCTCGGGGAGGGGAAGCGGATTGTTGTCGTTCATCATGTTCTCCCCGGATCAAGCCGGAAACGGCCAAGCCTGTTGCAAATGGCGAGATCAAGACAAGCGGTCGCCGCGCATTTGTCGCAGCGACAGAGAGAGCTCACTTCTGGTGATGTGGTTGCATTTGGCCACCATATACCAGCTCGGCTTGAGCTTCCACGCCGGATTGGTGATGGGCATGGCGAAGGTCGTGATGCGCCCGTTGAATTTATCGCGGTTTCGACACGCGCGACCTTAGCGATTGCAAGGCCGGAATCTCTTCCGATATTGCCGCGTTTGATCGGGGATTGCCGCGCCGGCTGAGTGAGCGCGCGGCGGGGGCTAGTCTGTCCGTCCGCGCAGCTCCGAGCGGGCGCGGCTCACGTCCTGCGCCGACACCGGAGGCGCCGCCGGCGCCCATGCGTTGCGGATATAGGTCACCACCGCCGCCACCTGGGCGTCGTCGAGCTGCCGGCCGAACGACGGCATTCCCGGCGCCGTCGGCTCGGCCGCCGTCGCGACGCTGCGGGCGCCGCGCAGCACGAGGCGGATCGAGGTTGCCGGGTCGCTTGCCCGCACCGCCGCGGACTCGGCGAGCGAGGGAAAGAGTTGCGGGACGCCCTGTCCGTCCAGGGCATGGCAGGCCGAGCACTGGTCGCGATAGATCGCCTGTCCCGCGACCATGAACGGATCGTTCGCCGCCACCGGGGCGGGCTTGTCGTCGCGCCCCGGCAGCGACTTGAGATAGGTCGCGATCGCCGTCAGGTCGCCATCGGTCATCTGCGAGGTCGAGTCCACGATCAGCTCGGCCATCGGTCCGGTCGCGGCCGTCACGCGGTTACGTCCGGTCTTCAGATAGGCCACGATCTCATCGGGCGACCAGCGGCCGAGCCCGGTCCTGGCATCGTTGGTGATGTCGGGCGCAAACCAGCCCTGCAGGTTCGACCCGCGAAGATATTCGCCGCTCTGGTCGCCGCCCAGAACCGTCTTCGGCGTGTGACAGGCGGCGCAATGGCCTGGCCCCTGCACCAGATAGGCGCCCCGATTCCACTCGGCCGATTTCTGCGGATCGGGCTTGAATTCACCCTCCGTGAAATAGAGCCAGTCCCAGACCCGCATGGCGGCACGGATATTGAACGGGAACGGCAACGTATTGGTGACCACCCCGTTATGCACCGGTGCGACGGTCTTGAGATAGGCACGGATCGCCAGCACGTCCGCGCGCGACATCCTGGTATAGGCGTTAAACGGCATGGCGGGATAAAGCCGCGCGCCGTTCGGACGAATGCCCCTGCGCACGGCATCGTCGAATTCGTCGTCGGTCCACGCGCCGATGCCGGTGTCGCGATCCGGCGTGATGTTCGGCGAGACGATGTTGCCGAACGGCGTCTCGATGGCGCGGCCGCCGGCAAACGCTTTGCCGGCGTCGGGAACGGTGTGACAGGCGATGCAATCGGCGGCGGTCGCGAGATAGCGGCCTTGCTCGATCTGCGTGAAGGCCTGGCTGTCGGGGGTGTCGGCAGCCACGAATTTCATCGCGACGATAAGCGCGGCGGTCACGCCCGCCGCACCGATTACGATCGACATGGCGCGTTCAGGCATCGACCAGCGGCCCGGGGTTCTTGAGATATTGATTGCGAATGGCGGCGGCCGACCAATAGGCGAGGGCGCACACCGTTCCGGTGGGATTGTAGCCGGGGTTCTGCGGAAAGGCGCTGGCGCCCATCACGAACAGATTCGGTATGTCCCAGCTCTGCAGATAGCGATTGATCGCGCTCGTGGTCCGATCGGCGCCCATGATGGCGCCGCCGCATAGATGCGTCGTCTGATATTGAGTGACGTCGTAGGGCGCCGTGCGATACTCCTTCGTGACCTCGCGCGCGCCCATCGCCTTGATGATTTCGGCAAAGCGATCGGTCAGGAAGGCGTTCTGCTTGACCTCGTTGTCATGGAAATCGATGGTCATGCGCATCAGCGGACGGCCGAAGCGGTCGCGATACGTCGGGTCGAGATCGAGATAGACGTCGCGATAGCTGTAGAAGCTGCCGTGCACGCCGGTGCCGGGCTTGACGGTGCTGAGATAGTTGTCGCGCACCGCGGTCTTCCATGCCGCGCCCCATTTCGGCGTCCCGGGAGGCACCGGCGTGGTCTGGATCGGACGGCCGTTGGTCTGCACCTGTCCCATATAGCCGCCGCCGACGAAACCGTGCGGGCCGTGATCGAAATTGTCGCCGTTGAACTCGTCGATGCACATCCCGATCGAGCCGGACGCTATGAACGGATTGAAGTTGAACTTCTTGTTGTCGAAGAATCCGAGCGCATCCGAAATGGTCTGGTGCGTGAAGTTGCGGCCGACCACGCCCTTGTTGGCGACCGGATCGTAAGCCTGCCCGATCTTCGAGAGCAGCAGGAGCTGCACGTTGAAAACCGTATAGGCCGACAGGATCACGAGATCGGCCGGCTGCTCCCATTCCTCTCCCGAGGTATCGACGAAGGTCACGCCGGTGGCGCGCTTGCCCGAACCGTCGGTGTTGATGCGTGTCACCTCCGAATTGTCGCGCACGGCGAAATTCGACTTGCGGATCAGGACCGGCAGGATGGTGGTCTGCGGACTGGCCTTGGAATAGTTGCCGCAGCCGAACCACTCGCAAAAGCCGCAATAGGTGCATGGCCCGAGCCGAACGCCGAGTGGATTGGTGTACGCTCTGGACAGGTTGCCCGAGGGCTGCGGAAACGGCTTGTAGCCGAGCTCGCGCGCCGCCTTGGCGAACAGGGTGTAGCTGAACGGCTGCTTCTGCGCGGGAGTGGGATAGGGGCGCGAACGCGGCCCCTCGAAGGGATTGCCGCCCTCCTGGATCTGGCCGCGCAGGTTGCCCGCCGTTCCCGACGTGCCGCAGAGATACTCGAACGCATCGTAGTGCGGCTCGAGCTCGTCATAGGTGACGCCCCAGTCCTGAATGGTCATGTCTTGCGGAAGAAACGCCGCGCCGTAGCGCTGCGTCAGGTGCGTCTTCACCACGAAGTCGGACGGCAGGAAGCGCCAGGTCTCCGCGTTCCAGTGCACGCCGCCGCCGCCGACGCCGTTGGGCGGCATGAAGGCCCCCCAGCTGCGGATGGGGAGCGCGGTCTGGTCCATCTTGTTGCGGAACGTGAAGGTGGTCTGCGCCGGGCGCAGAAACAGCTCGTGCCGAATGCGGTAGCGCAGCTCGTCCTGCACATAGGTCGGCGGATACTCGGTCGGGGCGTCGCGCCACGGGCCGCGCTCGATGGCGATGACGTCGAGGCCCTCGTCGGTGAGCTCGTGGGCCATGATCGATCCGGTCCAGCCGAGACCGATGATGACGACGTCCTTCCTGGGAAGTTTGCGCGCCATGGGCCTGCCTCAACGAATTTTCGGCGTCCAGTCGATCCGGCCGGCGATGCTGACGGGCGGAAGCGGAAAGCGCTCGTTGTGACGGTCGACCCAGTCGAGATAATTGTAGCGCGCGCCCGGGTACCCGATCATGCGCCACGCCACCATGTCGCGATTGCCGCCATAGATCGGATCCGCAAAGAAACCTTCCTGCACATCCTTGATCATCTGCTCGAAGAACGCCTTGCCGTCGGCGCCTTCGAGCTTCACGCTCCCGGTCTCGAGACCGCCGAGAACAGCATCCTTGTCGCCGTCGGAAAGCTCCGCGAAGGCCTTGCCGCCGTATTTCGAGCGGCAATAGCGATCGAGCGCGGCCAGGCCCTCGCGATATTTCTGCGCCGGCCCGGCTTCGGACTGCGGCCCCTGCTGTCTGGTTCCGGTCATGAACGGCGGGCTGTTGTAGAGACCCTCCTTGCGGCCGTACGGTCCGGCCATCTGGCGGTCGATGTAGACGGCGCAGCCGGCGTCCTTTCCGCCCGGCGTCTCCGGATCGGTTGGGATGATGCGGTCCGCGATGGCTTCGACCGCGCGACCTTCATCGCCAGTGAAGAAAAGCCAGGGGCCCGGCTTCACGGGCGCGGGCGGATTCCCCGCATTGGGGGCCCAGGGAAGATGATCAGAAATGAGGGCGGCGCGGCTCAACCTGCCGCCCAGCAGAAAAATTGCGGTACCGGCCAACAAATCCCGCCGTCGAAAAGAAATGGCCATGGCTGATACGGCCCCGCGACATCAACTTCCCGATCAACAGCCCGAGTTTTCCGAAGGTTCCTTGCGGTCACGCGAGCCCGCGCGATCGACGGCAAGATTTCTACATCGACGACAATTTCTGCACAGTGCGCCAACTGGTAGGCGTTAGAACCTTGCGGTGTTGCGGCCAGCGAATGCCGGAGCCCCGCCATGACCACAGCGCTTGCGCCCGATGGCCGCCGCCTCTCGTCCTCGTGGCTGCATCGTCGCCGCTTCCTGATCGGTGCCGGGGCAGCCGGAATGGGGCTGGGGACTGCGCTGGGAACGGCCTATACGCAGATCGCCGCGGCGCCGGACCATTCGTTGCGCATCGCGCCGTTGCGGCTCGAGCTCGCCCCCGGGAAAATAATCGACACCTTCGGCTACAACGGCACCGTGCCGGGACCGGTGTTGCGGCTGCGGGAAGGCCGCCAGGTCAGCATCGACATCCGCAACGATAGCGACGTCGACGATATCGTGCACTGGCACGGCCTTTACGTGCCGTCCGAGGCTGATGGCGCGATGGAGGAAGGCTCGCCGATGGTGATGCGCGGCGGCATGCAACGTTACACGTTCGTGCCGAAGCCGGCGGGCACCCGCTGGTATCACAGCCACGACGTGGCCGCGACCGATCTCAGGCGGAGCCTGTACGCGGGACTGTACGGTTTCCTGATCGTCGCGCCGGCGGACGATCCCGCCCGCTACGACCAGGAGGTGCTGCTGGCCGCCCACCATTGGGAGGGCTCATGGGTGAGCATGCAGGATATCCGTCGAGGTCCTCCGCCCGACAACGGCCTCGAAGTGATGTATGCATCGGCGTCCTTCAACGACAGGATGCTCGGGCACGGCGAACCCGTGCGCGTGCGGGCGGGCCAGCGCGTGCTGTTCCGGCTGCTCAACGCCAGCGCGACCGAGAATGTCAGACTGGCGCTGCCGGGCCATCGTTTCACCGTCGTCGCGCTTGACGGCAATCGCGTGCCTTCGCCGCGCACCGTCGACGTTCTGTTCCTGGCCCCGGCGGAACGCGCCGACGTGATCGTGGAGATGAACCGGCCGGGCATTTGGATCTTTGGCGAGATCGCGGACGACGAGCGCAAGAAAGGGCTCGGCATCGTCGTCGAATACGCCAATGAGCGTGGTGAGCCGCAATGGTCGCCGCCGCCGAATGCCGATTGGGACTACACCGTGTTCGGCGATGACCGGCCGGTGCCCGCGCCGGACGAACGTCTCGAGCTCCGCTTCGAGAAAGTGCCGGGCGGCCGTGGCGGCTACAATCGCTGGACCATCAACGGCAAGTCATGGCCCGCGACCAATCCGCTGTTCACGACCGAGCGCGGCAAGCGCTACCGCCTCGTCATGACCAACAACAGCGGCGACAACCATCCGGTCCACCTGCATCGGCACACCTTCGAGGTCACCAAGGTGGGCGACAAGACAACCGCGGGCGTGATGAAGGACACCGTCAACATGACACGGTTCAGCAGCGTCGAAATCGATTTCGTGGCCGACGATCCGGGCCTCACGCTGCTCCATTGCCATCACCAGGATCACCAGGACGAAGGCTTCATGGGGCTGGTGACCTATCTCTGATCCGTATCGTCGGAACGCCCGATCCGCGGCCGCGAATTGCCGGACCGGTCAAGATACACCGACGCTCAGAGGCTACCGTCGAGCCGTTGTCCGGCGCGCAGGAATTTCTGCGGGTCGACGGCGGAGCCTTTCACCCGCGTCTCGTAATGGAGGTGGGGGCCGGTCGAGCGCCCGGTCGAGCCCACCTTGCCGACGAGTTGTCCGCTCTTGACGGACTGGCCCACGTGCACGTCGATCGACGACAGGTGGCCGTAGCGCGTGGATAACCCGTTGCCGTGGTCGATTTCGACGACCCGACCGTAGCCGCCGCTCCAGCCGGCATGCGTCACGGTGCCGTTCGCGGTGGCGCGCACGGGGTCGCCGCTGTCGCCCTGGAGATCAAGACCGGTGTGCATGGCCGGCGAGCCCGTGAACGGATCCATGCGCACGCCGAAGCCCGATACCGGATCGACCTCGCCGTCAATCGGCTTGCGGACGGGAACGCTGACGAGCGTGCGGGTGAGGCGACTGATCTGCGTGCGCGCCGTGCGCACGCGATGAACCTGCCGCTCGAAAGCCATCGCATCCTTCGGCAGGGCCGCGGGGATGAACGGTCCGCCCATGGTGCCGGCTGCGTCGGCGGCGGTCGCCTTGCTGGCCTCGATGCCGAGCTCGACCAGCACGCCGCGGATCCGCCGCGCCTTCGCATCGTAATTGTCCGCCATGGCGTTGAGTGTCTGCGCCTGGCGCTGCTCGACGCGGTCGAGCGAGGACTGCAGGCGGATGATGGCGCCACCGATGCCGCCCGCGCTCGCGGCGAACATGCTGGTGCGGGGATCGATTGGTGCTTCGCGCAGGAGGAAGGCGCCCTTGTCACCGGCGAAGGAGGATTTGAGTGGACTGACCCGCGGCTCGTTGCCCGCACCGTTGCGAGCGGGCTGCTTGGCCGCACCGGTGACGTCGCCCAGCCCGTTGAGCGCGCTCGCGCGCGATTCCAGCGCGCTCTGCCGGCGCAGAATCTGGTCGAGCTTCTGCTCGTACTGCTCCTGGTCGATCAGCTGCCGGCTCGATATGCGGTCGATCTTGGCGCGCAGCTCGGCGATGCGATCCTCGTAGCCGAATTGCATATCGGCTTGGCGCGCAAGCAACCGGGTGATCACGTCCTCCCGGAATGCGAAATAGGTGGCGGTGGTGATCGTCCACACCGCCATGATGACCAGCGTGCCGACGACGATCCAGAACGCGATCGGGCCCAGCCGCAACTGCCGTCCGGCATGGGCGAGGGTATAGCTCGAGGCCGGCCGCGACGGGGCGACGCGGTCGCGCCGGCCCTCGCTGCCGTGGCCGGAACCGTGATGGTGGTGATGGTGGGAAGACCGTCGAGACATGCCGCAACCCCGCCGGTTCCCTTACGGCAGCGGACCTTAACCGGTGCTAACGCACCGCGATTCGCGCCAAACGGGGTTAATTTTCTGGAAACTGCTACGGGGCCGAGGGCGCGCTATTGCGGAGTGATAGGTCCCTGCTCAGCCGTACTCAGCCCGGAAGCGCCTGCGCCGCCGCCAGCACCTCGGCGGCGTGGCCGTCGACCCTGACCTTGGGCCAGACACGCGCGATCCGGCCGTCCGTCCCGATCAGGAAGGTTGACCGGCTGATTCCCATGAAAGTCTTGCCATACATGGATTTTTTGCCCCAGACCCCGTAAGCCTCCAGCATCTTGTGGGTCTCGTCGGAGAGCAGCGCGATATCGAGGTCGTGCTTTTTCTTGAACTTGTCCTGCGCCGGGACGGGATCGGCCGACACCCCGAGCACGGCTGTCCCGGCCTTGTCGAAGGCGGGCAGGAGCCTTGAGAAATCAATAGCTTCGCGGGTGCAGCCGGGTGTGTCGGCCTTGGGATAGAAGTAGAGGACGAGCTTGCGGCCCTTGAAGTCGGCGAGCGCCATGGAGCCGCCGCCGTCGCGCGGCAACTTGAAGGCGGGGGCCTTGGATCCGGCCGCGAGTTCCGTCGGCATGGGTCTTCCTTTCGGCCCTTTTTCGGGCTCAATACGCAATTAAACCATTCGCGGGAAAGTGCTGCCAGATCGGTCGCGGGGCGGGATCGCGGCGATCGTGGCACGGGGGCCGGTTCGCTGTAAGCGTTGGCGCGAAGACGCGGGCGGGATCGGCGGTCGAGGGGACGCCAAGTCGGGGCATGGCGGTTCAGAAATCTTATCCGAGTCTCGACGCGCTCCTGAAGCTGGAGGCGAGCGTCGGCGCGCGTCTGCGCGCGTGCACTGCCGGCGAGGGTTCGACCGCGGCCGTCGCCTGCGAAGGGGCAAGGCGGCTGCGGCAGTGGTGGCCGCGCCTGCGCAAATTCGTCTTTATCGGTGGTGCGCTGGGCGCGTTCGCGCTGCTCGCCGTGGTCGCGCTCTTGTGGCGGCTGTCCAACGGCCCCATCGAGCTCGATATCGCCACGCCGTGGCTGACGGCGGCGATCAAGGACAATTTCGGCGACGGCTACGAGGTCGAGATCGGCGGCACCCAGCTCGAGCGCGACGCCAGCAAGGCCCGCACGTCATTGCGCATCCGCGACATCGTGGTCCGCGACTCCGAAGGCACCGTCGTTGCCAGCGCTCCGAAGGCAGAGGTCGGCATCTCCGGCTCGGGGCTGCTCGTCGGTCGCATTCGCGCCGAGCGCCTGAGCCTGGTCGGCGCCGAGATGGCGGTGCGGATCGAATCAGACAGCACGGTCACGGTCTTTGCCGGCAGCAACAAGCGCCCGATCGTCACCGCGTCGGCGGGCGCGGCTGCCAAACCGCCGGCCGCGTCGGCGAAGAGCGAACGTGCGGCATCGAGCGTTGCCCCGGTCGCGCCGGCGATCCCGGTCCTGCCCGCTGCGCCGGGCGCGTCGAGCGCGCGCGGCGGCGTTCCCGACCTTGCCGCACTGCTCGCGTGGATCGAAAGCCTCGATGCCGGCGGTCTTGACGGTCGCGACCTCACGGAAATCGGTCTCCAGGACGGCAATCTTACGGTCGATGATCAACGCAACGGCAAACAGTGGACGTTCACCAACATCGATCTGAGCGTGACGCGGCCCAAGGGCGGCGGCATTGCCTTCACGCTGGGGTCGGAAAGCGCCGAACGACCCTGGCAGGTACGGGCCGCGATGACGCCGGGCCAGCAGGGCCACCGCATCATCGATATCGAAACCCACAAGGTCTCCGCCAAGGACCTCATGCTCGCCCTTCGCCTGGGCGAGAGCGGGTTCGAGCCGGAGCTGCCGCTCTCGGCGCGCATCCGCGCCGACATCGGGCCCGACGGAATTCCGCACGTGCTCGACGGCAAGATCGTGGTGGAGAAGGGCGTCGTCGTCGATCTTGACGATCCGCTTGCCCGCATTCCGATCGACCGCGCCGAAATCAATCTCGATTGGGACCGCTCTCGCCAAGGCCTGGTGATGCCGTTCCAGGTGGTCTCCGGCGGCAATCGCTTCACCTTGCTCGCGCAGTTCGACGCGCCGCGCGAAGGCGGCAGCGCCTGGGGCCTGCAGATTTCCGGCGGCACCATCGTGCTGGCGTCGGCCGTGACCGATCCCGCTGCAGTCGTTCTCAACCGCATCCTGTTGCGATTGCGGATCGATCCGTCCAAGCAACGCATCGATCTCGAGCCGAGTGAGCTGGGCAACGCGGATCTCGGGGTCGCGCTCACCGGCAGCCTCGATTTTTCCGGCGACGATCCGCGGCTGGCGCTCGGAATTGCCGGCACGCGCATGTCGGTCGCGGCCCTCAAGCGCCTGTGGCCGGTGTGCACGGCGCCGAAAGTGCGCGCCTGGGTGCAGGATCGTATCCAGGCCGGTGTCGTGGAACGGCTGGACATCTCGGCCAATGCACCATGGTCGACCCTCAAATCGAGCGGCCCCCCGATCCCTGACGATGGTCTCCTGATCCAGATCGTCGGGCACGGTGCCGAAATCCGGCCGGTCGAAGGCTTGCCGCCAATCCGCGACGCCGATGTCAATATCCGCATTTCCGGCCGTACCGCCACGATCAATGTCGGGCGCGGCAACGTCGAGATATCGCCCGGCCGCAAACTCTCGATCACCAATGGCGTGTTCGAGGTGCCCGACACCTTTCCCAAGGCGCCGCCGGCGAAAGCGCGCTTCCGTCTCGACGGATCGGTACCGGCCGCCGCCGAACTCCTGGCAATGGAGCGTCTGCGCGACCATTCGGGTGTGCCGCTGGAGCCCGCGACCAGCCGCGGGACGCTCACCGCCCAAGTGACGCTCGCGCTGCCGCTCAAGGAGGATCTCGCGCCCGGCTCCTCGCTCTACACGGTCAATCTGGACGTCGCCAACTTCGCCGCCGAACGCATGGTCATGAACCAGAAGGTCGAGGCGGCGATGCTCAAGGTCACCGCCAACAATGTGGGCTACTGGATCCGCGGCGACGTCAAGATCAACGGTGTGCCGGCCGCGCTCGACTACCGCAAGCCGCGCGACAACGACGCCGACGTGCGCGTTCAGGCCACGCTCGACGAGACCGCGCGCAGCAAATTCGGTTTCGATCTGGGCGGCTATCTCAGCGGCCCGGTGCCGATCAAGCTCAGCGGACGCATGCCGGCGCAAGACGGCGACAGCCGCTTTGCCATCGAAGCCGATCTGACCCAGGCCAAGGTCGAGAACCTTCTGCCGGGCTGGACAAAGCCGCCCGGCCGCTCCGCGCGCGCCACGTTCAACATGATCAACAAGGCCACCGGAACCCGCTTCGAGGACCTGGTCATCGACGGGTCCGGCTCGTCGGTCAAGGGCGTGGTCGAGGTCGATTCCTCCGGCGATCTGGTGTCGGCGAATTTCCCCGTCTTCAGCCTTTCGGACGGCGACAAGGCTACGCTCAAAGCCGAGCGCGGCTCCGATGGCACGTTGCGCGTGAACGTGCGTGGCGACGTCTATGACGGGCGCGGCTTCGTCAAATCGACCATGAGCGGGGCGGGGAGCAGCAAGCAGAAGCATGACAAGGACATCGACCTCGACCTCAAGCTCGGCACCGTCCTCGGCTTTCACGGTGAGACGTTGCGCGGCCTCGATCTGCGCGTGTCGCGGCGCGGCGGTATCGTCACCAGCCTTGCCCTGAGCGCCAAGCTCGGGCGCGATGCCCCGCTCAGCGGCGACGTGCGCGGACGCGGCAACGGCCGCCCGGTCGTTTTCATCGAGTCCAAGGACGCCGGCGCGTTCTTCCGGTTCAACGACATCTATCCCAAGATCGTCGGCGGCGAGATGTGGATTGCGCTCGATCCGCAGAGCGCAGACCTGGCGCCGCAGGAAGGCATTCTCAATATCCGTGACTTCTCGGTGCGCGGCGAAGCGTCGCTCGACCGCGTGGCGGCTCCCCCGCAACAGCCCGGCGGGCCGCTGCCGGGCGTGGAGTTCTCGCGCCTGCGCCTCGACTTCACCCGCACGCTCGGCCGCTTCACGGTGCGCGACGGGCTGCTCAAGGGTCCCACGATCGGCGGCACGGTCGAAGGCTATATCGATTATCACCGCGACGACCTGCGCATGCGCGGCACCTTCGTTCCGCTCTACGGCCTCAACAACATGTTCGGCCAGCTCCCGATCGTGGGGCCGTTCCTCGGCGGCAGCAACGAGGGCCTGCTCGGCGTCACCTACGAGGTGGTCGGTCCACCGAACGCGCCGGTGCTGCGGGTCAACCCGATTTCCGCGGTGGCGCCCGGCCTGTTGCGCAAGTTCTTCGAATTCCCGAGTGGCAACGCCGCCGCCATGCCGCAGAGCTACGCCGACCCGACCCGCTAGCGTTTCCGCCCAATGAGTTCGGATCGAATGGGCTTCGAACCGGCGTCCCGATCACACCGGTTTCAGCAGGACGTGCCGCTTCTTTCCAAGCGAGAGCTTGATGACGCCTTCCGTCAGATCGCGCGGCGTGAGCTGCATCTTCTCATCCGTTACCGGGACGTCGTTCACTCTGAGCCCGCCGCCCTTGATCTGCCTGCGGGCGTCGCCGTTCGACGACACCAGACCCGCTTCCACAAAGGCGGCGAGTACGCCAAGGCCGGCTTCAAGCTTCGCGCGTGCGGTCTCGACAGTCGGAAGAGTCTCGGCGAGCGCGCCCTCCTCGAAGGTGCGCCGGGCAGTTTCGGCCGCCTGCTCGGCCGCCGCGCGGCCGTGCAGCAGCGCGGTTGCTTCCGTCGCCAGAACCTTCTTTGCTTCGTTGAGCTCCTGTCCCTTCAGCGCGGCGAGCCGTCCGCTCTCGTCGAGCGGAAGCTCGGTGAACAGCTTGAGCAGGCGGCCGACGTCGCCGTCCTCGCAATTGCGCCAGAACTGCCAGTAGTCGTAGGGACGCATCATGTCGGCGTTGAGCCAGACCGCGCCGGTCTCGGTCTTGCCCATCTTGGCGCCGGAGGAGGTGGTCAGCAGGGGCGTCGTCAACGCGAACAGCTCGGCACCGAGCAGGCGGCGGCCGAGGTCGATGCCGTTGACGATGTTGCCCCACTGGTCCGATCCGCCCATCTGCAGAATGCATTCGTGCCGCTTGTGCAGCTCCACGAAGTCGTACGCCTGCAGGATCATGTAGTTGAACTCGAGGAAGGTCAGCGGTTGCTCGCGGTCGAGCCGGAGCTTGACCGAATCGAACGTCAGCATCTTGTTGATGGTGAAATGCCGACCGACGTCGCGCAGGAACGGAATGTAATGCAGCTGGTCGAGCCAGTCGGCGTTGTTGGCCATGATCGCGCCGCCGTCGAAATCGAGAAAGCGCGAAAACACCGTGCGGATCGACGCGATATTGGCGTCGATCTGCTCACTGGTGAGAAGCGTCCGGCTGGTGTCCTTGCCGGACGGATCACCGATCTTGCTGGTGCCGCCACCCATCAGGGCGATGGGGCGATGGCCGGTCCGCTGCAGCCACCGCAGCATCATGATGGTCAACAGGTTGCCGATGTGCAGGCTGGGAGCCGTCGCATCGAACCCGACATAGGCGGTAATCGGGCCCGCCGCCGCCCTGGCGTCGAGCCCCTCGGCGTCGGAGACCTGATGAATGAACCCGCGGCTGGCGAGAACCTGCAGGAAATCGGACTTGTACGCGCTCATGCCCTATCGCCTGTTCTTATCGCCTGATCGGGGCCGGTGGTGTAACAGGTCCGACGCGGGATTCAACCGAGGACAACTCCATGGCACGCGTGACGGCCATCGGCCTGATGAGCGGCACCTCCTATGACGGGGTGGACGTGGCACTCATCGAAACCGACGGCGAGGGGATCGGACAGCTCGGTCCGACCGGATATCGGCCCTATAGCGATGCCGAGCGGGACGTCCTGCGGCGGGCGATTTCGGTTGCCGCCTCGCTCACCGAGCGTAGCGCGCGGCCCAAGCTTCTCATCGAGGCGGAAGAACTGGTGACCGACATGCATGCGGAGGCGGTCGAAGCCTTCCTGGCGGCAAACGCCATGCCGGCGAGCGCCGTCGCGGTGGTTGGATTTCATGGCCAGACCGTGCTGCATCGCCCCGACCGCGGCCTCACGATCCAGATCGGCAACGGGCCAGCGCTCGCCGCGAGGCTCGGCATTCCGGTGGTCTACGACTTCCGCGGCGCCGACGTCGCTGCCGGCGGACAGGGCGCGCCAGTGGTGCCGGTCTTTCATCGCGCTCTGGTGCGCCTGCTCAAACGCCCTCATCCGGTTGCGGTGCTTAACCTCGGCGGCGTCGCGAACCTTACCTTCATCGATGGCACGGGCGACCTGATCGCCTTCGACACCGGTCCCGGCAACGCCCTGATCGACGATTTCGTGCGCCAGCGCAGCGGACAGCCGCAGGATGACGGCGGCCGTGCCGCCGCCGCCGGCAGGGTCGACGAAACCGCCGTCGCGCGCATCCTCAAGCATCCGTTCTTTCTCCGGCCACCGCCCAAATCGCTCGACCGCAATGCGTTCCGGCAATGGGCGGCCGACGAAGGCCGGCTTGCCGGAAAGAGCATCGAGGACGGCGCCGCGACGCTTACCGCCGTCACGGCCGCCGCGGTAGCGCACGCGGTCACGGTGCTGCCGCGTTCGCCGGCCGGCTGGATCGCGGCCGGCGGCGGCACGCGCAATCCCACGCTGATGCGCATGCTGGCGGAACGGTTGGCGCCGACCGCCATCGAAACGGCGGGCGACGTCGGCTGGTCGGCCGATGCGCTCGAGGCGCAGGCGTTCGCCTTTCTGGCGGTGCGCGCGCTCAAGGGGATGCCGTTGACGTTCCCGACCACGACGGGAGCTCCGCGGCCGCTGACGGGCGGTATCCTCGCGCGGGCATGAACTGCCGCTGATCGCTCCGCAATTGCGGTACGCTCCCTCTATCCGCTTACGGGAGAGGGGGCAGGCTCGGCCGGTCTTGAGGTCGGCGCTAGCGGGCGAGATCGCGGATCACGCGCTCGATGCCCTTGACCACGCGCGCCAGGCTCGCGGTATCGACCTTGTCGGGCGTGTCGCTCGGCCGATGATAGTGCGGATAGCGAAAGGGCGCGGTGTCGGTGATCATCAGCGCCTGGAAGCCGTGCTCCGCGAAGGCCCAATGATCCGACCAGCCGATGCCCGGAACGAAGCCGGGCGCCACGCCGCCGATACTCGGGAACGAGGTGTGCGAGCGGAATGATCGCACCGTCGCCTGCAGCAGCGGACGCGAGCCCAACAGGCCGACGAAAGCGACGAAGTCGCCACGGTCGGGAAACACCAGCCCGAACGGCGCAGGATACAGCTGGCTCCCCGGCGCGCTCGAATAGAAGCCGATGGTCTCAAGCGAATACATCGCCACCACCCGCTCGTTTCGCCTGGCGAGCGCCTGCGCATAGTTGAGGCTGCCCATGGCCGCGGTCTTGAAATAGGGCGGCTCTTCGTTGACGAACAGCACGAAGCGGATGCGCTTGGCGCTTGCGCCATCGAGATCGCGCATGAGCCGCGCGAGCTCGATCACCGCCGCCGTGCCGCTGGCATTGTCGTTGGCGCCGGGCGTGCCGGGAGCGCTGTCGTAATGCGCGCCGACGACGATCGTTTCGGGATCGGACGTACCGGCTGGCGGTTCGAGCGTGGCGTCGATGTTGCGGACGGACTTCCCGTCGGCGGCAAATTCCTGGCGGCCGGGCGAATAGCCGAATGACGCGAGCTCCGCCTCGATGTAGCGGGCGGCCTGCTCGAGCTCGTCGTAGTGGGCGACGTTGTGCTCGCGGGCGGCGATCCTCGCGATATGGCGCTCGAGCGAGACAGCCAGCGCGGTCTCCTCGGCCGTGAGCGGAGGCGGCGCGCCGCGATAGGACTTGCCGGGCACCGCCGTCATGTAGTGCAAGGCCCCATAGCCGGCGGCCACGAGGACGAGCAGGAGGACTGCCGCTACGGTCAACATCCCTCCTCGCGCCATCGCCGGATCCGCGGCGAGCGAGGTGGCCCGTGCAGGCGCGTCAGGCCGCGCTCGGCTTGCGCTCGATCTTGAGGCGCTTGTCGAGATAGAGGCCCACCGACTGCATCAGCGCGTCGACCTTGCCGTCGAAGAAATGGTTGGCGCCCGGGATCACCTTCTGCTCGATGACGATGCCCTTCTGGGTCTTGAGCTTGTCGACCAGCCCCGAAACGTCCTTGTGCGGCACCACCGCATCCTTGTCACCGTGAACGATCATGCCGGATGAGGGGCAGGGAGCAAGGAACGAGAAGTCGTAGAGGTTCGCGGGCGGGGCGATCGAGATGAAGCCCTCGATTTCGGGCCGCCGCATGAGGAGCTGCATGCCGATCCAGGCTCCGAAGGAGAAGCCGGCGATCCAGCAGCTGCGGGCTTCCGGATTGATCGACTGCGCCCAATCGAGCGCGGAGGCGGCATCGGAAAGTTCCCCCTGGCCGTGATCAAACGAACCCTGGCTCCTGCCGACGCCGCGGAAATTGAAGCGCAGGACCGAGAAGTTCCGGTGCACGAAAGCATAATAGAGCTGATAAATGATCTGATGGTTCATCGTGCCCCCGAATTGCGGATGGGGATGCAGCACGATGCCGATCGGGGCGTTCTTCTGCCGCGCCGGATGGTACCGGCCCTCGATACGCCCGGCGGCGCCGGTGAAGATGACCTCGGGCATGAAAGTCCAAACCTCGATTGGAGAGAGTTCGCGCACTGCGTCAAAGCACGCTTGACGACCTCAGCGAGTGCACGTAAGTATTTAGAAGCATTCTAGATTTTCGCAAGCAGCACCACCAGCAGCGGACGGCGGCAGGTTGCGACGGGCGCTTTCTAGCACGGGTGCGGGGGCAAAAAGCAAGGGTTTCGATGGTGTTGGGCAGGCGATCGGGTTTGGGTACAAGCAAGCCTGCCACATCTTCGATCAAGGCCGTCACTGACCGCACATGACCGACCGTAAAGACGAGCGCATCTATGCCGACTGGAACGCGACCGCGCCCTTGCGGGCGGAGGCGCGCGCGGCGCTTTTGGCTGCGCTCGATGCCGGCGGAAATCCATCCTCGGTGCACGCCGAGGGCAGGGCGGCCCGCCGCCTGATCGACGTCGGCCCGCGACCAGGTCGCCGCGCTCGTGGGTGGCGAGCCGCGCAATGTGGTGTTCACCTCGGGTGGCACCGAAGCCAATATGCTGGCGCTCACGCCGACGCGGGCGGCCGGACGGAACGGTAGCGCCGGACCGGTTGCTGGTTTCAGCAATCGAGCATCCCTCGGTGCTCGCCGGCGGCCGGTTTCCGGCGGGGTCGGTCGAGCGCCTGCCGGTGACAGCGTCCGGGGTGATCGACCTGGCGGCGCTCGAGCGCCGGCTCGCGGCGCAGAGCGGTCGGGCCTTGGTGTCCCTCATGCTCGCTAATAACGAGACCGGCGTTCTTCAACCAATCTCTCAGGCCGCTCACCTGATCCATCAGGCAGGCGGCCTGCTGCACGTCGACGCAGTCCAGGCCGTCGGCCGAATTCCATGCGATATCAAGGCGCTCGGCGCGGATCTTCTGACCCTTTCGGGGCACAAGATCGGCGCTCCAAAGGGAATCGGAGCGCTGGTGCGGATGGACGCCGCGCTGCCGCTCGGCGATCCCCTGATCAGGGGCGGCGGCCAGGAGCGTGGGCTGCGCGCGGGTACCGAGAACGTGGCGGGTATCGCAGGCTTCGGCGCCGCGGCGGCGGCCGCGCACGCCGGTCTTCGTGCGGAGACCGCGCACATGCGGGCGTTGCGTGACCGCTTCGAAGGCGGCCTCAGCGGCGGTTTCTCCGGACGTGGTTATTTTCGGCAGCCGAGGCGGACCGGCTGCCCAATACGACGCTGTTCGCCGTGCCCGGCATGAAGGCCGAAACGGCCGTCATCGCCTTCGATCTCGAGGGCGTCGCAGTCTCATCGGGCGCCGCCTGTTCCTCCGGCAAGGTCCAGCCCTCGCATGTGCTGGCCGCCATGGGGGTTCCGCCACAGCTGGCGCAGGGCGCGGTGCGCGTCAGCGTCGGCCCCGCGACCGCGGAATCCGAAATCGATGGGCTGATCCAAGCTTGGATTAAGGTATCCGCAGCATTACTTAAGGAGCGACGAGGCATCGCCGCCTGAACCAGCAGCGAGGGTGAAGGCACGCCACAGACGCCACGACCATAACCGACTGGTCCAACCCGCGGTCCTTGAAACCGCAGCGGAGGGAAGAATGCCGGCCGTACAAGAGACCGTCGATCAGGTCCGCCGTATCGACGTCGACCAATACAAATACGGGTTCGTCACGGACATCGAATCCGACAAGGCCCCCAAAGGCCTCTCCGAAGATATCGTCCGCTTCATCTCGGCCAAGAAGAACGAGCCCGAGTGGATGCTGGCGTGGCGGCTCGACGCCTACCGGCGCTGGCTCACCATGCGCGAGCCCGGCTGGGCGCGCGTGACCTACGGGCCGATCGACTATCAGGACCTATATTACTATTCCGCCCCGAAGAAGAAGGCCGGGCCGAAGTCGCTTGACGAGATCGATCCGGAAATTCTGGCGACCTACGACAAGCTCGGCATTCCGCTGCGGGAGCGGGAAGCCCTTCTGGGCATCGAGAAGCCGGCCGACGAGGATGCAGCGGGAGAGGGCCCTGGCGGCAACGGCTATGGCCGCGTGGCGGTCGATGCGGTGTTCGAACTCGGTCTCGGTCGCGACCACCTTCCAGGCGGAACTCGCCAAGGCCGGCGTGATCTTCTGCCCCATTTCCGAGGCGCTGCAGAAGCATCCCGATCTGGTGAAGAAGTATCTCGGCACCGTGGTGCCGATCTCCGACAATTTCTTCGCCACGCTCAATTCGGCGGTGTTCTCCGACGGCTCCTTCGTCTACGTGCCGCCCGGCGTGCGCTGCCCGATGGAGCTGTCCACCTATTTCCGCATCAACGAGCGCAACACCGGCCAGTTCGAGCGCACGCTCATCATCGCCGACAAGGGCGCCTATGTGAGCTATCTCGAAGGCTGCACCGCGCCGACGCGTGACGAGAACCAGCTTCACGCCGCGGTGGTCGAGCTCATCGCGCTCGACGACGCCGAGATCAAGTATTCGACCATCCAGAACTGGTACCCGGGCGACAAGAACGGCCGCGGCGGGGTCTACAACTTCGTCACCAAGCGGGGCCTCTGCCGCGGCAAGAACTCCAAGATCTCGTGGACCCAGCTCGAGACCGGCTCCGCCATCACCTGGAAGTATCCGAGCTGCATCCTGCGCGGCGACAATTCCCGCGGCGAGTTCTATTCGATCGCGATCTCCAACGCCCACCAGCAGGTCGATTCCGGCACCAAGATGCTGCATCTCGGCAAGAACACGACGAGCCGTATCATCTCCAAGGGCATCGCGGCCGGGCAGTCCAACAACACCTATCGCGGCCTCGTCATGGCGCACCGCAACGCCAAGGGCGCGCGTAACTTCACCAATTGCGACTCGCTGCTGATCGGCGACAAGTGCGGCGCCCATACGGTGCCCTATATCGAGACGAAGAACGCGTCCGCCGTGTTCGAGCACGAGGCCACCACCTCGAAGATCTCCGAAGACACGTTGTTCTATTGCCGGCAGCGGGGACTGTCGGCGGAGGATGCGGTGGCGCTCGTCGTCAACGGCTTCGTCAAGGATGTGCTGCAACAGCTTCCCATGGAGTTCGCGGTCGAGGCGCAGAAGCTGATCTCCGTCAGCCTGGAAGGCAGCGTGGGATGACCGAGCGGACCGTCATCAACATCGACGAGGTGCCGCTGACGGACCGCGGCAACGGCGGGCAGTTCGCCGTCAAGTGGGGCCGCGTCGGCGCTCTGCTCGGGCTCAACGGCCTTGGCTGCGCGGTGCACGTCGTGCCGCCCGGCAAGAAGGCATTTCCCTTCCACCGCCACCACGTGATGGACGAACTGTTCTATGTCGTGTCGGGGGAAGGCGAATACCGGTTCGGCGACACGAGCGTGCCGGTTCGCAGCGGCGATCTGGTGTCAGCGCCTGCCGGCACCCAGGCGCACCAGCTCATCAATACCGGCGCGCAGGAGCTGCGCTATCTCGGCATCTCGAGTGGGGGCGGGGTCGACGTCGTCGACTATCCCAATTCGCAGAAGATCGCCGTCGCTGCGGGCGTGAAGAATGCCGACTTCAAGACCGCAACCTATGTCGGCCTCGGCCGCCTCGCGCCGGCTGACTACTACGACGGCGAAGACCGCTAACGCGTGGAAAAACAATGCATCTGTTGGAAGTGAAGAATCTGCACGTCGAGGTCGACGGCAAGCCAATCCTGAACGGCCTCGAGCTTTCGGTCGGGAAGGGCAGCGTGCACGCCATCATGGGTCCGAACGGGTCGGGCAAATCGACGCTCGCCCACGTGCTCGCCGGCAAGGCGGATTATGTCGTAACCCAGGGCGAGGTGCTGCTCGACGGCGAGGACATTTTGAGCCTCGCGCCTGACGAGCGGGCGGCCAAGGGACTTTTCCTCGCCTTCCAGTATCCGCTCGAAATTCCCGGCGTCGCCACCATGACGTTCCTGCGCACCGCGCTCAACGCGCAACGCAAGAAACGGGGCGAGGCCGAGCTTTCCACCCCCGAGTTCCTCAAGCGTGTACGCGAGGTCGCCGGCAAGCTCGGGATCGAGCAGGAGATGCTGCGCCGCGGCGTCAACGTCGGCTTCTCCGGCGGGGAGAAGAAGCGCAACGAAATTCTCCAGATGGCGCTGCTGGAGCCGCGGCTGTGCGTGCTCGACGAGACCGATTCCGGGCTCGACATCGACGCGCTCAAGGTCGTGGCCGACGGCGTCAATCACCTGCGTTCGTCCGAGCGCGCCTTCGTGGTGATCACGCACTATCAGCGGCTGCTCAATTATATCGTTCCGGACGTGGTGCACGTGCTCTCGCGTGGCCGCATCGTGAAGACCGGCGGCAAGGAGCTTGCCCTCGAGCTCGAGGCGACCGGTTATGCCCAGTACCGGGACGAAGCGGCGTGAGGTTGTGATGAACGCCGAGATCCGCCCGATCAAGACTGCGGCCGAGACCGCGCTGGCGGTGAGCTTTGCGGCGGCGAAGCGCGCCCTGCCGGGCGCGGGTGCGGTCACCGCCCTGCGGGAAGACGCGTTTCGCCGGTTCGAGGCCGAAGGGTTGCCGCATCGACGGGTCGAAGAGTGGAAATACACCGATTTGCGCGCGCTCATGCGCGATGCCAGGCCGCTCGCCACCCCGCCCGACGCGGCCGCCAAGGCGCGCGCCGAACGGGCGGCTGCCTCGCTCGAAGGGATCGACGCCCGTCACATCGTCTTCGTCGACGGCGCCTTCGTGCCGGAACTGTCGGAGCTTGCCGGTCTCGAGCCCGGACTCACCATCCAGTCGACGGCGCAGGCTCTGGCGAACGGCGATGCGCGTGTTGCCGCCCATCTGGGCAAAGTGGTGGCGACCGACGATGTCGCGGTCGCGCTCAACACCGCCTTCATGGGAGACGGCGCCGTGATCCATGTCGCGGCCGGCACGGCGCTGGCGCGTCCGCTGCACCTCGTGTTCGTGAACGCCGGCGCCGAACCCGCCTCGGTATTTGTTCGGTCGCTCGTGGTCATCGAGCAGGGTGCGCGCGCGATGCTGGTCGAGAGCCATCTGGGTTCGCCCGCGCGCGAGGACCAGGTGAACACCGTGCTCGAGCTCGCGGTCGGCGACGAGGCTCACGTCGACCACATCAAGATCACCGGCGAGGGCGCCGGGGCCCTGCATCTTTCCACGCTGATGGCGGCGATCGGCGCCCGTGCCCGCTTCAACGAGTTCCTGTTCACGGCGGGTGCGGCGGTGGTGCGCAACCAGGTGTTCGTGCGCTTCAACGGCGAAGGCACCATCGCCCACATCTGTGGAGCGAGCCTGCTCAGGGGCCGTCAGCACGCCGACACCACCCTCATCGCCGACCACGCGGTGGGGGCGTGCACCAGCCGCGAAGTGTTCAAGTCGGTGCTCGATGACGAAGGCCGCAACGTCTTCCAGGGCAAGATCATCGTACGGCCGCACGCGCAGAAGACCGACGCCAAGATGGCGACCCATGCGTTGCTGTTGTCGGAATCGGCGGAGGCCGACAACAAGCCGGAACTCGAAATCTTTGCCGACGACGTGCAGTGCGGCCACGGCGCGACCTCGGGCGACCTCGACGAGGACCTCCTGTTCTACCTCAAGGCGCGCGGCATTCCCGCCAAGGAAGCCGAGGCGCTGCTGATCCAGGCCTTCGTCGGCGAGGCAGTGGAGGGGATCGAGCATGCCGGCTTGCGCGACGCGCTGATGGATCATGTGGTCGCCTGGCTCGCGGCGCGGGAGTGAGCGGTATGTTCTTGCGAATGGAGATTCCGAACCGTCATCGCCGGGCTTGACCCGGCGATCCATCTGCTTCGAAAAAGATGGATGCGCGGGTCAAGCCGGCGCATGACGAAGGAAAGAGAATTGCGGGTTTGAACGATGCACCCAGCCGTCACCAACGGCGCCTATGACGTCACCCGCATCCGCGAGGACTTTCCGATCCTCGCCATGCAGGTGTACGGCAAGCCGCTCGTCTACCTCGACAATGCCGCCTCGGCGCAGAAGCCCAAGGCGGTGCTCGACCGGCTGCAGCACGCCTATACCGCGGAATACGCCAACGTGCACCGCGGCCTGCACTATCTCGCCAATGCCGCGACCGAGGCCTACGAGGATGCACGCGAGAAAGTGCGCGGATTCCTCAACGCCGCGCGCAAGGAAGAGATCATCTTCACCCGCAACGCCACCGAGGCCATCAACCTCGTCGCCTACACCTTCGGGCGCGAGCGCATCAAGCCCGGTGACGAGATCGTGCTCTCGATCATGGAGCACCATTCCAACATCGTGCCGTGGCACTTCCTGCGCGAGCGCCAGGGCGCGGTGATCAAATGGGCGCCGGTTGACGACGAGGGCAATTTCCTCGTCGACGAGTTCGAGAAGCTGCTGTCGCCGCGCACCAGGATGGTCGCCGTCACCCACATGTCGAACATGCTCGGCACGCTGGTGCCGGTGAAGGAGGTGGTGCGGCGTGCGCATGCCCGCGGCATTCCGGTGCTGCTGGACGGTGCCCAGGCTGCCGTCCATCTCGACGTCGACGTGCAGGACATCGGCTGCGACTTCTATGCCGTCACCGGTCACAAGCTGTACGGACCGACCGGCATCGGCGTGCTCTACGGCAAGCACGAGCATCTCGAGACGATGCCGCCGTTCAACGGCGGCGGCGAGATGATCCGCGAAGTGTTCGAGGATCGCGTGATCTATGGCGAGCCGCCGCACAAATTCGAGGCCGGCACGCCGCCGATCGTGCAGGCCATCGGGCTGGGCGCCGCCATCGACTATATCCAGTCGGTCGGCAAGGATCGCATCCGGGCGCACGAGAACGCGCTTCTCCACTATGCCCACGAACGGCTGCGCGAGATCAATTCGCTGCGTATCTTCGGCACCACCAGGGACAAGGGTCCGATCGTCTCCTTCGAGCTCAAGGGCGCGCATCCGCATGATGTCGCCACCATCATCGACCGCGCCGGCATCGCGGTGCGCGCGGGGACCCATTGCGTGATGCCGCTGCTGGCCCGCTTCGGGGTCAGCGCCACCTGCCGGGCCTCGTTCGGCCTCTACAACACGCGCGCGGAGGTCGACGGCCTTGCACAAGCCTTGATCAAAGCGCAGGGTTTCTTCGCATGACCCAGGACGCCAACGACATCCCGCCGACGGCCGCGGCCACTCCGGCTGACGCGCCATCCGTGGCCCCGCCGGCCGAGACCGCCCCTGCTGCCGCCGAGACGCCTTCGGCGCTGCCGGAAGGCGAGCTGGCGCGGCTGACCGACGACATCATTGCGGCGCTCAAGACCGTGTACGATCCAGAAATCCCCTCGGATATCTATGAGCTTGGCCTGATCTACAGGATCGATATCGCCGATGATCGCGCGGTGGCTATCGAGATGACGCTGACCACGCCGAACTGCCCGTCCGCGCAGGAGCTGCCGACCATGGTGGAGAACGCCGTCGCCAGCGTTCCCGGCGTCGGCGGGGTCAAGGTCGATATCGTGTGGGACCCGCCGTGGGACCCGAGCCGGATGTCGGACGAAGCCCGCGCCGTGCTCAACATGTGGTGAGGCGTGAAGCTCGGCCGTGTGCTCGAGACCTGCCTCTATGTCGATGATCTCGACCGTGCGGCAGGTTTTTACGAGACGGTGCTGGGGCTTGCGGCGCTCACCAGCGATTCGCGCTTCCGCGCCTACGACGTGGGCGGCGAGAGCGTGCTGCTGCTGTTCCGACGCGGCGCCACGCTCGAGACCGTGCGCATGCCGGGCGGCACGATCCCACCACACGACGGCCACGGACCCTTGCATATGGCGTTTGCGATCCCGGCCGACGACCTTCCGCAATGGGAACAACAACTCGGCGAGCACGGCGTCGCCATCGAAGGCCGCACCGACTGGTCGCGTGGCGGCCACAGCATCTACTTTCGCGATCCCGACGGACATCTGCTCGAGCTGGCTACGCCCGGACTATGGGCGACCTACTAGGAAATGCCGCATGGAATACGTCCAATGACTTCACGCACGCGGCCTTCCGGCCTTCACAAGGGCGAATTCG
This sequence comes from uncultured Alphaproteobacteria bacterium, assembly GCA_963739385.1. Classification (GTDB taxonomy): domain Bacteria; phylum Pseudomonadota; class Alphaproteobacteria; order Rhizobiales; family Xanthobacteraceae; genus VAZQ01. The sequence continues at coordinate 58,457 of CAVUAI010000047.1, forward strand.
TTGTTATTTTAGCGGGATAGTGGATTCCCGCCACCGCATGCAGGCGGCGAGAAGGAGCGACACGAAATGGCCACACCCCGGCCCCGAATGCAGGCGATCCGCCTCACCGACGCCGCTGCCGAGCGCATCAAATACGTCATGGCCAATGCGGCGCAGCCGATCGTCGGCGTGCGCGTCGGCGTCAAGAACGGCGGCTGTGCCGGCATGGCGTACACCATGGAATATGCCGAGCACGTCGAGGCGGCGGACGAAGTGGTCGAGGACAAGGGCGTGCGCGTGCTCATCGATCCCAAGGCGGTGTTGTTCCTGATCGGTACCGAGATGGACTACAAGACCGACAAGCTCTCCGCGCAGTTCGTGTTCAACAATCCGAACCAGACCTCCGCCTGCGGCTGCGGCGAGTCGGTTCAGCTCAAGCCCGCCGCGGAAGCGCATTAAGCCCGCTGCGGCCAGCCCGCGCCGTGGCTCCCGACGATATCCGCGAGCTGTTTCGCGAATTCGGGCCGGTGGAGGTGCGCCGCCTGTTCGGCGGCGCCGGCATTTTCGCCGACGGCCTGATGCTGGCGCTCGTCTCCGACGGCGTCATCTATCTCAAAATCGACGAGCACAACGCGCCGGCCTTCGAGCGCGAGCAGCTCGAGCCGTTCACTTATGCGACCAGCAAGGGCAGGCGCGGGGTGATGTCCTATCGGCGGATGCCCGACCGCCTCTGCGACGACCCTGACGAGCTGGCGGCCTGGGCGCGTGACGCGCTCGCGGCCGCGCGCCGAAGCGGAACGGGGAAATCGCGGCGGCGCCGAAAATCAGCACGCCAGCCCAAAGGGGCTTCGCCGGGATCGCGACGCGTCAGGCCTTGATGCGGACGGGGCGCAACAGGAAGGCGGGCAAGTGTCCGTCGGCGCCATCGTCGGCGCGCGGCGTTTGCACGACCGGCTTCACCGGACGGCGCGGCCGCACGTCCTCGAGCCGTGCGACGGGCGCCGGCGCTTGATCGTGCCGGGGCGGCGCTTCGTCGTGTCCGTTTCCGCGGCGTGAGGACTTGCGCGGCTCGCCGCGATGGTGCTCGCCGCTGTGCTGGCCCTTGCGCCGGCCGCCGTGGCGGTGGTCGCTCGCCGCCGCATGCTCGGGCGCGGCGGCGCGTGGCTCGCCGCCCATCCAGGGAATGCTCTGGCCGATCAATTTCTCGATCGCCGCGACATTCTTCTGATCGGCCGGTGCGACGACCGTAATGGCCGTGCCGGTGCGTCCCGCGCGGCCGGTGCGGCCGATGCGATGGACGTAATCGTCGGCATGGTGCGGGACGTCGAAATTGAAGATGTGGCTGACGGCCGGGATGTCGAGGCCGCGCGCGGCGACGTCGGAGGCGACGAGCAAGGTGACTTCGTTCTTGCGGAACTGATCGAGCGCCGCAGTGCGCGCTGATTGATCCATGTCGCCGTGCAGTGCGATCGCAGAAAAGCCGTGGCGCACCAGCGAGCGATGCAGCGCAGCGACCTCGCGCTTGCGATTGCAGAAGATGATGGCGTTGGTCAGACCCTCGGCCGACCGAATGAGGCGGCGCAGCGTATCGCGCTTCTCGTGCGGCTCGCGTCCGGTCTTCACCAGCAATTGGGTTGTCGTGGCGACCGTGGTCGCCGGGCGCGAAACTTCCACCTTGACCGGATTATGCAGGAACTGCTCGGTGATGCGCCGGATCTCCGGCGGCATGGTCGCGGTGAAGAACAGTGTCTGGCGCGTGAAAGGCACCAGCTTGCAGATGCGCTCGATGTCCGGGATGAAGCCCATGTCGAGCATGCGGTCGGCCTCGTCGATCACCAGCAGCTCGACACCGGTGAGCAGCAGCCGTCCGCGCTCGAAATGGTCGAGCAGGCGACCGGGCGTCGCAATCAGCACGTCGACACCGCGGGTGAGTTTTGAATCCTGGTCGTCGAACGACACCCCGCCGATGATCAGCGCGACGTTGAGCTTTTGACCGGCGCCGTATTTCTCGAAGCTTTCCTGAACCTGCGCGGCAAGCTCGCGGGTCGGCTCGAGAATGAGGGTACGCGGCATGCGCGCGCGGGCGCGGCCGTTCTCCAGCCGGGTGATCATCGGCAGCGTGAAGGCAGCGGTCTTGCCGGTACCGGTCTGCGCAATGCCGAGCACGTCGCGCCGGGCGAGCACGTGCGGGATTGCTTGCTGCTGAATGGGGGTGGGGGTGGTGTAGCCGGCCGCTTGGACTGCGGCGAGAACTTTGTCGGACAAGCCGAGCTGAGAAAAAGACATAAAACCTCGAGTTGGGACCGCCCGGAGCCTAGCCGCGCCGGATGACGGAACAACGACTAATGTTGCGCGGGGACGGACGGTCGAGTGTTACGGATCGCACCGCTGCGCGAAACATAGTGCTTCGCGGTCCAAAGTCAATCCTGCTGCACTGCAATAAGTCGAATTATGGCCTAAATATTTCGCCCTCGGGCGACAACTGGAGGCGTTCATGCGCGCGCCACTTCCGCTTGTCCTGGTCCCCGGCTTGAACTGCTCGGCGCGGCTCTATGCCGACCAGATCCCGGTGCTCTGGCGATTCGGTCCGGTGCAGGTTGCCGACCACACTCGCGACGACAGCATGGACGCGATCGCGATGCGCATCCTCGCCGCGGCGGCACCGCGCTTCGCGCTCGTGGGTCTCTCGATGGGCGGCTACATCGCCCAGACCATCATCCGCCAGGCGCCCGGGCGCGTCGAGAAGCTGGCGCTGCTCGATACCTCCGCGCGGCCCGAGACGCCGGAGCAGACCGCGCGGCGCAAGCCCCAGATCGCGCTCGCCGAGAGCGGACGCTTCGGCGAGGTGCCGGCGTTGCAGTTTCCGGTATTCGTCCACCGCAACCGACAAGGCGACGAGGCGCTCAGGCAGCGCGTGCGCCTCATGGCCGACGAGACCGGAGCGCAGGCCTTCCTGCGCCAGCAGCACGCCATCATTGATCGCGCGGATGCGCGGCCGTTGTTGCCGTCGATCAAATGTCCGACCCTTGTTCTGGTCGGCGACGACGACGAGCTGACGCCGCCGTCGCTCGCGCAGGAACTCGCCGCCGGCATACCCGGCTCGCGGCTGGTCGTGGTACCCGACTGCGGGCACCTCTCCACCATGGAGCGCCCGGAGGCAGTCAATGCGGCGCTCGTTCAGTGGTTGGAACATTGAAATCGGTGCATCTTGGCCCTGCCGCCTCGTCGCTGTGGGCCGGTTGCCCTGCGCGTGCGATATTGCGATGAGCTGGCGGCCCATGATTGAAGCTTCCACACGGAGCTTCAATTCACGTGCTCGAATGCAGCGGCGACGAATCGGAGTCGGGAAATCGGGGGAAGAAGCGCATGGCGGGCCTGGTGTCACCCAACTTCGTGCGCGCGCGCTGGGCGTACTCCGAGCTTCTCTCCCTGCGTCTAGGCGAGCGCTACCACGGATCGGGTGTGCCGCAACTCAAGGAGAAGGCGCGGCAAGGCGTGCCTTTCGAGCAGCTCGAGCATGCGGAGCGCAAGCTGCTGGTCGAGCAGTTGGCCGTGGTGCGCGCTCGCGACCTGCTGCAGGCCCTGGACGATATCAACTGGTTCAAACAGGAGCGCTGGAACAAGGATCAGCTCGCCGCCGTCCATGTGTTGCCTTGCTTCGCGCTCGAGGTGTGCGGCCGCGACGACGAGCCGGTGACCTTCAGGCAGTGGATTTACGCCGAACCGCTCAAACCGCTCCACCAATGGCACGCGAGGTATGCGTCATACGGGCTTCCCCCTGCCGCCCGCGAGGAGGAGCCGCTGACGGTCGGCCGATACCCAAATCATCCGGAGCTGATCCTGGTCGATGGCTATCATCGCGCCGTGCGGTTCTGGAGCAGCAGCAACTCGGCGACGACGCTCGCCGTCTATGCGCCGGTTTGAAGCGGCAGCCCGCGCGGCGCGCGGCGAGAGGATGGCCGATCGACGGGCGCGGCAGAGGGCGTGTCGGAGTGGCCATCCCGGTGCTATGGATGAACATGGCATCGGTCCTCGATCTCATCGGCGAGACGCCCCTCATCGAGGTCACGCGCATCGAACGCGGTCCGTGCCGGCTTTTTCTCAAGCTTGAGAGCGCAAACCCTTCCGGTTCGATCAAGGACCGGCCGGCCCGCACCATGATCGAGGCGGCGGAAGCCGACGGGCGCCTCAAGTCCGGCGGCACCATCGTCGAGGCGACGGCCGGTAATACCGGCCTCGGACTGGCTTTGGTGGGCGGGCGCAAGGGCTACCGCACGCTGCTGGTCGTGCCGGACAAGATGGCGCGGGAGAAGGTGCTGCACGCCAAGGCCATGGGCGCGGAGGTCGTCACCACGCGCTCGGACGTGGGCAAGGGGCATCCCGATTACTATCAGGACCTTGCCGAGGCCGTCACGCGGCGCACGCCGGGCGCCTTCTTCGTCAATCAGTTCGCCAACCCGGCTAATCCGCAGTCGCACGAGGAAGCAACCGGCCCGGAAATCCTGCGCCAGATGGATCGCGACGTTGACGCCATCGTGGTCGGCGTCGGCTCGGGCGGCACGCTGACCGGCATCGGCCGCTTCATGCGGCAGGCCTCGCCCAAGACCGCGATGATCCTCGCCGATCCGCAAGGCTCCATACTGGCGCCCTACGTCGAGACCGGTCAGATGACGCAGGCGGGGAGCTGGGCGGTGGAAGGCATCGGGGAAGATTTCATTCCGCCGAACGCCGATCTCACGCTGGTGTCGCAGGCATTCGCGATCCCGGACGCGGAAAGCTTCGCGGCGGCGCGCGAGCTGCTGCGCGCAGAAGGCGTTCTCGCCGGCTCTTCGTCGGGCACGCTGCTGGCGGCGGCGCTGCGCTATTGCCGCGCCCAGGCGGCGCCCAAGCGGGTTGTGAGCCTGGTATGCGATTCCGGCGCCAAATATCTCTCCAAGGTGTTCAATCCCATCTTCCTGGCACAGGAAGGCTGGAGCCATCCCCACGGCCACGGCACCGTGCGCGACGTGGTGGTCAGCCGGTTCAGCGAAGGCACCGCCGTGGTCGTGCGGCCGGAGGATAATCTGCGCACCGTGTTCGCGCGCATGCGCTCGGCCGACGTCTCGCAACTGCCGGTGATCGATGAGACCGGCCGCGTGGTCGGCCTGGTCGATGAAAGCGACGTGCTCGCCGCACTGCTGACGGAGCGTGACGATCCGAACCGGGCCTTCGCGCGCTCGGTCAGGGAGATGATGGTGACCCGGCTTGAGACGATTTCCGCCGACGCGCCGATTGCCGACCTCGTGCCGCTGTTCCGCAAGGACTACATCGCCATTGTCATGGACGGCGGCCAGTTCCTCGGCGTGGCGACGCGTCTCGATCTCATCAATTATTTCCGGATCGCCCTGTGAGCGCGAAGCCCGTCATGGCCGTGCAGGCGCGCTTCCAGGATTGCCACGCGATGGCGCGCCATCAATTCGCTGCTCCTGAATCATCCGCTTTCGCACATGATGAGGGCGGAACGTGAGGCTCGAATGACGAAATCGAACCAACTCGACTTCTTCACGCGCTGCGTGCACGCGGGCCAGGAGCCCGATCCCACCACCGGCGCCGTCATGATGCCGATCTATACCACCTCCACTTACGTCCAGCAGAGTCCAGGCGTGCACAAAGGGTACGACTACGCCCGCACCAAGAATCCGACCCGCATGGCGTTCGAGCGCTGCATCGCCGACCTCGAGGGCGGCAGCGCGGCGTTCGCCTTCGCTTCCGGCCTGGCCGCGATCGCGACCACGCTCGAATGCCTTGACCACGGTTCGCACATCGTCGCGGTCGACGACCTCTACGGCGGTTCGCGCCGCCTGTTCGAACGCGTGCGCAAACGCTCTATGGGGCTCGAGGCGACGTATCTCGATCTCAGCGATGCCGGCGCGCTTGCAGCGGCGATCCGGCCGAACACCCGCCTGGTGTGGATCGAGACGCCGACCAATCCGCTGCTCAAGCTGGTCGATCTCGAGCACATCGCGGCGATCGCGAAACGGCGTGGCATCTGGGCCGCCGCGGACAACACCTTCGCCAGCCCCTACATCCAGCGGCCGCTCGAATATGGCTTCGATCTCGTAGTGCATTCGACCACGAAATATCTCAACGGTCATTCCGACATGGTGGGCGGCGTCGCCATCGTCGGGGACAATGCCGAACTGGGCGACCGCCTGAAGTTCCTGCAGAACGCGGCCGGCGCGATTCAGGGGCCGTTCGACTCGTTCCTGGCCCTGCGCGGCCTCAAGACGCTGGCGCTGCGCATGGAGCGGCACTGCGCCTCGGCGCTCAAGATCGCCGGCTGGCTCGAACGCAACCGCAAGATACGTCGGGTGTACTATCCGGGCCTGCCAAGCCACCCCCAGCACGCGCTCGCCAAGAAACAGATGCTCGCGTTCGGCGGCATGATCTCGGCCGAGCTCGAGGGGACGCTCGACGATACCCGCCGCTTTCTCGAGCGCTGCCGGCTGTTCGCCCTGGCCGAAAGCCTCGGCGGCGTCGAAAGCCTGATCGAGCATCCCGCATTGATGACCCACGGATCGGTGCCGATTGACGTGCGCGAAACGCTCGGCATCGGCGACACCCTGGTGCGGCTGTCGGTCGGCATCGAAGACCCCGACGATCTCATCGCCGATCTCGACGCGGCGCTGGGCTGAGGCTGGTCACGCTGCCGGCCGCTGGCGCCCCGCATCGTCGTCGCGGCGAAAAAGTGCAAGGCAATCCCAGGTCTGTCTCTTCTCGCCGCCCGCGTTGCTGTACCAATGCGCGCAACGCGACGAACAACAGGAAAGAGATATGCGCACGCAGGTGGGGATCGTCGGCGCCGGACCGGCCGGGCTGATGCTGTCGCATCTCCTCCACCGCGCGGGCATCGAGTCCGTGATCCTGGAGAACCGCGACCGCGACTACATCGAGAGCAGGATCCGCGCCGGATTGATCGAGCAATGGGCGAGCGACCTTCTGGTCGAGACCGGCGTCGGCGCCCGCATGCAGCGCGAGGGCATGTTCCACAACGGGGTCTATTTCGGCTTCGGGGGCGCTCTGCACTACATCAATTTTCGCGACCTGGTCGGCAAGGGCGTGACCATCTACGGTCAGCAGGAGGTGGTGAAGGACCTGATCGACCGGCGGCTGGCGGACGGCGGTCAGATTCTGTTCGAGGCGACCGACGTCAGCGTGCACGATTTTGGCGGCAACGCGCCCAGGATCCGGTTCCGCTACGACGGCAAGGAGCAGGAGCTTGCCTGCGACTTCATCGGCGGCTGCGACGGCTTTCACGGGATTTGCCGGCCGAGCATTCCGGCAACCGCGCTCACCGCCTACGATCGCGAGTATCCGTTCGGCTGGGTCGGGATCCTGTCCGAATCGGCGCCGCCGGAGGACGAACTGATCTATGCCTATCACGATCGCGGCTTTGCGCTTTACACCATGCGCTCGCCCACCCTGGCGCGGCTGTACCTGCAATGCGCGCCGGACGACGATATCGAGAACTGGCCGGACGCCCGCATCTGGCAGGAGCTGCATGCGCGCATCGGCGGGACGCGGCCGCTGGCCGAAGGCGCCATGCTGCAGAAAGGCATCACCGCCATGCGCAGCTTCGTGGTCGAACCGATGCAATATGGCCGGCTTTTTCTCGCCGGGGACTCCGCGCACATCCAGCCCCCGACGGGCGCCAAGGGGATGAATCTCGCGCTCGCCGACGTGTTGGTGCTCGCGCGCGCGATTGCCGAATTCTATCGTTCCGGCCGCAGCGATCTGCTCGACCGCTATTCGGCGACCTGTCTGCGGCGAGTCTGGAAGGCGCAGCGCTTCTCCTGGTGGATGACCCAATTGTTCCATCTCGATCCGGGCCACAACGCCTTCGACCGCAAGCGCCAGCTCGCCGAGCTCGATTACGTGACGAGCTCGGAGGCCGCCGGGCGCTCGCTGGCCGAGAACTATGTCGGGCTGCCAGTCGAAGCCTAGCGATTGAGACGCCAGGCGTTCGGCAGTTTACTTCGCAGGACAACGCGAAGAGCCGGGTAGGGGCGAGATGCAGGTTCTGGTCGTGGGAGCGGGCGTGGTCGGGCTTGCGGTCGCGCGTGCGGCAGCGATCGCCGGCCACGACGTGATCGTGGCGGAAGCCGCCGCCGCCATCGGCACTGGCGTTTCGTCACGCAACAGCGAGGTCATTCACGCCGGGCTCTATTACCCTAGCGGTTCGCAACGCGCCCACCACTGCCCGCGCGGGCGGCGCATGCTCTATCCGTTTTGCGCCTCCCACGGCGTGCCGCACCGCAAATGCGGCAAGCTCGTCGTCGCCACCAGCGCGGGCGAGATGGAGCGGCTGGCGGCGGTCCACAAACAGGCGCAGAGCAACGGCGTCGAGGGGGTCGAGATTATCGACGCCGCGGCGGCGAAGCGTCTCGAGCCGGAGCTCGCGTGCGTCGCCGCGATGCATTCGCCCGAGACCGGCATCATCGACAGCCACGGCTTCATGCTGGCGCTGCGCGGCGACCTCGAGGATCACGGCGGCATGGTCGCGTTCGCAAGTCCGATCGAACGGCTCAAGCCGCGTGCCGGCGGCTGGGATGCCGCCGTTGGCGGCAGCGATCCGCAATGGCTGAGCTTCGATGCGGTGGTCAATTGCGCCGGGCTCGGCGCGCAGCGCCTCGCACGCGCCACGGAAGGCTATCCGTCCGAGCGCGTGCCGCGGCTCGTTCTCGCCAAGGGCAATTATTTCAGCTTCGCCGGCCGGCCGGCCTTCTCACGGCTGATCTATCCGGTGCCGGTGCCGGGCGGGCTCGGCGTGCACGTGACGCTCGATCTGGCGGGGCGCATGCGCTTCGGACCTGACGTCGAATGGATCGAGCACGAGAACTACGACGTCGACCCGGGTCGCGCCTTGGCGTTCTATCGGCGCATCCGCGATTATTGGCCGCGGCTGCCGGACAACTCGCTTGCGCCCGACTATTCCGGGATCAGGCCCAAGCTGACGGGACCAGGGGAGCCGGCTGCGGATTTCCTGATCGAGGGCCCGCGTCAGCACGACCTTGCCGGCATGGTGCATCTGTTCGGCATCGAGTCGCCCGGATTGACGTGCGCGCTGTCGCTCGCCGACGAGGTCGTCGGCGATCTTTCGAGCTGAACGCGCCGACCCCCGGAACCCACCGTCGCCCTCCCCACGTCAGAAATAGCGCCACCAAACATAGAGGTGGGCGATGGCGATCGAGACCACCATCATCGGCATGCCGTAAAGGGCGTAGGTGACGAACCGGAACGGAACCCCGGCGCGCTCGGAAAGCCCGGCGACCGTGAGGTTGGCCGATGCGCCGATGAGCGTGCCGTTGCCGCCGAGGCAGGCGCCGAGCGACAGGCACCACCACAACGGCTCGATCTTGTCGGCGCCGCCGAAGGCTGGCGCCATGCTCTTGATCAGCGGGATCATGGTGGCGACGAACGGGATGTTGTCGACGATCGCCGAGAGGAAGGCCGATGCCCAGAGGATGGCGTAGCCGGTGGTCGCCAGGTCGCCGCCGGTTGCGGCCACCAGCTTGTCGGCGAGAAGGTGGAGCAGGCCGCCAACCTCCACGCCGTGCACCACGATGAACAGGCCGACGAAGAAGAAGATCGTGATCCATTCGACATCGCCGAAGGTCCGGTGGACGTTCTCCGACTGCTTCTCGTTGTGATGCTGCCAGTTGTCGAAGAACATCAGCAGCGCCGCACCGGCCATGGCGATGGTCGCCGGTTCGAGATGCAGCGGCCGCGCCAGCACGAAGCCCACGATGACGGCGGTCAATACCAGGAGCGACTGCCTGAGCAGGACCCAGTCGACGATGGCGGATTCCGCGCTCATGCCCATGACCAGGGCCTGCCGCGCGGGAGTCGATTTGAGCGCTCGTCCCCACAGCAGATGGATCATCAGCGCCTGCACCGCCATGATGACGATGATGACGGGCGTGAGATGGATGATGAAGGCGTTGAAATCGAGGCCCGCGAGCGATCCGATCAGGATGTTAGGCGGGTCTCCGATCAGCGTCGCCGTGCCGCCGATGTTGGAGGCGAACACCTCTGCAAACAGGAACGGGTAGGGCGGGACATCGAGCTCCCTGGTAATCGCGAGGGTCACTGGTACCACCAGCAGCACGGTGGTCACGTTGTCGAGCATCGCGGACAGGACGGCGGTGGTGAGTTGCAACAGCAGCAGGATCCCGGCGGGATGGGCCCTGGCCTTCTGGGCCGACCAGATCGCGAGATATTCGAACATGCCGGAGCGGCGCGACACCGACACCAGAATCATCATCCCGGTCAGCAGGCCGATGGTATTCCAGTCGATGCCTTTGAGCGCCTCGGCCTGATCGAGCGCCCCGATGATGATCATCACCGCCGCGCCGAGCAGCGCGACGATCGCACGGTTGAGCTTGTCCCAGATGATGACGCCGTAGGTCACGCACAGGACGATGGTCGACACCATCATCGGGTCGAGACCGAAGAAGATGTGGGGTACGAATTGTTGCCCAGGCACGCGAGTCTCCCCCAACGCGCCGGCAGGCTCGGGAAAGCATCCGGACCTGTCAAGGCGAGGGGGCGTCGCAGCTCGGCCCTTGCGCGCTTGGACTTTGGTCGCAGTCACCGCATGATGGGCCGGTCACGACAACAGGAGAGGGCCGTGAGCAAAATCCGTTTCATCAATCCTGAAGCGCTTTCGAAGCCGCCCGGCTATACCCACGTGGTCGAAGCCACCGCGCCGGCGCGCATCGTCTATATCGCCGGTCAGCTGGGGGTCGGCCGCGACGGCAAGGTGGTGGGCGATTTCCGCCAGCAGGCGGTGCAGACGTTCGAGAACCTCAAAAGCGCGCTCGCGGCGGTGGGGGCGCAGTTCCAGCACGTGGTGAAGCTCAACAATTATCTCGTCGACATGACGGACTTGCCGGTTTTCCGGGAGGTACGCGACAGCTATTTGCTGCCCAAAGACCGCCCGGCGAGCACGACGCTCGCGATTGCAGGCTTGGCGCGCGAAGGTGCGCGACTGGAGGTCGAAGCGATCGCGATCCTGCCGGCTGCCGGACCATCGAAGGCGGCATCCAGACCCGCCGCCAAGAGCGCGGGCGGGGGGCGAAAGGCGCGCGCGGGCGTCAGGACGGCGCAATCCAAACGAAGGTGAGAAGCATGAGCACGGGTAGCAGTACGGCTGCCGACCAGACCATGTAGCCGAAGAAGCTCGGCATCTTCACGCCGCGCTCGAGCGCGATGGCATAGATCATCAGGTTGGGTGCGTTGCCGATATAGGTCATGGCGCCCATGTAGACCGCGCCCATGGAGATCGCGGCGAGCGTCCCGGCGAGCGGTCCCATCAACTCGCGCGCGTCGCCGCCGGCGAGCTCGAAGAACACAAGGTAGGTCGGCGCGTTGTCGAGAAACGCCGAGAGCACGCCGGTCACCCAGAAATAGGCCGCGTTGTGCGGGTTGCCGTCGGGTTGGGTGACGGCGGCAAGGACCCAGGCGAACGCACCGTCCTTGCCCGCCTGCAGCATGGCAAGGACCGGAACGATGCAGACGAAGATGCCGGCGAACAGGATGGCAACCTCGATGATCGGCTCCCAGGTGAAGCCGTTGCTCTCGCGGTGCTCGTTCGGCGTGAGCACCAGCGACAGGATCGCGATCAGCACCAATGCCGCGTCGCGCGCCACGTCGTGAAGCCCGACCTGCGTGCCGTAGACATCGAAGCTGACAGCCGGTTTCCATAATGCCGACGCCAGGATGGCGGCGATGATGCCCGCGATCAGCACGAGGTTGACGCCACCGCTGATCCCGAGATTCATCGGCTGGCCGCTTTCGCCCACCATCGTCACGCGGCGGTCCTTGCGATAGTGCCAGACGTCGAGCACGACGAAGCTGGCGAGCACGAGACCCGCAACGAATACGGTTTCGCGCCAGAGATGCTGCATGGGCCAGAAGAAATCGACGTCGTGCAGGAAGCCGACGAAGAGCGGCGGATCGCCGAGCGGCGAGAGCGCCCCGCCGATATTGGCGACGAGGAAAATGAAGAATACCACCACGTGGACGTTATGGAGCCTCGCGGCATTGGCGCGCAGCAGCGGGCGGATGAGGATCATGGCAGCCCCCGTCGTGCCGACGAGACTCGCGATCAAGGTGCCGAAGGTCAGGATCACGGTATTGACGAGCGGCGTGCCGCGCAGATTGCCGGTCACCAGAATGCCGCCGGCGACCACATAGAGCGCGAACAGCAGCACGATGAAGCTGAGATACTCGCCAAGCATCGCGTGCACCAGGGCGGCAATTGCGGCCGGCGCGCCGTACCAGACGGCCAGCGGCGCAAGCGTGAGCACGCTCCACACGAAGGCAAGCTTGCCGTAGTGGTGGTGCCAGAACTTCGGGAACAGCAGCGGCCCGGTGGCGATTGTGAGCAGAATGCCGATGAATGGCAGCGCCCACGGCCAGCGTAGCGCCGCGCCGTCAAGGCCGGCGGCGTGCGCTGGAGCAGGCGCGACGAGCGCAAGCAGCGCGGCAGACGCTAAAACGATTGGCCGCATCATCGGGGATTGTCAGGACCGCGCAAGCGGGCATCCGGGAGACAGCCCTGCGCGTTCTGGCGCACGATCGTGGCGGAGGCAAGTTCAACGGCTGCTGGGCTATCCGCCGGCGCGCCAGGCGCGGCTCCCTGTCGCGTCGTTGGTCAACGGGGTCCTCAGTGTGCCTCGTCCCAATTGTGCGCAGCGCGCGCGTCGACGGCGAGCGGCACGGACAGCGAAAGTGCCGGCATCGGGGCCTCTTCCATCACCTTCTTCACCACCGGCAGCGTGCGCGCGACCTCCTCGTCGGGAACTTCGAACACCAGCTCGTCGTGCACCTGCAGCAGCATCCGCGCCGAAAGTTTGCTCCTCGCCAATGCTGCATCCATGCGCACCATGGCGCGGCGGATGATGTCGGCGGCGGTGCCCTGCAGCCGGGCGTTGATGGCGGCGCGCTCGTTGAAGGAGCGCAGCGACGGGTTCGAGGCGGCAATATCGGGGTAATGGCACTTGCGGCCGAACAACGTCAGCACGTAGCCGTTCTGTTTGGCGAATGCCTTGGTTTCGTCCATGTAGTTGCGGATGCCGGGGAAGCGCTCGAAATATTTCTTGATGTAGGCGCCGGCCTCCTCGCGCTCGATCCCGAGCTGGTTGGCGAGCCCGAACGCCGAGATGCCGTAGATGATGCCGAAATTGATCGCCTTGGCACGGCGGCGGACTTCTCCCGGCATTCCTTTCACCGGCACGCCGAACATTTCGGACGCGGTCATGGCATGAATGTCGAGGCCGTCGCGGAAGGCCGTTTTCAACTGCGCGATGTCGGCGATTTCCGCCAGCAGCCGCAACTCGATCTGCGAATAGTCGGCGGAGACCAGCTTGTATCCGTCCGCGGCGACGAAGGCGCGGCGGATCTTGCGGCCCTCCTCGTTGCGGATCGGAATGTTCTGCAAATTGGGCTCGGAAGAGGAGAGGCGTCCGGTCGGCGTCGCAGCCAGCGCATAGCTGGTGTGGACGCGATGGGTGTGGGCATCGACGTAGCCCGGCAGCGCGTCGGTATAGGTCGACTTGAGCTTCGAGACCTGCCGCCACTCCAGAATTTTCCGTGGCAGCGGATGCCCCTGCTCGGCGAGATCGTCGAGCACGCGTGCGCCGGTCGACCACTGGCCGGTCTTGGTCTTGGTGCCGCCTTCGAGCCCGAGCTTGCCGAACAGAATATCTCCGAGCTGTTTCGGGCTGCCCGGATTGAGCGGCTCGCCGGCCAGCGTCTGGATCTCCGCCTCGAGCGAGGCGGCGCGCTGGGCAAACTCGCCGGATAGCCGTGACAGCACTTGCCGGTCGATTGAGATGCCGCGGCGCTCCATGCGCGCCAGCACCGGCACCAGCGGCCGCTCCAGGGTTTCGTAGACTGTCGCCGTGCGCTCGGCCGCCATCCGCGGCTTGAGGACATGCCAGAGGCGCAACGCCAGGTCCGCGGTCTCGGCGGCGTATTCGGCCGCCCTGTCGATCTGGACGCAGTCAAAGGGGAGCCGCGACTTGCCGGTTCCGGTGACAGCGTCGAAATCGATCGTGGTGTAATCGAAGTAGCGCTTCGACAGCGAACCGACGGTGTGATCGGAGCGTCCGGCATCGAGCACGTAGGACATCAGCATGACGTCGTCGTAGGGCGCGAGCTCGACGCCGCGCAGCGCGAAAATCTGCAGGTCGTATTTCAGGTCCTGGCCGATCTTGAGCACGCCGGGGTCTTCGAGCAGCGGCTTCATGGCAGCGAGCGCAGCGCGTTCCTCGATCTGGTCCGGCGCGATCGGGCCGGCAAACAGGCTGTCGTTGCCGCCATCGCCGCCCCGCCGGTGCGCAAGCGGCACGTAACAAGCTTCGTTTGCGCCGAGCGCGAGAGCGAAGCCGCAGAGCGTCGCCTGCATTGGATCGAGGCTCGTGGTCTGGGTGTCAATCCCGATCACGCCGCGCTCGCGTGCGCGCGTGACCCAGGCGTTGAGCCGGTCGAGACCGCGCACGGTCTCGTAGCGGGAGCGATCGACCTTCGCATTGTGCGCGGCCGCAACGCGGGCGGCAGCCAGCGATTGCGGCGTGAACTGCTCCGGCGGCGTATCGGCACTTGCCCGCGCGGTTTTCGATCCGCTCCGTCCCCCGATCAGGGGCAGCGACGGCGAGGCGGACAGCGGCTGCTCCGCTCGCGGCGGCTTGAACGTGGCGGCCTCCGCCGCGCCGGCGCGCGGCTCGGCCACCTTGAGCTTGCCATCGGCCTCGACCTGCGCGGCATCCAGCCCTGAAAATTCCGCCACCCGGCGCGTCAGCGTGACGAACTCCATCGCCTTGAGAAACGCAATCAGGCGCTTGTAGTCGGGATCATGCACCGCGAGCTCGGCGAGCGGCACCTCGAGCGCGACGTTGGCGTCCAGCGTGACCAGTTTTTTCGACAGCCGCGCCTGCTCGGCATTCTCGATAAGCGCCTGGCGCCGCTTCTCCTGCTTGATCTCGCCCGCGCGCGTCAGCAGCGTTTCGAGGTCGCCGTATTCGCCGATGAGCTGCGCGGCGGTCTTCACGCCGATGCCGGGCACGCCCGGCACGTTGTCGGTCGAATCGCCGATCAGGGCCTGCACCTCGATCACCTTTTCGGGCGGCACGCCGAATTTCTCGATCACCTCCGGGATGCCGATCCTGCGGTCCTTCATGGTGTCGTACATGAGGACGCAGTCGTTCACGAGCTGCATGAGGTCCTTGTCGGAAGCAACGATGGTCGCGCGCGCCCCCGCCTCGCAGGCCAGGCGCACATAGGTCGCGATCAGGTCGTCGGCCTCGAACCCGCTCTGTTCGAGGCAAGGCAGGTCGAATGCGCGCACCGCCTCCCGGATGAAAGCAAATTGTGGTCGAAGGTCGTCGGGCGGCTCCGTCCGGTTCGCCTTGTATTCGGCATACATGTCGTTGCGGAATGTCCGCTCCGACTTGTCGAAGACGACCGCGAGGTGGGTCGGCTGCTCGTCCGGCTTCATGTCGCGCATGAGCTTCCACAGCATGTTGCAGAAGCCGAGCACGGCATTGACCTGCAGCCCGTCCGACTTGCGCGACAACGGCGGCAGCGCATGGTAGGCGCGGAAGATGTAGGAAGACCCGTCCACCAGGAACACATGGTCACCCTTCTGCGGCGGACGGGCGTGAACGGGCGGGGCGCTGTTGGCGCGTGGTGCGGCTTTGGCTGGCATGCCACCGGATTTAACACCTGCGGCGCGATTTCGCCACCGATGCGGCCACGCTATTCACCAGTCTTCACGCGTTTATCCGCAGTTGCGTTGCTGCGATCAACCGATGCGTTGTAAGCAGCCCTTGTCCGGCAGAGCGGCCCGCATGAACGCGCATCCAGAGTCCCTTCCCATCGATTCGGCGTTGCCGGAACTGACCGCTGCCTTGCGGGCACGCGACGCGGCCGTTCTGGTCGCGCCGCCCGGGGCCGGCAAGACCACGCGGGTGCCGCTCGTGCTCGCCCGCGAGCCTTGGGCGCGCGACAAGAAGATCCTCGTGCTGGAGCCGCGCCGGCTGGCGGCCCGCGCCGCAGCCGCGCGCATGGCGGCGATGCTGGGCGAAACGGTCGGCGCCACTGTCGGCTACCGCGTCCGTTTCGACTCCAAGGTCTCGCGCGCGACGCGCATCGAGGTCGTGACCGAGGGCGTTTTCACGCGCCTTGTGCTCGACGATCCGTCGCTTGCGGGTATCGCCGCCGTCGCCTTCGATGAGTTCCACGAGCGCGCGCTCGACGCCGATCTCGGCCTCGCGCTCGCGCGCGACCTGCAGCAGGGCTTGCGCGAGGATCTCAGGCTCCTGGTGATGTCGGCCACCCTCGATGGCGCGCGCGTCGGCAAGCTTCTGGGCGGGGCGCCGGTGATCGAGAGCGTCGGCCGCGCCTTTCCGGTCGAGACCCGCTACCTCGGGCGCGATCCGCGCGCGCCGATCGAACGGCAGGTCGCCGAGGCGGTCATGCGCGCCATGCGCGCCGACGCCGGATCATTGCTGGTGTTTCTTCCGGGCGCCGCCGAGATCCGCCGCACCGAGGCGCATCTGGTCGAACGCATCGACGATCCGGCCCTCGACATCGTGGCGCTCTACGGCGCGCTCGAGGCCGACGTCCAGGATCGGGCGATCGCGCCAGCGCCGCCAGGGCGCCGTAAGATCGTGCTGGCGACCTCGATCGCGGAGACGTCGCTGACGATCCAGGGGGTGCGCGTGGTGGTCGATTCCGGCCTTGCGCGCGTGCCGCGCTACGAGCCCGCCATGGGGCTCACCAGGCTCGAGACCGTGCGCGTATCGCGCGCATCGGCCGACCAGCGGCGCGGCCGCGCCGGGCGCACCGAGCCCGGCATCTGCTATCGGCTCTGGGACGAACCGCAGACCGCCGCGCTCGATGCCGCGAACCAGCCCGAAATCCTGGCCGCCGATTTGTCCGGCTTCGTGCTCGACCTCGCCCATTGGGGGGTGGCCGATCCGGCATCGCTCGCCTTTCTCGACCCGCCACCCGCGCCGGCGCTCGCGGAGGCAAAGGCGCTGCTGGGCGAACTGGGGGCGATCGACCGCGACGGGCGCATAACCGAGGAGGGGCGGCGGCTGCGCAACCTGCCGCTGCCGCCGCGCCTGGCGCGAATGGTGGTCGACGGCGCAGCCGCAGGCGAGGCCGCTCTTGCCGCCGAGATTGCCCTCGTTCTCACCGAGCGCGGGCTCGGCGGCAACGATGTCGATCTCGGACAGCGCATCGCGGCGTTACGGCGAGACCGCTCGGGCCGCGCGCGCGATGCGACAGCAATGGCGCGACGCTGGGCGCAGATCGCAAGCACGCATCACAAAAGCCCGGCCACCGAGCGTCCTGCGCATGGGGGAGGGGAGCGGAAAGAGCTCTCGCGAAGCGGCGAGCATGCGGGTGCATCGGTCGGCGCGCTCCTCGCGTTCGCCTATCCCGACCGCATCGCGAGGAACCGCGGCGCGGACGGAGCCTTTCTCCTGGCCAATGGCCGCGGCGCGAACGTCGATCCGGCTTCGACCCTGGCGCGCGAGCCCTTCCTTGCCGTCGCCGAGATCGCCGGCGCGGCGGCGCA
Source organism: uncultured Alphaproteobacteria bacterium (assembly GCA_963739385.1). Taxonomy (GTDB): domain Bacteria; phylum Pseudomonadota; class Alphaproteobacteria; order Rhizobiales; family Xanthobacteraceae; genus VAZQ01. Next base: position 76,065 of record CAVUAI010000047.1, read on the forward strand.
GGGCCGCATCGGGCTTGCCGCGCCGTTGACCCTCTCTGAGATCGAGACGCAATTTTCCGGCCGTATCGAGGACCGTCACGAAATCGTCTTCGACGAAGCGAGTGCGGCCATGCGCGCGCGGCGCGTGCGCCGCCTCGGCGCGGTCGTGCTTGCTGAGCAGCCGTTGAAGGCCTTGGCGGACGACCACACGGCGCGCATGCTGGCCGACGGCATCGCCCGGCTCGGGGTCGACCGGCTGCCATGGACCAAGCCGCTGCGGCAATGGCGCGACCGGGTGATGTTTCTGCGCCGGGCGGAAGGCGCCGAGTGGCCGGACCTTTCGGATGCCGCGCTGCGCGCAACCGCGGTCGAGTGGCTTGCGCCGGCACTCCTCGGCAGGACTGCGCTGGCGGAGCTGGGAAGCGAAGACTTCGCGCAGGCCCTATACGGGTTGCTGCCGTGGACCTTGCGGCGCCGGCTCGAAGCGGAGGCTCCGACCCACTTCACTGCGCCGTCGGGGTCGACGCTGCCGATCGACTATGGGGCGGACGGTGGCCCCAAGCTTGCCGTGCGCGTGCAGGAGATGTTCGGCCTCGATCGGCATCCCGCGATTGCGGCCGGCCGCGTGCCGCTGACGGTCGAGCTGCTGTCGCCGGCGCATCGCCCGGTGCAGGTGACGCGCGATCTGCCGGGCTTCTGGCGCGGCAGCTATGCCGCGGTCAAGGCGGAGATGAAGGGGCGCTATCCGCGCCATCCCTGGCCCGACAATCCTTTGACCGCTGAACCGACACGGCGCGCCAAGCCGCGCTCCGGATGACAGCGTCTGCGACGGCAATCGGCGTATGCAGTCGCCGCGTCCGATCGATTGACGCCGGCACCGGATTTCGTGATGTAGTCTCGGGTGATGCGTTGTCCCCGGCTCCGCCTTCTCCCCTTGAGTGCGTCGATGCGGCGAGCGGCGGGGAATGTGGTGCCGCCGTCATCGCGCAGTTAGAGCGCTATCCATGGATCGGATGGATCGGGTGGGGAGTTTTTATCGTGATCGGTCTGGTGAGGGCGCATCGCCGCGGTTCGCATCGACCTTTGTCGCCTATCTCGACGCTGCGCAACGGTTGCGGGCGGGCCAGCAGGTCTGCGATCCGGCGACGTTGGGTCCAGCAAGTTGCGGCAGCTGTCGTCGCTGAGAGCTAGTGGAGGTCCCGGTGCCGGCGCGCCCGAATTTTCTGCTTTTCATCACCGACCAGCATCGCGCCGACTATCTCGGCTGCTACGGGCACCCCCTGCTCAAGACTCCGAACATCGATTCGATCGCTGCGCGCGGCACCCGTTTCGCGCGTTTTTACGTCGCAACGCCCGTCTGCATGCCCAACCGCGCCACCTTGATGACCGGACGCATGCCCTCGCTGCACGGGGTGCGCAGCAACGGCTTGCCGCTTCCGCTGCAATCCAACACGTTCGTCGATGCGCTGCGCGCTTCGGGCTACGCCACCGCGCTTGTCGGCAAGAGCCATCTGCAGAACTTTTCCGATTTTCCGCCCATCCAGCGACGGCCGCCGGCGCGTGCGGGCGATCATGTGCTCGGCGCGGCGTTCGCGGAGGCGAGGAAGCCTTCGGCGTCCGACGGTCCTTATGACCAGGAGCATCCCAAACACTGGAGCGAGGGCCGTGCTTTCGACATGCAGCTCCCGTTCTATGGCTTCGAGCACGTGGATTTGTGTACGGGCCACGGCGACGAGGTCGGCGGCCACTACTACGTGTGGCTGAGGTCGCAGCGGCCCGACGCCGACATGCTGCGCGATCGCAAGAACCAGCTGCCGCACGACTATGTCTGTCCGCAGGCGGTTCGCACGCCAATTCCGGAGGAGCTCTATCCGACCTCTTACATCGCGGCAAAAAGCTGCGAATGGCTCGATCGCTATGCCGCGGGAGATCGCGCCCAGCCATTCTTCCTCATGGCGTCGTTCCCGGATCCGCATCATCCGTTTTCCCCGCCTGGCCGCTACTGGTCCATGTACCGTCCGCAGGACATGGCGCTGCCGCCAAGTTTCGATCATGGCAACCGGCCGTTGGCCCGGCCGGTCGCCTGGGCGTTGGCGCAACGTGAGAGCGGAAAGGCCGCCATCTACGAGCAGGCGGCCTTCGCGGTCGATGAGCGCGAGGCACGCGAGGCGATGGCGTTGAGCTGCGGCATGATCGCCATGATCGACGACGCCGTCGGGGCCGTCCTGTCGCGTCTGGCCGCGCAAGGTCTGGCGAACGACACGGTCGTGATATTCACCACCGACCACGGCGACTTTCTCGGCGATCATCGGCTGCTGCTGAAGGGGCCGGCGCACTACGACGGCGTCACACATGTGCCGTTCATCTGGGCCGAGCCCGACCCGCGGCCTCCGCGTCGAAGCGATGTTATGGGCGGCACGCTCGATATTGCGGCGACCGTTCTCGACCGCGCCAGCGTCCAACCCTACAACGGCATCCAGGGCGAAAGCCTGCTGCCCGCGATCCGCGGCGAAGCCGTCGCGACGCTCCGCGATTCAATGGTCATCGAGGACGATCAGCAACGCGCCACCCTGGGCTACCAGGCGCCTTCGCGCATGCGCACGTTGATCACGCCGCGCTGGCGGATGAGCATAGCCGACGGTGATCCCTGGGGAGAGCTCTACGATCTCGCCAACGACCCGCACGAAATGGAAAACCTGTTCGACGATCCCGGCCATCGTCACGTGCGCGGCGAGTTGATGGAGAAACTGGCCTACCGACAGATGGAACTTGCCGAGCGCAGTCCGTTGCCGATGGGTCGTGCGTGATCGCGGGGAACCAGGAGCGAGCGGTCGGCTTTTCCATGCGCCACCCTTCAGCTATGTGTCGTTTGTCGGCTGCCACCAGGAATTCGCGATGTTCCCCACGCCGAAGCCCGCGCTCACGCCCAATACCTATGCCTACGAGTCCGAGCCGCTCGTGAAGCCCACCGGCTTTCGCGAATACGACGCGCGTTGGCTTTTGGGGAAGGAAATCAACCTGATGGGGGTGCAGGCGCTGGGGCTCGGCCTCGGCACGCTCATCCGTGAGCTTGGCGCCAAGCCGGAGATTGTGACCGGCCACGACTTTCGTTCCTATTCGGCCTCGGTGAAGACCGCGCTGGTGTCAGGGCTGATGGCGGCAGGCTGCAAGGTCCATGACATCGGTCTTGCCGTCACCCCCATGGCCTATTTCGCCCAGTTCGATCTCGACGTGCCATGCGTGGCGATGGTCACGGCCTCCCACAACGACAACGGCTGGACCGGCGTGAAGATGGGCGCCAATCGTCCGCTGACCTTCGGCCCCGACGAGATGAGCCGGCTCAGGGAGATCGTGCTCGGCGCCCGTTTCGACATGCGCGGCGGCGGCGCCTACTCGTTCGTGGAGAACTTCCCCGCCCGCTACATCGCCGACCTTACCCGGCGGCCGAAGCTCGCCCGGCGCCTCAAGGTCGTCTGTGCCTGCGGCAACGGCACCGCGGGAGCGTTCGCGCCGGGCGTCCTCGAAGCAGTCGGCTGCGAGGTCGTTCGGCTCGATTGCGAGCTCGACCACACCTTTCCGAAATACAATCCCAATACCGAAGACATGAAGATGCTGCACGCCATGCGCGACGAGGTGTTGCGCGTGAAGGCCGACGTAGGGCTCGGCTTCGACGGCGACGGCGATCGCTGCGGCGTCGTCGACAACGAAGGCGAGGAGATTTTTGCCGACAAGGTCGGCGTGATGCTCGCGCGCGACCTCTCCGCCCGGTATAAGGATGCGATCTTCGTGGCCGATGTGAAGTCGACCGGCCTGTTCATGACCGATCCGGTGCTGCGCGCCAACGGCGCCAGAACCGACTACTGGAAGACCGGCCATTCCTACATCAAGCGCCGCGTCAACGAGGTCGGCGCGCTGGCGGGCTTCGAAAAATCCGGTCATTTCTTCTTCAACAAGCCGCTCGGCCGCGGCTATGACGACGGCCTGGTTTTCGCGCTCGCGGTCTGCGACATGCTTGACCGCAATCCGGCAAAAAGCATGGCCGACCTCAAGAACGCGCTGCCGAAGACCTGGTCGTCGCCGACCATGTCGCCGCACTGCGACGACGAGATCAAGTACCGCGTGGTCGATTCCGTCGTGAAGCACTTCGAGCAGGCGAAGAGCAGGGGCGACAAGGTGGCGGGCCAGCCGATCCGCGACCTCGTGACGGTCAATGGCGTGCGCGTGACCCTTGAGGACGGCACCTGGGGACTGGTGCGCGCCTCCTCCAACAAGCCTGAGCTGGTAGTGGTGGTGGAGAGCCCGGTCTCGGAAGCGGGCATGCGTGCCATCTTCAAGGCGATCGATGCCGTGCTGCGCACGCATCCCGAGGTCGGCGAATACAATCAGACCATCTGAGTGCCCCGTCGCCTCCTAGCCGACAGTCTCCTCGAAGGTCGCGCGGAAGGGATGCGCCGGATAGACGCCGAGGATCTTCATCTCCTTGGAATAGAAGGCGAGTTCCTCGAATGCGAATACCAGGTTGCGGTCTTCGGGATGGCCTTCGATGTCGGCATAGAACTGGGTCGCGAAGAAGTTGCCTTCGATCATGTAGCTTTCGAGCTTGGTCATGTTGACGCCGTTGGTGGCGAAGCCGCCCAGCGCCTTGTAGAGCGCCGCCGGCACGTTGCGCACGCGGAACAGGAAGGTTGTGATGACCGGCCCATCGTTGTTCTTCGCCCATCTCGCATCGCGCGAGAGCACGATGAAGCGCGTGGTGTTGTGGTCTTCGTCCTCGATGTCCTCCGCCAGGATGTCGAGGCCGTAGATCTCGGCGGCCAGCCGAGACGCGATGGCGGCTCGGGTCCTGTCGCCGGCTTCGGCCACCTCGCGCGCCGAGCCTGCGGTGTCGGCGGCGACGACCGGCTTGACGGCGAGCTTGCGGATCACTTTGCGGCATTGGCCGAGCGCGTGGACGTGGCTCTCGACGGTCTTGATGTCCGCGAGCGTTGCGCCTTTCGGTGCCACGAGCTGGTGCCGCACCGGCATGAAGTGCTCGGCGATGATATGGAGTCCTGAGTGCGGCATGAGGTGGTGAATGTCGGCCACGCGGCCGGCAACCGAATTCTCGACCGGGATCATGCCAAGCTCGGCCTCGCCCGAGCTGATCGCGGCGAAGGCATCTTCAAAGGTCGCGCACGGCAGCGGCGTGTAGTCGGGATAGACGTCGTGCGAGGCGAGGTGGGAATTCGCTCCCGGCTCGCCCTGGAATGCGATCTTCTTGGCCGTCATGGCCGTTCCGGTACGCACGCCGGCGGTCCAAGTCAACGGGCGGCGGCGAGGATTTCACGCGCCCGGATCAGCTCTTCGGGCGTGTCGACACCGAGCGGCACGCTGTCGACGATGGCGACGTCGATGCGCATGCCGGCTTCGAGCGCGCGCAACTGCTCGAGCCTTTCGCGCTGCTCGAGCGCGGAGGGGGGAAGTCTGACGAAACGGACGAGGGCCGCGCGGCGAAAGGCGTAAAGGCCGATGTGATGATAGAGCGGACCGTCGCCCGTCGGGGCGGTGGCGCGGGTGAAATAGAGCGCGCGGAGCCTGCGCTCCGCCACTGGCGTACCCACGACCTTCACCACGTTCGGGTCGGTACGCTCCGCCGGACGGGTGATTTCCGCCGCCAGTGTGGCGATGTCGACCGCCGGATCAGCGAGCGGCCCGGTGGCCGCCACGATGTCGGACGGCGAGAGTGTGGGCAGATCGCCTTGCACATTGACGACGATACCGGCGCGCCGTTGCGGGTCCGCGATGTCCAGCGCCTCGTGGATGCGGTCGGACCCCGAGGCGTGGTCGGCACGCGTCATGACCGCGCGACCTCCGGCCTTCTCGACGCAGGCCGCGATGGCCTCCGAATCGGTCGCCACCGCGACCGGCCCAAGCTGTGCGGCCTGCGCCCGGCGCATGACATGGACGATCATCGGCTCGCCCGCAATGTCGGCGAGCGGCTTCCCGGGTAACCGGGACGAGGCCATGCGGGCGGGAATGAGGATGAGAATGTCGGCCATCGGGTTGCCTTGGCCGGCGCGAAGCCGCCACCAAAACGCATGGTGGTTGGGGGGTTATACGGGTTGCCAGGGACGAGGCAAACCGGCTATTTGTGCGCCGCCGCAACCCGCGGCGGCCGCCAGGGCACTTCCTGTCCGCGCGTGCTGCCCGGCCCACGTCCTTCCGCGCGAGCCCAAAGGCAATGGATTCCTTCGAACTCAACAAAATCCTGGGTGCCGTTCTCGGCACATGTCTTGCCCTGCTTTCGATCAACATCGCTGCAGGAGCGATTTTCGCGCCCCAGAAGCCTTCCAAGCCGGGGTACGACATCGCCGTGCCGGAGAAGCCGAGCGGAACCGGCAAGCCGGCCGAGGAGAAGCAGGAGTCGATCGAGCAACTTCTCGCCAAGGCCGAAGTCGGAAAGGGCGAGACCTCGGCCAAGAAATGTGCTGCCTGCCACACCTTCACCAAGGGCGGTCCGAGCCTGGTCGGCCCCAACCTGTGGAGCATCGTGGGCCGACCGAAAGCATCGCAGCCGGGCTTTGCCTATTCTGCTGCGCTCAAGGCCAAGGGTGGCAATTGGACCATCGACGACCTCAGCCAGTTCGTTGCCAATCCGCGAGGATACGTCCCCGGCACCAACATGACCTTTGCCGGTATTCAGCGGGGGAGCGAGCGGGCCGATCTGATCTCGTACCTCAATACGCTGTCCGACAACCCGGCGCCGCTGCCGAAGGCGGCGGAGGCATCGGGCGGAGATGCGAAGCCGCAGTGAGCCGGCGCTGGCCGTGGAGCGTAGTGGGTTGTGCAGGGCGTGATCCGCGGCGCGGGCGCGCAGTTTAAAAATTGGTAATGAACGCGCCGTAGCCGCGGTCTCGGTGGCGCCGCCTTGTCGCTGTCCTATTTAGAATGTGATGGTGGGCTCGCGCACATGTCAGTGCCGGGCCGGCGAAAGTCAGACATAATCCTACGCGTGTGCGCATTCGCTAGTTCTTTCCGGAGGTTTCCTTTGCGCCTGACCCGTCGATCCATCATCCGCGCCGGCACCCTTGCAGCCTGCATTCCTGTCCTCGAGCGCTTTGCGGTTCCATTTCTCGGCCATCCGGCGAACGCACAGACGGCCGCCGAAGGCGCGTGGCGGCACGGCCTGTCGCTCTTTGGCGAGCTCAAATACCCGGCCGGGTTCAAGCATTTCGACTACGTCAATCCGAACGCCCCGAAGGGGGGCGCAGTCCGGATGATCGCTTTCGGCACCTTCGACAATCTCAACGAGGTCGTGGCCGGGCTGAAAGGCTCGATCGCCATGGGTGCCAGCATGTTGTCCGACACCTTGATGGTGTCATCGCTCGACGAAGTCTCGACCGACTACGGTCTGATCGCCGAGGCGGTCACCCATCCGCCCGACTTCGCGTCGGCGACGTTCCGGCTGCGCCCCCAGGCGCGCTATCATGACGGCAAGCCCGTCACCGTCGAGGACGTCATCTTCTCGATGGAGTCGTTCAAGAAGCACAGCCCGATGATGGCGGCCTATTACCGCCACGTCGTGAAGGTCGAAAAGACCGGAGAGCGCGAGGTCACCTTCACCTTCGACGCGCCGGGCAACCGCGAGATGCCGGTGATCCTCGGTCAGCTCAGCGTGCTGCCGAAGCACTGGTGGGAAGGAACGGATGCGGCCGGCAACAAGCGCGACATCGGCGCCACGACGCTCGAGCCGCCGCTCGGCAACGGCGCCTACCGGATCAAGGAGTTCGTCGCGGGCCGCACCATCGTCTACGAGCGGGTGAAGGACTATTGGGCCAAGGATCTCAATGTCAATATCGGGCGCGACAACTTCGACGAAATGCGGTTCGAATATTTTCGCGACGCGACGGTCGCGATCGAGGCGTTCAAGGCTGACCACGTCGACTGGCGCACGGAGAACAGCGCCAAGAATTGGGCGACCGCCTACGATTTCCCTGCCGTCAAGACCAAGCGTGTCCTGCTCGAGGAATTCCCCATCCGCAGCAGGGGCATCATGCAGGCGTTCACCTTCAATACCCGGCGCGACAAGTTCAAGGACGCGCGGCTGCGGCGCGCATTCAACTTCGCCTTCGATTTCGAGGAGATGAACAAGCAGATCTTCTTCGGCCAGTACAAGCGGATCAACAGCTATTTCGACGGCACCGAGCTGGCCTCTTCCGGGCTGCCGCAGGGCCAGGAGCTCGAGATCCTGGAAACGGTACGCGACAAGGTCCCGCCGGAGGTGTTCACCACACCCTATACCAATCCGGTCAACGGCAATCCGGAGAACGTGCGCGCCAATCTGCGCGAGGCGACGCGCCTGCTGCGGGAGGCCGGCTACGAAGTCCGCAACCAGAAGCTCGTCAACGCGAAGTCCGGCGAAGCCATGAGCATCGAGATCCTCACCGAGGATCCCAACATCGAGCGTTTTATCCTGTTCTACAAGCCATCCCTCGAGCGTCTCGGTATCACCGTGACGGTGCGCACGGTCGATGATCCACAATACGAGAACCGGCTGCGCTCGTGGGACTTCGACATCATCATCGCGTCGTGGCCCGAATCGCTATCGCCCGGCAACGAGCAGCGCGACTTCTGGGGATCGCCCGCCGCCGACACGCCGGGATCGCGCAATTATATCGGCATCAAGAATCCGGCGGTCGACACGCTGATCGAACGGGTGATCTTCGCCAAGAACCGTGCCGAGCTCATCGCGGCCACCAAAGCGCTCGACCGTGTCCTGCTGTGGAACCATTATGTCGTGCCCCAGTTCACCTCCGATACCACGCGGACCGCGCGTTGGGATCGTTTCGGCCGCCCCGATCCGTTGCCGAAATACGGCTCGTCGGCATTTCCCACGATATGGTGGTGGGATCCGGACAAGGCGGCCAAGGTAGGGTCGCGGTAGTGAGCAAATCCCCCCGCGAGGTCAGCCGTCGGCAGACGCTGGTGCTCGGCGCCGGCGCCCTGGCGGCGGTCGCGATTGGCCCCGCGCGTGCGCAGGCGGATACCGCGCGCCACGGCATGTCTGCCTTCGGCGACCTGAAGTATCACGCCGACTTCAAGCATTTCGACTATGTCGATCCCAATGCGCGCAAGGGCGGCATGTTCTCCCACGTCGGGTCGACCCGCGCCTACAACCAGAATTTTCTCACCTTCAATTCGCTCAACAGCTTCATCCTCAAAGGCGACGGCGCGCAGGGAATGGAGCTGACCTTCGCGAGCCTGATGGTACGCGCCCAGGACGAGCCGGACGCCATGTACGGGCTGGCCGCGCGCGCCGTGGAGATATCCGAGGATGGGCTCGGCTGCCGCTTTCTGATGCGAACCGGCACCAGGTTTCACGACGGCAGTCCGCTCACCGCGCATGACGTCGCTTTCTCGCTCAACGTCCTCAAGGAGAAGGGTCACCCGATCGCCCACCAGCTGCTGCGGGATTTCGTCGGCGCGGAGGCGACCGATGACGCTACGGTGGTCGTGCGCTTTGCCCCGCAGCGCGCGCGTGATGTCCCGCTGTTCGTGGCCTCGCTGCCGATTTTTTCGCGCTCCTACTACGGCAGCCGTCCCTTCGACGAGTCGACGCTGGACGTGCCGCTGGGCAGCGGCCCCTACAAGGTCGGGCGCTTCGAGGCCGGGCGCTATATCGAATACGAGCGGGTCAAGGATTGGTGGGGCGGCGACCTGCCGGTATCGCGCGGGCAGAACAATTTCGACGTCGTCCGCTACGAATACTACCGCGATCGCGACGTGGCGTTCGAGGGTTTCACCGCCAAGAGCTACCTGTTCAAGGAGGAGTTCACCTCGCGCATCTGGGCGACGCGCTACGATTTTCCGGCGATTCGCGACGGTCGCGTCAAACGTGACGTGATTCCGGACAATACGCCGTCGGGAGCGCAGGGCTGGTTCTTCAATACTCGGCGGGACGTCTTCAAGGACAAGCGGCTGCGGGAAGCTTTCATCTATGCGTTCGATTTCGAATGGACCAACAAGTCCATCATGCACGGCAGCTATGAGCGCACCCATTCGGTCTTCCAGAATTCCAACAATGATGGCGGTTGGCAAGCCGGGCGCGGACGAGCTTGCGCTGCTCGAGCCGTTCCGCGGCAAGGTGCCCGACGAGGTGTTCGGCGAGCCGTTCGTGCCGCCGGTCTCGGACGGCTCCGGCCAGGACCGGACGCAATTGCGCAAGGCGAGTGCGCTGCTGCAGGCAGCCGGCTTCGCCGTCAAGGATGGCAAGCGGGTGTCGCCGGGGGGCGAAAAGTTCAGCGTGGAATTCCTGCTCGACGAGCCGTCGTTCCAGCCGCATCACATGACCTTCATCAAGAATCTCGGAATTATCGGAATCGACGCCACCCTGCGCATGGTCGACCCCGTGCAATATCGCAAGCGTGTCGACGACTTCGACTTTGACCTGGTGGTGCAGCGCTTCAGCTTTTCCAGCACGCCGGGCGATTCGCTGCGCAGCTATCTCTCGTCGCAGGCGGCTACGCTCAAGGGCTCGCAGAATCTCGCCGGCATTGCCGATCCGGTGATCGACGCGCTGATCGACCGCATCGTCGCGGCCGACAACCGCCAGAGCCTGGAGACCGCCTGCAAGGCGCTCGACCGAGTGATCCGCAGCGGCCGCTACTGGATTCCGCACTGGTACAAGGCTTCACACTGGCTCGCTTACTGGGACGTGTTCGGCCGGCCCGCGACAAAACCGCGCTACGCGCGCGGCATCCCGGAGACCTGGTGGTACGATGGGGACAAGGCGGCAAGGCTCGAGCAGCGGGGATAGCGCGGACACACCAACGATATGGCCGCTTACATCATCCGGCGCATTCTCTTCATGATCCCGACCCTGTTCGGAATCATGCTGGTGTCATTCGTCGTGGTCCAGTTTGCGCCGGGAGGACCGGTCGAACGGGTGATCGCGCAGCTCTCGGGGGCCGATACCGGCGCGACCTCGCGCATCTCCGGCTCGCCCAGCGGCGACTTCGGTGCGCGCGGACAACCCGGAGGCGGCAACGCGGCCGAAGCGGTGAACTCGAAGTACCGCGGCGCGCAGGGCCTCGACCCCGAGTTCATCAAGAGCCTGGAGAAGCAGTTCGGCTTCGACAAGCCGGCCTACGAACGTTTCTTCATTATGCTTTGGAACTACATCCGGTTCGATTTCGGCAAGAGCTATTTTCGAGACACCACCGTCCTGCAACTGATCAAGGAGAAACTGCCGGTGTCGATTTCGCTCGGCATCTGGATGACGCTCCTGACCTACCTGATCTCGATCCCGCTCGGCATCCGCAAGGCGGTCAGGGACGGCTCGCAGTTCGACGTATGGACCTCGGGCGCCATCATCGTGGGCTATGCGATCCCTGGCTTTCTGTTCGCGATTCTTCTCATCATCCTGTTCGCGGGCGGCTCCTTCTTCAACATTTTCCCGCTGCGCGGACTGACCTCGGACAACTGGGCGCAATTGTCGGTCGGGGGAAAAATCCTCGACTATTTCTGGCATCTCGTGCTGCCGATCATTTCCATGGGGTTGGCCGCATTCGCCACCATGACGCTGCTGACCAAGAACTCGTTCCTCGACGAAATCCGCAAACAGTATGTGCTCACGGCCCGCGCCAAGGGCTGCGCCGAGCGCCAGGTGCTCTACGGCCACGTCTTCCGCAACGCGATGCTGATCGTGATCGCCGGCTTCCCTGCCGCGTTCGTGCATGCCTTCTTTTCCGGCTCGCTCCTGATCGAGACCATCTTCTCGCTCGACGGCATCGGACTGCTCGGCTTCGAGAGCGTGCTCAACCGCGACTATGCGGTCGTGTTCGCGACGCTCTACATCCTGTCGCTGCTCGGGCTGGTGGTGAACTTGATTTCGGACCTCACCTACACCTGGGTTGATCCGCGCATCGACTTCGAGACCCGGGAGGTCTGAGGTGGACGATCGCACCACCATCACCGTGCCGGAGACGACGGCGCAAACGCCGATGGGGCTCGGCGTCCTGCCGGAACGCCACCGCTTGGCGATATCGCCGCTCAATCGCCGGCGCTGGCAGAACTTCAAGGCCAACCGGCGCGGCTACCTGGCGTTCTGGCTTTTTCTGCTGCTGTTCGTGATCTCGTTGTTCGCCGAATTCATCGCCAACGACAAGCCGTTCTTCGTGCGCTACGACGGGCGCTCCTATTTTCCGGTATTCGTCAATTATCCGGAGACCGCGTTCGGCGGCGACTTCGAAACCGCAGCCGACTACCGCGACCCCTACCTGCAGAAGCTCATCGCCGAGAAGGGCGGCTTCATGCTTTGGCCGCCGATCCGCTATTCGTACAATACGCACAATCTCGATCTGCCGACGCCGGCACCCTCGCCGCCGACCTGGATGCTGAGCGAGGCGCAATGCAAACCAGTGGTCGAGCGCAAGGGCCTCAACAGCTGTCGCGATCTCGAATACAACTGGCTCGGCACCGACGACCAGGGCCGCGACGTGGTGGCGCGACTCATCTACGGCTTCCGGCTGTCCGTGCTGTTCGGATTGGCGTTGACCATCATCTCCTCGGTCATCGGGGTAGCGGCCGGCGCCGTGCAGGGTTATTTCGGCGGCTGGACCGACCTCCTGTTCCAGCGTTTCATCGAGATCTGGACCTCGATTCCCTCGCTCTACCTGCTGCTCATCGTGTCGTCGGTGCTGGTGCCCGGCTTCTTCGTGCTGCTCGGGATCCTGCTGCTGTTCTCCTGGGTCTCCCTGGTGGGCCTGGTGCGGGCCGAGTTCCTGCGCGGGCGCAACTTCGAATACATTCAGGCCGCGCGCGCGCTCGGCGTCTCGAACCGCACCATCATGTTCCGGCATCTCCTGCCCAACGCGATGGTCGCCACCATGACGTTCCTGCCGTTCATTCTGTCCTCCTCGGTAATGACCCTCACCGCACTCGATTTCCTCGGCTTCGGCCTGCCGCCGGGGTCGCCCTCGCTCGGTGAAATGTTGTCCCAGGGGAAGGCCAATATCCAGGCGCCGTGGCTCGGCATCGCCGGGTTCATGACGGTGGCGACCATGCTTTCCCTTCTCATCTTCATCGGCGAAGCCGTGCGCGACGCCTTCGACCCGCGCAAGACGTTCGGGTGAGCGTGATGGACGCGACCTACGAAAGGCTGCTCGAGGTCAGGGAACTCTCCGTCGCCTTCCGCCAGGGCGAGCGACGGACGCTCGCGGTCGACCGCATCTCGTTCGATATCAAGAAGGGCGAGACGGTCGCGCTGGTCGGCGAGTCGGGCTCGGGCAAGTCGGTGACGGCGCTGTCGGTGCTCAAGCTCTTGCCCTATCCCGCGGCGAGTCATCCGTCCGGCGCCATCCGCTTCAAGGGACGCGAGCTGCTCGGCCTGTCGGAAGACGAGATCCGCCACGTTCGCGGCAACGACATCACGATCATTTTCCAGGAGCCGATGACCTCGCTCAATCCGCTCCACACCATCGAGAAGCAGATCAGCGAGATCCTCCTGTTGCACCGGGGGTTGACCGGAGCGGCTGCGCGCGCGCGCATCATCGAGCTCCTGACCCAGGTCGGCATCCCCGAGCCCGAGACGCGGCTCAAGAGCTACCCGCACCAGCTCTCCGGCGGTCAGCGGCAGCGCATCATGATTGCCATGGCGCTCGCCAATGAGCCCGACCTTCTCATCGCCGACGAGCCGACCACCGCGCTCGACGTCACCGTGCAGGCGCAGATTCTCGGTCTCCTCAAGGAGCTGCAGCAGCGTCTGGGCATGGCGATGCTGTTCATCACCCATGATCTCGGCATCGTTCGCAAGCTCGCCGATACGGTCTGCGTGATGAAGGAGGGCAAGATCGTGGAGCAGGGTCCCGTCGAGCGCGTCTTTACCGCGCCCGAGCATCCTTATACGCGCGCACTCCTCGCCGCCGAGCCGAAGCCCGACCCGGCTCCGGTGCGTCCCGACGCGCCGGTCATGTTGGAAACCGACGATCTCAAAGTCTGGTTCCCCATCAAGCGCGGCGTAATGCGCCGCGTGGTGGGCCACATCAAGGCAGTCGACGGGGTCAGCATCGCGGTACGCCAGGGCGAGACGCTCGGGATCGTGGGCGAGTCCGGTTCCGGCAAGACTACACTCGGTCTGGCCATTCTGCGGCTGGTATCGTCGGACGGCCCGATCGTGTTTCTCGGCAGCAAGATCACCGGCCTGACGTTTCGCAAGATGCGGCCGTTCCGCCACCACATGCAGATCGTGTTCCAGGACCCCTACGGCTCGCTCTCGCCGCGCATGTCGGTATCCGACATCATCGAGGAGGGCTTGTGGGTGCACCACCCGAAGCTCACGCGCGGGCAATGCGAGGAACGCGTGATCCGGGCGTTGCAGGATGTCGGCCTCGATCCCGGCACGCGCTTTCGCTATCCGCACGAATTCTCCGGCGGCCAGCGCCAGCGCATCGCGGTCGCGCGCGCCATCGTGCTGGAGCCGACCTTCGTCGTGCTCGACGAGCCGACCAGCGCGCTCGACATGCTGATCCAGGCACAGATCGTGGAGCTTTTGCGAGCGCTGCAGAAGCGGCACAATCTCACCTATATGTTCATCTCTCACGATCTCAGGGTGGTAGCGGCTCTCGCAAGCCGCCTCGTCGTCATGCGGCACGGCAAGGTGGTGGAGGAGGGGGCTGCGGCGGAGTTGTTCGCGCGCCCACAGAGCGACTATACGCGCGCGCTGCTGGCCGCCGCCTTCAATCTGGAGACGGCGCCCGAAGGCGTCGTCGCGCAATAGGGCCGCCGCCGATGCCGCGGCCCTTGGCACCTCGGGGCGGCCCGATCGTCGATGCGCCAGCCGAGGTCGCAATTACCGATCACGAGATTCTGGCCACGGGATTCCGCTCCTACCAACGGTTCCGCTTCCGGCGTGTGGACGCTGACGGCGGCCCGCAGACGCGAGACGTGCTGCGCTCGGGTCCGGCGGCTGCAGTGTTGCCGATCGATTTGAGTTGCGACGAAGTCGTCCTGCTCCGGCAGTTTCGCCTGTCGGCGCACCTTGCCAACGGCAAGGGAAATCTCGTCGAGATCGTCGCCGGTCACGTCGAGGCCAATGAGACGCCGCGGGCGACTGCGCAGCGTGAATGCGTCGAGGAAATCGGCGTTGCAGCGGACCCGCTGATCGAGCTCTTCAGCTATCTGACGTCGCCTGGCCTGTCGGACGAGGAGATGACGCTGTTTCTCGGTATCGTGGACGCGTCGCGGGTCCCGCCGCGGGCAGGCTTGGCGGCGGAGCACGAGGACATCGTGGTCGTGCCCGTGCCGATCGACGATGCCCTCGCGGCCCTTGCCGGCGGTACGGTGCATGACGGCCCGCTGATCGTCGCGCTCCAGTGGCTGGCGCTCAATCGCGGCCGGCTCAGCGAGATCGCGCATACGGGCGCTGCGTCGTCCTGATGGGCGCCATCCTGCTTGCAATGACCGGGCTCGATCCACGGCCGTGGGAGGAGCGTTTCCGGGCGCTGGCGCCGCAGCGCGATATCCGGGTGTGGCCGGACCGTGCCGGCGATCCCGCCGACATCGTCTATGCCTGCGCGTGGCACGCGCCGCGCGGGCTGCTCAAACGTTTGCCGCGGCTCGAGGCGATCTTCTCGCTCGGCGCCGGCGTCGATCATCTCATCGTCGATACCGACCTGCCCGATGTGCCGGTCGTGCGCATCGTCGATCCCGATCTCACCATGCGGATGACCGAGTACGTCGTGCTGCACGTCTTGATGCATCACCGCCGTCAGCGCCTCTACGACGCGCAGCAGCACGAGCGCGTCTGGCGCGAGCACGAGCAATCGCCGGCGGGCGCGGTCGCCGTCGGAATCCTGGGACTCGGCGTGCTCGGCAGCGACGCCGCGTCGGCATTGCGGCGGCTCGGCTTCCGCGTCGCCGGCTGGAGCCGCTTCCCCAAGACGCTCGCTGATGTCGAGAGCTTTCACGGCGCCGAAGGGCTTGGTGCTTTTCTTGCACGCACCGAGATTCTGGTCTGCCTATTGCCGGCGACGCCGGCAACGCAGGGCATCCTGCAGCTCGATCTCCTGCGCCGGCTCAAGCGCGATGGCGCCGCCGGTGGGGCCTACCTGATCAATGCCGGGCGTGGCGCGCTCCAGGTCGACGCCGATATCCTCGCGGCGCTCGACGAAGGCGCACTGGCGGGCGCGACCCTCGATGTGTTTGCAACCGAGCCGCTTTCTCCGGGAAGCCCGCTTTGGTCCCATCCGAAGGTGACGATTACCCCGCACAACGCCGCGGCCTCGGACCCGCGCGCGCTCGTTGCCAACGTGCTGCACCAGATCGACCGCTTCGAGGCGGGACGGGCGTTTGAGCACGTGATCGATCGCACTGCGGGGTACTGAGAGCGGCGCGCGAGCCGCCGCCGCTCGCTTGCGGCGCTCGCCCGACAGGTGCCGCAGCCGTCTGGACGGACGACGCTGAAGAATGCGGAAAGTGAGGCGGTTCACACAAGCCGGCTCGAGAATGGTAAAGAATGTGTTGACGGCCTGCTGGTGCAGGCTGTGTTGGGCGCAATCGAGAGCTTGGGGTGAAGGCCATGTCTAGAACGCCTGGCCGTCCGGCCTTGGTTCAAGGGACTGCCGCCGTCTCTCTCGTCGCGATCGTTGCCTGTGCTTTGGCAGGCGATGCGGCGGCGAGCCGGCTTCCGGCTGGCGCGAGTGCCGGAGAGCGGCAGCTATCGGCGCGCGTCGCCATGATCGTCGAACGGCTCCGGCTCGGCGACCCGACGCTGCGCGATCTGCCGCCGGAGATGAAAGTCGCGCAGTGGCGGAACCGGTAACTCCGGTCCGCGCAAGCAACAGGGAGATGAAGCGCCCGCCCGCGACCCCGCGGGGTGCGCGAGGATCAGTCCTCGCCGACGCCGCTTGATGGGGCTCGCCTTTAGGAGTGGAGCGATGCCGAGTCTGGAGCACTATCTCTCGGTCTTTTTTGTCCTTGGCCTCTTGGTCGTCATGGCCCACGCCTGGCAGCGCTTCAACGAGCCGTCGTTCCCCAACAGGCAAGCGCTGCCGCGTACGGTCGATCCGCTGCAATACCTCTTTCTGAGGCCGGCCTACGGGAGGGCGCGCCTCGCCTACGTCACAGCCCTGCTGCTCCTCTACGGCGTCCTCGTGGCTGCCGGTCAATCCATCGTCCCGACATTGGGCGCAGCCGGCATGAAGGACTTTCCCCCCGAGGCCTGGGCGCTGCTGATCGCTCTCATTCTGACCGGCGTCGGGCTCGCGCCCGAGCCCTTGAAATGGCTGAACACGATCGAGGAGCAGTTGCGTCGTGGAGTCCATGCCTGGTTTCTCGTTCCGGGTGGCGTCGAACGCATCATCGGGGTTCTCGAAGACGCGCGTTATGAGCCGCCCGCGAGCCAGCTCAGTCTGATTGCGAACCCGGCCGTGAGGGAAAAGCTGCAGGACGACCTCAAGCTTTCGACCGGAGGACTGCGCTATCGCTGGGCGCGCGCGACAATGCTCATGATGTCGTTGCGGCAGATGGGTGCCGGCATGGCCCACCCCCTTCAGAAGGCGGCGTTCGAACCGTTCAAGGAGGACTTTGATGCCATCCTGGTGACATACCGTGCGCTCAAGCAGGACGTCCAAGCCGACACCGAGCGGGCAGCGGATGAGGAAGCCGAAGAGAATCTGATCGGTTCGGTCGACAACCTGCTCAAGCGAATTTACGCGTATGTCAGCTGGGGCATCCTGCGCCAGGTGAGCAGCGACCGCGAGGGCTATCAAACATTGGAGGCGCTGGGCTTCCGCATTCCGAAGACCGGAGGCCGTCGCCTGTTCGACATCGCGGCGCCGGCGGTTTTCCTGGTCGCGTTGATCACGATGGTGTTCTGGGTGGCCGTGGACACCCTGGGCTGGATGATGAAGGTGTCGGGTCCCACCATGTCCCAGAGCATCGTGTCTGCGCTGACCTCGGCCATGGCTGCGAGCATCATGTATGGCGTCGCCGTCTTCATCGCGCTCAACGGGCGTCACACCCAGATCGAACGGAAGGTGTGGCGTGAAGGCTCGCCCAGGTGTCTCATTCCAATCGCGATCAAGGCCGGGCTCGTGACCTGGTGCGTGATCATCGCCACAACCGTGCTGTGGGATTTCCCGGAGGCGTGGCAGTCGTTCGTGAGCATGATCCGGATGGCAGTGTCGGTCTTCAGCGGCGATCCCGCGGCGGCAGCGGCCGCTGCAAGCTGGAGTTTCCTGCCGGCCAGAATAGGGACCGCCCTGCCGTGGCTGCTCGTTGGGGCAACGGCGAGCGCCGTTCTTGCCAACTCCCTGAGCGGCGACGTGCGGCGGACCGATCGATCCCAGCGATTACGCGACGCAATCATTCTCGGGATCGCCGTGGGCCTTGCTGCCGGCGCGGCTCAGCTGATCCAGCTCTCGCTCATGGAGCTGTTCGAGGGCCAACGCAGCCTGTACGGCGCCGTACCCATCGTCGCACTTGCAGGCTTTGCCTGCGGCGTTGTGATCGGGTCCATGGTGCCGGCGGCATGCAGGACGAACCTCGTGACCCCGCTGGATCCGATCATGGCCCGCTCTCTGCGGGAGCTGCAGCGTCAAGCGCAGACGGCCCTCGGCAAGCCGGCCGCCGACGACTGGCTGTTCAGCCCCAACAGCGATCTTGGCGGCATCACGCCGGCCGAGGCCATCCAGCACAAGACGCATGCGACCGGCGTCGGCCGCCTACTGGAGAGCGAGGCGGCTCTCCGGCGCGATGAGGCGCACCCCGACCGCGGCGAGCGCCCTAACCCCGTGGTGATCGAAGGCGGACGTAGCGCCGAGAGACCCGAGGCGTCGTTCGCCTACGGTCACTGAACGGTGGCCGACCGCAACAGGCATCCATGGCAGCGGCCCGGCCCGCCACCTGACGATCTGGCGGATCCACAATAGAACCGATCAGCGCCTGGGCGTTCAGCGCGCCGTCGCGCGCCGCTCACCAGTAGCAAACGATCGCCATCAGTGGGCATTCGCCCTGGCGAGCCAGCAAGGGTCACTGGTCGCCTCTACGACACGTGATGCAGCATCGGCGTCGCCGCGCGCGGCGGCGACGTTCATCCGGGCCTTGCTTACAATGGCTCGCGAATCGATCAACAAAAAGGCCGGAACATCTTGACTCTGCTCGGTGACGCGTGGGACCGCACTGCGCAAAGGGAGAGATTCATGGCAATCGGACGCACATGGCTGGTTCTTGAAAGGGCAGTGATCCTTTTGACGCTTACCGGCTCGCTCCTCTTCGCGGGTGCGCTGTCGGGCGGGGGCGCGTGGGCGCAGCAACAGCAGTCTGCCGAGGCCGACTCCGTGGAGGCGATCAAGAAGTCGCTGGACGAGATCGAGGCTGCGCTCGGCCGTGACGATGTTACGTCTGAAGCGTTGGCAGGGTTTCGTCAAACCCTCAATGCCGCAACCGACGTGTTGAAGGAGAAGATCGATTACCTCGAGCCCCGCGTCCAGGAGGCTCAGGAGCGTCTGCAACAGCTTGGCCCGGCGCCGGCCAAGGATGCGCCGGCGGAAAGCCCGGAAATCGCCAGCCAGCGCGAGGAGCTCACCACTCAGTTCAGCGATCTCGACGGCGAATTGAAGCAGGTCCGCGTGCTGTCGGTCAGGATCGACCAATTGGGTGATCGCGTCGCGCAGAAGCGCCACGCCTTGTACGCGAGCGAACTGCTGGCGCGCAGTCCGAGCGTGCTCGATCCCTACTTCTGGGCCGACGCCTTTTCCGCATTGCCGCGCGAGTTGCGAAGCGCAAGAGCGCTGCTCGAAAGCTGGAACGAACGAGGTGATCGCCTGCGCTGGGCAGTCGCGGCTCTCGGCATCATCGCCATCATCGCGCTTGCGATCGGATTGGACCGATGGTGGTTCCCGCGTTTTATTGCGACGTCATCGAACACGCGTTCGGCCAAGGCGTGGACCTCGTTGTGCGTGTTCATCTGGCTCGCCCTGCGCACGCCGGTAGTGTCGTTCGCGGCGCTAGCAATATTGAATGCACTTGGCCTGCTGACATTCCGCCTCGAACAAATCGGCGAGGGGGTGGTCGCGGGCATCTTCGTCGCTTCGTTCTGCCGCGGGGTGGCCCGCGGCCTGTTTGCACCGGCGGAGCCGCAACGTCGCCTGGTGCAAGAAGACGACCTGACGGCGCTGTGCTTCTACAACCACCTGGTCTGGCCATCAATCGCGCTCGGGATTGCCGTCGCGTTGCAGGTCATTCACAAGACCCTGTTTGCGCCGCTGATCATCACCGTCGCGACCAATGCGCTGTTTGCCGCGGTAACGACTGCGTTCCTGGTCAACCTGGTCGTGCGGTTGGAGCGGATCAAGAGGGGGCGGGGCGAGCCCCTGGTGGCGGCGGCCTGGGCCCATCCTTTGGCGCTTCTGATGGCGGTTCTGGTCGGCGGGGCGCTGGTTGCGGGCTATGCCGGGCTGGCCGCATTCGTCGCGCTGCGCGTGATCGTCGCGGCGGCGGTCTTCGGGGCGCTCTACCTGCTGCTCGCCGTGACGCACGCGCTGTTCTCCTCGATCAACGAGCAAACCACCAGGGGGCAGACTCTTGCCGAGAGCCTGGGCGTCAGCCCCCGCACTCTCGGTCTGTTCGGTACGCTGCTGTCCGCCCTCGTTCGTGTCCTGCTGATCGCGTGCGCTTTCCTCCTGATCATAGGGCCGTGGGAAGTGTCGACCGCCGATCTCTTCGACACCATCCGGAACATCCCGTTCGGATTCAAGATCGGTGAGATTCACGTTTCATTTCAGGCGATATTGACCGCGCTGCTGGTTCTTGGGTTCCTTCTGCTCGTTACCCGCATCGTGCAGCACTGGCTCGAGACGGAGTTGCTGCCGCGGACCCGGATCGAACCCAGCCTCCAGCTCTCGATCGTGACCATATTCGGCTATGTCGGCGCGATCACGGCGATCGCGCTGGCGCTGACGGGGCTGGGATTCGATCTGCAGAAAATCGCGCTGATCGCCGGCGCCCTGTCGGTCGGCATCGGGTTTGGTCTGCAGTCGATCGTCTCGAACTTCGTGTCCGGCCTGATCCTCCTGACCGAGCGGCCGATCCGCGTCGGCGACTCCATTGTGGTCAAGGGCGAGGAGGGGTGGGTGCGGCGCGTTCGCGTGCGCGCAACCGAGATCGAGACCTTCGATCGCGCGAGCGTCATCATTCCGAATTCCGAATTCATTACCGGCGTGGTCAAGAACTGGACGCGCACGAACACGCTGGGCCGGATTGTGGTCAAGGTCGGCGTCGCCTATCAGAGCGATCCGGTTCAGGTGCGCGATGTCCTGCTCGGCATCGCCAATGCCCACCCACAAATCGTCCGGGCGCCGGCACCGGCGGTGTTCCTGGTGGGCTTCGGTGCGACTGCGCTGGAGTTCGAGTTGCGTTGCGTCGTAGCCGATGTGGAACGAGCTTTGTCGATCAAGAGCGATCTCCATTACGCGATCATCAGCAAGTTCCGCGAGGCGCGAATTGCGATTCCCTACGGGCAGCCGGAGCCTCCACCCCCGCCGGCGCCGGAGAAGCCGCCGGCGGCCATCGAGGTCAGTCCGCGCCGGGGCGACTAGCGGAGGCGGGCGACGCTAGCCGACGCACGCTGGTGAGCTCGCTGCCGTCGGCACGAATGCGCTCGATGGCGTGAGCAACCGGCTCGACCACGACCGCCATGTGGAAGGCGTTGGCGTGAACGAGCGTGGCGCGATCGCGAACGATGGCGACGTGGCCTGTCCAGAACAGGAGATCGCCGCGCCGCAGCCGCGAGAGCGGATCCGCCCCGGCGAGCGGCTGCCCGAGCGCCTGCTCCTGCATGGAGCTGTCGCGCGGGCAGGGAATGCCGCAAGCCGCAAGCGCGATCTGCAGCAACCCCGAACAGTCGAGACCGAGGCTGGTTTTGCCACCCCACAGATAGGGAGCTCCGGCGAAACGCTCGGCTATCTCGACGAAATCGCTTTCCCTGCTGTCGACGGGCGCGACATGGCGTGCCGGCAGATAGGTGCCGGCGGCGCTGACCGCAAAAGGCGGCTCGAAGCGCATGATGGAGAGCCGGCATCCGAGCGCCAGCGCCTCGACCGGCGGAAGCTTGATCGATGGCCCGGGGAACGCGAACGTGCGCAGCGCCGCGACCCGATGCGTGGGCGCCGGACCCGGCCGCTGCAGCGCGCTGGAAGGCAGAAAACCTTCGTAGCCGTCGATCACAAGCCGGCCGCGGGCCCAGCCTTCCTCGGTTTCGTAGACGATCACGCGCTCGCCCTTGAGCGCTTCGGTGTCGAGCGGTGCATCGGGGGAGGGCGCACGCCGCAGCGGTGCCGTCGGCTCGGCGACCTCGAAGGGTTCGCCCTCGACCGGACGCGCCAGCTCGGCTGCCTGTGCGTCCCGCTCAGCCATAGCGCGACACCAGCAGCGCGTAGAGCGCGCGCGCCGCCTGGCACTCGGCGCCCTCGGGGCGCCCGGGCTTGGTGGTCTGGTTCCAGGCATAGATGTCGCAATGCAGCCACGCCTTGGTCGCCGCCACGAAGCGACGCAGGAACAACGCCGCCGTGATCGATCCGCCGAAATTGCTGGAGGAGATGTTGTTGACGTCAGCGACCTTTGAATCGAGCAACTGATCATACGAGCGCCATAGCGGCATCCGCCAAAGCGGGTCGTTCTCAGTGGTTGCATGACGCGCGACTGCCGCGGCGAGCGCATCGTCGTCGGTATAGAACGGCGGTATTTCGGTCCCGAGCGCGACCCGCGCGGCGCCGGTCAGCGTCGCCATGTCGGCGATCAGGTCCGGCTGCTCGGCGTCGGCGAGCGCAATCGCGTCCGCGAGGATCAGCCGCCCCTCCGCATCGGTGTTGCCGATTTCCACCGTGAGACCTTTGCGTGAGCGATAGACGTCGCGCGGACGAAAGGCCGAGCCGGAAATCGCGTTCTCCACCGCGGGGATGAGCACGCGCAGGCGCAGCCGGGTGCCGCGATCCATCAGCATATGCGCGAGCGCGAGCATGCAGGCCGCTCCGCCCATGTCCTTCTTCATGTTGAGCATGCCGGTTTCGGGCTTGATATCGAGCCCGCCGGTATCGAAGCACACGCCCTTGCCGATCAGCGTGACCTTGGGATCGCCCGGATCGCCCCAGGTCAGGTCGATGAGACGCGGCGCGCGAGCGGCAGCGCGGCCGACCGCATGAATGAGCGGAAAGTTCTCGGTAAGGAGGTCGTCGCCGACGACGGAACGCACATGCGCGCCATGGCGGGACGCCAGCACGCGCGCGGCCTCCTCGAGTTCTTCCGGCCCCATGTCGTTGGCCGGGGTGTTGATGAGATCGCGCGCCAGGAAGACGCCCTCGACGATGCGGGAAAGGTCGCCGGCATCGACATTGCCGGGCACCTCGAGCTTGACGTCCTTGGCGTCCTGCTTGCGATAGCGCGTGAAGCGGTAGCGGTTGAGCGCAAAGGCGAGTGCCGCCAGCCTCGAATCGTGCGGTGGATTGGCGAAGCGGTAGGTGCCGGTCGGCAGCAGGCCGGCCAGGGCACCCGGCCAGAACGGGTCCTTGTTCGAATCGTCAGGTGGTTCGAGCGCAAACAGGACGCCGGCAAGGCCTCCGTCCGGCCCCGGTAGCAGAAGGTGACGGCCCGGCTTGGGTTCGAAGTCGGCGGCCTGCGCAAATGCCCGGGCGCGCGCATCGAGGGACCCCCGCACGTCCGGCCAAGTCGCTGCGTTAACGAAGGTTACCGGAATGGCCGTGGCGGACTCGCCGCGTAGCACAAAGACAGGATGCATCGGAGAATCGTTCCTGGGGCGCGCCCTGCTAGCACGCAGCGCGACCGCGGGGAAGACAAGTGAAAACAAAGGGAAGCGCCCGTTAACCGGCGTTAACGGTTCCCGAATTAACCTTTCGTTAAGGTTAACGCTTTATTGCCGACACCCGGGTGGGAGGCCCGATGGGCCGCAGGGAATTGCTCGATGTGCTCCAAGCCGTCTCATTCCATCCGGCATTTTAGCGCGCTGTTGCCCGCTCTGGCGCTTGGCCTTCTGCTCGCCGGGTGCAACACCATGCAGCCGAAGGAGGTTGTGCGCCCCCTGGGCGCCGCTGCCGCCGCCCGCGCGGATGTCGATGGGCGACGGTCGGAGCAGGCGTGGGGTGAGCGGCACCGGATCAGTCCGGACGATCCCGAGGCGGCGGTCAGCTATGCGCGCGCGTTGCGCGGAAACGGACAGCGACGCGAGGCTGTGGCCGTGCTTGAGCGGGCCTTGGCTCTTCATCCCAATCATCGCGGCGTGCTCAGTGCCTATGGGCGCGCGCTCGCCGACGCCGGAAACTACGGGCAGGCGCTCGACGTGCTCGGGCGCGCCCACACGCTCGGCCAACCCGATTGGCGCATCCTCTCGGTCCAGGGCGCCGCGCTCGACCAGATGGGGCGGCACGAGGAGGCGCAGCGCTACTACGGCACGGCACTGCGGATTGCGCCGGACGAGCCCTCGGTGTTGTCGAATCTCGGACTCTCGTACGCGCTCTCCAAGGATCTGATCCGGGCCGAAACGACGCTGCGGCGTGCGGCCGATCAGCCGCGCGTGGATCCGCGCGTGCGGCGAAACCTGGCGCTCGTCGTCGGCCTGCAAGGCCGAATCTCCGAGGCGGAGGGCATCGCGCGTGCCGACCTGCCGTCGGACGAGGCGGCCGCGAGCGCCGCCTATCTGCGCCAGATGCTGGCCCAGCAGAACGGCTGGAAGCAGTCGGACGCGCCCATCAGGTCCGCCCGCCGGGCCGAGGGCGGCTGACCAGGCGTCGTCCGCGGTCTCGCGAGGCGCGCCGCCATGACCAATCGAGCCCGCGTGATCAGCCCCGTTACCGCACGACCGCCAACGGCTCGCCTGCCAGCGGGGATGATTGCGCGGCGGGTGCGCGACCGGCGGCAACGAACCCGAAAGCGGTGATCAGGGCGACGAGCAGTGCGGTGCGGATCAGCGACGTCTCTCCCATCTTCGGCCCCTCATCTCGTCTCGGTCATCGGCGCAGCGGTCGTCCTGCCGAGGCGAGCAGTGCCGGCTTCGACCGGCGGACGAACCACGACGCGAATCAGGCCGCGAATTTCAGCATCGAAACGTCAAGACATGGTTAATGAGGCGTATCGAAATTGAGTTAACGAGCCGCTGCGGGCGGGCATCGATGCGCCATGACCGCCGTCACATGGCGGCGGCCATCCAGGGCGTATCCGGATAGACGACGAGCGCCGCTGCGGCGAGTGCAATGCCGTAAGGAACGCCGCCATCCCGGTCGTGCAGGCGCTGCGCCCAGCTCCGGCTCGCCAGCCAGCACGGCAGCGGCGCCATACGAAATTGCAGAAGCGCCAGGGTCAAGGCCCCGCCCAGCAACGACGCATAGACCAGATAGGGCAGGAGATGATCGAACCCCATCCACAACGCGGTGGCGGCGGCCAGCTTGGCGTCGCCGCCGCCGATCCAGCCATAGGCGAAGCATGCAAACGCCATCACCAGCACGACGCCGGCGGCGCTCACATGCAATAGGATGTCGGCTGTGCTCATTCCGCCGAGCAGTGCCAACACGAAGAAGCCGCCGACGAGGGTCAGCGACACCCGGTTGGAAATCGTCATGCTGAGGAGATCGCTCGAGGCCGCGAACGCCATCATCGCCGGAAACAGCATCAGTCTGATGGCGTCGGCAATCATGATCACCGGCAGGCGAGATCGGCGGACCGTTCCGCCACTCCAATCCTAGCGGGAGCTTGTTGCCGTTCGGTTAGCGCCATGCAGGCGCGTCGGATGCCGCGGGGAGGCAGCTTACCTGAACGCGCTCTGGACGCTGGTCAGCCGCGCGCCGAGACCCTGCACGACGGCAATGATCGCGACGGAGATGCCGGCGGCGACCAGGCCATATTCGACGGCGGTCGCGCCCAATTCGTCCTTCAGAAAGCGCTTCACGAGATTGGTCACAGCTGCCTCCATGGTCCACGCTTGGCTGTCTGAGCCTGTGCCGGTCGGTCGCCGTTATTCCCCGACTCATCCGGAACAGGGCCAAACCTAGCCCGCGTACCTTGCAGCGAAGTTAATATCCGCAGTTGATCTCACAGTTATGAAGTGGCAATACAACGTCGTTAACGATATATTTTTGCAGTTATTCTTTGGTTAACAATGAATTTCGTGGCGAATATTACTTGTCTATCTGTATTGTTAATCCATTAAAGCCGAGATGCAGCTAATCTAAACGTCAGGGTCGGCCAAGATATCAAAATAAATACTTGAAGTAGTCCATTCAGACTCGAAATTGCATTGCTGCGGTCCGAACATTTGCGCATCGGCAGACCAACTGGGCGACTGGACTTGCCGAGGCGGCGCGCCGCCCGCTTCTGTCGATTCGCAAGGACGCGCGCTGATGACGATCCGGCGGGGCGCGATTGTTGCGCGAGCCGACGCTATGGGATCGGCAGCGCCGTCGTCGCTTTGATCTTCTCCATGGCGAAACGCGAGGTGACGTTCTTGAGCGGCACCGTCGTGATCAACCGCTTGTAAAACGAGTCGTAGCCCTGGATGTCGGGCACGACCACCCGCAACATGTAATCCACGTCGCCGGCCATGCGGTAGAATTCCATCACTTCGGGCATGGCTCCGACCTCGCTGGCGAATCGGTCCAGCCACTGCTGGGAATGGTCGCCGGTCTCGATCGAGACGAAGACGGTGACTCCGAGCCCGAGCTTGTCCTGGTCGACCAGCGCGACCCGTTTCTGGATGACGCCATCGGCTTCCAGGCGTTGGATGCGCTTCCAGCACGGCGTCGACGACAGCCCGACCAGAGTGCCGATCTCGGCCACCGAATGGGAAGCATCCTGCTGCAGGAGCGCGAGAATCTTGCGGTCGATGGCGTCCATGGGTGGCCCCGTGTAAGGGAAATTGCTGCAATCTCGCGCAGCTCCGTAGAATGATTTCGTCGCTGTCCGGGATTTTTCTGATCTATCGAGAAGACTATTCTATTTCAAGTGGAATTGATGGGCCTTCGTCCTGGCTGGGCTCGCAGTCCGGCGCTGCCGCCGTCCTTTGCGGCCGCGACCGGGCCGCCATATCCTGAGGCTCAGAAAACAATACGGGAGGACGCCATGCTGACACGACGGGCCATGCTGGGACAGGTCGGTGCCGCTGCAAGCGCAGCCTGGATCGGACCGCGGGCTGCGGCCAACGCGGCCGGGCGCACCGCCGTCGACTTCGACATTCCACGCGGGGCCTGCGATTGCCACGTGCATGTCTTCGGCGATCCGGCGGTGTTCCCGTTCGCGGAGAAGCGCATCTACACGCCGCCGCAGGCGAGCGTCGAACAGCTGCTCGAGCTGCAGCGCGATCTTCGCCTCGACCGCGTCGTGGTGGTGCAGCCGAGCGTCTACGGCATCGACAATGCCTGCACCGTCGACGCCGTGCGCCGCATGGGCGCGCGCGCCCGCGGCGTTGCAGTGATCGACAAGACGACCTCGCGCAAGGCGCTGGAGGACATGGCGGCTGCGGGAATTCGCGGCGTGCGTCTGAACCTCGAGACCAATACGGCCGGGCGGTTCGAGCCGGCGGACGCCAAGGCGATCCTCGATGCGACCGCCGAGCAGATCCGCGGGCTCGGCTGGCACGTGCAGCTCTATACGCGCACCGCCGTGATCGCGGCGCTCAAGGATCACCTCGCGCAGATGCCGTTCCCGGTGGTGTTCGACCACTTCGGACGCGGCAATCCTGCGCAAGGCTCGAGCCAGCCCGATTTCGTCGCGCTGCTCGACCTCGTCAAGTCCGGCCGGGCCTATGTGAAGATCTCCGGCGCCTACCGCGTGTCGGAAAAGGCGCCCGACTTCGCCGACGTCACACCGTTGGCTCAGGCACTGGTCGCCGCCAACCCGGATCGGATCGTATGGGGGACCGATTGGCCGCATCCGAATTCGGACGCCGGGCGCGGCAAGCCGTTGAGCGAGATTTCCACGCCGTTCCCGATCGATGATGGACTGCTGCTCAATCAGCTGCCGAAATGGGCACCCGACGCGGCGGCCCGCAGGAAGATTTTGGTGGAGAATCCCGCCCGGCTCTACGGCTTCGAGCCCGTCGCCGGCTGAACCTCGACGGGCTGCGAACCTGCAAGCAGTGCTTCGACCTCGCCGCGGTACGGCGCCGCGGCGCTGCCGCCAAGGCGCGTGCATTTGAGTCCGGCGGCCGCCGCGGCAAAGCGTATCGCGGCGGGAAGGTTGCGACCCTCCGCCAGCGCAAGCGCGAACGCGCCGTGAAAGACATCGCCCGCACCCAGCGTATCGACGGCATTCACCGGGAACACGGGAGATCGCCGCAAAGTGCGGTCCCGCCGCCACAGCACGTCGTGCGCGCCATTGGTCACGGCGAGAACGGACTGCGTCATTGCGGCGATGCGTTCGAGTCCCGCAGCAAGATCATCGAGGCCGGTCGTGAGCCGCAGGCATTCGCTCGAAAACACCACATGGCTGGCAACGCGGAACAGGTCGTCCGAAACCTCGGTCGCCCGGTCGGCATCGAGCACGACCGCAAGGCCGCGCGCGCGGGCTGCCATGCAGATCGGACGCACAAATTCGGGAAGACTGTTATCGGCAATCACCGCATCGGCGGACGCCACCAGGTGAGCTGCGTCCGCGGGCGCAACCGCCGCGAGCCGCTCGTCGCGATGGGTCACGATCATGCGATCGCCGGCCGCGTCAATGAAGATTGCGGAAATTCCGGTGGACACGCCCGCGACGCGCCGGCAGCCCGTGCAGTCGACATGCTCGCGCGCGAGCGCGGTAAGGACGCGGTCGCCATTCGCGTCCGCCCCCGCAGGGCCGCCGATCGGGCCCGCCAGGACCGCGCGTCCACCCAGCCGCGCGATGGCGATGGCTGCATTGGCGGCGCAGCCGCCGTGGACCTCGAAAAAGCCCTGCGCCAGCTTTTTTCCGTCGGGCGGCGGAAAGCGCTCCACCCTGAAGACTTCGTCGAGCACGATGGTGCCGGCACACAGGATGGCCGGTGCCCGCGTCGGGTCGGTGCCGGCAGAGCTCAAATCCCTTTCTCCATTCTCACCACAATTTCAATGGTGTATTCGAGCGAGGATCCACTGAGCACCCGCAAAGCCGCGACCGGGAGCTAGGTTTCGAACGATACCTCGTCCTCCACCCACGCCCGGATGATGTGATAGGCGATCGCCACCGTCGGCGGCGTGCTCAGCCCGTCGGGATGGGATCGCAGCAGCATCGTCGCCACCTCCTCGCGGTCGAACCAGCGCGCATCGTCGAGCTCGGTGGCGTCGATGACGATATCGTGCGACTGCGCTTCGGCATGGCAACCGATCATCAGCGAGGTGGGGAACGGCCACGGCTGCGAAGCGAAGTAGGCGACGCGGCCGCAGACGATGCCGGCCTCTTCGCGAGTTTCACGCCGCACCGCTTCCTCGATGGTTTCGCCCGGTTCGACGAAGCCGGCGAGGCATGACCACATGCCGGATTGAAACCGGTGCGAGCGGCCGAGAACGCAGCGCCCGCCGTCCACTGGAAGCATGATCACCACGGGGTCGGTGCGCGGAAAGTGCTGCGCGCGGCAGGCGGGGCAGTCGCGCCGCCAGCCGCCTTGCACGAGATTGGTGGGCGTCCCGCAATTCGAGCAGAAGCGATGGCGCCCGTGCCAATTGATGAGCGCCTTGCCTTCGGCGAGTGGCGGCAGATGATCGGCCGCAACCAGGCCACGAACCGCGATCGAGCGCAGGTCGGTCACGACAAAATCGTTCCGCGCCTTGAGCGCCTCAACTGCTGCGGGATCGAGCGCCAGCACGAAGCGCGGCGCGCCTTCGATCAAGCCCAGAAAAGCGGTCTCGCCGGTGCGGGCGAGTCCGCGCGCTTGCGGCAACGTGAACAGCGGATCGCAGAGGTCCGCGGCGTTCTTCAGCACGACCAGATCGCCGGCGACCGCATAGGTCCGGGCGCGTCCGTCTTTCTCCAGGGCGGAGAGCGCGGCCGCATCCGTGCGCAGCTCGGCGGCGCGCTCGATCAGGCTTGCGGTATAGCCGAGGCGCGGCTTGGGGCCAAGATCGGGGCGAGGGGACATTGAGCTGCTCCGGCGGGGCGTTGACGCTCGCATGGGTAGGGGTGACGGCGCAACGTTCCGATCAGCCGAACGCGATTTCCGCGCGAATGGCCGCGATGAAGCGCTCGCGCTCCGCCGCCTCATAGGCGCGCGCCGGCACCGTGCCCCAGACCGGCCGCGGCCAGGCCGCGTCGCCGCGCCGGCGCACAACGATATGAACGTGCAGCTGCGCCACCACGTTGCCGATCGCCGCGATGTTGAGCTTGTCGCAGGCGGTCACGTCCTTGAGCACGCCGGCGGTCAGCGCGATCTCGCGCATCAACTGCGCCTGCTCCGTGTCATCAAGATCGATGATCTCGACCGCGCCCGCTTGCCGCGGCACCAGGACAAGCCATGGATAGTTGGTATCGTTCATGAGCAGCACGCGCGACAGCGTCAAGTCGCCGACCGCAAATGTCTCGGCCGCCAGCTGCGGATGAAGGAGCCAAGGCGTCGTTGGCGCGGGAAACATCATGACATCCGGAGCTTGACATCGCGCGGGAAAGACAAGGCGTGTCGGCGGGCGAAGGACATGAGCTATACCATCATCACGATTCGTGGCGGGCTTGGATGCTGCGAAGTTCCGGAGATCACTCATGAGCGCGGAAATGGGCGAGAATGCATCGCAGGATCCGGCGCCGTTCGTCGATCAGCTTCCCGACGGGCCGGGCGTCTCCCGGATCGATCCCTCCGATCCCGCCGCACCGCTGTACGAGCTCCTTGCCAAAATGCGTTCTCCGGTCGCCTTGCGCGACCTGATGATCGAGCCCGTCCGCACGGGTTATATCGGGCAGGAGAAGCCGCTCGATCCCGCGGAGCTGCCGAAGAGCGCCGCCGAGCTATACCCGCAGATCGGCGTCAGCGAGCTCAACGTCCCCTCGCCATTGGGGCGCATTCGCTGCCAGGTCTTCAGCCCGCCGGCCGCTGGTCCGTCCGCCGCCGCCAGCCGGCATCCCATGATGCTCTACCTTCACGGCGGCGGTTTCACCCTCGGCCAGTCGGAGGACACCGCCTACATCACGAGCAGGATCGCCGCAGAAAATGCCATGGTGGTCGTCAGCACCAACTATCGCCTGGCACCGGAATGGCCGTTCCCGGCCGGTCTCGATGACTGCCTGGAGGTGTTGCGATGGATGCAGATCAACGGCGCGGCGCTCGGCGGAGATAAGACGCGCGTCGCGGTCGCGGGCGACTCCGCCGGCGGCAATCTGGCCGCCGCACTCCCGCTTATGGCGCGGGACGCGGGCCTGCCGATGCCTTATGCCGCCGTGCTGCTCGCCCCGATCACCGATTTTTTCTTCGAGCAGCACGCATCGTTCGAGCGCCTCGCGCCGCTCGGGATCGTCTACGACACGGCGTTCATCGGTTTTGTCCGCGGCGCCTATCTCGTTCACGGCCGGAACTGGGCGCACCCGCATGCCAGCCCGGCGCGCGCCGATCTGCGCGGCTATCCGCCCACGTTCATCGCGACCGGCACCGCCGATCCGCTGCTCGACGACAACGGTGCCTTCGCCCGGAAGCTGCGCGCGGCAGGGGTCGAGGCTGAGCACTTCGTCCGTGATGGCATGCCGCATGGCTTCTACTTTTTTCCCGGCATTTTCAGACAGGGAGATGAAGCCTTTGCGGCGATGGCAAGCTTTTTTGCGCGGGCAGGGAGCGACGCAATAGCTCCGGCGCGCACGGATCTTGCCCGCCGATCCGGCAGTGGACCGCGCTGGGCGCCGGCTTGCATTCTCGCGGCGTTCCGCCGATATAGGGGCGGGAGGTTGGCGGTGGACGAGCCACTCGCCAACCGGGTCAGGTCCGGAAGGAAGCAGCCCTAACGAGCGCGGTTCGGGTCGCTCGTCAGCCTCCCACCTCTTCCCTCATGCGAACGGCGAAGACCCGCGGGGGCGGCGGACCGGATGGCATTATGAGCGACGGCACGAAGCGGCCCGAATCTGGTCAATCGAGCCTCGGCCCGGTCGGCGAGGCGTCGGGCGACGCGTCCTATCGCGTGCTAGCGCGCAAGTATCGCCCCGCGACCTTCGATGACCTGATCGGCCAGGATGCCATGGTGCGCACGGTCTCGAACGCGTTCGAGGCGGCGCGCATCCCGCAAGCCTGGATCCTCACCGGCGTGCGCGGCGTCGGCAAGACCACGACTGCGCGCATTCTCGCGCGCGCGCTCAACTACGAGCTTCCCGACGGATCCATCGCCGGGCCGACGATCAGCATGCCGGGTCTCGGCGTGCATTGCCAGGCAATCATGGAAAGCCGGCACATCGACGTCATCGAGATGGACGCTGCCTCCCACAACGGCGTCGATGACGTGCGACAGATCAATGACGCCATCCGCTACGCGCCGGTGAGCGCGCGCTACAAGGTCTACATTCTCGACGAAGTTCATATGCTGTCGACGCAGGCGTTCAACGCCCTGCTCAAGACGCTGGAAGAGCCGCCGCCGCACGCCAAGTTCATCTTCGCCACGACTGAAATCCGCAAGGTTCCCATTACCATCCTGTCGCGCTGCCAGCGCTTCGACCTTCGTCGCGTCGATGCCGGCGGGCTGGTGAAGCATCTCGAAAAGATCGCGGCACAGGAGGCGATCGAGACCGAGCCGGAGGCGCTAGCCTTGATCGCGCGCGCGGCGGAGGGATCGGTGCGCGATTCGCTTTCGCTCCTCGACCAGGCCATCGCACATGCGGCCGGACCAGTGCGCGCCGAGCACGTGCGGCAGATGTTGGGGCTTGCCGACCGCGCGCGGGTGATCGACCTGTTCGAGGCTCTGATGCGCGGCGACATGGCGTCGGCGCTGACCGAGCTGCGCGCGCAATACGATACCGGCGCCGATCCCGCCGTTGTACTGGGCGACCTTGCCGAGTTCACGCACTTCGTCACCCGCGTGAAGATCGTGCCCGCGGTCGCGGAGGATCCGGCGCTGATCGAGGTCGAGCGCACGCGCGGCCGCGCTTTTGCCGAAAAGCTGTCGATGCGGGTGCTCTCGCGCACCTGGCAGATGTTGCTCAAGGGGATCACCGAGGTCGGCGAAGCCGGCCGTCCACTCGCCGCGGCGGAGATGGTTCTGGTGCGCATCGCCTATGCCGCCGATCTGCCGACGCCCGACGACGTCGTCCGTTCGCTGTCGGAGCAATCGGGTTCCGCGCCGCCGCAGCGCGGCCGATCCGGCAACGGCGGCGGCGTTGCGCCGACCGCCTCGGCACCGCAGCCTGCAGCGGCGGGAGCCTCGGCTCCGTCGGTGGCGAACGCGGGGGGCTTCACGCCGCGCGGCGGGCCGCAAGCGGCGCTGGCGCGATCGGGCGAGCCGGCCGCGCGTGTGCCCGCGCCGCCGCCACCGGGTTCGCCGGAAGTCATCGTCGGTCGTTTCGAGGATCTGATTGCACTCGCGGCGCAGAAGCGCGACCTCGGCATCAAGCTCGCGCTCGAGCGCGACGTGCGGCTGGTGCGCTGCGAGGACGGCCGGCTGGAGATCGGACTGGAGCCGGGTGCGGCGAAGACGCTCGTCAACGATCTCGCCCGCAAGTTCTCGCAGTGGACCAATCGGCGCTGGATGGTCGTGGTTTCCGCCGAAGCGGGCGAGGCGACGGTCAAATCGCAGAACGACGCGCGGCAGGCGGAGCTCAAGACCGGGGTGCGCGCGGACCCGCTGGTGCAGGCGGTGCTGGCTCGCTTTCCCGGTGCGGAGATCGTGGACGTGCGCCAGGGCGAGCTGCCCGAGGCCCTGCCGGCGGGCGATCCCGACGAGCCGGTGCCGGAACTTCCGCCCGATGACGAGGGTTCTGCCTTCGGCACTCATGGAGCGGCTGGCGACGACCCCGATGCTTGAGCCACACCTTTGACGCCGGAACGGCGCGGGAGAGACGAGCGATGGCAGATTTTCTTGGGCTGATGAAGCAGGCTGCCGAACTCAAATCCAAGATGGAGGCGATGCAGGCCGAGCTCGAACAGGTCGAGGTTGAGGGCTCATCCGGCGGCGGTCTCGTCACGGTCAGGCTTTCGGGCAAAGGCGAGATGAAGGGCGTGAAGATCGATGACACGCTGGTCAAGCCGCAGGAGAAGGAAATCATCGAGGATCTGATCGTCGCCGCGCACGCCGACGCCCGCCGCAAGGCCGAGGCGCTGGTGCAGGAGAAGATGAAGGGTGTCGCCGGCGACCTGCCGCTGCCGCCCGGCCTGAAGCTGTTTTGAACGATTTGCCGCCGGGAGACCCGGCGGAACACCGGAGGTGGCCGTGGACAAAGACATCGATATGCAAGCCTTATCGGCCGCGATCGCGGGATTTCTGGCTTGCCATATTTTGACGTGCCGCTTCCTGGTGCAGGAAGGTGTGGTCGACAAGGATCGCTTTTCGTCCTATCTCGAAACCGCGATGGCGGAAATGGCGCCGGGCATCGAGGACAAGCGCACGCTGTTCAGCCTGCGCCAGCTGATTCAGGCCGTGCGCGCGCCGGTGCCGCCGCAGTCCGTGCAATAGCCGGGCGCGCGCCGCACGCGCCATGCCGACCGCCGCCGCCGGACCCGAGATCGAACGCCTGATTGCGCTGCTTGCGCGGCTGCCGGGGCTTGGCCCCCGCTCGGCGCGCCGCGCGGCCCTCTTTCTCATCAAGAAGCGCGAGCAGATCATGGCGCCGCTCGCCACTGCGGTGCAGACGGCGCTCGAGAAGATCGAGGTGTGCCGGGTGTGCGGCAACATCGACACCCAGAATCCCTGCACGGTCTGCACCGATGTCCGCCGGGATCCGGCGATCCTTGTGGTGGTCGCCGACGTCGCCGATCTCTGGGCGCTCGAGCGTGCGCACGCCGTCAATGCGCGCTATCACGTGCTGGGGGGTACGCTCTCGCCGCTCGATGGCATCGGTCCGCAGGACCTTTCGATCGACGCGCTGATATCGCGCGCGCACGAGCCGGCGGTGACGGAGGTGATCCTTGCGCTCAACGCCACCGTCGATGGCCAGACCACGGCGCACTACATCACCGACCTTCTGCACGGCGCCGACGTCAAGGTCACGCGCCTGGCGCATGGTGTCCCGGTCGGCGGCGAGCTCGATTATCTCGACGAAGGCACGCTGGCGGCCGCCATCAGGCAACGCACGACGTTCTAGCCGGAAGGTTCCAGCGCCATGGCCGGGCTTGACCCGGCAATCGATCTCCTAGGGTCTTGCGAAGAACATGGGCCCGCGGGTCAAGCCCGCGGGTGACGCGTGTGTCTAGTCATCCATCACGATGCGGGTCGGCTTGACCAGGCCGACGAAGTGGCCGCGCTGCTGCAGCCACACCAGCAGCACGAGGCTCGGCAGCGCGGTCAGCGCGCTGATGGCAAAGAACAGGGGCCAGCCCGTGCGCTCGGCAACAAAGCCCGCGCCGGCCGACAGATAGGTGCGCCCGACCGCGGCAAGGGCGGTGAGGAGGGCGTATTGCGTCGCCGTGTGCAGCGGGTTGTTGCACAGGGCCGAGAGGTAGGCGACGAAGATCACGGTCCCGATCGCGCCGGTGAAATTCTCGACGATGATCGTCACCGTCAGCGCCCACAGATTGACCCCGACCAGCGCCTGCCAGGTGAAGACCAGGTTCGAGGCCATCTGCAGGAAGGCGCCGATCCACAGGCTCGTCACCAGCGGATAGGCGCGCGCCAGCGCGCCGCCCGCAAAACCGCCGATCAGCGTCGCCGCCAGCCCGACGCCCTTCACGATGGCGGCATAGTCATTGCGCGAGAACCCGAGGTCGATCACGAACGGGGCGGTCATCGCCCCCGCGAATGCATCGCAGAACTTGTAGAGCACGACGAAGGTGAGAACGACGATTGCCATGTCGCGGCTGAGAAACTCGGCGAAGCTTGCATAGGCAGCGGTCGCCACGCGCACGAGCGGGTTGTCGCGCGCATGCGCGGCGTGCTCGCTGGCGGCTGCGGCGGATTTCTCCGGCTCGGTGGCAATGAGCGTGGTCGCGATGCCGAGGACGACGAGCGCCGCCATGGTGAGATAACCCGCGGTCCATGCCCCCTCTTTGCCGAAGCCGAAGTCTTCGAAGCCGCTGACCAGGAACAGCACGCCCGCGGTGGAGGCCAGCATGCCGATCCGATAGGCCGCTACATACGAGGCCATGCCGGCAGCCTGCTCGCTTTCGGACAGGCTCTCGATGCGGAAGGCGTCGATGACGATGTCCTGGGTGGCGGAAGCAGTCGCGACCAGCAGCGCGGCGAATGCGACCAGCCATGGAGAGCTCACCGGATCGCAGACCGCAAGGAAGGCGATCGACGCGATCAGCAGGAGCTGCGAGAACACGAGCCAGCCGCGCCGCCGCCCGAGCAACTGCGCCAGCACCGGCACGTCGAGCGCATCGACGACCGGCGCCCACAGGAACTTGATGGTGTAGGGCGTGCCGACCAGCGCGAACAACCCGATGGTCCCGAGGTCGACGCCCGCCTCGCGCATCCAGACCAGCAGCGTCGAACCCGACAGCGCCAGCGGCAGCCCGGCGGAGAAGCCGAGGAACAGCACGATCAGCACGCGCGGCTTGAGATAGACCGCAAGCGTATCGGCGAAGCTCGGGCGGGCCGGCGTGGTGTCGGGCGTCGCGGTCATTGGCAGAGCTATCGGTGAATCTCCCCGCTCACACAAGCCTGCGATTGCGGCCAAAAGTGAACAAGCGTAGGTTGAGCCCGTCCTGCTGGACGTCGGGAAACATCGGCGCAAGGGGAGGAGACGGGATGATCAGGACGGTGATGGCCGCGGGATTGGCGGCTGCGTCTGCCCTTGCCATGTGGGCCGGCGCCGTTCAGGCACAGAATTTTCCCGCACGGCCGGTGACGCTGATCGTGCCATGGGCGGCCGGCGGGACCACCGATATCGGGATGCGCGCGCTCGCAACCGCCACCGAAAAGCATCTTGGCCAGCCGATCGTGATCGAGAACCGGCCGGGAGCCAGCGGCACGCTTGGTCCCGCGCAGATGGCGGCGACCGCAAAGCCCGACGGCTATACCGTCGCGCAGATGCCGATTACGATCTTTCGCTTTCCATTCATGGCGAAGACCACCTTCGACCCAGGCAAGGACTTCACCTACATCATCGGCGTGAGCGGCTACACTTTCGGCGTGGTGGTCAAGAACGATGCGCCGTGGAAGACGTTTGCCGATCTCCTGGCGGAGGCCAAGGCCAATCCCGGCAAGATCAACTACGGCACGCCCGGCGCCGGCACCAGCCTGCACATCACCATGGAGCAGATCGCCAAGCAGCAGGGCATCAAATGGACGCACGTGCCCTTCAAGGGCAGCGCGGAAACGAACAACGCCATCCTTGGCGGCCACGTGCATGCGGTTGCGGATTTAAGCGGCTGGGCGCAGCTCGTCAATGTCGGCCAGCTGCGGCTCCTCGTGACCTGGGGCGCGGACCGCACCAGGAACTGGCCGGGGGTGCCGACCCTGAAGGAGATCGGCATCGACATGATCTCGAATTCTCCCTTCGGCATCGCCGGCCCCAAGGGAATGGAGCCGGAGCCGGTCAGGATTCTCCATGACGCATTCAAGAAGGGCCTGGACGAGCCATCCTATGCCGCCGCTATGGCCAGGCTCGACCAGGAGCTGTTCTATTTGAGCAGCGCCGACTACGAGAGATATGCGATCGAGCAGATTGCCGAGGCCAAGCGCTTCGTGGCGGAACTGGGCCTGAAGCAGGACTGAGACGCGTGCCTGCGTTTCTCCGTCATCCTGCGGCGCCCGCCTCGAAGGATGAACGGCCCGACGGTTCTGCCTGCTCCCCGCGGCGATATCCGGGCCGTCGCCCGTCGAGGCTCGCCGCGCGGTCAAGCTTGCGCTGACTGCGCAAGCTCGTGGCGGGGGCTCGCACCTCAGGGTGACGGGGCAACCGAGTTGCGTGTGAAAGCTATTCCCCGGCCTGCAGCCGGCGCGGCAGCGGCGCCGGAATGACGACGGCATCGGGACGGTCCTCGTCCTCGCCGTCGAACTCGACCTCCTTGATGCGCGCCGCACGTTTTTCGACCTTCTCGGCCGAGATGAGGATTTGCCGCACATCCTCGTTCGCCTGGCCGAAATGCCTCTGCAAATTCACCACCCGCTCATGCAGCCGCTCGATGTCGTCCATGAGATGGCCGACCTCGGCGTGAATCTTGTCGGCCGCCTCGCGCATGCGGGCGTCGCGTTGAATCTGCTGGACGACGTGGACGGCGAGCATCAGCAGCGACGGCGAGACGATGACCACCTTGCAGCGGTACGCCTTCTGCAGGATGTCGTCGAAGCCATCATGCAACTCGGCATAGAGCGATTCCGACGGCACGAACATCAGCGCCAGATCCTGGGTCTCGCCCGGGATCAGATACTTGGCCGCGATGTCACCGATGTGCCGCCCGAGATCCTGGCGCACTCGCGATGCCGCCTGCCTGCGCTCGTCATCGCTCTTGGCCTCGCGCAACGCGGTGACGGCCTCGAGCGGGAACTTGGCATCGATCACCAGCGGGCGATTGTCCGGCAGGCGCACCGCGCAGTCCGGTCGGCTCCGGTTGGAGAGCGTTGGCTGGAATTCGTAGCAGCCCTTCGGCAGCCCGTCCTGGATGATGAGCTCCATGCGGCCCTGGCCGAAGGCGCCGCGCTGCTGCTTGTTGGCCAGCACGCTCTGCAGCGAGGTCACCTGCGACGCCAGATCGGTGATGTTGCGCTGGGCGTTGTCGATGACCGCCAGCCGCTCGCCGAGCTTCTGCAGGCTCTCGACCGTCTGCTGCCGCGTGGTCGTCATCGACTGGTTGAGGTGATGGCTCACCGAATCGAGCCGCTCGTTCACCGCGCGATGCAGCTCGGCCTGGCGGCCGGCCAGCATGTCGCGCATGGCGTCGAGGCGCACCGCCGTCTCCGCCTGCAGCCGCGTGAGCTCGCTCATCTGCTGGTCGGCGGCTTGCCGGTCGCGCTGGCGCAACGCCCGCACCACGAGCACGACCAGCGCGGCCAACGCCGCGATGCCCGCAAGCACGGCGCCGGTCGCGGTGGCGAGGATGAGGACGTCATCAGTCATCGCGCCCACTCTACATCGATTCGTCCTATAGGAACAAAAAGTGAACGATAAATCAATGGGTGCCCGCGATCCCGCTCGGGGCCGCGGAGGGCGCCCGCCCCGCGGCGCCGTTCGCGGGCAGGACGCGCCGCATTGACCGGTTTGGAGCGACCGCTTACATCGCGGCCATGGCCCTGCGCGACATTCTCATCCTGCCCGACAAGCGGCTGCGGAAGGTCTCCGAACCGGTGAAGAAGGTCGACGCCGGCGTCCGCAAACTCGTCGAGGACATGTTCGAAACGATGTATGACGCGCCCGGCATCGGACTCGCCGCCATCCAGATCGGGACGCCCAAGCGCGTCGTCACCATGGATCTCGCCAAGAAGGAAGAGGCGAAGAACCCGCAGGTTTTCATCAATCCCGAAATCGTGTGGGCTTCGGATGAGAAGGCGCTCTACGAGGAGGGCTGCCTGTCGATCCCGGAATATTACGGCGACGTCGAGCGCCCGGCGCAGGTCAAGGTGAAGTATCTCGACCTCGACGGCGAGCCGCACGAGATCGAGGCCAACGGCCTCCTCGCCACCTGCCTGCAGCATGAGATCGACCACCTCAACGGCGTGCTGTTCATCGATCACCTTTCGAAGCTCAAGCGCGATCGCGTGCTCAAGAAGTTCACCAAGGCGGCAAAGCGGACGAGCGAGCCGAAGCGGGCCGCGGAGTGAAGGCCGGCTTCGGCGGGATCCGCGTCGGCGAGGGCAGGCTGTCCCGTCCGCGCGACCGCCGGCCGGCTCGCATCATGGTGTGACATGCCGCTGCGCGTCGTGTTCATGGGCACGCCGGACTTCGCGGTGCCGACGCTGGTCGAGATCGTCGGGCGCGGACATGACGTCGTCGCCGTCTACACCCGTGCGCCCAAGCCCGCCGGCCGCCGCGGGCTTGATCTCACGCCGAGCCCGGTCGAGCGCGAGGCGCGCCGCTTCGGCCTGCCGGTCATCACGCCGGCAACGTTGCGGACCGCCGATGCGGAAGGCGCCATGCGCGCGCACGGCGCGGACGTGGCGGTGGTCGTCGCCTATGGGCTCATCCTGCCCGCACCGATCCTCGCAGCCTGTCCGCTCGGTGCATTCAATCTGCATGCGTCGCTGCTGCCGCGCTGGCGCGGCGCGGCGCCGATCAGCCGCGCGATCATGGCGGGCGATGCCGAGACCGGCGTGATGGTGATGAGGATGGAGGAGGGGCTCGACACCGGGCCGGTCGCCATGGCCGAGCGCGTGCCGATCGCTCCCGACGCCACCGCGGGCGACCTGCACGACCGGCTCGCGCGCCTCGGCGCCGACCTCATGGTGCGCGCGCTCGGTGCGCTCGAGCGTGGCTCGCTCGTGCTGACGCCGCAGTCTGCGGACGGCGTCACCTACGCCCATAAGATCGCCAAGGACGAAACCCGCATCGACTGGACACGGCCGTGGCGCGAGGTGCACGACCGCCTGCGCGGCCTGTCGCCGTTTCCAGGCGCCTGGTTCGAGCTCGACGGCACGCGCATCAAGCTGCTGCGCTCCACCAGAGGCGAGGGAACGGGCGTGCCCGGCACCGTGCTCGACAATGAGCTCACCGTGGCCTGCGGGGAGGGCGCGGTGCGCATCCTCGAATTGCAGCGCGCGGGCCGGCAGGCGATGAAGGGCGACGAGTTCCTGCGCGGCTCGCCGGTCGCGCCCGGCACGCGGTTGGGTTAGGTCCGAGATGCCGCGTTACAAGCTCATCATCGAGTATGACGGCACGCCCTTCGTCGGCTGGCAAATCCAGGACAACGGACCGTCGGTGCAAGGCGTGCTCGCCGCCGCGGTCGAAGCGTTCAGCGGAGAGAAGGCGGCGGTGCACGGGGCGGGGCGCACCGACGCCGGGGTGCACGCGCTCGGCCAGGTCGGCCATGTCGATCTCGCCCGCGATTGGGACGACGACACGGTGCGCGACGCCTTGAACGCGCATCTGCGCCCGCACCCGGTGGCGATCATCGCTGCCGAGCGGGTGACGGATGCGTTCGATGCGCGCTTCTCCGCCGTCAAGCGTCACTATCTCTATCGCATCGTCAACCGCCGCGCCGATCTCGCGGTCGAGCGCGGCCGCGCCTGGCGGATCGCCAAGCCGCTCGACTGCGCCGCCATGCAGACGGCGGCGCAGCGCCTCGTGGGACGGCATGATTTCACCACCTTCCGCAGCGCCGAGTGCCAGGCGAAATCCCCGGTCAAGACGCTCGACCGGCTCGACGTGGATCGCGACGCCGAGCACATCCGGATCGCGGCCTCGGCGCGCTCGTTCCTGCACAGCCAGGTGCGCTCGATGGTGGGCGCGCTGGCGCTCGTGGGCGAAGGCAAATGGACCGCCGCCGACGTCTCGGCCGCGCTCGACAAGCGCGACCGCGCCGCTTGTGCGCCGGTCGCGCCGCCCGACGGCCTCTATTTGACCCGGGTCGACTATGCGTGAGACACCGCACACGGCAATGCAAGTGAGGAGAAGCACGGCATGACACGGCGGTTGCTCGTGATTTTGGCCTTGGGCCTGGTCGCCCTGGCGACCTCGGTGCAGGGCCAGACTTTTCCCTCCGGAGCCGTGCGCATCATCGTTCCGTTTCCGGCGGGAGGAGCGACCGACGTGCTCGGCCGCGTGCTCAGCGTCCACCTGCAAACTCTGTGGGGACCGCCGGTCGTCTCGGAGTATCGCCCCGGCGCTGCCGGCCTGATCGGGACGCGTCAGGTTGCAAGCTCCCCCGCCGACGGCCACACGCTGCTGATGGCATCGACCGGCGCCATTCTCGCCCTCGCCGGCGACCGCCCCAGCGGCGCCGCGTTCGATATCGCGCGCGAGCTTGCGCCGATTTCGCTCGTTGCCGCGCCGCCCTACATCCTGGTGGTCAATCCGTCGGTGCCGGTGAAGACCGCCGCCGAGTTGATCGCCTATGCCAGGCAGAATCCCGGCAAGGTTTCGTTCGGCTCGTCGGGCGTGGGCTCGGCCTCGCATCTATCCGGCGCGCTGTTCCAGCAGATGGCGGGCATCGACCTGCTGCATGTGCCCTATCGCGGCACCGGACCGGCCGTCACCGATCTCCTGGGTGGACGCATCGACCTCATGTTCTCGCCGGCGCTCACCGTCACGCCGCACATCGCCGCCGGCACGCTGCGCGTGATCGGCACCACGGGCTCGGCGCGCTCGGCGCTGTTTCCGGATTTCCCGACGGTGGCCGAGAGCGGGCTTCCCGGTTATTCCTCGCTCGGCTGGTTCGGCTTGTTCGCGCCGGCGGCGACGCCACGCGACGTGGTGGCGAAGATCAGCGCCGATACCAAAACGGTGCTCACGCTGCCCGACGCCCGGCAGCGGCTGGCGGAGCAGGGCGCCGAGCCCGAGCCGAGCAGCCCCGAGGCCTTCGCCGCCTTCGTCAATTCCGACATCGCCAAGTGGCTCGATCTCGCGGCCAAGGCCGGCATCAAGCTCACGCCGTAGCAGCGGCGGCCGAAAAGCTCGCAGCGCCATACATTTCAACGTTCATCGAATTAATCCTTGACGTGCGACCATTAATTCAATAGTCGTTGAAATATGGAAAAGACCGATGCGGTCGCGGCGCTTGCTGCGCTGGCGCAGGACAACCGGCTCGACGTTTTCCGCCTGCTGGTGCAGGCCGGTCCGGAAGGAATACCGGCCGGCGAGATCGCGAAGGCGCTCAAGCTCGCGCCCAACACCCTCACCTTTCATTTCGACCGCCTGCGGGCGGCAGGACTGGTCACCGTGCGCAGGAACGGCCGCTCGATGATCTACGCGGCGCGGTTCGAGGCGATGAATGCGCTGCTCGGCTTCCTGACCGAGAACTGCTGCCAGGGCGCGGCCGAGGCATGCGCGCCGGTGGTCTGCAAACCGGCACGGACGAAGCGCGCAAAGATGCCGACGGCTTGAGAAGGAGCAGCACCATGAAACGCATGCATGTTCACGTCGCGGTCGCGGACATTCCGCACGCGGTCGAGTTTTACGCGGCGATGTTCGCCGCGCGGCCGGTCGTGGTGAAGCCCGATTACGCCAAGTGGATGCTGGAGGATCCGCGGGTGAATTTTGCGATCTCGACGCGCGGCAAACAGCCGGGACTCGATCATCTCGGTATCCAGGTCGAGACGCAGGACGAGTTGCAGGAGGCGTATGTCCGCCTGCACAGCGCCGGCGGCGATGTCATCGAGCAGGGACAGACGTCCTGCTGCTACGCGAAGTCGGAAAAGGCATGGATCGAGGATCCGGCAGGGATCTCGTGGGAAACCTTCCGCACCACCGGCGAGAGCACCGACTACGGCGATGGCAGCGGAGAGCGGCAGGCACGCGTGGCGCATGCAAAGGGATGCTGCGCCCCGCAATCCGCGGCGCCGCCCGCGCCTGAAAGCACCCCAGCCTGCTGCGCGGCGTAGCGACGAACATGGCCGGGCGTCCCTACAGCGTGTTGTTTCTCTGCACCGGCAATTCGGCGCGCTCGATCATGGCCGAGGCCATTCTGCAGAGGCTCGGGCAGGGAACGTTCACCGCCTACAGTGCTGGAAGCCAACCGACGGGATCGGTCAATCCGCACACCATCCAGCTCTTGCAAAATCTCGACTACGATACGTCGCGGTTTCGCTCGAAGTCGTGGAACGAGTTCGCCCGCCCGGGCGCGCCTCTGCTCGATTTCGCTTTCACCGTCTGTGACAATGCGGCGGGCGAAACATGTCCGGTCTGGCCCGGCCAGCCGATGACAGCGCATTGGGGCATCCCCGATCCGGCCACGGTCCA
The DNA here is from genome assembly GCA_963739385.1 of uncultured Alphaproteobacteria bacterium. Classification (GTDB taxonomy): domain Bacteria; phylum Pseudomonadota; class Alphaproteobacteria; order Rhizobiales; family Xanthobacteraceae; genus VAZQ01. Next base: position 119,922 of record CAVUAI010000047.1, read on the forward strand.
GGGCTCGCAGGCTGAAATCGCCCTGGCGTTCAAGGATGCCTACCGCATGCTCCACCAGCGCATCGCGATCTTCGTGGCGCTGCCGCTTCGCAGCCTCGATCAACTCAGCCTGCAACAGCGGCTCAGGGAGATCGGGCGGATGGACGCCGCTGCCGCAAAGGCCAAAGAGCCGGGCTGATGCCGTCGCTGGCGCAACGCGCGTTCTCGGAATGGCTGGGGACCGCCTTTCTGCTCGCCGCCGTCGTCGGCTCCGGAATCATGGCGCAGCAACTCGCGGGCGGCAACGCAGCGCTTGCGCTCCTGTGCAATACATTGCCGACCGGAGCGATCCTCGCCGTCCTCATCCTGGTGTTCCGCCCGCTCTCCGGCGCGCACTTCAACCCAGCGGTCAGTGTCGCCTTCGCCTTGCGCGGCGCGATGCCATGGTCGACGGTTGCCGTTTTCATCGCTGCACAAATGCTGGGCGCTGTCGCCGGTGTGTGGGCGGCGCACCTGATGTTCGACCTGCCGCTCTGGCAAGTCTCCCTTACGACCCGCGTCGGCCCGGGCCAATGGCTGGCCGAGGCCATCGCGACCTTCGGGCTCGTGCTCACGATCCTGGGCTGCGTAGCGCGCGCGTCCGCGTCCGTGCCTTATGCGGTCGGCCTCTACATCACCTCGGCTTACTGGTTCACGGCGTCGACGTCGTTCGCCAATCCCGCGGTGACGCTCGCGCGCTCGCTGTCCGACACGTTTGCCGGGATTGCGCCGGCGGGAGTGGCGGCCTTCGTCGTGTCGCAGCTCGCGGGAATGTTTGCCGCGGTCATGCTCAGTCGCTGGCTCTGGCGCGAGCGCATCAAAGCTTAGGCCGAAAGCGACTGAGATAGAGCACGCGTTTCCCGAGCGCCCCACCAGACGAGTTTTGGGGTTGCGCTCGCTGCTGCGCGGAAAACGAGTGTCAGCTGAAATATCGCTCGAGGATCGCGCGATAGACCGCCGTCAAGGTCGTGAGGTCGGCGACGGCGGTATGCTCGTCGACCTGGTGCATGGTCTGCCCGACCAGGCCGAATTCGAGCACCGGGCAGTAGTCCTTGATGAAGCGCGCATCCGAGGTGCCGCCGGTGGTCGAAAGCTTCGGCTCGCTTCCGGTCACCGTCTTGATCGCCCCCGACACGAGATCGACGAAAGGGCCGGGCTCGGTCACGAACACGTCGGCGTTCGAGGGCTCCCACTCGATATGCCAGCGCACGCGTCCCGCCGCCGCCTCGGCGGCGTTTCGCTCGATCAGCATCTTGAGCGAAACCTGGCTGTGGCAGTCGTTGAAGCGGATGTTGAAGCGCGCCCGCGCCTCGCCGGGAATGAGGTTGACGACCGGGTTGCCGATGTCGATCGAGGTGAATTCGAGATTGGACGGCGTGAAATGCGCGCTGCCGCGATCGAGCGGTGCGGCCATCAGCGCGCTCATCAGGGTGACCAGCCCGCGCACCGGGTTGTCCGCCCGCTCCGGATAGGCGACGTGACCCTGCTTGCCGGTGACGACGAGCGTGCCGTTGAGCGATCCGCGCCGCCCCACCTTGATGGTGTCGCCGATGGCGGCGGCATTGCTTGGTTCGCCCAGGATGCAGTGATCGAAGGTTTCGCCGCGTTCGGCCGCCCATCGCAGCAGCTTCACCGTGCCGTTGACCGCGATGCTTTCCTCGTCCCCCGTGATCAGGAACGAGATCGAGCCCCTGGGCTTGCCGCCGCGCGCCGCGAGGTGGTCGCGCACCGCCGCCAGAGCGCAGGCGATCGAACCCTTCATGTCGACGGCGCCGCGGCCGAAGAGCGTGCCGCTGGCGATCTCGCCGGCGAACGGCGGATGCGTCCACTTCGCCTCATCGCCCGGCGGCACCACGTCGGTGTGGCCGGCGAAGACCAGATGCGGCGCGGCGTTGCCGATGCGGGCATAGAGATTCTCGACTGGTGCCGTGCCGGGCTCGGCAAACGTGACGCGGTGGACCTCGAAGCCCGCGGCCTTCAGCACGCCCTCGATCAGCGCGAGGGCGCCGCCTTCGGCCGGCGTGACCGACGGGCAGCGCAACAGATCGCGGGCCAGCGCGACCGGATCGGCGGGGGACGGGCTCATGGCCGCGGCTTTACCCGGCGGCCGGCGATCGCGTCAATGTCGAAAAAAGCCGTGCGCAAAGGGAGGCGACCTTCGGCTGCGCTGATGTGGTTGCACGGGCGCGAATCGTCGTACATGCCTCACATGGCCCGCAAGAGAACTTTCCGCATCGGCCGTTCCCGCACGGGCCTAGGCCTGTTTGCGACCGCGCCGATCAAGAAGAAAACCTTCATCGTCGAATACAAAGGCCGCAAGCTCACGACCGAGCAGGCCGACAAGCTCGAGGCGCGCGGCAACCGCTATCTCTACGAGATCAACAGCCGCTGGACCATCGACGGAACGGGCCGAAGGAACCTGGGCCGTTACGCCAATCATTCATGCCGGCCGAATGCCGAGGCTCACACGATCGGGCACAAGGTCATCATACGCGCCATCAAGAACATCAGGATCGGCGACGAGATCACCTACGACTACGGCCGCGATTACCTGACCAATGTCATTACCCGGCGTGGCTGCAAATGCGACAAGTGCCGGCAGAAACGGGCCGATGCGCGCGCGCAGGCCCGCGCCAGGAACCGGCGCGCCAAGGCCCGGCTAGCCAAGGCCCGGCGCACCAAGACGCAAATGTCGCGGCGCTAGAGCTTCGGAGCGAGCGGATCGGGACCAAACCGGTTGGGTCCGACCGTGCCGCGCAGGCAACCCAGCTCGACGAAGGCCCAGACCGTGATGGCGAAGCTGACGGCATGGAGTATCAATCCAGGCCATTCCATCTGGTCGGCGGCCGAGCTCAGGATTCCTGGCACGAGATAGAACAACAGCAGCCACCATGCCGACTTGTCGCGATCGTGGAGGCGCTTCGCGCCGATCGCGAGGCCGACCCAGAGGAGCGGGATGTAGAGAATGACGAGCAGCGCAAACGTCGTGCCGGCGAACACGAACTCATGCTCTCGCATCATGATCAAGGCCACCGAGAGCAACAGGATGACGATCACCAGGGCGGCGAGGGCCGTCATCCAATAGGGCTTCCGGTTCAATCGGCCTTGGAACGAGAACAGCAATTGGGTCATCGACATCGCTTCGTCCCTCTCAGGGATGTTAAATCATGTGGCCTTACTCTGCGACCAGCCGTGGCGGCGCCGGAACCTTCATCCGTTCGCGGCCCCGGAGCATGATCCCGAAAAGTGGGCACCGGTTTTCGGAAAAGATCATGCTCCAGCAACAAGCTCTAGGCGCCGAGCTGCGCCAACAGAAGGTTGTTCTGATTGCGCACCCAGCCCGGGATCAGGAAGGCATCGACCAGCACCCAGATGACCGTGATCACCATGCCCACCAGCGTGAGCGTCAGGATGAGCTGTGCGACCGCCACGCCGGTGCGCTTGAGGTAGAAATTGTGGCCGCCGAAAAGTCCCAGGAAGAACCAGAGGATGTAGGCAACCAATGCGCTCTTCTTGTTGGCTTCGAACAGCATCAGCGCGCGAGTGTCGGGTGACAGCGCGCTGTGCTGTGCAATGCCCGGTGTGCCGCTGGTGGGAAGCGAGGCTTGCATGACCCTCTCCTTGTTCTCGGCCGATCGCGGTGGGGGACGATGTACCGGTCGCCTCAGTCGCGCAACAGCTCGTTGATCGAGGTTTTCGCCCGCGTCGTCTCGTCGACCCGCTTGACGATCACCGCGCAATAGAGGTTCGGGCCCGGGGCTCCATTCTTTGCCGGCTTGCCCGGCAGGGAGCCCGGAACGACAACCGAATAGGCCGGCACCTCGCCCTGGAAGATTTCGCCGGTGGCGCGGTCGACGATGCGGGTCGAGGCGCCGATGAAGACTCCCATGGAGAGGACCGAGCCCTCCCGCACGATCACGCCCTCGGCGACCTCCGAGCGCGCCCCGACGAAGCAGTTGTCCTCGATGATGACCGGTGATGCCTGCAGCGGCTCGAGCACGCCACCGATGCCGGCGCCGCCGGAGATGTGGCAGTTCTTGCCGATCTGCGCGCAGGAGCCGACCGTGGCCCAAGTGTCGACCATGGTGCCGGAGTCGACGTAGGCGCCGAGATTGACGAAGCTCGGCATCAGCACCACGCCGGGCGCGATATAGGCCGAGCGGCGCACCACGCAGTTCGGCACCGCCCGCAGGCCCGCCGCCCGGAAGCGCGCGTCGTCCCAGCCGTCGAACTTCGAGGCGACCTTGTCCCACCATACCGCCTTGCCGGGGCCGCCGCCGATCACGCTCATGTCGTTGAGGCGGAAGGAGAGCAGTACCGCCTTCTTGAGCCACTCGTTGACCCGCCAATGGCCATTGGCCCCGCGTTCGGCGACCCGCGCGGCGCCGCGGTCGAGCAGGTCGAGCGCGGCTTCGACCGCCTGGCGCATCGGGCCCTTGGTCGTGGGGCCGACGTCGCCGCGGCGCTCGAATGCCGCATCGATCGTCTTGGCAAGCTCGGCGTCGGACATCTGGGAAAACCCTCGACTGCAGCGGCGTGACGCTTGTCGGGAATAGGGCAGGCGAAGTCAACCATGGTCCGGTCGCGGCGGAGCACCGCATGCGCCGCGGGCTTGCCGGGCTTGCGGAAATTGCGGCGCAGTCCGGTATGGCCGGCTGACCTATCCCGCCCGGATCCGCGCCAGGAAGCCCGCGAGATCGTCGGTGACATGATCGACGTGGGGCGCATCGCGGCCTTCGAGCTCCCAGCCCTCGCGAAACACCTCGCGGGTGTGCTCGGGCACGACCAGGACCGTGGTCATGCCGAGCGCATGCGGCACCGCGAGGTTGCGCGCGAGGTCCTCGAACATCGCCGCCTTGGCGGCGTCGACGTCGTGCGTCTTGAGAAATCGCTCATAGGTCTGCGGCGACGGCTTGGGCTCGAGCTCGGCCGCAATGATATCGAAGACGTCATCGAAATGCCGCTCGAGCTCGAGCCGTGCGAGCACGGCCGACGCGTGGCGGCGGGTGCCGTTGGTCAAGATGAGCTTGCGCCCCGGCAGGCGTTCGATCTCCGCCCCCAGCGCCGCGTTCGGCGTGAGCGGCGAATGGTCGATCTGATGCACGAAATCGAGGAAGTCGTCGGGCTGCATCCCGTGCACGGTCATCAAGCCGCGCATCGAGGTGCCATAGCGCCTGTAATAGTCCTTCTGCAGACGAAACGCTTCCTCATGGGTGACTTTGAGGAAGTTCGCGATGTAGTCGCGGATGCGCTCGTCCACCTGTTGCCAGAGATTGAGGTGGTGCGGATAGAGCGTGTTGTCGAGATCGAACACCCAGGTCTCAACATGCCGGAACTCACGCGGGGCGGGACGAGCGGAGGCTTTCATGAGGCCGCGGACTGATCCCTGATCGTGCGCCTGAGCGGGCGATCGAATGCCAGGATGATGACGCCGGCTGCGAACGCGACGCCGGCGATCATCAGGAAGAACATGGTCTTGTCCATGCTGCTCCAGAAGCTGCCGAGCCAGCCGGCAATGAAGTTGCCGACGAAGCTCGTCGCCAGCCAAAGTCCCATCAGCATCGAGACCATGCGCATTGGGGCGACTTTCGACACCAACGAAAGCCCGATCGGGGAAAGATAGAGCTCGCCGATGGTGATGACGATGAAATAGGCGAGCAGCCACTGCCAGCTCGCTTCGTCGCCCGCCGCCATCCAGGCGGCGCCGACCATGATCAGGTTCGCGAGCGCCACGCCGAAGCAGCCAATCGCCATCTTGATGACGCTCGAAGGCTCGCGGCCGCGCCGGGCCTGCCGCGCCCACAGCGCGACCAGGAAGGGGGTGAAGGCGAAGATCAGGAACGGGTTGAAGGCCTGGAACCAGGTCACCGGGATTTCGCCGCGCCAGACGATGAGGTCGATCGACCGGTCGGTATAGTCGTCGGCCCACAGCGCGATGGTGTTGCCCTGCTGCTCGTAGGTCGCCCAGAACAGGGCGGTGGGCACGAACAGCGCGAGCAGAGCAAAAATGCTGCGCCATTCGGCGCGGTCGAGCGGCTTGTTCTCGGTCCCCGCCGCCATGGCTTTGTGCAGCTCGTCGGGCGGCAGGCCCGGCACCGCATAGAGATAGATGAGCAGCGCGATCGTCATTCCGACGCCGGCGGCACCGAAGCCGTAGTGCCAGCCCAGCTCCTCGCCCAGCGTGCCGCAGACCAATGGCGCGAGGAACGCGCCGATATTGATGCCGACATAGAAGATCGAATAGGCGCGGTCGCGGCGCGGATCGCCGGGTGCATAGAGGCCGCCGACCTGCGCCGACATGTTGGGCTTGAACGCGCCGTTGCCGAGGATCAGCACGGTCAGGGCAAACAGGAACAGCGGCTCGAACGCCATCATGAAATGGCCGATCGCCATCAGCGCCGCGCCGAGCAGGATGGTGCGATGCTGGCCGAGCACGCGGTCGGCGAGAATTCCGCCGAACACCGGCGTGAGATAGACGAGGCCGGTATAGAGGCCATAGATGTGCGACGCGAATGGCTGCACGCCGAGTGGCCCGAACATCGTTTCATACAGCTGCCTGAGCGCACCAAGCCCGATCACGCTCTCGGTATTCCCGGGCAGCAGCAGATATTTCACCATGTAGAGGACGAGCAGCGCGCGCATCCCGTAATAGGAGAAACGCTCCCACATCTCGGTCGCGAACAGGAACGTCAGCCCGCGCGGGTGGCCGAACAGGTCGTCGGCGCCGGCAGCTTGGCGAGGGTGTCGGGCTGATGAAATGGTCATCGCAATCTTGCCTGACTCGGCGGAGTGTACCGGCGCCGCGGACCCTAGAACGCGGCTCGCTTCCCCGTCAAACCGCGGCGTTGAGCAGCAGGCGGCGGCGGCGTTCCGCTGTCGCGACGGTGCAGGGGCGTTGCTAGACTTGACGCTGGGTGCGATTTGCGAAAAACGCTGTGGCTACAAATCTACAAACAGAGAGGGAGGAACGCCTATGACCGGTTTTGGACCCGCGCTGCGCACCGCGGCGCTAGTGCCGCGAACCCGAAGTTCGCACGCCTATGCCGCGAGTCGGATTGCGAACTTCGGCTTCAAAAGCGGCACTAGAATCATAGAGTTGCTAGTGTCCCGTCGATTCCGAAGTTCGCATGAGAATGCGCCGCGCGTGTTGGCGAACTTCGGAATCGGGACACTAGTGGCACTGGCCGCGATTGCCGTGCAGCCGGCGGCGGCGCAAGGCGACGCTGCGGCGAACTATCCGAACAAGCCGATTCGCCTGATCGTCGGATTTGCTGCCGGCGGCGGCAACGATCTGTTCGCGCGGCTGGTCGGGCAGAAACTCTCCGAGAACATCGGGCAGCCGGTGGTGATCGAGAACAAGGCGGGCGCGGGCGGCCGGATCGCGGTCGAGTTCGTCAAGAACCAGCCGGCGGATGGATACACGATCATGGTGGCCGCGAGCGGGCAGATGGCGATCGCCGCCGCGATCTATCCCAAGCTCTCCTACCATCCCACCCGCGACTTCGTGCCGATCTCCATGATCGCGTCGTTTCCGCTGATCCTCGCCGGCCCCCCCAATGATGCGATCAAGTCGGTCAAGGATCTCGTCGCCTACGGCAAGGCCAATCCCGACAAGTCCAACTACGCTACCTCGTCTCCCGCTTTCACCATCACGACGGAGCTGTTCAAGCTCAAGACCGGAATGCCGGCCGTGGCGGTGCCCTACAAGAGCAGCAACGAGATGATGCTCAGCGTGGCAGGCGGGAATGCGTTGTTCGCGATCGCCGACGGTCCGCCCACGATGCCGCTGGTGCAGGGAGGCAAGATCCGCGCCCTTGCGGTGACCGGATCGGAGCGCTCGTCCGAACTTCCGGACATACCGAGCATGGCGGAGGCGGGCTATCCCGAGGTCAATATCGGCCTCTGGAGCGGCGTGTTCGTCTCGGCCGGCACGCCGCCGGCGATCATCAAGAAGCTCGAAGCGGAGTTGCAGCGTGCGATGGCCGATCCCGGCGTGCGCGAGAAGCTCAAGGCCATGGCGGTCAATCCGGGCGGCGGCCCGCCGGCCGAGTTTCGCAAGCGGATCGAAAGCGACATCACGCTGTTTGCCGACGTGGTCAAGGCCGCCAATCTGAAGTTCGAGGAATAGCGAGCCGCCGCAAAGGCTTGGCGTTGCATATCCGACGGAAGTCGCAGTCCGCCGCGCATGAGCGCGCACGAAATTGCGACTTCCGTCGCAGACGTCTTGTGCTAGGACGGAATCAGGGGCGATGCTCTACGTGCGAGGGCATCCGTGCAGCTCATCTTTTATTACGTCGGCTTCATGGTGGCCGGCGACGTCGCCGACTATCTCATCGGGCTTGTGGTCGAACGCATCTGGCCGCAGGCAAGCCTGGTGATCTTCCTGGCGCTCTATTTTCTCTTTCTCTGGATCTCGTGGCTGCTGGCCGTGCGGCTGACCGAGCCGAAGACGACGGGACCGGCCACAAGCTGACGCTGTCGAGCGCGCAGACGCCGCGAGATGGTTCGCGGCGGCGGGTTTGACTGGGGCGACGCCGGTGAGCCGGCGCGCTTAGTCCATCGGCTCGAGCTTGATGATCGAGGCGCCGTGGTTGCTGCCGACCCAGAAGGTTACCGGCGTCGTTGAATTGTCGACGTGCACGCGGCGGATATTGGTCGAGCGCGGCAGCAGATATTCCGTGAAGTCGCCGGTCTTGGTGTCGAGCCGCACCACGCGGTCGTTGAGCATGGAGCCGGTCCAGGCTTCCTCGTTCTTGTCGAGGGTGACGTCGTAGGGATTGGTCCAGCGCGTCGGCATCGCCCATTCGGTGAACTTCTCGGTCCTGGTGTCGAACACGCCGATCTTGTCGCCGCGATATTCGCCGAACCAGAGCCGGTCCTGCGGGTCCATCTGGCCGCGGCGCAGCGCCGGGCTCGGCGTGAGGATGGCGAACAGTTTCACTTCGCCGGTCTTGGCGTCGATCCGACCGATATGCTTCTGGCGGAAATCGGTGAAGTAAGCGTTGTTCTGGGAGTCCGGCACCACGTCGTAGACGTTGTGCGGTTCGCCCTTGGGCGCATTCTTGAACGGCTCCCAGGTCTCGATCTTGCCGGTCGCTAGGTCGAGCCGGTGGACGCCGGCAAAGCCGTTGTTCTGCGACCACACCTTGCCGTCGACGTGGGAGAACTGCGGGCTCACCATGTTCACCTGCGCGGCATCGATGTTCTGCTCGGCCGGCAATTGCCAGAACTTGAAGGTCTCGCTCTTGCGCTCGAATTTCACGATCGTGGCCTGGTACATGTTGCCGAGCCACAGGTCGCCGGCCTTGTCGGTGCGCAGGCCGAGGAAGCCCGTCGGGAAACCGGGCTTGTGCATCGGAACGGGATACTCGGTCGCCACGCCGGTCTTGGGATCGAGCCGCCCGAGGAACTGCTCGCCGAAGCTCGAATACCAGGCGATGCCGTCGGCATCGATGACGACATCGTGCGGCTGGATGGTCTCGCGCGGCAGGTCGTATTCGGTGATGACGACGCGCGTGCTGCGGCCCTTGGGACGCGGCAGCGGCTTGAGCGCGTAGTTCCATTGCGGACCCGAGCTGAGATTGATGCCGCTCAGGAATTCAGCCGCCGCGCGATAGACCTGCACGCGCTGGTCCCCGCGCTCCTCCATCAGCCGTTCGCCGCGCCGCAGTTGCGGCGCTGCCGGGATGCTCTGGTTCACGTAGCCCTGCATGCGCGGCAGGGTGACATTGATGAAATCGTCGGACTTGTGCGTCGACTTCACGACCCGCTCGAGCGTGTGGCAGCCGACGCAGCCCAGCATCGCGTTCTTTTGCTGGTCGGTGCCGGGAAAGCTCGCGAGCCATTCGCCGTTCGAAAGCTGCGAGGCCAGGTCTTCGGTCTTGCGCAGCTTGAGGTCCTGCCGTGCCGGCTGCTGCGACGTCACGTCGACCTTGGTCGGGCGGTCGAGGTCATAGCCGACCGCCCGGATGCGCAGCGAATATTGGCCCGGCTCCAGCTTGGCGGCCGGGAAGGCGTAGACGCCGTGCGCGTCGCTGACGACGGTGATGGTCACGTTGGAGCCGGCCTTCTTGGCGCTGACCAGCACGCCCTCCATCGGGCCTTCCTCTGCCGAACTGACGTGTCCGGTCAGCGCGCTCTGGGCGCGGGCCGGGAGATCGGCCGTGACGAGAACAGCAAACGCCAACGCCGCGGACGCCAGGACGTTTTTCATGCCGGATTTCCTTCCCGAAACGAGTGCCGCCTTTGCTGCGGCGCACTCTCGCGTGCATTTCACTCCTTCTTCGGAGCCAATTCAATCGGGGGAGCCCGTGTCCGCGCGCAGCGCCGCCCTGTGCAAAGCGGGGACGACCATCCACGCGTCGTGGCAAGTCTGCCGGGATTGCGCTAGCCTTGCATCTGCTCGGGTGACCACGCGGGCGAAGAGCAGAGCACGGAGCGAGAGCTCTGCCGCGCAGCCCCACGACGCGCCTCCGGCATGTGGCGCCCGAGCGCCCAACCTTCAGCCCCGACATCGGTCAACATCAACGATGATGTCGCCCGCGCGCACGCCGGCGGTCGAGTTCGATCAGACGTCCAGCAAATCCTCGTCGGCGAATTCCGCCCGCTCCTGGATGAATTCGAAGCGCGCTTCCGGCTTGTTGCCCATGAGGCGCTCCACCGAGCTGTCGGTCGATTTGCGCTCGTCGTCGACCACCACCACGCGCAGCAGCGTGCGTTTCCTCGGGTCCATGGTGGTCTCCTTGAGCTGGCTCGCCATCATCTCGCCCAGCCCCTTGAAGCGGCCGATCTCCACCTTGGCGTTGGCGTGGAATTCCTTCTTCAACAGCTCATCCTTGTGCTTGTCGTCGCGGGCGTAGAAATTCTTCCCGCCATGGCTCAGGCGATAGAGCGGCGGCACCGCGAGATAGAGGTGGCCGTGGTCGATCAGCTTCGGCGTCTGGCGATAGAAGAAGGTGATGAGCAGCGAGGCGATGTGGGCGCCGTCGACATCGGCGTCCGTCATCACGATGACCTTCTCGTAGCGCAGGTCCTCGTCGCGATAATGCGCGCCGGTGCCGCAGCCCAGCGCCTGCATGAGATCGGAAAGCTGCTGGTTCTGGGCGAGCTTGTCCTTGCCGGCGGAGGCGACGTTGAGGATTTTTCCGCGCAGCGGCAGCACCGCCTGCGAGGCGCGATCGCGCGCCTGCTTGGCCGAGCCGCCGGCCGAGTCGCCCTCGACGATGAAGATCTCGGAGCCTTGCGCGGCGGTGTTGGTGCAGTCGGCGAGCTTGCCGGGGAGGCGCAGCTTGCGCACCGCGGTCTTGCGCGAGATTTCCTTTTCCTGGCGGCGGCGGATGCGCTCGTCGGCGCGCTCGATCACGAAGTCGAGCAGCTTGTTCGCCTGCATGGGATTGCCGGCGAGCCAGTGATCGAACGGGTCCTTGATCGCATTCTCGACGATGCGCGTGGCCTCGGCGGTGGCGAGCCGGTCCTTGGTCTGGCCCTGGAACTCGGGCTCGCGGATGAACACCGAGACCATGCAGGCGGCGCCGTTCATCACGTCGTCGCCGGTCACCGATGCCGCGCGCTTGCCCTGGCCCACGCGCTCGGCATGATCCTTGATGCCCTTGAGCAGCGCCGAACGCAGCCCCAACTCGTGCGTGCCGCCGTCCGGCGTCGGGATCGTATTGCAATAGGACGACAGGAAGCCGTCGCTGTCGCCGGTCCAGGCCACCGCCCATTGCGCGCCGCCGTGCACGCCGATCTTGCCCGCGCTGCCGGCGAAGATGTCGGGATGCACCAGCGCCGCGCCGTTGATGGCGGCAGAAAGATACTCCTTGAGCCCGTCGGCGAAGTGGAAGGTGGCCTCCTCCGGCACGCCCTCGACCCCGCGCAGCAGCTCCTTGGCGCAGGACCAGCGGATCTCGACGCCGCCGAACAGGTAGGCCTTGGACCGCGCCATCTTGAAGATGCGTTCCGGCCTGAAATGCGCCTTGGCGCCGAAGATGTCGGGATCGGGCCGGAAGCGCATCTTGGTGCCGCGCCGGTTGGGCACGCGGCCGAGCTTTTCCAGCTTGCCCTTCGGCTTGCCGCGCTCGAACACCATGCGGTGCAACGTCTGCTCGCGCGCGACCTCGACCTCCATACGCTCCGACAATGCGTTGGCGACCGAGACGCCGACGCCATGCAGACCGCCCGAGGTTCCATAGACCTTGGAGTCGAACTTTCCGCCCGCGTGCAACGTGCACATGATGACTTCGAGTGCGGACTTGTTCTTGAACTTGGGGTGCGGATCGACCGGAATGCCGCGCCCATTGTCGGTGACAGTCACGAAACCGTCAGCCTCCATCTCGACTTCGATGAAGGTGGCATGTCCTTCGAGCGCCTCGTCCATCGAATTGTCGATCACCTCGGCGAACAGGTGATGCAGCGCCTTCTCGTCGGTGCCGCCGATATACATGCCCGGCCGGCGCCGCACCGGCTCGAGACCCTCGAGCACCTCGATGTCGCGGGCGGTGTAGCGCGCTTCGGCGCCGCCGGCGGGCTTGGCGACTTTGGCGGCGCGCGTCGCCGTGCCGGACAGGCGGCGCGGCGCGGCATCCGGCAGGTCCGAAAACAGGTCCTTGCCCGTGGTTTGGGCGGCGGCCTTGGTTGCTTTCGCGGTCTTGGCCATGCGTTTCATCGATCGAGGGGGGCAACGAATAACGAATCACCTGTGACTATGCCACGGCGAGCGGTCGTATGGTGTTGCCGGCATCCATCAAAACCGGCTCAGCCGTACGGCCCTCTCGCATATATGGTCGAACGTTACCATCACTTCAATTTGATGCCGTCGGATGGCCGTGCGCCCGCCAGACATTCGCCAAAACCTGTTGCCAAGAGTTATCCGAGCAAACGGAGGCCGCCGCCATGTTTGATTTCAATCGCCTGCTTAATGCGTTGTCATCGCGCAGCCGCGCAAACGCCGACTTCCAGCGAATGCTCGATTGGAAGCTTTTGCGCGGCAGCCATGAATTTCCCGGACCTGATGGCGGCACCTGCATCAACGAGGCGGCGATCGTCGCCGCCGGGTATCCCTATCGCGCGATTTATCGCGTCAGGGATCTGCCGGGCTCGTTCTCGCGCCCGATCGCGATGCTTGCCCTCTGTCTCAACGACACCCTCGACGATGAGTTGCGCCAGAGCTTGCTGGTGCCGTTTGTCACCCGTCTTGCCGGCTCGGCCGACACGCCCAAGGTCGAAGGGAAGCGGGCGGAGCTCGTGCTCGAGCGGGCCGTGAGCGAAATCCTGGCTCCGGCACTGGAACGCGCCGGCTATTCCGATATCGCCGAGCGCTGCCGTTCCGTTCGCACCCCGACCGAGCTGGTCGCGATTGCGCGCACGCTGCGCAACAGCGACAGCTCCGCGCCGCACCGGCCCTTGACCTCGGCGCTCGAGCACGCCGCCGATGCCGGCCGGCAATGGCTGTCGGGACTGCCGACCGAGGTGGTCTTTTGCGCATTTTCCGCGATACGGGAGATTGCCGCGCTCGAGGGCGGACGCTGCGCGGAACAAACTTATCGGCGAACCGTCGCCATCCTCGACGCCGCCCTCGGGATCGGAAATCAGGCGCAGGACGGCGGCCCGGCGATGGTCGCGCGACGCATGGACGCCGCCAAGCGGGCGCCGCGCACCACGCAACGGCGGGAAACGCTCTCCGCCTGACCGTCGCAGGGCAGGATAAAGCCGCAGGCGGTCTGGTCTTGCCGGGTGAGGCAAGCTAAACCCGGGCGGTCATCGGGCCGCCCTCCGGATGTTTGCAAGTCTCGAAGCTCACGCCCAGCAGCTGGTTGAATTCGTTCGCGCGCACGAGGCGTGGGCGGCGCCGGTCGTATTCGTGCTCGCCTTCGGCGAGTCGCTTGCCTTCATTTCGCTGCTGGTGCCGGCGTGGGCGGCGCTGGTCGGGATCGGCGTCCTGATCAGTACGGGCGAGCTGAGCTTCTGGCCGGTCTGGGTCGCCGGCGCGGTCGGGGCCGCGCTGGGAGACTGGTTGTCCTACTGGATCGGCGTCAAGCTTGGGCCGCCGGTCGCACATATATGGCCGCTGTCGCGCCATCCCGATTTGCTGCCGAAGGGCGAGGCGTTCGTGAAGCGCTGGGGCGCGCTCGCGATCTTCATCGGCCGTTTTTTCGGTCCGCTGCGCGCATCGGTGCCGCTGGTCGCCGGCATTTTCCACATGCCGTTCTGGCCATTCCAGATTGCGAACTTCACCTCGGCCTTCGTCTGGGCGGCAGTACTGCTCACGATGGGGGACTTCGGCGGCAAGTTCATCAAGTGGATATGGGCGTAAGGCGAAGGTCGCAAGGCCCGCGGCGGCCGGGCACCCTCAGGTTTTGCCAATTCTACTCGTTGAGCTTGCGCATGGCGGCGCCGATGATGTTGGAATAGTCGTCGGTCCACACCCATTGATCTGGGTCGGGCTCCTTGAGCTCCCAGTCCGGTGCCAGCGCCAGCGGTCCGAAATCCTCCTCGTTGCGCGCCACCGCGGCGACGGTGCCGGCAAACTTGTAGGGATGGATCCCGCCGTCGGGGTCGGCGCGGTCGTTGACGCGGGTGACGAGGCCGTTCGCGGCGGCGATGCCGGCGACGACCGAGCCCAGCTCAAGATGACGATTCGACACGTGCATCACCACCAGGCCGTGCGGGCTGAGCTTCTTCAGGTAGGTCGCCATGGCTTCGCGCGTGAGCAGGTGGGTGGGGATGGCGTCGGACGAGAAGGCGTCGACCACGATGAGGTCGTAGGCGCCGTCGGGCGCTTCGGCGAGAGTCAGCCGCGCATCGCCCAGCGTGATCGGAACATCCGGCCGGCACACCCACAGGAAGCTGAACAGAAACGGATCGCGGGCGATGCGGATCATCGCCGGGTCGATCTCGTAGTAGTGCACGGTGTCGTCCGGCTCGGCGCGGCAGGCGAGCGAGCCTGCGCCGAGCCCGATCACCGCAAAGCGGATCGGTCCGCCGACGCGCTCGCGCACCGCCTCGAACGTCTGGTCGATGGCCGACCCGTCCCAGTAATAGAACAGCAGCTCCGGCGGGCTCGACGGCGGTTGACCGTCGCGCTCGCGGATGCGCTGGCCGCCGTGCATCGTGGTCCCATGCTGCAGGATGCGGAATTGCCCGTCGCTGCTCTCCGTGATCTTGGTGACGCCGAAGAAGCTGCGCACCGACATTGCGCCCTGCTGCTCGACCATGCTGTTGTTGAGGAGGAAGATGACGGCGACGAGCGCGGCGAACGGCAACGGCGCGCGCCAGAACAGCACGGTCGCCGCCAGCATCGCGCCGAAGATCCAGTTGAAGGCGGCCTCGCCGAGCGGCTTCGGGGGCGCGAGCGTGACGACGATCACCAGCAACGCCGCGGCGGCGATCAGGCCCAGCAGGAGATAGCGCCAGCGTCGGTCCTGCGGCAGCGCGAGGCCGGGACGGCACAGCACCGCGAGCGCGATCAGGATCGGATATTCCGCCACCCAGTTGAACAGGTAGGGCGCGATCAGTCCCGCGGCGATGCCGCCGATCACGCCGCCCGCCGACATCCAGAGGTAGAAGGCGGTGAGGTATTGCGCGGCCGGCCGCGTCCGCGCCAGCTCGCCGTGGCACATCAACGCGTTGACGAAGAACACCGCGACGTGCACGGCGACCAGCCCGACGATGGTCTTGAGCGGATTGAACAGCAGCGCGTCGACGAATTCGTTGTTGGTCTTGAGCGAGTCGAACACCAGGACGGCGACGAGGACGATGATGAACAGCGGCTGGACGGCGACCACGAGCCGGTGCGGAATGAGCGGCCGGCGCGCAAACACGACCACGAAGGTCAGCAGGTAGAGCGCAAGCGGAAGCACCCAGAGCAGCGGCACCGCCGCGACGTCGGTCGAGATGTATGCTGTCACCGCGACCAGCAGGCCTGACGGCACGCCGGCCTGGGCGATCCAGAATGCCGCGTCGCGCCAGGTGGGCGGCGCAGCCGCTTCGCCGCCGGGTGCGACGGCCGGCGCCGCGGCCGGGAAGCGCCACAGCAATGCGCCGCAGCCCGCGATCAAGGCGATCAGCAGACCAAAGCCGATCGACCAGAAACGCGTCTGGTCGCCCAGCCGCACGAATGGCTCGACCACGCTCGGATAGGACACGAGCGCGAGGAAGCTCCCGACATTGCTGGCGGCATAGAGGAAATACGGGTCTTTGGCGTCCGGATGATCGGTGCGCGCGAACCAGGCCTGCAGCAACGGACTGTTGGCGGCGAGCGCAAAGAACGGCAACCCGATCGAGGCGGCGAACAGGCCGAGCAGCCAGACTGCCTCCCAGGCGGCCGGCGGCCGCTCCCATGCGGCGGCGATCGAGATCGGGAGTGCCAGCACGGCGGCCGTCATCACCGCCAGATGGATGAGGACCGACCTTTGGCCCGGCGCGTAGCGCGTGATGCAATGGGCATACGCGTAACCCGCGAGCAGCGCGGTCTGGAAGAATACGACCGCCACCGACCACACCGCCGGCGCGCCGCCGAAGCGCGGCAGCACCATCTTGGTGAACATCGGCTGCACCAGGAACAGGAGCGCGGCGCTGACGAAGATCGCGGCGGTGAAGGTCGCAAGCAGCAATGTGCGTCTTGCCGTCGCGCCTTGCACCCGGTCACTGGCCGGCAGGTCGGATATTCCCATGCGCTAAGTTCCCGATTCCGACGTTCGCAAGCACTCGCGGTACACTCTTATGCGAGCTTCGCAATCGAAGGACATCAGATTAGGGCGTGTACTCATCGGCGCGCAGATCGGAGGTCCGCTTGGGGTGGAATCGAAAGGGATTTGCTCAGGCTGAGTTCTTCCGGTTTGACCCATTTGAGACATGTGCCCGAGTATGAGACCCGATTTCTAGGGCGCGAGAAATGGGCTAGATTTCGGCCTAGCGGCCTCGCAGCGGGATATGCCGAAATCGTCGCTGAGAAGCGGGCAGCGAGCGTGCCGTCGGCGGGCATCATACTTCAGCAAGGCCTTCCTCCTGCTGGCTTCCACATCCATGCCACGCATTGCGTGCGCAGTGACGCACTCACGTCGAGGGAGCTATGCGATGACCCGGCATGTCCTTTTCAATATTGCTGCGCTGATGGTTTCAGCGGCAGCGATTGGCGCCTCCCCGGCACACGCGCAGTCGAGCCCAGGGCAGATCACGGTTCTTTATGACGCCTTCGGCAAGACCTCAACGATGAAGAAAGACTGGGGATTTTCCGCGTTCATCGAGTATGGCGGCAAGCGTATCCTGTTTGATACCGGCAACAATGCGGAGATCTTCGCGCACAATGTCCAGGCCAAGGGGATCGACCTCCGGCAGCTGGATTTCGCGGTGATCTCCCATCGCCACGGCGACCACACCAGCGGCTTAAATCATCTCTTGAAGGTCAACCCCGCCGCGAAGATCTATGCCCCGCAGGAAAACTTCGGCGTGTTCGGCGCGGCTTTGCCGGGCACTTTTTACCGGCGCAACGAGTCCCTTCCTTCGGAAATGCGCTATTTCGACGGGAGACCGCCCGAGACACTTCGTTTCGGCAGCCCGTGGCCTGAAAGCAATTTCACCTGGATAACGAAAACGACCGAAGTTGCGCCCGGATTCCATTTGATCCTGCTGAATGGGACTTGGGGCGTCGACCTCGAGGTGAAGGAAATCTCGTTGGCGATCGACACGCCCGACGGGATTGTTCTCGTTGTCGGGTGCAGTCATCCAACAATTGAAAAGATCGTGGAGGTGGCCAAGAGTACGTTCAACAAGCCGATACTTCTGGTCTTGGGCGGCACTCATTTATTGCCCGCGAATGACGCCCAGATCAGCAGCACAGCGGTCTCCCTGCGTGACACCTTGAGTGTGCGCTATCTCGCTCCGGTTCACTGCACCGGCGAGCCGGCCTTCGCCATTCTGAAAGAGACGTTCGGTGACCGCTACATTTATGCCGGCCTCGGCACGACGGTCTTGTTGGGGTCGAAGGTTACCGTGAAAGCGGAAGCTGGACAGCCGAACAAAAAAGCAATGGACGAGGAGGACTTGCGAAGCTACCACGAAGCAATGATGCGCGGTCCCTTGCGCGCTTTGCTCGGGGGAGACAGGCGTCTGGCACGAGCGCAGCAATAACTGTTCGCTGCCTCCCAGTTCGAAAAACGGCGCCTGCGCAACGCGAGGACAGTTCGCTCACGCTTAAAGGGCCGGCCATCATCCGAAGGCGGGAGCTGTGAGCGGATGCCGGTTGACTTGTAAACACCAGCGCAGGAGTGCGCCATGAAGGTAATTATGATCATTGCAGTATCGCTCGCCGTCTTGGGTAGCATGGCCCTTGCGGCGCAGGACAGGTTCACGCTGAAAGTGCCGAACGGGCCCGCATTTTCCGACTTCAGAGGATACGAAAACTGGCAGAACGTCGCAGTCAGTCAGACCGAAAATGGGTTGAAGATCATTGCAGCAAATACCGCGATGACAAACGCATATCGGAACGGCGTCCCCGGCAATGGCAAGCAGTTTCCCGAGGGCTCCAAGATTGTGAAGATCGAGTGGTCCGCAAAAAAGAGCCCTGAGTCCCCCTATTTCGTCATGGTGCCGGACACTCTTAAATCGGTTTCGTTCATCGAGAAGGATACCAAGAGATTCCGGGACTCGGGCGGATGGGGATACGCCCAGTTTCACTACGACGCAGCGTCCGACACGTTTACTCCCTTCGGAAACGACGCCGCATGCGGCTACGCATGCCACACGGCTGTAAAAGCAAAAGACTACATTTTCACGGCCTATCCCCGGAGGTGACGGGGAAGGAGCCGCTTCACGAGCAAGATCATCATCATCGCCCGGTGCGCCAACGCCACCGGTCGCTGGACTTCCGACAATGTCGCTTATTGACACTTCCCGGTGCTGGGGAAAAGTTCGACTTAAGTCCGCAAGGTGAGCCAAAGCGGAGATTTGATCAGGATGCTCTCGCAAGCGTCGCGTTCAGCAAGGAGCGCTGCAATCATGATCGCGATAAGCCGGAGGAAGGTCGTCGCACGGGCCGGTTCGGCCGGAATGTCAGGAGCTTTTTGCCATGTCAGGGAGGTCGTGCTTTCGCTCCTGCTGGCCGCCGTGCCTTTCGGCGTGTACCTACCGAATATGACGCAGGCCGAGGAACTGTCTAAATCCGCTGCGCCGCCTATCGAGGCGCGCGTCCGGGCGTTGATCCCCGAGCTCGAGGCGTACATCCAGAGCGGGATGAAGGCATTCGATGCGCCCGGGCTCGCCATCGGCATCGTGACAGGCGACCGGCTGTTCTACGCCAGGGGCTTTGGCGTGCGCAGCAGGACGAGCGGCGCACCGGTCAATAGCCGCACCGTGTTTCAGATCGGCTCCGTCACCAAGGGGTTTCTCGCCGCCACCCTCGCAATCGCGGTTGACCGCGGCAAGCTTCATTGGGACGACCGTGTCGTCGATCTCGATCCGGATTTTCAGCTCAAGGACCCGTGGGTAACGCGCGAGTTTCGCGTGTTCGATCTCATGGCGCAGCGCTCGGGCCTGCCGCCCTACGCCAACGACATCGTTGGAATCCTGGGCGCCGGCGAAGCCGCGATGATCCGTTCGTTGCGCCACGTCGAGCCGGTGTCGAGCTTCCGCTCCACCTTCGCCTACACCAACATCACCCATCTGGAGGCCGGCCGCATCGTCGCGCGGCTGGCGGGCGAGCCGGATTGGAACGCCGTGCTTGCGCGGGAATTGCTCGAGCCGCTGGGGATGAAGGACAGCTCCTACAGCGCCGACGCCATCGCGGCTGCGGCCAATCACGCGCAAGGTTACCGCTGGACGCCCGCCGGCACGATCGAGGTCCCGTTCACAGCATCCCCCTACATGTTCGGCGGGGCCGGCGACATCAATTCCAGCGTGGAGGACATGGCCCGCTGGGTCCGCCTGCTGCTTGCGAACGGCACGTTCGAGGGACGCCGCATCGTCTCGCCGGAAAATCTCGCGGTCACGCGCACCGCGCGCGTGGCGATGAGCGACAAGATGGTCTACGCCAACGGTTGGATCGTCACGCAGACGCCGAACGGCAACATCGTTTGGCACAACGGCGGAACCGACGGCTTTGGGGCCATGATCGCCGTGTCGCTCGACAAGGATGTCGGCGTCATCGTGCTGGCCAACGAAGCAAACCAGGGCTTCCCCGACGCCGTCGGCCTCTGGACGCTCGACCGGCTGTTGGACAACCCGGTGGTCGACCACGCCGCCGCTGCGCTCAAGACGGTAACGGCAAAGTTTGCCGACATGGACAGGATGTTTGCCAGGCCGCCCAATCCGCGGCCGTTTCCGCCGCCCGCGCCGCTCGCCGGCAGTTTCGTCAACCCGAGTTTCGGCAAGGCCGCGTTGCGGCTGGATGGCGAGGCGCTGGTGCTGGCCCTCGAGGAGTCCGGTTGCCAGCTCAAGCTCGAGCCCTGGGATGGTGACGTCTTCACGGTCCGCGTCGTCCCGTCCGGCCGGTTCGCCGCCTTGGTCGAGAATATCGGCCCGCGGCCGATCGGCTTCGTGCAGCTGCAGATCGGCAAGGAAGGCCGGCTCACCTTGCTCCGGCTGTCCTTTGAGGACGGACAGGCCTACGAATTCCGCCGCGAGTAGAAATTTCGCCCGATGCGGCCGCGAGCGGAATAGACCACCGGTCCACGTGTTCACCACGACGTGAGTGCGGCGTCCCGCCCATTCTCAATCCGCGGCGTTGGCGCTAGCATTCGCACCATTCACGCAGCCCCGACAACAACGCATCAAGCGGGGCGTTTCAGAGGGAGAACCCGATGCCTCAACTCACCCGCCGCGCCGTCGTTGCGGGCGCCACCGCCGCGGCCGCCCTGTCTCCGGTCATGAGCTTGCCGTCCGCGCGGGCGGCCGCGCCGCTGTCCGGCAAGCAGGCGCCCGGTTTTTATCGCTACAAGGTCGGCAGCCACGAGATCACGGTGGTGACCGACGGCTCCAGCACCTTCCCGCTGTCTGACACCTTCGTCACCAATACCAAGAAGGACGAGGTCAACGCCGCGCTCGCCGCCGCGCACCTGCAAAAGGACCAGATGACGATCCCGTATTCGCCGGTGGTGGTGAATACCGGCGCGAAGCTCGTCGCCATCGATACCGGCACCGGCGAGGCGAATTTCGAGCGCAGCAAGGGCACCGCCGGCCAGTATCATTCTAACCTGCGGGCGTCGGGGATCGACCGCAATGTCGTCGACATCGTGCTGATCTCGCATTTCCACGCCGACCACATCAACGGCCTGCTCACCCCCGACAACAAGCCCGCCTTCGCCAATGCCGAGATTCTGGTCCCGGCGGGTGAATGGAAATACTTCATGGACGACGGCGAGATGAACCGCCAGACCACCGAGCGCATGAAGGGTGTGTTCAGCAATGCCCGCCGGGTGTTCGACGCGCTCGGCCGCAAGGTCACACCCTATGAAGCCGGCAAGGAAGTGGCCCCCGGCATCACGCCGGTCGCAACCAACGGTCACACGCCCGGCCACATGTCGCACCTCGTCACCTCGGGCGCGAGCAAGGTCTACGTCCAGGCCGACGTCACCAACACGCCGATGCTGTTCGCGCGCAATCCCGGCTGGCACATATTCTTCGACCAGGATCCCAACATGGCCGAAGCCACGCGTCGCAAGGTCTACGACATGCTGGTGGCCGAGAAGATGCTGGTGCAGGGTTTCCACTATCCGTTCCCGGCGCTGGCCTATGTGGAGAAGAGCGTGTCGGGCTATCGCGAGATTTCGGTGCCATGGAATCCCGTGATCTGACGCGTCGTCAGCTGCCATGGAGGCCGCCGCTATGGCGGCCTTTTTTGCCCGGAGGCCACTCGGACAGGATCAGTTAGCGGTTTTGCCGCCGTCGACGTTGAGGATGTGGCCGGTGATGAATGAAGCTTCGTCCGACGCGATGAAGACGATCGCGTTGGCAAGTTCCTCGGAGAGGCCGAGGCGACCCATCGGAACACCCGTCACCAGAGCCGCCTTGTTCTCCGGCGTGCGCGTAAAACGGGTCAACATGCCAGTGTCCGTAGGACCAGGCGCCACGCCGTTCACACGGATTCCCGACTTGGCGATCTCGAGCGCCACCGACTTGGTGATGCCTTCGACGGCGTGCTTGCTGCCGACATAGATAGAGGCCCCCGCCGCGCCCTCGTGCCCGTAGGTCGAGGAGATATTGATAATGCTGCCGCTGCCCTGTCCTTGCATGACGCGCACTTCGTGCTTCATGCTCAGGATCACGCCGAGAACATTTGTGTCGAAGGTCGCGGCATAGCTTTCCGCGGTCTGGTCCGTGATCGGACCAACCCGGCCTTCGGTGCCGGCATTGTTCACCGCGACATCGAGACGGCCAAATCGTGCGACGGTCTGGTCGACCAGAGCGCGGACGTCGTCGTCCTTGCGGACATCGGCGTTGATGAACTCGGCCTCCGAACCGAAAGAGCGCAGCTCCTGGACGAATGCCTTGCCGGCCTCATCATGCCGACCGGCAACGACCACCTTCGCGCCCTTCTTGGCGAAGGCGACGGCGGCGGCGCGCCCGATGCCGGTGAGGCCACCGGTGATCAAGACTACTGGGTTGCTCATATTCCGATCCTTGCAATTTGCTCCGGCCCTACCGGCAGAGCATGGCCAAATGCATCTCTGACAGCGCTTTAGAGACCGCCGATTATTCCCGCGCATATTGCCGTTGAAGTCGTATTTGGGCGCCCCTGGTGCCCTCGGAAAAGACTTTGTAAGCTGGGGGACATGCCTCGCAGGTATGGAAGGTCGCCATGGAGCTACGCCACCTTCGCTATTTCGTCGCGGTCGCGGAGGCGGGAAGCCTGACAGTCGCGGCCGGAAAGAAGCTGCACACGGCGCAGCCTTCGCTGAGCCGTCAAATCCGCGATCTCGAATACGAGGTCGGCGTTCCGCTGATGAATCGAAGCGTGCACGGTATCGAATTAACCGCCGCCGGCCGCGCCTTCCTCGACCATGCACGGTTGGCGCTTACTCAGGCAGAGGCAGCGGCGGACGCGGCGCGCCGCGCCGCGCAACGTACCAAACCGACTTTCGCCATGGGCTTCCAAACCGGGCAGGAAGTCGATTGGCTGCCTCGGGCCACAAACGTCCTTCGCGACGAATTGCTCAATATCGAAATCAGGGTTTCAAGCGACCACTCGACAACCCTCGCAGACGACCTGCAGCGCGGGACGCTTGACATCGCTTTCCTGCGCCGGGAACAGAGACCCGATCTCGAATACAATATCGTTGCGAAGGAGCCGCTTGTCGTGATCCTGCCGAGCGATCATGCGCTCGCCAGGCACAAGGCCATCGATCCGCACGATCTTGTCGGTGAGACCTTTATCGGGATATCGGAAATCCCGCGTGTGCTGCGTGCTGTTATAAATGCTTATCTGAGGCGAACCGGCATCGAGCTCGCGCCGCATCTCGAGGTCGATAATTTTGCGATGGCCATTTCGCTGGTGGCATCAACCCGCGGTGTGGCTCTGCTGCCCGCGTCCGCAGAGAATTTCTTGACTCGGTCTGTCCTTGTTCGCCCGCTGAAAGGCGAGACGCCGACCATCGATTTGGTCATCGGATATCACAGGGCCAATACCTCCCCAATTCTGAAAACTTTCCTCTCGAAAATTGATGACTTGACCGCCCGAACATCGAGCAAGGCTCGGGATCTCCGAACTTGAATCGGGCCGCTTCGCCGCGATGACGGAAGCGTGCAGGCCGGGGCAGCGAGGCCTGCTCCCCTGGTCCGGATCGTATGTTTCCGGTTGCCCCCGATTGCGGACATTTTGAGATCAGGGCTATGCTCCGCGCTTGTGAACTCACGTCTGAAATCCGCACTGCCTGCCACCACAGAAGCCTGCAACGAGAAAAAGCGACACGGAGAGGAGAAACGCCATGACCCAGGTCACACGCCGTAGCGTCGTCACCGCCGCCGCCGCGATGTCCGCAGCCACCGCCATCCCGCTCGTTGCGACAGCGCCCGTGCGCGCGGCCGCGCCGCCGGCGGGAGCGCAGGCGCCGGGCTGGTATCGCTACAAGGTCGGCGACTTCGAGATCACGGTGGTGACCGACGGCGTGAACCGTTTCAAGCTTCCCGATGACCTGGTGGCGAACGTGAAGAAGGACGAGGTGAATGCCGCGCTCGCCGCCGCTCACATGGAGCAGGACGTCTTCGTCGGCCCCTACAATCCGATCGTCGTGAATACCGGGCAGAAGCTCGTCGTGATCGACACCGGCACCGGCGAAGCGGCACATACCACCAGCAAGGGCGCGAACGGCCAGTTCCTGAGCAATCTCGCCGCCGCCGGCATCGATCCCAAGGCGATCGATGCCGTGATTATCTCGCATTTCCACGGCGACCACGTGAACGGCCTGCTGCGGGCCGACAGCTCGCTCGCGTTTCCCAATGCCGAGATCCTGGTGCCGGCCGGAGAGCTCAAGTTCTGGATGGACGACGGCGAGATGAGCCGCGCGCCCAAGGGCCGCATGGAGGGCCTGTTCAAGAACAACCGCCGGGTGTTTGCGGGCGAGGTGATGAAGCGGGTGCGGACCTACGATGAAGGCAAGGAGGTCGTGTCCGGGATCACCGCGGTCGGCACGCATGGGCATTCGGCGGCGCATAATTCCCACATCGTCGCATCCGGTGCCGGCAAGGTCTATGTCCAGGCCGACGTCACCCACGTGCCGTTCCTGTTCGCCCGCAACCCCGGCTGGCACGCGTTCTACGACCAGGATCCGGTGATGGCGGAGGCCACGCGCCGCAAGGTCTACGACATGCTGGTGGCGGAGAAGATGCTGGTGCAGGGCTTTCACTACCCGTTCCCCTCGCTCGCCTATGTCGAGAAGAGCGGATCGGGCTATCGCGAAATTCCGGTGCCGTGGAATCCGACGATCTGAAGGTCTGCGCCGGTCGTTGCAAGATCCGCGTCCGCCATCTTGCTGAATAAATCTGCCGCGCCATCGGCATCTTGAAAACGTCGGCGGCATCGCGCTGCCGGCCGCGATGCGTCTGCGCGGGGCATCGGGTTGACGAAAATGCCGCGCGCCGTTATAGCGCGCGCCATGCCGACGATGTGCCCGCGATTTCGATGCCGCCGCGGCGCCGCGCAGCCACGATTGCGCAGGCTGCGTCGACTCGCCTGCATTGCGGCACGGACGCGCGATTTCGCATAATCGTCCTGGTGCCGCCGGATGAGGCTCCGCGGCACATCTCCTGATATCCTCCGCGGCGTTCTCCCTCGTCCGGTCGTGCCCGCCGACAACGAGAAGGAATGACCCATGCCTACGGAGCCACGGACAAAAGCGCGGATCGGCGTGCTCGGCGCATCGGGCTATACCGGTGCCGAGCTCGTGCGGCTGCTCATCCGCCATCCGCAGGTCGAGATCGTGCTGCTCACCGCCGAGCGCCGCGCCGGGCAGGCGATGCGCCAGGTCTTTCCCCAGTTCTCGCCCTTCGCGCTGCCCAAACTGGTGGCGATCGACGACATCGACTGGGCCGGGGCGGGACTCGATCTCGCGTTCTGCGCGCTGCCGCACGCGACCACGCAGAAGGTGATCGCGGATCTGCTCGCGCGTTCGCCGCGCACCAAGGTGGTCGATCTCTCCGCCGATTTCCGGCTGGCCGATCCTGCCGCCTATGCGCGCTGGTACGGCCACGAGCACCACGCGCCGGCGCTGCAGAAGGAGGCGGTCTACGGCCTGGTCGAAATCTACCGCGAGCGGATCAGGTCGGCGCGCCTCGTCGCCAATCCAGGCTGCTACACGACCTGCGCGCAGCTTCCGCTCATTCCGCTGCTGCGGGCGGCGGCGATCGACCCCGACGAGATCGTGGTGGACGCCAAGTCCGGCATGACCGGCGCGGGCAGGGCGGCGAAGGAGGAGATGCTGTTCTCGGAAGTCTCCGAGGGCTTTCATGCCTATGGCGTCGGCCACCACCGTCACATGGCCGAGCTCGATCAGGAGCTGTCGAGCGCCGCGGGGCGCGCCGTCACCGTCAGCTTCACGCCCCACCTCGTGCCCATGAACCGCGGGATTTTCTCGACCATCTATGTGCGGGGAGCGGGGCGGTCGGTCGAAGATCTGCACGCGATCCTGATCTCGTCCTATGGCCAGGAGCCGTTCGTGCACGTGCTGCCATACGGGGAAATGCCGCAGACCCGCCATGTGCGCGGCTCCAACATGACCTTCATCGGGGTGGTCAAGGACCGCATCGCCGGCCGCGCCATCATCTGCTCGGCGCTCGACAACCTCACCAAGGGCGCCTCCGGCCAGGCCGTCCAGAACATGAACCTCATGCTCGGCTTCCCCGAAACCATGGGGCTCGAGCAGGTCGCCCTTTTTCCCTGAGAAGCCTTAGGGACAGGCCGGGAACCGGCTGAAATCTGCGGCGTTGTCGGAGCGCAATTCCGCGGGGTCAGCATGGAAGGTGTGCATTTGGTGGCCGGTGGCCAGGCGGTCTCCACCGGCGTCGACGGGCTGGATGCCATTCTCGACGGCGGTTACGCCTCCCACCGGATGCACCTGATCGAAGGCCAGCCCGGAACCGGCAAGACCACGCTCGCCTTGCAGTTCCTGTTCGATGGGAGGGCCAGGGGAGAGAAGGGCTTTTACGTCACCCTGTCGGAGACCAGGGACGAGTTGATTCAGGTCGCCGAGACCCACGGCTGGTCGCTCGACGGCATCCACATCTATGAGCTCATTCCGCCCGAGCTGAGCCTCGACCCCAAGCGCGAGCAGAGCGTGGTCTATGCATCGGATCTCGAGCTCGGTGAAACCGTACGCATGGTGTTCGACGAGGTCGAACGGGTCGGGCCTGCGCGGGTCGTCTTCGACAGCCTGTCGGAGATCCGGCTGCTGGCGCAGAGCACGCTGCGCTATCGGCGGCAGGTTGTCGCGCTTAAGCATTTCTTCGCCAAGGAAGGCTGCACGGTCCTGTTCCTCGACGACCTGACCGAAAATGCCGACGACCTCAATCTGCACAGCCTCGCGCACGGCGTGGTCCGTCTCGAGCAGCGCGCGGTGGAATATGGCGCCGAGCGGCGCCGCCTGCGCGTATTCAAGATGCGCGGGCGCAGGTTTCGCGGCGGCTTCCACGACTTCGTCATCCGCAAGGGCGGGATCATGCTGTTCCCGCGCCTGGTCGCCTCGGACTATGCCGGCTACCACGGGGACGAAGCGCCCGTGATGAGCGGGGTCGCGGAGCTCGACAACCTCCTGGGCGGCGGGCTCGATCGCGGCACCAGCACGTTGCTGCTCGGACCGTCGGGTTCCGGAAAATCGTCATTCGCGTTGCAATACGTAATGGCGGCTCTGCAGCGCAAGGAGCGGGCGCTGTTCGTGACCTTCGACGAGACCAAGCACATCTTCCGCAAACGCGCAGCCGGAATGGGCTGGGATCTCGGGCCGGATATCGAAGCCGGGCGGCTGATCCTCGAGCAGGTCGACCCTGCGGAGCTGTGTCCCGGCGAGCTCACCGGCATGATCCGGAAGCATGTCACGGAAGACGGCGTGCGCATCGTCGTCCTCGACAGCCTCAGCGGCTACCAGAATGCGGTGCCGGCGGAGCAGTTCATGCTGCTGATGATGCATGAGCTTCTCACCTATCTCAATCAGCAGGGCGTGGTGACCATCCTAGTGCTGGCGCAGCATGGCTTGGTCGGGCCGATGCAGAGCGCGGTCGACCTGACCTATCTCAGCGACACCGTGCTGGTGATGCGCTTCTTCGAATCCGGGGGAAAGATCCGGCGCGCGATCTCGGCGCTCAAGAAGCGGACCGGCAGGCACGAGGATTCGATTCGCGAGTACAAGCTCGACCATCGCGGCATCCGCGTCGGCCCGCCACTCGATGAATTCCAGGGAGTCCTGACCGGTGTTCCGGTCTTCACCGGACAGGTATCTCGGCTGCTTGAGACGCGCGAAAATGCTCGGTCAAAACGCTGATACCGCGGCCGATCCGGTCCTCGTCTTCGCACCGGGCGGGCGCGACGCGGAGGTGATTTGCCGAACGCTGGCGAGCGGCGGCCTCACCCCGCAACCGGTTGACCAGCTGTCGGGGCTGCTCGGAAGGCTCGAGCGCGCCGCGGCGGCGGTGGTGGCCGAGGAAGGCCTGCTGCACATCGACCGCGGACCGCTGGCGGGCTGGGTCGCCGGCCAACCGCCATGGTCGGATTTTCCGTTCATCCTGTTGACGCTGCGTGGCAACGGCAGCGCCGGCCACACCCCGCATCTGATCGATCTGCTCGGCAATGTGACGGTGCTGGAACGTCCGCTGCGGCCGATGACGTTGCTGAGCGCGGCCCAGGCGGCGCAGCGGGCGCGCCGCCGCCAACGCCAGGCGTACGCCTTCCTGCAGGAGCGCGAACGCGCCGAAGCGCGCATGCGCGAGCTCGCCGCCAGCCTCGAGCGCCGGGTCGAGGAGCGCACCCGCCAGCTGTCCCAGGCCAACGACCGCCTGATGGCGGAGATCGGCGAGCGCGAGCGCGCCGAGTCTGTCCTGCTGCAGGCCCAGAAGATGGAAGCCATCGGCCAGCTGACCGGCGGCGTCGCGCACGATTTCAACAACCTGCTGACCGCCGTGGTCGGCAATCTCGATCTGCTCGCGCATCGGGTCGAGGGCGAGCGTCAGCAGCGGCTCGTGCGCAATGCCATGCGTGCCGCCGAGCGCGGCGCCAAGCTGACCGAGCAGTTGCTGGCGTTTTCGCGCCGGCAGCGGCTGATGCCCGGTGCCGTCGACGTCAATGCATTGATGGCGGGCATGGGCGACCT
The DNA here is from genome assembly GCA_963739385.1 of uncultured Alphaproteobacteria bacterium. Lineage (GTDB taxonomy): Bacteria > Pseudomonadota > Alphaproteobacteria > Rhizobiales > Xanthobacteraceae > VAZQ01. The sequence goes on from CAVUAI010000047.1 coordinate 148,724, forward strand.
TCTGTCCCGCACCATCGGTGCCACCATCCGGGTGGAAACGGATCTGCAGCCCGGCCTGTGGACCGCGCTGGCGGATCCGCATCAGCTCGAGCTGGTGATTCTGAACCTGGCCATCAACGCGCGCGACGCCATGCCAGGGGGCGGCCGGCTCACGATCGAAACTAAGAATGTCGCGGCGTTGTCGGGCGAGCTCGCGGGCGAGCTCGTCGATCGCCACTACGTGCAGATCGCGGTCGCCGACAGCGGGGTCGGAATGCCGGCGGACGTGCTCGCGCGGGCATTCGAGCCGTTCTTCACGACCAAGCCCTACGGGCGCGGGACGGGCCTGGGGCTGTCGCAAGTCTACGGTTTTGCCAAGCAGTCCGGCGGCACCGTGCGCATCGACTCCGTTGTTGGGGAGGGAACCAGGGTGCGGGTCTATCTGCCCCGCACCGAGGCTGCGGCCCAGGAGTCCGACGTCATCGGCCAGCAGGCCGCCGCCGTGCAGGGTCATGCGGTCGTTCTCGTTGTCGATGATGATGCCGACGTGCGCGAGCTCGTGGTCGCGATGCTGCAGGATCTGGGCTATCGCGTGCTGGCCGCCGATGGCGGGGGGCCAGCCCGCGAGATTCTCGACGGCGACGCCGAGATCGATCTGCTGCTGGTGGATGTCGCCATGCCGGGGATCAGCGGCGTCGAGCTCGCGCGCCACGCCCGGCGGCGGCGGCCCGATCTGCCCGTCCTGTTCGCCAGCGGCTATGCCGACATGGATGCGTTCGGGACCGACCTGCAGTCGGAGGATCTGATCAAGAAGCCGTACCGCGCCGCCGACCTCGCCGTCCGGGTGCAGGAGGCGCTGCGGCGCGCCGAAGGCCGGCCGCCGGGACCCGCCTCGAACGTGGTGAACCTGCGAAAGAAGATGCTCGCCGCCTTGGGGAAAAACGACGGCGACCGCTGATGCATGATCCCGGAGCGCGGCGGGCTTTGGCGGTCAAGATCCTGCATCCAGTCAAAGACTTGGAGCGACATCGCGATCCGATTTTGAAGCCGTCTCGCGCTCGCCTTTTGGGCTTGCGTGTCTGGCACCCCTGAGCGGTCGGGGTGGGGATCGGTCCAGGAATACCGGAATTCCGCCCAAGCGCTTCCACGGCATGAATTTATCGCCCCGGGATTGAACCAATCCGTCCGTGCGCACGACTAAATCGATAGCAGGCAGCCCCATGATGGCTGCCCATGGTGGCGTAGCTCGGGGGCATTCAATGCGTTTGCACACTTCACGGCGTCGGCGATCTACCCTCTGGCGGTCATCGGAGGCTGCCTCGGGGTCTACGCCGTCTCTGCCGTGGCCTTCAATTGGTTCGTGGCGCCCACCGTGGCGAAGAATCAGGCGGCGGCCCCTGTCGAGGCCGCGCCCGCGCGGGTCGTGCAGACCGCGGTGCCGGTTGCGCCTCCCGCGCCGGCGGCGAAGACCGGCCAGAAACAGCCGACCCCGGCTTCAGTCGCGGCAGCCGCACGCGAGAAGACGCGCTCGGCCGCAGCGAAGCAAGCTGTCGCGGCGGAGCCGCCGCCGATGGTGGTGACGAAACCGCAGGCGCCAGTCCCGGCCCAGGCCGCAGCACCAGCCCCGGCTCCGGTCACGGCAACCGCAACCGCACCGACACCGGCGGCGGCCCCAGCCCCAGCCACGGCAGCCGCACCGGTCACGGCAGCCGCGCCGGCACCGGTGTCCCCGGAAACCGCCCGCGCCGAGCTGTCGGCGCCGGTCGCATCGGAACCGGCGGCGTCAGCCTTGGCGATGGCGCCGGAGTCCACCGAGGTCGCCCCGGCGGTCGCACCCGCGGCACCGAAAAAGTCGAAGAAGGCACGCACCGCCACGCGACGCGACCGGCCTTCGCGAGACTACTTCAACCCGTTCAGGTTCTTTGCCAGCGGTCCCTCGACCGGCTCCCGTCCCTGGTTCTAGGCGGTCTGCCCATCAGTCGGCTTGCTTGATCCGGCGCGTCCGCCTAGGCCCCCGAGAGCGGCCCAAGAGCTGGCGTGCCGGAACCGTCGCAGACCCTCCCGGACACGAGAGCGCCGGGCCGCCCTCGTTCCCCAATGTCAACGGCCTCGCTCAGGTGACCGACGGGCTTACGACCGCCTTCGGACCGGACGCGTCGCTCCACTCCGGTCAGACCCGCGCCACGCCTCTCACTCCTGTCGGCAAAAACGCATGGAATCTGCTGCGGCATAAGCTGCCGCCGCGTAATCGGCGTCGCGCGTCGCGCGCAGGCGCTCAATCAGCAGGTCCACGCGGCTCGCCGGGATCGCACACGTGACCTCGTTGTTCGACATGCCCGTGCGCACCCGGCTCAACATGCAGCCGACGCTCAGCGCGATCTCGCCGCTCTCCTTGGCGATCGCAACGATGTGGCATTGCGGTTTGCCTTCGAAGCGAAGGCCGGGCCACGCATCGTGCATTAGCATCTGCTGCTTTCCATTCAGCCGCAGCAGAATGACCGACGGCTCGACCGGCACGTCGCGCAACGGTCCATAGACGATACTTTTCGGCCTTTCGCGCACCACCGCGATCTTGGCCACTGCTTCCGGCGTGACCCATTTGGACTCGCATAGCGCCGCGACATCGGAATTGTGGGCGATCTCCTCCACCGTCTTGAAACCATGGGTCAGGCTCCCGACGCTGCAATTACCGTGATCCTCCGCTGTCGTGGCGAACACGCCCTGCGTGCCTTCGATCCAGAAGACGCAACTCGCTGCAACAGCTCCCGTCCGTCCGTCCGTCGTTGCCGGTGGCATGGTTCGTGCGATGCGGCCGATCCCGACCGGAACCTGCCTGCTAAAGGCGATGGCAATCGGCGGGACCGCCAGGCCCAACAGATCCTGCAGATCGAGGTGCCAACTCTCGAAGCGATTCTGCGGCATGCGCCATCTCCCGATCAGAAGTTCCTGTGCGCCTGTTCGATCGGCGACTGATGCATCACCCGCCGTCCTTGCGTGCGGCGAGGCTGAGGAACAGCAGGGCTCCGTAGAACGTGCCGTTCGCCACGCGCCTGCGCGCCTCTCCGTCCAAACCGTCAACCAGGCAAGGACCGATCTCACCGGCCCGGCCGGCGGCGTGAGCGCCGCGCGCCAGCAGCGTCAGCAAGAAGTCGGGGCTCGTCGTCTGTACATAGCCGTGCGGTTCGACCGACTCCACTCTGAAGCCCGCCGCGGCGACAAGAGCAGGAAGCCGCCGCATGAGGTAGGGCGCGTGCACCAGATGACGCAGCACTGCCGTTACCGCGGACTGCAGCGGATCGCCGTCGCACAGCGCGACGGTGAGGGTCGCAAAGTCGCCGTCGAAGATCACGAGTTGCCCGCCCGGCCGGAGAACTCGGCGGGCCTCGGCCAGCGCCTCTTCCGGATCGACCAAATGCGAGTAGACCGTATGCGCGATCACGAGGTCGAAGGAGGCGTCCGCCTGCCCGGTCGCACCGGCGTCGCCGACCGTGAACGAGACGCGGGGTTCGCCCTCGAATGTCGCTCGCGCCATGTCGATGAACATGGGGGACGGATCGATGCCGACGAGTTGCGCCGGGCCGACGTGCCGCATGATGAGCTTCGTCGTCGCGCCGGTTCCGCAGCCGATCTCAAGCACGCGAGCTTCGCCCGGCAGGGCGATCCGCGCCATGTAGCCCGCACAGATGGTCTGCATGGCGGGCTCGGCTGCACGCACCTCCAGCGACTTGGCGATGGCGTCCAACACCTCGCGCGGCTGCTCTCTGATGCGGATGTATTGATCGGTCACGACGACGTACCCTTGGCGACCTGCGCTCAATTCCAGCGCAGCAGATGTTTTTCCAGCCGCCCCGCAATAGCGAAAATCAGCAGGACCACCACCAGGATCAATAGGATCAGCGCAAACATCAGGGCGGCGTTGTAAGTGCTCTGCGCGAACGACAGCAGATAGCCGAGGCCGCGCGTTGCCGCCACGAACTCGCCCACGCAAGCGCCGGTGAATGCAAAGCCGACCGCGATCTTCAGATTGCTGAGCACCCAGGTCGCGACCGACGGCAGGTAGACATGTCGCACGAGCGACCAGCGGCTGCCGCCCAGCGTGACGACGCGCTCGACAAGCTTGCGATCTACCTGCCGGATTCCGCTGAACACAGTGAAGAAGATCAGCACCGCCACGAGAATGAACGACAGTGCAACCTTGGAGGCGAGCCCGATCCCGAGCCAGATCACGAAAAGCGGAGCCAGGATCACGCGCGGGATGGCATTGAGAACAGACATCACCGGCTCGATCAGCTCCGCTATCAGGCGAACGAGCGCGGCGACGACGCCGAGAAGAACGCCAGCGGCAACGCCGAGCGCGAGACCGCCGAGCGCGGCAGTGAAGGTTGCCTCGAGATGCGGCCAGATACGGCCGTCCGCGAACAGGTCGACCAGTGCCGCACCAACCCTGCTCGGGCTTGGCGCATACATCGGATTGAGCATGCCGGCGCGGCCTGCAGCCTCCCAGACCGCGAGCAGCACCGCAACCGCGGCGAGCTGGCGGAGCCAGGCATAGCGGGGATCGAGAAGCATCATGCCGCCTCCGCCCGGTAATCCACCTCGCGGGAGAGGTCCGCCCAGAGCCGTTCGTAGAGTGGTGCGAAGGCAGGATGCATCCGCGAATGGACGGGATCGCGCGGCCGCGGAATCGGCACCGCATATTGCTGGGTGATGTGCGCCCGCGGCCCCTGCGAGAGCAGGTAGACTTCATCGGAAAGGCTGATTGCCTCTTCGAGGTCGTGGGTGACCAGAAGAACGCTGATCCCCTGACGCTCGACCAAGGCGACAACGTCTCTCACCACGCGCGCGCCGACGATCGCATCGAGGGAGGCGAACGGCTCGTCCATGAGGAGGAGCCTCGGTTTCATAGCCAGCACCTGCGCGAGCGCGACACGTTTGCGCTGGCCGCCGCTGAGGTGACGGGGAAACCGGTCGCCGAACCCGGCGAGACCCAGCCGCTCGAGCCATGCTTCCGCCTCGGCGAGCAACTTGCCGCGCTCCATGCCGTGGAAGGTCAGGCCCAGCGCGACATTGTCGCGCGCCGTCTTCCACGGCAGCAGGGCATCGTCCTGGAATAGAATGCCGATCTGCGCGCGCTCAATGTTGGTCTCGATCGTGCCCGAGAGCGGCTGTTGCAACCCGATCACGGCTCGCAAAAGGCTTGATTTGCCCGAGCCCGACGGTCCGACGAGGCTCACGAAACGGCCCTCGCCGATGGTTAGGTTCGCTCCTTCGAGGACCGGTTCGCCGCCGTAGGAAATCGTCAGATCGCGGACGCGCAGTTTCAGCCTCCCACGATCTTTGGGTCGTGCAGCCCGAGCATGCTCGCGCCGGGCTTGAGGAGACCGCCTGCGATCAGGCTCTGTTCGACGCGTTTGGCCGCGTCGAGGTCGATCTCCACGGTTTCGGGGTAGAGCGAGTCGCGGTGGTGCACGAGAATCTCGCTGAACTCCTTGAGGTCCAGCCCGGTGATCATCTCCTTGGGGAAAGCCGCGACCAACTCATCGCCCGTCATCTGGCGCAGTGCCTTGAGCCCATCCGCCAGCGCCTTGGCCAGCGCGACCATTTCCGCCCTGCGCGGTTCGATCTCCTTGGCGCGCACTGCAACGCCCATGAATTCAAATGAACCGCCGAGATATTGCTTGGCGTCTTCAAGGTCCATCGCGTTGACGAGCACGCGTCCGCCTGATCGCCGCAGCAGTGTCAGAGCAGGCTCCTGCACCAGGCCGACGTCGACCTGGTTCTGCCGCAGCGCTTCCAGCAGATTGACGCCCATGGTCGCGAACTGCACTTTCTGAGCGTCAGCGCCGGCTTGCTTCAGCAGATAGAGCGTGAGCGCGTGATCGGCATTGCCGAGGGCGGAGACGCCGACCGTCCTTCCCTCGAGATCCTTGATCGCTTGGATCTGGCTCGCGGTCTTGGGGGCAGTGACCACGGCGAACAGCGGGAGGCGGCCGGTGACCGCAAAGCGGCGGATGTCGGCGCCGACATTGGCATAGGCTTGAATGGCAACGTCCAACGCGGTGGCTGCGTATTCGACCGCGCCGCCGACCAGCGCCTGCATCGCGGCATTGCCGCCGCGGGTGTAGACCAGTTGCACATCGAGCCCGTGTTTCTTGAAGAGACCGGACGAGCGCGCGACTTCGTATGGCACCCCGCACAGGAGCTGGCTGCAATAGGCGAGCCTGATCTGCTTGCCCTGCGCTTCGGAGCGGGTGGGTTGCGCGGCGGGGATGACGCTTGCAATCACAGCCGCGCCCTTGAACAGCGAGCGCCGAGACACGTCGGTACCGGGCACGCGGGCGGTGGTTTCGTCGCAGCAACTCATGAGAGCCTCCAAATTCGCCGCGAGGTGCAGCCAGGCGCCGATCCTTGGCGCAACAACGCCCTGCGATCGCTCTTCGTTGCAGCGGCAATCGCCAAGCACGCTTGCCTACTGGCGGTCACTCCTCGAGCAATGCTGTGGAGACGATATGCCCGGGATCAAAATAGATGTCCAATGCATAATTATTCTAGTATCCAATGCCGAAAGAGCATAGTTTTCCGAGTTATGGACGTGAGACGCCTGCGTACGTTCGTCGCCGTGGCGGAACTGGGCACTGTGTCGAAGGCGGCGCTGCGGCTGCGCATTGCGCAGCCTGCTCTTTCGCGGCAAATCATCGACCTTCAGCGAGAGCTGGGGCTCAGACTATTCGACCGCGTCGGGCGCAACCTCGTCTTGACCGCGGAAGGCGAGCAGTTCCTCGCAGACTGTCGCGGTGTATTGGCACATATCGAGGTGCTCGGCGAGCGGGTGGAAGTTCTCAAGCGTGGAGACAGAGGGGTGCTGAAAGTTGCCGCCCCGCCGCACACGATCGAAAGTGTCTTGTCGCCGTTTCTGCAACGATATGCCGAACGCTTTCCCAATGTGCACGTGAAACTGTCCGAGGCACTTGGTGGCGAACAGACCGTGATGCTGGAACGCAGCGAGGTTCACATTGGCATCAGACATGATCAAGGCGATCGACGCTTCGGGAGCCGCGTATTGCCACCAGATGAGGTTTTGGCCGCCTGCGCCCCATCGCTCGAGCTTGGTCGTGCCGGCGCTATCGATATCGGGGGGCTCGCGTCCTATCCGTTGCTGTTGCTGGAATCGGGTTATTCAATTCGGAGGCTGTTTGACGCAGCTTGCCGTCTCACGGACGTCGAGCCCGATATTCTGCTCGAAAGCCGCGCGCCGCACACATTGCTCGCGCTCGCGGAGGCCGGGCAGGGAGTAGCGATCATTCCGTCGCTCCTGCGAACGGATCGCTACAATTTGAGAATTGTTCGCGTAACACACCGGCGCAAGCCGGTTCGAGAGCGATATGCCATTCAATGGGACAAGCGGCGACCAATGCCGCCCTATGCAGAGAGCTTTTGCGAGGCGCTCGCCGAGTATATGCGCGAGGTCCTCCCGATCACGCGTCCGACTGAAAGCCAAAAGGCTGCCGGGCGGAAACAGCTTCGCGTCCGAAAATCCCGCAGGCCGTGAAACGCCGGATTGGATACGGAAGGAAGCCGCAGGCTACGGTCGCGGCTGGTAACTCGCCGACGACGAGGGGTTGTCATCAGGTCGATGCTGCCGGACCCTGCAGGCGAGCTTTTGTTTTCTCAAATCGGCGTCCGTCGACGGGGGCAAATCCGCCCCGCTGACCGTCACACGATCGCCCGCAGGCAGCTATCCGCCGTCCGCCGCCTCAGCCGATCGGCTCCATCTTGCCGCCGACCGGGATTTGCGGCGCCGTCTTGTTGTCGGTGATGACGATCTCGTATTTCGATCCGTCGCGCAGCCGCCACTGGCCGCCGACGAGCGGCGTCTTGGCGATGTTCTTCTGCGCGAACGGCGGCAGCTCCTTGCCGTTCCATTCGATATGGCCGACCACGGTGTCGAGCCTGGTCGCCGCGATGGCGGCGACGGCGCCTTGGGATCGTTCCGGTCGGCGGAGCGCTTGAGCACGTCGACCGCGACCTCGAACAGCGCGTGCACGAACCCGATCGGCTGGGTCCATTGCTTGCGCGTCGCCTGCTCGTAGGCGGCCGCGATCTCGCGCGCCGATTGTCCGGTCAGCGAGGACTTGAACGGATGGCTCGGCGACCACCAGACCTCGGTGGAGAGGTTGTTGCCGTTGCGGCCGAGCGCCTCGACCGCGACCGGGAACAGCAGCGCCTTGCCGACCGAGGCGATCTTCGGCCGGAAACCCTGCTGGCTCGCCTGGTTCCAGAACGTGGTGAAGTCGGGCGGCAGCACCACGCCGGTGACGATCTCGCAGTTATCGCGCCGGAAGGCGGTGATCTGGGCGGTGAAATTGTCGGTGAGGTTCTGGTAGCGGCCGGGATCGGTGAGCTTGTAGCCGAGCTTGTCGAGCACCGGCGGAAATCCCACCTGCTTGTCGCCCCAGGCATTGCCGTCGCCGTCGTTGGGAAACAGTCCGCCGACCGATTTGTTGGTCGCGAGCTGTCCCCACATATTGGTGAACACCGCGATGACGTCCTCGAGCCCCCAGAAGAAATGAAACGTCGAGGTGAACGGCTTCCAGGACGCGGGATTGCCGGGGTTCTGCTGGCGGCCGATGAAGTAGGGCTGCCACGGCGCGACGCTGGAGATGCAGGGCGTCTCCTCCACCTCGCACATGGTGGACACCGGATTGGTGGTCTCCGGCGTCGATGCCACCAGCATGAGATCGATCTTGTTGGCGACGATGAGCTCGCGCGCGACGTCGGCGGCACGGTTGGGGTTGGACTGGCTGTCCTTGACGACGACTTCGACCGGATAGCTGTCGGCGCCGATCTTGAGGCCGCCGCGCACGTTGTTGAGGAAATTCGAGATCACGAAATTGTCGGCTTCGGCGAAGGCGGCGAGCGGGCCGGTCTGCGGGCTGACATAGCCGAGCTTCAACGTCCGTGCGGCGCGCACCGCCGGCGCAAACATCGGCGTCGCCGCGAGCGCGAGGCCGCCGGCGACCGTGGCTTTGAGCACGGCGCGGCGGTCGAGGCGCGGCGCAACGTGTTTGCGGCGCATGTTGCGATCAGGCGGCAACTGTGACGGCGGCACGGTGCGGCGCGACATGGCGAACCTCCCTTGTGTCTCATGACCCATCGGCAATTGTCGGTGGCAATTGTCAGCCGACCGGGGTGGACGTATCGTTGCGTTCGCACATCGTACAAAAGTTCGATCATCGAACAAAGACACGCCCGGCGGGGCAGGGGAGGACCGATGGCTGCCGTTGCTCCTGCGGACGAGCGGGCCGCGTTCGCGGCCAGGCCCGAGACCACCGGCAAGGTCGCGGTGGCGTCACCGCAGACCGGGGCGGACTACCTCGCCTCGCTCTCCGACGGGCGCGAGGTCTACATCTACGGCGAGCGCGTCAAGGACGTCACCAGGCATCAGGCCTTCCGCAACACCGCGAAGATGGTGGCGCGGCTCTACGATGCGCTGCACGACCCCGCCCGCAAGGACAAGCTGCTGCTGCCGACCGAGACCGGCAACGGCGGCGTGACCCACGCCTTCTTCAAGGCGCCCAAAACGCTCGAGGAGATGATCGCCGGGCGCGATGCCATCGCCGAATGGGCGAAGCTCACCTACGGCTGGATGGGCCGCGCGCCCGACTACAAGGCGGCGTTCCTCGCCACGCTCGGCGCCAACGCCGATTTCTACGACCCGTATCAGGACAATGCGCGGCGCTGGTACAAGTTCAGCCAGGAGCGCGTGCCCTTCATCAATCACGCCATCATCCATCCCCCGGTCGACCGCGACCGGCCGCCGAACGAGGTCGGCGACGTCTGCTGCCACGTCGAGAAGGAGACCGACGCCGGCATCGTCGTCTCCGGCGCCAAGGTGGTGGCGACCGGATCGGTGCTGACCAATTTCACCTTCGTCGCGCACCACGGGCTCATTCCGGTGCAGGACAGGAAGTTCGCCGTCGTGTTCATGGTCCCGACCAACACGCCGGGGGTCAAATTCATCTGCCGCACGTCCTACGAGATGGCGGCGACCGCGATGGGAAGCCCGTTCGACTATCCGCTGTCGAGCCGGCTCGACGAGAACGACGCGGTGTTCATCCTCGACAACGTGCTGGTGCCCTGGGAGAACGTCTTCGTCTACGGCGACGTGGAGAAGGCCAACAATTTCTTTCCCCGCACCGGCTTCCTGCCGCGCTTCGTCGTGCACGGCTGCACGCGGCTGGCGGTGAAGCTCGACTTCATCGCCGGCCTGCTGCTCAAGGCGGTCGAGGCGGCCGGCACCAAGGACTATCGCGGCGTGCAGGCCAATGTCGGCGAGGTGATCGCCTGGCGCAACCTGTTCTGGGCGCTGTCCGACGCCATGGTGCGCGATCCGCGGCCGTGGATCGGCGACTATCTCCTCCCCAACATGGATCCCGGCAACGCCTATGCCATCATCGCCACCATCGCCTACAGCAAGATCAAGTACATCATCGAGCAGACGGTGGCCTCAGGGCTGATCTATCTCAACTCCCACGCCAGCGACTTCAAGAACCCGGAGATCCGCCCCTACCTCGACCGCTACCTGCGGGGTTCGAACGGCTACAAGGCCGAGGAGCGCGTGAAGCTGCTCAAGCTCCTGTGGGATTGTCTGGCGAGCGAGTTCGGCGGCCGGCATGAGCTCTACGAGATCAACTATGGCGGCTCGACCGAGGAGATCCGCCGCTACTGCCTGTTCGGCGCGCAGGCCTCCGGCAATGCCGACCGCTTCAAGGGCTTCGCCGAGCAGTGCATGGCCGAATACGACCTCGACGGCTGGACGGTGCCCGATCTCACCGACCCGGGCGAGCTGAGTTATCACGTGATGCGCGGGGCGGGGCGGTAGGAGAAAGCCGGAGGACCCTTCAAGTGCGTATCTTTCTAAGTTCCACGTACGAGGACCTTATCGATCATCGCATGAAGGCTGCCTCGGGATGCGGTCTGATTCTGATGTCCGCTTACAGAAGGTAAAGCAGAAAACAAATGCTCGCGTCGAGCGGCGCCGGTTTTGACCCAAGGCGACGTCGGGCGAGGCGAAATCTCGCAGTGCGACGGCAGCGCCTGTGCGCATAGTATCGTTTGGTCCAGCACAGGAGGGCCGCAGCGCGCCCCTCGTTCGATTCGGATGAAGGCCTCACCCACAAGGAGTAACCCAATGAGCACATGGCTTCGCGTTGCGCTTGGATTGTCCCTCGGCCTGCCGCTTGCGCTGTTGACGCTCGGCCCCGCCGGCGCCCAGACCCCGCTGACGACGCTTCCCTCCGCCGGCCCCCAGACCCCGGCGAGTCCGCACATGGAGATGATCCATCATCCGAACTACGACACGACGGTGTTCATGCCGTTCGTGCCGGGCATCAAGATCAAGAGCGGGAAGATTTTCTGGCTCGCCGGCACCACGGCGTTGCCGGTCTATCACGACCATCCGCACAAGCGTGAGCAGATCCAGCAGTACATGACCGGCAATCTCGAAGAGCAGACCAAGCGCACGATGGACGGCATCAAGCAGACGCTCGACGCTGCCGGCGCCAGCTTCAAGGACGTGGTGCACATGTTCGTGTTCCGCGCTCGCCCGCAGATGGGCGACATCGGCCGCGCCTCGCGGGTGATCAACAGCTATTTCGCGCCCTTCAACCACAAGCCGACCTCGACCAACATCGCCGTGCTGGAGCTCGGCGAGCCCGAGCAGCTGATCGAAATCCAGATGTTCGCGGTCGTGGATTAGGCGCGCGAACCCTGGGAGACTGCCCTGGCGTGTCCCGGCCGAGCGCGCAGTACGGCGAGCGGATGCGGCGCGCCTCGTCGTGCTGATGAGCTTCGTCGCAGGTGGGAGCCGTAAGCGGAACGTCGCACGTGTACGGTTCTGTGTGTGAGACGCGCCGATGATCCGGCGCGCCCAGGAAGGTTCGAGCCTGCGACGCCAAATTCTTAACAGCGGGTCAGTTGGACGAGATCGAAGCGTGAGGCAACGAATGGCCGGGCATCATGATTTTCTACTCGAGACAGAAACGACCGTCCCGATCATCCAGCCACCCGGCGGCGGCAAAGTCGTCGGCGTCCTGCGCGATCAGAGCACCTTTAAGGTCTTGAGCGAGCAGACGCGCGGCGCATATGCCATCCTGGAGCAGAAGATCCCCGCCGGCCGCGGGCCACCCCTGCACGTTCACCGGCATGAGACAGAGATTTTTTACATCCTGGAAGGGGAATTCGAGGTCACCATTGGCGGCCAGAAGGTATCGGCACCGGCGGGAGCGATTGTGGTAGGCCCGCGGGATATTCCGCACACTTTTCGCAATGTCGGGTCACAAGACGGGCGCCTGCTGCTGACTGTCATTCCCGGACGCTTTTCCAACTTCTTCATCGAAGTGGATGGTGTGGCCGATGACGACCACGCGGCCATTCGGGCGCTGTGTGCCAAGTACGACGTCGATATCCTGGAATAGGACCGCACGGGGCCGAAACGCGCGGGACTGTAAGCAAAGAGGCGCCCCGGCACTTGTGGCTGCGCGCTAGCGAGTCCCCGATCCCGCCAACCCTGACGACCAGGCGCTCCATCGCGACCCTCGATCGAGTACTATCGCAGCCGTGGGAAGCTGCTGCTCATGGCCGCCGGCATCGGCAAGCACGACGCCTGGCCCTTCTGGACATGGACCTGCTGCGATACCCCAACTCGCTCGGCACGGAGGAGCGTCCCCGATGACGATCATCGATTCCCAGGTCCATGCCTATGAGGCGAACACCCCGAAGCGACCCTGGCACACAGTGCCGAACTGGCCCGATCACGTCACAGGTGACGAGATGGTGGCGGCCATGGACAAGGTCGGCGTCGACGGCGCGATCTTCATCTCCGCCTTTTCCATGTACCGCTACGACGCCAGCTATGCGGTGGAGGTGCAACGGGCCCATCCCGGCCGGTTCGCCATCGTGAAGCCGGTCGACCCGGACGATCCGGCGGTGGCCGATGTCGTCGCCGACTGGAAGAAGACGCCGGGCACGGTCGGCATCCGGATCATGTTGACGAAGGAAGCGCAGCGCGAGCCGGACGACCCTGGCCTCGACCGGATCCTGGTCGCAGCCGTCCGTCACGACTTTCCGGTCAACCTCCTGTGCTGGGGCAACCTCGACGCGGGCACCGCGCTGATCGATCGCCATCCCGACGCGCGATTCATCGTCGACCATCTCGGCATCCTGCAGCCGCGCACGCCGCCGGCCCCGCCGCAGCCCTGGGCCGACCTGCCGAAGGTGCTGGACCTCGCCAGGCGCCCGAACGCGGTGATCAAGGTCAGCGGCGCCTGCACGCTGTCCCGGGAACCGTATCCCTTCCCGGACATCTGGGACCCGCTCGCGCGCGTGTTCGACGCCTGGGGTTTCGACCGCTGCCTGTGGGGCACGGACTGGACCCGCGCGTTCGCCGTCGTCAACTACGAGCAGGCGGTCGAGCCCTTCCTCGACACGGGCCGCCTGAGCGACAGCGAGCGGGCCATGCTGATGGGCGGCGCCTGCGCCAAGGCTTATGGCTGGTCGCCGAAGAAAGTCAGCGCGATCTAGCGCGCGTCATCCGCCGGGATCCGGCTCGGCGTTACATATTGCCAGTGGTGCTCGCGCGCGATCCGTCGACACCGCAGCTCTTGCGCGTATTTTCGAGGTGCTTGAGGCCTCCGGGATTGTAAGATTACATGGTCTAACTTCGGATGAACGGCGAAGGGACCGGCGATGCGTCACCGTCTCGATATTGGGCTTCTCTCCGCGTTCCTGGTCGCATTCGCTCTGACAACTTCGGCCCTCGCACAGCCTGCCGATCTCGTGCTGCGCGGCGGCCAGGTCATCACGGTCGACAGGGACTGGCGCGTCGCGCAAGCCGTCGCCATCAGGGATGGGCGCTTTCTCGCGGTCGGCGACGATGCCGCGATCGCCGGCCACATCGGGCCGAACACGCAGGTGATCGAGCTTGCGGGCAGGACGGTCGTGCCCGGCCTGATCGATTCCCACCTGCATCAGCTCTTCGCGGGGCTGAACGGCCCGGCGGTGCAGCTTCTCGGCTCGCGCACCGTCGCCGACGTGCAGAAGGCCATTGCCGAACGCGTCGCGCGCACCGAGCCGGGCAAGTGGGTGATGGCCTCCTCCGGCTGGCACGAGAGCATCCTGGAAGAGGGGCGGATGCCGACCCGCCACGAGCTCGATCGGGTCTCGCCCGACAACCCGGTGTTCATCCCGCGCGGCGGCCACGTCATTACGGTGAACTCGAAGGCGCTGGAGCTTGCCGGCATCACCAAGGACACGCCGAATCCGGACGGCGGGGTCATCGTGCGCGATGCCAACGGCGAGGCGACCGGCGTGCTGCTCGAGACCGCCGCCTATCTGGTGCGCAAGATTCTCCCGCCGCCGCCTTCCAACATGGCGGAGCTCCTCAAGATTGCGATGCGCGATCTCAATTCCTACGGCATCGTCGGCGTCATCGAGCCGGGCATCGACGAGCGGCAGATGGCGCTCTACCGCGCGGTGCACGACGCGGGCGAGATGACGGTGCGCACCGACGTGCTCTATCGCGCATTGCGCAAGGCCGACGTCGAGAAGGGAATCGCGGCGATCAAGGCGCAGAACAACGACGACATGCTGCGCTTCGTCGGCATCAAGTTCCCGCTCGACGGCGGCGTCGAGGGCGGGCGCATGAGCTGGCCTTATCGCATCGTGCCGGGCGAGCAGACGGACGCGTCCTATCGCGGTGTCCTGCTGCTGCCGCCGGGCGGCGAGGACGAGTATGTCGCGGGCCTGAAGCTGATCGCCGAGGCGGGGTTGCAGGCGCAGACCCACGCGGTGGGCGATGAAACCATCGACGTGATCGTGCGCGCCTACGAACGCGTCAACAACGAGCGGCCGATCCGCGATCTGCGCTGGACCATCATGCACCTGTTCCATCCTTCGGACGCGGCGCTCAGGAAGATGGCGGCGATCGGCATCATGGCGACCATGCAGGATCATCCCGTCCTGCTGGGCCACAACCAGCGCCGCTGGTGGGGCGACGAGCATGCGGCCTATGCGATCCCCATCCGCAAGACGATCGACGCCGGCGTGCTGGTCGGCGGCGGCACCGACGGACCGGTGGTGCCGGTCGATCCGTTCCTGTCGATGTGGTGGATGACGACGCGGCAGGTGCTCAAGGGCTACGCGCTCGGCACGGAGCACGCGATCACCGCGAAGGAGGCGCTGACGCTCTACACCATCAACAACGCGCGCATCATGGGCGTGGAGAAGGAGCGCGGCTCGGTCGAGCCGGGCAAGCTCGCGGACCTCGCGGTGCTGTCGCAGGACATTCTGTCGGTGCCCGCGGATGCGATCCGCGAGACCAAGGCGCTGATGACGGTGGTTGGCGGCAAGGTGGTTTATCGCAACGGGATTTGAGGCGCGCACTGGTGCGGGCATCGGCGCGCATCATCGGAGCGGAATTCCTACTGCAGCAGGATCCGCATATTTTCAAAGTCGAAGGTCACGGCATAACGCTTGAAGAAATCGTGGCCGACCATGCCCGCGAGGTGGAAGCCAAACAGGTTCTCCCAGGGGAACGGCCCGTCGTATAGCCCCGGGACGTTCTCTTCCTGCACCGGCCCGAACGACAGGCGGTGCACGACGTAAGGCACGATCTTCAGCGTCCCGCCGCCGCCCGCACCTGCGTACGCTTTGTTTTCCTCAAGCCTGATCCCGGCCTCCCTGATCACCGACTCCGCCAGCTTGACTCCCGCGCCGGCGAGCCCGGTGTCGACGAAGAGCAGCGCAGGCGGCAGCGTCTCCACGCGTCCCCAGCCCACCATGAAATGGTCGCTCGCGATCCAGAACGGAACCGCGACGCTATTGCCCGCGGCTGCCGCAAATTGCGCGAGGCTGGTCGCGTTCTTCCGGCGAAGTACGAGCTCGCCGCGGGGATAATCGAGGGTCGCGAGGAAATGGTAGAAGAGCGTGGTCCCGATGATACCGTCGATACGCTTCGCGCCAAGGCCTTGCGAGAGCTGGCGCAGGGGCATCATCACCACGGGCAGATTCTTTACCGTCCAGTCGCCGAGCGTGAGGGATTCGATCCGCCCTTGCTGAACCTCGGCGTGCTGGCCGCCGGAAAAGGTCCCTTGCACCGCCCCGAATTGCGGGACGCCGAGCTCGCGGCCGAAGTCCGTGTCGAGCGTGACCTCCGAACCCCCGGTATCGATGAAGAACGTGACCTCGTCGCCCCCGTTCACCCGCACGCTGACCAATGGCAGCGGATCCGTCCTAAGGAATTTCAGACGCGTAATTTGCCCATCGCCGTGCACCTCATAGGGCGTCTGGCCCTTGAAGCTCTGCAGCTTCGCAACATTCAGTGTCGGATATTGCGAGGTGAGCAGTGGGTTGGTGCTCACCTCGACGCCGTTGAGCGAAGCCGCCGCCTGTTCGAAATTGTCGCGGCGATAGTACGCCTCGGCGAGCATGACCTTGGGGTCGGCGTCCTCGGGCCGCAGTTTGATGGCCGCTTTCAGCCAGTTCTCGGCATCGTCAAGCCGGTTGGAAAGCAGTGCGATCCGGCCCAGCTGGAGAATTGCCGAATAGTCGTCGGGGTGGTCGGCGGCGATTCGGGCGTATAGCTCGCCGGCTTGGGCAAACTCCCCGACCTTGAACAGCCGATCCGCGGAATCGATCGGCGATGGCTTCTGCTCCGCCGCCGCCTGTCCCGAGACAGCGCAAGGCGCGAGCATCATCAGGAGTGCGAGGCAAATCCGGGTTGATTTCATTGCTTCGAGCTCGGCGGCGAGGCGGGAGCGCAGCGTCGGTGCGACGAGCAAAGCGTATCAGCTCAGCAGACGCGCTGGAACGACCTCGCTGCTGACATGATGGAGGGGCGGGAGGTAGGAATGGCAGTGCGCCCGGACGCCGGCGTCATCCCGTCGGAGGAGGTCATCTCCAGGCAGGCCGGTGGCGGGTTCATCCTCTCCGGGCGCGCCAGCGGCTGGCAGGGAGCTGTCGGTCTGACGCTATGTCGCGACTACGCGCCTCGAATTCCGAGGATATTGATGATAGCGTTTCCCAGCTCTCTCCCGCGGATGCCGAATGTCTTCTGGCACGACAGCAGGTCTTTCGGCGGCTGCCAGTGGCGGTACCGCCCTCGGAGCGGAGGTTGCCGAGCACGAGCGCCAATTCCGCGAGATGCTGGAATTCTGTCCGGCGGCCCTGTTGATCGTCGATGAGGACGGGCGCCTGCTATTCCACAACGCGCGGCTACGCGAGTTGCTGGGCTATCAGAAGGACGAGCTCGAGCTCATCGATACCCGCACGTTCTGGCACGACATCGAGCAGCGCGCGCGTATCATTGAGGCGCTGCGAGAGAAGGGCGGCCAGCTCATCAACGAACGGGTGATCTGGCGGACCAAAAGCGGTCGGCCCCTCAATATGCTGCTGTCCTACGTGCAGGTCGCATATCGCGGCGGACACGTCGGATTTGCTGGCGGCAAGCGCGTGTTGTGGGTTTACGACATCACGGCGCTGACCCAGCACGAAGCACAGGTCATCGAGCAGGAGCGGCAGCTTCAGGAAATTCTGGACTATTGCCCGGCGGCGGTCAGCGTGGTCGACGAGGAAGGACGCATCCTCTTCCACAACCGGCGTCTGCGGAACCTGTTGGGCTACGAACAGCATGAGCTGGAGCTGTTCGACACCAAGCGGTTCTGGCACGACCTTGATCACCGGACGCGCATCATCGAATTGCTGCGCACGCGCGGGGGCCAATTGCTCAACGAGGAAGTGGTCTGGAAGACCAAGCGCGGCGAGCTGCTCGATCTGCTGATCTCCTACGTGCAGGTGGCTTATGCCGGCGGCCATGTCGCGGTGGCCGGCGGCAAGCGGCTGTTCTGGCTCTACGACATCACGCCGCTGCGCCGGGCCGAGCAGGCGCGGCTGCGCAGCGAGCAGCGGCTCGCCGAGGCGATCGAGAGCATTTCCGAAGGCTTCGTCTGTTACGACGGGGAGGACCTGCTGGTCATCTGCAACTCGTGTTATCGAGACTTGCTGTACCCCGGCCTGGACATCGATCTCAGCGCCGGGACGACCTTCGAGAGCATCATCCGCCGGGCTGCCGAGTGCGGCTATGTCAAGGATGCGGAGGGCCGCGTTGAAGAATGGATTGCGGAACGTCTGCAGCAACATCGCAATCCGGGCGAGCCGCAGGTGCAGCGGCGCGGCAACGGCCGATGGGTGATGGTCAGCGAGCGCCGTACCGAGGATGGCGGCACCGTCGCGGTCTATTCGGACATCACCGAACTCAAGCAGCGCGAGCAGGATCTCACCGAGAAGTCCGCGGCGCTGGCGGCCTTGTCCTCGAAACTCGCAAAATATCTGGCTCCGCAGGTCTACGACTCAATCTTCACCGGCCAACAGGATGTCAAGATCGTCAGCAAGCGCAAGAAGCTCACCGTCTGCTTCTCCGACCTCGTCGGCTTCACCGAGATCACCGACAAGATGGAATCGGAAGACCTTACTCAGCTCCTCAATCACTACCTCACCGAGATGTCGAAGATCGCGCTGCAATACGGTGCAACCATCGACAAATACGTCGGCGACGCCATTGTCATGTTCTTTGGCGATCCCACCACGCTGGGCGTGAAGGAGGATGCGTTGGCCTGCGTCCAGATGGCCATTGCCATGCAACGGCGCGTGGGCGAACTGGCTGAAGAATGGCGCAATAGCGGCATCGAAACGCCGTTGCGCTGCCGGGTCGGCATCCACACCGGCTACTGCACGGTCGGCAACTTCGGCAGCGAGGATCGCATGGACTACACCATGGTCGGCGGCACCGTGAACCTTGCATCGCGGCTGGAACACGAAGCTCCGCCCGGCGGCGTGCTGATCTCGTTCGAGACCTACGCGCACGTCAAGGACGCGGTGCGTTGCGAGGCGCGCGGCCACGTGCAGGTCAAAGGCATCGCGCAGCCTGTCGCGACGTATGCCGTGATCGGGCTCATGCAGGGAGCAGAACAGGCCCGCACGGCGCATCTGCGGTTGGAACTCGACCCCGACCACATGTCCGACGACGAGCGCAAGGTGGCGGCGGATGCGTTGCGCCGCGCGCTCGGATTGCTCGAAAAAGGCGGCTCGTGATTAAGCGGCCGTCGCGTCGGCTATTGGCACTTAACGACGTTTCACCTTGAAGAAATTCGGCAGCGATCGGAGGTAACGAGAGGTGCGGGCAGGGGCCGGCCGGGCGCGTTTCGATCCGACGCGATTGACCAACCCGGACCGGCTTGTTGCGAGCACTTCGCTACTGCGTGTCACTCATCTGAACCGCAGATTGTCGCGCGAGAGCTGGCTGAACTTGGTGCACCCCATCAGCTTCATGTCGCGTATTATTTCAGTTTGCATCAGGCCGAGCGCTCGTTCGACGCCAGCTTGGCCGGCCGCAGCCAACGGATAGAGATAGTAGCGGCCGACGCCGACCGCCTTGGCACCGACCGAGAGGGCCTTCAGGACATGGGTCCCCCGCTGCACCCCGCCATCCATGAGCACGTCGATCCGGTCACCCACGGCGTCGACGATTTCGGCCAGTTGGTCGAATGACGCCCGTGAGCCGTCCAGCTGCCGGCCGCCATGGTTGGAGACGACGATACCAGTACAGCCGATCTCGACAGCGCGCTTGGCATCGGCAGGGGACATGATGCCTTTGAGGCAGAATTGGCCGTTCCATTGCCGCACCATCTCGGCCACATCATCCCAGTTCATGGATGGGTCAAGCATCTCCGTGAAATAACGGCCGATCGAGAGCGCGCCACCACTCATGTCGACGTGCTCGTCGAGTTGGGGCAGCCTGAACCGCTCGTGAGTGGCGTAGTTGATCCCCCACCTGGGCTTTATCGCGAATTGCAGCATACCGGCGGGCGTCATCCTGAGCGGTATCGAAAAGCCGGTGCGCAGATCGCGTTCGCGGTTGCCGCCTGTGATGCTGTCCACGGTCAGCATCATGATTTCGACACGTGCGTCCTTGGCCCGCTGCAGCATGGCCCGATTGAGACCGCGATCCTTGTGAAAATAAAACTGATAGACCTGCGGTGTATCGTGCGCCTTGCGCAACTCTTCAAGGCTCACCGTGCCAAGCGAGGACACGCCGAACATCGTGCCGTATTTCGCAGCGGCAGCTGCGACGGCACGTTCACCCTGATGGTGGAAAAGACGCTGCAAGGCGGTGGGAGAGCAATAGACCGGCAGCGCGAGCTTCTGGCCCATGACCGTGACGGAGAGATCGACGTTCTCTACACCGCGCAGGACGTGGGGCACGAGGTCACAGCTCTCGAAGGCTTTCGTGTTACGCCGGTGGGTCGCTTCGTCCTCGGCGGCGCCGTCGATGTAATCGAATATCGGGCCGGGCAGCCGCCGCTTGGCCAGACGTCGGAAATCATGAAAGTTGTTACAGTTGCGCAGATGCATGCGTGCTCGGACCCCAGGCAGGCGGTTCCCGGCGAGCGCCATCGGCGATCGCGCAGCAGCCGGGTCGGACCTGTCGTATTATGGCAACCTGAGACGGATGAGCGGGTCAAGCCCGCGCACGAAGATTCGCGCGGGTCATTTCAACGTTGTACGCTTGTCCGGCTCTTCAGGCTGCTCACCTTGGATGCTTATGTTGTGCCTGCTTGGCGCGCATCGATGCGCCGGGATCGTTGCGGGCGCCGCTTGAGGTTTCCTTGTTTCCGGTTTCCCCGCTTGCGCCTTCTTTGCTTGCAATCAATGCCTTTCGCACGGCCGCCAGGCCACGCTTGGCGGCATATTCCTTGCCATCGATCGGCGCGACATGCGGGGGGTCCCGGTCGAGATACGGGCGCCCGACCCCAAGCTCCTTCTCGTGCGCATCGATCCACTTCCACAGCTCTTCGCTCGAGGCGAATCGCTGCATGCGGGTTTCGCCCCTGACGCTCACGAGATCGACGGCAAGCCCGTGGCCGTAGCCGCCGCGGCGGCTGCCGCCATGGAATGAGCTGTCGCTCGCTGCCTTGTTGCCGGCTGCGATCGCTTGCCGGTAATCGTCGCGGAATGCGCTGGTGATGCCCGGCATGAGCCCGGCGTCGTCGATCGCGCGAAGCGCCCGGAACAGCTTCAGCTTGAAGCCGCGATCCATGCCCCCGATCACATAATCCTTGACCGACATGCCGGCTCTTTGTGCGGCGATCGGATCCTTCCACGTGAAGTCGCCGACGACGTATTTCGTGACGGTTTTCGTCACCGTGCGCGTCTTGCCCTTGGTCTTGACCGTCGTCTTGATTCGCTCCGTCACCTTGTTCGTATCGACTTTGGGCGTCCGTTCGTACAGCGACCAGAGGTATTCGTCGATGCAGGTTTCGATCACCAGGCATTCGTCGAGAATTTCAATCGGACGCGCCGCCGGCGGCTGCGGGTACTCCTTCGCCGGATCGGACGTGAACAGCGACGCGAGCCGCACGGGCGGCGGCGTCGGACCAGAGTCGGGCGAAGGAGCCTCGACGGCGGTCGCCTCGGCGGCGGAAACGTCCGCGGGGACGAAGCCTTCTTCGTGCGGAGCTGGATCGACCGTCGTCGCAGCGGCGACAGGCACGGCGGCGTGCGCGACGGCCCGCTCGGGCAGCTTGATATGGGAGGAGGCCACAGCGGCCACGGAGGCCATTGCGGATGCCAGCCGCGCGCCGACGCGCTCGGCGTCAGCGCTCGAAACCGTTGCGGCGCGTGCCGCCTCGCGGTTCCAGACCGGCGTTGCGGTACTCTCGATGCCGGACCACTCGAAGCCGCCGAGCCTGGCACCGTACCAACCGGCGAAGGTGACCGTTCCACACAACAGCACCAGCGCAATCCGCCGCGGTCTCTCCACTGCTCGCCCCCCCGTTCCGCTCCATCCCCAAGGCATGCGGCACAGCCAACTCGTGACATTGTCGGCTCACCATCGCCTCGTGCAAGACAAGAAAGCTGCGGGGTGATCGTTTTTCCGGCACGTGTTGTCCAAATGCAACGCGGGCCTCGACGGCGAAAACCATGCCAAACGATGCAAAGCTTGAAGCGATCATTGCCGGGATGGAGCGGCTGGCGGCGTAAGGATTGATTGCCGTCACACTTGCTCCTCCACCTGGCACGTCGTCATGGTCGAGCTCGGCCCAGCCCTCCCGCTGAGGGTGGCACCGTCTTCCCTAGGCGGGAGCGCAGTGGCGAGCGGACAGATCGGCCCGTTTCGTGACCAGGGAACTTCGATATCGGCCTCGTGGGATTTCTGCTTGTGGCACGAGTCCGAAGCCCCGGCACTGTTTGCTCGTTGGCTATCGGAGCGCCGCCGGACAACATTTGCTCGCAGCGTGCTTTTCTCAGTTTGACCCAACTCGGACATTAGCCGCGCTCGCCCGCGCGGGTTGTACGTTGTAAAAATCGTTTCCGGACTGATCCTCACGAACTGGGTATCCCGCGCATGGCTGTCTGGCGCCCACCCTCCGTCGTTCGGCCAATTGCCGTCGGCGTCATTCGCCGACACGAAGAATTGCTTCTGATGGCCGTGCGCAATGACAACGGTGCGATCAAGGGCTGGCGGCCACTCGGTGGCTCCATCGAATTCGGTGAACGCGCCGTCGACGCGCTTAGACGTGAATTCACTGAGGAGGTTGGCCTAGCCATCGCCGAGCCAACATTACTGACAGTCTTGGAAAATCTCTATTCGCATCACGGTGCGATTGGGCATGAAATCGTTTTCGTATTCGAAGCGAGATTGGCCGACGATGCCCACTACAGCCGTGCGGCCTTTTCGTTCGACGATGGCGGCGTTCGCAACGAGGTGCGGTGGGTTGCGCTCGCGCATTTCCTACGTGGCGAGGCTGAGTTATTTCCCGCTGGGCTCCTGGAGCGTTTAGCTTGAACTAGACATCTCGTCGCGGATTCTCAATCCGGACC
>CAVUAI010000048.1:0-103895 GCA_963739385.1 uncultured Alphaproteobacteria bacterium
CGCCGACGAGCGGCTGCAAGGCGACCTGAAATTCATGCAGCGTGAGCACGTGATCCGACCCGGGCACCATCAGATGAGAGATGAAGGGCGACATAATCCCGGTCGTGAGAAACACGAGGAAATTCATAACGCCGGCCGCCGTCCCTTTCACCTGAGGCGGGTTCGCCTCCTTCATCATGGAGAACGGGATCATCGCGGCGCCGGAGGCGATGCCGAGTACCAGCGCCACCGAATAGCGCGGGAAGGTACCCGCCGGCACGTAGATGGCGACTAGTCCGGCGGCGAGCATGACAAATGCCCCGGCGATCAGCACGGGCTTGCGGCGTCCCATCCGATCGGCGATGTAGCCGAGCAGCGGACAGCCGATGACCCATCCGACCGGCACCATGAAGGCTTCCGAGGCGGCATCGGCCATGGACATGTGCTGGCCGTCGTGGAGAAAGGCCGTGGCCCAAACCAGAGCGCCGATCGTGGTCGGGACAAAGAGCAGGCCGCCGATGATGCCGGCGAGCCAGCTCTGGGGGTTGCCGAAGACGGTCCGGAACGGCTGCAGCACGCTCGCCAGCGACAGCGCGCCATGATGCTCGGCGCTGTCGCCTTTGTCGCGCGGCATGACGATCCAGGTCGCGAGCGCCAGCACGAAGCCCATGACCATGAAGCCGATCCAGACCTCCTGCCAGTCGACACGGAAGCTGCCGGCGGGATCAATCGCCAGGTGGACGGGTTTGGTCCCGAACGCCGCCCCGGCCATGCCGAGGGCCTGCGTGAGGCCAAGGAAAATCGCTAGCATGCGTGCCGGAAGATAGCGGGCCGCGACATAGGACGCGCCGATAAATCCGAAGATCGCACCGATAGCCTGCAGGACGAAGCCCACCATGCCGGCGGCGAGGCTGCCCTGAGCGAAGATAAGGCAGCCGATGCCGACCACCGCGATTCCGAGGGGAATGGTCTGACGGGGGCCGTAGCGGTCGAGCAGCAATCCGGCGACCAGCGCCATCAGGGCATACGCGACGTAATACGCCGAGATCAGCCCGCCGAGATAGTTGCCGCCCCACGCTGCGACCAGGTCTTGCTGCATCACGCCCGGAGCGGAACGCACGGCGTACTGGTAGAAGTAGAAGATCGCGCACAGCAGCCAGGCCAGAACGTAGAGCGCCCTCAGGTCGCGGGGCGGCGCGGCGGCGCTGTGCGTAACCCGGCTGGGCAAAGAGCCAAGCGGCCCCTGAACCCGCAACAGTTCCTGGCGATCTCGCGGGTGTACCTGTGCAACCATTTCGTCGGCCATGATCCTACTCCAATCGTTAAGGGGCCGCGGGGAATACCGAGACGCGTCGGATCCGCGGAAATGTCATTGCGGACGCGGCGGGCGCGCATTCGCCGTGGCAACCAGATGACCCCAGGAGATCAGCTCTGGCGTGCAGTCGTTGCGATCGATGACACATTCGATCAGCGTCGGCCCCTCGCGGTTCGCAAGCGCGACCTTGATGGCTTCGGCGAGCTCGCGGCCATTCTTGGCGCTCAGGCCGCGGCCATGACCGTCCTCAGCGTTGAACACATTGATCAGTCCGGCGTAGTCCCAGTTCTTGATGTTGTTGTAGGGGCCGTCGTGGATCTCGACCTCGATCGTGTATCCACGATTGTTGATCAGGAAGATGATGACCGGCAGCTTTTGCCGGATCATTTGCGCCACTTCCTGTGCTGTGAGCTGGAAGGAGCCATCGCCGATCATGGCAATGACCCGACGATGCGGCGCGCCGAGCGTATAGCCGAAAACGGCGGGAACGGACCAGCCAATATGGCCCCATTGCATCTCGCTCTCGAAGCGCGCTCCGCCGGGGAGCGTTAGCTGCATGCCGTTGAACCAGGAATCGCCAGTTTCGACGAAGACCGTACCCTCGGAGGTCACGAGTGGCCGGATCTGTCGAACAATCTCGGCCCGTGTGAGTTGGGCATCAGGTTTGGCAACCTTTTCCGGCGCGCGCTCGTATCGGATGCGTCCATATTCGATCATCGTCGCGTCGCGCTTCTCGACTTTGCGGGCGAGCGCCGAGAGGAAGTCACGCAGATGGATTTGACTGAACTGGTGCCCAGCCATTTGCACACTGGTCATGTCGGCGGTTAGTACCCCTGGTCCGCTGGGCATCGCGGTCCACCCCACGGTCGAATAGTCATTGAAGATGGTCCCGAGACACAGCACGGCGTCGGACCAGTCCACGATCTCGCGCGCGCCGGGGGAGCTGATCTCGCCCCAGTAAATGCCCACG
Organism: uncultured Alphaproteobacteria bacterium; assembly: GCA_963739385.1. GTDB lineage: Bacteria > Pseudomonadota > Alphaproteobacteria > Rhizobiales > Xanthobacteraceae > VAZQ01. Next base: position 2,265 of record CAVUAI010000048.1, read on the forward strand.
AACTGCGGGTGGTCCTCCGGGAAGAAGCTCTTGGCTGCAGCCATGACCGCGACAGAACAGCCAAGTGCGTCAGCAAGCTCGATGGCCGCCTTCTCCGCACCCGCGGCGCGCAGCTTGCTGCCGATCAGCAGCACCGGCTTCTGCTTGCCGTGCAGGAAATCCGCCGCCGCCTCCACCGCGCTTCTCAGTGCCAAGGGGTTGCTCGGTTCCTCGCCGACGACTGCGCTGATCGGCCCCGGCGCCGCGCAGGGAGCCCCGGCGATATTGCACGCGATTTCGATATAAGCGGGCTTCTTTTCGCGCAATGCCGTGCGGATCGCTTGGTCGATCTTGTCGGGCGCCTCGTCGGGGGACGTGATCGCAACGGCAGCGCACGTGAGCTTTTTCGCGATCTCCAGCTGATAGGAGAAATCGTGGGTGCCGAGCGTATGATGAAGCAGATGGTTCGCGGCCCGGTCGTTGCTGTTGGGTGCGCCGGACACCAGAATGACGGGCAGATTTTCGGCGTAAGCGCCGCCGATCGCATTGAAGGCCGAGAGCGCGCCGACGCTGAAGGTGACGACCGCAGCAGCTGCACCCCGCGCCCGGGCATAGCCCTCGGCGCTGAAGCCGCAATTCAACTCGTTGCTGCAATAGATTTGCTCCAAGTTTTTGTTGGTCAAGAGCTGATCGAGCAGGGCGAGATTGTAGTCACCCGCAACTGCGAAATGGTGCTTCAGACCAATTTGAGAAAACCGCGCTGCAAGATAGCTACCAACCGTGTACTGCATGGAAACAACTCCGTGATTGAGGCGGGCAATCGCCGCGAGGGTTTGTCACCACGAGGGTTTGTGATTGCAACCTAAGCCGAGTCACGCGCGGGACCGAGTAAAGGGAAACAAACTTCAGCAAATCATGAGAAAGGGGAGCGGATTGAGCGGCATCCGCGTCACTTCCTAAACGCCCGACCGTTCCGCCGGTGCATTGCGATCACACCGAATGAACCGTGCCAATTTCAGCATTGTGTCGAAGTCGCCGGAGTTCACCGAGCAGTGACCGACGCAGGCGAGATCAGGGGTGTTCGGCGTACTTGATTGCTGCGTCGTCGTCGCAGCCGGCCAGAAATCGACGGCTCCGTACTGGATCCGATCGCTTATGGGTGGGTGCTTGCAATTCGGCTATCGAACAGGACGGTGTGGCAGTGCGGCCGGCTTGCGGGGGGAAGGCAGGCCGGCCGCGAGCGAACCCGGGGTGGGGGCGCCGGGCACGCGATCATGTTCACTGCATTCGTCTAGCGATCGTGATGGTTGGCATGTCCCTGGCATGCGCTTCCGCTCCGGATCGATACGGCTTGGCCGCATCCCTCCTGCAGTAGAATCTGTGAAAATTGAAATCGTCGTCCTGCGGCACGCAGTATTGAACTGAAAGGGTCGACGGTTCGCCCGCAGGCGTGGTTACTACCGGCAGTCCAGGCACCCCTCCGAGCGCGTGTATGCCGACCAGTGCGATGCTCAACGCGTGTTGCAGTATTGCGGTTTTCACCTTTGCCACCGTTGCTCAACCAGTTTCGTGTTGCTCGACCAATAAGCCGGCGCTGAAGCTGCCTCGGCTAACCCCTTGCAGCTCAAGCGCTGTCATTCCAGCTGGCCGTGGTCGGCCATGCAGGCTTTGTAAACGAACTGCCTGCTGCCGGTCTTTGTCCCTTCATATGGGTCATGCGTGTCGCTCCTCTCCATAAGATTGCACTCGCGGAGGGCTTGCTCCCGTGCCGTGTTCGCATTTTGCGCGTTGGCGGCCTGGACGGAAGTCGACATCGTCAGAAGTGCGCCAAGGCTGATCCCGACCGCGAGGATCTTCGCCGGCCTTAGCGCAATGGCGGCGGCTTGCGGCCCACGCCGGATCGTCTTGACGATTGTGCCGTGCTTCCGACTGGCTCGCGCCGACCAAATGTTTGCGACCATGAGCGGCAGCGCAGCTTGGAAGAGCAACTCAGCAGCAATCAGCGTTTTCGGCAAAGCAGTGATGAACTTGTTCATGATGCGTCTCCATCTTGATCGATGGAGACTCGTTACACCGCATCGTCGAGCATGCCGAATGAAGCGTGCAAAACTTGTGCTAATGTTTGCGAAGAAGCGTCCGGTGACCTATTCGTCCCGCTCGGGTTGGAACACTGGCTCGTCAATTCTCAGTGGATCGAACTCGCGTTCGGTCTGATTTGCTGAAATTTGCCAGAGTTTGTTCGGCTCCGTGGTCGAACGCCGCTACATGATGAGCGGAAATAGGCGCCGAAACCCTGGCTTCCGAAGAATGGACCTATCGACTCAAACAAGCGACGAGCCGCTCGGAATAGCCGCCGCGCTCTGGGCTGACAGGCGCGGCAATAACTCTCGTTTCTCGGCCACGAAGCGCCCGTCGAGCGATGCATCGGCCGAGCACCATGCCCGGATATTCGGAGTATCGCTCGCGGCGGTGTCGGCGGCTTGCCTGGTTCTCAACGTGGCATCTCCGTCGACCCGCGTCTGTCAGCCGTCTGACCGCGACTTTGTCACCACCGGCACGAACCCAATATCTGCCTCGAGCCGCGTCGTTGCTGCGCCGGAAGGCGGTTCGCGCGCGGAGCCATTCGAAACGATCCGTTCGAAGGAGTGCGCAACGAACGAGGGTCGCGAGGAGCCCGGCTACTGATGAAGGCCGCTGTCGCAAGTTTGCCGTTGCGCAACCGGCTCCTGAAAAGGCCGGATTGGCTCGAACGCGAGACAGTCGTTGGGCTGGTCTTTTCCTTCAAGACCTTTGCGGCCTCGTTATTGGCGCTGTTCATTGCGTTCTGGGCGGCGCTCGATGACCCCAGATGGGCGGTGCTGACGGTTTTCGTCGTGTCGCAGCCGGACAGCGGTCTCGTTGTCGCCAAGAGCTTCTACCGCATGCTCGGCACCGTCGCAGGGGTGCTCGTTTCGATTGCTCTCGTCTTTGCATTCGCCCAGTACGGCGAGCTGTTCTTGGCATCCCTCGCCGCGTGGATCGCTTTCTGCTGTTTCGCTGCGCGTACGACGCGCAATTTCGCCTCCTATGGTTTCCAGCTGGCGGGCTACACCGTGGCCATCGTCGGTCTCCCCGCTGCCCTCGAGCCCAGCGGGGCTTATCCGCTCATCGTAGCGCGCTTCACGGAGATCTCGCTTGGGATCGGTTGCGCCGCGCTCGTCAGTCGTTTGTTCTTCGTGCGCGAGCTGAGGCCGAAAGTCGTCGCGCTCGTGCATGATCTGACGCGTCGCGCCGACCACTTTGCAGCCCTTGCGATCGATCCCGCGGCTGACCGGGGGTGCATCGCCGACGAGCGCGCTCAGCTCACCAAGGACTTTGTCGCGGTCGAGGCAATGCAGCAGTCGGCATTTTTCGAGAGCGCCGACGCTCGTCTTCACTACAACGCCCGGCGAGAGTTGCGGGACGCCGCGGTGGAGCTTTGTGCGGTTGTGGAGGGGGCCGAGGCGCGCCGTGTTGGCCCGGCGCCGCATCCTGCGACCACAAGTCTACGGGGATTGATCTGCGATGCGAATGACACGCCTGCCGGAAACGGCGCGGTGGTGTCGACGCTCGTACGCGCCGCAGATGAGCAAGCCGTCGCGCGTGCGCGCGCGCGACTTCGGCAATCCGTGACGGCGTTCGAGCGAGGCGAGGATCTGCCAGCGCCGGATGCCGCTGACGACTTTTGGCCGGATCCCGTAGGCGCGGCCCTGAGTGCGATCCGCGCCGTGCTCGCAATCGCTATCACATCCGCCTTCTGGTTCGTGACGGCCTGGCCGAATGGTCCGACCGCAGTGGTCGTCGCCGCGGTCGTGTGCACGCTGTTCGCGACAATGCAGCAGCCGGATAAAATCGCCCTGGCTTGCGCCGCAACCGTGCTTGTAGCGGCGGCGCCGGTTTTTGTGACCCAGTTCTACTTCATACCATTGGCGGTAGACTTTCTCTCGTTGGCGGTGGCGCTCGCGCCCCTGCTGCTGACATGCGGCTACATTCTCGCGCAGCCTGGAATCGGGCCGCTGGGCATGCTGTCGGCTGTCTACTTCACGTATGCGTCAGAGATCAACAACGTCATGAGCTACGACGCGGTCGCATTTCTCAATTCCTCGTTTGCTGTCCTGGTGGGAATCGGAGTTGGGGTTGTGCTGTTCGCGGCCTTCTTCCCCGAGACCCCGGCGCATGCGAGCCGGCGCTTTCGCCGGCAGATGCTCCTCCATCTGAGCCGCCTCGCCAGTGCCAGCCGGCCCGACGTTCGATCTTATGAGCGCGCCCTGTGCGAACGGCTCTGGACAATACTTGCCCGTCTCAAAGACGAGCATGCCGGCGCGCACCAGTGCTTAGTCGGCGCAGTTGCCGGTCTCTCCGCTGGACAAGCGATCGGCCGGCTGAGGACGGCTATTGACGCGGGCATGCTTGCGCCCGCAATCGCTACCAAGGGCTCGGACCTGCTCGACCGGCTGTCGCGGATCCTTCTTCATCCCTCGCCGGCGAAATTCGTCAAAGCGGCGTGGGCGGCACGTGCGCTTCGGCGCGATGCCCTCGCCGCGGCGCGGGTCACGAACACACCAGAGGAAATCGAGGCATTGGGCGACGTGTTGGTCGGAGCCGAGTCGCTTCGCTCTGATCTCATGAGGGCTCGCGTGCTCATGCAGGAGGACCGGAATGTTCTCCGAAATTGATGTGCTTGGCGCCTTCGTGCCGGCGCTCGCTCTCTGGTTCGTGGTTGCCCTGGCGGTCTTCGTCGCCACCGATGCGCTGCTGACCGCGGCGCGGGTCTACCGCCTGTTCTGGTATACGCCGCTCGTCCGCGTCGCTCTGTTCGTTTATTTCTTTTGCGGAATCGCGATGATCGCGAGCATGCGCTGAGGAGCTACCGATGCTGACGGTCGTACGTGTATTGCTGACCCTCATCTTGCTCGCTGTAGCCGGTTTTCTCGGCTACGACATGGCCAGCTACTATCTCTACTCGCCCTGGACCAGAGATGCGCGCGTCCGCGCCGATGTGGTCACGGTTGCTCCGGACGTATCCGGTTACGTCGATGATATTCGCGTGCGGAACGATCAATTCGTGCACAAGGGCGACGTCCTGTTCATCATCGATCAGGACCGCTACCGACTGGCGCTCGCCGACGCCGAAGCCGCGCTCGCGGTGAAGCACGCTCAGTATCTCATGTTGCGCGATCAATACGAGCGGCGCTCGAAGCTCTCCCCCGGGTACACCATCACTGTCGAGAATCTCGACAACGCGCGCCGGCAGTCGGAATCGGCAGCCGCCAGCTACCAGCAGGCGATTGCTTCACGCGACACCGCTACTCTAAACCTGAACCGAACCGAAGTGCGGGCGGCAGTCAATGGTTTCATCACCAATCTCAATCTTGCAAAGGGCACGTATGCCTCGCAGGGAAAGCCGGTGATGGCCCTGATCGACAGCAACTCGTATCGCGTCGAGGGATATTTCGAGGAAACCAAAATCCCCCACATCAAAGCCGGCGACGCTGCCGAGGTCCACCTGATGGACGGATCCCCTGCGCTGCAAGGAACGGTCTCGAGCATAGCAAGAGGCATCACGGACCAGGATAACAAGGATGGTCCACAGCTCCTCTCTTCCGTCAATCCCACCTTCACCTGGGTGCGACTGGCACAGCGCATTCCTGTCAGCGTCCATCTCACGCACGTGCCGCCCGGCGTGTTGGTCAGCGCCGGAATGACCTGCACGGTCATCATGAAGGACGGCATGCAACCCCGTATCGGCGCTAGTATGAAGTATCTGATAGCAACGATGTTTTGAGGCTCGGCCAGCGATCATTGTTCGATGGTTAGGGTCAGTCTTCTTGGTCGGTTCTCAATCGCGGTCACAAAGCGGTGCGCGATGCTCGACGACTTGCCGATCCGCACCCGGTTTTCTCGGCCGCGGATTGGAAGATCGCATTCATCGAATCTGCAGCAGGCACGTTTCGGTATTCTCTTCCAGGCGGCGTCAGCTAGTGTGGCGGAGCGACGCGGGGCTGGAATCGCGACCTGATGCGCATCGCGGTGCAGGTGTTCCCAAGTCAGGCCATGGACGCGCCGATCCCGGGCCGCTGAGCGCAGAAGCTCGCGCCACGAGGCAGGTTTGGCGCGAGCCGGTCAGCAATGCTTAGCGGTAAGCTTGGCAAGGGACACCTTTTGTAGGAGTGACTAGGGTTGCAGTCGTAGCGTCCAAACGATCTGGTAGAGAGGCAATGGGTATTTCTTTTCGCCCGGCTCGCGCGGGATTTTGACTATTGCGCGTCTCTCTATTTCGCCGGAATGGACACAACAATTCGAGAATTGAGCCTGGACAAGGCCGCTCACGTCACCAACTTCCGACAGCAATGGGATTTGGCGCAGGTTCGAATAATCACTGTCGGCGGGGCTGATGTTGGCTGGTTGCAGGGCACAACATGCGATGATGCGTTTTTTCTCGCGCAGCTCTTTGTAGACGGTTGTTTCCAACGCCAGGGTATTGGCACTGAGGTGATGAAGCAAATCATGAATGAAGCCGCACGCGCGGACCAAGCGGTGATTCTAGGTGTGGTCAAGACCAATCCCGCGTTGCGGCTTTATCAGCAACTCGGATTCCGCATCACGCATGAGGATAATCGCAAGTTCTACATGAGACGCCAACCTGACACTGCCCCGTCAAATCCAATCTGAGAAAGGACCCGGCACCAGCGGCCGCCGGCTGTGGAGCACGAGCGGAGAAAGATACGCCCCAAGAAGGCTACAGCCGCCAAGCTGCGCTCCTGGCGCGTCGCCATCCTCCGCAACCGCTCTCACTACCTGGTGATGTACGGGCACCCGACGAGAAGGCTGCCGAAGCCGTCGCGGCTGTCGAGTTCAAGCTGAGCGACGATCAGCGCAAGCGCGTCGTGGCGCAGCAGCGGGAGTAGCCGCTGCGGCGAACTCCCAATGAGTTGGCGGAAAGGCGAAGTCATCGGGCATGCGGCAAAGGGCACCACCTTGCCAGTATAGGGAAAAGTGCCAGGAGCAGGCTATAATCAGCGAAGCTCATGCCAAGGAGTGGAGCTTCACTGGCACGAGCAAGAAGGGGCAGCTTGGTCGCCTCGTCCCTTGGCTTGGCCGACTGCCCCTTCGCTTGATGACCAGTCATTCCGAGCCAGCTGTCCTAATTTGAATCGCTAAGTGTCCTTGTTAGTCATAGTGTAGGACATCATCGGCAACGGCCCTGCGCCAGGTGGCAGAGAGACAGGTCGCGCTCCGCCTGACAACCAGGGAGCCACTCGTCATGTCACTTCAATTCGAAGCACCGCCGCTATTTAAACCACCTCCGCCGCCATGCGTTACGTGCGGCGTCACGACCGTCGTAGCGCCCGCATTCGAGGGAGGCCAACGGGTTTTCGTGGTTCGATGCCCCGCGTGCGGGCGTGCCGGCACGTACTCGCTCGATTATGACACTCTACGGGAGTGGTGAACGCCATGCCCATCACCCCTTTTTTGAATGGCGTTCGGTTTGACCCGGAGACCAAGCGCGTCCTGGGGATTGCGCTCGAAATGGCGTGCATCGCTCTGCGCGTTGGGGACTGCGACGACGGGGGCAAGCAAGCCATCGCCACCAAGTTTATCGAGCTTGCCAAGGCTGGCGAGCGAAATCCCGACTTGCTGTGCGAGCGAGTGCTGGAGGAAATTCGCCCGCCGTGGGCGCAGGACCCGGCGCGATTGCGGGATACCCCAACCCGTAACGAGGGGTAGATTTCGGACTGTCCCCAAGTTCCGGAAACGGTTTTTGTCTGCCCACGTTTGCCACCTAGCGCACAGACAGACGGGGCGCTGGTGTGGTGACGGAGGCGAAGAGTATCGCGGCAAGGCTAACGAAGGGAGCGCGAATCGTTCACGACAAGTCCCCCGGAAAGGGCAGTGGGTCGGCGCCGCTCATATGGTTCTGTCATTCGCGTCCTTCAGAGCGCTATTGAGATACGTCTCTCGTACTGACACTTCGTGCAACTCTCCGCAATGTGGGCAATCGAGCTTCAGCATTCTTTTCCACGCGGCGCGAAGATTTCCGCGTCCGTCCCAATTCCGGTCGCCGTCTGCCGCCCTGTCCTCGGGCAAGTGAAATATAGCTCGTTCACTAATGGCCTCTTTTCGTCGGATCTCGAACCGCGGAGCGCAAGGGCATGGCACGTCAAGCAGAGAACTTTGCCACCCCGCCGGTGGTACAAGGGCTGTGCTTCGAGGAGAACTGCATTTGCGCTTATTCCATGGGCAATGACGACGCCACAACTATCGCAGATGAGCGAAATTCTGATCAAACCAGACATCCCGGCATGCCCCCCGCAGCCGACAAAAACTAATGTCCGAGACCTGAAGCTCAGATGAAGGAACCGTTCAGAGATGCCGACCTGATTCTGGGTCTGGAATCCCTTGTCTAGGTGGCGACGTCGCGTAACGCTCGTGCAAAAGCTCAGCTCCATCGCGAAAGCACCGTTTCCGCATCCGTAGTCTCGATCTGGAACGTGAAGCGCTGGTGGTAGACCCGCAGAAGCGCCTCGTGTCCCTGGTCGGACGAGCTGCAGATGCCGTCGCGAACCACGATCACGCGAAAACCGTGATCCACCGCCCCCAGGATCGTCGAGAGCACGCACACATCGGTTTCGGAGCCGGTGACGATCAGGCCGTCGGCGCCGCGGGCGAGCAGATGGTCCAGGAGCGCGCTTCCGAAGAAGGCCGAGTAACGGGTCTTGTCGATCACGGTGGCCGGCGGCGCCAGACGGGCGAGCGGCGGTACCAGGTCGAGCAGCCGCGGATCGAGGTGCGCCCGCGTCGCCTCGGGCCAGTGCTCGTAATACTGTCGCCAGACGCCCGGCATATCCGGGGGCTTTTCGGGGGTTATGAAACGCGTGAACACCGTGCGTTCGGGGAAACGTTCCGCCAGCGCCACGATCACCGGCAACACCTTCTCCATCCAGGGCGTGGCCCACGGTCCCTCGGACGAGAAGATGCGCTGCATGTCGATGCAGAGGTGCACCGTTCGCTCCGTCAGCGGGGCGGCTGACAAATGGTCGGCCATTCAAGCCTCCAGTTCCATGTCTCTCCGGTCGTTCCAGCCGAGCGAGCGTAGCGAGCGAGAGCCGGAATCCAGTACAGGGCCGCGCTCTATTGGGAGACGGGCGCCGCCCGCGATGCCGGTGCGTACTGGATGCCCGCTTTCGCGGGCATGACAATCGCGGCAACGGGCATGCGGGTCAGTCCGGGGCGGGTGATGGCCATTCCTCGCAGGTGATGCGTCGCGCGTCTTCCTCTCCGGTCATGCCGTCCGAGTGAGCGCAGCGAAGCGAGAGCCGGAATCCAGTAACGCCGCAGCCAGTTGTCGGAACAGTGCCCGTCCCGACGCCGGTGCGTACGGGGATGCGCTTTCGCGGGCAACACCTGGCCGCCTTCCAACAACCGCCTAGGCATATGGCGGCACCTCCACCAGAGTTCCGATCAGGCGCAGCAACGCCTGCTGTTCCGGCCCCTTGCCACTTCGCAGGAACTCGCCCAGTTCGATGTGGGAGAGCCGGCCCCCGGATGGGGCGTTGGGCTGGTGAATGATGAAGGCATAACCGTTCGTTGGTTCGCGCCCGAGGAACCATGAGTCCCCATTTGGGCTACGGTAGAGTTCTCGTCTTTCCGACATGGCGGCTCCTGCTTTGATCCCAAACGTACAGGAGGCGGAAGATTGGTGCGAACGCGCGCGTTAGACGATCCGCTGACGGGAAGCATAAGAAGCGAGATTTAGCGTCGCCCCGGTGCCTCTTCTTTCGGCGGCAGCTTGTGCGTCAACTCCGGCCACAGTTCCTCGATCACCGCGCGCATCTCGTCGGATACCTTCGATGCGCTCGAAGCCGAGCAGCTCCTTGTGCACCCGCCTAAGATCGGCTGGGGTCATCACCCGGCCGTCGAAGATCCAGGGGCTCGTACTTCCGCCTCTTCGTCATGTAACGAGTATAAGGCCTCCAATGAAGACCGCACCCATTCTGCCCACACCTCTCCGTCATTCCGGCCGAGCGAGCGCAGCGAGGCGAGAGCCGGAATCCAGTAAACGCCGGGGCCCATTGCAGGATCGGTGCTCGGCGCCCGACGCGACGTCGGTGCGCACTGGATGCCCGCCTTCGCGGGCATGACGATGCTCATTCGAGCTCGGAACCCTGGCCGGCGCTTCACGTTTTTGTAGTATGGCGATCGAGTTCTATTTCACGCCTGAGCTGCATCTCAAGGATGGACGCATCATCCGCGATCTTGCGGACGCTGCGAGTTTTGCTCGCGAACAGGAGGTTCGACCCGGAGTCGACCAACGCGACGAAATCTTGCACAGAATCGAACGCGCGGAGAGTCAAGAAGAGGCCCATGCGGCGGCGCACTCCTTCTTGCGATGGTTGGAGGAGCTCGAAGTTCTCGAATAGGCGGCGGCTAGCAGAAATCCGACCTGGAAGCATGTTCAAAGCAGGGGTGCGAAGATCATCGAGATTCGACCGACAGCCGACGGCCGCGCGCGCGCCGACGAGGTGATCGAATGAGACGGCGCGAGTCATCACGCTGATCGGCGGAGCGGCGGCGGGCTGGCCGCTCGCGGCTCACGCGCAGCAGCGGGAGCGGCGCGTCGGCTTGGCGAACGATCCGAGCATTCCGGGCACATCGGCGTGATGGTCGCGAGGAAAACCATTCGCCGCATGAACATTCCGGCAGCCTCAGGCCGACCTCGATTGTCGAACGTCGGGTAGCGGACAGACGGCCCGATCATCCTCCTGCTCGTTCTACTCGCGCGGTAGCCAAGCCCACGCGGTGGGGTCGCGCGCGATTTCACTGCGATCCCAGCAGGCAGTTCGCGCCGCTGCGCCCTCCGGATTGATTCGACCGGGATAAGAGGCAGGAAACCATCCCCGCCTGCTTGCCAGCAAACGGATTGAGGCTCAATGTGAGCTAAGTTAAATCGAATGGGGCCAATCATGAAAAAGGCAAAGAAGCGCACCAAATCCAAGACTTCATCGAAACGACGCGTTAAGTCGAAGACGACTCTAAAGCGTGCCGGCAGCAAGTCGAAGACCAGAAGAACGACAAAAGCCAAACGACCAGCGAAATCGAAAAAGTCGGTCCTTCCTAAGACTTCGACCTTGAAGCGAGTAGCTAAGGAAGCAGCCGTGGCCGCAGGCTTGGCTGCAGTCGGCACTGCCCTTTCCGCGATGAAACCCCAACAAGAGGCGGCCGAGGAGGCTGCTGATGGGCGGGAAACGAAGAAGGACAAATCGAATTAGTGGCCGCCCCGCCAGCCTTAGGGAACTTTGGCCATAGGTAGGTGTTCAACGGCCGGACCCATGTCTGGCACACGAGTCCCGCGAACCCCGCCCAAGCAGCCTCCCTGCCTAAGGTGGGGTTCGTCGTGATTCCCATGGACGGGCGCAAACAAAGCGGCCGGAGATTTTGCGAAACGGGTCAGGCGGGCGGCAAGTCTCCGCGGCGTGAACCGGGTGATGGACCACGCTCAATTGACGGGTCGAGAGCAGGTCACGAGGCAGCGCCCTCGACCGTATTTCTCCCGCACCGCGACAGGAGACCGGCGAACTCTCGCCGCTCATTTATCTCGGAATCCTTCTGCTGATATAGACGCCGAGTGGCATGCTAGACGCGGAACAGTCTGCAATTTTCAGTAGACGCTCATTATCTGGATCGTGAGCGTCGCTTTACACCACCCCGAAAAACGGCGCGACACGCGGGGCTCAAATAACAACTCCTCGCCGACATACAGGCCGAAACACGTTGAACATCCGGGACGTATTGATTGCAAAGCCGCATGGCGTCCGGTTCGCAGGCCGCACGTTGCTCCGGGGTCCATTGCTGCGCAGCGATAGGTGCAGCTGTCAATGCGAGCGCAGCGCTTATAAGCGCGGCGGAAGCGATGGTAGGCCCAAGCTTTGATCGTGGTCTGGGGCGTCTCATCCGTTGCACCTCTTCAGCTTGTACCGCGTGTCTCGGTACTTCGATTTAAGGACGAGGGCAACATCAGCGGCTGCTTCCCTCCTGAAAACCTAGCGATCGCTGCTTTGGGAAACCATGGCACCGTGGTTCTGCGGCCACCCCGCCGTGCGCGTTCATACGGCGTCGACGCGCGTCAACAAAACCCCGCTCAGAGCTCGTGGGGTTCTGCTTCTACGAGTGGCTCGCGCAACTACCAAGTTTGGGCGTTATACCAGTCGTCAACGTCCTTTCGGACCTTATCCTTGGCGAGGCCGTAGCGTTCCTGGATCTTGCCCTCCAGCTGATCTCGCTGACCGTTTATGGCGGTAAGGTCGTCGTCGGTTAGATTTCCCCACTTCTCCTTGACCTTTCCCTTCACCTGCTTCCAGTTACCCTCGACGCGATCCCAGTCCATTTTCGAACTCCGGTGTGTGATGATGGTCGCGAGGAAAACCATCCGCAGCTTAAATCGTTCCGGCAGAACGGCGTCCCGACCTAACCGGCTGCACACCGATGAACCCTGAGAGATGCCCTCCTCGCACGCCTGATCTGTGCGCCGTCTTCAAGAAACATTCCGCTTGCTGCAAGGCAGGGACGGCCTCGACCACAGGCTGCCGACCCTATCGTCGCCTACGTGCTTTCTGACAGGACGCTCAACGCCAGCGGGCGCGATGGACCGCTACCCCCCGGGCGACCCGATAGCCTCCGTAGACGGCGGGACGCGGCCGGTATCCGCCATAGGAGTAGGCGGAGCGGTAGATTGGTCGGTAGCCGCCGCCGTAGCCGTAGCCGCCGTAGCCGTAGGAGTATGCAGGATATCCGTAACCATAGCTGGCGTAGCTGTAGGCAGGGTAACCGTAGCCATAGGAGTACGCTGGGTAGCCATAGCCATAAGAGTAGGCTGGGTAGCCATAGCCATAGGAGTAGGCCGGACGTGATAGCGCAGCGCCAATGAACAAGCCCAGCGCCAGGCCACCGAGGCCCCAACCCCAGCCCCCCCGCCAAGCGTGCGCCGGTGTAGGCGTGGCAACCGTGGCCATCGCCAAGGTGCCGGCGAGCAGCGATGCAGTCAGATGTCGTTGCATGATGTTTCCTCCCGGACAGTATCTGCCCATGAGTTGCAGATTTCCTCGACGGCGATGACTTGCGCACGTTGAGCTTACGTTAGAAACCCTCACTGTCGACCGGAGTTCCTAATCAGCGCGGGTCGCCTGGCCCGCCAAGCCGGTTCCCGGCTTCAATTGTCCTCGGCCGGCCGCGCGTAAACCCAGGCAAACGCGCGGTCGAACCGTTTGACCTCGTCAATCAAGACCAACGGCTTGTCGTCGGCACAGCGCCACCGCTGCGTCGCGATGATGAAATCAGCCTTGTCCGGATCGGTTTCAAGCACCCAGGGCCGCTGCAACATCGGCCCGACCAACCATTCGCGCCACGGGATGCAGATCAGGATGCTCGGTGGCGTTTCGGTATTTCGAAAGGATGGGTCGTAGTCGAGCCGGCGCTCGAGCCGACGCAAGCCCTCGGTAGCAGCCGCCGACCAATAATCCTGTTCGAATTTGTCGTAGGCCTCCCGAGTGCCTCCCGCGAACGCGTTGATCGCGACGTATTCGAGCGGGTGCAGCCTGGCCAAGTGGACCACGACGATGCCGGCATAGGTCCCACCAACGAGGGCTGCAGCCAGCGGTGCGCGACGCAGGAGGGGCAGGATTGCCGCCAGCCCGACCCCGGCCAGGAGCGCCAGCATGGGAATGACGAACAGCACGTGCCGCACTCCGTCGTAAATGGTGGCACGCTGGACGATGAGAAATGCCAGCGGCAAGATGACTGCCAGGCACACGAGGAAAATCCCGCGCTCGCGCGCCAGGGTCAGCATCGCCGCCCGCACGGCAGCTTTGCGATCAGGCCGCCAACGCGTTTCACGCAGAAGAGTTACCGCAAGGCCGACGGCATGGACGAGAGCAACCGCCAGCAGTACCAGGAATGCCTCGGGAAGCCGGGCCAGCAGCTCATTCGGGATGTAGGAGCGCGGTAAGGCGTTGGTCCAGACTCGCTCCCCCCAATGCGAGAATTCAAACACCATCGGCATATTTGCAAAGTGCACCAGGGCAGTCTTGAATTGCTGCAATGGATTGCCGATCTGCAGCCAGGGCCAGAGCGCAATTGCGGTCATCCAGCCGATGCCAACGACCGCCGCAGAGCGCATCACGATCTGCACGAGATAGCGTGCGGTCATTCGGCCGTTCGCGGCAAAGAATTCCGTCGCGCACAGGAGCATCGCACCGAGCAGATACGCGTGGGTGATGATGCCGCCGGTGCGGGTGGCGATAGCGAGGCCGGTGAACACACCGGCCGCGAGCGTCGAAGGCCAGGGCGGCAGCATGTGCCGAGCCATCACCGCGATCGCGAGCGTCGCCCACGTCATTGCGGCCAAGAAGGGAACGTCGATCGGCGTGAAAAACAGGCTGCCGTAGAGGTACCCCGTCATCAGGCAGAGCGCGATGGCGGTGAGCCCGACCCATCTGCCGCCCACAAGACGACCGAGCGGCAATAGCGCCGCCAAACCGGCAAGCCCGACGAGAAACGTCATTGCGTGGCGGATCGTGATCCGATCGGCAACGTCGAACGACTGAACATAAGCGGTGAGGATCTGAAACCACGGACCGTAATACCAAAGCGAAAATTCGACGGTCTCGAAGTGGGAGCGATCGGTCAAGCCGCTGGTGTACCAGGCCAGTGCCTTGGGGCCGTAGTCGTCGGTGTTGAACTCGTCGACCGTAAGCGCATAGTCCGGCGCCGTCGCGAGGCCGACCACGAGTACCGCGCTCAGCAGCGCCGCGGTGAGAACGACTTCAGCATCGATCGTGGAGATTGGCGATCGCCTTGTCCGCCAGCGGGCATTGGGAGGAAACGTCGGCACGCGAGCGCCCTCGATAAGCGAGCTACCAACGCTCGACCGGGCAGTTGGTGCCACGTGCAATTTTGCTGATAGCACGCCCGCGCTCGCGAGTTAAATCCGCGCGTGCACTGACGGTCGTGTCGTGACCAGATCCGGCAGCTCTGTGTGTCCATTCCATATGTAACCGTCGTCGGGCGAAGGACAGTGCGCCAGCAGCGCCTCTTTGCAGCAGCGCCCAGCAGCGCTTGCGAAGATGCGCGGTTAATTTTCCGCAACGCGATCCGCAACGCGAAATGAGAAAGCGTTCAGCATTTTCACGCGCGCCCGGGAACGAAAAGGGCGCTCCCTCGTTTTTGGGGCGCATGCCCATCTTTTTTGGGCGTCGTCCCCTTCGAGAGAGGAAACAAGGAGGCCATACATGATCTGCAAGTATCTGATCGGTGCCGCGCTGGCATCGGCCTTGGCCGTTTCGGCTTCCGCCCAAACGGCAACGGAATATTACGTCGTGCAAGACACCGCTACGAAGAAATGCACCATCGTCGACAAGAAGCCGACAACACAGACTATAGTGCAGGTCGGACCGGTGGCCTTCAAGACTCGCTCTGAGGCAGAGACCGGCATGAAGACCATCACGGTTTGTAGCAGTAATTAGAGGATACTGAATCACCGCTACGCAGAAGCCCGGCGAGTTGCCGGGCTTCTTTTTCCAAGGCCCATCCCAACACCTGACGCCGTCAGTCCGGACCGAACGCGGCGCACGAAGGATCTGCACACAGCGGTATTTTATATACGCCGGAACCGCATCGGCTGAACGGCAAGCAAGAGGCTATCTTCAGCATCACCCGGAGCATGTGTTCAACTACGCCATTAGGGATGGCCGCGCCAAATATCTGGACTTCATCTACTCAGCCTTAGGCGGCGATCTCGCGGCCGGTAGCTTTGATTCAAAAGTCCGCATTTCGGAGTTGCCGCGAGCACGATGCGGACTTCTGAACCGCCACACTAGCTGAAGCTCGTGATATTGAATTGATCCACCTCCTGCGTTGTTCGCGATTGCCCTGTCTTATTCAATTTTGTCGCATTCGGCGGCAAGCCCATCGACAAGTCGTCGCACTACGACTCATGTATCGGATTGATGGTCGTTTCATGAGCCATTGAGCTCTCGGACTCACGAGCGAAACCGTGCGCCAACAAAGGCACGTTTCCATGGACGAAGCTTCTGTCTCTCGTGGCTTCAGATCGAAGCGACAATGTTCGGCGAGCGGTCGCCTGCCACCCACACTTACAGCCGACTTCCCCCTTCTTTCAGCCGGACCTAGTCCAGAAATCCGGGTCGCGGATTGGAAACTCGCGCTTCAGCTTGGTCGGGTCCTTGCTGGGAGTGTGGACTAGGGAGGAGTTCGAGGCGCTGCCCCCGACTGCGATCAAGACCGGCATTCATTGTGTCGTCCAACCTGAGAGGAGTGCTTCATGGCGACGATGTCCCAGACGATTGACAACACGCTGGTGACGCCGGCGGAAATCCGGTGGGAAACAGGCCCAGCTATTCTTCCTGAAGGCGCACAAGGCGCCGTCCTTTATGGGGATCCGACCAAGGACGGTCTCTTCTCGATGCGGTTCAAGCTGCCGAAGGGCTACGGCGTCCCGCCGCATACGCTTTCAAAGGCCGGGCTCTTCACCGTGATCTCGGGAACCTTTCGTATCGGGATGGGCGAGAAGGTCGATCCGGGCAAGGCGAGAGCCATGCCGGCGGGAAGCTTCGTCGCGCTTGCGCCGGGCACCCCGCACTTCGTGTCCGTGGACGAGGAGACGGTGGTTCAGCTCAACAATATCGGCCCGTGGGTGATCACCTACATCGATCCTGAAGACGACCCGCGCCAGAAGCGAAAGTAACATGCGAGCCCCGAAGCGGGGGCCATCCAGCGCGCTTTCTTCTTCGACACCGGCCACTTCGCTCTCGAGACGCACTGTGACGAGATCGCTGCGGCAATCCGCAATTTCCTGTCGCGCTCCAAGTGAGCTCGACATGTGGTCGAAATCGTAAGCCTAAGGCCACGTCTGTCATGTCTGTTCTCACCTGCGGCCGCGCAACGGTAATCGAGGCCAAATAGGGAGAAAACAATGCATCATGTCATGAAGATATTGGCCAAGACAGGTCTTCTCACAAATGACCTTGATTACCACCTTGTTCGCGCATCGATGGTGATCATATTCCTGCTGTTCGGGTATCAGAAATGGTTTGAGTACGAGGCGAAGGTATTGATTCCATATATCAGCAACGGTCCTCTCATTTCCTGGATGTACCCTGTTTTCGGTATTCGGGGCGCCAGCTGGTTTTTGGGGGTGACGGAATGGACGATTGGCGCGCTCCTGTTCCTGGGATTCTGGAATAAGAAACTGGGAATTCTCGGCGCTCTTGGTTCATGCGCTACATTCATCGGGACCGTGACGATTATCCCATTCACGCCAAATGGCTGGGATGCGTCTGCCGGATTTCCAGCAATGTCCGGCAATGTCCCTTTCCTGATGAAGGATGTGGTTCTTCTTGCTGTATCAGTCTATTTGCTGAAACAGGATTTGGTGAGAGCGTCTCACGACGAGCGTGCGGACGTCGCAATCGACTTTCAGCGGCAGCCGGCAGCGCGTTGAATTCCAACATGCGACGCGCAATCCGCAACGCCATACAATCGGAGACGGCGGTTGAACCTGCCGTTCAGCCGCCTCGCGCCGGCGCACATGCCTGTTCGGCGGCAATCAGCACATTGAGCGCCTGCCACGGCTTTGGCATGTAGCCGACCCCGAGCGGCAGTTCTCCGACGCGGTCGCGCGGAAGACCGGATGTGAGGATCACAGGGAGCAACGGCCAACGTTTCTTCACCTCCCAAGCCAGATCAACTCCGTCCATGACACCGGGAAGCCGAACGTCCGCGAAGATCATGGCGACCTCCCGCCCGTCAATCAGCATGACCGCAAGTGCAGCTTCTGCACTTTCACACTCGATGGTGACTACTTGTCCGTCTGCCAGCAACGCCGCCGTCAAGCTGCGCAATTCAGCATCGTCCTCAACGATCAATACGGCCCGACGTTTTTGTGGTTGCCCCATCGCTAGGCTCCTCCAAGTGGTCATCACGATCGGCACTCAATCGGGTCATGAGTGCCGCCAGGTGTGAAGGGAGCGGGGTCGAAACCACGTCGGCGAATACGTTTCGTAACGGGTGCGCTAACGTCAGCGGGAACTTCATGCCGTCGAACGGTATCGGGGCGGGACAGCGCATCGCAGACCCTTTCTGCGATTGGTGCTCCCCCCTCGTCTCTCACGCCCTATGTCGACAATACGACAGAGGCCGTTTTGTTCGGCAGGGGCCACTATTATTTTCTACGCGCGCAGGAACTCGCCACCAGGCGGCAGAGCCTCGGAGGCTAGATCGCGCTGGATCATTGGCCATTTGAGCCTGTCTGTTCGTAGTGGGCTATGCGTGGCGAGAGTGCCGCGCCGCTCTGGCTGAGGTTGGTGTGAAAGAGGATTGGTGACCGGGCGAGGCCCCTTGGATCGTCGGCTTCACCCAATTGGGGCAGCGCCCAGGAGCGACGCCGGTCGGGGCATTGGACGCCCGGTGGCGTTAAGGGACCGTTGCGGGGTCGGAGCCCGGCGAAAAAATCAAGCCAACCTGCGCGGGCCATGCGGCACCGCCACGCCCGCCGGTTGTGCAGACGGATGTCAGCCTCAACGCATAAAAAAAGGTGTGACGCGGCGGAACCCAATGCTCCCTGGGGATTTTTCCTGAGGGCGTGGAAAACTCCGTGGGCGCGGGAGAGAGCGGTGATCAGCAAGGGGCCGGAAAGCAGGTTCGAACAGCGGCCAAAAGTCATCGTTGAGGACGATGAACGGCGGCCCAAAGTCATCGTTGCGGAAGACGATGTCCTGCTCCGCAGGATGGTCTCCGATGCCCTGCGTTCAGAGGGGTCTCAAGTCCTTGAGGCGGCGACTGCATATGAAGCCTTTTTGCTATTCAAATCTGATCGTGATGTCGGCGTAGTCATTTCGGACAGGCGGGTGATCGGCGTCGTGAAAGATGGCGCCCTCGTCGGAATGCCCGTCTCTGACTATCTTCGTCACTGCGGCTATCGAGTGCTTGAAGCAGCGAACGCAGACGAAGCTTTGCTTCTGTTGCAGAAGCCCGGCATTCAGGCCGATGTGGTCATGACGGACGTTGGCGGGTCGGGCGCGATGACCGGGTTCAAGCTCGCGCAACGGGTCCATACCTTCCTGGCCTCATGGGGACTAGGTGACTGGCTGCTCGGGATCGGGCGATCCCTGCGGGCCGAATACAACGCGTTGGGCGTACCGGGGCCGCTGCCCCCGCGTCTCGCTGCACTCGTCAAGAACACAGAAGCGACGGCTAAAGGAGTGACCGCCGGTCGGCCAGCATTACGAGCCGCACGCGTCAACGGGTTCTTGCGCCGGCTGGTGACCGGCAACCGTCCCGGTGATCGAATGATCGCCAACTCTGGGAACGGTTAACGGGAGAGCCGCCGACATCCGACGGAAAACTGAATTGAAAGAACTCACCGGCCGGCGGCGTAGGCCTGCATGCCGCGCGGATTGGCGGCGGCGCGGCGGCGGCGGCCCTCGCGCGCGGCGGCGGTGAGCCGGCCCTCGCACCAGTCGGCGTCGACCTCGACGATGTGACCGCGGCGCTCAAGCTCCTTCACCGTCGCCGGCGGCAGCCGCCGCTCGACCACCAGGACGCCCGGCCGCGCCGTGCGCGGCCAGAACGAGATCGGGAAGTGCTCGGAATGCCAGGCCGGCGCGTCGATGCCCGCCTGCAGGTTCATTCCGGCGTGGACGTGCCGCATGAACAGCTGCGTCGTCCATTGATCCTGCTGGTCGCCGCCGGGCGAGCCAAAGGCGAGATAGGGTTCGCCGTCGCGCAGCGCGAGGGTGGGCGAGAGCGTCGTGCGCGGCCGCTTGCCCGGCGCCAGCGACGCGGGATGACCCTCCTCGAGCCAGAACATCTGCGCGCGCGTGCCGAGACAGAAGCCGAGCTCAGGAATGACCGGCGAGGACTGCAGCCAGCCGCCCGAGGGCGTCGCCGAGATCATGTTGCCGGCGCGGTCGACGATGTCGAAATGCACGGTGTCGCCGCGCACCTCGCCAAGGCGGCCTACCGTCGGCTCGCCTGCCCCCATGGCGCCGACGGCGCGCCGCTGCTCCTGCTCGCGGCGCAGCTTGATCACCGCGCCGAAGCCTTCGACCGAGCCGGGACGCAGCTCGTGCGAGGCCTCGTCGGTCACCAGCTTGCGGCGCTGGTCGTTGTAGGCGTCCGAGAGCAAGGTCGCCATCGGCACGTCGACGAAGTCGGGATCGCCGTAGAATTTCTCGCGGTCGGCATAGGCAAGCTTGGAGCACTCGACCAGGAGGTGGACGAACTCCGCACTCACGGGATCGGCGCCCTCGAGATCGAAGCCCTTGAGCAGCGCGAGCTGCTGCAGCATCACCGGGCCCTGCGCCCAGGGGCCGGGCTTGCACACGGTGTAGCGGCCGTAGTCGTAGGTGAGCGGCGCCTCGATATGGGCGTGCCAGCGCGCCATGTCGTCGCCGGTGAGCACGCCGCGATGGGGCTCGCCGCTGGTGTCCATGACGGCCTGCGTGCGGCAGAAGCGGTCGATCGCCTCGGCGACGAAGCCCTGCGACCAGGTCTTGCGCGCCGCTTCGATCTGCTGCACGCGATCGCCGCCCGCGCTTTCGGCCTCGCGCAGCACGCGCGTATAGGTTTCGGCCAAGGTCGGATTGGTGAACAGGCTGCCGGTCTCCGGCACCTTGCCGCCGGGCAGATAGACCGCGGCCGAGGTCGGCCAATACTTGCGGAACAGCGCCTCGACGGTCGCGATGGTGGCATGCGCGCGCTCGACCAGCGGCTGGCCTTCGTTCGCATAGAAGATCGCGGGCGCCAGCACGTCGGCGAGCCGCATGGTGCCGTAGTCGCGCAGCAGCATCATCCAGGTGTCGAACATGCCCGGCACGCAGGCGGCGAGCAGGCCGGTGCCCGGCACCATGTCGAGACCGAGGCTGCGGTAATGCGCGATGGTGGCCTTGGCCGGCGCCGGCCCCTGGCCGCAGATCACCTCGGTCGTGCCCTTGCGCACGTCGTTGAGGATGACCGGCACATCCCCGCCCGGCCCGTTGAGATGGGGTTCGACCACCTGCAGCGTGAACGCGGTGGCGACCGCGGCGTCGAAGGCGTTGCCGCCCTTCTCCAATACCGCCATGCCGACGGCGGTGGCGATCCAGTGCGTCGAGGTGACCACACCGAAGGTGCCCTCGATCTCGGGCCGCGTGGTGAAGGGATTCGGGTTGATGTTTTTCATCGCTGGCCTGTGCAACGGGAACGCCCAATTAATCACAGCTTGTGGGGCGAACCAACCCGCGGGAAGCCGCTTTTCGCGGCTGGCTCGTTGAACTAAAGTCGTGCGTGCCCGTTAACCAACGTCGTGAGTGCCGGCTTTTATTCCGGTATTCAAGGAGGAGACCATGAAGAAAGATCGCGTTGGCCCTCGCCGTTTGCCTGCTCTCGTCGGCACCGGCGTTTGCGACCTGCAAGTCGGATGCGGCGGACAAGAAGCTCGCGGGCGCGGCGCTCAAGAGCTTCATGACGAAGTGCCAGAGGGATGCGACGACAACCTGCGAAACCAACTCCAAGGACAAGAAGCTCGCGGGCGCGGCCAAGACCAGCCACATGAAGAAGTGCGTCTCCGACGCGGTCGGTTCGTAACGTAAGTCATTTGGTCTGGCGCCCGGCGCACCGGGCGCGGGATGTTGACGCTTGCACCCTCCCTCGCAGTGAGGGGGAAGCGCAAAAGTCTATTGTGAGGCCCCCCTCACCCGTCACGATTCGCTTCGCTGCCGTTGAGCTTTCTCCCGCAAGGTTCTCGGGGTGGTCTTTCCCCGAGATGGAAGTGTATCGCCGCATATTCGTTTGCATATCGGGGCCGCCGGTGGCCGCCAGCGCGCGGCTGCAGACCCGTGTCGTAACAGATGCGGTGTAAATGGGCGCTTGGTTCCTTGATCGCGGCGCGGAGGCCGACCTTCCCCACCGCGCCGCCATGCGGCGCGATGAGACACGAGGGTCCGGCGCGATCACCTTAAAGAAAGTACTCGCGCCGGCCGCTCGCTTCGCCAGCGGGGAGAGCGACGATCTGAGTGGTCGAGTTGAATACGGGCGTCCGCGCGCGGGCCGTTCGAATACTCCGCTACCATTTCGGCAGAAAAATCACAAAAAGTGTGACGGCGCTCACCGTGGGCTTATCCGGGTGAACCTACAAGGCGCATGAGACTCCAAAACAAGACCAATATGACAAGGAGTGCGCCATGAGCTTTGCGAAGCTTGGATCCCAACATACCGTCAATACGACTGTTCCCGGAGACCAGAATTGATCGGCGGTAACGCAGCTCCTCAATGGCGACATCGTCGTAGCCTGGACCGACGCTAATGGCGCCGCGATCAATGTGCGCGGGCAGATATTGAACTCGGATGGCGTCACCAAGGATGGCTCCGAATTCATGCTGAATACGACACTGTCCGGCGATCAGTTCGACGTGGCGCTGACCGCACTCGGCAACGGCGGCTTTGCGGCCGGCTGGACGAGCAGCGCCGACTGGCCATCCAATCGCACACCTCCGTTCCCCGAGCTCTGGCCCGACGGCGGATATCAAAACCATGCTGTAACCCAGGTCTTCGGTTCCGACGGCGGCAAGGTCGGCGGCGAGGAGGTCTATTTTCTCGATATATTCGACTACAAGTTCAACGAACCCTATGCCCTCGGCTGGGAGCCAGATAGGTATCTGCAAGGTTCCCTGGCGCTAACTGCGAATCTTGCATCCAACTCCAACGATTTCGACGTCCTGTTCACCGAGAATGTGCATGTAATCAACAGGGAGATCATCGGCTTGCCGCCAGTCTGGGTAGTGCTGAACACAGAGGCCGGCGAAAACAACCTGCTAAAGTTCTCCGGAAGCGACTCGGAAATCCTTAACAACCGCGCTGAAGACGTGACTTACGCTTTCAAGGACTACATTTCTCCGTTTCTTCCAACAGATCCGCCAAACTACCCTGAACTCGACGAGTTTCACGATCCGCGCGCCATCACGCTAGCGGACGGAACCGTCATCACCGCCTACTGGCGCGAGGCTAATGCCAGCAACCTCGGCGGCGTTCACGTCGACATCTCGACCGAATCCGGCACCGTGAGGATGGGGTCGAGCGCAGGAACGGGTCCGGGTCTCGCCGAGCTGACGAACGGAAATATCGTGGTTGTGTGGACGGATACGGTCAATTCGTCCGACGGCAACGAGGACATCCGCGGCCAGATCATTTCGGCCGACGGCACCAAGATCGGTGGGGAATTCGTCGTCACCAATGCGTCCGATTCGCAGTGGACGCCGGCGGTGGCGGCGCTGGCGGACGGGCGCTTCTTCGTTGTGTGGGAGGACCTGACAGGCGACGGCGACGGCTCTGCCATCAAGGGGCAGGTCTTCACCGCGGGCGGCGACAAGTCGGGCGAGGAATTCACCGTCAACACCTCGACCGCGGACGACCAGAAGTATCCGAGCGTCACGGCTCTCGCCAATGGCGATGCGTTCGTGACCTGGACCGACTATGACGGCGCGACGTCCGACATCTACTCGCAGGTCCTCGACCTGCAAACCTATGTGGGCGACGGCAGCGCTGAGACCGTCTACGGCGGCTCGTTCGACGATCATCTCGACGGCGGCGGCGGCGCCGACGTGCTCTACGGCAGGGACGGCGACGACGTATTCGATAACGTTACGTCTGATGATCTCGCCGAGGACATTTTCGACGGCGGCGCCGGCACCGATACGCTCGATCTGGACGACTATGTCCTGCTGTATCCCGGGCCGCCGGTGCTGCTCGGCGACAACGGCACTGTGACGAGCGTCGAGGTCATCAACCTGCATGGACCGACGGCCGGCGTGGGAATCAACAACGTCGAGCTCGCCATTCCCTTGGCGAACTCCTCCTCGGACGGAACCGTGACCGTCAACGGCGCGCGCGCGCAAGACTTCATTCATGGCGACCGGATCAACAATGCCGACATCTCTCTCCATCTGAACGGCGGGGACGGGGACGACTACCTCTATGGTGGCGCCGGCGGCGACACGCTCGACGGCGGCGATGATGAGGACACGCTCGAAGGCAATGGCGGCGATGACTGGCTCGAAGGCGGCGGCCAAAACGACACGCTGATCGGCGGCGCCGGCTTTGACTATCTTTTCGGCGAACAAGGCGACGACTATATGGAAGGCGGCTCGGGCGGCGATACCTATTTCGTCGATTCCGCCGGAGATGTGGTCGTTGAGACGTTCGATCCCTTCATCGGCACCTTCGATTATGTTTCGTCGACGATCGACTACACCCTGGGAGCCTACGTCGAACGCCTCGGGCTCGACGGTTCAGCCAATATTGACGGCACCGGCAACAGCCTCGACAACTTCCTGTTCGGCAACTCCGGCGACAACGTCTTGTCGGGACTTGGCGGCATCGACGACATCAACGGCTTCGAGGGCGCCGATTATCTCTATGGCGGCAGCGAAGGCGACGAACTCGATGGGGGCGCCGACGAGGATAATCTCTTCGGCGAGGAAGGCGACGATACGCTGACCGGCGGATCGGAGGACGACGAACTCGACGGCGGCATCGGTGCCGATACCATGGCGGGCGGCACCGGCGACGATCTCTACGTCGTCGACAATGCGGGCGATGTCGTCACCGAGCTGAACAACCAGGGTACGGGCGACCTCATCATGTCGTCGATCGGCCTAGTGCTGCCGGCCTACGTGGAAAATCTATGGCTGACCGGCACCGCCAATATCAGCGGCATCGGCAATCTGCAAGCCAACGTGCTGGTCGGCAACGCCGGCAACAACACCCTGACCGGCGCGATTGGCGCGGACTATCTCTATGGCTTCGGAGGCAACGACGTCCTGTGGGGCGGTGCCGACGGCGACACCATCGACGGTGGGGAAGGCATCGACACCGCGGTCTACACTGCGTCCAACGCAGGCGTCTATGCGGACATCAGCATCAATCTCTATTTCGGCGGCCACGCCACCGGCGACACGTTGACCGGCATCGAAAACCTCATCGGCTCGTCATACGACGACGTGCTCGTGGGATACACCGGCAGCAACGTTCTGACCGGCGCAGCGGGAAACGACGCGCTCTTCGGCGCGTACGATGATGACACCCTCCTCGGCGGCAAAGACAATGACACGCTAACCGGCGGCACGGGCGCCGATGTCTTGAACGGCGGCGACGGCGCCGATACCGCGAGCTATCTCACCGCGGCGGCCGGGCTCACCGTGAGCCTGACGACGGGGACCGGTACCGGCGACGCCCAGGGCGACACGTTCATCAGCATTGAAAATCTCACCGGCTCAGGCTTCACCGACACGCTCGTCGGCGCCGGGAACGCCAATGTCCTCGACGGCGGCGGCGGCATCGACACCCTGCAGGGTCTCCTGGGCGACGATACCTATGTGGTTGATAACGTAGCCGACGTTGTTCTTGAAAACGCCAACGAGGGCAACGACACGGTCAACGCATCGGTGAACTTTGTCCTGTCGGCGAACGTCGAGAACCTGGTCCTGCAGGGCGCAGCCGATCTGCAGGGCTACGGCAACGGCTTGGTGAACGCGCTGTTCGGCAACACCGGCATCAACGCCCTCAACGGCGAAGCGGGCGCGGACACGCTGACCGGCGATGCCGGCGACGACGCCTTCATCTTCGACGCGGGTGAAGCGGGCGGCGACGCCGTCGCCGACTTCGCCGGCAACGGCGCAGCCGCGGGGGATGTCCTGTTGTTCAGCGGCTTCGGCACCGCGGCGGGCGGCGCGACTTTCACCCAGATCGGCGCTACCAACCAGTGGCAGATCCACTCCGGTCTCGACGCCCATAACGAGATCATCACGCTCTTGAACGGCGCGTCAGTCAACGCGGCGGATTTCGCGTTCATCTAGCTTGCGGCCCTGAACCCCGATGTCCCGCCGCCATCGCAAGCGACGCGGCGGAACGGGCGGTATGGCCATTTGAGGCAAACAGCCCCCTGCGGCAAGGGCAAATTCTGCACCAGCATGTTATACCAATCCTCAGGAAGTCTGAACTCGCTTTGGGATTCCCGAATCACCTGCGAAATGATTTAAGGTGGCAAACGGAGGGGGTCGTTTGCCATGGGGCGGGCCATCGCGGTACGGACGGACTATAGGAGCGGTGACGTTCGGCGGGTTGCGCAACGGGTGAAGAATGCAGCGCAGGCGCGTCGATTGTTGGCAATTGCAGCGGCGCTTGACGGCGCCACACGGGAAGAAGCCGCCAAGATCGGCGGCATGGATCGGCAGACACTGCGGGACTGGGTGATTCGGTTCAACGAGCAGGGGCCTGACGGTCTCATCAACAAGTCGTCGCCGGGCGCGCCGGGCAAGCTAACAGGCGAACACAAGGCATTCCTCGCTGGCCTTGTGGAGGACGGCCCGATCCCGGCGATCGATGGGGTCGTGCGCTGGAGGGCCTGCGATCTGATCATGCGGCTCCACCAGGAATTTGGCATCTCGGTCTCGGACGATACGGTCTATCGCGCCTTGAAGGACCTGGGCTTCTCGCATGTCAGCGCCAGGCCGAGGGCCTACAAGCAGAATGCCGAGGCCATGGAGGCATTCAAAAAAACTTCCCCGCCGTGTGGCGGATGTGCGCGCGAAACTCGCGCCCGGCACACCGATAGAGGTGTGGTGCCAGGACGAGATGCGGGTCGGCAGAAGAACAAACTCACCTATCGCTGGGCCAGGAAAGGTTCACGACCTCGCGCCATTCACGATCAACGCACCCAGTCGAGCTATCTGTTCGGGGCGGTCTGCCCGGAACGCGGGGCCGGCGCCGCCCTCGTGCTGCCGGCCTGCAACAGCGAGGCCATGCAGCTTCATCTCGATGAGATCGCAACCAAGGTCATGCCCGGCGCGCACGCGATCGTCCTCCTCGATCAGGCCGGGTGGCATGGCGCCAAGGCGCTCAAGGTCCCGAGCAACATCTCTCTGATGCCGCTGCCGCCCCGCGCACCCGAACTCAACGGCCAGGAAAACATCTGGCAGTTCATGCGGCAGAACTGGCTCTCGAATAGGGTGTTCAAATCATTCGACGATATTGTCGACCACTGCTGCTATGCCTGGAACACGCTCATCGATCAGCCCTGGAAGATCATGTCCATCGCCCGCCGCGATTGGACAAGCGTGGGTTATTCAATGTGAGGATTGGTATTACGCGTCACGTCTCAGCGCGCGGGCGCGTAGCTCAGCGTGTCGTAGCTGCGATCGCCGAGATACTGATCGAGGCCCCAGCGCTTGACCTGCGCCAGCGTCTCGTCGAACTCCTCGCGCGGCAGCGGCTGGTAGTAGAACCGCTCGCCGCGACCGAATTTCGAATAGTCCCAGGGATGCGACGCTCTCGAACTCGGCCGGCACCGCCAGCTTCCATAGCGGCAGGTATTTCGCCATGTCCGCATCCATCGCCTGTCTCGGCACGCTCGAGCGCGCGCAGATAGGCGCGCACGGCTTCCGGCTCGAAATGGTCCGGAACCCACCACAGCGTCTTGAACGTGTCCTCGATGATCTTGCGCAGGCCGAGCTGCTCGGCCATGGCGATCTGCGGCGGCAGCAGGCTCGCGGCTTCGACCTCGCCGTCGAGCAGCGCCTTGAGCCGCGCGCCGAACCCGCCCGTGTTCACCACCTTGATGCTCTCGAGCGGCAGATACTTCTCCAGCCGGTACGGAACGTTGAAGTGGCTGCCGGCGCGCATGCCGACCGACACCGGCACATCCTTGAGATCCTCCGGCCGGCGGA
This sequence comes from uncultured Alphaproteobacteria bacterium, assembly GCA_963739385.1. Taxonomy (GTDB): domain Bacteria; phylum Pseudomonadota; class Alphaproteobacteria; order Rhizobiales; family Xanthobacteraceae; genus VAZQ01. Next base: position 30,035 of record CAVUAI010000048.1, read on the forward strand.
TTTTCGAATCCGGCCGCACGAAGATCGCCCACGGCGACACGCCATAGGCGTCGGGCACCATCTTGCCCATGCCGGCGCTGGCGTTGCAGATCGTGCCCCAGACGCAGGCGCCCTGGATGACCTCGCGCTTGTCCTCGGTATAGGGGCGGTCCTGCGGGCGCTGGAAGTAGTTCGAGATCCTTCCAGCTCGACTGCGTGCCGCGAAAGGTCTTCCAGTCGAGATCGACATCGAGACCTTCGGCGGCGAAGAAGCCCTCCTGATGGGCGACGAAATCGTAAAGCCCCATGCCTTTCGGGGCGACCGTTACCTGTCGCAGGCTGCTGGCCATGGCGTTGTCCTCCGGTGCTCGCTGGATTGCGTCGTCGAGCTTTCCGCGTTCTTTCTACCGCAATTGCTCCTGGATTTCGCCTGCGATGTCGCGCCCGCTGGGCGCGTCCAAAAGGCCGGGCAAGTCCAAAGGCCGGTAAAGTTCCGGGTTCCCGAGAATCGTCCTCTCTCTATTTCTCGCGAAACGCGCGGCTGATCTGGTCGTGGAGCGGCTTGATCAGATAGGACATCACCGTGCGGGGGCTGGTCTGAATAAAGGCATTCCACCGGCATGCCGGGCACGATCTTGAGGCCCTTGAGGCGCGCAATCTCGCTCGCCGGGATCGCGATGCGCACGGTGTAATAACGGCGCGCCGGTTTTTTGATCCTCCGCGACGTCGGCCGAAACCCGGTTGACCTCGCCGTTGAGCTCGGGCGTCGTGCGCTGGTTGAAGGCGGTGAAGCGCAAAATGGCGTTCTGCCCGAGGCGCACCTGATCGATGTCCTGCGGTTGAACCTTGACTTCGGCCTCCAGCGCGTCGGCTTCCGGAACGATCGAGCATGAGCACCTCGCCCGCCGTGATCACGCCTCCCACCGTATGCACCGTCTTCTGAAAGACGGCGCCGTCGATCGGCGCGCGGATGTCCACGCGCTTGAGCTGATCCTCCGCGGCAACCTTTTTCTCGACCAGCTCGGCGGTCTTGGCCCGGATCTCGGCGAGGTCCTTGCCGACTTCGGAACGCATATCCTGATCGATCTGGAGAATTTGCAGCTCCGTTTCCGTGATCTTGCCCTTGGCCTGCGCGATCGCCGCGATCAGCTGGCCGCGTTCGCCTTCCAGCCGTTCCTTCTCGCGCTCCAGCGCCGTCAGGCGCGCATATGGGATGAGATTTTTCGCCCAGAGATCGTGTACGCCGGCCAGCTCCTTGGCCACCCAATCGACCTGCTTCTTCTTGGATTCGATCTGCGATTCGCTTCCGCGGATTTCCTCGCGCAGCTGGGCAATCCGCTCCTTGAGCTGGGCGCGCTTGCCTTCCCGCGCCGGTGCGGCGCATTTCGAATTGCTTGCGCTCGCCGTCGACCGCCTTGGCGACGTCCGGATTGTTGATGCGCTCGAGAAGGTCCTTGGGGAATTCGACGTGATCGGAGTCGTCGCGCTCGGCTTCCTCGCGCGCCGCGCGGGCGGCATTCTCATCCAGCGCCTTCACCACAATCGCGAGATTGGCGCGGGCTTGCGTGTCGTCGAGCCGGGCAACGATGTCGCCGGCGCGCACGCGGTCGCCCTCCTGCACCCGGAGCTCGCCGACGACGCCGCCGGTCGGGTGCTGAACTTTTTTCACATTCGAGTTCACGACCAGCTGTCCCGGCGCGATCACCGCGCCGGCGAACTCGGTGGTGGCCGCCCAGCCGCCGAGCGCCAAGCACGAGAACGATGGCGGCGGCAACCACGGCCAGCACGTGCCGGCTGCAGCGTGCGCTGAACATCCGTCATATCGGGGTTCACGATGCGCACTTCTCCGGATTTGCTCACGACCTTCAACGGTACCGCCGGCGCCGCGGGCGGACGCCGCAGTTTGGCAAGCGCCTCGTCCCTTGGTCCAAAAAATTGCGCGCGTCCGTCCATCATCACCAGCACGAGATCGACGCTGGCGAGCGCGCTCGGCCGATGCGCGATCACGACCGCGATGCCGCCGCGCGCGCGGACGCCCGCGATGGCCTTGGTCAGCGCTTCCTCGCCCTCGGCATCAAGGTTGGAATTGGGCTCGTCGAGCACCACAAGGAACGGATCGCCGTAGAGCGCGCGCGCCAGCGCAATCCGTTGCTGCTGGCCCGCGGAGAGCGAAGCGCCGCCTTCGCCGACCTCGGTTTCATAGCCCTCGGGCAGATGCAGGATCATCTCATGCACGCCGGCGGCCATGGCCGCCGCAATGACCGCGTGCGAGGGCGGCGCACTTTCCAGCCGGGCGATGTTTTGCGCGACGGTGCCGGAGAACAGCTTCGACGTCCTGCGGCAGATAGCCGATATGGCGGCCCAAGTGCGCTCGCCGGCCACTGATCGAGCTTGGCCTCATCCAGCCGCACGGCTCCCCCGACCGCCTGCCAAATTCCGACCAGGCGCGCGCGCAAGGGATGATTTGCCCGAGGCGCTCGGCCCGACGATGCCCAGCGCGCTTCCCTTGGCCAGCCGGAACGTGACATCCTGCACGACCAAGCGCGTGCCGCCGGGGGGAACGACCCTGATGCCTTCGACGGACAGACTGGAGACCGGCTTCGGCAACTCCAGATGCGCCTCGCCCTCGGGCATGAGCTTCAAAAGCTCGTTGAGCCGCCGCCAGCTCTGCCGGAAGGCGACGAAGCTGCGCCAGTCTGATCGGCCGACGCTCGTTTGTCTCGCCTGTAAAATTGCGCGTTCACGGCTGAGGGGCCGAATCGCGTTTCATCGCGCAGGAAAAGGTTTCAAACGTGTTTCGTGACCGCGCCACGACGACCTCGACTCCGGTGCGCGTCATGGCCGCGGCGATCTCCCCAGCCCTCGATCGATGGCGCATGCTCGCCCGACCGGGCCGAGGAGAGTGACCGTTTCGAGAGCCTGGTGAACCGTCATGTTGTGCGGTCGGCATGTTGATCAGGGGGCGAGATCGCCCTGGTGCACGACAGGCTCTTTGTTCGGCGCGGCGTTGCCGACGTCCACGCTTCCGGCATCGGGAAGAGCGCTTTCGCCGGCCGGCATTCCGGACCCGGGGTCTTGAGGAAAAAACTGCCCGGCTGGCATTGTCTCCTTCGCGACCTCGGCCGGGGCTCCCGGCTTCGCAAACAGGGAGAATGAAAAGCCTCGTCCGGACCGACGGAGGCCGGGGTCGCATGCAGAGGCTCCGGCTGACCGTCCAAACCCGGATTGCTGCTAAGCTCCGCTTTCGCCATCGCGCTGCCGCCGAGCTCCGCTTTCGCCATCGCGCTGACGTCGCCGGTGTGTGCGCCTTCGGTGTCGGGTACGTTCGCCGTCTCTTCGTGGACGCCTGCCGGCTGCGCCGGGGATGATCCCGCCTGCCCATCGGCAGTTGGCTGCGCGAGCTTGTCCAGCATGATCGGAATCGCGGCCTTGAGCTGAAAGGAGTACGAACCGAACGGGGCGGGCTCGCCGTACATCTCAATCAAATGTTTCGCCAGGGCTTCGGCCGCCTCGGGAAAAGCTTCGCAGAAATCGTCCCACCAGGCCTGCAGCGCCTCCTGGGCAACCGCTTTCGGCAAGACGACATCCGGCATTCCGAACTTCACGTCATAGACCGCCCCGAAGAGCTCCTCCTTGCCGGCGAGCTCCAATATGAATTTCCCGAAGTAGTCGGCGGCGTCCGGAAAGTTTTCACTGAACTTCCCCCATCCGTCCTGCAGCATCTCCTTGAAATTGATGTAAGTCTCCTCTCTGCACTCTCCTTCCCCGCACTTTTCCCGTCTGCTGCGGGTTGCCCCTCAGGGATTCGAGTTCGTCTTCTCACCCTGCTCTGGCGGCGGGTCCCAAGAGGTACGGGTGTAGATTTGCGAGTTGTAAATGATGCCGCCTCTTTGCGCGGCCCACTCCATGACAGTGCCGGGTTGAACGATATTGATCCCGAGCTTCTCGAGCTGCGCCAGAAAGTCTTGCTCCGTCCAGTCCCATATTTTTGCGTCGATAAGAACTTTCCTGGCGCCCGAGGCGCAGGTGTCGCCCTGCCAGGAGAAAAAAGAATAGGTGTTTCCTCCGGCGAGGTTCTTCTCCACCGAGCCGCGCAACAGCGCGTCCTGCTCCGGTGTCAGCGTGACCGGGATCGCTACAAAACTGTGCCAGCTCCTGGCCGTGTGTTCCAACGTCCCGGGATTGCTTGGGCTGCCGAACAACCGGCTCAAGGGTCTGGCGCGTCACCGGGCATCATCTCCGCGATGCGATATTCGTATCTGTCTTCTTTCTCGTTGTAGACGCGGTAAGCTATCAGGACATGGTCGAAGGGCTCGCGGTTCTGGAAATCGAACTGGCCGAAACCCCCTTTTTCGTCCGCGCCTCTGACGCCGACAATGGCGATCCCGGTCGGGCTGGCGTCCACCGCGGTTTTGATCAGGTCGACGGCGTCGCGCGCCTGCTGGCGTTGCCCCATCAGCGGACCGCCAGGGCTCAGCATAAAGTCACCCAACTCCCGGTCCGAAGAGGGCTCGCGCTCGGCAGGAGATTCAGGCCGTACCTCCTCCGAATGCGCTCCCTGGCCTTCTTTCTTCAGTGCGTCCATGGCAGGTCCTCCCTAGATCCAGCACGTCGGAGTTGAGGCGATTGCCCCACGCCGGTTTGTCTCGCGCGTAAAAATAGCGTTCATGGCTGACGACCTGAATTGCGTTTCGTCGCGCAGGAAAATGGTTTCAAACCTGTTTCGTGAGCGCTTGACGACAACCTCAACCCTCGCGCTCGTCATGGCGACCTCCCTTGCCCCAACCTGGAGCGCCCCTTTCAGGTACGTGCGTCTCTGGCGCGTCCATGAGGGTCCTCCCTCAAGCCAGAACCTCAGGGCGCCGGGGCATAGAGCGGCTTGCCGCCTGCATCCTTGATCGTGCTTGCCCAGGCTTGCTCGATGTCGGCGACCACGTTCTTCGGCAACGGCACGTAGCCGATCTCCTCGGCCATCTTGTCGCCTTTGGCATAGGCCCAGGCAAAGAACTTCAAGGCTTCGCGAACAGCGACCGGGTCCTTCGGCTCTCTGGGAACGAAGACGAAAGTGGCGCTGGTGATGGGCCACGAAGCTGCACCGGGCTGATCGGTGAGGATCAGGTAAAAACCGTCGTCCTTGTTCCACTTTGCGTTGGCGGCCGCGGCCTGGAAGGCCGCCGAGCTGGGCTCGACGGTCTTGCCGTCCCTGTTGATCATGCTCACCGTCGCCAGCCTGCTCTGCCTGGCATAAGCGTATTCGACATAGCCGATCGCGCCCCTGGTATTCTGCACGCTGTCGGCGACGCCCTCATGACCGTTGGCACCGATGCCGGTCGGCCACCGGACAGAGGTGTCGGCGCCAACCCTCGACGCCCACTCCCGACTGACTTTCGACAGGTAATTGGCCCAGACGAAGGTGGTGCCGGATTCGTCCGACCGGTGAACGACCACGATGGGCTCGGGCGGGAGCTTCGCATCCGGATTGAGCTTCATGATCGCCGGATCATTCCAGGTCGTGATCTCGCCGAGAAAGATGTTCGCCAGCGTTGCTCCGTCCAGCCTGACGTCGCCGGTTTTGATGCCCTCGAGGTTCACGACCGCAACCGTACCGCCGATCACGCTGGGGAATTGAACGAGGCCATCCGCTTTGAGCTGATCGGGCGTGAACGGCATGTCGGAGGCCCGAAGCTCACGATGTCATTCCGAATCTGCCTCATGCCGGCGCCGGAGCCGATCTGGTAGTAGTTCACCAAAGTTCCGGTCTCTTTCTGGTAGGCATCCGCCCACCTGGAAAAGATCGGATAGGGAAACGTGGCGCCAGCACCTGAAATCTCCATGGCCGCCGCAGGCGAGACAGCGGCCGCAAGCGGCAGGCCGGTTACGGCGACAAGCCCGGCGCAGGCGATGGCGCGAAAGACTTTCAAAGCCTTTGCCCTCTCGGCGGATCAAGGTTTCGTTTCGCTGAGGATGCAAGGGCGACAACGGTAGCTCGGTGCTGCACCATAGTCTACCGCCCCAGCCTCAGCGAGGGTGTGCCGCCGTCGGGCGCTGCATCCTGGTGTTCTGCCTGATCGGCATCTACTCCATCAACAACAGCACGACCGATCTCCTGCTCACGGCGTTCTTCGCCGCCTTCGGCTATCTCCTGGTCAAGGTCGGACTGGAGCCCGCGCCGCTCGTGCTCGGCTTCATCCTGGGCCCGCTGATGGAGGAGAACCTGCGCCGCTCGCTGGTGCTCTCGCGCGGCGACCCGATGATCTTCGTCACCCGGCCGCTCTCGCTCGCGCTGCTGCTGATGGCGGCCGCCGTCGTCCTGCTGGTCGCGGTGCCGCAGTTCCGCAAGACGCGTGAGGCCGCCTTCCAGGAATAGGCTGGCGCGGTCCGTGGACCTGGTCCGGCCGGGCTGATAATTTGACGCCGCAACAAAGAACAAAGAAAAAGAACAACATCGGTCTGGGGGAGGCTTTGCTCCATGCGCACGCGTCTATGGCTCGCATTGGCTGTCGCGGCGTTGTCCGGCGGCAGCGCGGCAGCCCAGGTCACCATGCTGGCGAACGCCACCGTCATCGACGGCACCGGCGCGCCGCCGCAGGCCAACGTCACCATCATGATCGAGCGCGGCCGTATCGTCGGCATCGCGCCGACGCCACAGGGACGCACCCTCATGGCGGAGGGGCCGGGCACCACCGTGGTCGACCTCACCGGCAAATACGTGGTGCCCGGCATCATCAACGGGCACGGTCACATCGGGCCGCCGCCGCGCGATCCGCAATTGCGCCAGTACGCGCTCTACGGGGTGACCACCACGACCAGCATGTATTTCGACCAGGATGACGTGCAGCAGTTCAAGGAGCGGCAGAAGGCCGGCGACCTGCGCGGCGCGCGCATCCTCACGGTGATGTACCGCTTCATGTCGGAGCCGTTCAAGCCGGGCTCGGAAGCGAAGACACCGGAGGAGGGTCGCGCCAAGGTGGATGAGATCGTGGCCAAGGGGACCGACTTCGTGAAGGTGTGGATCGACGCCCAGGGCGGCCGCCATCCCAAGCTCACGCCGGAGTTCACCGCCGCGGTCATGGATCAGGCCCGCAAGCACGACAAGATCCGGATGGCGCACATCGTCGAGCTCGAGGATGCGCGCCGGATCGTCGATCAGGGCGTCAACATCCTGGTGCACAACGTGCGCGACCAGGAGATCCCCGACGACTTCATTGCGACCTTGAAGGCGCGCAACGTCTCGGTGATCTCGACGCTCGCGCGCGAGGAAGCGCTGTTCGTGTTCGGCGACGGACCGAACGGGCCGGGCTTCACCGACAACCCGTTCTTTCAGAAGGGGCTCACCCCGGAGCGGCTGGCGCTGCTCAAGAGCAAGGTGCGGGATGATCAGGCGAACGATCCCGCGCGGCCGCGCTGGCTGCGCATGTTCGACACCGACAAGAAGAACCTCAAGAAGCTCGTCAACTCCGGCATCCTGTTCGGCTTCGGCACCGATTCCGGCGGCGCGCTCGAGCGCTACTTTATCCAGGGCTGGTTCGAGCACCGCCAGATGGAGCTGATGCGCGACGCCGGGCTCACGCCGATGCAGATCATCCAGTCCTTCTCCCGGAACAACGCGCAGATGCTCGGCATCGACAAGGAATTCGGCACGCTCGAAAAGGGCAAGGCCGCCGACCTCCTGGTGCTCGCCAAAAATCCGCTCGACGACATCACCAACATGCGCACGATCGAAGCCGTCTATCTTGGCGGCAAGAAATTCGAGTAGGAGCAAAACGATGCAATCGTCCGGTCATCTCATCGCGTCGGTGGCAATGTTGGCGGCAGCGGTCACGCTTGCTCCGTCCGCCGTCAAGGCCGACAATGTCCCGAAATTCGCCGTCGATGCGTCCTGGCCGAAGGACCTTCCCGAAGGCTGGATCACCGGCCAGCTCGGCGGCGTCTGCATGGGGGCGCAGGATCAGGTCTACGTCGTCAACCGGCGCAACATCACCGACGAGGAGAAGGAGACCTCGATCTCGGCGCCCTCGATCATCAGGTTCGACGCCGACGGCAACGTGGTCGGTTCGTGGGGCGACCAGACCACGGTTCCGGGCTCCATCCACGGCTGCTTCGTCGACCGCGACAACAATGTCTGGGTGGCCGGCAACGGCGACGGCGCCATTCAGAAATATGGACCGGACGGCAAGCTGCTGCTGCAGATCGGCACGCGCGGCAAGTTCGATTCCGTCGACGGCACGCGGCGCGGCAAGGGCCTCAACGCGGCGCATGACCAGTTCCACATGCCGGCCGGCATGGTCGTCGATCCCGGCAACGGCGACATCTACGTCGCCGACGGCTACGGCAACCGGCGCGTCGCCGTGCTCGACAAGGACGGCAAGTTCCTGCGGCAATGGGGACGCCAGGCCACCGACGAGGAAACCCAGAACGGCGCGCCCGGCGTGTTCGCCGAGGTCGTGCACTGCATCGCCATGAGCAATGCCGGGCTCATCTATGTCTGCGACCGCCAGGGCAATCGCGTGCAGGTCTACCAGAAGGACGGCACGTTCGTGCGCAACATCCTGATCCCGAACGCGTCGGGCAAGCTGCCCGACAAGCGCGGCACGGCCTGGTGGGTCGCGTTCTCGCCCGATCGCGAGCAGCGCTTCATGTACGTCATGAACGGCGGCACCGAGCAGGTGCACACGCTCGACCACGCGAGCGGAAAGATCCTGTCGAGCTTCGGCCGCCCGGGACATCAGATCGGCAACTTCACCCACGGCCACACCATCGCGGTCGATTCCAAGGGCAGCATCTACGTGGCCGAAACGGATTGGGGCCGGCGGATCCAGAAGTTCAAGATCGTGGGCGGGCCTTAGCGCGGCGCGACAGGATTGATCCGCCGACGCTGCGCGCCCCGCCGCTGCCGTCGTCATGGCCGGGCTTGACCGGCAATCCATCCTCTTACGAACAATCCATGCGCTTTTGCGAAGAGGATGGACCCGTGGGCCAAGCCCGCGGGTGACTGGTTTCCCGACGCATCCTCCAATACCGCCGGTGCGCTGGTGGCTCTCGATCAGACCGACGGAATGCTGCATGCTGTTCCAGGGATGTCATCCCGCTGCAATGCCGCGGTTCGATGTTGGACCGAGATGGCGAGGGCCTCATGGCAGCGAACCGAGCGCCGCTTCTGATCGACTTCGCACTGCAGGGCGGCGGCGCCCACGGCGCCTTCACCTGGGGCGTGCTCGATCGCCTGCTCGAGGAAAGCTGGCTGCAGATCGACGGCATCTCCGGCACCTCCGCGGGTGCGATGAATGCCGCGGTGCTGGCCGACGGCTACGCCGATAACGGCGTCGACGGCGCGCGCGCCGCGCTGGAGAACTTCTGGCGCCGGGTATCGCGGGCGGCCTTGCTCAGTCCGTTCCAGCGCAGCCCCCTGGACGTGCTGCTGGGGCGCTGGACGCTCGACTATTCGCCCGTGTTCGTCGCCATGGATCTGATGGCGCGCGTGTTCTCGCCCTACGATCTCAATCCGCGCGGCGCCAATCCCCTGCACGACATCCTGGCCGAGATCATCGATTTCCATCGGCTCGCGCGGGCGCCGATCAGGCTGTTCGTCACCGCAACCAATGTCCGCACCGGACGCGGCCGGGTGTTCCGCAACAACGAGATCACGCCGGACGTGCTGCTGGCATCGGCCTGCCTGCCGACGATGTTCCAGGCGATCGAGATCGATGGCGAAAGCTATTGGGACGGCGGTTATTCCGGCAATCCCACCATCACCCCGCTGGTGCGGGAGTGCCAATCCCAGGACACGATCCTGGTCCAGATCAATCCGGTCGAGCGGCCGGGGTCGCCACGCACCGCCCGTGACATTCTCAACCGGCTCAACGAAGTCTCGTTCAATGCCGTGCTGCTGAAAGAACTGCGCATGATGGCGCTGCTGCGCCAGGTCGCACATTCCGGCGATTCCGAGAGCGCCAAGTGGGCGGACATGCGCATCCACCGGGTATCGAGCGATATGATGGTCGACCTCGGCTATTCGTCCAAGCTCAATGCCGAATGGCAATTCCTGTGCATGCTGCGGGACGAGGGGCGCCGCGCCGGTGACGCATTCCTCGACGCCCATCACGCGGATCTGGGCCGACGTTCCAGCTTCGACCTGGACGAACTGCTGCAAGGCGTCTGAGACGATGGGTCTGATCGGGATCCTGCTCGGCCTGGCGCTGCTCATCTGGCTCGCGCTACGCGGCTGGAGCGTGCTGCTGCTCGCGCCGGCCGCCGCCCTGCTCGCGGCCGCGTTCGCCGGCGAGCCGCTGCTCGCGAACTGGACCCAGACCTTCATGAACAGCGCGGCCACGTTCGTCGCGCAATTCTTCCCGCTGTTCCTGCTTGGCGCCCTGTTCGGCAAGCTCATGGACGACAGCGGCTCGGTCGCGGCGATCGCGGGCTTCATGACCGAACGATTGGGCGAGCGTCGCGCCGTGCTGGCGGTCGTGCTGGCGGGCACGCTGGTGACCTATGGCGGGGTCAGCCTGTTCGTCGCCTTCTTCGTGCTCGTTCCCATGGCGCAGAGGCTGTTTCGGGCGGCGTCGATTCCGCGCCGGCTGATGCCGGCGGCGATCACGCTGGGCACCGCGACCTTCACCATGTCGGCGCTGCCGGGAACTCCGGCGATCCAGAATGCGATCCCGATGCCGTTTTTCGGCACCACGCCCTTCGCCGCGCCCGGCCTGGGGATCATCGCATCCGCCATCATGCTGGGGTTCGGCCTGTGGTGGCTCAACCGGGCGGAGCACGCGGCTCGGCGCGCCGGCGAGGGCTACGGCGCCGTGGCGGACACGCCGCCCGACGCCGCGGCGGAGGATCTGCTCGTGCGCGAGCTGGCCACCACCGCCCGCGAGTTCGATCCCGCGGAAATCCATCGCGGCCGGCACGGCGACCCGGCGCCGCCGGTGTTTCGCGCAGTGCTGCCGCTGGTCGTCGTGGTGAGCGTCAACCTGCTGATGTCGCTGGTCGTGCTGCCGGGTCTCGATTTCTCGTTCCTGGCGGAGGAACGCTGGGGCTCCACGACGCTGTCATCGGTCGCGGGCGTGTGGGCGGTGGTGGTCGCGCTGGCTTCGGCAACCGCGACCCTCATCGCGGTCAGCTACCGCCACTTGCCGGACCTGCGCGCGAGCATGGATGCCGGCGCCAACGCCTCGGTATTGCCCGCGCTGAGCGTCGCAAGTCTGGTCGGATTCGGCGCGGTGGTGGCGGCGCTCCCCGCCTTCGCGGCGGTGCGCGACTGGGTGCTGGCGATCGAAGGCGGGCCGCTGGTGTCGCTGGCCGTGGCCACCAACGTGCTGGCGGCACTCACGGGCTCGGCCTCAGGCGGTCTCACCATCGCACTCGATGCGCTCGGCGACACCTATATGCAGGTCGCGGCCGAGACCGGCATCGATCCCGCCCTCCTCCACCGGGTCGCGGTGATCGGCGCCGGAACGCTCGACAGCCTGCCGCACAACGGCGCCGTCGTCACGCTGCTCGCCCTGTGTGGCTTGAGCCACCGCGAGAGCTATCTCGACATCGTCATGGTCGCGATCGTCGGCGCGATCATCGCGCTCGTGGCGGTGATCGCGCTCGGCTCCGCCTTCGGCTCGTTCTAGCGTGGAATCAACGCGTAACCCGGCGGGTGCCGGACTATCTGAAACCGGCCCGATAATAGACCGCCAGTCCCTCGATCTCAGCCGGCGTGAGTTGCGCGGCGATGGTCCTCATGCGCCCGTAAACGTCATTGCGTCGATCGCCCGCGGCATACAGCTTCAACTGCAGAGCAAGGTATTCCTTTCCCTGCTCGGACAGAATCGGGGTCTCGATCGGACCACCCGAGCCGGGCCGATGGCACGACGCGCAGGGCGGGATATTGCGGCTGGGATCGCCGAGCTCGACCAGCTGCACGATCGATGCAGGTGATTCCGCAAGTGTCGCCGGATTTGCATTGCGCTTCGGCTGAGCCGCGTAATAGGCGGCAACGTCGGCGAGCGTAGCCTCATCCAAAGCCTTGGCGATATCCGTCATCAGCTGATGCGTTCGGCTGCCGGTTCGGTAATCATTGAGCTGCTTGTAGATTGCCGCGCCCGATTGACCGGCCAGATTCGGATATTCCGGAGCCGCCGACACGCCCTGCGCGCCATGACAAGACACGCACACCTCCTGCGCCTTGGCGCGGCCGCGTTCCGGTTTGGCATCGGCGAGGATCTGCAATACACCCGGCGTCCAGACCACCTGTGAAACCGGCGTGGGCGGCGTGCGGTCGAAAACCTGTTGCCGCGCAGGCGACCCGGGCAAGATGCCGAGTGCCCGGCAGATGGCGGTATAGGCGTCGACCCCGTCGCTCCTTCCCTGCACCACGGGAATGATCAGCACGCCCAGCAGAACGCCGCTGAGCACAATGCCGAAAACGGCGATGCTGGCCCAAATCCGCCATGGCCGATCGAGGGCATGAGGCTCGGACCCGGATGATTGCGCCATGGCGCGCTCCTAATACATCCGATGCACCATCGCCGCGGGCGACGGTGCAATCACGAACTGTGCGATCGGGTATCCGTAAGCCAGCAGCATCAGGATCAGGACCAACAGGTTCCAGAGTCCGAAGCCGTTGAGTGCGGCCGGAACGCGCTGCGGCGGATGCACCGCCAGCGCGTATAGCGGCCGTTGCAGCGCCGGCAACGGGCTGCGGTGAAGGACGGCGAGATTGCGCACGAACAACAGCGCGGAGGCGAGCAGCACGAAACCGCCCACCAGGGAAACGATGACCAGCGGTCCCCAGCCGGCAATGATCGGATCGGCATAATTGAAATTGGCAACGCGGCGCCATTGGCCCTGCAGGCCCAGCCAATGCCAGGGCAACGTCATCACCATCATGCCGATGAACCAGAGCCACAGCTGCAGCCGCAGCGGCGCGGGCGACGCATGCGCACGCCCGGTCAGGCGCGGCCATATCTCGTAGGCGATCGCGAAATACATGATGACGACGGAGCCGCCGAAAATCAGATGAAAGTGCGCCGTTATCCACGAGGTGTTGTGCACCATCGCGTTCATGCCGTAGCCCATGTTGATGAGTCCGCCGAACCCGCCGAAGCCCAGCATCACGAAGGCAAGGCCGGTCGCGAGGACGGCCGGCCGGTCCCATGGCAGCGCCGCGATCCAGCCGAAAACGCCACGGCCACCGCGCAGGCGCCCTGCAATTTCCAACGACGCCGTGATGGTGAAGATCGTCAGCAGGGTCGGCACCGCCACGAAGGCCGTGAGCAGCACCTGGATGAACTTCCAGCCGTTGCCGTGCTCGGGATCCATCATCAGGTGATGCATGCCGACGGGTAAGCTGTAGAGCAGAAACAGAATAAAGGTGAGGCGGCCCATCGTGTCGCTGTAGAGGCGTCCGCCGGCCGCGCGTGGCACGATCGTATAAAATGCGATGTAAGCCGGGATGAGCCAGAAATAGACAATGGCATGCAGCGTCCACGAGAACAGCGTGCGTGCAAGGCCGGCATCGATGGTCTGCACGAAGCCCAGCGACGCCGGAATGATCTGGAAAAGCAGCTCGGCCGCCAGGCCGACAGTGGTCCACAGCCACAAGACCGCGTTCGCCACCGTGCCGAACATCGCCAATGGCACGGGCCGGCCTGGATTTTCGCGTTTCCACTCGCGCATCGCGACGAGCATGAGAACGCACCATATCCACGAACCAACCACGACAAGCACTAGCCCGATATAGAACCAGGGGCTGGCCGTAAGCGGAGGATAAAACGTGTAGAGAACCGAGGCCTGACCCGAGAGAATCGTGACCAGGGCCATCACCACGCCGACAAGCCCCATCCAGAACCCGGCCCACGCCCAGGGTTTGCCCGGGAGAGGACGCCCGAGCGCAGTCACGGCGACAAAATAGCCGAAGCCCATGATGAAGAAGGTCGTCAGGACGTAGGCCATCGCAACGCCGTGCGCCGTCACCGACATGAAATATTGTCCGGGCGTGCCGATGTTGGTGCCCAGCGGGCTGCGCACCCACATCTGCCAGGTTCCGAGGAAGGCGGCGACTAGAAATGCTCCGAACGCCACCCAGAAATGCGCGAGGCAAAGCCGCTCAACGTTGCGCACAGGAGACCCTCCCGTCCCGGTCCGGCTTGAATTCGCTTTCCGGCACGACTTGAACGTTGGCCCACATGTCGCTGTGGCCCAGGCCGCAATACTCATGACAGGGCATCAGCAGGTCTTCGGCCTGGTTGAATTCGCTGTACACCTGGGCGACGAAGCCGGGCACCACCATGGTGTTGACGTTGGTCCCGGTAATCAGGAGACCATGGACGACGTCGGGTGCCGCGAAGCGCAGCGTGACGCGCCGTCCCCGCGGAACCGCGATGCAACGCGGCACGAACATGAATTGCGTGGCGATGACCCGCACGATGACATCACCGTCGGCCGCGACCGTCGTTCCCAGATTTTGTTCGGCGAACTCGCCTGAGAGATGCAACGTCTTGGGGTCGATATGCTCCACGTTGCTAGGCGGGTTTATGTCTCTCGTCAGAGCCGTGAACACGATCATGCCGAGAATTGCGGCAACGAACACGCCGACGCCGAACGCCCACAGCAATTCGGTGCCGAGAATTCGCCGCTCGTGTGCGTCAACGGGTTGCTCGGTCACGGCCTAGCCCACCGGACCGCGCGGGAGGAAGACCAACAGGTAGATCGCCAGGTAGCCGATCACCAGCAAGGCGACGGCGGCTCCGGCCGTGACGGCGGCCCCGAGCGGAACGACACGCATGACCTCGGCGAGCGCGGCTGGATCGACGTGGTCGCCGACTTCGGAGGGAGTGTCAGCGGCGGAAGGTTGATCGGCACCGACCATGGATTGCCCCCACGTGCGCCAGCCAACGTCTGTAATGTTGAATTCTACACCGGGATCGTCAAAAGACCAGCGGGAGATGGCAAATAGCGGGCATCCCACTCCGCGGCGGACCGGTCACTCGCTCATCGCGAATCCGCGCAGCGACCTCTCGCCCCTGACGTCAAACCAGCAGCAGCGGTCCGCTCACATCTTGTCGGGCAGGGCGTAAGCGATCAGGGAGTCGCCTGGCGGTGTCATCATGAAGTGATGACCGCCCGCCATGATCACCACATATTGCTTGCCGTTCTGCTCATAGACGATCGGCGTCGCTTGGCCGCCTGCGGGAAGCACGTCGCTCCACAAAATCTCGCCCGTCTTGATGTCGATGGCCTTGATCAAATCGTCGGTCGCCGCCGCGATGAAGATCAGGCCGCCCGCGGTTACCACCGGGCCGCCATTGTTCGGCGTGCCGATCTCGAGCGGCAGGAAGGTGGGTATGCCGAACGGGCCATTGCGGCGCGCCGAACCAAAGGGACGATCCCACACCGTTTTGCCCGTGGCGAGATCGATTGCGCGGATGCCCCCGTAAGGGGGCCGCGTGCATAGCACGCCGGTCGGCATCTGCCATCCGGCATTGACGAGGATGCCATAGGGGGTTCCCGTCTGCGCACCGGCGCCTTCCGCGCTCGAACCACCTCCGGCCGCGCGCGGATCGCCAGCGGGGTAAAGACCCATCGCGTCCGCCTCGTTCCGGGTCACGAGCATGTTGTAGTTCGGCATGTCGTTGTAGTTCGCGATGATGACCCCGCGGTGCGGATCGACCGCGACGCTGCCCCAGTCCGATCCACCGTTGTAACCTGGATACTCGATGTTATGGCGCCCGAGCTCCGGCGGCGTGTACGGGCCGTCATAACGAGCGCGCTTGAAGTTGATGCGGCAGATCATCTGATCGATCGGAGAGATGCCCCACATGTCGCTTTCGACCAGGTTGGTCTTGCGCAGAGTGTGGTAGCGCGAGAAGGGTTGCGTCTTGGAGCGCTGGTCAGGCTCGGCGCCACCCTGCGGAAATCTCGTCGACCTGATGCAGCGGCTTTCCGGTGGCCCGGTCGAGCACGAAGATGTCGCCGTTCTTGCTGGGCAGCAAGATCGCCGGCACCTTGCCGTTGGCAGTGGGGAACTCGACCAGCGTCGGCTGCGAGCCGAGATCATAGTCCCACACGTCGTTATGCACCGTCTGGAAGACCCAGCGTGGCTTGCCCGTATTCACGTCGAGCGCGACCAGCGCAGAGCTGTACTTCTTCTCCTCATCCGAGCGCAGCGCCGTGTAGTAGTCGCCGGCCGAGTTGCCCATCGGCAGATAGACGAGACCGAGCTTTTCGTCACCAACTGCCGTCGTCCACATGTTGGGCGTGCCGAGCGAATAGGGCTTGCCGTCAGGCGGCATCTTGGTGGTTTCCGGCTCATTGATGTCCCACGCAAAGCGCAGCTCGCCAGTCACCGCGTCATAACCGCGAATGACACCCGATGCGGCCCAACGGCGCTGGCCATCGAGCACTTGATGGCCGGTAACGGCGACGCCCTGCACGATCGCCGGCGTCGCCGTGATGGCTGCCGTGCCAGGAATGACCGGCGTGACCGCGCCGGTGGCGCTATCCTTCTGCGCCAGCCCGAGCTTGAGATCCGCGGCACACGCCGCCGCCTTCCAAACGGTTTCGGCTGACAATCATCCTATCCACTACGATGTGGAATATGCACGACGGCACGGGCATATTGCTCCCGTAGTGCATGGCTTACAGGTTTTCGCCTTCACGGCTCCAGGTGCTACGCTCTTTCCGCAATATATCGGCGACGTTTTCGTGGCGTTTACCAGTGCGTCATGCAAATTCCTCAAGGAGGTGCACTCTGGAGATACGCTCTATCCTGCACTGGAAATTATTGCGCTTACACCGCAAGGAGACACCGGTATAGTGACCACGCGGGCGACGGTGCACAACCAACGAGGTGAACTCGTTCTCGAGGGCGAGCACCAGTACGCGCTGAAAACCTCATCCAAGGCTGGAAAGTAGCAAGTACAGCTTACCATGGCGAGGTAAACCCCGCCGCTTGCGAGAATGACGCCCAACAGGACGATCACCGCACCTAGCCCCACGGGGGCCCACGCCCAGTACGCTTTCATTGCCGACGCTTCATGCCGTGTGGTGGACATGGGCGATTCCTTCCCGTGGAGATGTAAGTCGAAGTGAGCAAATGTTTTCCGGGTTGCCCCCGAAAGCGGATTCCAATCCGCACATTAACACGTGCCCGCCCTCGAGAAAAATCGATCGATTGCACGCTTGCAACGAAGCGCCGGCGTTCGCCGGAATTGCGGCGCAGGATTCCCACCGCTCAGCGAGCGAGCCACACCGTCGTGCCGAGCTCGAAGGCGGCCGCATCGCGTTGCGGATCGAGGCGCAGGCGCAGCGTGTTGAGATCGTGATCGCCGACCGCGCGCTCGGCCTGCCAGGTCGCGAACGGCCCGAGCGGCAACAGCTCGGTGACGACGGCAGGCGTCGGTGGTTGCCCGCCCGGTCGCGCGACGTCGACCGCCGTTCCCACCGTGAGGCCGTGCAGCCGATCCTCGCGCGCGTTGAACGACAGCCAGCGTTTGTCGGGCACCTCGATTGCGAGCACCGGCTCGCCGGCGAGCACGTTCTCGCCGACCTCGGCGACGACCACGCTGACGACCCCGTCGGCCGGCGCCCGCAGGATGGTCTTGTCCAGCTGCCGCTCGAGCACCGCGAGCGCGGACTCGGCGGCCTTGACCTGCGCGTCGGCGATGGCGCGCTCCTCCTGGGTCGGCCCGGCTTGCGCCGCGGCATGATTTGCCTCGGCTTCCTCCACGTCAGCGCGTGCGCTCGCCGCATCGTTCTGGGCCTGGTCGAGAGCTTGCTGCGAGGCAATATCCTGGCGTGCGAGGGTGGCCGTTCGGCCCAGTTGCAATTCCGCGTATGCCAACCGCGACTTCGCCTTGGCGATTTCGGCGGCGAGCCCGGCGACCTCCTCCGCGCGCACGCCGGCATAGACGTGGTCGCGGTTGGCGGCGGCGGCGGCAAGGGCTGCGCGCGCCTGCGCCACCGCCGCGGTCAGCTCGATGGCAGACAGCTCGGCAACGATCTCGCCGGCACGCACGCGGGCGCCTTTCTGGACGTTGATGGCGGCAAGCTGGCCGCCGACCTCGGGCGCCACGCGCACCTCGGTCGCGCGCACGATGCCGACAATGGGTGCGGCCGTTCCGGGACGCCACAGCACATATCCGACCGCGCCCGCCGCGGCGAGCATCAGGCCGAGCGCGATGATCCCTGCGGACCTGCGGCTAGCCATGCCGGCGCCTCCGCTCGACGACGAACGCCGACATCACCGCGATCACGAAATAGACGATGGCCAGGGCGCAGAGGCCGCGCCAGTCGTGCGCCACCTCCCACAGGCTCGCGCCCAGCTGGTCGATACGGACGATGCCATCGATGGCGAAATCCGAGGGGAATATGGAGCCCGCGGCAAGGACCGGCTTGGGTATGGCTTCGCGCGGCCAGGAAAAGCCCGCCAGGAAAAACTGCGGAAGGCTGGTGCCGAGGACGATGAGCGTCGGGGCCTCCGGGCGCTTGAACCAGGTGCCCAGCGCCTGGCCCATGAAGCTGGTCGCCAGAATAAAGACTGCCCCCAGCGCGAAGAATTGCAGGGGGTCGCCGAGCACGGAAAAACCATAGGAGCGCGGCAGCACGAGGAAGTAGAGCGCGAGCGCGGGCGCATAGATGGTCAGGTGCGCGATGCCGCGGCCGAGCACGGTGACGAACACTCCGCCGGCGGCCTGCGCCAGGGCGGGGCCGGTCAGCATCGCCGAGCCGATCAGCAGCGTCTGCTGCAGGATCAGCACGAAGGCCGCCGGCACGATGTAGCTTGCATAGCCGCCGACCGGGTTGAAGATCGGCTGCAGCAGGATGTCGGCGGGGCTGGTGGCCGCCAGCGCCGCCTTGGCCAGGCTGCCATCGGTGCGCGCGCCGCGCGCGGCGAGCTCGGACGACAGCGTATCGATCGCGAGCGAGATCCCGCTCGACATTGTTCTGAACAGGAACAGGTAGGTGGCATCGGCATAGACCGGAAGGTGGGCGGTGTCGCCCTTGAGCACGTCGCGTTGCGTCCGGGGCGGGATGCCGACCACGGCGAAGGCCTCGCCGCGATCCATCGCCGCGCGCGCCTCGGCCAGCGTCTCGGCGCGGACCGCGACATCGACCGCGCCGCTCGCATCCAATGTCTGCACGATGCTGCGGCTGAGCTCGCTCAGATCGTTGTCGACCACCGCGATCGGGATCTTGCGCAGGATCTGGTTGAGATAGGGCTGCGGGTAATAGAAGCCGTAGATCAGCGGCGCGATCACCAGCAGGATAAAGGCCCCGCGGGTCGCGAGCACGCGGCCCCATTCGGCGGCGAAGGCTCCGCCGATGCCGCGCGGCGCGGCAGGGGCCGGCGCCGGCGGAGGCGCGGGCGCCACACGGAACGTGCGCCCTGCGAGCGCGCGCAGGCGCAGCAACGCGAGCAGCGTGTAGAGCACGGCGAGCGCCGCCAGCACAGCGAAGGGGCGCGCGGAGTCGGCAAGCGGCAATCCGCGCGCCGCCTGCCCGAGCAGCACCGCCATGTACCAGCGCAGCGGAAGGATCGCGCTCCAGAATTGCGCAAAAGCGTTCATGCCCAGCAGCGGAAATCCCACGCCCGCGTAACCGAATGCGGGCGAGACCACGAGGCCGGTGAGGCCGAGCCCGGTCGCGAGGTCGAGCACCAGGAGCTGCATCAGCGCTCCCAGCGCCAGGTAGCCGACGATCAGCAGGCATCCTGCGGCCACCATCATCGGCACGTCGCCCTTGAACGAAATCCCGAGCAGTCCCTCCAAAATGAGCGCCGCCGACAGCATGATGACGAAGAAAATCAGGAACAGGGGCGCAAGCTTGCCGGCGAGCGCGACGATCGGGTTTCCGCCCGCGCAGGCGAGCCAGGTGCGCATGCTGCGCCGGCGAAACTCGGAGCCGACCGCGTAGCCGGCGGCGAGCGCGATGATCACATGGGCGACCATCGGCAACAGCGCACGCAGCAGAAACTGCGCGTAGTTCCGCTGCGGATTGACCAGCACGATCGTCTCGGCAACCAGCGTCCCGATGCGCGACGCTTTTGGGGCCGCGTGGGCCGCGGACGCCACGCTGGCGGCGGCGAGGCTGTCGCTGAGACCTGCCGCCGCCACGCCCGCGGCCGTCAGGAACTGCTGATTGTAGAATGCGACCACCTGCGGCCGGCGCTCGGCCTTGAGGTCGCGCTCGAAATTGGCCGGGATATAGACTGCGGCAATGGCGTCCCCGGCCCGGATCGCGCGCGCCGCAGACGCGAGGTCGTCGGCGCGCTCGACGATGCCGAGACTGGGAGACGCGGCCACCTGCTCGACGAAGGCGCGCGAGGTCTCCGATCGGTCCGCGTCGACGACGACCACCCCGAGATCGCGGATCACGGGCTGACTGAAGACCGCGGTCAGGACCGCGAAGGCGAACAGCGGCACGCCGAAGATCAAGATGAGCGCCACGCGGTCGTGCAGCAGCCATCGCCATTCGCGTCTGGCGACCAGCAGGAAGCCTGGCTTCGGCGCCGGCCTCATCGGCCCGCCCGCGGTCGCACGTCCAGATAGGCGCTCATGCCGGGCCGCAGCTCCGGCACCTTGTCGACGGGGTAGGCACGGATCGAAAACGTGCGCAGGTCGAAATCGCCGGTGGCGCGGGTGGCGCGCCAGCTCGCATACTCGCCCTTGGTGGCGATCAGCCTGACCTCGACGGTGATGTGGCGATCACCGAGCGCCGGAATGCGCACGCTGAACCGGTCCCCGAGTTTGAGCGTCTTGAGCAGGTCCTCGCGCAGATCGAAGTGGACCCACATGTCGCCGAGATCGACCAGCGTGATCAGCGGCACGCCGGGCGAAACGTATTCGCCGGGCTCGACGTTGCGCTTGTAGACCTGCGCGGCGACCGGGGCGTAGATCACCATCTGGTCGATGATCGATTGCACGGTCTTGATGTCGGCAATGGCCTTGCCGACATTCGCCTCGGCGATCTCATGCTCCTCGCGCGTATAGCCGTTGACCGCCTGCTCATAGGCCGATTTGGCCTGATCCGCCCCGCGCTCGCTTTCGTGCAGCGAGTCGGTCGCCTGGTCGAGGCGCGCCTGCGGCGCATTGCCATGCTCGGCCAGCTGGCTGATCCGGTCGTAGGTCTTCTTGGCCAGGACCACGCTCGCCTGCGCCCGCTCGAGCGCGGCCTTGCGCGCCGCGATCACCTCCGCCCGCGTGCCGGCGTTGATGTTCGCGAGCTGCGCCTCGGCGACCACCTTGGCGGCCAGCGCCTGGTCGTGCTTCGCCAGCGTCTCGGGATTGTCGATCCGCACCAGCACGGCGCCGGCGGCGACGTCCTGGCCGCGCACAACCGGGATGTCCCCGACGCGGCCCTCGACCCGCGCCGCGATGTCGAGCCGCGTCGCATCCACCTCGCCCTGCACCAGCAGGGGTTGCGGCCGCACCAGGAACCAGATCGAGAGGCCGGCGATGGCGGCAACGACCAGTCCGACGATGATGGACGGAATGCGGCCGGACGAGAGCGGCGCCTTCGGCGGCTGTTTTGCCGGTTGCGGCGACGTATCCGCCGCCGTTTCGGTGTCGGGCGCCGTTGCCGGCGATATCTCGCGCTCGGTTCGGATATCAGGAGTCGCCATGTCTAGCCCGCGGCTTCTGCCCCGTCATGTTGCCGATCCGTCATCGACCGAGTCCGGCAATTCACGGTCGGATGTGAGCTGCCGTTCACGCTGAAACCACCCGAAGCAGCAGATCGCCGTAGCCCCAGACCGCGGTACCGACGATGCCGGTCAGATAACCGAGATACGAAAGGACCACGTAGGATGTGGGCGGATTGAGGCGAAGCTCGATTTCTCTCGGCACCGATACGAGGCCTTCCTTGAGCGCCGTCGCCAGTGCGCGCTGATAGAAATGGGCGAGCCTGAAGGTGACCGCTGCTCCGGCCAAACACATGACCGAGCCTGACCGGGCAAACCAATCGGTGCCCGCCTTGCTGGAGAGATAGTAGGAAAATACTGCGAACAGCCAGGCCGCCGCCACCAACAAACCAAACAAGATGATGGTGCGGTTGAGCCCCGCGTATAGCGATCTAATTCTGACTTGGTCTGTCGGCATTTTCACGCCTCAACACAATGGTCACTGCGTACGGGATCATAGCGTTCAGCACCCTGACAGGCCAACGATGGCAGGGCTCTGTTCGAATAGAAGTGCCAGGCCGAAGCTTGACGAGCGTATTGTCGCGGCGTCAGCGCTTCTCGAGGGCTTTCACTGTCGGCCCTCCCTCATGTGTGCGGGTGCATATTCGTCAGCTCGGGCGGCGCCATCATGTTCTCGTTCAAGTCGAACATGATCACCAGCGAGCCGGCGACGACCAGGACGACGATGAGCACACCAAACGCGAGTGCCAGGACGTTGTTGGTGTTGTCCGGTCCGGTCGTGATGTGCAGGAAAAAGACCAGGTGAACGCCCATCTGCGCGACAGCGAGCACGGCAAGGCCGAGCGGGACGCCCGGCCCCCAGAGTAGCGACGTGTTGGCGACCCAGAAGGAGACGGCCGTGAGGATCACGGCGAGAACCAAGCCGATCGTATAGATGACCGCATCCGACGGCTCCCGCTCGAAAATCGTCGAGCTGTCTCCGGGTGCGCGATCGTGGCGCGTTTCCGTCATGGGCGGACTCCCATCAGATAGACGATCGTGAACAGCCAGACCCAGATGATGTCGAGAAAGTGCCAGAACAGCGCAAAACAGAGCAGGCGGCGCTCCACATTGCGGGCAAAGCCTTTGATTGCGACGTGGACCATGAGCAGCGTCAGCCAGATCAGTCCGGCGGTAACGTGCAGCCCGTGGCAGCCGACGAGCGTGAAGAAGGCGGACAGAAACGCGCTGCGTTGCGGGGAGGCGCCGCCGGCGATCATGCCGGCGAACTCGCGGATCTCAAGAGCGACGAACGCCGCTCCGAGCGCGAAGGTCACGGCGGCGAAGAAGTAGGTGGCGGCGCGGCGTCGCGCATTGATTGCCAACGACATCAGTCCGCAGGTGTAGCTTGAGGCGAGCAGACAAGCGGTTTCGATCGCGACGCTGACCTGATTGAACAACTCCGCGCCGGTCGGACCGCCGGCGGTAGCCCGCACGAGCACCGCGTAGGCCGCAAACAGCGCCGAGAACATCACGATGTCGCTGAGGAGGAAGATCCAGAAGCCGAAGGCGACGACGATCCGCTTTGGCGCGGGCCCGGCTTCGCTGGCGGGCGTCAGTGCCCTCTGCCCGACATCATAGACGGCGACAGCGACGCTCATACCGCAACCTCCACAGGGTGAGCTCGATCAAACCGTGCGATCTGCTCGGCCGGGATTTCGACTTCGTCCTCGTCGCGAAACGCGAAGACAACGAGCGTGACGAATGCGCCGAACGCTCCGAGCGCGGCCATCCACCAGATGTGCCAGATCAGGGCAAAGCCGCTGACGACGGCAAAGAATGCGGTGACGAAGCCGGTCGGGCTGTTCTTCGGCATTTCGATCGGCTCGTACTCGCGCGATGGTGCGGGCTGCGCTTGTTTCCCGTGCATGCGTTGCTTGCTGGCCCAAAAGGCGTCGATCTCCCCGACACGCGGCAGGACAGCATAGTTCCAGGCCGGCGGCGGCGACGCCGTGGACCACTCCAGCGTGCGGCCGTTCCACGGATCGCCGGTCACATCGCGGAGCTGCTCGCGGGCGCGGATCGAGACAACGAACTGCATGATTTGGCTGACGATGCCCGCCAGAATGACGACGGCACCGAGGGCTGCCACCAGCAGCCACGGTTGCCAACTCAGAACGTCGTAATGCTGCATGCGCCGGGTCATGCCCATCAGGCCCACCACATAGAGCGGCATGAAAGCGAGATGGAAGCCGATGAACCAGCACCAGAACGAGCGCCTGCCCCAGTGTTCGTCGAGCTTGAAGCCGAATGCCTTGGGGAACCAATAATTGTAACCGGCGAAGGCGCCGAACAGGACGCCGGGGATGATGACGTGATGGAAATGGGCGACCAGGAACAGGCTGTTGTGCACCTGGAAGTCGACGGGCGGCACGGCCAGCAGCACGCCGGTCAAGCCGCCGAGGACGAACGTCACCATGAAGCCGATGGTCCACAGCACCGGTACCGTGAATTGGATGCGCCCGCCGTACATCGTAAACAGCCAGTTGAAGATTTTGACGCCCGTCGGCACCGCGATGATCATGCTCGTGATGCCGAAGAAGGCGTTGACGCTTGCACTGGCGCCCATGGTGAAGAAGTGGTGCAGCCAGACTGTGTACGACAGAATGCAGATCGCCATGGTCGCAGCGACCATCGAGCGGTAGCCGAACAGCGGCTTGCCGGAGAAGGTCGCGGCGACCTCCGAAAAGACGCCGAACGCCGGCAGGACCAGGATGTAGACCTCGGGGTGACCCCACACCCAGAACAGGTTCACGTACATCATCGCGTTGCCGCCGGCCCCGACTGTAAAGAAGTGAAAGCCGAGATAACGGTCGAGCAGCTGCATCGCGAAAAGCGCGGTGAGGACCGGAAAAGCCGCGACGATGAGCAGGTTCGAAGCGAGCGCCGTCCAGCAGAAAACCGGCATGCGCATGTAGCTCATGCCGGGCGCCCGCGTTTTGAGAATCGTGGTGACGAAATTGACTCCGGTCAGCAACGTGCCGATGCCCGAGATTTGCAGGGCCCAGAGGTAGTAGTCGACGCCGACTCCGGGCGAGAATTCCAGCCCGCTGAGCGGCGGATAAGCAACCCAGCCCGTCTTCGCGAACTCACCGATCGCCAGCGACATGTTCGCCAACAGGATGCCTGTCGCAGTGAGCCATAGGCTGACCGAGTTCAGTGTCGGGAAGGCCACGTCGCGGATGCCGAGTTGCAGCGGCACCGCGAAGTTCATCAGTCCGATCACGAACGGCATCGCCACAAAGAAGATCATGATGGTGCCGTGCGCCGAGAAAATCTGGTCGAAATGCTCCGGCGGCAGATATCCTTGCGCGCCCCCGGCGGCGACCGCCTGCTGCGCCCGCATCATGATTGCATCGGCGAAGCCGCGCACCAGCATGAGAAAAGCCAGCACCAAATACATGACGCCGATGCGCTTGTGATCGACGGATGTGAGCCACTCGCGCCATAGATAGGGCCAGGCTCCCTTCAACGTGACCAACAAGAGAACGGACCCGACCAACACGGCCATGAACGCCGTCGCGCCCATGATGATCGGCTGGTCGAAAGGGATCGCGCTCCAGCTGAGCTTGCCGAGGAGATTCATTTTTCCGCCCTCTGTGACGTCGGATAGGTGCTCGATGATGAACCTCCCGGCTTCGATACCGAGCTCACGATGCCGCTGAACAGGTTGGGAGCCACGGCACGGTAGGTGAAAGGCGCAACCGCCTGGCTCGGCTTGACCAGCTCACCATAGGTTTGCGCGTCGAGCACCGGGCCGGTGCTGCGCGTTGCGGTAACCCACTCCTCAAACTTCTCGGCGGGTACAGCGTCGACGGTAAAGTGCATGCTGGAAAATCCGGCGCCACTGTACTGCGCCGACCGCCCCCGGTAGGTCCCGAGGTGGTCCGCCTGCAGGTTGAGGCGCGTCACCATCCCGGCCATGGTGTAGATCTGGCCACCGAGCTCCGGCGCCCAGAAGCTGTTCATCACGCCCGAGGAGGTCAGCTCGAAACTCACGGGCGTGCCGACCGGGATGGTGAGTT
Source organism: uncultured Alphaproteobacteria bacterium (assembly GCA_963739385.1). Taxonomy (GTDB): domain Bacteria; phylum Pseudomonadota; class Alphaproteobacteria; order Rhizobiales; family Xanthobacteraceae; genus VAZQ01. The sequence goes on from CAVUAI010000048.1 coordinate 55,706, forward strand.
GATTGACGCTCGCGATGCCCTCCTCCGGATAGATGAACAGCCATTTCCAGTCGAGCGCGACGACCTGAATCCTGACGGGTTTCACGGTAGAGGCAATCGGCTTGGGCGGATCGAGATCGTATGAGCCGATCCAGGCGACACCGCCCACCAGGAGCACAGTCATCAGCGGGATCGACCAAACGAGCAGCTCGAGACGGCCGGAATAGGCGAAATTGGGCAGATAGCGGGCGCGCTCATTGGACGAACGAAACCAAAACGCGACGCCAAGGGTGGCGAGGATCGTTGGGATCACGATCGCCAGCATGATTCCGAGCGAGTTGAACAGAATTTGTCGCTCGGCGGAGGCGATCGGTCCTTTCGGAGCGAGCACGCCTTCGTTGCAGCCGCCGAGCGCGGTTACGCTGATCAGGACAAGGGCCACTACACCGTAATGCATGTTAGACCTCGTCGGTGCTGACCATCGACGGCCACTACTGTCGGCCAGGAGGGCGGCAAAAACCAGTAACATCACGCGACAATGAAAGCCGCATGGAACTCACTCGCCGCGGGCCTGGTTCCGCCAATGGCTGTTGTTTGCATAGACATGAGGAACCTCTCAGTCGTGATGGTCAGTGGTATTGACGTTGCCGCTGCACACGCGGTTGCTCCCGACGTACAGCCGCTTCGGGAAGCCGGCGAGGCGCGCGCCCGAGAACATCAAGGCGAGATTCGAATGCAGTGCGACGGCCCGGTCCAGCACGGCGGAGGCGAACGGCAGCCGCGACAGAGACACTGGCGCGCGGTCCATCGCCGCCTCCTCAGCGCCAGAGATTGGTCTTCGCGAGGTCGACGACCGCATCGCCCCGGCCGCTGATCACCGCCTTCACCATGTACAGCGTGAAGCCTTTCGCCATTTCCAGGGTGATGGACGGCGGCATCGCGAGCTCCGTTCAATTCACCACGGCATCGATCAGGACAGGTCCATCATGGGCGAGCGCGGCGGCGACGCCATCCTCCACCTCGCCGGGGTCTTCGAGCCGGATACCGCGAATACCGACGGCTTCGGCCATGGCCGCAAAATTCGGGTTCTTGAGCTCGGTCCCGAAATCAAGAAAGCCGGTGGATTTCTGCTCGAGTTCGACGAAGCCGAGCGTACCGTTGTTGAACACCACCACCTTCACCGGGAGGCGGTGCTGCACCAGAGTGAGCAAGTCACCCATCAGCATGGTGAAGCCGCCATCGCCCGAGAGCGAGATCACCTGACGGCCTGGAAAGGCGGCCTGGGCGCCGATTCCCTGCGGCATCGCATTCGCCATGGAGCCATGCCAGAACGAGCCGATGAGCCGCCGCTTCCCGTTCATCGCAAGATAGCGCGCAGCCCAGACGGTCGGGAGGCCGACGTCGCAGGTGAAGACGGCGTCCTCCGCCGCATGGTCGCTGATCGCCTTCGCGATCTGCTGCGGGTGGATCAGGCGCTTGCCCGGCGTGCCGACGGCGAGCTCGTCGAGCGCCTTGCGGGCCCTGGCGTAATGCTGCTGCGCCTGGGCGAGATGCGTGCCGTCGCGCTTCTCCTTGAGCAGCGGCAGCAGCGCCGCGAGCGTCGCGCGCACGTCGCCGACAACGGCGAGATCGACGGGGGCGCGACGACCGATATTTTCGGCCCGCAGATCGACCTGCGCGATGCGGACCTCGCCTCCCTCCGGATAGAATTGGCGATACGGGAAGTCGGTCCCGAGCATCAGCAGGACGTCGCAGTCGCGCATGGCGTAGTAGCCGGAGGAGAAGCCGATGAGACCGGTCATGCCGACGTCATAGGGGTTGTCCCACTCGACATGCTCCTTGCCACGGAGCGCATGCACCATCGGGGCCTTGAGGCGCTCGCCTAGCGCTAGAAGCTCAGCGTGAGCGCCTTGGCATCCCGAGCCGCACAAGACCGTGATCCGGCTGTCGTCGTTCAGCAGCGCAGCGAGACGATCGAGCTCGTGCCGCGACGGCGTTGCAACCGGCGGAGGCGGCAGCAGCCCGTCGACCTTGGCCGGGGCGTTGGCGGCTTCCTGCAGTGCGACGTCGCCGGGCATCACCAGCACCGACACGCCGCGCTTGCCGACCGCCTCACGGATCGCGACCTCAAGCACGCGCGGCATCTGGCTGGCGACTGACACAAATTCACAATAGTGACTGCATTCCTGGAAGAGATCTTGCGGACGCGTCTCCTGGAAATAGCCGCTGCCGATTTCGGCGGATGGAATCTGCGCGGCGATGCCGAGTACGGGAACGCGCGAGCGGTGACAGTCGAACAGGCCGTTGATGAGGTGCAGGTTGCCCGGCCCGCAGCTGCCGGCGCAAACCGCGAGCTCACCCGTGAGATGGGCTTCGGCGCCGGCCGCGAATGCGGCGACCTCCTCGTGCCGCACATGGACCCATTCGATTTTGCCGTGACTGCGTATGGCGTCCGTCAGGCCGTTCAGGCTGTCGCCGACAATGCCGTAGATCCGCTTGACGCCCGCTGCAGCGAGCGTTTCGATGAATTGAGTTGCCACTGTTCTAGCCATGACTTTCCTCATCACCGGTGAAATTTTGACCAGGCATGTTGATGCGCTTGAGCGCGCTCAATCGATCCCGATGCGGAGCCATCGCCAAGTTCCATAGTAACACTAGTGCAAAAGCACTTCAGTCGGATTTGGTGGTCTTGCCGCGACTGTTCCGAATTTGACCCGCTACGTCCGGACATCCGTCGCCAACCACGCCTCCTGCCCTTGTCGACTGGGCAAGGGATGGCGCAGCCGCAACAGGGATGGTTTTCTTTCCTGTGGGGTTTTCGGCGGAAAATCGCTTCGAAGCGAACCGCTTTTTCGATCTATGCTGTCGCATGACCTTTTCTGACCAGCCCGTGACTTTTTGGGATCATGCTTCGCAAGCCGATGCCGCTGCATCGGGATCGACCGTGCGCACCTGCCAACGAGATGGCTGCAGCGGGACAAGGACATGACTACCCGGGCCGTGCCGATCATGTTGGGGTTGAGCACCGCGGTCCTGGTCCTGTGCGGGCTCTACTTCGCACGCTCGATCCTCGCGCCGGTCGCATTCTCGCTCTTTGTCGTCGCCATCGTCTGGCCGTTGCAGCGCGCGCTCGAGACCAGGATGCCGCGGCTGCTGGCGCTTGTCGCCGCGCTGGTGGTGACGCTGCTGGTCGTGACCGTGCTGGGCTTCCTGATCGTATGGGCCTTCGGCACGGTCGGCCGCTGGCTGATCGACAACGCCGCCCGGTTTCAGGCGCTCTACGCGGAGTCGGCGGCCTGGCTCGAGGGGCACGGCATCGTGGTCACGAGCCTGCTGGCGGAAAACTTCAATGCCGGCTGGCTCATTCGCGCGGTCCAGGAGATCGGCGGACGCATGTACGGCCTGGTCGCGTTCGTGGTCATCACCTTCGTGTTCACCGCGCTCGGCCTGCTCGAGGTCGAGATCGCCAGGAAGAACATCGAAATCCTCGACAACAAGGAGATCGCGCAGACGATCCTGCAGGCCGGCACGCAGATCGCCGGCAAGTTTCAAAAATACATGCTCGTGCGCAGCGCAATGAGCGTGCTGACCGGCATGGTGGTCTGGGTCTTTGCGCTGCTGGCCGGCCTCGAACTGGCGACGGCGTGGGGCGTGATCGCGTTCGTCCTGAACTACATCCCGTTCATCGGACCGCTGGTCGCGACCGTGTTTCCGACCCTTTTCGCGCTCGCGCAGTTCGGCTCCTGGGAGCTGGCCGTCGTCGTGTTCCTGGGCCTCAACCTGATCCAGTTCCTGATCGGCAGCTATCTTGAACCGCGCATCGCGGGCTCGGCGCTGTCGATCTCGCCGTTCCTGGTGCTGTTCGCGGTGTTCTTCTGGGCCTTTCTCTGGGGCATGCCGGGCGCCTTCATCGGCGTGCCCATCGTGATCGCAATTCTCACCCTGTGCGAGCAGCACGCGTCGACGCGCTGGATCGCGACCCTGCTGTCCGGACGCGAACGGGCGGCGCGCTGATGTCTGTCGCCGGCGCATTTCTGTTCGACTTGATTCACTCCTACATGCCCGCATTCACTCCTGCATGCCCGCGCGTCACCCGCGGGTCTGACCCGATGGGCGCCATTGCTCGGTTGTCATCGTCCGCGAAAGCGCACGACCCAGTAAACGCTGGACTCGAGTAATGGCACGCTTCGTCCGCGATCGCACCTGCATGCGTTACTGGATGCCCGCTTTCGCGGGCATGACAACGGAACGTTCGCGGGCGTGACCACGGGCAGATTATGTTTCCCGCTCAAGTCAGCGCCTGCTACCTCGGCCCCGGAATGACCTGATCATTGCACTACCCGGGGGGCTTCGGTTGGCCTTCCAGGGTGACGCGTTGCGGCCGCAGGAGCTTGAGGCGCCGGTCATCTCCGACCGCCAGGGTATGAATGTAGAAGCAGGTGGCTTCTTCGTCGGTCGCTTCCATGACCGGAGACGGCGCGGACAGGATCGCCACGCCGTTGCATTCCCCCATCCAGTCGACGTGGCGGTGACCGTGCATCAGAATCGCCTGCCCGGCCCATGACCGCAGGCGGCGGATGAACCAATTGCCGTTGATCAAGGCCGTTCCGACGCGCTCGGACAACGCCTTGGCCGGACGCGGATACTCGACCACATGATGATGGAGCGCGATGACCCAGCAGGCGTGCGGGTATTGCGCGCGGGCGATCTCCAGGGCGTGGACCTGGTCCGCCGACACCATGCCCAGCGCATTGGTGAAGGAGAAGTGGGTGTCGGCGTTCGAATCCAGGAGCGCTATGCCGAGGCCGTCGCGTGGCTGGGGCGGCAGCACCAGCGGAAACACCGTAGCCCACAGCCTCGTGAACTCGCTGGACAGCCGCGGCCGTCCGGCATCGGCGAAAGTGTTCATCGCACGGCGATGCGGGGCCAGCGTCTGCGCAAGCGTCTTGCCGAGACGGCGCCCCGAACGATCGACCACCCTGACCCGCTCGCCATGCAGGACGTCCATCGCGAAGAGCATTCGCAGCCGGCGCAGCCGTTTGTTCGGACTTGTCGGCAGGTCGAGGCGCGCCGGATTGGCGCGATCGACGATGTTGAGGTCGTGGTTGCCCGGGACCATCAACATGCGTTCGGCCAGCGCGGGATGCTGCATGGCGGCGTCGAGGAATTCGGCCCACTCGCTGGATCGGCCGGCGTCGGTCAGGTCGCCGGTGATGACGATCGCGTCGAGCGGATCGGCGGCATGGATGCGCGCGAGCTCGGCCAGCAGCTGCGCCAGTCGCTCGTTGCCGCGCGGACCCGAACGGCCGCTCTCGATGCGGAAGCCGTAGCGCTCGCCCACGACGTGAAGATCCGACAGGTGAGCAACGCGCCAGGTGCGGTCGGCACCGGGCCCCGGCGCGAATTCCTTGCGATCGCGTGGCTGATCGAGGGTGGCATCTCCGACCGCCCAGACCAGCGCGGCCACGGCAAGATAGGCAGCGACCAGCACGACGCTGTTCGCTACCGCCACCAGCGCCAGCCGGCTGGAAAATTCTACCGACCCGATGCCCGCGAACAGATCTGCGTGCGGCCAGGCAGCGATCAGGGCCATCACGGCGACGGCGGACATCAGGCCACCGGATACCAGCGCCGCACCCGCGCGCAGCCGCGAGCGCGTCCTTCTGCCTGCCTTGGCGGAGAGCAGGCGTTCCCCGAAATGGCGCAGCGTCTCGCGGCCGGCCATGTAGACCGGCTGCACCGCCAGCGAATTGAGCGCCCAGAAACTGTTTTCGGCCGCGCGCAGCAGCGGACGCCCGCCCACCCAGCCGGCGGCGGCGACGATGATCAGGAGGATCGCGGGCCACACTTCCGCGAGCGCAGACGTAAACGTGCTCGAAATCTTGCCGAGCCAGACCGAAACCACGATCGGTGCGACGCCGAGCACCAGGACCGGGCCGATGATCAGCACCAGCCAGGCGACCAGCAGCTTCGGCAGGCTGATCTCGGCGAGCAGGCTGCCCATGAGCGACAGCAGCGAGCGACGCTTGGTGCTGGAGGCGTCATCCTCGATGTCGCCGCGGCGAGGATCCATGTCCGCTCTCAAGCCGGTTCTCCAGGGACGTGCAGCGGATCCCGAGTATCGCGCATGGCAACCTGACCGCGCTTTGGGAGTGCGTCAATCGGTTCGGCGGTTGTCGTGCCGGGTTCGACATTCGGGTCGTTCTGCGCCACACTCCTGTTCGCATTGACATTGCTGCGCCTCCGCATCTCGCACACGGTTATGGAGCGAGGCTCATGAGCAGTCCCGGCGATGCCGCCGTCCGCGCAGCGCCTCGCGCGCTTGCGCGGACGGCCGGGTTCCTCGTGCTTTGGCTGGTGCTTGCCGGGACGGATGCTGCGGACCTTGCTGCCGGCCTCGCGGCTGCTGTCGCGGCGACCTGGGCCAGTCTGCGCCTCCTGCCGCCGGGCTCCGCGCGCGTCTCGGCCCCTGCCCTCGCCGCACTCGCGCTGCGCTTCGCATACCAGTCCGCGATTGCCGGGGCGGATGTCGCGCGGCGCGCGCTCGATCCGCGGATGCCCTTGCGCACCGGCTTCGTGGCCTACCCGGTTCGCTTTCCGGCGGGCCCCGTTCGCAACGCATTCGCCACGCTCACGAGCCTGCTGCCCGGCACGGTGCCGGCCGGAGATGAGAACGGACAGCTCGTCTACCACTGTCTCGATATCGAGGCGCCGGTGATTTCGCAGTTGGCCGCAGAAGAAGCGGCACTGTCGCGGGCGCTCGGTCATGACTGAGTTTCTGACGGCTGCCCTCGCGTTCATCCTGGCGATGCTGGCGCTGGGGCTGATCCGAGTCCTGCGCGGTCCGGGCGATGCCGACCGCATGATGGCAACGCAGTTGATCGGAACCGGGGGCATCGCGGCGCTGCTGCTGCTCGGCGCGGTGACCCGCGTGCCGGCGACGGTCGACGTCGCGCTGACCGTCGCGCTCCTCGCCATCTTCGCCGCCATTGCCTTCGTCAAGAAGGGAACGCCGGGCCTGGCCGCAGACGGCGCCGCGTCGACGGAGCGCGAATGAGCCTGGCGTTCGACATCATGACGATTACCGCCGTCTCGGCGGGCGCGTTCTTTTTTCTCGCGGGCACCGTCGGCTTGCTTCGCTTCCCGGATACGCTGACGCGATTGCACGCGCTCACCAAGGCGGACAACCTCGGCCTGGGCCTCGTGGTGCTCGGACTGCTGCCGCAGGCAGGAAGCCTGCGCGGCGGGATCAAGCTCGTCTGCGTCTGGCTGCTCGTGCTGCTGGCGGGGGCGACGGTCTCCCAGCTCATTGCACGCACCGCGCTGAGCGAAGGGAGCTGCCAGCGCGGCGACTCCGGTCTGCGCCACAACGGGCCGCGTCCATGACAGTCGCGGCGGCGCTGGAGATCGTGCTCGCCGCCGTCGTGCTCGGCGTGGCGGTCTGGACGATCGCGGCGCGCGAAACCTTCGCCGCGGTCGTGGCCTTCCTCGCCTACGGGCTGTTGCTGGCACTGGTCTGGGTACGCCTCGATGCGGTCGACGTGGCGCTGACCGAAGCCGCGATCGGCGGCGGTTTGAGCGGTGTCCTGCTGCTTGGCGCCGCCGGTCGCCTGCGGGTTGCCGAGGCGCAGGCAGCGGTGGAAAGCCCGGGCAGCATCCTGCGCCTCGCCGCCGCGGCGCTCGCAACAACGGTCGCCGCAGCGCTCGCGGCCGGCGTGCTCTTGCTGCCCGATCCTGCGCCCACGCTCGCTCCGGCGGCGGCCGCGAACGCGGCCGCGACCGGTCTCGGCAATCCGGTCACGAACGTCTTGATGGCGTTTCGCGCGCTCGACACCCTGCTCGAAAAGGTCGTCCTGCTGCTCGCCCTGGTCGGCGTGTGGTCGTTGGCGCCGGACCGGCTCTGGGGCGGACATCCGGGGCCGCGCCATCGGGCCGATCCGCTCGGCGTGCTCGCCTTCGCGGCACGACTGCTGCCGCCGGTGGGCATCGTCGTCGGCATCTACGTCCTCTGGGTGGGTGCCAACCAACCCGGCGGCGCCTTCCAGGGCGGCACGATTCTCGCCGCCATGTGGCTGCTGGTCATGATGGCGGGACTCACGGACGCGCCGCCAGTGAGGAGTCGGTGGTTGCGGATGGTGCTGATCGCCGGCCCGGGCGTTTTCCTCGCCGTCGGGCTCGGGGGCCTCTGGATCGGTGCCGCGTTCCTTTCTTATCCCGTCGCCTACGCCAAGCCGTTGATCGTGACGATCGAGGTCGCGATGACGCTCACGATCGCGGCGACGCTCGGTCTGCTCATGGCCGGCGCGCCGGAACGGAGCGCCGGACCATGAGCGCCGCGACGGTGTTCGGGCTGTGCGGCGCGGCGGTGGTAGGGCTCGGCTTGTACGGCCTGATCGTCAATCCCCGGCCGCTGCGTAAAATTCTCGCCTTCAACCTGCTCGGCACCGGCGTGTTCATCCTTTTCGGCGTGGTCGCGCGCAGGGGTGCGGCGGCAGGCTTCGGCGGCGACCCGGTACCGCAGGCGCTGGTCATCACGGGAATCGTCGTCGCCTTTTCCGCCACCGCGCTGGCGGTCGCGCTGCTGCTGCGACTGTTCCAGGCCGCAGGCGCGACCACGCTGCGCGGCGCGCCGGTGCGCGCGCCAGGCACCGAGCCCCCCGGCGATTGATGTCGCCAATCCCCGACATGGTGACGACGACCGGGGCTTTTCTGCTGGTGCTGTCGATCGCCGTGCCGGTGGCGAGCGTGCTGCTCGCCTTCGCGGCCGGCGGTCGCCAGGTCGAGCGGATTGCACTGATGACCATGCCACTCGGCCTGGTGATCGCCGTGGCGATCGCCGTCGGCCTGCAGCGAACGGAAGGTCCGCTCGTGTATCTGCTGGGCGCATGGGCTCCGCCTCTCGGCGTCGCACTGCGCGCGGACGGCCTGTCGGCGGTCATGATCGCGATCACGGGCGTCGTGATCTGCGCCGTCGGCATGTTCGCGCGCGCGGATTTCCGCACGCCTCCGGGATCGCTCGAAGCCCGTGCGCCGTTCGCGTTCTGGATCCTGCTGCTGGCGATCTGGGGCGCGCTGAACACGATCTTTCTCGGTGGAGATCTGTTCACGCTCTACGTCGCGCTCGAGCTCCTGACCTTTTCCGCGGTGCCGCTGGTTTGCCTGGATGGCCGGGCAGAGACGCTCCAGGCCGCGCTGCGCTATCTGTTGTTCGCGCTTCTGGGGTCCATCCTCTATCTGGTCGGCACGGGGCTGCTCTACGGCGCTCACGGCACGCTCGACATCGTCCTGCTCTCCCACCGAGTCCAGGCGGAGCCCGTGACGCTTATCGCGGCCGCGCTGATGACGGTGGGACTGCTCGCCAAGACCGCGCTCTTTCCCCTGCATCTCTGGCTGCCGCCGGCCCATGCCGGCGCGCCGGCTGCGGGCAGCGCGCTGCTGTCGGCGCTGGTGGTGAAAGGATCGTTCTTCATCGTCGTACGGCTCTGGTTCAACGTGATGCCAGCGCTGCCGGGGTTCGCGGCCACGCAGCTGCTGGCCGCGCTCGGCGCGGCAGCGATCGTGTTCGGCAGCATCGTCGCCTTGCGACAGGAGCGATTGAAGCTCCTGATCGCCTACTCGACGCTGGCGCAGATCGGCTACCTCTTCCTGATGTTTCCGCTCGCCTTCAGTGCGGCGACGGCGCAGCTCGACAGCGGCGGCGCGCTGACCGGCGGCCTGCTGCAGACGATCTCCCACGCCACCGCGAAGGCCGCCATGTTCATGGCGGCAGGATTGATCTACGCGGCGCTCGGCCACGACCGCATCGGCGGGCTGAGCGGCATCGGCCGCGCATTGCCCGTGAGTGCCCTTGCCTTCGCGCTAGCCGGGATTGCGCTGATCGGCATGCCGCCGGGCGGCGCCTATCTCGCGAAGGAGCTGTTGCTGCAGGCGGCAGCCGAAACCAGGCAATGGTGGTGGGCGGTGGCGATCCAGGCGGGCGGGATCCTGACGAGCAGCTATGTGTTGCTGGTGCTCGCCCACGCGCTGGCGCCGGCCGACGAACCGATCACGCTGCAAGCTCCGGTATCGCGCATCGGAGAAGCAGCAGCGCTGGGGCTCGCGCTGTGCTCGCTGCTGCTCGGACTTGTCCCGTGGCAGGGGTTTCTTCCCGTTGCGCCTGGCACTGCAGCGACTCCGTCGGTCCTGGCGGCGCTGTCGTCGACCTTCTGGCCGGTGCTCGGTGGCGCGGCGCTCGCGATCTTGCTCGGGCGCTGGGGCGGGCGGCTCGCGTGCATCTCCTGGGGAGAAGCGATCACCGCGGCGGTCAGGCCGGCGCGGCGCGCGGTGCTTGCGTTGGTTGGGACAATCGAATGCATGGATGGCATGCTGCGGGAATGGCCAGCAGCCGGTCTCTCCCTCCTGCTGTTGGCGATCCTCTTCGGTGCGGCGATGCTGGCAGCGTGGTGATGGTGCTCCTCGTGGCCGAGGAGACTGCGCTCGAACTTGCAGGACACAGACATCTTGCAACTACCTTCGTAACGGCTGATCCGCCGGCAATTCGCCTGGACGGTAGTTCGGCAACCGCGAGGCCGGGATGATCGTCAGAAACGCCAAGCCGGCCATGACGAGCAAACCGATCTTCAGTGCACGCAAGCGCGCTTCGGTATTGACGCGCACCGCCTCCGCGACCTGCGCGGGATTTGCGGTGGTGCCGGCTAGGATCTCCTGCAGCCGGTCGTTGCTGATGAAGTTGATGTTGTCGAGGTCCACCTGCGCCTGGAGCTCGGGCGTCAATTTGGGACTTGCGGCGATGCCGCCGAGCGCAATCGCGCTCAGGAGGCCGACCATGAGGCCCCCGGCAACCGCCGTTCCTACCGCCGCCGCCAGGTTTTGTGTCGTACCGCGCAGTGACCCGACGTCGCCCGCAAGCTCTTTGGGCGAGGCGGTAACCAGCACGTTGAACAGCAGCGTGACCAGCGAACCCTGCCCGATGCCAAATAGAACCAATCCGATCAGCACCGGACCCGCGCTCCAGTCGTTGCGCACGACAAAGGCGAGCCAAATCAGCGCAATCGTGCAGAGGATGAAGCCATAGCGGCCGATCTGGCGGGGCGTCAGCCGTTCGTAGAACCTGACGATCAACATGGCTGCGAAGAATACCGTGAGGTTGAACGGCATCATCGCAATCGCCGTCGCGATGGGCGTGCGGCCCTGCACGATCTGAATGTAGAGCGGCACCGTGAAATTGAGCGCCGCCTCCAGCGCCACGACGGAAAACAAGGCATAGACAGCCGCCCGCTCCTCGCGCGAATCGATGACCTCGAGCGCAAGAAGTGGCGTCTTTCCCATCTCCTGGCGCTTGCGCGTCCACATCAGGAAGGCCTGGCCGAGCACGATGCCCACCACGATCAGGATCGGCGCAGGCGAGAGGCCAAGGAGACTGAACGGCGCGTTCGGCGTCGCCAGCGCAACCCCCCATCCGTTGAGGTTATTGAAGCCTAAACTGATGAGGATGATAGCTGCGGCCGCCAGAACGACGCCGACCATGTCGATCGTCACATCCGGGCGTCCGTGGTCCGACCTGAGCCGGAAGCTCAAGAGGAAAACGATGGCCGAAACGGCGATCAGAATTCCGAATGCCGGACGCCAGCCGATATAGGTGCCGAGGATGCCCCCGATCACGAACGCCAGCACGCCCGCTCCGGCGCGCGCGGAGCCCAGCGCGCCCACCGCCGTCGCCTGCTGGCGCCCTCGGTAGTTCTCGGCGATCAGCGCCACCAGTGACGGCACGATCACGGAGGCGGACGCCCCGCAAAGCGCTTGCGCCGTGATCATCAGCACCGCAGTGGGGCTGAACGTCATCAGGACCTGCGAGATGCAGAACACGACAACAGCGGCCCGAAACACGCGCGCGGCGCCGTAGCGCTGACAGAGCTTGGCACCGAGCATCACGAAGCCGGCGACCAGCATCGAATAGGCCACGATGCCGGTAGCCACCGTCGTCGGCGGAACCCCGAAGCTCTTTATCATGCCCCCCAGCGCGACCGGCAGCGACGCGACGTTGAAAGACATGATCATCTGGCCGAGCGCGATCGCGATCATCGGCACCCAGGATGCGTGCGCCTCGGACTGAGTATCCGGCATCGGGACAGCTTGTACCGACATGTGCTTCCTCCGGCTCTGACGGCGACTTTGGACGACGCGTCAGCTTGACGGCCTGGAGACGCGGCGCCTCACGCTTCAACGTTCGAAACGAACAAATCCATTCCCAAGCATTGGGACAGGTACCTCGCCGCCAGCTGCCCCTTGACGCTGTTGCCGTAAGCGTCGAGCGGCGGCGCGAAAGCTGCAAAGCCGCCCTTGCCGGGAGACACGGCGAGGATGCCACCGCCGATTCCGCTCTTGCCCGGCATGCCGATGTCATAGAGCCAATCGCCCGAGGTCTCATACATGCCGGCTGTCGTCATCACGGCCAAGGCATAGTGACAGACGGATGAACTGACGACCCGTTCCTTGGTGAGCGGATTGACGCCGCCATCAGCCAGGGTCGCGCCCATCACCGCCAAATCCGTGGCACTCACGTTCAACGAGCACTGCCGGGTGTAGAGGTCGGTCGCCTCCATCGGATCGCAGTAGATCCGGTTGTAGCTCTGCAGCAGGTAAGCGATGCCCCGGTTGCGAAAGTTGGTCTCCGTCGCCGAGGCATATACCTCGTCATTCAGCGGCAACGTCCGCCCGGCGAAACGCGACAGCCCGGCATAAATGAATGTCCACTTTTCCTCGGCGGTCGCGCCCGGCACTAGACTAGTCGTCGCGATGGCGCCGGCATTCACCATCGGATTGGTTCGCCCGTCTGCCGCCCGCTCGACAGCGCCCAGCGAATTGAACGCGAGGCCGGTGGCGCTCGCTCCCAGCTTATCGCGCGCAGCGTCAGGGCCGATTATCTCGCACACCAGGGCGAACACGAACGGCTTCGACACACTCATGATCGAAAACTCGTAGTCCACGTCTCCGGCTGCGTAGACCCGCCCGCTTGTGCCGACGACGCAGACGCCGAACAGGTCGTTCGGCACCCTGGCGAGCGCCGGGTATACTTGCGAGTTCTCTCCTTCGGTATTGGATTTGAAGCGCGCGTGCGCCTCAGACACTAGTCTCTGCACCAACTCGGGCTCAGGCAGGTGGCCCGTCGATATGTACGGTTGTTCCGAGCTGTCTGCGATCGATGTTGGCGAGCGCATCACAGCTCTCCCACGATCTTGCCCAGCTAACCCGGCTATTCCCGTTGAAGCCTTCAGACTTCGTGCAGCCGAATTGCGTCGCGTAAATCTATCGAATGTATATTCTTCAACCTATAATTAGGCTCCCGAGAATGTACTGAGTTAAGCCTGCGACGAGAACACTTGTAACCCAGTGGTGTTGATCTACCCGAAGCGAAACAGGTCATCCTGGCGAGGTCATGGCGCCGTGCTACATCATTCAATCACAGGGATTGGAGGACGGCCTCCATTTCCAGTCCCGCGTTGATGGCTCGGATTATCTGCGTGCGGGAAGCCAGCCATACGTTAGCCATCCAGTTGCACGCGCCATAAGATCTATCGTCTGATCAGCCCGTTCCTCGACCTTGCCGGGGTTGAGCCAAAACGATAACGGGGCGAGGATTGCGACCACAGCGCAGATCAAGGCGAGGAGACGACCGAGCCGACTGGCAATTGACGCGATGGGTCTTCTTAAAAATGACGGGCCAAGATAGGGCCGGAAAGCCATCCGGAAGGAAGGCGCAAGCCATGATCGCTTACGCCGCTGATGTGAAAGCGGAACGTTGCCTGCCGCGAACCGCCTTGGCGATATTGCTGCTGCCGACCATGCTTGCGGCCTGCCAGCCGGAAACCGACGTCGCCGCTCCGGAACCCCGCCCGGTTCGCACCGTGACGGTCGAGAAGCGCGAAGCGGGCGTGCCCATCACCCTGACCGGTCGAATCGAGGCGGAGGACGAGGTGACGCTGGGCTTCCGCATCGCCGGCCGGATCCTCGAGAACAACAACAAGCTCGGGGATCGGGTCGAGCCCGGACAGGTCGTGGCGCGCCTCGAGTCGCAAAACGAGCTCAACGCATTGCGGACGGCGCAAGCCAATCTGGCGGCCGCGCAGGGCCAGCTGACCCAGGCGCGCAACCATTTCGAACGCCAGGACACCCTGCTCGAGCAGGGCTGGACCACGCGCGCCAACCACGATCAGGCCAAGCAGGCGCAGCAGACCGCGCAATCGCAGGTGGACGCCGCCGAGGCGCAATTGAAAGTGGCGCATGACCTGGTGGGCTTCACCGAGCTCAAGGCCGACGCGCCGGGCGTGATCACCGCGGTCGGCCCGGCGGCGGGCGAAGTGCTGCAGGCCGGACAGATGATGATCCGCCTTGCGCGCAAGGACGGCCGCGATGCGGTGTTCGACGTGCCGGCGCAACTGATCCGTTCGGCGCCGAGCGACCCGCAGATCACGGTGAGCCTGGCCGACGACCCCAAGGTGACGGCGCGCGGCCGCGTGCGCGAGGTCTCGCCCCAGGCCAATCCGGTGACGCGGACGTTCGAGATCAGGGTCGGGCTGACCGATCCTCCGCCGGCGATGCGCCTCGGCGCCACCGTCAACGGACGCATGGAGACGGAGGCCTTCCCGGTGATCGAGATCCCGGCAACGGCGCTGACAAAGGCCGACCGTCAGCCCGCCGTCTGGATCGTCGATCCGTCGAGCAACACGGTGTCGCTGCGAAACGTCGACGTGTTGCGCTTCGGCCAGGCGAGGGTCGCGGTCTCCCAGGGGCTCGATACCGGCGAGATCGTGGTCACCGCCGGAGTGCAGGCTCTGCATCCCGGTCAGAAGGTCCGCCTGCTCGGATCGAATCCATGACCGGCCTCAACCTTTCGGAATGGGCGCTCAGGCACCGCTCGCTCACGATCTATTTGATGATTGTCGCGGTGGTCGCCGGCGTCGTGTCCTACTCGCGTCTTGGCCGCAGCGAAGATCCCGCGTTCGTGATCAAGACGATGGTGGTGCAGGCGGCCTGGCCGGGCGCCACGATTGAGGACACGCTCAACCAGGTCACCGAACGGCTCGAGCGCACATTGCAGGAGACCCCCAAGCTCGACTTCCTGCGCAGCTACACCCGGCCCGGGGTCGCGACGATCTTCGTCAATCTCGAGGGCAGCGCGACCGCCAGCGAGGTCGCCGACACCTGGTATCATGTTCGCAAGAGCATCGGCGACATCCGTCATACCCTGCCGGCGGGCATCGTCGGACCGGGCTTCAACGACGAATTCGGCGACACTTTCGGGATCATCTACGGCTTCACGGCCGACGGCTTCACCCATCGCGAGCTGCGCGACCGTGCCGAGGAGGTTCGTTCGAAGCTCCTGCAGGTGCCCGACGTGTCGAAGATCGAAATTCTCGGCGCCCAGGACGAGAAGGTGTTCGTGGAATTCTCGATGCGGGAACTCGCCAGCCTCGGCATCGACCGCTCGGCGCTCATCGCCGCGCTGCAGGCGCAGAATGTCGTTCAGCCGGCCGGCACCATCCAGACCGGATACGAGACGCTTCTGCTGCGGGTGTCGGGCGCGTTTCGGTCCGAGCAGGATGTGCTCGACGTCAATTTCGTGGTCGGCGGGCGCATGCTGCGCCTCAGCGACATCGCGCAGGTCCGGCGCGGCTATGCCGATCCTCCACAGCCGCTGTTTCGCGTCGACGGCGAGCCCGCCATCGGCCTCGCCATCGCCATGCGGGAGGGCGGCGATATCCTTGCCCTCGGCCAGAACATTGCGCGGGCGATGGCGGAGATGACCGCGGACCTGCCGATCGGCATCGAGCCGAAGCTGGTGGCCGACCAGGCGGTGACGGTCAGGAGCGCGATCGGCGAATTCATGACGTCGCTCTGGCAGGCCATCGCGATCATCCTGGTGGTCAGCTTCGTCAGCCTCGGCGTGCGGCCGGGGCTGATCATCGCCCTGTCGATCCCGCTGACGCTCGCCATCGTGTTCGCGGTCATGCAGCTCGTCCATATCGACATGCAGCGCATATCGCTGGGCGCGCTCATCATCGCGCTTGCGCTGCTCGTCGACGACGCGATGACGACGACCGACGCCACGCTCACCCGGCTTGCGGCCGGCGACGACAAGGTGGCAGCCGCCACCTTCGCCTTCCGGACCTACGCGTTCGCGATGCTGGCGGGCACGCTCGTCACCATGGCCGGCTTCGTTCCAGTCGGCTTCGCGGCCAGCTCCGCGGGCGAATACACGTTCTCGCTCTTTGCGGTCGTGAGCATCGCCCTGATCGTGTCGTGGTTCGTGGCGGTGGTGTTTGCGCCGCTCCTCGGTGTGGCCATCCTCAAGCCGCCGGCATCGGATCGTGCCGCCGCCACCCCCGGCAAGGTATTTCAGCTCTACGGCCGTTTCCTCACCCGCGCGATGGAGGCGAAGTGGGTGACGCTTGCGCTCACGCTCGCGCTGTTTGCAGCATCCATCCTGGCTATGCCGCTCATCCCCCGGCAGTTCTTTCCGTCGTCCGATCGTCCCGAGCTCCTGGTCGACCTCACCCTGCCGCAGAATGCCTCGATCTACGCCAGCGAGACCATCGCGCGCCGCTTCGACAGCATGCTCAAGGGCGATCCCGACGTCGCACGCTGGAGCACCTATGTGGGCCGCGGCGCCATTCGTTTCTATCTTCCGCTCAATGTGCAACTGCCGAACGATTTCTTTTCCCAGGCGGTGATCGTCGCCAAGGATGTCGCGGCGCGCGAGCGGCTTCAGGTCAAGCTGGAGAAGGTTCTGGCCGATGATTTCCCCAGCGTCGTCGGCCGCGTCTATCCGCTGGAGCTCGGACCGCCGGTCGGATGGCCGCTGCAATACCGCGTGAGCGGCCCGGATGTCTCCCGGGTGCGGGAGATCGCGTTCGACCTTGCCCGGGTTGTCGCGACCAACCCGCAAGCCGCCAACGTCAACTTCGACTGGATCGAGCCGGCACGGCAGGTGCGCATTCGAATCGACCAGAACGAGGCGCGGCTGCTGGGTCTGAGCTCGCAGGCGCTCGCAGGCGTGCTCAACACGGCCATGTCGGGCAGTGCCGTCACCGAGATCCGCGACGATATCTATCTGGTCGACGTGATCGTGCGCGCCACCGACGAGCAGCGCGTCTCGCTCGAGACCCTGCGCACGCTGCAGGTTCCGCTGCCGAGCGGCCGCACCGTTCCGCTCAGCCAGTTCGCCACCTTCGACTATGAGCAGGACTATCCGCTGATCTGGCGGCGCGACCGGGTGCCGACGCTGACGGTGCAGGCGGACGTCGTGCCGGGAAAGTTGCCTGAGACGGTGGTCAGCTCGCTTTCGCCGGCAGTCGAAGGATTGGCCAAGAGCCTGCCGCGATCCTACCGCATCGCCGTCGGCGGCACCGTGGAGGAGAGCCGGAAGTCGCAGGCCTCCGTGATCGCCGTCGTGCCGGTGATGCTGCTCATCATGCTCACCGTGCTGATGGTCGAGCTCAAGAGCTTTCAGCGACTGTTGCTGGTGATCAGCGTGGCGCCGCTTGGATTGATCGGCGTCGTGGCCGCGTTATCCTTGTCCAGCAAGCCGCTCGGCTTCGTCGCCATTCTTGGAATCCTGGCGCTGCTTGGCATGATCACCAAGAACGCCGTCATCCTCATCGGCCAGATCGAAGCCGAGCGGGTCCAGGGCAAGGATGTGCGACAGGCCGCCATCGATGCCAGCAGCGCCCGCTTCCGCCCCATCATGCTGACGGCGGTGTCGACAGTTCTCGGCATGATCCCGATCGCTCCTACGGTGTTCTGGGGACCGATGGCCTTTGCTATCATGGGGGGATTGCTGGTCGCGACCATTCTCACCCTGATCTTCCTGCCGACGCTGTATGTGGCGTGGTTCGGGAGAACGAAATTCCAGTTTGAGCATCGTCTGCCGGCCCGCACATGAGCGCGCAACGGACATGGGGTCCGTGCCTGCGCCGGAACCGGCGAGACGACGCGAAGCGGAGATCTCCGACGCTGTCGGAATGACGAAGGGAGACGGACCATGACCATGCCACTCGAAGTCGCCGCCCAGGTGATGCGCGAGGCCATGCGCGAGACCGTCAAGCGGCATTCTCTCTGGTACCTCGTGCAAAGCGGCCTGTTGATTCTCGCCGGCATCGTGGCGCTGGTCTATCCGGCGCTGTCGTCGGTCGCAGTAGTGATTTTTCTCGGATGGCTGTTGATCATCAGCGGCATCCTGCAAGCCATCGGCCTCATCGGCGCGCGCCACGTGCCGCACTTCTGGCTTCAGCTCGTCTCGGTCGCCCTGTTCGTGATCGTGGGCGTGCTGTTCCTGCGCAATCCGGGGGAGAGCCTGGTCACGCTTACGCTGCTGCTGATCGTGCTCTTCCTGATCGAGGGCATTTCAAAGGTGATCTTTGCGCTGACGATACGGCCGCTTCCGAACTGGGGGTGGGTGCTGGGCAGCGGCATCATCGGGATTCTGCTGGCTTTCTATCTTTGGGCCAACATTCCGGTCGCGGCGGTCTGGCTGATCGGCGTCCTGCTCGGCATCGAGCTCATTTGCGAGGGTGTGGCCCTCGGCCGCCTGGCCTGGGAGGTGCGCAAGAGCTGACGCTGCCGGCGCCGGCCTTCACAGCGGCACGACCTGCACGGATACGTCCATCCGATCGAAGGCGTTCGCCGGTCCTTCCCACGTGCCCGAGAGCGGAGAGGCCTTCTCCTGCTCGCGCGCCACGCCAACGGAGACATGCTCGCTGCCCGCGATCTTGTTGTTGGTCGGATCGAAACCGTGCCAGCCCGCGCCGGGGAGGTAGATCTCCGTCCAGGCGTGGGTCGCGCCGTGCTGACCTTCGCCCATCTGGATATACCCGGTGACGAACCGCGCCCCGAATCCCCAATGCCGGGCGGCCTCCATCATGAGCACCGCGAAGTCGCGGCACGATCCGCTGCCGCGGGCGAGCGTGTCGTGCGGCAGCTGGACGCCGGGATCCTCGCGATGGGTGTACTGGATGGACTGGTAGATGTGAGTGTTCAGGGCGCCCAGGAGATCGAACGTGCTGGCCAGTTGTCCGGGGCGGTACAGGTTTTGCAGCCACTCCCGCAGCCGCGGTCCATCGTACGGATAACTGGGCAGGCGGTAGGCCATCAGCTCGACCTGCTCTTCGGGGGCATATTGGAATGGGAATGATCGCGCGCCTGGGTCGATGAGGCATTCGATGGGATTGTCGTCGTAAAGGTCGACGTCGACCTCGCTCAGGATGCCGAGCTTTTGAGACGGCGCCGGGAAGGTAAGCACAGCGATAGAATTGCCGTAGATGTCGCGCAGCCAGCGCACGTCTGCCGTCGGCTCGATCTCGAGGCGGGAGCGCGCGATATGAACGTCGTGGCCCTCACGCGGTCGCAGCAGCGCACGGTGCGGGCCAAAAGTGACCGGCTGATTGTAGTGGTATTCCGTCCGGTGGATGATGCGGATGCGTTTCATAATGCGCTCGTGGCGTGGCGGCCGGCGGGAACGAAATCGCGCAGATTTTTGGAGTATGGGCAAAGCGCAGGGATTGCACGATGCATCATAGGAGCCACAGAACTAGCGCTCAATGCCGGTGGCCGCGCAACCTGTGCGCTGCGCATCTAGGGTGCGCGCGACGGTGGCCTGGCCGCTGTTGAACTCGCCCATGGTGCCGCGCTCGGAGACCACGATGATCGCCGGTATCTGGTAGGGCACCACCAGAGAGGCGAGCGCATTGGCGATGGGCGCGAAGCCGCTGGTCTGCATGATCACCACGCCGCGCAGGCCACCCATATAGGCGCCGGTCAGGGTGCCGATCGCCTCATCCTCGCGCGTCGCGCCGATCGACATGAAATAGTTGTCGGCCGCCGCCCCGGCGATGAGCGGCGTGAGCACGTTGTCGGGAACGTAGGAGCCTGACGTCGTTCTCCTTCAGGGTGTGGAGAAAGCTGTCCGCCCAGCTCATTCCTGCACCGCCATGCGCGCACCCTTCTTACACCCAGCCCCAGTTCGCACGGCGAGCCCGTGAGCAAGCGTCAGGACGTGCGCGTGCGGTTCTCCGCAGACATATTCCTGCTAACCGCAGATTTGACAACCCACGAGACCGCCTTTGTATATCTGTTCGCCCCCCTGCAACGACGGTGATTCTGACCGCGGTAGCAAGCGAGAGGCGGGGCGGCCGGGATGACGGTGGTCCTCATTCGAGCCCTGGAGCAGAAGCATGGCGTTCGCGATCAAAGCCGCGATTGGCGATCCGCGGGCGAAGACGTTCACGTTCACCGCGCAGAAGACGATGTATGGCGGGAAGCATATCGCCGAAGGCAACACCGTTTTCGTGTTCGCGAGCGAGAACGAGGGCGGGCAAGGCCTCATCGCGCGCGGCGTTGTCACTTCCGCCGAAGCGACCGCAAAGAAGCGCGGCATCGCCCGGCAAACGCCGCGCGTGAGCGTCACCATCAGGCGCAGCGCACTCGCAAAGCGGCCGCTGGGGCGGAGCGAGCTCAGACATTTCACCGATTGGAACGACCGCCAACCCGGGACCGAGCTCAATTTCAAATTCTATCGTCAGGCAACAAACAAGATCGCCGGCATCTCGGATGAAGCGGCGGCGTTCCTCAGTGAATTCTTCTAGCGACCGGATGCTGAACCCTGTCATGGATCGGGCACGTCCGGGCTGGTGAACAAGGGAGAATCCCAGCGTTCCCCCCGGACAATCCCGATGCCACGCCGGCCTGAGGCCGACCGTTTGACTTCGACGCAACACGCGCCGCTCTGCGCCCAACCGTCACGCCGCGCCGTTGACCCCTAGCCCATCTGCCCCGCGGTTGCAAAGATGGGGAAGCATGCGAGGATATCGGCACGGGTTCGTGCGGCCGGGACGACTCGCAGCAACGACTTGGAGACCGCCACGATGCGCAGCATCGCCGCCGTGCTGGCCGCATCCGTCCTGCTTGCGAGCCCGTTTCCCGCGACCAGCGGGATCGCGGCGGCGCAGGGCTACCCGGCGCGCCCGATCACGCTCGTCGTTCCGTTCGCGCCGGGCGGCAGCGCCAGCACCGTGGCACGCAGCGTCGCCGACAAGATGAGCGAGGCGCTCGGCCAGCAGATCGTGATCGACAACCGCGGCGGCGCCGGCGGCACGGTTGCAACCCGCGCGGTCGCGAAAAACGCGCCCGACGGCTACACGCTGCTCGTGATCACAAGCGCCACGGTCGGGACGTCGCCGAGCCTGATGCAGAATCTCGGCTACGACCCGCGCAAGGACTTCGATCCGATCGGCCTGATTGCGGCTACGCCGAACCTGATCGTGGTGCATCCGAGCTTTCCCGCCCGCTCGCTGCCCGAGTTGATCAAGATCGGCAAGGAGACGACAACGCCGATTCCGTACGGGTCGCCGGGCACCGGCACGCTCAACCATTTGACGGTCGAGCTGATCGCGTATCGCACCGGAATGAAGGTCTCGCATGTTCCCTACAAGGGCGCGGGGCCGGCGCTGAACGATCTGCTCGGCGGCCATATCGGCGTGCTGATCAGCGCGATCCCCAATGCCCACACCCACATCGCCGCCGGCACCATCCACGCCCTTGCGGTGACGGGAACGACGCGTTCGGCCCTGGTCCCGGCAGTGCCGACCTTCGCCGAGGCCGGGCTGCCCGGCTACGACGTGCCGCTGCGGTGGGGCATCGCCGCCCCGGCGGGCACGCCGCGCCCGGTGATCGAGAAGCTCAACCGCGCGCTCAACGCGGCGCTGGCCACCGACGAGGTGCGCCAGCGGCTCGCCATCGAGGGCGCCGAGCCGCAGCCGACCACGCCCGAGGAATACGCCGCTATCATCGACGGCGAGGTGACGATGTGGTCGGATCTGGTCAAGGCGGTCGGCATCAAGCCGGAATGATGACAGCAGGCGAAGACCGACTACGGCAACCGAAGAATAATGACGATGTCAGCAGCGAGGAACCGTTCGAATGCAAAAGCCGGGAATTCTCCGTAGCCTGTTCGCGGCGGCGCTGGCCGCGGCACTGGGGATGCAGGCAGCGCCGCTGTTCGCGCAGGACTATCCCAACCGGCCGATCACGCTGATCGTACCGTTCCCGCCCGGTGGCAGCACGACCATCGTCGGGCGCATCGTCGCCGACAAGATGGGCGAGGCACTCAAGCAATCGATCGTCGTCGACAACCGCGGCGGCGCCGGCGGCACCATCGGAAGCCGCGCGGTGGCGAAGAGCCCGCCCGACGGTTACACCATCTTGCTGGGCTATACCGGCACGCTCGCGATCGGACCGACCCTCTACGGCAATGTCGGCTACGACCCGCGCAAGGATTTCGAGCCGATCGGCCGCATCGGAACCGCGCCCAACACGCTGGTGGTGCATCCCTCGCTGCCGGTGCAGACGGTGGCCGAGCTGATCGCCTATGCCAAGGCAAACCCGGGCAAGGTCAATTACGGCTCGGCCGGGATCGGAACGGTCAGCCACGTGTGCGGGGAATATTTCGCCACAGTCGCCGGCGTGAAGATCACGCACGTGCCGTACAAGGGGACCGGCCCGGCCATCATCGATCTGCTCGGCGGCCACATCCCGATGGCGTTCGCGCCGGTGCCGGCCACCCACGAAAACGCCAAGACCGGCGGGCTGCGCATGCTCGCCGTGACCAGTGCCGCGCGCTCGACCCTGCTGCCGGATATTCCGACCATCGCGGAGACCGCGTTGCCCGGCTTCGAAGCCGTGCTGCGCTACGGCCTGGTGGCGCCGCCCGGCACACCGCGTGCGATCATCGAGAAACTCAACGCCGCGCTCAACACGGCGCTCACGAGCGAAGACGTACGGGCGCGGCTGGCGGTCGAGGGCGCCGAGCCGCTGCCGTCGACGCCCGCCGAATATGGCGCCGACATCGACCGCGAGGAGACGCAGTGGTCCAAGGTCGTGAAGGCTTCGGGCGCCAAGGCGGAGTAGCAGCGGGTCGAAGGCAAGACAGCAATGTGCACCGGACTGCATCGGCACATGGGATTGGCGACATTGGCGCTGATCGCGGCCATCGGAGCGGCGGCGCCGCTGGCCGCGCAGCCCTATCCCAACCGGCCGATCACGCTGGTCGTTCCGTTTCCGCCCGGCGGCAGCGCCACCATCATTGCACGCAGCATCGCCGACAAGCTCGGCGACGCGCTCGGCCAGCAGATCGTCGTGGACAACCGCGGCGGCGCCGGCGGTTCGATTGCCGCACGGCAGGTCGCGAAGAGTTCGCCCGATGGCTACACCATCATGCTGGCCTTCACGGGAACGCTCGCCGTCAGCCCCATGATCTTCGCGAATGTCGGCTACGATCCGCGTCGTGACTTCGCCGCCATCGGTCTTGTCGGAATGGCGCCGAGCGTGCTGGCGGTGCATCCTTCGATCGCGGCCCATTCGGTCGCGGACCTAATCAAGATCGCCAAGGCAGCTCCGGGGAAGATCCACTACGGATCTCCAGGGATCGGGACGACCAACCATCTTGCCGGCGAGCTGCTGGCCTCCATGGCGGACGTCAAGCTCGTCCACGTCCCCTACAAGGGCACCGGACCGGCGATCACCGATCTCCTCGGCGGCCATATCGCCATGATGTTCGCACCGATCCCGGCGGCGCACGGTAATGTATCGTCGGGAATGTTGCGCGCCCTCGGCGTCACCAGCCTGCAACGATCGCGCCTGCTGCCCGATGTTCCCACCGTCGCCGAATTGGGCTTGCCGGGTTTCGAGGTGGCGCAGCGGTCAGCGCTGCTGGCGCCGGCCGGCACACCGCGCACGATCATCGAGCGGCTCAACCGGGAGCTCAACGCCGTGCTTGCAACCGAAGAAGTCAGACAACGGCTTGCAGTGGAGGGCGGGGAGCCTATTCCGGGCGCGCCCGAGGCATACGCCGCGGATATCGACCGCGAGGAGAAGAAGTGGAAGCAGCTCGTCAATGCGATCGGTCTGAAGGGTGAATGAGGCGGCGATGGTGACGTTGAACTGCACGAGGGCGCTCGTGACGGCCGCGCTGCTTGCGGTCTGCGCCGCGCCACTCCCGGCACTGGCCCAGCCCTATCCCAACCGGCCGATCACGCTGGTCATTCCGCTGCCGCCGGGTGGAACCAACGACATCATGGCGCGCGCCGTCGCCGACAAGCTGAGCACTGCGCTCGGCCAGCAGGTCGTGATCGAGAACCGCGCCGCCGGCGGCAGCGGCACGGTTGCCACAAGGCAGGCCGCGAGAAGCGCACCTGACGGCTACACATTGCTGCTCGGATATACCTCCACGCTGGCCACCGGCCCGAGCATGTATCGCAACGTCGGCTATGATCCACGCCGCGACTTCGCGCCCATCGGCCTGATCGCGACGGCGCCGGCCTTGCTGCTGGTGCATCCGAGCCTGCAGGTGCGCAAGGTTGCCGACCTCATCGAGATGATGAAGCGCGCCAATCCGACGTTCCAGGTCGGCACGCCCGGGATCGGCACCGTCAACTACCTGGCATCGGTGTTGTTTGCGCAGCAGGCCGGCGTCGACGTGCAGCAGATTCCGTACAAGGGCTCCAATCCGTTGACCGTCGACCTCGCCGGTGGCCATGTGAAAGTCGGCTTCAATCCGATACCGGTCTCGCGTGCCGCGATCGAAAGCGGCCTGATCCGCGCCCTGGCGGCGACTTCGCTCAAACGCTCAACCCTGTTCCCGGATTTGCCGACCGTCGCCGAGTCCGGGTTGCCCGGCTTCGATGCCGTCCTGAGCTACGGACTGGTCGCGCCGGCCGGAACGCCACGGCCGATCATCGACCGGCTGAACCAGGAACTGCGCACGGCGCTCGCGACCGATGAGGTTCGCAAGCGCCTGCACCAGGAAGGCGCCGAGCCTGTGCCGACCTCGCCCGAGGAGCACGCCGCCGTGATCGATCGGGAGGAAACCAAGTGGTCGCGGCTGATCATATCGAGCGGCCTGAAGGCGGAGTAAGCAAGACGAGGCAATCCATGCGACTGACCGTACCCATCCTCACGATTCTGCTCACAACGGCCGGCGCGCTCGCCGCCGGCGCGCAGGACTATCCAAGCCGCCCCATCACGCTGATCGTTCCTTACGCCGCGGGCGGCGGCAATGACGTGATGGCGCGCGCTGCCGCCGACAAGATGAGCAGGACGCTCGGCCAGCAGGTCGTGATCGAGAACCGCGGCGGCGCCGGCGGCAGCATCGCCACCCGCCAGATCGCCAGGAGCGCGCCCGACGGCTACACGCTCGGGCTCGGCGGCACCGGCACCCTCGCCATCAACCCGACGCTCTACCCCAATGTCGGCTACGACCCGCGCAAGGATTTCGCGCCGGTCGGACTGATCGCGACCAGCCCCCTGGTCGTGGTGGTCAATCCGGCACTGCCGGTGCGCTCCGTTCCGGAGTTGATCGACCTCGCCAGGAAAGAGCCGGGCAAGCTCAACTTTGCCTCCGCCGGGACCGGCAGCGGCATCCATCTCGCGGCGGAGTATTTCGCAACGCTGGCGGGCATCAAGCTGACCCATGTTCCGTACAAGGGCAGCTCGCCGGCCCTGACCGACCTGGTCGGCGGCCATGTCTCGATCTATTTCAGCTCGCTGCCGCCGGCGGTCGGGCTGGTGAAGGAAGGGAAAGTGCGCGCCCTCGCGGTCACCAGCGCCAAGCGCTCGGCTATCTTCCCGGACCTGCCGACGGTCGCGGAAGTGGCGCTGCCCGGCTACGAGGCGGTGCTGCATTACGGGATCGTGGCGCCGGCGGGTACGCCGCGCGGGATCATCGACAAGCTCGGTGTTGCGTTGCGGGCGGCCGTGATGTCCGACGATCTGCGAGCGCGGCTCGCCGACGACGGCGCCGAGCCGTTGGCTTCGACGCCCGAGGAATATGCCGCCGACATCGATCGCGAGGAAACCAAGTGGTCCGCGGTCGTCAAGGCATCGGGCGCCAAGGCGGAGTGATGGTAATTCCTGTGTCCCAGGCGAGCGAGGCAAAGCCGAGCGAAGACCAGGGACCCAGAACCGCACGGTGCGCTATAAGTAATGGTATCGCGCTTCGCGAATCTCGCGCTGGGTCCCGGGTCTCGTTCCGCTCCGCTCCACTCGCCCGGGACACGAGCCGGTGCAGGTGAATAGGCATGGACGCAGCGGTCGATACCAAGGCGCGCGCGGGCTGGCAGCATGATCTCTACGATCTGCTGCGCCGGCACGGCATTACCCAGATCGCCTATGTGCCCGATGCCGGCCACAGCATCCTCATCGACCGCTCGCTCGCCAACTCCGAGGTCCATTCAATTCCGCTGACCACCGAGGAGGAAGGCGTGGCGCTAATCGCCGGCGCCGACCTCGGCGGCGCACGCGCCGTGCTGCTGATGCAGTCGAGCGGGGTGGGCAACTGCATCAACATGCTCTCGCTGATCAAGGGCGGGCGCTTCCCGTTCCTCACGCTGGTCAGCATGCGGGGTGATTTCGGCGAGGGTAATCCCTGGCAGTTTGCCATGGGGCAGGCGACGCAGGCCGTGCTGGAGGCCATGGGCGTGATCTGCCTGCGCATCGAGCGGCCCGAGGAGGTGATCTCGACCGCGACCGCGGCGCTGACCATGGTGTTCAAAGGCGGCCAGGCGGTCGCCGTGCTGCTCTCGCAGCGCCTGATCGGCGCCAAGCCGTTTTGAGGAACGAGCAATGCCGCCGCGCAAGGTGACGTCTGAGTCGACCGCCGCCGCGGCGCCGGGCTTCGTGCTCGAACGCAGCGAAGCGGTGCCGGCGCTGATCGGCACGCACGAGGACTTCCTGTTCATCGCCGGGCTGGGCGGCACCGCCTGCGACGTCGGCGCGGTGACGGGCGACGCCGCCCACGTCTATTCGCTCGGCGGCGCCATGGGCGCCCCCTGCATGATGGGGCTCGGCCTCGCGCTGGCGCGGCCGGACAAGCGCGTGCTGGTCGTCACCGGCGACGGCGATCTCCTGATGAATGTCGGCGCCCTCGCCGCCATCGCGGCGATCAACCCGGGAAACCTCGCCATCCTGTGCGTCGACAACGGTCACTACGGCGAGACCGGCTGGCAGAAGAGCCACACCAGCCTCGGCACCGATCTCGAACAGATGGCGATCGGCGCCGGCATCAAGCGCACCGCAACGGTGGCGGCCGAAGCCGATATCGCGGAAGGCGCCCGCCTGCTGCGCGATGGTAACGGCACGTCGTTCGTAGTGGTCCGGGTCAGGCCAACCGAGCCGGCCGAATTCAAGCGCAATTTCGACGCCTCGCTCGGCCGCGACCGTTTTCGCAACGCCCTGCAGCGGAATGCGCGTTAGGCCTCGAGGGACCCCGCATGCAGTTCACATTCACCGAAGAGCAGCAGGCATTCGCCGAATCGGTTCGCCGGTTCGCCCGCGCAAAATTCGAAAAGGACGCGGTCGCGCGCGCGCATGACGCCCGCTTCCCGTTCGACGTGGCGAAACAAATGGCTGCGCAGGGGCTCATGGGCATCACGCTGCCGGAAGCGGACGGCGGCCAGGGCGGCGCACTGATGGACGCGGTCATCGCCATCGAGCAGGTCGCCGCGGTCTGTCCGCGCAGCGCCGACGTGGTGCAGTTCGGCAATTTCGGACCGATCCGCACCTTCGCGGAATACGGCACGCCGCAGCAGAAGGCGCGCTGGCTGCCGGATCTGCTGGAGGGCCGCATGGTGATGAGCCTCGGCATCACCGAGCCCGACGCCGGCTCGGCCGCGACCGACCTGAGGACCACCGCCAGGCCGGACGGCTCGCAGTACGTCATCAACGGCAGCAAGTTGTTTTCCACCTTCAGCCCGGATGCCGCAATCTTCCTGGTCTACGTGCGCTACGGACCGGGCCTTTCCGGCATCGGCTCGGTGATCGTCGAACGTGACACGCCCGGCTTTACCATCGGCCAGCCCTCGCGCTTCATGAGCGGCGAGGAATGGTGCGAGCTCAATTTCGACAATTGCCGCATCCCGGCGGAGAACGTGCTGCTCGGCCCCGGCGGCTTCAAGAAGCAGATGGCGGGCTTCAACATCGAGCGGCTTGGCAACACCGCGCGCTCGCTTGCGTTCGGCCGCTATGCCTTCGACCGGGCGCGCGAGCACGCGCTGACGCGCGAGCAGTTCGGCCGGCCGCTGTGCGAGTTCCAGGGGCTGCAATGGAAGTTCGCCGAGATGGCGATCAGGCTCGAAGGCGCGCAGCTCCTGCTGTATCGCGCGGCCGCCAACGCGGACCGCGGCCTGCCGTCCGCGTACGAAACCGCAGTGGCGAAAGTCGCCTGCAACGTGGCGGGATTCGAGGTCGCGAGCGAAGCGGTGCAGATCATGGGCGCAATGGGCTACAGCCAGGAAAGCCTGGTGGAATGGTGCATGCGCCGCTGCCGGGGCTGGATGATCGCCGGCGGGTCGGTCGAGATCCTCAAGAACCGCATCGCCGAGCACATCTTCGACCGCCGTTTCGACCAGCGTAAACCCAAATCCGCCGAGGCGGCGGAGTGAACCTGCGCGAAGCGCTGTTTGCGCCGCGCGCGGTCGCCGTCGTCGGCCAATCCGACGATGCCAGCAAAACTGCGGGCAGGCCGCTGAAATTCCTGCGCCAACTCGGCTTTCAGGGTCGCGTCTATCCCGTCAACCCGCGGCGCGAAAGCGTGCTGGGCGAGCGCGCCTGGCCCTCGCTCGCGGCGCTGCCGGAAATTCCCGACCACGCCTATATCGTGACGCCGACCGAGGCCGCCGTGGCGGCGGTTGAGGACTGCAGCCGCATCGGGGTCAAGGTCGCGACCGTGCTGGCCGATGGGTTTGCAGAAGCTGGCGGCGAAGGCCTCGCGCGCGAGCGCCGCCTGCGCGCGGCCTGCGCGCATGGCGGCATGCGCCTGGTCGGGCCGTCGAGCCTCGGCGTCGTCGACCTGCGCACCAAGGCCATGCTGACCGCGAACGCCGCCTTCGACGAGACCGAGCTGCCGGTCGGGCGCACTTTCGTGGCGTCCCACAGCGGCAGCCTGATCGGGGCGCTGCTCACCCGCGGCAAGGCGCGCGGCATCGGCTTCGCCGGCCTGGTCTCGGTCGGCAACGAGGTCGACCTCTCACTGGGAGAAATCTGCGCGGCGACGCTCGATGATCCCGGTATCGACGGCTACCTGCTGTTTCTCGAAACCATGCGACACGCCGATGCCCTGCAGCGGTTCGCGCTCGCGGCGGCCGAGCGCGGCAAACCCATCATCGCCTACAAGCTCGGGCGCTCGGCGGCGGCGCGCGAGCTCGCGGTCTCGCATACCGGCGCGCTCGCGGGCGAGGACGACGTCGCCGACGTTTTCCTCAGGGCATGCGGCATCGCACGCGTCGACACCTTCGACGGCCTGATCGAGGGCGTGCCGTTGCTGTCGCGGGTTGCGGCGGGGCGAAGCGGCGGACGCCGGAACGTGGGCGTCGTGACCACGACGGCCGGCGGGGCGACCATGGTCGTCGACCCGCTCGCGAGCCGGGGCGTCACCATCGAGCCGGCCAGCGCCGCGACGCTGGCGCGGCTCGCCGCCGCCGGAGTCGAGGTCAAGCCTGCCGGGATCGTCGATCTCACCATTGCCGGGGCCCGCTACGACGCCATGAAGGCCACGCTCGACATTCTCACGTCCGCGCCGGAGTTCGACCTCGTGCTGGCGGTGGTCGGCTCGTCCGCGCGCGCGCAACCCGAAGCGACAGTCCGCCCGCTCATCGACTGCGCAGGGGCGGGCAAACCGCTGGCGGCGTTCATCGTGCCCGAAGCACCGCAGGCGCTGGCGGCGCTGAGCGGCGCCGGCGTGCCGAGCTTCCGCACGCCGGAAGCCTGCGCCGACGCCATTGCTGCGACGCTCGCAAGGCGCCCGCCGCAGGCAACGCAGGTGCGGTGCCTGCGGCCACCCCGAAACGACGGACGCCTGCTCGATGAGCTCGCCGCCGGCGCCGTGCTCGATCGCCTCGGCATTGCGCGCGCGCCGGCGGTCGCGCTCGACGCCGGCATCATGCAGCCGCCGGCCCTGCCCTTCGCCTATCCGGTTGCAGCCAAGGTTCTCTCCGCCGAGATCGTGCACAAGACCGATGCCGGCGGCGTCATCCTCGGCATCGCCGACGGCGATGCGCTGCTGGCGGCGATCCGAAAAATCCGCGCCGACGTGGCTGAGCGCAATCCCGGGCAGAGCGTCGCGCGCGTATTGGTGCAGCCCATGGTCGCCGGTGTCGGCGAAGTCCTCGTCGGCTACCGCATCGACCGCGACGTCGGCCCTTTGGTCATGGTGGCCGCCGGCGGAGTGCTCGCCGAGGTGATGCGCGACCGCAGCCTGCGGCTTGCGCCGGTCGATCTCACCGTCGCGCACGAGATGATCGCCGAGCTGCGCGCGCTGGTCCCGCTCGCCGGCTACCGCGGCATGACGGCGGGCGATCTCGACGCGCTGGCGCACGCGATCGTCGCGCTCTCGCGCCTTGCCGACGATCCGACCGTCATCGAAGCGGAGATCAACCCGTTGATGGTGCGCCGCGCGGGTGAAGGCGTGGTCGCGGTCGATGCGCTGGCGAAGACCACGGAGAAAGCCTAGGCTCTGCACGCGCAAGAGAGAACAACCTCATGTCCCACGCCGAAGCCTTGCAGACGCTCCATCCGGCCGCCGGCGCGACCGATGCCATCGTCCAATTCGTCAGCGGCCTGCGCTACGCCGCGCTGTCGGACGAGGTGCGGCACTATGCGCGCCGTCACCTGCTCGACACCGTCGGCGTGATGATCGCGGGCGCCGGCGGCGAAGTCGCGAACCGCGCCGAGGCGATGCTGGCGGCGGTGCGTCCGGCCGGCCGCATTCCGGTCCCGGGCCGGACCCGGCGCGCCGATCTCATCGACGCGGCATTCCTCGGCGGCACGGCGGCGCACGGCATCGAGCTCGACGACGGCTTTCGGCAAGGCTCCGTGCATCCCGGCTGCGTGGTGGTGCCGGCGCTGCTCGCGCTCGGCTACGAGCGCCGAGCCGACGGACGCGCATTTATGGAGGCGATGGTCGCCGGATACGAGGCCGAGATCGCGATCGGCCGCGCCTGCCATCCCGATTTGCGCCAGCGCGGCTTCCATCCGGCAGCCGCGGTCGGCGTGTTCGGCGCGGTCATGGCGGCCGGCAAGCTGCGCGGCCTTCCGGCCGGGCAACTGGCGAATGCACTCGGCATCGCCGCGTCGAGCGCGGCCGGATTGTTCGCCTTCGTCAACGGCGGCGCCGACATCAAGCGCCTGCATGCCGGCCACGCCTCGCGCGAGGGGCTGCAGGCAGCTCTGCTGGCGGAGCAGGGCGTTGAAGGGCCGCCCGACGTCATCGAAGCGCGCGACGGCTTTATGCAGGCATTTGCGTTCGGACGCACCGACAAGGCTCGCCCCATCATGCTGCCGCCGCGCGTGCCGTTCGGCATCACCGACTGCTACATCAAGCCTTATCCTTGCTGCCGGCACATCCAGCCGGCGGTCGAGGCCCTCATCGGCCTGCTCAACGACGAAAAGATCGCGGGCGACGAGGTGCAGCGCATCGACGTCGCGACTTACCGCATCGCCGCCGAGCATGCCGAGACCGGATGGGACGACTTTGCGAGCGCCCAGCTCAGCTTCCCCTACCTGATCGGCCTGGCGCTGAAATTCCGCGGCATCAAGGTCGAGCATTTTGCCGAGCCGGTCCGGCGCGATCCGGCCTTTGGCGCGATCGCCCGCAAGCTCTCCGTGACGGCACCGCCGGAAATCGACCGCCTCTATCCGCAGCTGCGGCCGGCGCGGGTGACGGTGACGACCGCGCGCGGCAGCGTCACGCGTCAGGCCGACGAGGCGCTGGGCTCGCGCATCGTTCCGCTCGACGACGCCGGGCTCGAGACCAAGTTCCTCGATCTCGTCGGCCCGGTGCTGGGCGCCGCGCGCGCCAAACAGCTGGCGCAACGGCTCTGGACGGTCGATGGACTCGCAGAGGTCGCACCGCTGGTCGAGGCGATGGCGAAACCGGCGTAGCGCTGCGCCCGGAAGGTCGCCGCACGGCATCACGCATATTTCGGGAACAGCGCGAGCGCGTTGGTCCGGTCGATCCCGGCGCGCATCGCGTTGGAGAGAAATCCGGATTCGTAGGTCTTCACCATCTCGGCGATCACGCCGGGATTGGCGAAGGGAAAATCCGTCCCGAACACGATGCGCCGCGGCGACGCGACATGCTCGAGCGAGCCGAACGTCTGCTCGCCCGGCGAGAGCGCGTTGTCGTACCAGAAATGCCGCAGCCCGGCATAGACCTCATCGCGCGAGATTTGCGGCAGCCGTTTGTCGATCATCGGCGATACCGAGAGCCGCCAGGCAAAATAGGGCACCAGCCCGCCGGCGTGGGGCAGGATGAACTGGACGCTCGGAAATCGCTTGATCGCTCCCGAGAATACGAGGTTCACCACCGCGCGCGTGGTGTCGAACAGGTACTCCATCATGAAGGCCGGCCACGGCAGTGCGAGCCCTTTGCTCGAGGGATGCAGGCCGGGATGGACGAACACGACCGCACTGCGATCATTCAGCACGGCCAGCACGGGATCGAAGCGCGGATCGCCGAGAAAATGTTCGTCATAGCTCGCAAACAGCGAGACGCCGTCGAACTTGAGCGTGTCGAGGCAATACGCGATCTCATCGATCGCGTCCTGCGTGCGTGCCATGGGAACGGTGCCGAAGGCGCCGAAACGCCGGGGCCGGCGCGCCGCCAGCTCGGCCGCGTAGTCGTTGCAGCGGCGCGCCAGCATACGCTCTGGGTTGGCGAACCCGACGCCGGGCTGCGCCAGCGACGTAAGCGCAACGTCGATGCCGTGCCGGTCCATCAATTCCAGCGCCAGCTCCGGCGTCCAGTCCGGATAGCGGCCGACGGCCGGTCCTCGTCCCGCTTCGTAAACCGCCTCGCGATAGAACGGCGGAATAAGATGAAAATGAACATCGATCCTGCGCGGTGCTGCCATTGCTCTCTGCCTCCTGCGCACTACCCTCGCCTGCCCGTGTTGAATTTTGCAAGCGGCCATGCCTCTATGCGGCGCGCAATAAGGGAGGACAACCGTGCCCTGGATGGACGCCAACGGCATCAGCATTCACTTCAAGCTGAGCGGAAGCGGACCTTCGGTCGTGTTGCTGCACGAGATGGGCGGCACGCTCGACAGCTGGGACGGGATCTTCCCGACGCTGAGCGAGCGCTTCCACACACTGCGCTACGACCAGCGTGGCTCGGGCTTGTCCGAGAAGGTACGCCAGCCGATCACCACCGGGATCCTGGTGGAGGATCTCCTGGCGGTGCTGGAGGAAAGCGCCCTACCGCCGCCCTATCATTTCGTAACCGTCGCCGCCGCCACCATGCAGGCGCTGATTTACATGACCCGCCATCCCGACCGCATTGCGAGCTTCGTGTTCTGCAATCCCTTCACCGGCGCCGATCCGAGCCGCGTGGCGGCGTTGGAAGAGCGTGCCGGGCTCGCGGAGCGCGAAGGCCTGCGCAAGGCCATTCCGGTCACGCTCGACAAGTCGTGGCCGCCCGATATTGGCGACCCGGAGGCCTATGCGACCTATCGTGGCCGTTACCTCGCCCACGATCCGGTGTGCTTCGCCTCGATGAACCGGGCCATTGCGCAGCCGAACGTGACGGGCCTCGCCAAGGACATCCGGGTCCCTACCATGGTGGTGGCCGGCCGCTTCGACCAGGTGCGACCGCCGGCCGCGAGCGAGCAGTTCGCGCAGAGCATCCCTAACGTGCGCTTCGAGCTCATCGATGCCGTGCATATGATGCCGGCACAGGCGGCGGGTCCCCTGCTCGCATTGCTCACGGGCTTTCTCGGCGCACAAGCCGCGCCCGGAACCCGGCAACGCGCCAGCTGAAGGAGCGGCAATGAAGACCAAGGCCAACGGCATCAACATCAATTATCAGATGGACGGCCCGGAGGGCGCGCCATGGCTCGTGTTCAGCAATTCGCTCGCGACCAATCTGACCATGTGGGACCATCAGGCGGGCGAGCTCAAGCAGACCTACCGCGTGCTGCGCTATGATCAGCGCGGTCATGGCGGTACGGATGCGCCCGGCGGCCGCTACGGCTTCGCGACGCTGCTGGCCGACGCCATCGCGCTGATGGATGCGCTCGGAATCAAGAAGGCACATTTCGCAGGTCTCTCCATGGGCGGCGCCACCGCGCTCGGGCTGGCGGAAGCGCATCCCGACCGCCTTGACCGGGTGGTGGTCTGCGACTCGCCGTGTCAGTCCACGCCGACGAGCACGCAGCAATGGGAGGAGCGCATCGCCATTGCCGAGAAGCAGGGCATCGAGGCGCTGGTCGAACCCACCGTCACACGCTGGTTTCCGCCCGAGACGATCGAGGCCAACCCGCCGCATATCGACAAGGTGCGCCGCATGGTCCGCAGCACGCCCGTGAACGGTTTCATCGGCTGCGCCGCGGCGCTCGCTGACCACGACTATGCGTCGGCGGTGGCAACGGTGACGCGTCCGGTCCTGTTCATGGCGGGCGAGAAGGACGGCGTTACGCCCGTCGCCATGCGCAAGCTCTGCACCGCGCTGCCGGGCTCGCGCTACGTGGAGCTTCCCGGCGCCGGGCACATCTCCAACATGGATCAGCCGAAGGCCTTCACTGAAATTCTGCGCGATTTTCTGAAGCCGGCTTGAAGCAGACGGGCAAGCGCAGGGCGGCGCTTGCAAACTTGCCGGGACAGCTATACGCCGGCTCAACCCGGCGGCTCTGGATAAAATCGCGTCCGACAGGCATAGTTGCCGCCGCCGAGTTTGCTGGATTTGCAGGAGAAAACGTCATGGCCGTAACGATGAAGGCCCCCGCCCCCGCCGGGCTCTCCAACAAGGCGCGAGAGCTGATGGAGGAGATCAACGCCGAGGCCGGCAAGCACAACGTGTGGGTCCGCACGCAGGCCAATGCACCGGCGCAGCGTCCATGGTTCAGCGAGACAAGCGGCGAAGGCTCGGGACAGCTCGCCTCCGGCCGCGTGGCCGTGGCGCAGATGAAGACCCAGCCCTACATGTGGCGCTGGAAGGAATACAGCCCCTACCTTCACCAGATCTCCGAGATCGCAAGCAAGGCGGACGTGTCCCCGATCGAGTTCGCCGATCGTCAGAGCATTCTCCTGCTCAATCCCGGGTTGAACGGCCGGCTGCAGGTCACCAACACCATCCGCTGCGCGATCTCGATCTACAATCCCGGCGACGTCGCGCCGGTGCATCTGCATTCGCCCAACGCCAGCCGCACCATCCTGTCGGACAAGGGCGGCTACACCGTGGTCGAGGGCGAGCGTTGCACCGCCGACCGCGGCGATCTGATCCTCACGCCGAACGGCACCTGGCACGACCATGGCAACGACTCGAGCGAGCCAGTGGTCTGGATCGATACGCTCGACTGGCCGCTGATGGAATTCCTTGACGCCGCCTGGGTGGACCACGACATGCCGGGCGCCCAGGGCAACAAGAACGTGCAGGCGGTCACCTACAGCGAGGGCTATTCGCGCAAGCTCTACGGCCAGGGCGGCATCAAGCCCGCCTTCGTCAATCATCAGCGCGGCGTCGGCCACAGCCCCGCGCCGCTGTTCCATTATCGAGGCGCCGACGTTCTGGAGATGCTGCACAGCCTGGGCAAGGAGAAGGGCGATCCGCACGAAGGCATCAAGGTCGATTTCGTCAACCCGGTGACCGGCGAGCCGGTGTTCAAGACGCTCAACTATTCGGCACAGCTGCTGCGCCCGGGCGAGGAAACCGAGCTCAAGCGCGAGACCGCCGGCACGTACTATGTGGTGATCGAAGGGTCAGGCGTGACCGAGGTCGGCGGCAAGCGCTTCGACTGGAGCCACAACGACCTGTTCGTCGTGCCGAACTTCATGTGGCGGCGCCACATCAACACCGGCAAGACCGATGCGGTGATCTACTCGGTATCGGACGCCGCGCTGATGAAGAACATCGGCCAGTACTATGCGCAGGGCCGCGCAAAGGACGGCAAGGTCACCCAGCTCACGCACTGAACGACCGCAAAAGCGAGACAGGGTTTTGGCCGGAGCGCCTCGCTCCGGCCGTTTTGTTTTATGGATGTGTTTGGGTCACGTTCGATCAGGAAACTCGGTGCGCTCCCCTCCCCACAAGGGACGAGGGGAACAGAGCACGGCTTGTGGCACGACTGGCGCGCTCCGTCACGATCGCTCAGCTCTCGTCCGTCACGGTGTTGCGCAGGACGCCGATCTGCGGCGACTCGACCTCCACCACGTCGCCGGGCTTGAGCCATACCGCCGGATCGCGGTGAACACCGGCGCCGGTCGGAGTTCCGGTCCAGATGAGATCGCCGGGCCGCAGCGTCGCGAACGTGCTGATGTAATTGATCAGCCACGCGAAGCCCCAGGTCAGCCGGTCGGTGGTGTCATCCTGCCGGAGCTCTCCATTGACGCGTGTCATGACGCGCAGTGGCTTGGCGGGATCGAGCTCGTCCGTCGCCACCATCCAGGGGCCGACGCTGCCCGACTTGTCGAAATTCTTGCCCTGCGTGACGTTCAAGGTGCCGTGTCGAAGCCAATCGCGCACGCTGCCTTCATTGCCGAGCGTGAAACCCCCGATCATTCCCAGTGCCTGATCCTGCGGCACGTGCCGCCCTTCCTTGCCGATCACCAGCACGATCTCGCCCTCGTAGTCGAACTTGTCCGACACCTTCGGCCGCACGATCGGCTGGTCGGTCCCGACCAGCGACGTGGGAAAACGGCAGAACAGGTTCGGATATTTCGGCGCGTCGCGGTTATCCTTGTACTCGGCGTTGCGATCCGGATAGTTGATGCCGACGCAGATATTCTTCTCGGGCGCCGGAATCGGCGGCAGCATCTCGACCTCCTTCACCTGATAGTCGGGCGAGGCGTTCGCAGCCCCACGTGCGTCCGCAAGGGCGCCGGCGCGCAGGAGGTCGAGCAGCGTCGGATATTTCGCGAGCCGGCGGCCGAGATCGACGAGGCCGCCGTCGGCAGTCACCGCGCCGTAGCTGGTGCGATCCTTCGCTTTGAAGCTGGCAAGTTTCATGGGTCACTCGCATTTCGAAGACGGGAACTGGCGGATGCGGCTCAGTGTGCCGCCGGCGCCCCCGGCTGGCGCATCGGGTGTGCGCGCGCGAAGGCGTCGTTCTGCATACACAAATCGACGATCCGCCGCACGGTCGGAAATGCCGCCAGATCGTATTTGTAGAAGTTCGCGCCCGCGGCCTGACTGACCAGGCAGATGTCTGCGATGGTGATGGCATCGCCCTGGCAGTAGCGGCCGGTCTCCTTGCTGCCGGCGAGGTTTGCTTCCAGCGCCTTGAGCGCCGCGCCGATCCAATTCTGGATCCATTTCAGCCGGGCAGGTTCGTCGAGCTTGAGCTCGTGCTCGAGATATTCGCGCACCCGCGGTACCAGCAGCGGGTGAGAATCGCAGGCGACGATCTGCGCGAGCGCCCGAACGCGGGCGCGGGCGCGCGGCTCCTTCGGGAACAGCGGCGGCTGCGGGTGGGTCTCGTCGAGGTATTCCATGATCGCGAGCGACTGGAACAGGACCGGTCCTTCCCCGTCAAGCAGCGCCGGCAACACCATTTGCGGATTCACCTTGCGGTAGGCGTCCTCGCGCTGCTGGCCCTTGATGAGGTCGACGTCGACCACCTCGTCCGGCGTGATGCCTTTGAGATTGAGTGCGATACGCACCCGGAACGTGGCGAGCGAACGCCAGAATGAAAACAGTTTCACGGGCCTCCCCCTGCGTGTTGCGGCCAGGACGTCGCGTTGCGCCCGCCGTCCGAACTCTTTGTGTGATGGGAGCAAAAATTGTGATGCCCTGGTTCATACCATATTATTGGCGCGCAAGGGACGCCGCGCTCCAGAATCCGGCGCCGAGGGCGGGAAAGCCGGTCGACCAACAACACGCCGCCATGGGAGGAGAGGTATGACCCCAATCGCGGAGATCGACGCCGAGGAGGGCACACGACGATCCGCGCGACCGCGCCATGGACGAGTTCGGCGGCGTTACCCGCCTGCACTTCGGCCGCGACAAACAGCCCTACCGCTGGTGCCGGTCATCCTCCGAGAAAGTCGCGATTCTTACGAGAAATTAATAGCCTAGGGACAGCGGCCGGTGCGCCCACCGCAGGACAAGATCGGCGCGATATGTAAGACTTGGCCGGAGAGCGAAATGAGCGATGGGGAAAACCCATCCCAGGCCAACCCGAAGGGAGAAAGCAACGTCATGAATGTCCAACGCCGAACCGTCTTGAAGGGCATGCTGGGGGCGAGCGCGCTGGTCGCTGCGCCGGCGATCCTGCGCGCCCAGAGCGGGCCGATGAAGATCGGTTTTCTCACCGTCAAGACGGGGCCGCTCGCTGCCGGCGGCATCCAGATGGAGCAGGGGCTTACCGTCTATCTCAAGGAACGCAACAACATGCTGGCCGGCCGGCCGGTGCAGCTCTTCACCGGCGATTCCGCCGGCGCCCCGGCGGTCGCGCGCACCAAGATGCAGGAGTTCGTCGAGAAGGAGAACATCGCCTGCCTGATCGGGCCGCTGGCGACGGCGGAAGCGCTCGCGATCGACGACTATATCCGCGACAAGCAGATTCCGACGCTCAGCGTCGCTGCCGCCGAAGACATGACCCAGCGCAAGGCCAATCCATGGTTCGTGCGCGCCACGGCAACCTCGGCGCAGTGCAGTTACCCGATGGGCGACTACGCGGCCAAGGAGCTCGGCTACAAACGTGCGGCCATGATCGCCGACGACATCGCCTACGGCCATGAACTCAATGCCGGCTTCCAACGCGCCTTCGAGGATGCCGGCGGCAAGGTCGTGCAGAAACTATGGTCGCCGCTGGTGACGCCGGACTACGGGACCTATATCGGCCAGCTCAAGGACAACGTCGATGTGATCTTCATCGGCTTTGCCGGCTCCAACGGCTTCAAGTTCTTCAAGCAGTACAAGGAATACGGCAAGACCAAGCCGCTGCTCGGCGGACAGACCGCCATCGACGAGGCGCTGCTGCAGCAGATGGGCGACGAAGCAATCGGCACCGTGTCGGCCTGCTGGTACTCGGCGCAGATCGAAACCGCGACCAACAAGAAGTTCGTCGAGGGCATGAACCGCGACTACAAGGTCGATCCCGGCTTCTACGCCGCCGCC
Organism: uncultured Alphaproteobacteria bacterium; assembly: GCA_963739385.1. Classification (GTDB taxonomy): domain Bacteria; phylum Pseudomonadota; class Alphaproteobacteria; order Rhizobiales; family Xanthobacteraceae; genus VAZQ01. The sequence goes on from CAVUAI010000048.1 coordinate 94,839, forward strand.
ACCTATACCAACGGCGCCGTGCTCGAATCGGCTCTCAACAAGATCGGCGGCAAGATCGAGGACAAGACTACGCTGATGGCGGCATTGCGCGGGAGCGACAAGGTCGAGACCGCGCGCGGGCCGGTGAGCTTCGACAAGTACGGCAACGTGGTCGGCAACGTCTACATCCGCAAGGTCGAGAAGAAGGGCGGCAAGCTCGTCAATACCGTGATCAAGACCTATCCCAACGTCAGCCAGTTCTGGACCTACGATCCCGACGAATTCCTGAAGCACCCGGTCTACAATCGCGAGTCCTGGCCGGGCGGGAAGAATGTCGAGCCGTAGACCACGCATCGTCGGCCAATACCGGCGACGTGACTGCCGCATAGAAAATCGGGAACAGAGAAACCTCATCCATAGGGAGGACAACCATGACCGTTGATCGCCGTACGGTAATCAAGGGAGCACTGGCCGCCGGGGTGGCGACGCAAGTGCTCAAGGTTCCTGCTGCACCGGCGCAAGCGGGCCCCATCCGCGTCGGATTTCTGACGATCAAGACCGGGCCGCTCGCGTCCGGCGGGCTGCAGATGGAACAGGGCCTTACCGTCTTCTTCAAGGAGCGCAACAACCTGCTGGCGGGCCGCCCGGTGGAGCTTCACACCGCCGACACCGCCGGCAATCCCGCCCAGGCGCGCACCAAGACCCAGGAACTGGTCGAGCGCCTGAACGTGGCGGTCCTCATCGGCCCGCTCGCCGCGTTCGAGGCCCTGGCGATCGACGACTATGTGCGATCCTCGCGCACCCCGATCCTCTCGGTCGCCGGCGCCGAAGACATGACCCAGCGCAAGCCCAATCCCTGGTTCGTACGCCCGAGTTGCACCTCGGCGCAGCCCAGCCATCCGCTGGGCGAGTACGCCGCCAAGGAGCTCAACTGCAAACGGGTGGCGGTGATCGCCGATGATTTCGCGTTCGGGCACGAGAACGTGGCCGGGTTCCAGCGCGTATTCGAGGACAATGGCGGTAAGGTCGTGCAGAAGCTATGGACGCCGCTCAACGCGCCGGATTACGGCACCTATATCTCGCAGCTCAAGCCCAATCTGGACGCCGTCTATACCGGCCATGCCGGCTCGAACGGCTTCAAGTTCATCCGCCAGCTCCGGGAATACGGCAACAAGGTCCAGATTCTCGGCGGTTTTACGCCGGTTGACGAATTGCTCCTGCAACAGATGGGAGACGATGCGCTCGGCGCCATCACCGGCAACTGGTATTCGGCCGAACTCGACTTCCCGATCAACAAGAAGTTCGTCGAAGCAATCCGCCGCGATTACAAGACCGATCCGGGCGTGTACGCGGCCGAGACCTATCTCTGCGGCGAGGTGCTCGAGCACGCGCTCAAGGCGATCGGCGGCAAGGCCGAGGACAAAGAGACGTTCATGAAGGCTCTTAAGGAGGCAAAGGTTCCCAACACCTTGCGCGGTCCGGTGCGGTTCGACGAATTCGGCAACGTGGTCGGCAACATCTACATCCGCAAGGTCGAGAAAAAGGACGGCCGTTACGTCAATGCGGTCATCAAGACCTATCCCGATGTCAGCCAGTTCTGGACCTACAAGCAGGACGAGTTCCTGAAGAATCCGGTGTACTCGCGCGACTATCCGCCGGCCAAGAACCTGGAGCAGTGACGCCGACGAGCGCAGCGCCGAGGCCGTAGTCCGTTGCGGTCCTGACAATCGCGCTCTTGGGAAGGAGCGCACACGCTCCTTCCCCACCTGCCGCAAGCGGGCAAGAAGAAATTCCATGCTTGATCCAACAAGCAGCTTTTGTCGGGGGAAAGCGAACAATCGATGCAGTCGCAGTTCTGGATCATCCAGACGCTGAACAGCGTCGCCTTCGGCGGCCTGCTGTTCCTTCTGTCGTCGGGATTTTCCCTGATCTTCGGCCTGATGCGCATTCCGAACCTCGCGCACGGCGCATTCTTCATGCTAGGCGCCTACTTCGGCTACTCGCTGCTGCAGCTCCACCTGCACTTCTGGCTGGCGGCGATCGTCGGCGGGCTCGGCGTCGGGCTGCTCGGCATCCTGATGGAGCGCTTCGTGCTGCGGCGGCTCGCCGGCAACGAGCAGGGGCAGGTCCTGGTCACGCTGGGCGTCTCCTTCATCATCGCCGATATCTGCCTCCTGGTGTGGACCGGCGACCCGATGCCGCTGCCGGCGCCGCAGGCTTTGCGCCCTCCCCTGCGGATCGCCGGTTTCGCCTTTCCGACCTATCGGCTGGTGGTGCTTGCGATCGCGCTCGTCGCAGCGCTGGCGCTCTACCTGTTGATGGAGCGCACGCGGCTCGGCGCCATGATTCGCGCCGGCGTCGACGACATGGAAATGGCACGCGGGGTCGGGATTCCGGTATCGCGGCTGTTCACCACGGTTTTCCTGCTTGGCGTCACGCTCGCCGGCGTGGGCGGCGTGCTGGGCGGGCCGATCCTCAACGCCTATCCCGGGCTCGACACCGACATGCTGCCGCTTGCGCTGATCGTGGTCATCCTGGGCGGCGCGGGCAGCCTGCTCGGCGCTTTCGTCGGCAGCTTCATCGTCGGCTTCATCTACAATTTCGGCATCGCCCTGGTGCCTGACCTCGCCTACTTCGTTCTGTTCCTGCCGATGGTGCTGGTGCTGGTGTTCCTGCCGCAGGGATTGTTCGGACGGGTGCAATTATGACGCTGCGCACCGTCGTCGCGCTTGCCGCCTGCGCGGTTGCCCTGCTCGTCCTGCCGTGGGCGATCGGCAACGAGTTCTACGTCAACATGGCGAGCCAAGTGCTGATCTATGCGCTGTTCGCGCTTTCGATCAACATGATGCTGGGTTACGGCGGCATGGTCTCACTCGGCCATGCCGGCTATCTGGGCATCGCAGGCTACGGCTGCATCCTCGCCACGGTCGCGGGCTACGACCAGCTCACGGCGGCGATCATCGGGGTGGCGATCTCGACCGCGGCAGCCGCGTTGTTCGGCGTGCTCTCACTGCGCGCGCCCGGTCTTGGCTTCATCATGATCACGCTCGCGCTCGGGCAGATCGTCTGGGGCGTGGCCTACCGCGCCAACGATCTTACCGGCGGCGACAACGGCATCCGGTATCCGGCCCGGCCGATGCCGTTCGGCTTCGATATCCGAGACGCGGCCAGCTTCTATTATTTCACGCTGGTTGTCTTCGTCATCGCGCTGTTCTTCATCTGGCGGTTCTCGCGCTCGCCTTTCGGCGCGAGCCTGATGGGCACCCGCGATCAGCCCAGGCGCATGCGCATGCTCGGCCACAATGTCTGGCTGGTGCGGTGGCTCACCTTCGTCATGGCCGGCTTCTGGGCCTCGGTAGCCGGGGTTCTCTACGTCTATTACAACCTGTTCCTGAGCCCGCACGCCATTTCCCTGCAGCAGTCCGCGGAAATCCTCCTGATGGCGATCCTCGGCGGTGCCAGCACGCTCACCGGCCCAATCGTCGGGGCCGCCATCATCACGCTGGTGAAGAACGTGGTCTCGACCTATGTCGAGCGCTGGAACACGCTGCTCGGCGTGATCTTCGTGGTCGTGATCATGTTCATGCCTTATGGCCTCGTCCCGGGCTGTACGCAGCTCTGGCAGCGAATGCGCAACCGCATCAAGGCGCGCAACGCGGCGAGCGGTCCCGCGTCGGAGCCTGCAGAATGACGCCCGCGCTCGAACTCGCGCATCTGAGCAAACGCTTCGGCGGCCTCCCCGCCACCCGGGACGTCTCGCTGTCGGTCATGCCGGGCGAGCGCCGGCTGATTATTGGCCCCAACGGGGCAGGCAAGACGACGCTGTTCAACCTGGTCACCGGCGACCTCACTGCCGATGCCGGCTCGGTGCGCTTGTTCGGGCAGGAACTGATCGGCATGCCCACCCAGGATCGCGTGCATCTCGGCCTTGCCCGCACCTACCAGATTCTCACGCTGTTTCCGCGCGAGCGGCTCGTCCACAACGTGGTGCTGGCGCTGCTGGGTCTCGACCGGCGGCGTTGGAATCCGTGGTCGATCCTGACCGCCAACCGCGACCTCTACGACAATGCGCGCGAGTCGCTGGAGCGGGTCGGGCTCGGCGACAGCGCCGAACGAATTGTGGTCGAGACTTCGTATGGTGAGCGGCGGCGGCTGGAATTCGCGATGGCGCTGGCACAGAAACCGAAAGTTCTGCTGCTCGACGAACCGCTCGCGGGCCTGTCTCAGGCCGAGCGCCAGACCATTCGCGCGCTGCTTGATACCATCCCGCGCGACGTCACCATCGTGATGATCGAGCACGACATGGATACGGCCCTCGGCTTTGCCGAGCGCATCACCGTGCTGCACTACGGCGAGGTCATCGTCGAAGGCACGCGCGCCGAGGTGGTTGCCGACCCGCGCACGCGGGAGGTCTATCTTGGCGACTGAGGCGCTCGACGTTGCCGGCATCGACGCCTATTACGGCGACAGCCACGTGCTGCACGGCATCTCGTTCTCGCTGCAGCCTGGTCGCCTGCTCGGCCTGCTTGGGCGCAACGGCGCCGGCAAGACCACGTGCATGTCGACGATCATGGGGTTCCTCAAGCCCCGGCGGGGCGCGATCAGCCTGTTCGGCGAGCCGGTTGCGGGCCTCGCCCCCGATGTGATCGCGCGCAAGGGCATCTGTCTGGTGCCACAGGGACGGCGCATGTTCCGCACCCTTACCGTGCGCGAGAATCTCATGGTCGCCGCGCAATCTCGCCAGACCGGCGGTACTTCCGCCTGGTCGCTCGAACGCGTGTTTCAGTTGTTTCCACGGCTGCGCGAGCGTCACGCCCAGCTGGCGGGCTCGCTGTCGGGCGGCGAGCAGCAGATGCTCGCCATCGGCCGCGCGCTCATGGGCAATCCGCGGGTGCTGCTGATGGACGAGCCGTCCGAAGGGCTGGCGCCGCAGCTGGTGGCGGAGGTCGGACGCACCATCGCCCAGATCAAGGCGGAAGGGCAGTCGATCATACTGGTCGAGCAGAACATCAAGCTCACCCTCAACCTCGCCGACGACGTCGTCATCATCAATACCGGCCGCGTCGTGTTTCGCGGGGCGGCCGATCAGATCAAGCTTGACGACGCCATCGTCTCCCAGCATCTCGGCGTATTCTGACGCGGCAGACGCCGGCAGGCGGCGATCAACCCAGGTGACCAGGGTTCAACCCCGAAGGAAGCAGACGACGATGGCGATGCACTGGAACAAGTACGAAGCAACGGCGGCCCGCAAGCACGGCAAACCTGGGCGCGCGATCAGGCCCAAGAGCATCACCGTCGATATCCATTCGCACGTCGCAATTCCGCAAGCTGCCGCCTTCGTCAAGCCGCATCTGGATATGTCGACGATTGCGCTTGCACACTTCGCCAACGCCGAGACCAAGGCGCTGAGCCAGAAACAGGAGGAGGATATCCGCCCGCGCATCAGCGGATACGACGAGCGCCTTGCCGACCTCGAGGCCATGGGCATCGACGTCCAGCTGGTCATGCCACCGCCCAACCAGTGCTACTACACGGTGCCGCTCGACATCGCCGTGCCGGCCTCACGCATGGTGAACGACGGGCTCGCGGAGTACGTGGCACGCAAGCCGGACCGTTTCATGGCGCTCGGCACGGTGCCGCTGACCCATGGCGGCGAAGCGGCGAGCGAGCTCGAGCGCTGCGTGAAGTCGCTTGGAATGAAGGGGGTGGAAATTCTCACCAATGTCGCCGGCCGCGAGATTTCGGAACCGGACTACGCCCCGTTCTGGAAAAAGGCGGAGGAACTCGGCGCGCTGGTCATCATCCATCCCAACGGCTTCACCGAGGCCAAGCGGCTCACGCGCTTCTACTTCAACAACGTGATCGGCAATCCGCTCGAGACCACCATCGCGCTGCATTACCTGATCTTCGACGGTGTGCTCGAGCGGCATCCCGACCTGAAGATCCTGGCTGTGCACGGCGGCGGCTACCTTCCCGCCTATTCCGGCCGCATCGATCACGCGTGGGGCGCGCGCTCGGATTCACACAGCAACCTTCCACAGCCGCCGACCAGCTACCTCAAGAAGATATATTTCGACACGGTTGTGTTTACCCCGCACCAGTTGGCGGAGCTGGTGCGGCTCTATGGCGCCGACCGCATCATCATGGGAACGGATTATCCTTTCGACATGGCAGACTTCGATCCGATCGGCCACCTCGCGTCGGCCGAGGGCTTCGACCTTTCGACGATCGCCGCGATCTCCGGCGGCAATGCGCGCAGGCTGTTGGGGATTTGAGGATCGAGGGCCACGGCAGACTGCGGCCGCACGGAGACTGGATCGCGGAAGCTAGTCTTTCAGTCCGGCCTTGCGCAGGCCGTCCAGAAAACGTGCCCGATCCGCCGGATCGGCATAGACGGTGTTGACCTGCACGTGGTCGCTGGAGAGGTCAGGCTGCAGGGTCAGCGTATGGGCGAGCGCTGCCTTCGCTTCGTCGGTCCTCCCGAGCAGTCCCAGCGACACCGTCATCAACCGCCAGGCACCAGCGTGGTTCGGATACAGCGCTATCGTGGACCGGCACACCGCGATGGTTTCCTTGTACCGTTCGAGCGCGAACAGGGCCATGTATCGCACGACCGGCGCGTAGATCGCCAGGAAGGGATCGCGTGGACTGAGCCTGTGAGCCCGCTCCAGGGCCTCGAGCCCGCGCTCCGGTTGGCCGCCGCACGCCAGGGCGTATCCCAGTCCCGCATGACCGAGCGCAAAGCTCGGATTGCGATCCACCGCTCTCGTGAGGTGATCGAGGGCAAACTCGGGACGCCGGCTGCGGGCGAGACCCAGTCCCAGCACGAGGTGGCCCCAAGGCTCTTCGTCGTCGAGTGCCACCGCTCGGGCGCCCGCCGACAGCGCGCTGTCGGTGAATTCATGGATGGGCGTGCGCGTGTCCAAATTGAACATGGTGATGTAGGTCCATCCCAACAGCGCATGCGCATGGGCATAGCTGGGATCGCGCTCGACCGCCTGCTGCAACAGCTCCTGCGCCCGTCCATGCTCGCGCACGCTCATGCGCCACATATGCGGGACCGCCTGCATGACCAGATCCCATGCATCGATGCTCTGCGGCGGCCGACGCTGGCGCCGCGGCCTCGGCTACGAAAATCTGCGGCGCCACCGAGCCGATGACGCGGTTGGTGATGTCGTCCTGGAGGGCAAAGATATCGGCCAATTCGCGATCGTATTTGTCCGCCCACAAATGATTGCCATTCATCGCATCGATCAACTGGCCGGTGACACGAACGCGATTGGCCGCCTTGCGGACGCTGCCCTCCAGCACGTACCTCACACCGAGCTGCGTGGCCACGTCGCGCACGTCGACCGATTGGCCCTTGTAGCTGAAAGACGAGTTGCGGGCGATGACGAAGAACCAGCGCTGCCGGGACAGGCCGGTGATGATGTCTTCGGTGAGGCCGTCCGCAAAGTAGTCCTGCTCCGGATCATGGCTCATGTTCTGGAATGGAAGGACCGCGATCGACGGCTTGTCGGGGAGCGGAAACGGCCCCGCTCCTGAAGGCTGGAGCTCCGGCACGAGCGTTGCCGCGTCGCCGGCTTGCGCCGGCGCCGACGGCCGTTCAGCGTCCGTGCTCGCCGGTCGCGCGGAAGCGTCGTCGACGTCGCCGACAAAGCGAAACCCGCGCTTGTACAACGTGCGAATGAAGCTCTGGTCGTTGCCGCTGTCGCCGAGAGCGCGACGTGCCGCGCTGATGCGGGAGCTCAGCGCCGCCTCCGAGACGATGCGGCCCTGCCAGATGGCTTCGATCAACTCGTCCTTGCTGACGATCCGATCGCGGTTTTGAATGAGATGAACAAGCAGGTCAAATACCTGCGGCTCCATGTGAACAATGTTGCCGGCCCGCCGCAACTCCCGGCGCGCAGCGTTGATTTCGAAGTCGGCAAAGCTAAAGTCCAAGGCGCTGTTCCCTCACAGGCGGCCTTCCCGCCGCCGACTGAGTTACCAATCCGCGGCGGCAATCCTGTGTGACCTATATCACATTAGAGAACCGCGAGGAAATCCACAGACATCTGCACGGAAATTCCCGGCCGTCTGCAGCTCGGCTGCAAGCACGTCATCTGATGCCACCGGCGAGCGCGGGCGGCGCTTTCCGCTGGTCAGCAGCAGCGCGTGGCGCCGGCGCGCGCGCTCTATGGTGACCCGTTCCTTGTCGTGCTCGACGAGCCCAATTCCAATCTCGACGCCGAAGGCGAGGAGGCGCTCACCGCCATTCTCGGAGTTCGTGCACGAAATCGTGATCATCGTTGCGCATCGACCAAGTGCGCTGGCGGCGACCGACCATGTGCTGGCGATGGCGCGGGGCGTGCAGCAGGCATTCGACCGAAGGACGACGTCTTGGCCCGCTTCGTCCGGCGCGAGTCCGCCGTCTCCGCACCACTCAAGATTGTTCCACGGACTAACGGCATGGAAAAGATGCCCCCCTCACGACGAAGTCCTTCGATCCCCCACCACGTCCTGGGCGGCCTGGTCATCGCGCTGACGCTGACCGTGGGAATCGGCGGTTGGGCGGCAACCACCGAACTGTCGGGCGCGGTATTCGCGCCGGGATCCATCGTGGTCAATTCAAATGTCAACGGTGCAGCACCTCACGGGCGGGATAGTTGGCGAGTTGCTGCGCGCGAGGGGGCGCGCGTTCGCAGCGGCGAGGTCGTGCTGCAACTCGACGAAACCATCACGGGGGTCAATCTCGCGATCGTCACGTAGGATCTCGACGAGATGCGCCCGCCAGGCCCGCCTCGCGAGCGAGCGCGACTGCACCGATGAAATCGTCTTCCCTATGATCCAGTGTCATGTCGTATTTCACCAAGCCGTTGCAGGATCAGACCTGCGCGCGTTCCGGGAGCGCTGACGCGTCGGCTGCGGTCCGGCATGCGCGCGTGATCGCTCCCCCTGCTTCTTGGCAATGAAAACGCCGCGCCCCGCCGGGCGGTATTGACGTAGCGATGAGTTGATCAAGCTTCGATGGCGCCAGGCGGCGATAGGCCGCACTGGCGCCGTCGCCTTCCCTCCCCGTGTGTTTGTGTGCATAAG
>CAVUAI010000049.1:0-114770 GCA_963739385.1 uncultured Alphaproteobacteria bacterium
GTACAAGCGGTCCCCATACCGGGAGATCATGACCGGATCAGGCAGCTTATGCTGTTTTTCGGTGTGGTCTATGTCGTCGAAGGCATTGGACAGCACGAAGGCATCATTTCGCAACCTCTCAGCTATTACTTGAAGGAGGTCTACGCATGGACACCCCTCCAAGTCACGGCCTTTTTCACTGCATTCAATTTTCCGTGGATCATTACGCCGATCTATGGGTTGGTGTCTGATTTCGTGCCGCTGTTCGGTTACCGTCGAAAGAGCTATTTGATCATAGCTAGCGTGCTGGCGACCAGCTCTTATCTGTTGGCCACTCTGATCGAAGCACCCAGTCAATTATTGTTTGCTCTGCTGCTGACAGCGTATGCCATGGCGATATCAAGCACCTTGTGTGGCGCGCTGCTGGTGGAGAATGGTCAACGATTGGTACGAGCGGAGACTTCGTCAATCAGCAGTTGTTGTGGTTCAACATCGCCAACATGAGCGCCCTGCTCATCGGTGGTCAACTGGTTGAATTTCTGTCGCCGGCGTCGGCCATGCATGCCGCCGCGCTCATCGCCGCCGCAGCACCGATCGCAGTCATCTTTGGCACAAGGTATCTCGTCTCCGAAGAAAGGAGACCCGCCAATCTTCCTGAATTGAAAATTGCCTTTCGTGGCCTGTTGGCCTCCTTCAGGACACAGGAGCTCTGGGTCGTCGGATTTTTTCTGTTCCTCTATTATTTCAGCCCCGGCTTTAACACGCCGCTCTACTATTACATGACGGACACGCTGCACTTTTCTCAAGGCTACATCGGAATGTTAGGGGCGATTACCTCGGTCGGTTCAATAGCTGGCGCTCTCTTGTATCGCCGGTACCTTACCGCCATGACATCGAAACGACTACTGCAGTTGAGTATTGTCTTGGGCACGATTTCCTCCGCGTCATTCCTCCTGCTTTTTGAAGAAGCCACCGCGGCCGTTCTTAGCTTTTGCAACGGTGTTGCTACGATGATAGCCCTCGTGGCTACACTGACTCTGGCCGCCGACTATTGTCCCAAGCGGTCGGAAGGCTTTGCCTTTGCGGTCCTGATGTCGGTCACCAATCTGGCCACCTCCTTGGCGGATAATGCTGGCTCGTTTTTGTACGAACACGCTTTCCAGAGCCGTCTTGTTCCGCTCATTCTTGTGTCGGCTGCATTCACGGCGTTTGCGTGGGTGCTGATCCCCCTGCTCCACCTTGGTAACAAACCACAAGGCCGTCCTATGCCGCACCACTAGCACCGACGAACCCGTACGGTCGGTTTACCGCATTCTCTACCTACTACCGAGCAATGGCCTTGAGGCAGGCCTGAATGGTTCTAAATCCAGCCAGAGCGGCTGGCCCTCACAAGGCAACCATATCACAACCGCAGGGTGGCAGCGCACTGAGCGCGCTGGACTTTTCGTTCCTGTGGAGCGTCAGTACTCGCAGTCCGAAGGCGCCCGCATCCCCGAGCAGCAGGCCCGCTCGTTGAGGCGCAGGTCCGGGCGCGGCCTGCTTCAGCAGCGACGCCAAATGTGGCCTTGCGAGTGTCGAGCGGCTCGCGCCGCAAGTCGCCGCTAATGCGCGTAGCTACCGCATCATTGGCGCATGCTTGCCACCACGCTAGGCGAGCTAGTTCTATTACTTGGCCGACGCACTCGAACCAGACGGCGTTTCGATCATTTTCTCGAACTCGGCGTTGTCGAGGACCTGCGACCACATGGGATAAATGCTGCTGACCATTTGATCGGCGATCGCGTCGAAGAAGCCGACCGTCGCCTCCCGCAAGGCGTAGACGTGGAAGCCCAGGTCGTAGGCTGCCAACACCGTCGCATAGACGCATACGTCGCTGGTGAACCCGCCGACCGCAACGTTCTTGATCCCCTTGGCGCGGAGGATCTCGTTCAGCCCGGTACCGCCGAAACCACTGGCCTGAATGCGCGGCGGCAGGAACAGATCGCGATCTCCCGGGCTCGGCATCAGGGGAGCGTAATACGCGGCCTCCTTCGATCCGATCTTCCAGGCACCGCGGCTGATCTGGCCGCGATGAAAAGCGCCGGGGTTCGCCGGATCGAGCTCGCGATAGTCCTGCGTGTAGCCCTCGGTGATGTGAACGATCAGAACGCCCTTCGCGCGAGCCTTGCCGACCAGCTCGACCGTGCGCTCGAGCATTCGGGTCTTCGCATAGTGTTCGGCGAATTTGGGGTACCAGGCCCCGTCGGGCGAGACGAAATTGGCTTGGAAGTCGACCAGCAGGATCGCGGTCTCCTCCGGCTTGAGGCTTTTCGCCGCCGGTTTCACTGCTTCGGCCCACGCCGCTGCGGACAGCGCAAACATCGCGACGACCGGCAGGGCGATCAAAAGTTGATGCGGATTGAGCTTGTTCATTGCAGTCCTCCCGAGTGTGAAGTTCTTTGGCTATTGCATCATCTCGTCCGGCGGCATCGGTCCCCACAAGTTCGCGGCATCCGGAGTTTTCGGCCAAGTCTTCGGTCGTTGCGGATGGTCCCGATGCCAGGGCTTCGGGTCGAAATAGCCGAGCGCCTCGTCCTTCATCTGGTCGAGCTCGGCGAACAGCTCGGTGATCAGCCCGTTCGGGCTGCGATGGTAGGTGAAGAGATTGTGGCCGATGCCGTGACGTCCGGGACCCCAAAGAATCTTGTAGCCGTTCTTGCTCAGGAAATCGCAGGCGCTCTGCATATGCGCCCAGTCGCGCAGCTCGAACGCCGTGTGAAAATGCTTGTTCTTGCCGGTCTCGACCAGATTGATCGTGTGATGGTCCACTCCGCATCGAAGGAATGAAAAGTAGTCGCCCATCCAGTCGGACACCCGGAAGCCCAGAACGTCGCAGTAGAAGCTGGTGACGCGCCTTGACGTCGGTCACATGGAAGGCGACGTGACCCAGCTTGTGCGGGACGATTCCGGTGCTGCGAAATCCTTGGCTCTGCGGCTCCGGCCGCTTGAACACCTCCATGACGGTGCCCTTCGGATCCTCGAATGCGACCATGTCGTCGATCGTGGGCTCGGGATCCTTCTTGCGCGACGTCCGCAGCCCATGCGCGGCGGTCTGCTTCTCGAACGCATCGAGATCGTCGTCGGGCCCGAGCTGGAATCCGATGCGCGTGCATTTCGGCTGCGAGCCGTGACGCAGGATCACGGAATGATGCTCGCTCGCGTTTGCGAGATAGACCGCGTCCCGTTCTTTCGCGATCAGCGTGAGTCCAAGGACATTCGTGTAATACTCGGTCTGCTTCTCGAGATCGGGCGTCTCGTAGCTCGCGTGGGAGATCTTCCTCACTCCGATCATCCGATTGCTCCCTTTCGTTTCGGATTCTTGGTTTCGAAGAACTCAAGCATCGCGGCGACCTCGATGCGGCGGAGGAATGCGGCGCGCTAGCTCGACTGCCGCGATTGCGGCCGGCGCCGCGCAGCCCCGCAAGAAGACCTTGACCGCGATCCGCACCGTCTCGTCGATCTTGTCGCGTCTTGCGGCGCGCGGCATGCCGGTCAGCCAGCTCAGCTGGTGCTCGCCGATCAGCATGTCGAGAAACAGGACGGCCAGCCGATACGGATCTTCCTCGATGATGCGTCCGTCCTTTTGCTGCTTCGCGATCCAGGTCGCCACGATGCTGTAGGCGGAAGTCGGGCCCGGTCTTGTAAAAAAGCCGCCCGGTCTCGGGGAATGTCCGGCCGATCGAAACCATGAGCCGGTGGAATTCGAGGATCGGCGGCGACAGCACCATCGCCAGGAATGAGTGACCGATCTCGGTCAGCTGCGCTTCCAGGCTGCCGGCCGTGTCCACATGGATCGCCAGGACGACGTCCCGGCATTTCTGCCGGACCACGGCTTCGAACAGGCCCTCCTTGCCGCCGAACCACGCATAGATCGTCGCCTTCGAGCCGCCGACCACGCCGATGATCTCGTCGATCGAGACGTTGTCGTATCCCTTCTTGAGGAACAGCGGCGCGGCCATGCGAACGATGCGTTCGCGGCGCTGTTCGGCGGTCTCGGCGCGGCCGGGACCGCGCGCAATGCCGCGCGGCTGCCGCGCGCCGACCGCTTAGACGTCTTGAATTGGCATGCGATTTTCTAACCGGAGCGTCATGCGGGTTCAACCTCAAACTTTTCGATTGCATCCTAGCAGGATCTTACTGTAACGTACAGTACGCTGTAACGTACAGTACGGTACAGTGTCAAAACAAAAAAGAACCGCGCATGGGAGATAACGCATGCAGGCCGCCATCCCCCTGAACGACCAGCTCGCCGCGCAGACGAAACTCGCCTTGCGCAGGCTCGCGAGCGCCGTCGCCGTCGTGACCTGCCGGGACGGACAGACGCGGCATGCCATGACGGCGACCGCCGTCAATGCCATGAGCATGCAGCCGCCCTCGATGATCGTCTGCGTGAATCGCTCGACCGCGTTTCATGCGGCCATCAGCCGTGCCGAGCAACTTTGCGATCAACATCCTGCACCGCGGCCAGGTGCGAGATTTCGATGGGATGCGGCGGCAAGGCCCACGGCGAGGATCGGTTCGGCTTCGGCGGATGGAGCGAGGAGGATGGCGCGCCGGTGCTTATCGATGCGCAGGCCCGCATCGTCTGCGCCAAGGAAGCTCGCTTCGACTACGGCTCGCACACGATTTTCATCGGGCGCGTCACCTCCGTCGGCATTCATGGCGAGGTCGACCCGCTGATCTATGTCGACGGCCATTACACCGGCCTGCCGGCCGATGAGTTTCTCGCGCCGATCAGGCGCAGCTGCGCCAACTCGCGATCGGCTAGGTCCGGAGGTCGCTATAGCGACTCGTCCGCGCAATGCTCAGCGCGAATTCACATCGGCCAGCACGGGCTAAGCACAATCGAGGAGGAGCACATGATCTACGTATCCAAAGAGGTTGCCGCGAACGCCCCGGGCCATCCGAAGCTCAGCAGAAGCGAGATCTGGAAAGGCTTGGTGATGAAGGCGGACAACGCATTGCCCTTCGTTCCCGGCATGGCGAAGTGCGATGTCATCGAGCGCACGGCCAACGGGTTGGTGCGGGACATCGTCTTCCGCGGCGAAGACGCGAGGGAAAGGATCACCTTCTACCCGGAACAAAAGGTCGTGTTTCTTCGCCTGTCGGGAAATGCGGATGGCTTCATCGTCAACGAGGTGCTTGGCGATGACGACGACTTGCGCTTGCGCTTCAGCTTCGCTCTGCAGTTGGTAGACGCGCCATCCGACAGCGCCAAGGAACGTGAATTTCGGGACGTGATGGAGCGGGACTACCTCAAGGCGGTGGATGCCACGCTCGGTGCCATCCGCAAGATGGTGAGCGAGCGGCAGCCGGCAACGTAGGGGAGGCAGTCATGCAGCACTGGTTCTCGGACATGTATGCGAACGTTGATGCCATGCGCCTCGACGCGTTCGTCGCGAGCCTGACGCCGGACGTCGAAGTCGTGGTCGGCAACAACCCGGCGATGAACGGCCGGCAGGCGGTCAAGGAAGGCATCGGCCACTTCTTCTCGACGATTGCCGGGCTCAAGCACCACGTCGTGAATGTCGTGGAAGGCCAGGGCCTAACGTTTCTTGAGGCGAAGGTCGATTACCGCAGGAAAGACGGCCGGCAGGTCACCGTTCCGGTGGTGACCGTGCTGGAGCGCAAGGGCGAGCTCGTGAAGTCGCTGCGCATCTATTTCGACGTTGCGCCGGTGTACGCCTGAGCCGACGCAGAGAACGGCACACAAAGCCCGTAACGACCGTTACGGTTATCAGGAAGGACAAACGTCATGCAAATGCAAGCCACGCGCCCCGCCGCTAACGGCAAGGCAGCGACACGGCCGGAATTTGCCACGATCCTTGGCCGCGTGCGCGAGCTTCGTTCGGAGATCGCGTCGCGGGCCCTTGCGACCGAAAAAGCCAAACGGGTGCCCTCCGAAACAATGGAGGCGCTGCGCGACACTGGTGTTTTCCGTACAATGCAGCCCAAGCGCTTCGGCGGCTACGAATACGGCCCCGCAGAGCTTGCGCAGATCGGCTTCGAACTTGGGCGGGCCTGCGGAAGCACCGGCTGGTGTGGGACGCTGGCGGTCTGTTTCGGCTGGAAGATGGCCTTCTTTCCCCTCGAGGCGCAGCAGGAGGTCTATGACAACCCGGACAACCTGCTCGCCGTCTCCTACACGCCGTCGCCAAAGGTGGAAGAGGTCGACGGCGGGTACAAGATTTCCGGCAACTGGCCTTATGCCAGCGGCGTCGACAGCGCTGCCTGGCTCATACTCGCCATGCTGATTCCCGGCAAAGGAACGCCACCGACGCTGGCCTGGTGCCTGGTCCCGGTCAGCGATGTGGTGGTCGATCATGACAGCTGGAACGTGAGCGGACTCGAGGGGACCGGATCGAAGACCGTCGCAATTCCCGATCCTGTCTTCGTTCCGAAGCACCGCGTGCTGCCGATCGGCGCAGTCTTTTCCGGCAAGGTGCCGGGACTCGAGGTGCCGGGGAATCATCAGGCTCGCATCGGCTTTCCAACCTTTGGGCCCACCGCGCTCGTCTCGCCGATCGTCGGGATGGCGCAGGGCGCGCTCGACGCCTTCACCGAGACCGCCCGCAATGCCCAGCGCATGGCCCGACCCGGCGTTTTCGAGAAGGTCGCCGAGTCGCCGCTTATCCAGAGCCTGATCGGCCAGGCTGCGGCACGCATCGATGCCGCGCAAACCCTCATGGTAACCAGTCTACAGGAGGGGCAGGACATCGTGCGCGCCGGCGGCACGCTCGACATCGAACAGCGCGTGCGCATCCGCCGCAATCATGGTTTTGCCGCGCGGACTTCGGCCGAGGTTGTCAATGACATCTTCTTCAAGTCCGGCGCTGCATCTATCGATGAGAAGAATCGTGTGCAGCGCTTCTGGCGCGACGCCAACGCCGCAGCGCTGCACACCAGCATCGACTGGGACACCCTGTCGGCACTCTATGGGACGCAGCAACTAGGGCTGCAGCCGCAGGGCCTATTCTGAGGCGTCCGAGCAAGCTTGCGGGCCGAGCTTGAGAACGTTAACGTCCGTCGGGGCTGATGCGACGAGCTTTGGGAGCATTGGGTGGTCGTACTCGAGCAGTTGCGTTACGTGCGCCTCGTTGCCGATGACCTCGACCGCGCGTCGGATTTCGCTCAGCGTGTGCTCGGGCTCGAGCCGATCGACCGGACTGACGGAGCTAGCGACCTTCCGGTCGGATTTTCGGGATTACACACTTGCATTCGCGACGGGGGACCGCGCCGTGCAGTCCGTCGGTCTGGAAGTGCGTTATTCGGATGATCTCGACGCAGCTCTCGAAGGATTGCGCGCGGCTTGGACTCTCCGCCGGCCACGGGTCGGCGGAAGACTGCGCGTTGCGCAAGGTCAAGGACATGATCTGGTTTGAGGACTTCAGCGGCAACCGGATTGAATTGGTGGTGCGGCCGCTCAATTCGGGTTGGCGCTACTTCCCCAGCCGGGATGCGGGCATCAGCGGCTTGGCGGACATGATCTTGCGCTCCGTCGACATCGAGAAGGATCTATCGATCTGGACCGGCGTTCTCGGCGCTCGGAGTCAGCGACTGGGCTGGCGATGCGGCCTATCTGCGTTTTGACGATGCCCATCACCGGATCGTTCTGTTCCCGGCCACTCGACCCGGCATTCTCTCCGTCGAATACGCGGTCGAGGACGTCAATCTGTTGATGCGCAATTACTACATCCTGCGGGACCTGCAGGTCGCCGTCCTGCACGGACCGGGACGCCGTCCCGCCTCCGAGCAACTGTTTCTGACATTCGCAGGGCCCACCGACGTGCATTTCAGCTTCGTAACGGAAGGCACGGCTGTCGAAGCGGAAAGACGCCGGCCGCGGCAGTTTCCCGCCGGGCCCGCGGGACTCTGTGGTTGGGGAAGCGAGTGCAAGATCGGCGAGTTCAATGACGCTTCGAGAGGTCGAAGCCACTAACCGGAGCGGATAGGACCGAGGTCCTGGCATGATCAAGCTGCAAGACGTCTCCTATGTCCGTCTCGGCACCGCTGATCTCGATGGCGCCACCAGGTTCGCCACAGATTATCTGGGCCTTGAAATCGCGCACCGTTCGAAGGACTCGGTGCTATCTCAAGTCCGATCAGCGCGAGCATACACTCTGCTATTTCGCCGGTTCTCCGGCCGATCAGACCGCCGCGTTCGAAGTGTCCGAGCGCGCCGACCTGGAGGCGGCTGCTGCGGAGCTTGAGCGGCTCGGTCATCACGTCCGCCTGGGTTCGGCGCAAGAAGCTGAACTGCGCTACGTGCGCAGCTTCATCGCCTTCAAGGATCCGACCGGCAACCCGATCGAACTCGTGTGGCGGCCCGGCACCAGCAGCCGGCGCTATCATGGAGAACGGGACGCCGGGATCACCGGGTTCAGCCACATCGGGCTCTGCACCACCGACGCCGCCCGCGATGAGGTCTTCTGGACCAAGGTGTGCAATGCCCGCGTCAGCGACCGGATCGGCGATGCGGCGCTGCTGCGTATCGACGAAGTTCATCACACGATCGCACTGTTTCCGACGGACCGGGCAGGTATCCAGCACATCAACCATCAGGTCGCCACCGGCGACGACGTCATGCGCTCGTTCAATTTCCTGTCTGAACGTCAGGTGCCCATGGTGTTCGGGCCGGGCCGGCATCCGACATCCTCGGCGCGCTTCCTCTATTTCGAGGGTCCGGACGGAATGGTCTTCGAGTATTCTTCGGGCGTGCGTGAGATCGCCGACGAGCTGCTCTATCGCGAGCGTCAGCTTCCGTTCGACCCAAAGGGATTCTGCGAATGGGGCGCAAAGCCGCAAATCAAAGAGTTTCGCAATTGAGCAACCGGGCGCGGCGATGCACGAGCGGTCCATCGATGGACTGAACGGTGCGAGCACGGTTAGCCTGTCGCAACGAATTTGCGCAACGGAACAGGGAATTTCGAGAAGTTGTATCAGGGAACCTTTTTTGAGGAACAGGGAATTCACGCGGAAACCGGAAATCGGACGGCAGTCAACGGCATGGGATTTCGGCTTATTGGCGAATAGCGGACCAGGCGGTGAGCGGGACGATTTCGTTGCTCATGTCCACGGTGTGGGCCGTAAAATCCCATTTCGATGAACGGGATTTCGCTACCGCCTGTTGACCAGTCCTCGCCCGGGAATTTTCAGGCGCGTTCGGATGATATGCGCGCGTGAATCAGACTTGCAAGCAACCAGGTGCGTGACCTTCGGTGCACCGGGGCGTGGAACCGCCGAACGATCTCCTGCAGCACGCGATCGGCAGTGGAGAGGCGTTCATGCCGGAGCCACTGCGCTGAGAATGATCCGCAGAGCGCTGGCCCGGAGCTTTGCAAACAGTGTCTGCGGCTAAAGGCCCCGAGGATCGCCACGCCCAAGATCAGACTCACGCACAGCACGAGCAACACGGGACGATCCAGGAACCCTGCCCGCGCTTCGACCGCGTCTCGACTTTGCGCCCGACCTCACGCGCATGGTTCTGCTCCAATGCTCGTGGAACCAACGTCGCGCGCTGCCGCCGGTTACAGCGTGACCTCGAATTGATCGTCTGAAGCACCGTCCATTGGAGAAAAGTTGGAGATGCCGGCCGACCAAGCTCCAATTGGGGCGCTAAGATGCTGAAATCGTTGGCGCTCCTTAGGGGACTCGAACCCCTGTTTTCGCCGTGAGAGGGCGCTATACTCCAGCACCTCGGCCGCTCATACGAAAGGGTGCGTTGATGTTATCTACAAAAAAGGGGCGGCGGTCGCCGCTACCCCTTCATCGTGGCTTGAGATTCCCCAGTCCCATCACCCGTATCGCCGAACTCGCTCAACTGACGCTTCGAGAACGATGACGCGTCGAGCCTCAGGCTTGCCGCTGCGCGAGCTAGTGCCTTCCTCGAATTCCACCCGCTGCCCTCTGACGAGGGATCAATGCTCTCATCGCATTGACTGATGTGGACGAAGAGATCGGCCCCGCCTTCGTCCCTTTGGATAAAGCCAAATCCTTTGTCTTCTTTGAAGAACTTCACTGTGCCTTGCACGTTTGTCTGCTCCATGATTTTTGAGCCGTGTCGCAAGCCGGTCGCCTGGTCCGGTGCTGGTCCGCTGCTGCTGATTTTCAGAAGCGACGCGAAAATGCCGCACACCCAGGATCCAGGGTGACTAGCAACGACAAAGCTGAGCAGAGACCACGAGCAGGCGCGCATTTGGCGCCCAGCCAGGATGAGAATGCTACGGTGCAACCGCTTAACGGAGTATTAGAGATCGGTGGCGTCGCGCTTATCAAAAATCGAGTGCATTGACACGCCAAGCGCGAATGCCTTCTGCCGCGTTGCCCCTAATGTCCGCTTGAGCACCTGGTCAGCTCTGCGGGCAGCGCGCGCATGAGCTCGTTGCGGTCTTTCTCCACGCCGCTGAGATAGGCTCGGGCGAGGCCGATGGGAGCCCCTGCGGCGAGTCCCGACCCACAACAGCCTCCAAGCAGCCTCGTTGTTGGTAGGTTTATCCTGGGGTTTTCTCGCCCAACCGCTGAAACTTCAATCAAATCAATGAGATCTGGCGGAGGGAGTGGGATTCGAAACCGGAGTACGTCGAAGCCTGGTAAGCGGGCGTGTCCTTCGTTCAGGTCAGATGGAATGAGCTGGGTGGTTAAATACCCGCGCTGTGCGTGCACAGCGCGGGTCATGGTGAGATGGTGCGATTGCGATGCTGCCGCCCGGTGAGGCGAAGCTCAGCGCGGACTCCTTCGGGTCGGCACCGCCGCGGCCCATATTACCGCCGAGCTGCTGCAAGGCTCGCCGGCTTCTGAGGTCGCCGCATCGGCCCAACTCGTCCCCGCCAGCGCGCCAGTGCTCCCCCGAACGTCAACAGAGGGGGCAGGGGGGCGTCTCCGAAATTTTAAAACCGGGGCAAATGCGACCGCCGCTGCGGCCGAGAATTGCAACCCGTCGAAATGCCGTAAGCGCTTGCAAATACTGGCAAAATAGGCATGGACAACGAGAAAATCATTCTACCTGAATCAGCCTCGAATTCGATCAATCACTGGCAAAACGGCCGAAATCGGCCTAAAACCCGGTTCCAACTTCCCTCACCGGCTGCCACCGATGCCGCGCCAGTCCGCTGCCTCCCTCGGCTTTCCCTCCGTCACCGGGCCCCGCCCCGGCTCCTCCCGCCCGCCGATCTCGGGCCCGAGGAGCGCCAGGTCTTCCTCGATCTCGTCGCCGCCTCCAAGCCTGATGCCTTCAAGGCCAGCGATCTGCCGCTGTTGTCCGCCTACGCCAGAGCCGTCGTGCTGGAGCGCCACTCCGCCGTTGCTGGCGACGACAAGGCGATGGCGCGTTGGGAGCGAGAGCGTGAAAGCGATGGTCTCGTTGTCGATGCGGTTGAGATTGTCGCCGCAAAGCCGGGCGCCCAACATTCCGAGCCGACCAGGCGGCAAGGCGGAGCCGACGATGTCGTACTACAACGCATGAGCCTGCTCGAGGGCGAAGATGGACCTGCATGACCTTGCCGCGATGCGGTTGGCGATCGAGGTGCTGCGCAAGGAGCCTGGTTGAACGACTACGGTTGCAGGCCATGCTGCAGAACCAGAGCGAGCAGGAGGTCGGCTGTTCGCGGCGTCGATTTGTCAGGCCCGGAGCTTGAAGTTGAGGGCTGGGAATGTCCTCCTTGTGATTCAGGCCAATGTCGAACCCCGAGCAACCATTACGGCGCCAGACCGAATGAGGTTATGCTGCTGCGCCAGATGTTGGCGGCTGGCGTCTCACGTTATGATCCAGACCCGATGCGCGCATTGACTGAGGTCGAGCGCGCAGCCTGAAAAGAAAAGCCCCGCCGAAGCGGGGCAAGGCGATCGATTGCGCCTACAGTTTCGCACAGAGGCGCTCCGATGCCAATCACCTCTCCGATTCACCTCACCGACGACCAGCTGAACGCCGTTCTCGCTGTAGTTTTCCTTTGCTACCCGATCGCCGCAGCGCCTTCCTGGCGGCGTGCGCGCGCGAGCTGGCGAACTTGGCCCCGAGATCGGCGACGGCGCCGTGCATCGCGTCGTGTCGGCGGTGCAGCGCCAGTTTTTCGATCCGCCGACATTCGTCTCCGGCGACAGCGGCGTCGAGCGAATACGATCGGCTGGCGCGCCGCCGCACTCGCCCCGGCTGAATTCGCGGAAGCGGCGCTCGGTGAGGTTATTCGGCACCGATTAGATTTTTCTCCCATGGGAGAAAAATTTAAAAACCGTCCGCAGCAGCCGCGATTTCAGATTTACTACCGTGGTAGTAAAATTCAAAAAGCGCCCGAAAAGAAAACGCTCCCACCCAAAACGCGATTCACCGGAGAATCTATGTTGAAGGGGCAGTGGTTCGGTCCTTATGCGGGGACGCATTCGGGCAATATCGTCGCCGAGTTCGATGAGATCGGCGGCAATCTCGTCGGCACGGTACTGCTTACCAGGGAGACCCGGTACCTCCGACATTCGCCGCGGTGACGGTTCCGACAGGCCGCGAGACGTCGAAGCGGTCGTGCCGCTACACCCGATTGACTTCCGTACTGGGAACCCGGTGCCATGGGAGATGATTGCGGCTCAGCATCCCGGCCTCAAGATGTCCAGGATGGCTGACACGAAGTGGTCGCTCTCGCCGGACCATACGCTATACCTGTCGTGGGTGACCGACCTTGGATATCGCGGGACCGCGGTGCTGCGGCAAGGCGCCCCAAATGCTTCTTCGGCGCTGAAGCCTCTGTCGGTTACGAGTTGGCCTGAGTTCAAGGATGCTGTGACGAGCCTAGAGCCGAACCGGTACATTTTTCGCGGGCATGAAGGGAACACATGGCGGTTACGGACGTACTTTCATCGGACGGCCGCGCCGATCTGCGACGTTCATGCGGGTGGATATTCCCGGGCTGCATCGTCACTTCAGCGGTATGACTCATCGTGTATTCAACTTGACCAATCCATACGAGAACGGAGCCTTCCACAATCTGGTCCAGCATCACGGCTACCCGACGCCGCTCCTCGACTGGACCTACTCGCCGTTCGTGGCGGCGTACTTCGCCTATCGCAACATCCCGAGAGAAAACCGGACTGCGGATAGGAAAATCCGGATTGTTCTTTTCGATGCAAAGCAATGGCGGCGGACTTTGCGCGGCTAGACCGGTTCACGCCCGCGCTGCGGCATTTCTCGATCTTCCTTCCGATTGCCATCAACAACCTCGCATGGTGCCGCAACAAGCCATGCTGACCATTTCGAACGTCGACGATATCGAAGGGTACGTTGCCGAGTCCGAAGAAGCGCGCGGCAAGAAGTATCTTGGGGCCATCGACTTGCCTGCGTCCGAACGCGCGCAGGTAATGACCGAGTTGCGGATGATGGGCATAACGGCAGGGTCGCTGTTTCCTGGGCTCGATGGTGTATGCGAGCAACTGAGAGAACAAAACTTTGATCTCTGAGCACACGAAAGCCCGCTGGTTGGAATCCGAGAAAGTGTGCCGGCTTGCTTGAGCTGACGGTCGGAAGGACCTCGCCCCCGCCGCCGTTCAGCCGCAACCGCTGCCGGCGGCCTGCGGGCAGGAGGCGGTGAGCTCTCGTAGCGCGGCGTCTGTCGCAGCTCTGCTTGCCGGGCAGGCTCCGGCCTGCCCAGGCGCGCTCTCCCTGATTTTATCAGCCTGCGCGGAGGCTTCGCTCGCGAAGCGCGCGCCTCCCGCGGCAGCTGCGCGGTACTCGTACGGCTGCGGAGGAGCGGGGCGGGGCGCGGGCGCAGGCTCGGGAGCGGCCGGGCGAGGCGCCATCGGGCGGCAACTCGGGCAGCGGGGGCGGCGGCGAACGGCATCATCGCGGGGTACCGGCGCGGCATGATCGGCGGCGCGGCTCTCGCGGCGTGGTCGACGGGGAGATGGCCCTCGAGTTCATCGACCGGGGAAATGGTCGCTCGGATTTCGACGAAGTCGATTGGCCGCGAACCGGCGGCAATGCGCTGCACGGCCGCCAGGCGCATGTCCTTGCCAGAAGAGTCTGCTCGGCGCTGGCGCGCGCTTGGCTTTGATGTAGATTGGGGGGTGCCCCAGGTCGCGGACTTCACCCCACGACCCAGGGCTGATCGCGAGCCGTTGAGGCGGCCCGTGACCCGCCGGAGACCTTTACCACACGATCGATTCGCCCTGCCGACTTCGCCTGCGCATGTCGAGGTGCGTAATGGCGTTTGACGAGAACGAGGCTCGCTTCGAGCTTTACGTCGACAGCCTGCTGCAGGGACGACTGGCGCGGGCACGACTCCGCGCCACGAGCCGCGAACTATGCCGCTCGGCGAGCGCGGGCCGATCGAGCAGGCCGTGGCGATCCTGGGACTCCCAATGCGCACGGTGCAGGACTTGCCGCGCGCGGCGAAATCCCCGGCGCGGCGAAGATCGGCCGACAATGGACATATGATCTCGCGAAATTGCGCCGGCTCGTCGGACAGAGGAGCAAAGACATGGCAAAGCGGAAAGCCCCGGCCGGATGTTACTGGCGGGGGGATACCCTCTGGGGCGAGGTTAGGGTTCGCGGGCAACGTCGTCCGATGGTCGCTTGATACAGATGATCCAGCGCTCGCAAAGGCGCGTCGCCAAGCTGGCAAAGAGCGAGCGGTAGCCGACGCCTTCCACGGCGACGCCCGCCGCAGCTTCGAAGAAGCGTTCACAGCATGGGACGCGCAGCTATTGCGCACGGTCGGGCCGAAGACCGCGAAGCGCTACTGTGCTCGCTGGAGCAGCTCGCGCCGTGGCTCGACGGCCGCGCGCTTGCCGAAATCGACGGCCGACTCGTCGCCGAGATCATCCGCGAGCGGCAGCGACCGGCGTCACTAATGCCACGATCAAGCGCGATCTCGGCGCGCTGTCGAGCGTGCTGAATTTCGCCATCCTGCAAGGCTGGATCGAAGCAAATCCGGTGCTCGCCAAGCTGGCGCTGGTGCCCGAGCGGCGCGATCCGATCCTGCTGCCGACCGATCGCGACATTGCGCTGGTGATGGAGCGCGCGCCGGGCATGGTCGGGCAGATGATGCGGGCCGCGCTGGTGACCGGGGCGCGCGAGGACGAGCTGGCCAAGGCCAAGCGCATCGACATCGACCATGCGCGCAGGCAGCTGACGATCGTCGGCAAGCGCAACAAGCTGCGCGTGATCGATCTCGACGCCGTTCGACGGCTACCAGTTCTTCGACCGCCCTACCCGCCTATGTCGGCAAGCCGTTCCTGTTCTGGCATGACGAAGGCGTGCCCTATACGAGCTTCGCGCCGACGTTTGACAAGCTGGTGAACCGCGTCGAGGCATGGGCGAAGGCCAACGATGTCGAATTCCGCCGCTTCACGTTCCACCATCTGCGCCACCGGCACGCGGTCGATTGGCTCAAATCCGGCCGGGACATCTACACGCTGCAAGGGCGGCTCGGGCACACGTCAGGTCAAGACCACCGAGATGTATCTCGACTATCTGACGCCGAGAGGAAGTGCAGATCGCGAAGTTCGGCTCGGCAGTACCGCAAAAGGGTAGCACAATTTAGGCACGTTGCGTGCGGCACAGTCGAGAATGCAAATCAGGCCGATGGTTATTGAGGTTTTGCGATGGTGACGCGATCACAGAGCAGCGGTTTTGTAAACCGTTGGTCGGGAGTTCAAATCTCTCACCCGGCACCACGTTTCACGCACAGGCGACGCGGCAAGAACCCCACCTATTATCGCTTCGCCCGCTTTCCCTGCCCTGTCGTGGCGCTGGGGCTACCGGGGCTGTTCGCGCCATAGGCCGCGTACCACGGGTTCTGTACGCACGAACCGCCGCTGCCCGGGGTCGCCGTCATCATGCACTGTTCGTACGAGCTGAAGATGCAGGTATAGGCGCCGTCGCGGCCGTTGTAGACCACGCACCAGGGACGATAGGTTTCGGCACCGCTGGGGCGTGCATCCATCGCGGTCAGTGGGCCAACGGCAAGCAAGATCACAGCGATGCGCATGATCTTCACGGCAAGTCTCCGTTGCTGCAACGCGGCTGTTCGACAACACCATCGCACAAGCTCGCTCCCGGCACCAGCAGCGTCAAGCACTTGCCGCGCAACAGCTGCATCGACATCCGAACACTGAACCTGGTGCGGTCGGGCGCCCGATCAGGCGGTCCGCATAAAGCACCGGCTGAGGAAATTGTAGCGTGCCACGGGATTGCAGTGGACGACAAATGGCGCCCGGACGGTGTGGGGGCGCTGATTTCCGGCGAGCGCTACTGCTTCGGAATGTTGGCGCGCTCGATCACCGCGGCCCATTTGGCGATGTCGCCCTCGAGCCGCGCCTTCAATTCCGCCGGCGTGCTGGCCCTGGCTTCGATGCCGAGGTCGGCATAGCGCTGCTTCACGTCGGGCGTCGCCACGATCTCGTGGATCGCCTTGTTCAGCAGATTGATGATCTCCGCGGGCGTGCCCACCGGGGCAAACACCCCGTTCCACGAGGTCACCTCGTAACCAGCCACGCCCGCCTCCGCCACCGTCGGCACGTCGGTGAAGAACGGCGAGCGCTTCGTCCCGGAGGTGGCGAGGGCGTTGATCTTCTTGTCGAGCAGCGTCGACTTGATCGGAGCATAGAACTCGACCAACAACTGCACGTCGTTGCGCAGCAAAGCGACGATGACGTCCGGCGTGCCGCGATAGGGGATGATCTGGAAATCGACCCCGGCCGAGGACTTGAGCAGCTCAGCCCCCAGGTTCTGCGTTCCGCCCACATTGATGGTGCCGACGTTGAGCTTGCCCGGCTGCGCGCGCGCGGCCTTGATGAAGTCCTGCAGCGTCTTGAACTCGGACTCCGCATTGCTGGCGAGGACCAGATCGAACGAGCCGATGGTCGAGATGCAGGCGAAGTCCTTCACCGGATCAAACGGCAGCGCCTTATAGATGGCGGCACTGATCGAGGTGCCGTTGGTGACGAGACCGATGGTGTAGCCGTCGGGAGCCTGGGAGAGCACGGCGCGCGCCGCCGCGATGCCACCCGGCCCGGGCTGGTTCTCGACCACGAAGCGCTGTCCGAACTTCTCGCCCAGCTTCTCCGCCGCCAGCCGCGAGGTAATGTCGGCGACGCCGGCGGCGCCGAAGGGCAGCACGAAGCGGACCGGTCGGCTGGGATAGTTCTGCTGCGCACGCGCGAAGGCAGGAAACAGACCGGCGGCCGCGGCCGACGCCGCCAGCCCGTTGGAAAGCTGCCGTCGCGTGATGCGGCTCGTGGTCATGTCCGACTTTCCTTTTTGCGTCTGTGCCCCGGGCGGGGCCATGCGGTTCGATTGCGGCTGCGGATCAAGCACGGCGGTGGGTTGCGCGCAACCGTCGGGACAAGCGGCCTGCGGTCGCGGCGGGAGCGGCCACCTACGGGTTTAGCCAGGAGCCCGCACGCCGGTATCGCTGATGATCTGACCCCACAGTTTCAGGTCGCTTTCGATCAGCCTGGAAAAGTCCGCCGGTGATCCGGTTGCCGGCTCCATTGCCAACTGCGACAGGCGTTCGCGCATCTCCGGCAGCTGGTTGATACGAACGCTCTCCCGGTTGATGGCCTCGACGATACCCTTCGGCGTGCCTTTTGGCGCCATGAGACCGAGCCACAGCAGCAGCTCGAATCCATCGTATCCAAGCTCCTTGAACGTCGGCACCTCGGGAGCGGCCGCGGACCGCGTTGCGCCGGTCACGGCGATGCGCCGAAGCTTGCCTGCATCGACAGCGCCGCGTGAATTGCCGATCGTATCGACGGTGAACTGGGTGACATTCGCAACAAGTGCCTGAACCTGAGCCGGGGCACCGGTGTAGGGAATGTGCACGGCCTGCAGACCGGCGCGATTGAGAAGCAATTCGGTCACCAGGTGCCCGCCGGTGCCGACGCCGATCGAGCCAAAGTTGAGCTTGCCAGGATTGGCCTTCAGATGCGCGACCAGTTCGGGCAAGTTCCTTGCCGGCAATTCCGCATTGACCAAGAGACAGAACGGATAGGTGACGGTCAGGGCTATCGGCTCGAAATCCTTTTGAACGTCGAACGCTTTTCGCGCCGCGACAAGCGGCGCCAGGATGACGTGGCTGTTGGCAGGATAGAGCAGCATGTAGCCATCGGGCTGCGCTCGCGCCACGGCCGAGCTGCCGATCGCGCCTGATGCGCCCGGCTGGTTCTCGTGCACAAAAGATTGTCCAAATGCTTCGCGCAGGTGCTCCGCGTAGAAGCGGAACGTCTCAGCAGGTCCGCCCGCGCCGGACGGGATGATCACGCGGACCGGGCGGGCTGGCCAACCGTCGACGGTACGCGCCTGCCCAAACAGCGGCACGCCCGTGCCGACAAGACCAGCCGTTGCAGCTGAACCGGTAAGAAACTTTCGCCGCGCGATCATGAGATGTGCATTCCTCTTTTTCTGTTCGCCGCCGCTTGCTCAAGAAGCACATCCACGGGACGGGCACTCAGGCGAACGGCAAAACATTCAAATGGAGACCATGGGTCGGCGCAAGACCCGGTCGACAACGATGGGCGCGTTGTGCAGAACGTCCATGCGCCATGCGACCTTCGCAAACCGCGTCACCCGCTATAAAGCGACGACAGTCTCGGGAGGATCAAGATGAGCATGAACGTCGCCGTGCGGCCGTTTCCCATGCAGATCGATTGGGATATTCCGATCAAGATGGATGATGGCTTGGTGCTGCGCGCCGACGTCTATCGCCCCAAAAAGGAAGGCAACTACCCTGTTCTCATCAGCTACGGGCCATATGGAAAGGGCTTGCACTTCGAGGACGGCTACAAGAGCGCATGGGACATCATGGTGCGCGACTATCCCGATACGGTCGCGAACACCAGCAATATCTACCAGAACTGGGAGACGCTCGATCCCGAGAAGTGGGTGCCGCACGACTACATCTGCATCCGCGTCGACAGCCGCGGCTGCGGCCGTTCGCCCGGCGTGATCGATCACCACTCGCCGCGTGAGACCAGGGACTTCTTCGCGTGCATCGAATGGGCGGGGACACAGCCCTGGAGCAACGGAAAGGTCGGGCTCGCCGGGATCTCCTACTACGCGACCAATCAATGGCGTGTCGCCGCGATGCAGCCTCCGCACCTCGCCGCGATTTGCGTTTGGGAGGGCTATGCCGACCGTTACCGGGACGCCATACATCACGGCGGCATCGCTTCCACGTTCCAGAAGTATTGGCAAACGATGCAGGTGAAAACCGTGCAGCACGGCGTCGGGAAGCGCGGCAACAAGAGCCGCGTCACCGGCGAGCTGGTGTGCGGTCCGGAAACGCTGCCCGAGGAGGAGCTGGAACGCAATGCGGTACCGCTGTGGGACGAGCTCGTTCGCCGCCAGCTCGACGACGACTATTACAGGGTACGCTCAGCCGACTGGAGCAAGGTGAAGGTGCCGCTTCTCTCCTGCGGCAATTGGGGCGGCAACGGACTGCATCTGCGCGGCAATGTCGAAGGCTTTGTGCGCGCCGCTTCGGAGAAAAAATGGCTTGAGCTGCACGGAGGCACGCACTGGGCCGTGTTCTATACCGATTATGCCAACGCCCTGCAGAAACGATTCTTCGACTACTTCCTGAAGGGGGAGCGGAACGGCTGGGACAAGCAGCCAAGGGTGCAACTCAATGTGCGCCGTCCCGGTGAGAGGTTCGCGCTTCGTGGCGAGAACGAATGGCCGCTGGCACGCACACAATGGACGAAGCTATATCTGCGACCTGATGGGAAGACACTGGCGGCTGAGCCCGCGTCCGGTGTAGGCGAAGTGGAATTTCAAGCGTTGGGCGATGGCCTGACTTTTTATTCAATGCCGGTCGAAAGAGAGACTGAAATCACCGGTCCCATGGCGGCAAAGCTGTGGGTGTCGTCTTCCACGGTGGACGCGGACCTTTTTCTGATCTTTCGCGTGTTCGATCCCGATGGAAAGGAAGTCGTGTTTCAGGGCGCGCTCGATCCTCACACACCGGTGGCGCAGGGCTGGTTGCGCGCCTCACATCGCAAGCTCGATCCCAAGCTGAGCCTGCCCTACCGCCCGTATCACGCCCATGACGAGAAGCAGCCGCTCACTCCCGGCGAACCCGTCGAACTGGATATCGAGATCTGGCCCACCTGCATTGTTGTGCCGAAGGGTTATCGTGTTGCGCTAACCGTCCGGGGCAAGGACTATGAGTGGGAAGGTCCCGCGCAGGTCCTGTCCAACATGAAGAACCCCATGCGCGGCTGCGGCCCGTTCGTGCACGACGAGCCCCTCGACCGGCCGGAAACGGTCTTCGGCGGCAACACGACGCTGCACTTCGGCCCCGAGCGCCAGCCCTACATCATGGTCCCGATCATCCCTGCAAAGGGCTGATATCAGACCTTCTCCTCGATCACGCTCGCGCGCACGTCGTCTTCGATCAGCCGCCAGATGTGATCCACGTAGCGCACGAACTCGGCAGTGCGCTTGAGCGCCAGTGCGCGCGGACGCGGCAGCTCGATCGCGACGTTCTCCAGCAGCCGGCCGGGGCGGCGCGCGAACACCAGCACGCGGTCGGACAGAAACACCGCCTCGTCGATCTGATGGGTGACGAACAGGACGGTCTTGCGGCCCTCCTCCCAGATGCGCATCAGCTCGGTCTGCATGATCTCGCGGGTCTGGGCATCGAGCGATGAGAACGGCTCGTCCATCAGGAGGATTTCCGGATCGATGGCGAGCGCACGGGCGAGATTGACCCGCTGCCGCATGCCACCCGAGAGCTGGCGCGGATGGTAGTTCTCGAAGCCTTCGAGGCCGACGAGCTTGAGGAGCTCCATCGTGCGCTTGCGCTCGGCCGGCCCGACCTTCCCCGCGACCTCGCGGCCGATGATGGCGTTGGCGAACACGGTGCGCCAGGGCAGCAGGCTGTCGGCCTGGAATACGAAGCCGCGGTCGCCGCCCGGACCGCGCACCGCGCGGCCGTCGAGCAGGACCTCTCCCGAGCTCGCCGCCTCCAGTCCCGCGATGATGCGCAGGAACGTGGTCTTGCCGCAGCCCGAGGGACCGACCACCGAGATGAACTCTCCGCGACCGACCGCAAGATTGATGGCCTGCAGCACCTGCAGCTCGCCGAAGATCTTTCCGAGGCTGCGAATTTCGAGCTTCGGCGCCATGCCGGTGTCCTAGTCCTTGGTCCAGGGCACCAGCCTGCTTTCCAGCCAGCCGAACCCCGCGGTGAGCACGATGCCGGCCGCCGCCAGCACGACTACGCCGGCAAACAGCTCCGGCATGTTGAAGGCGTCGGCGGACTGGGCGATCAGACGGCCCAGTCCGGCGCGCGAGCCGAACAGCTCCGCCACCACCACCCCGATCAGGCCGCGCCCGATGCCGAGCTTGAGCCCGGCAAGGATGAAGGGCACCGCGGAGGGCAACGACACCTTGAAGAAAATCTGCCGCGGCGAGGCGCCGAACGAACGCAGCATCTCGATCAGCCGCTCGCTGGTCGTGCGCAGACCCGCTTCGGTATTGATGGTCACCGGAAACAGCACCAGGAAGATGACCACCAGCACTTTCGACCAGATGCCGATCCCGAGCCAGAGAATGAACAAGGGCGCGAGCGCAATCGTCGGCGTGGCGTAGAGCCCCGAGATCCAGGGCTGCAGCACCCGCTTCATGGTGGCGCTTTCCGCCATGGCGAAGCCGATGATCACCCCGAGCACGCTCGCGATCACGTAGCCGAGCGCGAACTCGATGGCGCTGATCCACATGTGCCGCCACAGCTCCCCGCTGCGCGCGAGCGCGACGATGGCTGCGAAGATCTGTGAAGGCGCGGCGAGAAAAAGCGCGTTGGCGACGAGATAGCGGCTTACCAGCTCCCACAGCAGGAGCCCGCCCAGCACCGAGAGGAGGCCCGCGAAATAGAAGCGCGGCAGGGCGACGCCCCGGCGCGCCTGCACCGGCTGCTGCCGCACCCCTTCGACGCCGCTCATGGGCGAGTTAGTCCGTCAGCTGCGTCACGCCCGGCAGCACGAACCGCTCGACGTCGGTCGAGCCCTCGATGTCGCCGAGGTCTTTGAGCGCCTTGAGCAATGCGCCCATCTTGGTCCTGGAGACCCTGCCAGTGTTTTCGAAGAACTCGTTCCTGTGCAGGAAATCGTAGGAGCGGGCGACGTCGTCCTCCTTGAGCTTGCTCGCATCCACCATGATCTTGATCGCTTCGGCCCGGTTCTGCGGGTCGGAAAACCAGGCCATGCTCTTGTTGTGGACCGAAAGCACCTTCGCAAGCGTGCCCTTGTGCGAATTGGCCCAGGCGCGGCCGACCACCGCACCGGCGAACGGCAGCTCCCTGGCATAGTCGATGGTGAGGCCAAGATTGGTGAAGCCCGCCGACTCCGCGTAGAAATTGAACGGCGGAAGCAGGATCGCGGCATCGACCGCGCCCCCCTGCAACGCCGAGAAACGGGCCGAGGTGGCGCCCGCGAACACGGTGTCGTAATCGCTGGGCTTGAGCCCGTTCGGTCCCGCCATGCGCTCGAGATAGATGCGCGTGATGTCCTTCGGGCCGCCGATCGAGATGGTCTTGCCCTTGAGGTCAGCCCAGCGCTTGATGGCGGGCTTGGCGAGCAGCGCGTAGGGCGGCGCCTGCATCTCGATGCGCACGATCGCGATGGCGGCGCCCTTGTCGATGGCGCGGAGCGGATCGGCAAGCCCCGTCGACAGCGCCACGTCGAGAGAGCCGGCGGTGAGCTGCTGCGACAGCGCCGCGCTCGACTGAATGAATACCAGGTCGGGCTTCAAGTCCTCGGCGGCGTAATATCCCTTGGTGAGCCCGATATAGATCGGCCAGTGGGTGGACGAGACCGCGCCCACCAAGCCGACGGTCACCGTCTCCGCCTTCGCCGGCGGCGCGACCACGACGGCCGCGCCCGCGATGAGCGCGCCAAGCGCGTTTCTCAGAACTCGACCCATGGCCATGTCTACTCCGTTATGGCTTGCCGATCTGCGCGCGATAATGTCGCGCGATCTCGGCGCCGGTTGCCTTCCACACGCCGGAATGCCGGCAGATATACGCCAGCGCCGCGTCGAACGCGTCGATGCGATGCGGCACCCCGGTGAGATACGGATGGAGCGCGATCGCCATCACGCGTCCGGATTCCGCGCCCTCGCGATAGAGCACGTCGAACTGCCGGCAAATCATGTCCCGGAACTCGTCGGCGGTGCGGTGCAACCGCTCGAACACCGGCTTGTCGTTGATCTCGTGGCTGTACGGCACCGAGAGGATGTGCCGCCCGCCGTCGAGAGTCATGACGTAAGGCTGGTCGTCGTTGGTCCAGTCGCAGACATATTCGCAGCCTTCGGCGGCGAGCAGGTCGAGCGTCTCCCAGGTCTCCTGCAGGCCGGAGCCGAGCCAGCCCACCGGCCGCGTGCCGGTCGCCTTGGCGATCGTCGCCAACGCGCGCTTGATGATCCCCGCTTCCTCGCCGGGAGCCGCTTCGTTGAGCCGCCGGGTGTTGCTTTCGCAGTGGCCCATCCACTCCCAGCCGAGTTTCCGGCCCTCCGCGATGATCTCGGGATGCTGGGCGCAGAGATCGCTGTTGAGCGCCACCGTGCCGCGGACGCCGTAGCGCTCGAGCACGCGCATGAGGCGGAATACGCCCACACGGTTGCCATAGTCGCGCGAGCACCACGACGGGATATCGGGTACCGGCGTGCCTGGCCCTCCCGAACCGGCCGGCACTTTCTCCATGAGCGAGAAGAATTCGATGTTCGGGATCACCCACAGCGCGACATGGGCGTCGTCCGGCCAGCTCAGCCGCGGGCGACCGACAATGGGCGAATACGGAAACGGACCGTAGGGGGCAGGCTTCATCTCACACCGTTACAAATGTCATCACTGGGTGTCCGGCACTGGCACACGCGCGCGGGACACGGCACGATCGAGCGCACGCATCGCGATTTCGGCTCAACTGGCTTTCTTGACCGCCATGCCGTCGAGATGCGCGACCACTTCGTCGATGTGCATCACGTCGACGTATTTGTGATGCATGTCGAACAGGTTGACCTTGTGGGACAGCAGGCTGCGGTCGAAGCAGCATTCCTCCACCAGCACGACGTGATAGCCGTGCGAATAGGCGTCGACCGCGGTCGCACGCACGCAGCCCGAGGTGCTTTCGCCACAGATGACCAGCGTCTGCACGCCGAGCTGGGTCAGGTGGGCAATGAGCGGAGTGCCGAAGAACACGCTCGCGCGCTGCTTGGTGATGATCACGTCCTGCGGCTGCGGCTTGAATTCCGGCCGGATGGCGTAATCGGCCGGATCGACCGACTGCTTGTTGCGCTTGGTCGCCGTCAGCAGGCTCGGGCGGCTCTCCGGCCGCACGTCACCGGTAGAATAGAAGACCGGCAGTCCGGCGGCGCGCGCCGCCGCAAACAGCCGCTTGGTCGGCTCGATCGCCGCATAGGCATATTCGCCGCACGTGCTTGGGTGCACCTTGGAAATTTCCGCCGGCGGCCGCGGCC
The DNA here is from genome assembly GCA_963739385.1 of uncultured Alphaproteobacteria bacterium. Taxonomy (GTDB): domain Bacteria; phylum Pseudomonadota; class Alphaproteobacteria; order Rhizobiales; family Xanthobacteraceae; genus VAZQ01. The sequence goes on from CAVUAI010000049.1 coordinate 24,473, forward strand.
CGCCGCGATAGACCACGTCGTAGAGATCGACCGCCAGGAGGGCCGGGCTCGGGCCCACGAACACCTTGCGTCGGTAGGAGGAATAGATCTCGAGCAGGTCGGGCGTGACGATGTCCTTCCAGCAATGGTCTTCGAAATCGTCCTTCATCGCATTGCTCCCCTCGTCGAAGCGGTGTGAGTGACCCGTTGCAAGAGCCGTTCCAACGGAACCTAACCGGGCATAGAGCCGATGTACATTTTCATCTACCATGCGGCCCGGAATGAAACAGACAAGGCGATCAACGCCGACACAACATTCCGGGGAGGATCAAGGTGCATACACTCACAAGGCGCTGCGCTCTCCTCGCCATGCTGGTTGCGCCGCTCGCGGTCCACGCCCAGGGCGCTCCGCCACCTGCCTGGCCTGCCGGCACGATCAAGCTGGTGGTGCCCTACCCGCCTGGCGGCTCGACCGACGTCATCGCACGGCTGGTGCAACCCTGTCTGCAACAGCGGCTGGCGACGACAGTCATCATCGAGAACCGCGCGGGCGCCTCGGGGAGCGTGGGCACGGCCGCGGTGGTGAAATCTCCGCCCGACGGCAACACCTGGCTGATCGTGTTCGACAATCACGCCGCCAATCCGTTCGTGCTCCCGGATCTGTCCTACGACACCGAGAAGGATCTCGACCCCGTGCTGTTCATCGGCACCGCGCCTTACGTGGTGACAACCCAGGCGCAGAAGCCGTTCAAGACGCTCGGCGACGTGATTACCGCGGCCAAGGCCAGACCTGCCGCGATCAGCTATGCGTCGGTGGGGAGCGGCAGCGTCGGCCACCTCGCCATGGCGATGCTGTCGAAACAGGCCGGGGTTACGCTCGTCCACGTGCCCTATCGTGGCGGCGGGCCGGCCATGAACGATGCCGTCGCCGGGCACGTCGATCTGCTGGTCGGCAGCACGGCGCTGTCCATTCCACAGGTTCAAGCCGGCACCATCCGGCCCGTCGTGCAAACGGGCAAGGAGCGGACGCCGACGCTCGGCGCAGTGCCGACCGTGGGCGAGAGCGGCTTCCCCGGTTTTGCGGCCTATGCCTGGTGGGGCGTGTTCGCACCCGCTGGCACGCCGAAGGCTGTCGTGAGCCGCTTCGGCGCCGAGCTTGCATCCTGCCTGCGCGAAGAGAACGCCACCAGGCAGCTGACTCAGACCCAGCAAGTCTCGCTCGCGCTCTCCGGACCCGAGGAGTTGCGCATGTTCGTAGGCGAGCAGATGCGCGTCTGGGGTGCGGTCGCGCGCGAGCACGGCATCAAGGCCGAGTGAGAATGACCTAGGCCTGCACCGCGGGCTCGGTCTCGGTCATGAGCCAGTCGAGATATCCCGGGTCGACGCTCTCGATCGGGAGCACGAGCAAGGCCGGCGTGGTGTAGGAATGCATCTCCTTGACCGCCGCGCCGACCGTTTCGGCCAGCGTGCTGCGGGTCTTGATGAGCATCACCACCTCCTCCCCGCGCTCCACCGCACCCTGCCACCGGTAGTGCGAGATCATGCCGGGAAGAATGTTGACGCACGCACACAGGCGCCGCTCGACCAGCGCGCGTCCGGCCCGCTCCGCCTCGACAATCGACGGATAGGTCGTATAGACGAGGACCGCGCGCTCCATGTCACCCACCTTGCCGGTCGCGGGCGCCGTCCGCCGGCGCATGCGATATTCAGGGCCCAGCGAGTTCCGCGATGCCACCCGCGTCCACGAGTTTCAAGCAAATTGCGTTCGTCGCAAGCCCGATCGCGGAGGCACAGGAGGCGCTCGCGCGGCTCACCGCCCGTTACGGCACGGTAGCGCCGAAATCCGCCGACGTCATCGTCGCCCTCGGCGGGGATGGTCTCATGCTGCAGACGCTGCACCGGTTCATGCACACCGGCAAGCCGATCTACGGGATGCACCGTGGCACCGTCGGATTTCTGATGAACGAGTATGCGCCGGACGATCTCCCGGATCGCCTGGCCCGGGCGCAGGTCACCGTCATCCATCCGCTGCTCATGCGCGCCCATGACGAGGAGGGCGACACGGTCGAGTTTCATGCCTTTAACGACGCCTTCCTCTATCGCCAGACCTATCAGGCGGCGCGGCTGCGCATTCTGGTCGACGACGAAGAACGCCTGCCCGAACTGGTGGCCGACGGTGTGCTGGTGGCGACGCCGGCGGGATCGACTGCCTACAATCTTTCCGTCCAGGGTCCGATCATTCCGATCCGGGCGCCGCTGATGGCGCTGACTCCGATCAGCCCGTTTCGGCCGCGGCGCTGGCGCGGCGCATTGCTGCCCGACACCGCACGTGTACGCGTCGACGTGCTCGAGCCGGAGAAGCGCCCGGTCGCCGCGGTCGCCGACCACGACGAGGTGCGCTCGGTCTGCTCGGTGAATATCCAGATGGACCACAGCATCTCGATGCAGATCATGTTCGATCCCGGCCACAGCCTCGACGAGCGCATTCTGCGCGAGCAGTTCGGCTACTGACGCCAGCAGCGACGTGAAGTCGGTCGTAGGCCACCCGAGAGCCGCCGCGGTCGACAGGCCGGGGCTTCCGCGCGATAATCACCCGCTCGACCTCATCGACGCTCGGCGCTGACCGACAGCGTGTCGGCGCCGGCCTTGCAAAGGCGAATGGCGATGTTTTCGAAGCTCAAGGCAGCATGGAGCCGGCTCGGCGGTGGAAGCAGCACCGGCGCGTCCGGCGGACCGGCCGAACCGGCCATCGAGTACAACGGCTACCGCATCCGGCCGACCCCCTACCCCGCCAACGGGGTCTACCAGACCGCCGGGATCATCGAGAAGGACGCTGCTGACGGCGTGAAGGAGCATCGCTTCATTCGCGCCGATACCCACCAGAGCAAGGAGGACGCGGTCGCCTTCGCGATCTCCAAGGCCAAGCAGATCATCGACCTGCAAGGCGACCGCATATTCGGCCGCGACGCGTGACCCCTCGTCGCGCGAGCTGCGGACATGTGCGGGCGGCCGGCGCGTGAGACACGGCGCCCGTCGATAGGCGCGCGCTATCGCGACGCTCCCGGCAACCGGCGCAGCTACCCGCGTTGCGGGTGACGTGCTAGCATTTCCGTCGTCGCACCTCCGCCGGTGCAAGTCGAAGGCGGTGATGCACATGACCCGTTGGTTTGCCAGCCTGTTGTTTTTCATGATGGTCGCCGACGCCGCGGCCCAGCAGCTTCCGCGCCAGCCGGCACCCGACCTCCCCAATCCCAGCGCAGGCGGCAATATCGGTCTCGCCCAGTTCTTCAGCTCCAGAACGCCATACGAGTTCTGGCTTACCTGCATCATCATTGCGTTCGGGCTGGTGGTCATCGTCCTGCTGCTGTGGCACTTCCGCAGCGTGCCGGATCGGCGGACCGAGGACGTGGCGCGCGCCGTCATCGTCGTGACGGTCATTGTCGGAACGCTGATCCTGGTGACCGCCGGCTACAGCAACGACCAGATCGCTCCTGCATTCGGACTGTTCGGCACCATCGTCGGTTACATGCTCGGGCGATTGAGCCCACGCTCGCCAGAACAGAATCCGGATCAGGGCACCCCCGACAAACCCGGGCCTGCCTAGCGAGGGCCGCGCGACCTCGCCAGCACATGAGGTACAACCATGTGGCCCACAATCCGAATCGCCGTGCTGATTGCCGCAATGGGGGCGAGCACCAGCCTCTTTGCCGAGTCGCAGCCCACCCCACGACAGCCGCTCGGCCCCGGTGACCTCAGCCGGCAATTTCCCCTCGGCCTGCAAGGCCAGGCGCCGACGTCCCCAGCGTTGAGCGGGCCAACAGCCGGCCCCGACTCGATCGCGGTGACGAATTTCGGCAACACCACGTTGAGCTTCTCGGCCTGGGACGGCACCGCGAGCTGGAAGCCGTTTCAGCTTGGATCCGGCCAGTCCGTCACGATCTCCTGCCCGCCCTGCGGAAGCGAGATCCCCGTCGCCTTCCATGACGGCGCCCAGACGCGCACCGTCAACGCGAAGACGGCCGACAGCTACGGGCTATTTTGGGACACCGCGAAAGGCCGCTGGGACTTTGCCTCCACGGCCGCGATCAGAGGACAGGCCCGGTAGCCCTTGGCGCGCAACACTTGCACGAGGCGTTGATGCATCGACCTCTGCCGCGGCCACTCAACACCTTTACGATCGCGCTCTTGAGCCTGCTTGTCTTTACCGGCGCGGCCGGTGCCCAGGACAAGCCCGCCATCGAGGTCGTGCCGATTACCGGACACGGCCAGTCGGTCACCAAGGCCGCGTTCTCGCCCGATGGGACGCGCGTGCTCACGGGCAGTTGGGACGGCACCATGAAGCTGTGGGATGCCGCCTCCGGGCGGCTCATCCGCACCTTCGTCGCCGGCACCGACGTGGTCTATTCGGTTGCCTATTCACCCGACGGAGCGCGGGTGGCAGCGGCGTGCGGGGACAAGACGGTCAAGATCTGGGATGCCGCGTCTGGACGGCTGGTGGTCACCTTGCGGGGACACCGGGACGGCGTCTCGTCGGTGGCGTTTCTGCCGGGCGGCTCGCGCATCGCGTCGGGAAGCTTCGACAACACGGTCAAGGTGTGGGATGCCGCCTCGGGGCGCACCCTGCAGACATTCACCGGCCACAACGTCGGCGTCGATGCGATTGCGGTTTCGCCCGACGGCACGCGCCTGGCGTCGACCGCAAGTGCCGTCATCCGGATTTGGGACCTTGCGTCCGGCCGTCTCGCACTGACCATCAATCAGAATTTCAGCCGGGTGCTCAGTTCTCTCGCCTTCTCACCGGATGGGAGGCAACTGCTCGCAGGCGTCGGGGACATCGTGGGGATTTGGAACGCCGCAACCGGGGTGCTGATGCGGACGTTCGAAGGTCACACGGATTCGGTGCAGGGTGTCGCCTTCTCTCCCGACGGCGCGCTTGCGGGCTCGGTGAGCTACGACAAGACCCTGCGCCTGTGGTCGGTGACGACGGGACAGCTGTTCAAAAAATTCGACGTCTCGCGGTATCCCTCGATCGCATTCGCGCCGGACGGCAAGGGCGTGCTGTGGGCAGACGGCAATTCCGCGACGTTGACCGATATCGCCAATGGCGAGGTGTTGCAGAGCTTCGAAGGTTACTCGCTGCCGGTGGTCTCGGTCGCCATGTCCCCCGACGGCTCCCGCGCCTTGTGGGCCGGTGGCGACAGCCTGGTGAAGCTCGTCGATCTCGCTTCCGGCCGCCTTGTGCGTGCCTTCGAGGGGCACAAGGCGGCGGTTACGTCGGTCGCGTTCTCACGCGACGGCACCCAGGTCCTTTCGAGCAGCTACGACAGGACCCTGCGGCTATGGGATGCAGCGACCGGTCGGACCATGGCCACGTTCAATGGGCACGAGAAGGGGGTCATGGCGGGCGCCCTCTCGCCCGACGGGACCCGCGTGTTGTCCGGCGATCTTGCCGGCGTCCTCAAACTCTGGGACGCCGCCACGGGCGCGCCGGTGCGCACGCTCGGCAGGCATACGGACGTCAGGTCGGTGGCTTTCTCGCCCGACGGCACGCGTCTCCTCTCCGGAGGCCTGGACCGGACGGTGAAGCTGTGGGATGCCAGATCCGGCCAGGTCATCCGCACCTTCGGCGGCAACTCCCACTTCATTCTGGCGGTGGCCTTCTCGCCCGACGGGACGCTGGTCGCCGCCGGTACCTGGGACAAGCCCATCAAGTTGTGGGAGGCGGGGTCGGGACGGCTGGTGCGCATGTTCGAGGGCCATTTCGATTACGTCACCTCGCTCGCCTTCTCGCCTGATGGAAGCCGTCTGGTCTCGGGCAGCCTGGACCGAACCACGAAGCTGTGGGAGACCGCGTCCGGCCGGCTGGTGCGCACGTTTACCGCGCCCGCGCCGGGCACCAGCGTCGCCCAGCAGACCAATCTAACCGGCAATCGCTACATCGATCCGGTCGAGACCGGTGGCATCGCAGTGGCGTTCTCCTCCGACGGACGGCGCATTCTCGCCGGCAGCTCGGATTCGACCATCAAAATCTGGAACGTGGCCTCCGGCGCGTCGCCCGTCACCTTCTTCAACCTGCCGGATGGCGAGTGGCTCGCCATGACCGACGCAGGCTTCTTTGCCTCCTCCCCCCAGGGCTCGGCGCTGCTGTCGATCGTCCACGGCCTCGATGCTGCGGCCATCCAGCAGCTCTACGATCACCTCTATCGGCCTGACCTCGTCGGGGAGGCCCTCAAGGGTGACCTCGAAGGCAATCACAAGGACGCCGCCTTTCATCTCAACCTCGAGAAGGTCGTCGGGTCGGGCCCGGCGCCGCAAATCGAATATCTCGAGCAACGCACCGAGCGCGCGGGCGACACGGTGCGGCTTGCCGTGCGCATCACCGACGTGGGTGGCGGTATCGGAAAGATGGTGGTGTGGCGGGTCAACGGCGTGACGCAGGGCAATCCGATGCCCCCGCAGCTTGCCGCGACGCCGCCGCCGGACACCGCCGTCATCACGCAAACGCTGCGCGTCGATCCCGGCCGCGCCAACAAAGTCGAAGTCACCGCCTACAACGGCCCCGGTCTGGTCGCCACTCCACCTTTCACCATCACGGTCGATCGTTTCGGCACGACAGCCGAGGAGCGGCCGCGCATGCACGTGCTCGCGATCGGCGTCGACCGCTACCGCATGAAGGACTATGAGTTGCGTTATGCGGTGAGGGACGCCGAGGCGTTTGCGACGGCGCTGGAGACAGTCGGCAGCAACCTGTTCGCGCGGGTGAGCGTCACGCGCCTGCTCAACGAGCAGGTGACGCGCGAGCGCATCGCGGCGGCCTTCGACCGGATCGCTGCCGACGCCAAGCCCGCGGACGTGTTCGTGCTGTTCCTTGGGGGTCACGGCAAGTCGATCGCTGGGCGCTACTATTACTATCCCCACAGCCTCGACTTCGCGGCCGGCCAGAACGTCGAGCAGCATGGCATCGGGCAGGATCTGTGGCAGCAGTGGCTGGCCAAGCTGCCGGTGCAGAAAACGCTGATGATCCTCGACACCTGCGAGAGCGGGGCCGCGGTCGGTCTCGTTCGCGGCGCCGACAGCGCGCGCCAGACCGCCATGGACCAGCTGCAGCACGCCACCGGACACAACCTCATCGCCGCCACCCGTGCGGCGCAAGCCGCCTATGAAGGCTACAAAGGTCACGGCGTTCTGACTTACGCGCTGCTCGAAGCCCTGGTGAAGAGAGATGACGGCGGCGCCGACGATCGGGTGCGGGTGGGAACACTCGCCGATCACGTCGACGCGCGGGTGCCGAGCATCACGCGGGAGATTTGGGGAATGTACCAGCAGCCGACGCGCAAGCTCACCGGCAACGATTTTCCCATCGGGATCAGGTCCGCGGCGCTCACCGTCCAGAGCGATGATGCAATCCCGGTCGAGCGCACGCACGTTCTCGTCCGTGCCGAGCGGTTGCGCGAAAAGGCGGCGGACGACGCGCCCGGACAGCGTGAATTGCGAGCGGGATTCGAGGTCGGCATCGTCAGGCTGGTCGGCCCCTTCGCCCTCATCGCCCGCGACGGGCAAAAACTCGGCTATGTTCCGGTCGAGGCCTTGGCCAAGCGCGAGTGATGGCTCGACACTGGGGGCGGTCGTGAACAGAAAGCTATTGGCGCTCGCGCTGGCATCGCTCCTCGTTCTTTTCGCGGCAGTGCCACTGACGATGAGCGAAGAAGAGGTCAAGCTCGGCGGCCGTCGCATCGTCGGCGGGGAGAAGACGGATATCAGGAATCACCCGTGGCAGGTGGCGCTGAACGTCCACAAGGCCGGCCAAACGTTCCTTTGCGGCGGCTCCATCATCGCACACCGGTGGGTGCTGACCGCCGCCCACTGCTTTGCAGCGAATTTGGCGCCCTCGCAGGTGAGAACCAAATCGGGCGTTACGGACTATGCAACCGGCAACTGGATCGATGTGGACCGCCTCGTCGTTCACGAGAATTTCGATGCGTCGACCTATGCAAACGATGTCGCACTCATCATGCCGAGGTCGCCGCCCGACGGCCGGGTCATTCCGCTGATGGCGGCCGGCATCGCGTTGCGCGCCGGTCAAACCCTCGAGGTCACGGGCTGGGGGGCAACCTCGGAGAGCGGCGACAGCTCGCGCGATCTGCTCAAGGGTAACGTGCCCTATGTCGAGAACGCCACATGCAATGAGGCCGCCTCCTACAATGGCATGATCAGGCCGGGGATGATGTGCGCGGGTCATCGCGAAGGCGGAATCGATTCCTGCCAGGGCGACAGCGGAGGTCCGCTGGTCTGGCGATCGCCCGACGGCCCGGTTCTGGTCGGCGTGGTATCGTTCGGCGAGGGCTGCGCGCGCAAGCTCAAATACGGTGTCTATACACGCGTGGCCGAATATCGCACCTGGATCAGCCGCAGCATGGCCGCAAACGCCAACTGACAGGCGCCGGCCCGCTGCGGTCCTTCACCTCCTGCAGGTTCGCCGCACGCCGTTCGGTCGCCAGCGCAGCCGGCGCCACAGTCGGCTGGACCTGTGTTCGTGATCGGCCTAGGCTTCCACTTCCATGCGGGCGCGCTTTCGCAGAGGTCAATAGGTTGATCAAGCACTTCCGCGCCGCCAAGTGAACTGGCAGCTGGAAATGTACAGCGGGGCCGAGCACGGTTGCTTCATGCCGAAGAATACAGCCGAGGAGCGCGCCAACGCGCTCTTTCAGGTGTCCATGGCAAAGTTCCTCAGCGACGTGTTCGACCACTGACGGCGCGCGCAAGCGCAATTCCACGGGAGGATCCGATGACCCCAGATACCGAGGTGCGCCGACATAAGCGCGGCGGCATCTATTTCGACGATTTCGTGGTCGGGCATCTCTACGAGCATCCGCTCACCCGCACGGTGACGCAGATGGACAACATGCTGTTCTCCAACATGACGCTCAACCCGCAGCCGCTGCACATCGACCGCCATTTCTGCGAGCAGGAGACCGAGTGGGGCCAGCCGCTGATGAATTCGCTGTTCACCCTCGGGCTCATGATCGGCATCATGGTCAATCATCTTAGCGTCGGCACGACCATCGCCAATCTCGGCATGACCGAGGTGAAATTCCCTCACCCGCTGTTCGAGGGCGACACGGTCCACTGCACGACGGAGGTCATCAGCAAGCGCGAGTCGACGTCGCGGCCAGGCGCCGGCATCGTCGAATTCCACCACCGCGCCTACAACCAGGACAACAAGCTCGTCGCCGAATGCCGCCGTCAGGTCTTCATGCGCATGCGGCCACGCTAGGGAGAGGGTTGGTTCGAACTGATCTGTCCCATGCGCTCCCTGCTCTTCGTCCCGGCCGATGGCGGCAGCAAGCTCGACAAGGCAATGGCGAGCGGCGCCGACGCGGTGATCGTCGATCTCGAAGATTCGATCGCACCCGACGGCAAGGCTGCCGCGCGCAACAGCGCCGCCGACTTCGTCAAGGACGCCGTCAAAGCCGCAAGCCGCCCGCGCCTGCTGGTGCGCGTCAATGGTTTTGCCACCGGCCTGACCGACGCCGACCTCGATGTCATCGTGCCCGCCTGCCCCGACGCCGTGATGCTGCCGAAGGCGGAGGGCGGGCCCGGCGTCATCCACGCCGCCGCCAAACTCTCGGTGCGCGAGGCCATCAGCGGCCTGCCCGACGGTCACATCAAGATCGTGGCGATCGCGACCGAGACCGCGACGGCGCTGTTTCTCGCCGGCACCTATCGGGGCGCGAGCACGCGCCTGGAAGGGCTCACCTGGGGCGCCGAGGACCTCTCCGCCGAGCTTGGCGCCGAGACCAACCGCGACGGGGACGGCCGTTTCCTCGATCCCTATCGGCTGGCGCGCGCCCTTTGCCTCGCCGGCGCGGCGGCGGCGCACGTGCAGGCGATAGACACGGTTACCGTCGACTTCCGCAACGCCGCGGCGCTGCGGCGCGAGAGCGAAGAGGCGCGGCGTGACGGCTTTACCGGCAAGATGGCGATCCATCCGGCGCAGGTGCCGGTCATCAACGAGGTGTTCACGCCGGCACCGGAGGCGGTCTCCAGGGCACGCGCCGTGGTCGCCGCGTTTGCAGCCAATCCGGGCAAGGGCACCGTCGGTATCGACGGGGTGATGTACGACCGCCCGCACCTCGAGCGCGCCCGGCAATTGCTCGCGCGCGCCGCAGCGGCGGGATTGAACTAGCTATTTCTTGGCGTCGTATACGGCCGCCGGGTCGAATGTCCGCGCGTCATCGCGAAACTCGAGCGTGACCACGCCATTCGAGCCCAGCGGCACGGCACGATAGAAGCACGAGCGGCGGCCGGTGTGACAGGCGCCGGCGCCAACCTGCTCGACCTTGATCCAAACCGCGTCCTGGTCGCAGTCGATGCGCATCTCGACCACGCGCTGGACATGGCCCGAGGATTCGCCCTTGCGCCAGAGCGCTCCGCGGGAGCGGCTGAAATACCAGGCTTCACCGGTGGCGATGGTCTTCTCCAGCGCCCGCGCGTCCATGTGCGCGACCATCAGCACGTCACCCGACCCAGCATCGGTCGCAACGCATGTCACGAGCCCGTCGGCGTCGAATTTCGGGGCAAGCGCAAGGCCCTCCTCGCGCTCTTGCGCGGAGCCAGGTGGGGGGAAGCGTGGGCGTTGGTCGGACAAGGAACCCTCACGCCGTATCACGACGGCGGATCGCCCCGCGTTGACGGGGATGGGGCAGCGCGGAGCTCCGTTCGGGAGCGATCAGCGATCGGCCGCGCGCACCATCGTGATGAAACGAACCTGGTCGTCCGGGTTATCGCGGAAACTGCCGGTGAACTGGGTCGTGATGGTCGAGGAGCCGGGTTTCTCGACCCCACGCACCGACATGCACATGTGCTCGGCCTCGAGCATCACCGCGACCCCGCGTGGATTCAAAATCTCCTCGATCGCGGTCGTGATCTGGGAGGTCATGTGCTCCTGCGTCTGCAGCCGGCGCGCATAGACATCCACCAGGCGCGCAAGTTTGGAGAGCCCCACGACCCGATCCACCGGCTTGTAAGCGATGTGCGCCCTGCCCATGAACGGCATCATGTGGTGCTCGCAGTGCGAATTGAAGGCGATGTCGCGCACCAGCACGAAATCGTCATAGCTCCCGATCTCGCTGAAGGTGCGTTCGAGCACGTCGGTGGGACATTCGCGATAACCGCTGTAGAGCTCCTCGTAGGCGTCGATCACGCGCTTGGGGGTATCGCGCAGGCCCTCGCGGTCGGGATTGTCGCCGGCATAGGCGATGAGCGTGCGCACCGCGGCCAGCGCGTCCTCGCGCGATGGCTTGGGCAGGACCGGCTCGGGAGCCGCGCGCACATGATCGGACAAGGTTGGCTTTTCGGCCGGGGACGATTTGGGCCAGGGCTTGACGACAGCATCCATCGCGGTCTCTCCGTTCGACCGGCCTCGAGGCCGGGGGTGTCACCGGGGCGGCCGCATCAGTCATACGCGCGGTGGGAGATTCGACCCATGCGCGGCGACCGGACGCCGCATTCCCATTTTACATGGCTTCAAGTTGCGCCGTTGCGGGCGAACCTTGCCGCCGAGGCCGCATCTCTCCTTGCTCGCACCGGCGGAACACTCCCTATATATTGGTTCTTAGGGGCGGCGCAATCAGGGTTGCCGCCGGGTCCAGTCGTCGTCGAACCTCATGCTGAACGAGATCTACAACAGCCGAATCCTCGAACTGGCAGGGAATATTCCGCGCTTGGGCCGGCTCGACCACCCCGACGCCACCGCGACGGCCCACTCCAAGCTGTGCGGATCGACGGTCACCGTCGACCTCAAGATGGCCGGCGACGTCGTCACCGATTTCTCCCACGAGGTGAAGGCCTGTGCCCTCGGTCAGGCTTCCTCGTCGATCATGGCCCGCAACGTCATCGGGGCCAAGGCCGACGAGTTGCGCAGCCTGCGTGAAAGTGTGCGGCGCATGCTGAAGGAAAACGGCGCGCCACCGGTCGGCAAGTGGGCTGACATTGCGGTACTCGAGCCGGTGCGGGACTACAAGGCGCGCCATGCCTCGACCCTGCTGACGTTCGATGCGGTCACCGCCGCGATCGATCAGATCGAAGCCAAGCGGCGGTCGGCGGTGGCGGCCGAATAACCAATCTCGAGACAGGGAGAGTTGCTGCGTCGCCGGCCGATCGAGGTGCGGGGTGATGAGTGCGCGTCTAGGCCTGTGCGTAACCGCCTTGCTTCTCTCCTGCTGGAGCGCCGCCGCGGCACCGGCGAGCGATTGCGCAACCGAGGCGGCCGCGCTCGCGCGGGATCGATCCGAGCTGCCGCGTCTCGACGTGGCCTCGCCCGCCGATCGGCCGCCCTACTGCATTACGCTGGAGACCCTCATGGCGTTTGCGGGCCGCCTAAAGGCACACGTCGCCCGATGCCCGCAATCGGAGCACGCCGCGGCCCTCGCCGCTTCAAGCAAGACGCAAGCGGAGCTTGGCAAGCTGTTCAGCCAGCACCGCTGCAAGCGCACGCGGTAGGCCGACCGACGGCCCCCGTCCCGTGTCAGTCCCGCGGCATCCCGGGCTGGCCGACCGTTGCCAGCGAGGTCGTCGGCTTGGTGGGGGACGCCGCCGGAACGTCGCGGTCGAACAGCGCGTCGACGGTACTGAGCCGCATGCGCGACAGCTCGTCGGAAGACAGCCGGTAGAGGGGCTCCCACGGCGGGATCCGCAGCGCCGTTTCGAGCAGTTCGCCGCTCCCGCCCATCTCGATGGTGTACTGCGCCAGACGCCCGATGTCGCGCTGCACGACGTTGAGCTCCTCGGCGGAATAACTCGATTCCAGCGCCTGCTTGCGCTTCTTGCCGAGCCAGATCTGGTGCACCAGGACCTGCGCCTCGGCCGGCACGTAACGGCGCGCGCCGGCTAGCAGCAGGAACGCGCACATCGATTCGCAATTGCCGTTGGGCTTCAGCGAAGCCCGCCGTTCCCCGTTGACGGCCGGCGCCAGTGCAACCGTCCTGCCGATCGTGGTGATCATGCCCAGGCTGCGGATGGTACGGCCAAGCGCCAGCGTGCCGAGCACCGAGCCGCCGTCGGAATCGAGCACCAGAATCGCGCCGCGGGTTTTGGGGTCCTTGGCGATGGCCTCGAACTCGCGCGGAGTGTCGGCCGTGATGTAGCCGACGGCCGAAATCCACACGCGGCAGTTCGCGCCGCAGGCCTCCGCCGGCCCCTCGCGTCTCCATTCGAAACGCATCGGCGCGCTGCCGCTATCGTCCTGGGGTGCCGGGGGCGCCGAGAATGCTTGGGTGATGCCACATGCGAGCGCGAACGCGCCCCAGAAAAGTCGGAGCATGCTGACCCTCATCAATGGCGCTCCGCCAGACGCTTCTGCGCGGCGTCGGTCGCGGGCGCCTTCATGTCCCACAGTTGCATGCCTGTTTTAGAGGCGACATGGATTCGGGTCTAGTCCGAAAAAGCGGCCGCAGGCGCCTAATCTTGACGCAAAGTCATGACCTCGGCGGCTGCCACAATTATCTTCATGGCGCCGCATTCGGTTGTGCGGAACCACGAATTTATGGGCTGCTCGCAGGGGAACCTCGATGAGCCAGCACGGGCGGATACGCCTCTATCTCGCGCGGATCGCCCGCGGTCCGGAACTCGCTGCGCGTGGATTCATCAATGCCTACCGCCTGACCCTGTCAGGCCTGGTCGGATTCGATTGCCGCCACCTGCCCACCTGTTCGGTTTATGCGGATGAGGCGATCGGGCGTTTCGGCCTGTGGGCGGGCGGCTGGATGACCCTCGCCCGCCTCTGCCGCTGCCATCCCTTTGGCACCTCGGGGCTCGATTTCGTGCCCCCCTCGCTCCCGGATCATTCGCACTGGTACCTGCCCTGGCGCTACGGGCGCTGGCGCGGCACCAATGCCGACCTCGCGCCGCCCGCCCCGTAAAAACGGGATCCCCGAGACCGGCGTGGCGCCGAAACAGAAGCGGTCGCGTCGGGTTGTACAATCGGGGCACGACGTATAAGTCCTTGCTCCGTTTCAGATGAGGCGTGCCGCCACCCACACTGGGGGCGGCGCCGAAAACCCGAGCGCCACGCTTACCTGCATTCGTAGGCAGCGAGTGAGCAACAGGAGTGAATGATGGTCGCGCTGACCTTTCCCGACGGCGCGCGTCGGGACTATCCCACCGGCACCACCGGCCTAGACGTCGCCAAGGGCATCTCGCCCTCGCTCGCCAAGCGCACGGTCGCGATGGCGCTCGACGGCGTCGTGACCGATCTGAGCGACCCGATCGAGCGCGATGCCAGGATCGAATTTCTCACCCGCGACGACCCGCGGGCACTGGAACTGATCCGGCACGACGCCGCCCACGTGCTGGCCGAGGCGGTGCAGGCGCTGTGGCCCGGCACCCAGGTCACCATCGGCCCCGTCATCGAGAACGGCTTCTATTACGACTTCTTCCGCAACCAGCCGTTCACGCCGGAGGATTTCGAGACCATCGAGAAAAAGATGCGCGAGATCGTCGCGCGCGACAAACCCTTCACCAAGGAGGTCTGGCCGCGCGACGAGGCCAAGCGCGTGTTCCGCGACAAGGGCGAGCTGTTCAAGGTCGAGCTGGTCGACGCCATCCCGGAAGACCAGCAAATCAGGATCTACAAGCAGGGCGACTGGTTCGACCTCTGCCGCGGCCCGCACATGACCTCGACCGGCAAGGTCGGAAACGCCTTCAAGCTGATGAAGGTCGCAGGCGCCTATTGGCGCGGGGATTCCAACCGCGAGATGCTCAGCCGCATCTACGGCACCGCCTTTGCGAAGCAGGAGGAGCTCGACGCCTATCTCAAGCAGCTCGAAGAGGCGGAGAAGCGCGACCACCGCCGGCTCGGCCGCGAGATGGATCTTTTCCATTTCCAGGAGGAGGCACCGGGCTCGGTGTTCTGGCATCCGAAGGGCTGGACGCTGTTCCAGATCCTCGAAAGCTATATCCGCCGTCGCCAGAGCGACGCGGGCTATGTCGAGGTCAACTCGCCCCAGCTCATGGACTCCTCGCTCTGGGTCGCTTCCGGCCACATGGCAACCTTCCGCGAGAACATGTTCCTGACGCAACCGCGGGAAGACGACGAGCGCACCTTCGTGGTCAAGCCGATGAATTGCCCGGGGCACATCCAGATTTTCAAGAACGGGCTCAAGTCCTACCGCGACCTGCCGTTCAAGCTGGCCGAGTTCGGCAAGGTGCACCGCTTCGAGCCCTCGGGTGCCCTGCACGGGCTGATGCGAGTGCGCGCCTTCACCCAGGATGACGCGCATGTGTTCATCACCGATGCGCAGATCGCGGCCGAAGCTCTGGCGATGAACGATCTGATCCTCTCGATCTATGAGGATTTCGGCTTCTCCGACGTCACTATCAAATTCTCCGACCGCCCGGAGAAGCGCATCGGTGACGATGCGGTGTGGGACAAGGCCGAGGCGGCCCTGATGCAGGCGCTCAAGACCTCGAGCCGCCCGTGGACGCTCAACAAAGGCGAAGGCGCCTTCTACGGGCCCAAACTCGAATACGTGCTGCGCGACGCCATCGGTCGCGACTGGCAATGCGGCACCGTGCAGGTCGATCTCAACATGCCGGGGCGGCTGGGCGCCTTCTACATCGACGAGCACTCGAACAAGGTGACGCCGGTGATGCTCCACCGCGCCATGTTCGGCTCGCTCGAACGCTTTATCGGAATTCTGATCGAGCACCATGGCGGCCACCTGCCGCTCTGGCTGTCACCGCTGCAAGCCGTCGTCGCCACCATCACCGACGATACCGACACTTACGCGCGCGAGGTGGTTGCCGCCGCGGGGCGCGCGGGGTTACGCATCGAGGGCGACCTGCGCAACGAGAAGATCAATTACAAGGTGCGCGAGCACTCGCTCGCGAAGGTGCCGGCGCTGCTCGTGGTCGGCCGCAAGGAAGCCGCCGACCGCACCGTCTCGATCCGCCGCCTCGGCAAGGACGGCCAGACCGTGCTGCCGCTCGAGAAAGCGCTCGCTACGCTCGCCGACGAGGCGGTGCCGCCCGACGTGCGACGCCTGGACACGGCAGCGTAGGCGGCCCTGTGAGCGGACTGGGTCTCGTGTCTCGCTCGATCAGCAGCCGCGAAATTGCCGCGACCGCGGTTTCGCACGCCTCAAGCTGCGGGTATCACAGTCCCAGCGCAGGAGGGGCTTGGCGGGACGGCTCGGCTGCATGAAGCGGTCGAGCGGAGAGGGCTCGAAGCGGTAGCGCTCCCGGCCGGGCAGATTGCCCGGCGAGACGACCGGCGCTGCATCCGCCGCAGCAACACCGACGACCAGCAGCAACACTATGGCGCTCGCGCCCAGCCCAGCCATGTCGCTTTTCCCCCGCGCCGCGTGGCCTCGCCGGATCACGGCATCGCACGCATCATAGCGCACTGCCTGTGCGATGACCGCAAATGCGCAATTCGCGTAACCTGTGAGCCGGTGGCCGCGACGGGAACCCAGCGCGCGGCGAAAAAATAGCTACTTCAAGGGCCGGCGGTCCGGGTCGCTGATCAACGCGCGATGACTTCGACCTCGCGATCGACGCCGTTGACGACCCGGAATTCACCCTCGTAGGTGCGGTTGTCGTTGCGGGCGATCGCGCGGTATTCGCCCTCCGCCAGGATCACGCGCGGGAAGGCTCCGATCAATTCCTTGATGACGTCGCCGCCCGGGGTGAGCACCGACCATTGGGTATTGGCGCGCGCCTCGCCGCCGCGCTCGTTCACGAGCTTGAGCGTGATGATGGCGGCGCGGTGATTGACCGTGGTGTCTGTCAGCTTGCCGACCTCGACGCGGATGTCGGAGCGTACGGTCGCGTTGGCATCGCCGTAGTTCGACACGATGTGATAGGTGCCCTCCGGCACCAGGACCAGGTCGCCAGTCATGATCGCGGTCGCGATCGGTCGCTTGTCGCCCGGCTCGAATTGGCTGCCTTTGTACAGATCGAATGAGATCTGCCCTTGCGGGATGCGGGCGTCGCCCACGCGGCCTTCAATGCGCAATCCGCCGGCCGGAATTTCGAAAACGTCCTTGGCCTGCTCGGCGCGCATCTGCACCGCCCTGGTCACGTTCGCAAGCCCAAAGCCGACGCTGACGACGTAAGGACCGGGTGGCAGCACGAAGGTTGGAGAGGGCGCCTTGTCCTCCTTGACCATGCGCGGCGCGCCGTTCTGCTCCGTGCGGTAGACCCGCCAGTGCAATCCGCCATTGATGTTCGGAAGATCGCGGCCGAAGCGCGCGCTGACGGTCAGGGCGCCTTGTCCGGCGGGGACGGCGGGCACAGTGGGCACGACATGGCTTTGCGCGCCGGGATTGGCCGCCGGCGGCAATGATTGCAGCGTTGGGCCTTTCGGAGCGACATTGCCGCTCGGGGGAATCGTGCTTTGGGACGGCACCGACGGCACGTCCCTGGGCGGCCGCAGCGTGAACGAACTGTCGGAGCCCGTGCCGTTGGAAAAAAACTGCGCGTCGGCCGCGGCACACAATGCCGCGAGCCAAACGCCGGTGGCCAAAACGAGTTGGCCCCCCCTGCCGGAGCTCGTCCCCCCTGCCCTCATGGGGGGCTGTTTTCGACCGAAATCGCGGCAAATTCAAGAAGCTGGAAAGGGTTTGTCACCCCCGCGGGCATATGCTAGGCGCAAAACGGCCAACTTCACGCAGGCCGCGCCAACCGCAAGCCAGGCTCACCCAGCCAGCGCAACGCGCAGCGAGCGCAACACGGGGCCGCGCCCCGCGGACCATGCCGATGCCCGACGCCCTCGAATTGCTCAAGACCCGGCGCTCCATCAAGCCGATCGAACTGGCCGGTCCCGGCCCTTCGGCTGCCGAGCTCGAAACGCTGCTCACCGTCGCATCGCGTGTTCCCGATCATGGCAAGCTCGTGCCGTGGCGCTTCATCATCTTCGAGGGCGCCGCGAGACTGGCCGCCGGCGAGGCGATCGTCACCGCGTTTCGCACCAAATATCCGGAGGCCAAGCCCGAGCACGTCGAGGCCGAACGGACCCGCCTCGCGCGCGCCCCGCTCGTGATCGCGGTGGTGAGTTGCGCCGGCCCGCATGTGAAAATCCCGGAATGGGAGCAGGTGCTGTCCGCGGGCGCGGCCGCCATGAACCTCGTCCTCGCCGCCCATGCGCTCGGCTACGGCGCCAGCTGGATCACGGAATGGTACGCGTATGACCGCCGCGTGCTGGACGCGCTGGGGCTCAAGGAGAACGAACGCATCGCCGGTTTCGTCCATATCGGCCGTCCAAGCGAACCGCCCGAGGACCGCGCCCGGCCAGCGCTCGCCGAGATCGCCACGCACTTCCCCTCCTCCTAGCCTCGCAACAGCGCTTCCGCATCATGTTCTACGATACCGCCAAGAACGACCACGGGCTGCCGCGCGATCCGTTCAAGGCGATTGTGGCGCCTCGGCCGATCGGCTGGATCACATCGATGAGCGCAAAGGGCGAGATCAATCTCGCCCCGTACTCATTCTTCAACGCCGTGTCCGACGAGCCGCCGATCGTGCTGTTCTCGAGCGAGGGGCCCAAGGACTCGCTCGTGTTTGTCGAGGAAACGAAGGAGTTCGTCTGCAGCCTCGCCACCTTCGATCTGCGCGCGGCCGTGGTCGCCACCTCGGCGCAGTTTCCACGCGGGGTGAACGAGATGGAGCAGGCGGGCCTTGCGCCCGCGCCGTGCCGGCTGGTGCGTCCGCCCCGAGTTGCGGCCTCTCCTTGCGCGCTTGAATGCAAGCTCCTGCAAATCATCGATCTCAAGGACCTCGAAGGCAGACCTTCCCATCGCCACGTTGTGCTCGGACAGGTGGTCGGCATTCACATCGAGGATCGCTTCATCAAGAACGGACGGCTCGACACCGCCGCGCTGCAGCCGATCGCGCGTTGCGGCTACGCCGATTACTCCGTCGTCGACAAGGTGTTTGCGATCGCACGCCCAGGCGCGGCACCGCGGGCCGGGCATCAGCAAACGGAACCGGCGCCGGTCCGCGCCGACCAGCGCTGATCGAGCCCCGTCAGGCCGACTGGATATAGTCCCGCAGCGCGGCGGATTCGTGCTCCATCTCCTGGAGCCGATGTTTGACGACGTCGCCGATCGACACAATCCCCACCACTTGTTCCTGGTCTATCACCGGCACGTGGCGGAACTTGCCGGCGGTCATGCGCTCCATGATAACGCTGATGGTTTCGGTCGGACTGCATGTCACGACCTTGCGCGTCATCACCTGGGCCAGCGGTAGCGAAAGCGCGGCGAAGCCTTGCTCGGCCAGCGTGCGAACGATGTCGCGCTCTGACAGAATGCCGATCACGCGACGATCGGGGCCGAGCACGAGCAGCGCACCGATCCGGTGCTCGGCCAGTGTCCGCACGGCAGTCTCGAGATTTGCCGTGGGCTCGATGGTGATGATATCGCCGCCCTTGGCGGCAAGAATGGACTTGACGGTCATGGGTCGCCTCCCTTGATCGGCTTGCTCCGAGCGCGCGGGCGCCGGTCATTTGACTGATCATGGTTTGTCGGGCGCCGCATCCGGTCCGCCGTTACGCAACGGCCATCACCAAGCCGGCAACTTTGTGCAGCGCAAAGTCGCCGCCGGCTGGCTCGGAGACGTCGCAACGGCCGCAACTGAGCACGGCACGGACATCATGACGAGATTATCGGTCGGAATGGGTGCGCCCGCAAGCTGCGCAAACGCATGCTCGCTGCGCACGGTCGTTGGGGCAATCGTCAAGCCTGTGTCGAGGCGGGCCCGTCTCCGGCGCCGTCATCGACGCTGGTGGCCATCGGAACCGGATCGAAAAAGGAAAATCCCAGCAGACCAGCCAGGAAGCCGCCGATATGGGCCTGCCAGGCAATCGACTGCTCGACGGGCGATACTCCAATGGAGAACACCCCGAACACGATATTGATGCCGAACCACACCGCCAGGAATGCAAGCACGCGCGGATCGCGCAGGCTGGTGGAGAGCGGCGCCGCCGGTATTCGTGACACCGCCTCGCGATCCCTCCACAGGCCGAGCGGAGCACCGCGCTGGAATACGAACCGGGTGGCCGCCGCCATGGCGCCCGAAATCGCGGCCGAGGCGCCGACCATAGGCAGGAGCTCGCCAAAATGGGTGACGAGATGCACGACGGCGCCGGCAGCGGCCGTCATGGCCATGAAACCCACGAAGCGCAGGGATCCAAATCGTTGCGCCACCGGCGAGCCGAAGGCCAGAAACCACACGGCGTTGAAAGCCAGGTGGGTCAGATCGGCGTGAATGAGCGCATAAGTGACGAAGGTCCAGATATCGGCCGCCCAGCCGCCGGGCCAGGCGATATCGGGCATGACGCTGGGGTCATAGCGTGCGGGAATGAAGGCAAAGAGCAGCAGGAACTCGGTCGTCTGCTCCGGTGTCAGCACCAGCATCAGCAGTGCATGGACGAGTGCCAGCACCGCCAGCAATACGACCACGACCGTGGGCACGTTGAGCATACGTTCACGGCGCGGATGATCGTGCATGGCTTGCCTGGTTGGCCGGGCGGACGCGTTGGATGTGATTTGGTCGAGCCGATCCTACGCGCTGACATAAGGCCGCGAGCGCACCGGGGCAAGCGAGCAAGCGCCAGGCGTTCGCGACCCAGCTGCAATTCACCCGCTCGCAAGGTTCTCGCAGACAGCGTCACCGGCAGGTAAACGCGCTGGCGATTGCGGACCGTGCAAATAACCCTCTCATGACGTGTCTTTCCCCCTCCGTCGTCCTCCCGGCGGCCGAGAAGCAGCGTTAACGGCGTTCCGCATCGGCATACCGCGAACGCGTCCCCCGCGCGTCAGTAGGTTAATGCCGGCATTTGATTCAAATTGTATCTGTTCGGATTTTAATTGAATTTGCCGCGAACAATAACAGCATTCGCTGCGCTCTTTACTTGCGTTGTCGTCAAAATGACTTTGCGAGCTTAGCGGCGGCGCAAATCGTTTGTGCGAAATGTGGCCTCAAGAACAGGGAGAGGCCACAAAATGAAATCGACTATTACAAAAATACTGGGAGTCGGCCTGGCCGCAGGCACGTTAGCCGCGGCGCTGGCGACGATGCCGGCCAGTGCCGCCAGCGAACGCTCACTGTTCGTCGCGGTTGGTTCCGTCGCGCGTGCGCCTGTCGGCTGGACCGAGTTCTGCGCCCAGTATGCGCCCGAATGCGAAACCAGGACGGTCGATGCGCGCGACGTCGTGCTGACTGCCAAGGCATGGAAGGAGCTGGCGCGGATCAACACGCTGGTCAACGAAACGATCAAGCCGCTCACCGACATGGAGCATTGGGGCGTCGCCGAGCGCTGGAACTATCCCGACGACGGCTACGGCGACTGCGAGGACTACGTCCTGCTCAAGCGCAGGATGCTGATGCAGGCCGGATGGCCGCGGCAGGCGCTGCTCATTACGGTGGTGCGCGACAAGGAAGGCGAAGGCCATGCCGTGCTTACCGTCAGGACCGACAAAGGCGAGTTCATCCTCGACAATCAGAACGAGGAGGTCCTGCTGTGGTCGGACACCGGATACCGCTTCGTGAAGCGGCAGTCGCAGAGCGATGCGAATGCCTGGGTCGCGCTCGGCGATCCGCGTCCGGCGACCGCCACCGCGGCGTCGCGTTGAGCGGGATCGACAACGGAGGCCGACGAGCGTCGCGCCGCGACCGGCCTCCGGCCTCCCCGTCTCACTCTCGTCGTGGGTGCCGTCAGCCGATTCGCTTCAGCCCCTTGGCGTATTGCTGCCAGCGCCGCACATAGATGTCGGCGCCGCGGGCGATCGCCTGCACAGCCGCTTCATCGATGGTGCGAACGGCGCGCGCCGGCGTGCCCACGATCAACGAATGGTCGGCAAACACCTTACCTTCGGTCACGACGGCGCCGGCCCCGACCAGACAGTTACGTCCGATTCGAGCACCGTTGAGCACGATGGCTCCCATGCCGATCAGGCTGTTCGGCGCAATGGTGCAGCCGTGCAGCACCACGTTGTGGCCGATCACGCAGTTGTCCCCGATCGAGATGGGGAAGCCCGGATCGGTGTGCAGGGTCGCGTTGTCCTGGATTTGCGAACGCTCGCCGAGCTCGATCCATTCGTTGTCGCCGCGCAGCACCGAACCGAACCAGATGCTGGCGTCGCTCTTCAGCCGCACGCGACCGATCACCGTGGCATTGTCGGCGATCCAGTAACGGCCGTCAGGCGGTAGTTCCGGGGCCTCCCCATCGAGTTCGAAGATCGCCATTCACGCGCTCCTGGTTCGAGGCGCGAACTTGCCACGATGCCCAGGGGTTGGCGAGAAGGGCTCGAGCGGCGCGAAGCATCACCCGGGGGAGAGGCGCAATGCCGTCAGCGCCATCGAGACGACGACGCCCGACATTGCACTCCAGCACCCCGCGATGGCAAACCCCATCGCAAGTGCAACGACGGACTTAACCCGCTGCCCTGACATGACACCCCCCTTCCCTCAGATCGCCCGTTTGATCATTCGCAGAGAGACATCCAGAGCGCCAGAACATCCTTAACTGAGGGTTAATTCTCTCAGGGCACGATCGCTCCTGCTCGTAACGGGAAGGTTCGCAGGGGTGGTCTTCGTCCCATGACTACGATCACCGGAGAACGGCAATTGCGCCGGCGCCGGCGGGGGAGCCCTCGCCTTCTGCTCGGACCGCTGATCGTGTTCGCAGCGGCCGCGTTCATGGCGTTCGTCTATCTCGGCTATGTGCTCTGGCCGCGGTGGCCCGGTCCGCCGATCGGGCTCGACGCACCCGCACTGCCGATCGCGGTCGCCGGCGTCGTTTTCAACATCCCGCCGGCCGCGATTCGTGTGCCGGTGCAGCGTCGGCCCGGTGCGCAGGACCGCGTCGATCTCGCCTTCGCGTGGCCGTCGCTCGAACCGCTCGACCCCAATGCCAAAGCGCCGGCCCTCGAGCCGGGAACGCTGCCGCCACCAGATCAGAACCTCACGCGGGTGTTCCTGACCATTGCCGGGGCCGGAGACACGCTCGCGCCGCCGGAGCGCATCCGCACCATCTATCCTCGTTATGCCAGCGCCGAGGCGGTGCTCGGCCCCGGCGGACTGACGGTCCAGGCCTTTCGCGACGGTACGCCTTATCAGGGTGAGGATCTGATCTACGACGGACCTGCGCCCAGGTTTCTCGTCCGCTGCACGCGCAATCGCCCCGGTCCCACGCCGGGAACTTGCCTATATGAACGCCGCATCGAAGCCGCCGACGTCATCGTGCGGTTCCCGCGCGACTGGCTCGAGGACTGGCGGCCGGTCGCCAACGGTATCGACCGATTGATCGCGAGCCTGCGGCATTCGCGCGGGTAAGGCCGAAACGGTTGCCGGCCCCGGGCGAGCGCATCGAGTGCCGCGCGCGCGGCACTGCTAGCTCTTGAGCAATCCCGGCTCGTCCAGATCAAGCGCGAGAATGGGAAGCTCGAAATAAGACGAGCGGCCGTCCTTTTCGTCGAAGAAAACCACGCCGATGTATTCCTCGCCGATATAGACTTCGGCGGAGTCCTTCTTCCTCACCCGCGGGACGACACGGATGCGCTCATTATCGAATTTGCGTTTGAGGTAGGCGTCGAGCTGCTTGACGTCCGGAGCGGTGGTGGTGGCATCGCCCAAGGTGATCTTCATCTCGAAATTGTAGGAACGCTCGTCGTCCTCCTCGTCCTCGTCAAGAACGAGCGAGCCGACGTGTTCCTGTCCGACGAAGACATCGCAGGAATCCGTCTGTTTCGGCACTACCCGGATGCGGGCATTGCCGAACAGACGTTTGAGGTAAGCGTCGAGCTTTCTGACTTCCTGGACATCCACCGGTGCGCTCCCGCTTTGCTCAGCCGTCATCGTCCTGAAACAAGTGGTCCATCGCCCGCGACGGCTCCGGACAGCCAGCCTCGCCGACGACCCGGGCCGGCACACCCGCGACGGTGGTATTGTGCGGCACGGGCTTGAGGACAACCGAGCCGGCGGCGATGCGCGCGCAGTGCCCGATCTCGATATTGCCGAGGATCTTGGCGCCGGCGCCGATCAAGACACCACGGCGGATCTTGGGATGCCGATCGCCGGCCTCCTTGCCGGTGCCACCGAGGGTCACCTCCTGCAGCATCGACACATCGTCTTCGATGACGGCGGTCTCGCCGACGACAAGGCCGGTCGCATGATCGAGGAAGATGCCACGTCCGATGCTCACCGCCGGATTGATGTCGGTCTGGAACACCGCCGACGACCTGCTTTGCAGGTAATAGGCGAAATCCTTGCGGCCCTTTCCCCACAGCCAATGCGCCAGGCGATGCGCCTGAATGGCGTGGAAGCCCTTGAAGTACAGCACCGGCTCCACGAACCGATTGCTGGCGGGATCGCGATCGACCGTCGCGACGATGTCGGCGCGGAAGGCTGCGCCGATCGCGGGCTCGCTTTCGAGCGCGTCGGCATAGGCCTGCCGGATCAGTTCAGCCGATACTTCCGGACTGTCGAGACGGTCGGCAACGCGATGAACGACGGCCGCTTCCAGGTTGTCGTGATGCAGGATGGTTGAGTAGATGAAGGTCGCGAGTTCCGGCTCGTTGCGCGCGATCTCCTCGGCTTCGCGACGAATTCGCGCCCATACCGGATCGACCTTCCCGAGCGCTCCCGCTCTCGCCTGTTGTTGGGCCATGATCGTGTCCCCGCGTCCTTGGTGACCGAGACGAGCTTAGCATATTAGCCCGAGGGCAGAGCATATATGGCAATTTCAGATATCTACCGCGAGGGGTATCAGGAGCCGCCCCCAATAGCAAAGCACCCGCCGGACCGGGCGGGCGCTTGGGTCTGATCGGCGCAAAAGGCGCCGGGACGCGCAATCACGCGCAATCCAATCAGAGCTTATTCGTCTTCGTGATCGAGTTGCCGCACGCCGAATGACGATGCCATCCCTAGCGCGCACGACCACATTGCGATGTATAAAAAATCGGCATGACTATTTCCTTTTCAATCCGGCCTCCACGGCCTCTGCAATCCGGCGACCAAATAACTCGGCGCCACCCCCGTCGGTTCGTTCTGGCAATCTCCCGCCTGCGGAAAATTTTTGTGAACCGACCTGGCCGAGTTCGGGAACCTTACCGGCTCGAGGTGACTCACGGCCGCGCAGCGAGAAAGTCGAGCACGGCCTGCTTGAAGACCCGGTCGCCCACCGCGAGCATGTGATCACGCCCGGGGATGTCGAGCGCGCGGCCCGCCGGCAGCAACGCTGCCAGATCGTGCGCGGAGCCCGCGATCGTGTCCTTGGTCCCGACCGCGACCAGTAGCGGCGCGTGGATCGTCGCCACCTGCTCGCGCGTGAGGATCTGGCGCGAGCCGCGGATGCAGGCCGCGAGCGCCCTGAGATCGGACCCGGTCTGCTCGGCGAAGGCGCGGAACATGTGGCCGACCGGGTCGCGCACATCCGCGAGTGAAGGCGCTTCCAGTGCCTGCGCGATGCTCTCGGGCAATCCGACGCCTTCGACCAGTTTGATGCCCAATCCGCCCAGGACCGCTCGCCGCAGGCGTGCCGGATGCGCCAGCGCAAAGAATGCGGTGATGCGCGCTCCCATGGAATAACCCATCACATCGGCACGCTCGATTCGCAGATGATCGAGCAACGCGTGCACGTCTTCGGCCATCAAGGCACTGTGATATCCGGCGGGATTGTAGAGCTTGCTGGAAGCGCCATGGCCGCGATTATCGAGCGCAACGACGCGCCGGCCTGCCTTGGTCAACGTGGTCACCCACCCGGGATGGACCCAATTCACCTGAGCGGTGGAGGCAAAGCCGTGCACGAGAACGACCGGCGGCCCCTCTCCTTCGTCCAGGAATGCGATGTCGACGCCGTCGTGCTGAAAGCGCTGCATGTGGCTTCACGCAAAGAGCGAGACCAAACCGGCGGGAGGGTCGGGCTATGCTTGGCGGGTGTGATGACGCGTGCTCACGGCAGGGCCGTCGGGGGCATTTGCATACCCATCGATGCCCGGCACCAAGGCAGGCGCCCCGGAGTAGATCACCGCCGGCTCCTCGACGACCGCCGGCAGGGCGCAGGCGGCCGCGCCGCAGGCGGCAATTTTGGCCGCTTCGCGGTCCCGGCGGCGCCGGCGCCGCACGCAATAGCGTTCGGTGGTGCGCTCAGCCATCCGCTTGAGCGAAGATGCGAAGCCCAAAAGAGTCAGGATCGCCCAGAATATCCAGGTCGCGAGGTTGAACGTGCCGACCGTCAGCGCGATGGCACCCCGCCCGGCGAGCTTGAGGACCGCGCGGGTTTTCCCGCCTTTGGCCGCAGCAAGGTGCGCAATCTTCGACATGTCGCGCGGCCCCTGGGCCAGCCTCAATCCGTCGAGCGCCGCCTGCGTGCCGGCCCGCGCCTGCACGCGTCCGACGTCGCCGACGAGGCGCACCAGGCCCTGAGCCTTCTCGACCTTGACCGACTCGCGCGCGGCACGCACGGCGGCGGCCGGCTGGACGATGCTCGCGCCCTTGAGGGCACGCTCGAGCGCCGACCAGTCCACCACCTCGCGCAGCGAGCGGTTGATCCAGGCCGCCATCTGGCCGCCGATCCGCCCCGTCTTGCGCGCGGCCTTGACCACCGTGACGCCGATCCGGGCCGGGGCGGCGGCGCCGACGGTCGCATAGGTTCCGGCCGTGATCGCCAGCCCGACGCAAGCCAGGCCGAGAATCAACTCGTCGGCCTGCTGCCCGGTCGCAAGCCGCGAGCCTTCGCGCAACGCGTCGCGGATATCCCCGAACACGAACAGGTCTCCGACCGCGGTGCCCGCCAATCCCGAGAGATCGTCAGGCTCGCCGGTGATGAGCCCGCGGGCAAAGCTCCCGACAGACCGCGCCGTGGTCGCGGCGGCTCCGTTCGCGGCGTCGACCGTCTCCACCAAGGCAGGATCGATCGCCACGCCGCGGTCGCGGGCGAGTTCGAGAAAGCTGGCCGCCAGATCGACATCGTTCGCCGCGAGCGCAGCGTTGATCTCGCGCGCGGCCACCGCGCCATCAAACGAGCGCGCAATCGCATGATCGGCGAGCGCCACCGGATCGTCCTGAGACGCGAGCAGATGCTCAGCGTCGAACGCGCGCGGCGCAACGGTCAGCGCGGCAATCGCCAAGGCCACCGACAGGCCAAGCGGCAGTGCGATCCGCGCTCCGGTCATGAACTCCTGCTCCGGCCCTTCCCTGCGTCAATGTCGTCGGACCGGCATTCCACGGCAAGAGGTCCAAATGGAAAATCCGCTCGACGGGCCGCGGAGGCTGGTCACAGCGGTCCCGTTCGGGCGGAAAATCACCATTCCCGCAGCCGATTAGCCCGATTTACCTAGGCACAAATCACCCGCCCCGGTATGGTGCCGCGGGCTCGCAAGCAGGCCCTGATGCGGGACCATTGACGCGATCGCACCGGGAGACATAAGGACGGATCGTGGCACCCGGTCGCGAGGACGCAGAAACGGACGAGAACCATGGCGGAACGCATCGTTCCCCACTTCCATAACACTCCCGGCGTCGCCGTGATCGAGATCGGCGCGCGGGAATTCATGTGCGAAGGGGAATTGGCACCATTCGATCACCCGCATGTCTATCTCGACATGGGCGACGCGAGCGAGATCATCTGCCCATACTGCTCGACGCTGTTCCGTCACGATCCCGCGCTCGATCCACATGCCGCGCGTCCGCCGGAATGTGCGCTGGCGGATGACGTAACCGCCTAACCTTCCGTCGCGCCGGAGATGGGTCGTGGCGTCCTCGCGCACCGTGTTCATTGCCGGCGCGGGCATCGGCGGCCTAAGTGCAGCGCTCGCAATCGCACGCCAGGGATTTCCCGTCGCCATATTCGAGCAGGCACCGCGTCTGGAAGAAATCGGCGCCGGCATCCAGCTGTCGCCCAATGCGTCGCGGATCCTGATCGCGCTCGGCCTGGGTGACACATTGCAGCGCCATGTGGTCGCCCCGGACGAGCTTCGGGTGATGAACGCGCGCACGGGGCGCATGCTCGCCTCCACGCCGCTCGGAGCCCTCGCCGCTTCGCGCTATGGCGCGCCCTATTGGGTGATCCACCGCGGCGACCTGCAGGCCGTGCTGATCGCAGCCGCCCGCGCCACCCCCAACATCGCCCTCCATCTCGACGCGCGGATCGAGGGCTTCACGCTCGGCGACGGGGTCACCCTCTCCGCGCGGGCGCCGCAAGCGTTGACAGAACGCGGCCTCGCATTGGTCGCGGCCGACGGCTTGTGGTCGAGCCTGCGCGCCCGCCTCGGGC
Source organism: uncultured Alphaproteobacteria bacterium (assembly GCA_963739385.1). Lineage (GTDB taxonomy): Bacteria > Pseudomonadota > Alphaproteobacteria > Rhizobiales > Xanthobacteraceae > VAZQ01. The sequence goes on from CAVUAI010000049.1 coordinate 52,725, forward strand.
ATGGCGACGAGCCGCGCTTCGCCCGCCATGTCGCGTGGCGCGCGCTGGTGCCGGCCGACACTGTAGCTCCCGACCTGCGGGCGCCAGCCATCACCCTCTGGCTCGGCGACAACGCTCACCTCGTCCACTATCCCGTGTCGGGCGGCAGCCAGATCAACCTGGTCGCTATCTTTCGTGACGATTGGCGCGAGATCGGCTGGAGCGCGCCCGGCGCCCGCGCGGATGTGCTCGCCCGCTACCCCAAAGGCTCCTGGCCGCCGGCGGCGCGCGCGATCCTCGAGGCGCCGCGGCAATGGCAGAAATGGGCGCTCTACGACCGGCCGCCGAATGGCCGCTGGGGGATGGGCGCGGTCGCGTTGCTCGGGGACGCCGCCCATCCGATGCTGCCATATCTGGCCCAGGGCGCGGCCATGGCGATCGAGGACGCCGCAGTGTTTGCGCGACGGCTGGCCGAGACGCCGGCGGACCCGGCCAATGCCGTCCGCCGTTACGCACGTCAGCGTCTGGCGCGCACCGCGCGCGTCCAGCGCGCCGCGCGCGCGAACGGCAGGGTCTACCACCTGGGTGGGCGCACTGCGTGGCTGCGCACGCTTGCCCTGGGCGCGTTCAGCGGCAAGCGGCTGCTGTCGCATTACGATTGGCTCTATGGCTGGACGCCGACCTGAGACTGTAGGATCACCCCATGCCCTTTCCGACCACCATTGCCGGAAGCCTGCCAAAGCCCGCTTGGCTCGCCGAGCCGAACCGCTTGTGGGCACCCTGGCGCCTCACCGGCCCCGATCTCGAGGACGCCAAGCGCGACGCTACCCTGCTCGCCGTCAAGCTGCAGGAAGATTGCGGTATTGACGTCGTCACCGACGGCGAGCAGTCGCGGCAGCACTTCGTCCACGGCTTCCTGGAATTCGTCGACGGCATCGATTTTGCACGCAAGGTCGAGATGGGCATCCGCGCCGACCGCTACAAAGCGATGGTGCCGACGGTGACCAGCGCGCTCCGTCTCAAAGGCCGCGTGCACGCGCAGGAGGCACAGCTCGCGCGTGCCCATACCAGACACAAGCTCAAGTTCACCCTCCCCGGCCCGATGACAATCGTCGATACCATCGCCGATGCGCACTACGGCGACCGCGTGCGGATGGCGATGGCATTTGCGGACGTGCTCAACACCGAGGCGCGCGCGCTCGAAGCCGACGGTGTCGACGTCATCCAGTTCGACGAGCCGGCTTTCAACGTCTACATGCGCGAGGTCAAGGATTGGGGCATCCAGGCGCTGCACCGCGCCATCGACGGCCTCGGCTGCACCACCGCCGTCCACATCTGCTACGGCTACGGCATCCAGGCCAATATCGACTGGAAGGCGACCCTCGGACGCGAATGGCGCCAGTACGAGGAAATCTTCCCCGCCCTCGCCGCCAGCCGGATCGATCAGATTTCGGTCGAATGCCGGAACTCACGCGTGCCGATCGCTTTGCTGAAGCTGCTCGACGGCAAGGAGGTTCAGGTCGGCGTCATCGACGTCGCAAGCGACGACATCGAGACACCAGAGCAGGTCGCCGCCGTTCTCGCCGAAGCGGCGAAATATGTGGCGAGGGATCGCATCATCGCCGGCACCAACTGCGGCATGGCGCCGATGCGCCGGGACATTGCGCTCGGTAAGCTGCAGGCGCTCGGCAAGGGTGCGGAGCTGGCCAGGAAGCAGGTTAACTGATCCCGAACGACCGTCACCGCGCGCTGTGGCTGAGGACGTCGATAAGCTCGCTGACCTTGCGACGGCGCTCGCGCCTGTCACCGCTGGCAATGGCGTGCTCGACGCAATGCGCAATGTGGTCTTCCAGGATTTCCTCCTCCGCGCGCCGCAGGGCCGCGCGCACCGCCGCAATCTGGGTCACCACATCGATGCAGTAGCGATCGGCCTCGACCATGCGGGCAAGCCCGCGCACTTGACCCTCGATGCGGCGCAGCCGCCGCAGGCATGACGTCTTGGCTTCCTTGCGCATGGCCTTTATATACCCCCGGGGGGTATCCACTGCAAGCGGATGCGGAGCTGTCCGATGGCACATCCTGCCCATGATGCCGAGACGCATGATCATGCGGGCGCCGGCGTGACCGATCCGGTATGCGGCATGAACGTCGATCCGCATCGCACGCCGCATCGCCTCACCTACCACGGTCGCCCGCATTATTTCTGTTCGGCCGGCTGCCGCAGCAAATTCGAGGCCGACCCGGAACGGTATCTCGGTGGCGGCACCAGCCGACAGCAGCCGCCGGTGCCCGCAGGCACCATCTACACCTGCCCGATGCATCCCCAGATCCGGCAGCCCGGCCCGGGCGTATGTCCGATCTGCGGCATGGCGCTGGAGCCCGAGATTGCCTGCGGCCGCCGGAGGCAATCCCGAGGTCGCCGACATGACGCGCCGGTTCGTGATCGGGGCAGTGCTCGCGACCCCGGTCGTGGTGCTGGAAATGGGCAGCCACATCTTCGGCCAGCACTGGATCGATCCGGTCGTGTCGGGCTGGGTTCAGTTCGCTTTCGCAACCCCGGTGGTCCTGTGGGCCGGGTGGCCGTTCTTCGTGCGCGGCTGGCAATCGCTGCGCACCCGCAACCTCAACATGTTCACGCTGATCGCGATGGGGACCGGCGTCGCCTATGCGTACAGCGTGGTCGCCACGCTGGCGCCCGGCATCTTTCCCGACGAGCTGCGCATGCACGGGGGCACGGTGCCGGTCTATTTCGAGGCCGCGGCGGTCATCACCGTTCTCGTCCTGCTCGGCCAGGTGCTTGAGCTGCGCGCACGGGCAGCGACCTCGGGCGCGATCCGCGCCCTTCTCGACCTCGCGCCGAAGACGGCCCGCCGCGTGCGCGCGGACGGGAGCGACGAGGAAGTTTCGCTCGATGCGATCGCGGTGGGTGACCGCCTGCGCGTGCGGCCGGGCGAGAAGGTGCCGGTCGACGGCGAGGTCGTGGAAGGACACTCGGCCGTCGACGAGTCGATGGTCACCGGCGAATCCATGCCGGTGACCAAGGACGCCGGGGACACGGTCGTCAGCGGTACGCTCAATCGCTCGGGCTCCTTCGTGATGCGGGCGACCAAGGTCGGGCGCGACACGCTGCTCTCGCGCATCGTGCAGATGGTGGCGCAGGCGCAACGTTCGCGCGCGCCGATCCAGCGGCTCGCCGATCAGGTCTCCGGCTGGTTCGTGCCGACGGTAATCGCGGTGGCGGTTCTCGCCTTCGTTGCCTGGGCCACGCTCGGTCCGCAGCCGCGACTGGCCTATGCGCTGGTCGCCGCCGTGAACGTGCTGATCATCGCCTGTCCCTGCGCACTTGGGCTCGCCACCCCGATGTCGATCATGGTCGGCGTCGGGCGCGGCGCCCAGGCCGGCGTGCTGATCAAGAACGCCGAGGCGCTGGAGCGCACGGAAAAGGTCGACACCCTGGTGGTCGACAAGACCGGCACCCTGACGGAAGGCAAGCCGACGGTGGTCGCAGCCGTGCCGACGCCGGAATTCGGCGAACATGACGTGTTGCGGCTGGCGGCCAGCGTCGAACGGGCAAGCGAGCATCCACTGGCGGCGGCGATCGTGGCGGCCGCCGCCGAGCGCCGGATCGAGCTCGCGCCGGTGACGGGCTTCGATGCGCCCGCCGGCAAGGGCGCAGTCGGGACGGTGGACGGCCGGCGCGTGCTGCTCGGCAACGCCAAACTGATGGCGGACGTCGGCGTCGCAACGGCGGCGCTTGACGCCGACGCCGAGCGCCTGCGCCGGGAGGGTGCCACCGCGATTTTCGTCGCCATCGACGGCAAGCTCGCGGGCGTCATCGCTGTCGCCGATCCGGTGAAACCGACGGCGGCCGACGCGATCAAGGCGCTCCGCGCCGACGGCATCCGTGTCGTGATGCTGACCGGCGACAACCGCACCACGGCCGAGGCGGTGGCGCGGCGCCTCGGCATTTCCGAGGTGAAGGCCGAGGTGCTGCCGCAGGAAAAGAGCAAGGTCGTCGAAGAGTTGCGCCGCGCCGGCCGCGTGGTTGCCATGGCGGGCGACGGGGTCAACGATGCACCGGCGCTTGCCGCCGCCGACGTCGGCATCGCCATGGGCACGGGCACCGATGTCGCGATCGAAAGCGCCGACATCACGCTGCTCAGAGGCGATCTCACCGGCATTGTGCGCGCGCGCAGGCTCTCGGCGGCAGTGATGCGCAACATCCGCCAAAATCTCGTCTTCGCCTTCGTCTACAACGCGGCCGGCGTACCGATCGCGGCGGGCGTGCTCTATCCGGTGTCCGGGATCCTGCTATCGCCTGCAATCGCGGCCGGCGCGATGGCGCTGTCGTCCTTCAGCGTGGTCGTCAATGCGTTGAGGCTGCGCGCGCTCAGGCTCTAGCGCCCGCGGTGCGCCGACGTCAGCGCACCCGTCCACGATGTACGCTATTTCGGTGGCGGACAATTTTTGCTGCGGGCGGTGGCGTCGAGCACCTTGAGCTCCTCCTGGGCGGCCACATATTCGGACTTGTAAGCGATCACGTTGACGACCGCACCCCCGGTGCTCCGCTCGCCCTTGTCCATCAGCAGCTTCAATTCGTCCTCGCGCCTCTTCCAAAATATCCGCATCGCGGCAAGGTTCTGGCAGTCATGAAATTGATACTTGCCGGGGTCGGCGAAAACCGTGAACGGATTGTCGCCGGGCGAAGAGCAGCCGGACAGGAGCGCTCCGACCAAAAGCCCGCCGACGATCAACGCCGCGGAGTGATTTACGCGCATGGGCCGGTGCTCAACGATGTCGTGGCGCATGGATGGGCCTCCGATACCGCCCTTCGTGCAGCCCGGCGGTAAATTCTCGGCGCCTTCAGCCTCCGTCTGTGGCGTCGGAATGCGCCGTAATCGTGGTGCCGGAGCCGGACAGACGGACCCGCGGCATTTGGCCGACCCGGTCAATTGATTTGCACGAGGGCGCCGCCGTCGACCGGCAGCGCGACGCCGGTAATGAAATCGGCCTCGTCGGACGCGAGGAAGAGCGCCGCGTTAGCCACGTCCCAGGCGGTTCCCATCTTGTGGCGCAGCGGCACGCGCGCGTCGCGACCGGCCGCGACCTCGGCCCGGCTCTTCCCGCTGGCGCGGGCGCGGGTATCGACCGCCATCGGCGTATCCATCAGGCCCGGCAGGATGACATTCGCGCGCACGCCGAACTCGGCATTCTGGATGGCAACCTGCTGGGTGAAGGCGATCATCCCGGCCTTGGTCGCCTTGTAGACCACGTTGGGGTACTGCTCCCACGCCGCGACCGATGAGATCATGGTGATGACGCCCGCGCGCTGCGCGCGCATCACCGGCAGGACGTGCTTGCATGCCATGATCGCGCCGCGCAGGTTGATGGTCGCGATGCGGTCGAAGGCGGTCTCGGTGATCTGGTCGAGCGGCGCATCGCCGCCGGCGATGCTCACGCCCACATTGTAGTGGAGGATGTCGATCCTGCCCCATCGCTGGCGCGCCGCCTCAACCATTGCCGCCAGCGTCGCCTCGCGCGCGACATCCGCCTCAAACGCCACGCATTCGCCGCCCGATTGTCGCGCCATGGCGACGGTTTCCTCGGCCGAGGAAAGATTGTTGTCGACCGCAAGCACCTTGGCGCCTTCCTGTGCGAAGCGCAGGACCGTGGCGCGGCCATTGCCCATCCCCTCCCCCGGCGACTGGCCGGCCCCCACCACGATGGCGATCTTGTCCCTGAGACGCATGCGACCCTCGAGCGCGACGGTGCCGCCAGCTTAGGAAAATTCAGCGGCCGAAACGAGCCGGCCCCCGCTCCATTGCACCGACGCGGGCGGGCCGGGTAGTCTCTCTCGAAGCCAAGGAAGCACGCGACGCCCGGGACCGTGCAGCAGGGAGGCCTTCATGCGGAAGCTCGTCGAGGTGCCATCGGTGCGTCAACGGGTAAGCGACGAGGAGTGGCAGTCGCGGATCGAGCTTGCAGCGGCATACCGGCTCGTCGCGCATTACGGCTGGACCCACCTCATCAACAACCACATCTCCTTGCGGGTGCCCGGAACGGAAGACCAGTTCCTCATCAACCCCTACGGCTTGCTCTACGAGCAGATCACGGCGTCGAGCCTGGTGAAAATCGACGTCGACGGCAACGTTCTTGACGAGTCACCCTACGAAGTGAATCGCGCAGGCTTCGTCATCCACAGCGCGATCCACATGGCGCGCAAGGACCTGCACGCCATCATCCACACCCACACGGTTGCCGGCCAGGCAGTATCCGCGCTCGATTGCGGCCTGCTGCCGCTCAACCAGAGCGCCATGCGCTATTACAAGCGCATCGGCTATCACGAATTCGAGGGCGTGGCGCGCGATCTCGACGAGCGTGAGCGCATCGTCGCCGATCTCGGCGACCACAAGTGCCTGATCATGAAACACCATGGCTTGCTCACCGCCGGGGTCAATATCGGCGAGGCCTTCAATCTGATGTATTACCTGGAGAAGAGCTGCGAGACCCAGATGATGGTGCTGGCGTCCAATCAGCCCTACAGCCTGCCGAGCGAGGCCTCGTGCGAGAAATCGGCGCAGATCTTCTGGGGCAACGGCCGCGTGCACGACCGCGATTGGCCCGCGCTCTTGAAGCTCGCCGACCAGATCGACCCGTCGTTCCGCAATTGAGCGAATTCCGGGCTGCCTTGTTTCGGGGTCGCATCGCGGCGCCGATGCTTTCGGCCGCGATGCTTGCGGGCGCCGGCACCTGCGTCCTTGCGCAGGGCTACCCCACGCGACCGGTCGAGATGATCGTGCCGTTCGCGGCCGGCGGCGGGTCCGAGCTGTTGGCACGGCTGATCAGCGACGGGCTTGCCAGGCGTCTCGGGCAGCCCTTCGTCGTGCTCAACCGGCCCGGCGCCAACACCAATCTCGGCACCTTGTCCGCCGTGCGTTCCAAGCCCGACGGCTATACGTTGCTCATTGCGAGCGTCGGTCTCGCGGCCAACCCATCCCTCTACAAGAAGCTCGCGTTCGAGCCGCAGACCGATCTCCAGCCGATCACCCTGATCGCGAACTCGCCGACGGTGCTCGTCGTTCCGCCGTCGCTGCCGGTCAACTCGCTTGCCGAATTCATCGCTTATGCAAAGGCGCGCCCGGGCGAGCTCAATTACGGTTCCTACGGCGTCGGCAGCGGGCCGCACCTCGCGACCGAACTGTTCCAGGAAATGACCGGCATCAAGATGGTGCATGTGCCTTACGGAGGCGGCGGGCCGGCGGCGGTCGGAGCCATGACCAATCAGGTGCAGGCGCTGTTCTCCAGCGTCCTGCCGGTCCTCGGCATGATCCGCGGCGGAACGCTCAAGGCGATCGCGATTGCCTCCGACCAGCGCTCCGAGCTGCTTCCCGACCTGCCGACGTTCGTGGAGGGCGGCCTCGATTACCGCACCGGCACCTGGTTCGGGATGCTTGCTCCCGCCAGGACGCCGGCCGATATCATCGAGCTGCTCCACCGCGCGAGCGTCATGGTGCTTCGGGATCAGGACGTGCATGCCAAGCTCGTTGACCAGGGCGCCGATGTGATCGCGAATTCGCCGGCGGAATTCCGCGTATTCCTGCAACAGGAAACCGCGCGTCTGGCGGGCGTGATTCGCCGCTCGAACATCGCGCTCGACTAGCGCTTGCTTCGTCAGCTTCCCGCCGTCCCGCGCCAATATGACGGCGAAATGACAAACCCGCACAGCGTGCCGGCGTAAATCCGGCTATTCACAGCGTCATCACGTTTGTCACCGGCCTGTCACATCACTGTAGAGAGCGCCGGATAGGCCATTCGCAGTCTCTGAGGACTACGAATGCTGGTTGCTGAGCACGTTTCGAGGACGTTCGGCGCTACCGCCGCGGTCGCCGATGCATCGTTTCAGATCGAACGCGGCGGCTTCACTGGTGTCATCGGCCGCTCGGGGGCCGGAAAATCCACGCTGCTGCGCATGATCAATCGGTTGGTTGATCCGACCGAAGGCCGCATCCTGTACGACGGAACGGACGTCACGGCGCTGCGCGGGATGGCGTTGCGGCAGTGGCGCGCCCGCGCCGCGATGATTTTCCAGCAATTCAACCTGGTCGGCCGGCTCGACGTGCTGACCAACGTCCTGATGGGCCGCCTCGGCGCGGTGCCGTCCTGGCGCGCATTGATGAACTTGTGGTCCGACGAAGACAAGGCGATCGCCATGTCGGCGCTCGAGCAGTTCGACATCGCCTCGCTCGCCGCCCAGCGCGCCGACCAGCTGTCGGGCGGCCAGCAGCAGCGCGTGGCGATCGCTCGCGCGCTGGTGCAGGAGCCGAGCCTTATCCTCGCCGACGAGCCCGTGGCTTCGCTCGACCCGCGTAACACGCGCATCGTCATGGATGCCCTCCTGCGGGTCAACAAACACTTCGGCATCACCGTGATCTGCAACCTGCACTCGCTCGACCTCGCGCGCAGCTACTGCGACCGGGTGATCGGCATGGCCGCCGGCCGGCTGGTGTTCGAAGGCACGCCGGACATGCTCACCGACGCGGTTGCGCGCGAGCTATTCGGCCTGGATGGCGGCGACGTCATCGGCACGCCGGTCGCGCCCGCCGGAATGGGCGCACCGATACCCGCCGTCGCCAAGGTGGCCGCCGCGTGAGCGATTCCGTCGCCGCAATCTTCGGCAGACATGCGCGGCGGGATCGGAGGACGACGAACAAAATCCGACATCATCGACAGCAGAGAGAGGACATCATGCTCAATCGCCGTCATCTACTGGCTACCGCGGTGGTGCTCGCCTTTGCCGGCAGCACGGCCTCCGCGCAGAGCTGGAGGTCGCAATATCCCGAGCTCGTATTCGCCAAGGTCCCGGACGAAAATGCGTCAGGCACCTCAGACCGATGGACCCCGTTCGTGAACTATCTGTCGAAGGAGCTCGGCACCAAGGTCACGTTGCGCATCGCCAATGACTATGCCGCGGTGATCGAAGGCCAGCGATCCGGAAATATTCACGTCGCGATGTACGGGCCAGCCTCCTACGCCCGAGCCTACGTCACCGGCGCCAAGGTCGAGCCATTCGCGATCGAGGTGAGCAGCGACGGCACCAAGGGCTATTACTCCGTGCTCTACGTGAAGGCGGATGCGCCCTACAAGACGCCGCAGGATCTCAAAGGCAAAAATCTCTGTCTCGTCGATCCCAACTCGACCTCGGGGAACAACGTTCCGCGTTTCGCCCTGGACAAGATGGGCATCGACCCCGAGGTATTCTTCGGCAAGGTCGTCTACGCCGGCAGCCACGAGAATGCGGTCATCGGACTCGGCCAGGGCACGTGCGACGCGGCGTTCAACTGGTGGAACGACGAGAAGGAATCGAACCTGCTGCGCATGGAGCGCAAGGGCATGGCCAAGGCCGCGGATTTCCGCATCATCTTCAAATCGGACCTGATCGTGAATTCCCCCATGGCCTATCTCACCGACCTGCCCGCGGACCTGAAGGCCGCGATCAAGAAGGCGGTGCTGGAGATCAGCACCAAGGACCCGGCGGCGTTCGACAAGATCTATGAAGGCAAGCAGCTGCCCTTCGTGGAAGTCGACCACCAGGCCTACGAGCCCGTGGTCCAACTGATCCGGTTTGTGGACGAGTTGCGCAAGAAGAAGCGCCCGTCGTGAACGATTGAGGCGGCGCGCGGGGCGACAGGCCCCGCCGCCCGCCGTCGAGCGCCCCGAAGGCAGCTATCATGCCCGGCGCCATCATTCGTCTCCCGCCGGAGCAGCTCAGGCACGCAATGACCGCCTATGCCGCTGCAGTTGCGGCCAAGCGCGCGCGCCTCATGCTCGGATTTATCTGCCTGCTCGTCGCCATCGCGCTGGCGGCGATCGCGGGCGAGGTGGATCTCTTCAAGTTCGCCGGCAATATCGATCGCCTGCCCAATTACATCCGCAGCCTGGTGCCCAGCCTGTCGTGGGCCACCTTCGGTGCGGACATGGCCGAATGGTTCTGGAACCTGGATGAGTGGCTCAAGCTTCTCGCCGACACCCTGCTGATCGCGTATCTCGGGACCCTCCTGGGAGCCGCCGCCGCCTTCGTCCTCTGCTTCTTCGCCACCGCCAATCTCGAGCGGCACGGCGTAATCCGTTTTGCCTGCCGGCGCTTCTTCGAATTTTGCCGCACCGTTCCGGAGATCGTGTTCGCGCTGCTGTTCGTGGTGGCGTTCGGCCTGGGGGCGATGCCCGGCGTGCTGGCGCTCGCCATCCATTCCATGGGCGCGCTCGGCAAGCTCTTCGCCGAGGTGGTCGAGAACATCGACATGCGCCCTGTCGAAGGCGCGACCTCGACCGGCGCCAACCGCGTGACCACCATCCGCTTCGCCGTCCTGCCCCAGGTGATGTCGAACTTCACCTCGTATGCGCTGCTGCGCTTCGAGATCAACGTGCGCACCGCGGCGGTCATGGGCTTCGTCGGCGCCGGTGGCATCGGCTACGACCTCATGGTGGCGATCCGCAAGTTCTACTATAGCGATGTCTCCGCCATTCTCCTCCTCATCATCGCCACCGTGATGATCATCGATCTGGTGACCGAGCAGTTGCGTCACCGTCTCATCGGCCTGGAGCACAGGCCATGAGTGCGACGCTGCGCCAGTCCGCCCTGCACGATCTCGACCGGTTGCGTGCGCGCCATTCCGACGTTTTCGCAGTCGACTGGCGCCGTCGGACCATGCTGCTGGCGACGATTGCGCTCGCCCTTGCGCTGGCCGGCTACGCATTCTACCGGCTCGACTTCTCGCTCGAGCGCCTCGGCTCCGGGCTGGGAACGATCGCCCATATGGTGAGCCTGATGTTCCCGCCCTCTCCGGGCCACCGGCTGCCGCTCTATCTCCAGGCGATGGGCGAGACGCTCGCGATCGCGCTGTTGGGAACGCTCACCGCCGCCGTCCTGGCATTTCCCGTCGGCTTCCTCGCGGCCAAGAACGTGGTGCCCAACATCTTCGCGCACTTCGCGGTGCGGCGCGTGCTCGACGTCTTTCGCGGCGTCGACGTGCTGATCTGGGCGCTGATATTCATCAACGTCGTCGGCCTCGGGCCGTTCGCCGGCATCCTTGCGATCGCGGCGTCGGATTTCGGTTCGTTCGGCAAGCTGTTTTCGGAGGCGGTCGAGACCGCCGACCGGAAGCCCATCGACGGCGTGATCTCGGCCGGCGGCTCGCGCCTGCACGCGCTGCGCTTCGCGCTGATCCCCGAGGTCTTCCCGGTGATCGCCAGCCAGGTGCTCTACTATTTCGAATCCAACACCCGCTCCGCCACCATCATCGGCATCGTCGGCGCCGGCGGCATCGGCCTTCACCTCGCCGAGCAGATCCGCATCCTGGAATGGGACGTCGTGGCCTTCCTGGTGCTGATGATCCTCGTTGCGGTCGCGGCCATCGACTGGCTCTCAAGCCGCCTGCGCTTCGCCATCATCGGGCGCACGCGGGTTGCGATGTGAGGTCTAGCGCGTCGCCGGCGCCGGCGCGTTCTTGAGAACGGTCTGCGCGCCGCTATTGATCAGCACGGTTTCCCCGGGTCCCTGAAAAAAACTGAAGCCGGGACGATCCTTCCAGGCCAACGGACCGCCGAGCTTGAGCCCGCGCGCCAACGTGGCGTCCTTGATGCGCGTTACCAGCGCCTCGTAGGCAGGCTCGCCGGGCTTGTGGCCGGAAAAATTGCCGAGGTCGCTGCTGGCGGCGAAGATCACGTCGACGCCGGGAACGGCCGCGATCTTCTCCGCATTCGCGACGCCCTCCGGCGTCTCGATCATGATCACCACCGCCATGTTGTCGTTCGCGGTCTGCCGGTAGTCGTTGCCCCAGAGTTCGCGGTACTGGCCGGCGCCCTGGCTGCGGCGGCCGATCGGCGGAAACTTGCTCCACCGCACGGCCGCTTCGGCCTTTTCCACCGTGTCGACGGTCGGAACGATGACCCCCAGCGCACCGATGTCGGTGGCCTTCTGGATGTCGCTTTCGGTCGCATCCGGCACGCGGATGAACGGAATGCCGGCGGCGCCGCGGCAGGCGAAGATCATGCGTGCCACATCCTGGTAACCGAGCGGGCTGTGCTGCATTTCGATCCAGAGAAAATCGAACCCGGAGTTCGCCATGGCGCAGTACATGTTCGGATCCGGGGAAAAGACCGTTCCGCCGACGATCTGCTTGCCGTCGGCGAGCTTCTGCTTGGCCGTGTTGTACACCTTCGGTCCCTCCTGTGCCGGCGCCGCCAGCGAGGTTGCGAGCAGCAGGGCCGCACCTGCCGCCGTGATGCTGGGTTTCATCGCGTCCTCCCGATTTTTTTTGGCGCACACGCCCGCACTTTTGGGCTGCAGGCCGGATGATCGTAGCGCAATCCGGACCGAGCCGACATGTCAGCCGCCGGGCCGGCGGCACCCCTCTCGCTGCGTTTCCTGCAAATAACAGGAAAAAAACAGGAGCCGGCGTGCCAATGGATGGTGTCCGTACGAGGTTGCGTCGAGGCTGCGCGCTCGGTGCAGGGATCCGATCGGCGATCGCCGGTGGTATCGGTGCGCGCGGCGAATGACGCGGGCGCCCGGGGCCCTGCCTGCAGGCGCAATTTCACAGCGTGCGCGTTTTGTACTCTTATCACGTAACGTAGTCAAGCGAAAATTTGCCGGCGCCGCGATCTGCTTGCTGCGGGACCCTCCCCTTCCCGGCGCACACCGCGGGCCGGCGCGCGTAGCGCAAGACAGGCCTGCTCTTCGCCCGCGCTCAGCCGGATTTCGCCGACGCTTCATCCCGGCTACGATTGCTCCCAAAGTCAAAGACCACCCGGGAGGACGAGCCATGATCAACCGCCGCACCTTCGGCGCGCTGCTTGCCGGCGCAGTCGCAGCCCCAAAAAGCGCGTGGAGCCAGCCAGTGACAGCCAAGAGTGTCTACTATGCCAGCGTCGGGCCGGAACTGAGCCTGTACGATGTCGACATTGCCGATGCCACGTTGCAGAAGCGTGCCACGGTCACGCTGCCGGCCAATATCCAATATGCCTGGCCGCATCGCTCGAAGCGCTTCCTCTACGTGGTGTCGAGCAGCGGCGGGCCGGGCGTCGCGGGCGACAAGCACCTGGCCAACGCCTTCCGGATCGATCCGGCGTCGGGCGCGCTGCAGCCGCACGGCGAGCCGCAGAACCTGCCGTCGCGTCCCATTCACACCAGCGTCGACGCGACCGGCGAATATCTGCTGACCGCCTACAACGCCCCCAGCAACGTCACAGTGCATCGGATCAACAGCGACGGCACGATCGGCGAGGCGGTGAACCAGCCGAACAATCTTGACACCGGCATCTACGGGCACCAGGTCCTCACCACGCCGGGGAACCGGACGGCAATCCTGGTCGCCCGCGGGAACAATGCGGCCGGCGGCAAGACCGAGGATCCGGGCGCGCTCAAACTGTTCGGGTTCAAAAACGGCGCGCTCTCGAACGTCGCCTCGGTCGCGCCGGGCAACGGGCTAGGCTTCGGCCCGCGCCATCTCGATTTTCACCCGACCCGGCCGTTCGTCTATGTCTCGATCGAGCGGCAGAACAAGCTCTATGTCTATCCGCTGCAAGCGGACGGCGCGCTCGGCCGCGACCCGATCTTCGTCAGGGACACCCTGGCCGATCCCGACAAGGTCAAACCGGCGCAGGGCGCCGGTCCGATCCACGTCCATCCCAATGGCCGCTTCGTTTATCTCACCAATCGCAACCAGGGCGAGGTCGAGGTCGACGGCAAGAAGGTGTTCAACGGGGGCGAAAACAACGTCGCCGTGTTCGCAATCGATCAGCAGACCGGAGAGCCCAGCCTGGTCCAGACGATCGAGGGTCATGGCATCCACCTGCGGACCTTCGGCATCGATCCGAGCGGACGGCTTCTGGTGGCTGCCAGCATCCGGCCGCTTCCGATCCGCGATGGCAACGCGATCAAAGAATTGACCGCCGGGCTGATGGTCTACCGGATCGGGCAAGATGGGCGCCTCGCCTTTGCCCGCAAATACGACGTCGATACCGGCAAGGGCCAACAGTTCTGGAGCGGCTTGGTCACGCTGGCGTGAAGACGCATACCCTGCGCCCGGCTGTTAAATATGTTAAATCTTTGGCGTTTCCACGCTTGACAGGAGAGGCTTCCGGATCATACTCGCATTGGTTGTGAGAGGGCCAGAAGCAAAATCAGCGGGAGTGCAAAGCGATGTCCCGTGAGCTTGACCGACCGATTGCGGTCCGGGGCGCGGCTGTCGTCTCCCTTGTTGCGGTGGTCGCCTGCGCTCTGACGAGCGATGCGCTCGCCAGCCGCTTGTCGGCTGACCCCGTCGCCGGCGGACATGACATCTCGTCTCGCGTTGCGGCGATCGCCGGGCGGATCCGCGCCGTCGAGCCGACAGTGTCGCGCGATCTGCCGCCGGAGGCGAAGATCGCTCAGTGGCGGAACCGGTGAGGGCCCGGACGCCGTGCCCGCCGTCATCGGCACCGGCGTCGACAAGGCAGAACCGCGGTTGAGGCTGCTGGTTTTGCAGCCGACCCCCTTCTGCAACATCGACTGTTCCTATTGCTATCTGTTCGACCGCGCCTCGAAGGCGCGGATGAGCCTTGCGACGCTCGAACTCGCGTGCCGCCGCGCGTTCGAGAGCCCGCGGCTCGACCGCAAGCTTACGGTTGCCTGGCACGGCGGGGAGCCGCTGACCGTTCCGCTCAGCTGGTACGAGGATGCGTTTGCGCTGATCGCGCAGCGCTGCCCCGCCGCAGTCGAGGTCGAGCACAGCTTCCAGACCAACGGGCTGCTGCTGAACGAGGACTGGGTGCGCTTCTTTGCCCGCACCGGCGCCAAGGTCGGGCTGAGCATCGACGGCCCGGCCGATCTGCACGACGCGAACCGGCGCACACGCGGCGGACGCGGGACCCACGACGGGGCGATGCGCGCCCTTCGCCTGTTGCAGGATCGCGGCCAGCCGTTCCACGTGATCACCGTCCTGACCGAACGCGCGCTCGACGATCCCGAGCGGCTGTTCGATTTCTACGTCGAGAACGAAATCAAGGACGTGGGCTTCAACGTCGAGGAGATCGAGGGCCTCAATGCCGTCTCCTCGCTCGCCGGCAGCGGCATTGAAGCGAGGTTCCGGCAATTCATCAGGCGTTTCTTCGCGCGGGTCTGGGCCGCGCCCGAACGCTTGCGGGTGCGCGAACTCGAGAGCACCCTGGCCCACCTCCTGTCCGACGAGCCGGTGCAGGACGAGCAGAACCTGCCGTTCGCCATCCTCAGCGTGAGCCACGACGGCGCGATGTCCACGTTCTCGCCCGAGCTCCTTGGTGCGCGTCATGCCCGCTTCGACCACTTCAGCTTCGGCAATGTCGCGACGCACCGCCTCTGCGAGCTCGAGCAGTCAGCGCTCTACCGGAGCATCGACGGCGAGATCCGCCGCGGTGTGGCGGCCTGCGAACGTAACTGCCGTTACTTCCGCTGGTGCGGCGGCGGCGCTCCGGCAAACAAGCTGTTCGAGACCGGACGGTTCGACACGACCGAAACCATGCACTGCCGGCTGACCCGGCAGGCAATGCTCGATGAAGTGATCGCGGGGATCGAAGCGCGCATGCCGGCGCCGGAACCTATCCCGGCCTTGGCTGGCGCCTCGTGATGAGGACCGGGTAGCGGGAGTTGGTGCCATGCAGGGCTCTATGGAGCAGTTCCTGTCCATCTTCTTCGTGATCGGCCTGCTGGTCGTGATGGCCTACGCCTGGCAGCGATTCAACGAGCCCTCGTTCCCCGATCGGGAGGCCTTGCCGCGCACGGTCGATCCGCTTCGCTATCTCTTTCTGCGGCCGACCTATCGCCGCGCGCGTCTCGTCTACGTCGCCGGGCTGATTGCGCTCTACGTGCTGTTCGTCGCGCCCGGCCCGACCATGATCGACACTCTCGGCGACCTCGGCTTCAAGGACTTTCCCCCCAAGGCCTGGGCGCTGCTGATCGCGCTTGTGCTCACCGGCGTGGGCGTCGCTCCCGCGTCGGTGAAATGGCTCAACATCATCGAGGAATGGCTGCGGCGCTGGGTCCATGCCTGGTTCCTGGTGCCCGACGGCGTCGAGCGCACGATCGGCGTGCTCGAGGACGCGCGCTACGATCCGCCCGAGAGCCAGCTCGCTCTCGTTTCAAATCCGGCCACGCGGCAACGGCTGCAGGACGACCTCAAGGCGCCCACCGGATCGCTGCGCTACCGCTGGGCGCGCGTCGCCGTTCTGATGGTGTCGCTGCGGCAGATGGGCGCCGGCGCCGTGCATCCGCTGCAGAAGGCTGCCTTCGAGCCGTTCGAGGAGGACTTCCAGGCCATCCTGGTGACGTACCGCGCGCTGCGGCAAGACGTCGAGGCCGTGCTCAACAACCCCGCGGGCGACGACAGCGAGGAGAATCTCGTCACCTTGGTCGACAACCTCCTCAAGCGCATCTACGCCTATATCAGCTGGGGCATCCGGCATCAGGCGGACAGCGAGCGCGACGTCGACCAGACGCTGGAGGAACTCGGCTTCCGTATCCCCAAGACCGGCGGCCGGCGCCTGGTCGACATCGTGGCCCCGGCGGTCGTCCTCGTCGCGCTGGTCGTGATGGTGTTCTGGCTGGGCATGGACGTCATCCGCTGGATGATGAGAAAAAGCACCGCTACCGTGTCCGACAGCGTCGTTGATGCGCTCTCCTCCGCGATTGCCGCAGCCTTCATGTACGGGAGCGCCGTCTTCATCGCGCTCAAGGGACGCGCCGCCGAGATCGAGAACAAGGTGTGGCGCGAGGGCTCTCCCAGATGCCTGATTCCGATCGCCATCAAGGCGGGGCTGGTGACCTGGGCGGTGATCGTCGCCGCCACGATCGTATCCGATCTCGCGGGAACCTGGCGGTCGCTGGTCGGGATGGTGCAACAGGTGAAGCTGATGGCGGGCGGCAACGCAGCGGATTTGCCGCTCGCCGCGGAGTGGAACAGTTTGCCGATGTGGATACTGACGGCGATGCCGTGGCTGCTGGTGGGCGCGACCGCGAGCGCGGTGCTGGCCAGCTCCCTGGGCGGCGACGTGCGGCGCGCCGGCACCCCCCAGCGCATGCGCGACGCCGTCATCGTCGGGGTCGCCGTCGGCCTTGCCGCCGGTGCGGCGCAATTGATTCAACTCGCGCTGATGGAGGAGCTCGACGGCACCTCGCGTTCTTTCGCCGATGTTCCGATCATCGCTCTGGTCGGATTCGTCTGCGGCGCGGTGATCGGGCTGAAGGTCCCCGCAGCATGCCGGGTCAATCTGCTCACACCGCTCGATCCGGTGATGGCGAAGGCGTTGCGGGACCTGCTGGCGCAGGCGAAGGTCGCGCTCGGCAGCGAGACCGCCGCGAAGGACTGGGTATTCACGCCCAACGGCGATCTCGACGGCATCACGCCGGCCGAGGCGGTGCAATACAAGACGCAGGCGACCGGCGTCGGTCGGCTGCTCGAGGCCGAAGCCGCGCGCCGGCGCGACGAGGCGCGCAGCGAGCGACCGACACCGGTGGTGATCGAGGGCGGCCGCAGCGCAGACGCCGGAGCATCGGTGACGCGCATCGGCGGAGCGGCGCGGGCATAGCGGAACATGCCGACATCCGAACGACGGTAGTGGGTCAGTTTGACTTTGACCCCGTTGACTGCGCCTTGGATTCGGCGGGTGACGCGGGCATATTCGGCCGGACAGGAAGGTCGCCAATATGCAGTGGATCATCACGTTTCACAGGCACAGATATTCCTCACGGGCGGTTCTCTACGACGAATTCCTCCAAATCAAATCCGTTGAAGAACTGCGGGCATGGGATGCCAAAGGCGTCGCTTTTGTCGTCCTTGATTCCGAGACAGGCGAAGATGTGACGCGGGTGCTTCTGGCATGACGGAGCAACGCTGCAAGTGTCCCAACCACTACCCGAACCCCGCGCGTCTTGATGCATCCCCGGTGGATGAAAAAAGCCCCGCCTCAGGATGCGGGCGGGGCTTGAGTCCGTCATTGCAATAGCCGTTTGTCGCAGCGGCCCCGCCAGGGGTTCGCAGATGACGAATCTTTAATCTGCATACGCGTCGGTGATTGGACCAACGACCGGCGCTCCTCCTTCGTTGCGCACGCCAAAACCGACCGCGATCATTCGACGAAAGTCGCATGACGAGACGCTGAACGCACGGGTCGAAACACGATTGAAACCGTTTGGCGGTCGAGGAAACCATTTTCACGGCAACGTGTGCGTTGCAGTCGAACCCTCCGGGTTGCAGCCAGCACCAAGGGTGGCGAAGTCCAGCTCATGCAGAGAGGCCCTGGAGTGACCGACCAAGAGGAGAATCGGCGGTGAACGAATATCAAGGGCATCCGCGTGAGTGCGTCTGCCCGGCAGCACATGCGGCGGCTCCGGAACCCCGCGACCGGCTGATTGAAGATGGCATCCTATGTTGTATGCTCGCTGCGATGACGAAGCGGAGGCTGCATTCGTCCTTTCAAGCTGCCAGGCGCTCGCGGGTGCCGCCGCGGTCTCGCATTGGCGAGCGGGTGCGCGCATGATCACGCGCGAGGAGCATCTCGCCCGTTGCAAACAGGGGGCGATCGCGCGGCTGGAGGCCGGCGATCCCAAGGGTGCGGTGGCGTCGATGATCAGCGATCTGCGGAAGTCGGGCGAGCCGCTTTATGACGCCGCTCTGTTGCGAGTGCTCATGACCGATGCGCTGTTGTACCGCAACACGCCGGACCAGGTTCGCAATTGGATCGAGGGCTTCAATTGAGGAGGCCCCGACCGCTCGGAAGCGGCCAGCCCGTGGCGTGCTGGCGGTCGGACCGGATCGTGACGCTGATGACTTAACAACGCTGCGATGGCCCCGGTGTCACCGGTGCTTTTTTGGCCGACAACGCTTGGAATCAACAGGCCGCCTCGGAGGGCGGCCTGTTCCACTCCGGAGCGTGATTGTTCTTTTGATTTCAGGAGGCGATGGCGCTCAGGAGGAGACCGGCAACGTAGATCCCGCCAAGCGCCAGCCCAAACAGTCGAGCCATTCGTCTTTCGTCCATATCACTCCTCCTCAGCAAGACCGCCCTTGAGGGAGCAGGGCCTGCCCGCTCGGGCGAATACACGTGGGTCGGACCGCCCGGATTGTCGGCGCTTAACGCGTCTAAGAGCTTGTTCCGGGGCACAACACCGCCCGGCGGCTTGCGCGGCGGGCAGCATCGTCTCCGCGGAACTAATCTCCGAAGCCGCGCGGATCGAGTTGCGGCTGGCGCTGTTGCTCGCCGGACTGCCGATGGCTCAGCATCACGTAGTCCGATGCAAGCCTCATCAGCGCGTCGGAGAGACTCGAGGATGGCGACGCGAGCGCAAGTCGCGCGCATCGTTGCGCCAGCTGGGCGTAATCTTCGGAACGGATCATGGGACGCCTCGTTGTGCAAAGTTTCGTAGGGTGAGCATGCCGAGGCGCATTGAGTAGGGCTGTGATAGCCGTCACGTTTTTGCCGATTGTGTTAATGGCCGACCCAGTGACGGTAGTAATTCGGTATTGCGGGCCATGTTCCGGGAAGCCCCGGAGAGGACGACCTCGAGCGAGGTGAAGGCAACGCAGGCCGGCGGGGGCACACCGGCAAGGCCAATTCCCGGCCCCCGACCCCGCCGCCGCTACCGGGCGATGCCTCATATTCGCCGTATCCGGCACCGATGAACTCGCGGGGAAACGGGGGGAAATTGATGAAGGGGGCCTCGCTAGGCGTCATCCTGGCCATTACAGCCACGCTGGCGCACGCAGAAGACATGGCGGAGGTGGTCTCGCAGTACCGGCGCGAGCACGGCCTCTCCACCGTCAAGACCGATCCGCAACTCACCGCAATCGCCGAGCGTCAGGCAAAAGCGATGGCCGAGTCCGGTATCCTCGATCACAGCGTGGCCGGCTCGTTCTCGTCCCGGATCTCGGGCGCCCACACGGGCGGAGCGGCGGAAAACATCGCGGCCGGCACGAAGACCTGGACCGACACGTTCCGCGCCTGGCAGAAATCACCGGGGCACAACGCCAATCTGCTGCAGGCGAAGGCCGACAGCGTCGGCTTTGCCGTCGCCCGCAACGAACAGACCCGCTACAAGACCTACTGGGCGATGGTGATCGCGGACAAGACACCGAAAAAGAAGAAGGACAAGGACCGCAAGGTCGTCGCGGCGGCGGGACAAGAGAAAAGCGTGGAGCGTCACGAGAGCGTGGGAAGCTCCGAAA
The DNA here is from genome assembly GCA_963739385.1 of uncultured Alphaproteobacteria bacterium. GTDB lineage: Bacteria > Pseudomonadota > Alphaproteobacteria > Rhizobiales > Xanthobacteraceae > VAZQ01. Next base: position 72,938 of record CAVUAI010000049.1, read on the forward strand.
ACCCGCTCACCACGATGAAGAATTTCGTCTGCAAGTATCTGTGCTGATAGCCGAGGGCGCCAGCTTCGCATGGCGGCTGTCAAACCGTTCCCGGCGGCAGCTTTAAGTCGCTAAGGATTTTCCCGCAGTGTCAAACCTGTCGGTGGTGACGAGTTGCCCGGTCACCTTCCGATGAGCGTGCCCGTCATTTGCACTAGCTAGCTGCGGTTCTCAATTCACACGCCGCCGGTCAACGGCTCGATTTTGTAGCTGCGCAACGTTGCGGCTCGCATGGGCTGCGAGGTCGTGAAGGTCTACAAGGATCACGGCATCAGCGGCGCCAAGGGGGGCGACAAGCGCCCGGCATTCGATGCGATGTGACGCGACCAAGCGCCAATTCGATATCGTCATGGCCCGGTCGGTTGATCGCCTTGGCCGCAGCCTTTCGACGAGCTGCATTTTTGCCATGTCGCCAACACCAGCACACTTCGATTCAGAACAATTCAGGTCTGCCCCAAGGACGGGCTGACCCGTCCACCGGCAGAGTGAGCGTGCTGGTGGACCAGGCAGCAGGAGGGCGATGGCCATCGTCCACGTCGCCATGCAAGCCGATGCATGTTGGCTGGGGCGCAGTCGCGCCCGATCATGCGCGACCATCACCCGACGCGGAAGAGGCGTTGTCCGCGTTAGTCGAAGCGCTTGCCAGGGCGCCGGAATTGTTTGTGTCCATAAAGAAAAGGAGCATGAACAATGCCTATCGTTCCCACGCAACTCACCGGCTTCGCTTACGGCGAGAATTTCAACACGCTTGCGGTTTCCGGGAGCAGCAACACTGCATTGCCTCCCGGGTGGGGCTTCATCGAAAGTGGGAGCGGGGGAAATACGACGTATGCCGCCGGCGACGGGACTTCATCGACGGGCAACACCTACAGCTTTGGAACGGGAACGGCGACCGACCGTGCGTTTGGAGAGGTGACCTCGACCGCCGTCCAAAGCGTCCTCGGCGCAGCGTTCGTGAATAGCACGGGCCGTCCTCTCAGTTCGATCATCATCAGCTATACCGGAGAACAGTGGCGACTAGGGGACTCTGCAGCCCCTGCCGATCAGCTCGATTTCCAGTACAGCACGACTGCGACAGATCTGACCATTGGAACGTTCCGCGATTTCGACACTCTGGATTTTATTGCCCCGAACAATAGCGCCGGCTCTGTTGGGGCACTGAATGGCAACGCCGCCGCAAATCGAACGGTCTTCTCCCCCACCCTCATCGTGGTGGACATTCCCGTCGACGCCACATTTACCATCCGCTGGATTCCAAGAAATATAGCGGGAAACAACGACGGCCTCGCTATTGATGACTTCTCGCTCACCGCAGTAGCCGCAAATACCGCACCAACGGACATCACCCTTTCCGGCAACTCTGCGGCCGAGTTGGCCGGCACCGGTACGGTCGTCGGAACACTTTCAGCGACCGACAACTCCGGCACCCCCGCCTTCACGCTTCTTGATGATGCCGGCGGCAGGTTCCAGATTACAGGTAACCAACTCAAGGTAGCCGACGGCCTTCTCCTTGATTACGAGCAGACGGCCAGTCATCTGGTCTCCGTGCGAGCCACCGACCAGGGCGGCCTCTTCTCCGACAAGGTATTCACGATCAACGTCACCAACGTCGATCCGGAAGTCGTCACAGGACTGGCACGACCCGACACGTTTTATGGCGGCCCCCTCAACGATTCCCTCGACGGCGCTGCGGGCGCGGACACCTTGGTCGGCGGGCAAGGCAACGACGTCTACTTTGTCGACAATGCCAGCGACGTCGTGACCGAAATCGCCAACGGTGGCACCGACACGGTCAATGCCTCGATCAGCTGCACGCTTGCAGCGAACGTCGAGAACCTGACGTTGCTGGGCAGCGCCGATCTGCAAGGCTACGGCAATAGCCTCCTCAATACGCTCACCGGCAACGCGGGCAACAATCTCCTGGATGGTGGCGTCGACGCCGATACCATGATCGGCGGGGCTGGCGATGACGTCTACTTCGTCGACAACATCGGCGACCTGACGGTCGAAAATGCCAACGGCGGTAACGACACGGTCTTTTCGGCGATCAATTTCACGCTGTCCGCCAATGTCGAGAACCTGATCCTGCAAGGCGGCGCCGACTTGCAGGGCTACGGCGACGCCTCGAATAACGTGATCTACGGCAATGCCGGAAACAATCTGCTCAATGGCGCCGGCGGCGCCGACCTCATGGTCGGTGGAGCGGGCAACGACACCTATTTTGTCGACAACTCCTCCGACTCGGCGTTCGAAAGCCCGGGCCAGGGCAGCGACGCGGTTTTTGCGACGGCCGACTATGGGCTGGCGGCGGACATCGAAACCCTTGTCCTGCAGGGCAGCGCAGATCTACAGGGCTACGGCAACAACCAGGCGAACGTGCTCTACGGCAATGCCGGAAACAATCTGCTCAATGGCGCCGGCGGCGCCGACCTCATGGTCGGCGGGGCCGGCAACGACACCTATTTTGTCGACAACTCCTCCGACTCGGCATTCGAAAGCCCGGGTCAGGGCAGCGACGCGGTTTTTGCAACGGCCCACTATGGACTGGCAGCGGACGTCGAAACGCTGGTGCTGCAAGGCAGCGCCGACCTGCAGGGCTACGGCAACAACCAGGTCAACACGATTTACGGTAATGCCGGCAACAACCTCATCAATGGCGCTGGCGGCGCTGACACCATGCTCGGCGGGGCCGGCAACGACACCTATTTCGTGGACAATGCCGGCGACGTGGTGTCCGAGAACCCCAACGAAGGCACGGACGCGGTATTCTCAGAAGTCGCCTTTACTCTGTCGGTGAACCTGGAAACCCTGGTGCTGCAGGGCGTCGGGGACGTGAGCGGCACCGGCAACGCGCTCGCCAACAGTATCTTTGGCAATTCCGGCAACAACACGCTCGACGGCTTGGGCGGAGCCGACATTCTCACCGGCAACGCTGGCAACGACGCCTTCGTTTTTCATTTCGGGCAGGCCAACGGCGACACCGTCGTCGATTTCGCCGGCAACGGCGCGTCGGCGGGAGACTCGCTGCGGTTCGCCGGCTATGGCCCAGGCGCGACCTTCACCAACCTCGATGCCACGCACTGGCGGATCGACTTTGCGGGCATGCAGGAGGTCATCACGTTCAGCAACGGCGCCTCAGTCCATCCAAGCGACTTCGTGTTCGTGTAACGACGAAGGTCGGGCGATCACGTTCTCACCGATAGTTTGGAAATCAATTGTCTTTACTTGCGAATTTTTGAGCGGGCCAAGGGAATCGAACTTGAAGCGCTCAACGGGCGCGCGCGCGCACTCTACGTCTGCGCCGACGCACTCATCATCGCCAACAATATCCGTATCAATACCTTCGCAGTCGCTGCGCGGTTGCCAACGGTTTACAACGGAAGGATTTCCAAGCGAAGGGACTCATGTCTTACGGGCCCAATACGACCGACCTGTTCCGACGTGCCGGCGACCAAGTCGACAAGCGGACTGCGCACTTTGATGGCCGCCGATCGCACCACACCCACGCGTCTTATGAGAAACTGAACAGTGGCGTGACAAAGCTACGTATGGAGCGGTTCGATCGGGACTTGGCCGCACTACAAAAAGTGTGAGCTGATCCGCACGCATATCGACAACTACGATCCGGCAGAAGAAGTAGAACAACGGACGAGCGCGACGGCATGACCGCAAGGTTATGAAGGTCGTGCGATGATCGCCATAGCGTTTCAAATGTCCGCTATCGGGGGCAACCCGGAAGAGATATGCTCGGAATGAGTTCTTCTCAGTTTGACCGACCCTGTGTGAAAACGCCTCTTTTGATGTGATTCTCGCGATATGATTCGCGGGAGGGTTGGATGAGGCGCTTCGTTGAAGGCACGGATCGCGGGCAGAGCACGCTGTTTCCTGAATGCCTGGAAGACTGGATCGGCGAGGACAATCCCGTTCGGGTGATCGACGTCTTTGCCGACGAACTCGATCTTGCCGAGCTTGGGTTCCGCAGGGTCGATCCCGAGGTAACCGGGCGGCCTTCGTATCATCCGTCGGTCCTGCTGAAGCTCTACATCTACGGCTATCTCAACCGGGTTCAGTCGAGCCGCCGGCTCGAGCGTGAGGCCGGACGCAACGTTGAGGTCATGTGGCTGACGGGTCGGCTCGTTCCCGACCACAAGACCATTGCCGATTTCCGTAGGGACAATGGTACTGCCATCCGCGAAGTGTGCGCACGCTTCATCGCGCTGTGCCGCACAATGGGCCTGCTCACGGAAGCCTGCGTCGCGATCGACGGCAGCAAGTTCAAGGCGGTGAACAACCGCGATAAGAACTTCACGCGCGCCAAGATGGACCGACGCATGGCGCAGATCAAGGAGAGCGTCGCGCGCTATCTGCAGCAGCTCGACACTGCCGACCGGCAGGAGCCGTCCGAGGCGCTCAAGACCAAGACGAGCCGCCTGAAAGAGAAGATCGAGAAGCTGAAGGAGGAGATGCAGCGTCTCGAGATTCTCAAGATGAAAATGCTCGCCACACCGGACCAGCAGATCTCGCTGACCGATCCCGATTCCCGCTCGATGGCGACGAGCGGCCGCGGTTCCGGCGTTGTCGGCTACAATGTCCAGGTCGCCGTCGACACCGAGCATCATCTGATCATCACGCATGAGGTGACCAACGTCGGTAACGACCGGTCGCAGCTTTCGCCCGTGGCCAAGCGGGCGAAGGCGACGCTGGAAGTGGAGAACCTCGATGCCGTCGCCGATCGCGGCTACTTCGACAGCGAGGAGATTCTGGCGTGCGAGGAAGCGGGCATCACGGTCACGCTGCCCAAGCCGATGACCTCGGGCATCAACGTCAGAGGGCGGTTCGGCAAACAGGACTTCCGTTACGTGGCGGAGCAGGACGTTTACATTTGCCCTGCCGGTGAAAGGCTCGCCTACCACTACACGAACGAAGAACATGGATTGGTCCTGCGCCGCTACTGGACCAACGCCTGTCAGAGTTGCGCCATCAAGCACAGCTGCACCACCGGCAAAGAGCGTCGGATCACCCGATGGGAGCACGAGCATGTTCTCGAAGCGGTGCAGCGCCGGCTTGACGAGCATCCGGAGAAGATGCGCCAGCGGCGCGAGACGGTCGAGCACCCGTTTGGCACCATCAAGGCCCGGATGGGCGCCACTCACTTCCTGATGAAGACGCTGCCAAAGGTCGCCACCGAGATGGCACTGCACGTGCTGGCCTACAATCTGACCCGCGTCATGAACATCATGGGCATCCAGCCGCTCGTGGCGGTGATGAGGGCATAGTCGCCGCCAGACCGAAAAGCTGCCAAATTCGGAAAAGACATCTCGCCGAAATGGTGGGGCGTCAATTGCTCCTACCAAGGCGTTTTTACACGACCAAGACCCTTAGCTGACTCCGACCACGACCTCGAGCTCGCCGGCGAGGACGTAGTAGGTCTCGTCCTCGCGCGTGTGGGTATGACACGGCACGTGAGACGTCTGCGGAGCCGGCGCGATATAACGAGAGGATGATGCGATGATAATCCCGGCGGTCCGGCGGACATTCGGACTGCTTGGCTTCGCACTCGCGATCGCGGCTCCCAGCGCAGCGCGAGCGCAAGCTTGGCCCACGCACGACATCCGGGCCATCATCCCGTTGGCGCCCGGCAACGCCCAGGACGTGGTCGGTCGGATCGTGCTCGGCCAGCTCTCGCATCAGATCGGGCAGCCAATCGTGGTGGAAAATCGCGCAGGCGCGGGCGGAACGACCGGGGCTGCATTTGTGGCGAAAGCCGCAGCCGACGGCCACACCATTCTTGTGCATTCTTCAAGCTTCAGTGCGAGTTACTCACTCTACAAGAGCCTGCCTTACGACACCTTCAACGATTTCATCGCCGTCGTCCCGCTTGGCATCCAGCCCACCGTGCTGGTCGCGGCACCCTCGAAGGGTTGGAAGACACTGGGCGAACTGGTCGCCGCCGCCAAGGCCAACCCGGGCAAGCTCAATTACGCCTCGGCCGGGGTCGGCGCCGCCTCGCATCTCGCGGCCGAGCGCTTTCGCCTGAGCGCCGGCTTCACGGCGCAGCACATCCCATTCCGTGGCCCAATCGAAGCCATCACTGAAGTCATGACCGGGCGAATTGATTTCTATGTCCTGCCGATCGTAGCGGCGCTGCCCCATATCAACGACGGCAAGGTGATCGCCCTGGCGGTGAGCACACCCGAGCGCACAGCGGCGCTCCCCGATGTACCGACCACCGCGGAAGCGGGATTGAAGGACGCATCCTATGCATTCTGGAACGGCATCTTTGTCCCAGCGAAGACGCCGCCCGGCATCGTCGCCAAGCTTTACCAGGAGACCCAAAAGGCGCTGGCGGTGCCGTCGGTACGGGAACCGCTGGCCAAGGCAGGCCAGGACCCGCTGCCGATGAACACCGAGCAGTTCGAAAAATACTTTCGCGACGATGTGAGAAACACCGCCACACTGATGAAGCAGGCTGGCGTTCAACCGCAGGACTAATGATCATGTCGTCGCAGTCGTCGAATTTTCATGCGAGCGACGGAGCCGCGTACGAGTTTTGGCTTGGCCGGTGGTCGCGCCGGCTTGCTGACTTGTTCCTGGATTTCGTGGAATTTCCCCAAGCCGGCGAGTTGCTCGATGTCGGCTGCGGGACCGGGGCGCTCACTTTCACGATGGCCGATCGATGGCCCGCGCGGCCCGTGATCGGTGTTGATATCGCCGCGCCCTTCATATCTTACGCCCAGTCGCGCCGGTTCGGCGACTGTCCGACCTTCGAAATAGGCGATGCCTGTGCTCTGAAATACGCGGACGGGCGCTTTGCCGGAGCGGCGGCGCATCTCGTTTTTCTCTTCATCCCCAAGCCAGAGGTTGCGCTGCGTGAAATGCGGCGCGTTACGCGATCAGGCGGGACCGTTGCGGCTGTCGTGTGGGACTCGCGTGGCGGCCTCGTGTTTCAGCGCATGCTTTGGGATACCGCAGTCGCAATCGATCCCAATGCTCGTGTTGCCCGCGACAGTCTGTTCGCCAACCCAGTTGCGATTCCCGCCGGGTTGGCGGGTTTTTTCCATGACGCTGGACTCGAGGATGTCGAGACGCAATCCCTCACCATTCGGATGGAATACGAGAATTTCGAGGATTACTGGCAGCCGTTCCTCGGCGGCCAAGGGCCGGTTGGCGCCTATTTCGCCAATCTTGCGCCAGCCCTGAATGCCCAAATCAAGGCGGCGGTTCGCGATGCGTATTGCTCCGGCTCGCCCGACGGGCCGCGGTCGCTGACGGCGTCCGCTTGGGCCGTAAGGGGAAAGGTGCCATAGCCGGCGGCGCGATTCGACAAGCAGCAGGCGAGAGTGACATGCGTCAGAAAAATAGGTGTGGGGTCGCAGGTTTGCCATGTCGCGAGCATGTTGCACGGAGCCGCCGGAAGCCGGTGGCGACCGTTGTAAAATAATGGGAATTTCTTGCAACATGCGCGACACGACCGTTCGCCCTTCAGTATTAGCTCTTCCGGCAATTATCTTATTAATTCAGGAACTTGTTGGTGGCCGCGGCCGAACTGGCCTCCGCGAGCATCTTGAATGGGTTAGACTGTCAAACCGCTCTCCGCGGCAGCTTTGGCCCGCAAAGACTTTTCGGCGAGCTGTCAAACCATTCGCCACCTCCTTCGAGCCGCGACCGCTGATCGGCCTATCGTCGGCACAACAAGCAAACCCTCGCTTACTTCTCGACCCCTCAACCCATTGATGATCTTTGCACTCGCATTCGGGAGACGGATCAGATATTTGCTCATGTTGAGAACAAGTCTGCCCGACATGGAGAGCCGCCATGACGTTCAAGCAGGGGGTGTCAGGCAACCCTCACGGAAATAGACACCATTCGCGTCACCTGCTGAATCAGGAGTTCATTCAAGCGCTGTTGTTGCATTTCCGCCAACACGGCAAGAAGGCAATTGAGAAGGTCGCGAGGGAGCAGCCGGCGAGCTACCTCAAGATTCTCGGACTGCTGGTTCCCCGCGAGCACAAGGTCGAGCACCGCAATCCGGTCAAGGAATTGAGTGACGAGCAGCTCGAGGCGGCGATCGAGTACATCGAGGCAGCGCTTGCGGCGAAGGCTGGCGATCAGGCAAAGCTCATTGAAGGGAGAGTAGAGCCGGCTGCATTGCCGGCCCCTGAGCTTGAAATCCAGCGCAAGCGTCCAAACCGGCTGCTTGAGTATACCGACACCGCGATTGGCCCGCGGGAGCGTAAGCCGCGCAAGGTGCCATCGCCTGCAAGCACCTAACATCCCAATGTCTGGCCGCGACACGCGGCGGGTCGGGTCTGCAGACAGGTAAGACCTTGGATTGTGCGGTACGCAGGTCGCTGGTGCCGCCAGACATAACCACTGGGATGCGGCGGGCCTTTGTGTACACTGTACAGAAAAAGCGTATTATCTTCCTAGTCAGCCTCAACGGCGCGGAATTTCCTATGCCGAATCAAAGACGGAATGCCAGCCCACCAACCACTGTAAACTGTACAGTTCGAAAATACTTGACCGCTCGCGAGATCGAAAAGCTCATGGACTATGCCCGTAAGCACAGCCGCTACGGACATCGAGACTCGACCATGATCCTGGTCGCCTATCGTCATGGGCTGCGAGCCTCGGAGGTCTGCGATCTCCAATGGCATCAGGTCGAGCTCGACCAGGGCCGCATGCACGTCCGCAGGGCCAAGAACGGCACGCCATCCGTCCATCCGATCCGGGGCGATGAAATCCGCGCTTTACGCAAGCTCCGCCGTGAAAGCCCGGCCGGGGCTTACGTCTTCGTCACGGAGCGCGGCGGACCAATGTGAGCACCATCGGCTTCCACCATCTCATCCAGAGGCTCGGCAAGGCCGCCAGGATGCCTTTCCCGCTGCATCCTCACATGCTGCGGCATGCGTGCGGCTATAAACTTGCCAACGACGGGCACGATACCCGTGCCTTGCAGCACTATCTCGGCCACAAGAACATCCAGCACACCGTCCGCTACACCGAGCTTTCACCCGACCGGTTCCGCGACTTCTGGCGAGATTAGCGTGGACTGGCGTCCGTCGCCGGCACCGCGGGTCGGAACTGGCAGGTTCGGCGCATCTCAAACGAGCTTGGATGTGCGAGCGGAAGATGCGACCCCCCGGTAGGGGGGACTTTTGGATTCTGAAAATTGCTCATGCCCCCTCTCCCATAAACTGTCCAAAAAACGGTTTGCCCAGAAAGGGAGTAGCCTTTCTGTGGAAGGCGTTTTTGCAAAAAAATTTTTAGGTCGGGAGACGATTCCGCTGTCGGCGCTTGCGTTCGGCTGCAGTCACGCGCTTGAGGCCGAGGGGTTTAAGGAGCCGTCGGCCTCACAGTAGCCTGATTAGTGGCCTGCTCGACCCGCTGAAAGCGCCCAAACTCCGCCGCTCTTCCTCGCTGCGTGGTGCATGTGGTGCACGAATTGATGCACCTTGGTGACCAACGATGCACCAACAATGTTGCGCGTCACCGCACGCGAACTCGAAATGGTCAATGTGCGATGCCGGTTCGCTTCTACCCATTACGTCATACTTCAGTTTCAACGTCACTCCTCTATCGAGCAGGTCGTGATGATATCTGTAAACCGGACCTTGGCTTTCTCGCGGAAGATCTCTAACCGGTCGGCGCGAACGCCATGAACTGCTTGTCTGCTTAAGATGTCGTGGCCGCTCTCTTCCCACTTTCGCAGCAGAGCTTCGCGGTTGACGCCCTCTTTTTTCGCGAACATGATTATAGCGCGCATTACGAGATGTAGCGCTGCGCTTTGCGCAACTTGTTCGGCAAGCAGATCTTCGATTTGAGCGTCCATTGCCGTCCTCCCTGAAAGTCCTCATCATATCGCGCATTCACCGCTTACTGCGGGCGCCGACGTTCGGAAAATCGGGAGGTCCCCGACCCAAATTCCTGCAAGGACGCCAGCGGAGTCGCGCCTCGTCCTTCGCATCATGGCGGGGACTCGCTGAGGTTGTCCTCGGCTGCGCTCGGTGTTGGATACGAGACGGCGCGCACTACCTCAAGACAGTTTTTCACAAGACGGGAACGTGTCGCCAGGCGGAACTCGCCATTGTGATTATTCGTGCCATGGCAGCACCCCCCAATCCTGACGCAGCACCGCCCCTCAGCGCGGCGGCAGGCGGCTAGGCCTTGGGCAGCCGCTGGTCCCACCTGCTTTAGCAGTGCGTGCTCGTAGCTGGGCGGGTTCGCCCCCACGTCGGGCGCGGGGTTGAACGGCGAGAACAGCGCCGCGGCCAAGTCATCCTGTTGCCAGGTCCACACCCGCCTTACGCCAACGGATCGCTGCCGCCTTCCATCAGCTTGAAGATGCGATCGCGGATGTCGATTGCCCCGAGCGTCCCCAAATATGAGCTGCATCGCTAACCTGTCCCCGTTGCACCGTCCGCCGACGCCGTCCCTCGATCGCGGCTAGGCGCTCGGGAGCTACGTGCCTTGCGCCGCCTGCAGCGAGAGATGCCCGAGGGGCAGCGGTCGGTCCACGTCTTCGTATCCGAACGCCTCGCCCCGCTAAGCGTGTCCGGCTATCAGCGGATGGTGGCACGCACCGGGGAGGCGGCGAAATTCCCGTTCCTGATTTCCAGCCACGTGCTGCGGCATAGCTGCGGGTACAAGCTCGCCAACGATGGCCAGGATCCGCGGGCGATCCAGCACTACCTGGGCCACCGCTCGATAGCCTCAACTGTGCGGTACACGAAGCTGGCCCCAGACCGGTTCTGCGTCGATAACGGCGCGATTGTGGACAAGGCGTAAACAGGACTGACTTTCGTCGTCTTTGACGGGTTAGTTGCGCTCGCGCGGGGCAGCCAGCCCGCGCAAACTACCAGTGGGCGGCGGGCTTTCTCTCGGGCTTCCACACAGGAGGCCCGCCGTTCCCGCCGTTCCCCGAAACTGAGGGGCCGTTACCGCCCAAAAAAGGCTGGCCGGGGGCGCTCCCGAGGAACCCTGAAATCTTGGACAGCGTTACCAGCACATCTGAAGGCGCGGCATGAAGAATGAGGTCCTCCGAGTCACCACGAACCGCAGGGCAGTTCGGTGCGGACGACTACAAACGATGCTTTATCTGGAGGCGGGACAGCGCATCATCATCGTGGCCGGCATGCCGCTCGGCACGCCGGGCGCCACCAACATGGTGCGCATCGCGTTCGTCGGCGGCAACTCGGCGGGCGAGGTATTTACGGCACGGCGCGGGCAACAGGCCCGCGCCGGCAACCTACGCTCCGCAAAGCTACCCCTTGTGCAGGCGTTAGCCCCGCCTGGACTTCGACGACTTTGCCGACTTCGACGACTTGGCCGACCGCGCCGGCTTGGCAGAGCTTGCCGACCGCGCCGGCTTGGCAGAGCTTGCCGAACGCGACGAGCCTGCCGACCGGGGTGAACCCGCCAGGCCCGTTTGTCCGGCACCCGCCGTGATGCGGTAGGTCATGCCGCCCGCCGGCGCGCTGTCGTACAGCACGGTCAGGACAATGTCGTGATCGCGTTCCTGCTTGAGCACGGCCTCGTCGAACGGCTTGCCCTTGGTTATCGCGATCGCGACCTTGAGCGGTGGACTGTCCGGCTTGAGCGTGACCCGCTCCCGGGTGATCTGCGGAACGTCGAACTTCCAGCCGAGCTGCTCGAGCCATTTCGGCAGCTTGATCTCGACGCCGAGCTGCACCGGGTCCCTGCCGCGGTTGCGGATCCAGAACGGCAGCTTCTCCCAGAGCACCAGGTCGAGCTTGTTGTTGACAGGATGAACGTTGCGCTGGCCGATATTGTTGTCGTGCGGCACGAGCCGCCATTCCGGGATCGGCCCGACGACGTGGCCGTCGATATTGCCGGCGTCGCCCTTGGCGGACACGCTGAAGAACATGCATTCGTGCCCGACCTGCGACGGCATCCATTTAAACGGTCCGACGATGGCGCCGACACTGTTGTTGGCGGCGATATTGGGGGCGTTCAGCGACGGCGTCGCCATCGCCACCCAATCGGTCGGGAATACAAGTCCGACACCAGGCAGGGCGTGGAAGCCCTTGACGACGACGTTCGTTGCCGCCTGCGTGCCGCGGTTCTTGATGCGCACATAGGCGAAGTTGGTCTGTCCCACTTCGGGTTCCTGGTGCACGCCTCCCCCGTCGCCCACGGTCAGCCGGTTCCAGATGTCCGTGCAGCTCCAGTGGTTCGGCTGGAACGGGTATTCGCCATGCCGGCCATCATCGATATAGACGTCGACCGCCGGCGGCTTGCCTTCCTGCGTGGCCGGTTGGCCCGCCGCCCGGAATAGACCCTGCTTCTCGAACGCCCAGCGGATGACCTTGCGGTAGGCGCCACCGGCATGGGTTTGCGCCGGATTGGTGCGGTTCCAAACGAACGAGTCGGCCGTCTCGAGCTCCTGTTCCCATTGCTGCGGACCGAGCAGGCCGGCGGGAGGATTGCTGACGGGCGACAGTTGACCGACGGAGCGCAGGATCAGGTAGATCGCCGTGTCGGAGGCAAACTGACGACGCGCCTGGGATGTCGAATCGCCGCCGATCGAGCGATAGAAGCGGAAGTGGCTTGTCGCCAATATCTGTTCGCTGCTGTAGCCGCCGACGTCGTTGACGCCGCCCCATCCCCAGCCGTTCACCGGTCGATCGTGGCGACGGCCGATATTGACCCACGGGAAGGTGATGAAGCGGTTGGCGCCGGTGAGCGCCGTGTCGGGATCATTGGCGATCGCCGCGATCCCGTCGCCGGCGCTGTGCGCAAAGCCGAAGTTCGGCGAATTCACGTGGTCCCAGAGGATGCCGTGGCCGGCAAGCTCGTGCAGCACCACGCGCCAATCCGCCGCGATGCCGATCGGGTTGGCAACATCGCCGGCATCGGCGAGGGCGAACTGCACGAAGCCGATACCGTCTCCCAGGTTGTCGCCCGGGCATTGCGCATTGACTGCATCCCCCAGGCCGCGGTGATCGACCGGTACAGGGAATGCGGTGCCGTCGAAGTAGGTCGCGATCGGGAAGCCCAGGTCCCGCACCATGCGGAAGAAGCGGTCGCAATGATAGTAGGCATTGACGGCCGCGAAGTCGTTGGTGCGCGACACGTAGTTGAAATTGAACGGCGCGGGTTGGGTCGGCAGGATGGGCGACGGGGGTGTCTTGTCGGTCAGGAAGACGAAACTTCCCGCCAGGTTCTGCTGGCCCGCCATGACCGGCCCGAGATCGACGAGCGTGATCGTGTCGCGCAGCAGGTTGAGCGTGGCGCTGTTGGCGCTCGGCAGATTGGCCGCGTTGGCGGTCTTGGTCATGGGGTCGCGGTCGAACACCAGACCCATGGCGCCGTCGGTCAGCGCCCGCAGGTAGAGCACCGATCGCGTCTCCGGCTCGATGAAGGCACGCCAGTTAAGCGTGGGATACCCTTCCACCGGCAATGCAAACAGCGCCTCCACGGCCACATAGTGCTTGCCGTCGACGATCGATGACGCCAGCGGCGGCAGCGGCAGGGTCGGGGGTTCCGTGTGAAAGCCGCTCTCACTGTCCCCCGGCGCATGGGTGTACGTGCGCGCGGCGGCATCGTAGCGGTAGACCATCAACCGCGTGCGATTGATCCGCATCTCGCGGGCGGCCGGAAGCGCGCTGCGGACCAGGTCGTCGTAGCCGCCGACGGCCGCCGCGTTCATCGTTGCGCCGGTCAAGGTGTCGCCCGGGGGCTGCGCCGCGATATCGTAGTGCAACGTCGAGGACGCCGCCCTGACGCTGTTGTCCGGCGACTGCAGCGTCACGGACACGCCGGCCTGGTAGATCGGCAGGCCGAACATCGTCTGGGTGAAGCTGACGACCGTCGAATCCATCAGGTGCTTTTCCGACTCGAAGCGGAGTGCCTGCTCCTCGACGGTCGGGGTGATCGCGGCCCGCAGGTCGAGCCCCTGCACCGCCTCCTGCGGGATCTGCAACGTACTCGCCTGCGCTCGCAAGAAGTTCCTGGCGGCCTCTTGTGCGGTGGGGGCGCCCGACACGCCGGCAGCGGCCGCCGCGCCCGCGCGGGCCGCTTCGGGTGAAAAACTGAAGTAGCGGGGATGACCTTGGCCGTCGTAGGTGACGCCTTCGTCTGCCATTGCGACCTCCGTGGTGGTACGCCTGCTGCGGGTTCCGTGGACACGTGTTCAATCCGGATGGCCCGGGTTTCGGCGACAGCAGTCTCCAGGCGGTCAGAGACGCTGTCATTTTTCGGCAAGGATGCATGCACGTTAGGATTGCTTTAACTTGACACCTTTCCTAAAAGTTGTCAACCAAAGTTGCTCACTTGGTCGGCAAAATCGGTCGTCGAAACAGACTCGCTAATACCAATCCTCAGATTGAGTGACCGACTGCTGCCCAGTCGCGTCGCGCGATGGACATGATCTTCCAGGGTTGGTCGATGAGTGTGTTCCAGGCGTAGCAGCAGTGATCGACAATATCGTCGAAGGATTTGAAGATCCGGTTTGACAACCAATTCTGACGCATGAACTGCCAGATGTTTTCCTGGCCGTTGAGTTCGGGCGCGCGTGGCGGCAGCGGCAGGAGTGAGACGTTGCTCGGCACAACCAGGGCTTTGGCGCCATGCCAGCCGGCCTGATCAAGGAGGAGAATGGCGTGTGCTCCGGGGGCGACTTTGGTTGCGATCTCGTCGAGATGGAACTGCATGGCTTCACGGTTGCAGGCCGGCAGCACGAGGGCGGCGCCGGCTCCACGTTCGGGGCAGACCGCACCGAACAGATAGGTCGATTGGGTTCGTTGATCGTAGGTAGCACGGGGGCGTGAACCTTTCCTGGCCCAGCGATAGGTGAGCTTGTTCTTTTGACCCACCCGCATCTCGTCTTGGAACCAGACCTCTAACGGTGTGCCGGGTGCGAGTGCCGCGCGGATTTCCGCCACACGCTCGGCGAAGTTTTTTTGAATGCCTCCATGGCTTCGGCATTCTGCTTGTATGCCTTGGGCCGGGCGCTCATATGCGAGAAGCCCAGCTTCTTGAGGGCGCGATAGATTGTGTCGTCCGACACTGAGAGCCCGAACTGCTCATGCAGCCGCATGATCAGATCGCACGCCCGCCAGCGCACCACGCCATGGATCGCAGGGATCGGACCCTCTTCCACAATTCGAGCGAGAAAGGCCTTGTGCAAGGCGTTGAGCTTGGGCGGCACTCCTGGAGAAGGGATATTGATGAGACCGTCCGGACCCTGCTCGTTGAACCGGATCACCCAGTCCCGCAGCGTCTGACGATCCATGCCACCAATCTTGGCCGCCTCCTCCCGCGAGGCGCCGTCGAGCACAGCCGCAATCGCTAGCAGCCGTCGCGCCTGCGCAGCATCTTTCGCTCGCTGGGCAATCCGGCGAACTTGGCCGGCGGTGTAGTCCGTCCGCACTGGAATAGCGTGGCCCATGGCAAACCCCTCAGTTTGCCATCTTGAATCATGCCGCGATCGATTCGGGAATCTTGAGGTTTCTGTGAGGTCGCGTGGGAGAACGGGCCCAGAGCACGGGTCGTAAGTGCGACCTCATAGAATCCCTGAGAGAGTCAGCCACTCAGCGACTTGGTATAAGTTGTGAACGATAGCGTTTTGCACGCCGTCGCGCCGGCGAAGGACTGATAGAACGGGACTATGCGGACGCGCAAAATGTGCGCACGCGACTATTCGGTGATGTCACGATGTGAATTCAGCGCGTGCACTTTTGTGCGGACCGCGCTCCGCGGCTGACGCGGCGCGGCAAGCACGCGACATGACGGCGCGATCATCAATCGGAAAACGCCAGACGATGCAGGAAAGCGAGCGAAGCGAAATTCCGACCGGCCGTTCGGCAGCGCTATGAAGCGGCGTCCTCTTTGGCCTTCAGCATTGCGGTGAAGACCGAGATGTCGGTCTTGTGTTCGGTCACCGGACGAAAATGCTCAGCCAGGAATGACGGTTCAGTCAACCCGACACGCGGATTGGTGATCTCGCAAAGCCAGATGTATTCGTGACCGACGCAGTCAGGCGCGAGGACGACGCGATCATGTCCCCTCACATGATAGACCTCGCCCTTGCGCGGAATGTTCGGGACGAGATGGCGCATCGCATGCTGCCAATCGTCCGTGATGCAAACAATCTTTTGTACAACGTCGAACGTCATAACGGTTCGCGCTCCAGCGGCACATTTGGGATCGCCGGCCAAAGCTTGCCTCCCATTGTCAGGCAGCAGCGCGACCGTTCCTCAGCCACCGGCGCGGATCGTGCCTTGCCGGTGTTAGCGACTAAACCCCGCAAGTATCGCAAAGGTTCCGAAAACTCAAGCTGGATCGGCCCAAGTCATGCTGCAACCACTAGTGCGGCCGGTAGATTCGGCTGCCGCCGCCGATTCCGAATATTGCCCTTCAACTCAGATCCTGATTTCTGGCTGATCGTGCAGAATGGCCTTCAGCCGTCAGCGCGCGCTCAGCCAAGCCGCTGCCGCGACCGCGCGGGCGATGTTGGCCGCGTAGCGCTCATCTACGAAGGTGTCGGCCTTGCGGTGGTATTGCGGATTGCCCTCCGGTTCCGGCGAGTCCGGCAATGGGCCGATGAACAAATCCTCGCAGGCGACGCAAGCGGAGTAACCGACCTCCTGAAACGCGCTATGGTCGCTGCGGCCGTCGGCCTCGTCGCGTCCGCCCGCGGCGGCCGGATAGATCTGCGCCGCAGCGAGCTCCGGCGACACCGTGGCGGCCACCTGCGCCAGAAACGAAGCGAGCTGCAGGCTGCGATCCTCGACGGCGGCCGACCGCGCGAACCCGGCATGAATCTCGAACGTGCGCGGTGGCTGGCGGTTGAAGCCGACCATGTCCATCTGCAGCACGGCCGTGATCGCCGCGCCGCGCGCCGCCTGCTCGCGGGCATAGGCCTTGCTGCCGACGAGGCCATGCTCTTCCGCATTGAACAGCACGAAGCGGACCCCGCGCGAGGGCCGCCGTGTTGCGGCCAGCGCGGCGATCGCGCGGGCGGCGGTGATCACGCCGGCCATGCCGCTGGCGTCGTCGTCGGCCCCCGGTGCCTTATCGGTCGCAGGGTTGTACGGCCGGTCGGATGCCGCGGTGGAATCGAGATGCGCGGTGACGAGGACCCATTCATCGCGCGTGCCGGGCAGGCTCGCCTCCACATTGAACAACCGCATCCCCTCGTGGTCGAAGGAGTGCAACACCGCGCCGATCCCCGGAATGGCGCCGAGCTCGGCGGTTGCCGCCAGGACGGCGCGCTCGTTGTCCGGCATCCTGTGCACGTGGCGGCTGACGATGTTGGGCGGGTTGTGGTCGTCGCCGAGCGGCTCGGCGCCGGCATAACGGGCAACCAGCGTGCGCACCGCATCCGCCGAAACGACATCGCGCAGAACGGCGCTTTCCGCGTCGTCGAGCGCGGGCGGCTGCAGCGTGACGGCAAAGCTCTCCGGCATCGCCGTCGCCGCTGCGCGCGCGTCGAGCTCGAGCAGATTCGAATCCGGCCGCAGCCTCAGGGTGTGGCCGTGCAGCGCCGACGTGAAATGCACACGCTCGATCGACTCGCCGGCGGGGACCGCCAGCACGAGCCCGTCGGCCGAGGCGGAGAGGAGCCAGTCCGCGGTGTCGCCGCTGTCGAACAATTCGCTCGACTGGCCGTATGGCTGGAGAAAGCCCGAGCGGGCTGAAACGTCGTCGCGCACCAGGTACAGATCGGAGCGCAGCGGCAGGTTCGCGGCGCCGAGGCGATGCACGTCGAGCTGGGCATCGACCAGCACGCGCGCGGCCGGGGTCGACAGGATCGCATAGACCGTGCGGCCCCCTCGCCCCGCCAGATGCAGCGGGAGCGCGCCCGCCTGACGCAGCAGTTGACGCCAGCGCTCCGGCGGCTCGCTTGGCGCCGTGACGACGGCGAAGCTCAGGGCCGAGCCTCCTGCGACGTCGGCGGCCAACAGCGGATGCGGGCACGCCGCCATTCCGGCCGTCGCCGCCGTCGCGCGCTCCTTGGCGTCCTCGCCGACATACATGCACTCGCCGGGCGCCGCGCCCGCGATCTGCGCGGCCCGCGCGAATATTTCTGGCGACGCCTTGGTGACGCCTAGGTCCGCGCTGAACAGCAGCAGACCGGGCTCGAACGCCAATCCGGCGGCATCGAGCAGCGGGCGGATCGTTTGCCCGGGAATCGTCCCGGTGTTCGAGATCACGCCGAGCCGCAGCCCGTCCTGTTTCAATCGGGCGACGACATCGCGGACGTACGGGAAAACCTCGAGCGAGACCGGCTGACCGGACGGCGCAAAGCGCATGACGCCGAGCGTGTCGCCGATGTCGAAAAATGCGACCCTGATGATGGCCATCGAGTCCTCCTGTCGCAAGATCGATCCCTAGCTGCTGCCGCGGTGGCGCGAGGTCGCTTGCCGAGTGCACGGCCTCTGTGTTTATAGCATCAGGCGCGGCGTTAAAAAAATCCAACTACATCTATACCGAGCAATCGGCGTGCTCTCGTAAGTCGTAGTCGTGGTGACCTTCGATGCCTCCGGCAGCACGAGAATGATCGCGTCGCGTACTATTTCGATCCACCTGCTGCTGCCAAGCGCGAAGCTGCTTGTTGATGCTCTCGCGCGAAACCCGACCACCTGGCTGAGTTCGCGCTGCGTGATCGTCACCTTGGGTTTCCCGGATGATGGCGGCTCTTGCTGGCTCAGCCGGAGCACGGCGGTCGCAAGTCGGCCCGGCAGGTTGAGGAAGACGATTTTCCTCAAGGTGCTCGCCGATCAGCGGATCCGTGCGCACAGCAATTCGACGAGCTTGATCGCGATCCTCGGTTCATCGCCCGCCGATCGAACCCATTGAGCTCGCAGTCCGCGCCGGCCGTCCGCAGGCAGCGCCAGCAGGGCGATCTCACCGAAGATCTCGCCGGCATGCACCAGATTGAACGCGGCTTCTCGCCCGGCGGCGGAATGCACTCCGGCGCTCCCTTGCGTGTCCTGACGGCCGCCATAACGGTTAGCCAGCCGCGCGAAAGCACATTTGCGTTCAATTCCGACCGGGGGGATGGTTCGCCACTGTAACCTCTTCGATTTCAGGCTCGCGACACTTCAGCCGGGGTCGCCAAAGCGCTCGCGGCCGTCCGGCGCCCCAACGGCAAGCAACCATCCGGAAGTTGGCTGGCTGGGGGTCCAGGCGGCCCTGCGGAAATTTCGATCGACGGCGTGCTGCGCTCCTATCGCGACCAGAAAGAGATTGCCGTCGAGGCCGCCGGGCGGGCTCATGATCAAGTATCCGCACAGCGTCGTCGCGGTGAAGGATCTGGGGAGCGTTGGGGAATGATCCGTTGGATAAATCGCACGTATGAGGCTCTGTGCGGCACTGTGGGCATTGTTCGCGTCGCTGCGCTCAAGTACCCGCCGGCGGCCCCTGCAGTTGGAGGCTTGCCAGCTATGGCGGGTTCGCGCGCGAGGCACGAGTCAGCGAAAATACGAAATCCTGCTGCACGAAGATGCGCTGACCTTGAGCATTCTGGAACCACGAAGGTTGCGGCGACCCTTTGATGAACTGAAACCCGAACGTGCCGCCGTCGCGGTCAATTGTCGCCATCGCGTGGCAGGTCATGCAGGACGAGTTTTGCACAGCCTCGATCTGGCTATTTGACAGTTGGGTCGGAAAGCCGGAGGACGTGATGAAGTCGATCTGCGTGCCGCGAAGCCGATAGTGCTCCCATTTGGTGCCTTGCAGCCCAATGCCCGTGGGCGCTTGTTCGCAACCGTGGGGCGGCAACGGACAAGCCACCCGATCGACCGATGGGAACTGCCATCCAGGGCCGACCGGGTTCGGGGACTTCGTGTCGATGTGTTCAAATGTGGCCCAGAACCAGTTCGGCAGGTCCTTGGTGATGATGTGCAGTGCCGAAAGACCCCAAACTTCCCTTGATCCGTCAGTTCGAACCACTTCGGTCCAATGATACCGCGGCTTTTCCGACGGATCGATGGTGCGCCACTCCGCCTTGATCTCCTTGGCATTTGGAGGAAAGTTCAGGTTCACCTCTCCGGCATTGAATTGCGCGATTTGACCTTCGACGTTGAAGAGCTTCTTCGCTCGGATGAATTCGTAGGTACTCTTGTTCATGCGAACTTCACCGCCCAAACCGCCGTCAAACGATGGCACCGGCGGCGGTGGCTTTACACGCCGTTGAGCTAACGCGGCGACCGCTTGCTGTGTGGGCAACACTCGGTCGAACCGCTGTTGTTCCTGCGCGACTACTGGGCCCGCGCCACCGAGCCAAGGGCCCGGATCCGAGCCGTCCACAGGGAACACGGTATCCGGCGCCTGCGGCCGAACATTGCGCCACGTTTCCCACACCACCGGTCCGTCGGCCCCAAAAGCCTTGCCTGCATCGGCTTCCTTTGTCGCCGTGTTCGCGGGCCAATTCAACGTGATGAAGAGCCGCCAAGCGTAACGATCCGGCTCGAACAAAGAGGAAAACGTATCCTGCGGCTCCTTCCACGCATCGGCGGCCGGCTGCGCCGATGCAGTGGAGAAGCAGAGATCGATGACCGTGCAACCGAGCGCGACTGTTAGCAGTAATTTGCTTGTCATGGCATGGGATTCCTGTTCAGTCACAGAGATGCGAGCCAGGTCTTGTCCCTGACGGCGCCCGTCATCACCCTTTCGGAGCGTGCACGTTGACCGAGACGGCGGCCGGACCGCTGCCGGGCTTGAAGCGGCCGAGTTCCGCGTCGGTGCGCGTGGGGATCGCTTCGGCCTCGAACCAGAAATTGTAGGTCGTCCCCCACCGAATCGCGTTGGCGTTCTGGCTTTGCTGGAATGTCTTGGTCGACCATGTGACGCGGCCGTTCGCCACGGCGCTTTGCCAAGGGTCGTTTTCCCATGCCTCGCCGTGCGACAGAACCGGGCTAAAACCCACGTTGGAGATTTGCGCGTTGCCGACAGGTATGCTGAACGCCTGTACGCCACGCTCGCTGTTCATGTTGTAGACTGCGTATTCGTACCGGTACTTGGTCCGCGAAAGGCGTATGGTCTTGTGAGCGACCAGGATTTGGCCATCGGCTGGCGAGCCGTCGACCACCGAAAAGTCGGCGTAAGGCCAGGCGCGGATCGCCGGCGTCTCCCTCACCGTCGGTCGTGGACTCGGGATTGCCTGCGTAATCACGAAGCCTCCGGTGGGGTCTTGCGTCACCCGCACTTCCATGTGCGACACATTGTTTTGGCCATTGCCAGCCGCGGCGTCATCCGAAGCGACGTAGTGACCTTCGATGAAATAGCGCGCCCCCGGATTTGCAAGGTCGCTCTCCTTCACCTGCAGGCCGTGATCGATCGGGGACGTGGGTTGGAATGAATTGAGTTCCTGCTGTGCCCGGGCGCCGTCGAAAATGCCGTTTGCGGGATTGATCAGACGGCGTGAACCGAGATGCGGGCCCTGATTTGTGCCCGCCCCGTAGGGATCCGAGCAACCCACGCCCAGACCGTCGCTGGCGTGGGCCTGACAGCCGAAATTGCACACATTTTGCTGTAGCGCGAAGAACCCGTGCTTGACCCATGATTGCCCGATCTGGGTCATTCGATCATCGAGCAGGCGATACATATTCATCGTTATGGCGGGATGCTTGTTATCGGGAAGACTCTTCCAATCGAGAACCTGATCGCCGGCATTGCAGGAGGTCGTACCGACGGCAATCGCGGCAATGCCGTTGTGCCGGGCGTAGACGGTGGTGCCGAATAGTTCGCCGAGAATTACATCAGCGCCGTCAGTATTCGCCGGCGATTGCATGAAGAGGGTCAAACCGAGCAAGCTCAGGACCAGGCTGTACACGTATTTCATGGTGGGCCTCCCGTGATAGGGCGTTCAAGCGATGGCATGCATGATTTCGCGGTCACTACCCTTCGCGCTTTCGCAACTGCTATTGGACAGACGTTACGAGCGAATATGTTTGTCCACCCGTCGGACTGCCGATCTTGCTCGCGCGAACCTCCACGCGCCACACACCGGCGTTCGGCTGCTTGATCAGGACCTGCTCGACGACGTTGACGCGATCCACACCGGGCCGGGCTGGTTCGGTTTCTCTGCCGTGAGCCGCGTCAAGCAAGAACGGCAGTTGCCGATCGCCAGACGGCGACACCAAGACGAGATCGAGGTCATTCGACAGTGCCTCGTTGGAGAAAATACTGACCGGTCGATCGTCCCAAACGAGCGTCACCTTGAGCTCGCTTGCGCCGGATGCGATCGGCAATTCTTGCGTCAGAACGTCTCCCTCGCGTTCGATCTTCAGCTGATGGAAAACTCGGTCGCTCATGAGCTTGAGAGTGGACGCAACTCGGACGTGCCCGAAGCCGAACTCGAAATCAGGACCCGGGCGACCCAGAATCCTCCGCGCCGTGAATCAGAAGAGCCTTGTAGGTCGATGGAAAGACATTCGACTTGTCGAAGCCGAGCTTGCCCATCTTCTCGACCATCAGGGCAACGACGCCCGTCACCGCTGGCGTCGCGATCGACGTGCCGCAACTTCGTCCGATACCGGTTGCGGGGACCATCGACATGACGCCGGCCCCGCCGTCGCTCAGCTTTCGGCAACCGGGTGCGACGACGTCGGGCTTAAGCCTTCCGATCTTCGTTGGTCCCCAGGCCGAGAATTCAGTCATTTCATTGGTGTCAGCGTCGATCGCACCGACAGTGATGACGTTTTTGGCCGTTGCCGGCGGAACGACCGTCCCGTAGTTTGGAAAACCGGATGCAGTGCTCAGGCCGCAGACGCCGTCGTTGCGCGTGTTTCCCGCCGAAATCAGAATCGGAATGCGTCGGATCGAGTGACCGTTGGTCTCGCCGCTCACGACAGCGTCGAATTCAGGTTCTCCCAACAGGCCATACGCGCCCAATTGATCGCAGGTCGACGAGTTGAAATTGACATTCCAGGAATTGTTCATCACATCGATTGCGTCGGGCTTGTCCGCAAGAAGGGAAATGAGCTCATGCGCAGCGTCATGGAAATCAAACGAAAGAATCTGCGCGCTGACGGCAATTCCGGGGTAGCGTGTTTCCAGCAGGTTCGGCGTTTCGGCAGCAGCCGCTGGTGTTGCAGCGAAGGCCCGCGCCGGCGTTGTCGACCTTCGCTCGTCCCCGAAGGCAGGGATTTGACTTTCGGTCGTCGGCCCGCCATCGGCGGCAATGGACGGTTCGATGTACTCGCCGGATCCCGCTATGATCCCCGCCACATGGGTAGCATGGCGGTTGTCGTTTCTGTCGCCTGGCGCGATATCTTCTCGCTCCAAGTCCACGGAGAGCCTCCCGCTGAAGGATGGATGATTGGCTGCGACGTGCCCGCCGTCCCACACGCCGACACGCACGCCTTGGCCGGAAAGAAGATGCGGCGCCGCCATCGCCACATCAATTCCGAGGCTGCGCCGCAAGTGCGTATTCTGCGATTTCAGTTCAAATGCTGGTGCAATGTACTTGACATCTTTGAGCGTTGAGATGGCTCTCAGGGTCTCGGCATCCCGAACGGACATTTCGATCTTTCGCGTCCGCGGGCTAACCCGCTTGATCGTCCCGAGCGGTTCGAGGTCACGCCGTAGCAGATCGATATCGGCTTCGGGCCACACTTGGACGACGACGTCTACAGGCCGTTCCGACGTGCCCGTTGGTGGCGTTGCAAGGACGCCCGCAAGGGAGGCATCGATCTTGATGTGAGCGTTGCGCTCGTCGAGCGCGACAACGTGCTCGATCGTATTGACGTCCTTCGAAGCGCGAACCAACTGGTCGATGTTTGTTTGGCTGATCCGCGCCGTATAGGCGGTGTCGCCGAGGTAGTCGTCGACCTCGATCCCGCTACGCGCCAGCGCCTCGCGCTCGGCCGGTGTCACGCGTCGCTCAAATCTCAGTATGGCGCGGCCACTGGCGATCGTCTTGGAGATCGCTTGCGGGGTTCCCGTCACGCGCCCGTCGCGCCCGGCATTCGGGGGCTCATCGGCGGGTGCCAGTACTGCCTCGTTCGCGCCAGCAGACGGCAAGCTCGGCGGTTCAGCGCCAGCATCTGCGGCCGGTGGCGCCTGAGCAATTGGAGGCGCTTGCGTCGGCTCGAGGGTTAGGGGCCCCGATCGCAGATTCAGAGTCTTGCCTTGGTAGGCATCGTCGGCGCCAAAGGCGCCATCGGAAGAGCAGAGTTGCAGGATGGCAAGCGCGGCAACGAGCAGACGTGAGCACCGCATCGGCGTTTTCCGTAACAGCCACTCAACCTGTAATGTCAACTCCAAATTGCTACACTATAAAGTTGTTGTCAACATATTGCGATATTGCGCGGCCCCGTTAGGTCCACGGCCGCTGAGATCCCGATCACCGGCATGCCCATTTGTTGCCCGCGCGCCGCGCGAGCGGCCAGGATGCCGCCGCGCCGAGCATTGTGATGAACTCGCGCTGCCTTGTATGTCGCAAAAGGAGCATTGTGAGGGGTGACGAAGGTACGCCTGACGTGCAAAAAAGTGCCGCGTAATGCATGATCCGAGCTAGCTACGGGGTCAATCTGAACTCGTGCTTTTCCGTATTGCGTGATCCAGCTCACAATAGATTCAGCGTCAACATGGTAGCTCTAAATATGCGTTAGGACGCCCGCGCAAATCGGTTGCCGGTTACCGCTGTGTCAGCGATCCTTTTGACAGCGACTAAGCGGCGATCGGGAGCGATCATAAAACCCCGCGGGCCTGCACTGCGGAGACCTGAATATTCTTGCGGAGAAAACTTATGAGGAGGGCGGTTCGTCCGACGCAGCTTCTGCTCTTGTCGGGGGCGTTCCTTGGTCAGTCGTTCGCCCATGCCACTTTATCAGCCCACCTTCAACGCGGTGAGAAGATTGTGGATCTCCCGCTGGCAGGTAGAAATGCCGAGGTCTGCGTAATTCCCAAGCATTTCGTAGGTGGCGAATATTCCGAAAAGGATATCGAGGTCGAGACCAAGCTTTGCAATATAGATGGGAATACGAACGCCGCAGTTTGTCCGAAACTCAACAGCACGAACCCGGGTCTTGATTTTTATTCACTCCCTCAAAGTGTCGCCCGTGACGACGTCGCGGCGCGTTGCGAGACATCAAGCGCCAAAAAGATCGCCAAATATAAGCTCAGCACTAGCTGCAGCTATACGCCTTCCATCCTAGGCTATTATCACGTGTCGCGTATGCTTGGCGGTATCGGTAACGTTCCGCCAACAGTTCTACGCACGTACGATCTGAAAAATCACATTGCTCTCGGTCACAAGGCCTTGGACCAGACCAAATCGGGCACTCTTATTCATCAAACTTGGGCAGGCCTGGTGGCACAGTTGACGGCCGGCGCCAGAGCCAACAGACGGGATTTCTTGCTCACCGACGATTTTGCCCAATCGTATGGCGCGCTCAGCGAGAACCCTACGAAAGAAGAGTTCTACAAAGAGTTCTTCAATGGTGGTGCAAACAATGTTGCGCGCGCGCAGAACTTTCGCAACGGGAACCCGATCATCGGAATGCTGGCCCGCAACTCGGACATCAGTACGCTCGTGGGACGAAACTTCACGACCGAAAATGTTCAGAAGATGGTACAGCTCAAAGATGCTGCGGACTTGATCGCGATCGACACGCTCATGAATCAGCAAGACCGCTTCGGCAATATTCACTATCTCCAGACCTATTACTATCTCGATGCCAACGATCCGAACCAGGACGGCAGCGCCAAACTGAAGTCGAGTAGGAGCTTAACCCCGGAGGAGGCTGCGCGGTTTGGAGCCGTTCAAGTTAAGAAGTTACTCCTAAAGGATAATGACTGCGGCGTCGCCAAAGACAATATCGCAAAGCAAACGGGCTTAGCTGATCGTATTGCACACATCGATCCAAGGACCTATCGCCTCATCCTACGTTTTGACGCTATTGCCGATTCTGCGGAAACCAGAGAATTCTTCGTTCGAGAATTGGTTTTCACCGCCAATGATTATGCGGAAGTCCGCAAGAATCTGAAGGATCTTGCGACGAAGCTGCATCAAACCTGCCTACAAGGCCGCCTGAAGCTTGATTTGGATCTTCAGACACACTTTTCGGCTCAACCTTTGAAAGCGCAGAGTTGTGACCTCTAACACTTTGGCAGCGGTCACTTAAAGTACGATGTGCTCTTATCCTCTGCCCATTTCCATTCGATCGCAATCGTCTTCCCCTCGACATAGCCGAGGTCCCGCAGACCTTCGAGGAATGCATTGGCGCGAACCGCGAATGAGGTCGGCGTGCCGGGGAGCAGAACACCGATCCGACGGGCTTTTTGGGACTGCTGCGCACGCCCCACAACCGGCCACGCCGCCCCCACGCCGCCGATGACGAATTCGCGTCGTCTAATGACGGACATTGGGGCTCCCCAGAATGCCGCCGCCGATCATACCAGCTCGGGACCGCCGGACGCAGGCGGTCTGACGCATCAGGAGCCTGCCGGGGAAAAGGTCAGCCGGTCCTTGGGGCGGACCTGAATCGTTCGGAGGATGTCTTCTCTCCGGCCACGTAAGAGGGCGAAGCGGACGTCAGTTCGCGCCTGCCGAGCGCCGCGAAGACGGCGCATTCTAGCGCGAGGTGGATTCTGGCTCAGTTGTGGCCGCCGTAGGCTTGGAGGCTATCCTCGCGACGGCTTGCTGAGCCTTTTCCATGGCCCGGGTTACGTCGGCCATCAGCTGTTTCAGATCGTTCTCGGCGTCTTCAAGCTTCGGCGCCTGTGCGTTCATTTCCATCTCCCCATTCGCCGCCCTCGTCAGGAGAAGGGCTCGCCCGCAGTATTCAGGGCCAAAGTGAACAGTCTCTAAAGACCTTGCGGCGAGAACCGTTCTCGCAAAGGATCATCCCTGGCGGCATGGAGCGGCGATCAAGCGATCCTCTGTCGTTGCTCTGCGCGACTAAGGGCAGTGGCGGTCCGAGCGGTTTGAGATATCGCCATATGCGGGCGATGTCGCGTCTTGGCACTTCGCGACGGATGTGACAGCGGCCTGACATGTCCGAAATCGGAGGACAAGCCGACTCGTATCGAACAGTCAAATCGACGCGAATGAGCCCCATTGGGATGGGTGGCCGAGATGGTGCAACTTGGTTTGAAATCTGCCGTCAGGGCTTGGCCTGATCACTCCACCTTGACGCCCGCCTCCTTGATGATTGGCCACCATTTCTCGATCTCAGCCTTCTGGAAGACGGCAAGCGCTTCGGGCGTCTGCTGCTCGCGCGGGACGATCTCATATCCGGTTTCGATAAGCCGCTTGCGCACTGCCGTATCGGCCAAAGCATCGACGACCGCGGTATTGAGCGTGTTGATCACCTCCCGCGGTGTGCCTTTGCAAAACGCGAACCAGGGCGAGTAGTAGAACCCAGGCAATCCTGCCTCGTCCGCGGTCGGGATGTCAGACGCCACGGCCAACCGGGTTTTGCCCGTGATCGCATAGGCCTTGATGCTGCCGGCGCGCACATGCTCCAAAGCAATGGTGGCGAAGAACATCAAATCAATGTGTCCAGCGATCAGGTCCTGCATGGCTTGGCCTGGGCTGCGATAATTCGCGAACTGGAAGCGGGTGCCGGTCTGCTTCTGGAACAAGACGCCGGAGACATGCGCTGGACTCCCTGGGCCAATCTGGGCCAGCGACGCCTTGTCAGGATTTGCCTTGAGCCACGCGATCAATTCCTTCAGGTCATTTGCGGGCATGGCTTTCTTGGCGAGAATGAACTGCGGATTGTCGGCGACCAGCGCAATTGGTGTGAAATCGTTAATCACGTCGTAAGGGAGCGCGTAGATCGCACCGTTCACCACGTGCGTGGAGAAAGAGACGCTAAAAGCCAGTGTGTAGCCGTCGGGCTTCGCGCGGGCCACCCGGCCGATTCCAATCGTTCCGTTCGCGCCAGCAACGTTGTCGGTGATGACGGCCTGACCGAGGGAGGCGCGCATGCGCTCGGCGACAATGCGCGCGACCACGTCCGATGGCCCGCCCGCGCCGGACGGAACGACGATCGTGATCGGCCGCGACGGATAGGTTTGCGCGGTTGCGATCCGCGAGACCGTCGGGAGCGCGGCGGCGCCCAGTGCAAGCTGAAGAAATTGACGGCAAGGAAGTTTCACCATGGTTTTCCACAGAAATCAGTTGATGCGCTCAGGGCTAGAATTTCGGGAACAACTGCTTGTCTGCGAGCCAGCGCGACATTCTGGGGCCAGATTTGTGCCGCGGCGCCGCTCGAAAACCATCGTGGCGCTCCTTGTTCGGCCACACATGTGTTGCTGTAGTCGCCAGCCTGACGTGGACATCATCCGGCGTGACATTGAACACCATAAGATCCTGTGCCAGAGCCAGCGGACCCTCGTAGTGCTTGCGGATCTCGCGCTCGATCTCCGGGCCGGTGTCGAAGTCGTTGCAGAAGTGGTAGACGACGGCGAAGCGTGGCTCGACCAAAGCAAGCAGCTGTCCCGCTTCGTCGGGCGCCGTATGCACCATGGTGCCCGAGCCTCCCTAAGGATCGCATCGGTTGTTGCATCATAGGCTTCATCCTCGTTGGCAGCGGATTTCTCGAGGATAATGAGGTCGCCGGCGGCGTTGGCCGCAGCGATGTCGCGGTCAAGCCTGCGCCCCACGTGCCGGGCCTGTCGGTAACCGACGTACGTCGGAAAATCCGCGCTGGGAAAGGAAGGACGATGCGACGACGAATTCCGATCCTCTCAGCTTCCTCGAGCGCAATGAGGTCGGCACCGCAAGCGGCCGAGGCAACGACAGCTGCCGCACGTTCGACCCGCAACAGCTCCGCGATACGCGCGCGAACCAGCGGTACGGACTCCAGAGGGAAGCGGGGCGGGTTGGTCCCCGGCGTATCGATGCGCCGTCCGGCGAGAGCAATTATGGAAGACATGACGTGGCTGAAGCTACTACGCCACCAAGTTTTAGCATCTTACGTACCTTTTGACGTGTTAACGTCTACGGACTCTTATCTGCGGAGAAAGCACATATGCCGACGCGATCACAGTGGCGTCGGCTATCGTCAGCGAGTCGTCTGCCGTTCGGAAAACTCGAGGGTCTCAATTTGTCTTGGCGTCGGTGGGTAAGCCACCTAACTCCGATATCAGGCAGTCCTTGATTGACCGTATCCACACACCCTCATTTGCGGCATAAGTGCCAAGTTTGCGATTTAACCTAGGCATAAACTCACTGCCGGCGTGATGCAGACCGACGACTTTCCAGCCACTATGGACGAACACTGGACTTCCTGAGCTCCCCGGCTCGGTGGGCGCGCGATAATGAAGGAGGCAGCGCCCGATCTGGCTCGGTTTTCCGTTAGGCGGGCCTTCATGGTCAAGAAGGCGATTGTCTTGCAAGGAGAAGCTTAGCTCGCCTCCGAGAGGATGACCAATGACGTACAGTCGTTGATTCTCTCCCGGCGCGGGAAGGTTAGTAGTGATCGGACAGGGCTCGACATCTTTTGGAGGCGGGTCGAGCCTGAGAAGGGTTGCATCAAGCGCGGCAGGAGCCGAGTTCCATACCAGCTTTGCGACTCGATGTCGTATGGGCATGCGGCCAGGTTCTGCCAAAGCTTCGAACGTGATCTGAGCGTCATCGCTCTTAACTGCTGCTCTGTGTGCAGTGTCATCGCTGAGCACATGAGCATTGGTCAGCAGCAAAAGCTCATCACCCAACGGGGCATATAGCTCGCTCCCGCGGAGAAGAAACCCAGTACCTACCCCTCGTCCATCGGACTGTCGAATCTTGGCGATCGCCCGCGCCCGCTCAATCGCTTGGCACATCCATTGATATGTCTGAAGTCCGGTGTCACCTAGAATTCGCTCGAAAGCGTCTCCTTTGGCACCGTGCATTCGGTTGACTTGGGCAGGCGTGAGATCCAGCCGGCCGTGCTCATGTGAAAGCAATGCAGCCCGGAGTACCGGAATCAACTCTCCACTCGGGCCGCCATCCACGCGCAAACCCCAGATTTCAGTAAACTGCCGGAGCGTACCTGCGATCGCAAAGGCGTCCACGTCTTTGGCGGTTAAATACTTCTGCAGCCACCGCTCTGCGCCAGTCCAATCGTCGAGCGCTAAACATGCCTCTGCAGCCGCGGCGTAATCCCAAGCGGGCAGTTCCTCACTCCATCGCTGTTCTACGTGCGACCTGATCGCCTCGGCGATGAGGTTTGGATTGGATGCATCAGGCGCGACAACGCCATCACGCTTCGCCCGGCGGAGCAACGCAACGATATTGACGCCATGCCAGACCTTAGTGGGGTCGGCGTCGTAGACCTTGCGATAATAGGCAATTGCCTCCCCTAGCGCAGCTTCTGCCATACCGAGTTGGCTGCCTTGCGCCTCCGTGTAGATCTGCTTGTATACCCGGCCGAGGAGACCGCAGGTTTCAGAGTATTCGTCGGCGTCACCCTTCGCCCGCTCTACGAGGCTCAATAAGAGCTCAAGAGCAGGGATGAGCTCGCCACGGTCGATGAGTGCCTGCGCGTATTGGCGATAAACCAGGTGAGCGTGGCATCCCAATCGGATCAATGCGTCCGCCACTCTTTGCATTGCTCCGAAATGTCGCCACTTCCGTAGCTCGCTCAAAACCCTTGCGGCCACCTGAGCCTCAGGGGGAGCATGGCGACAGCGCAGATACGCGATGAGGGCCAGACACGCAGTGTCGAGCCTCTCTTCTTCGAGGCTTGACGCCGCGCTGATGACGGCGTCGACCAAGCGCGGTAGCGCCGGATACGGAGTATTACCGTTTGGATTATGACCCATGTCGGCCGAGGTGAACCTCGCCTATCTATCCCTTGCTGGCCTTCATCTGCTTCCATAAGATGCAGACGAGCCTAGTTTGGTGGATCGGAGCATTGTAGGCCATGCGACCAGGTGAGCAATTCATTTCGCTTGCTTACCGGCGTCCAGAACGCGCTGAAAGCGCACCGACACTGAAGGATAATCAAATTCACTAACATTGCTCAATTACGCATGCGGCAGATTATCCCCAAGGTCACTGAGTCCGGTCGAGTTGGGGCAAACCTCAACGCAAGTGATCCCGCACATAAACTAAAGGTCTTCCTATCAATTCGCGCGACAACCTCGCGTTTGCCGACCAGCTCTATGCCGCGCTCTCAGCATGCGGAATGAGCCCTCGGGGGCGAGGACTGGAAAATGGGGGGGCCTGATCCTGGAAGCAGACACCGTCGTGTTCGTGTTCTCGCCAAGTGATGTTGCCGCCGGGCTGATTGAGGCTCGCAAGGATCGCCAGGGCGCCGCCGGCAATTAATCAGCCATAGCGGACGGTTCTAGCGGGCGGCGGGTCATAGCTGAACTCTGCCGCGAATGCCGTTCGGTAGAAGCGCTCGCGCGAGTACGCAATGCAGCATGCGACCATGAACATCGAGCCGACATGAAGATAAAACAGCCAACAGCTCGGCAGTGACATACCTGCTTGCATGACAATGACGGCATGCACCGCGACGATAATCGAGCCGAGCACCATCGTGGAACCCACGCTGAGCGGGAGCAGGGGAAGAAATCCGAGCATCAGCATGGCATTCATTGTGCCGTTGCCGTTATCGATGCGAAAAGGCGAGTCGGCGGCGATCAAATAGACACTTATGTAGGTGCATGTCATTGCTACAACGCCGAAGGCGATGAAGAAAGCCTGCGAATGTCGCCGCGCGAAGGGTCTGAAACTCAACGCAAAGAACGTCGCCATCAACGGCAACGCGATCATGAACCGGAACCTGGTGGATAGAACGCCGCCGGATTCCATCGCCATGTCGGCCGCGCCATAGACCAGGTAAGTCACGGTCGCGAGCAGCATGGCGAACTGCGCCATGATGAAGGTCTTCTCGCAGAAATAGTCCTGATACTCTTTCTCGACGACCGTTTCCGGAAAGCGAAGACCCGCCGCGGCAATCCATGCCTCCAGTCTTCTTTTGGCTGGATGCTCGACCGCGTGGGCGCTCAAGGCCGCCAACGTGTGCGACACGAAGCGGGGCTGGGCGTCGGTCGAAGCGGCGGAGGCCTCCAATCGCTTCGCCAGCGCACCGGCGAGTTGTTGAAATGCATGGTGGTTGCTGGTGCGATCCCAGTAGCGGAAGTCGATCGTTTGAATCTGCATGAACTGCAGAGGCGGCTCGGATTGATCGATCGAGATCGGCAACAGCTTGCGCTTGCCGAGCGCATAAGCCGCTTCTGCGCGCACCCAGTGCGATTTGACCGAGTGCTCGGACCAGATCACGATCACCACCCTGGTCTGGGCGATGGCCTCCTCAATCTGGGTATCGAATGCGGCGCCTTCCTGAATCCCCTTGCGGTCCAGCCAGACCGACAGTCCGGCCTTGGAGAGCGTGTCTGCCAGCGCGTTGGCAGCGTCCGAGTCGTGCCGGCAGTAGCTGATGAATAGCTCGTGCATGGCGGCACATCATCCGGTAGGCACCCCTCTAGCAACTAATGCCGACCATCCTCAGCGGGGTGCACATGCTCGCGCATGTCAGTGCCTATTAGCACTTAAGCACTTATGCCACCGCCACCGTGTGAACCAGTTCACATGCGCTGCGCGCCAATGCGTCACACTCCAATCAGCCGAGGGGTAGTGCAGTGCAGTTCTGGCGACCAAAGGTGATTCAGTGAACGCTATCAGGTCCTTGGTCGCCGTGGGGCACCCTAGTTCCTCTTGTGCGAATGCGGCTAAGGCGACGGCATTCGCATAGGAGCTGCGGACTCATATTCGGTGCCATTGATATGTGCGTCGAAAAAATAATTTTTTAGTCCCCCCGGCCCCAAGTCCTCATGAGCCTCCAGCCCTTCGAGCCCCCTGCGCCTCAAGTGCTCTGACAGGGCTACCTCACCGCAGCCGGACGCGCAGAACCCTCAAGCAAATAGCTCCGAAGCCGCTGATGGTCATTCAGCCGAAGGTCAATTTCCGAAGGCGAAACTTCGGGACGAGTTTCCTGTTGCCCGATGCCGTAGTGCTCGACAAGCGACTGTGCAACTGCGCTACCAATCGCGATGACGCCGACCACCGACAATGTGCCGAAGGGGCGGCTCTGGCGGCCAGGGGGCGTTTCTCTTGGTGCGATTGTGTAACAACGCCGCCGGGCTTCAGGTTGTTTTATGAAGCCAGGGCGGCAGGTCGTCCAGCCCCACAGAGCGCGTCCAGGAGGCGCAAATTCAAACAGCCCCTACGCTACCCCGATCACATGCCGGGGCGGCGTGCAGCAACTGCGACTGGAAGGCGATGCCTAACTTGCTGAAGGCACCGGGCTGTCCGAGGCTCGGCTCGGGCCGCTGCGGCGTGCATTACGGCGAGCCGATTTAGAGGATGCCATGCCGCAAGCGGCGGAACTGGACTTTGCGAACTCGGCCAGCAAGTCGCGCAAGAACTCCTCGATATAATCGGCGTCCTGACCGACGAGTTCCTGGGCGATGGCATGTAGCTCCGCGGCATCCTTGGGAAGCATGCTAGTCATGGTTTCCTCCATCGAAGGGGGTCGTCGACGTAAGCATGTCACAAGCAGGAATGTGTGTTTGTGACCTGCGTCACCGCAGCGCTCATCGCATGCTTCGCAATTGCCACAACGTGCGCAGGCGCTGGCTGAAGGCGGTATTGCGACAAGGGCGCGCGGGTCGTTGAAGTCGGCGTTGGCCCACCGCCAACCATCGAGCGATTGGCAGGCGCACTCGGAGCGATTGGCGCTGCTGGCGCTTGGGCCGAAAATGTCCTTGGGGGCGGGGCAATCGCTCAACCGCGTACTTAATTCAATGTGTGAACTACTTCACACTGACGCGGCTTAGTACCTTGCTATGGCGGGATGATCGCATCGAACGGGGGACGAATGGCGCCTGACGCTGAATGTATGCCGGCCTGTGGGAGCAGTACCAAGACTTGGCTGCGGGGATGCGAGCGATCCGCGAAGCGGTGGAGCACGCATTCGGGGCCACGTTGCCGCCAACCGCGACCTTAAACGACGAACTCGAAATCATCACGCGAGCGATTCACGTGATAGGGAGGCGAAGCATGCCGAGCTACAGTCCAGAACTAATCCAAACTATGCGCGCGGCCCTAGATGAGGTGATGACGAAAATTCCACCGGAGCAGGCGACAGCGGCAATTAAAGCGTACCTGGCTGAGTGCATCCTAAAGGCCGCCGCAGAGGGCCAGACCAGCTACGAGAGCCTGATGGCTGCAGCCTCGGATCAACTTCCCACAATTCTTTCGATGCTTACCTGAGTGCCGGAAGGCGGGCTGAACAGACTGCCGGCAATTTTGCGGTCCAGCCAGCTTCATAATTGACCTACGAGGTGAGCGTCGCGCTGCGAAATATCGCCGGAGTGCCCCGATACCGCGCGGTTTCGAGCGGGGGGTGCCGCGCCGTTTTCAGGTGTTTTCACATGATACTGATCGTTAAGACTCCTGGCAAACAGCTGAAAAACATCAGCGGCCGGACTGACATTGGAGAGCTGATCATCATTGCCAGCAGAAAGATCTTTGCGTGAAAGCGCGACCTGCCCTGAGAGCTTTTGTCGTCATTCTTTCGCTTTCGGTCGTT
Source organism: uncultured Alphaproteobacteria bacterium (assembly GCA_963739385.1). Taxonomy (GTDB): domain Bacteria; phylum Pseudomonadota; class Alphaproteobacteria; order Rhizobiales; family Xanthobacteraceae; genus VAZQ01. The sequence continues at coordinate 107,488 of CAVUAI010000049.1, forward strand.
TGCAGTACCGCTAGCGCGGCCGGCGCAACGCGCGACTGGAATAAATACCCGGCGGTTCTCCAATTGACCACCAGTGAGGACGTTTTTGCCATCGGGGATCCGCATGGCGATCTAGACCGGCTGACCGGCGTGCTATTGGCGGCTGGGCTCATTGCCGCCGCACCAAGCGCGCCCGACCAAGTGAAATGGGCGGGCGGCAAATCGGTATTGGTCATCACGGGTGACTTGATCGACAAGGGCAGCGACTCGCTCGGGGTTATTGCGCTGTTGCGGAAGCTCCAGAGTGACGCCGCAAGCCGTGGCGGTCAGGTCATCATCTCAATGGGCAATCACGAGGCAGAATTTCTGGCTGAGCCCACCGGAAGGAAAACAAGGGACTTTGCCGCGGAACTGAAAGAGGCCGGGCTAGATCCGACCGACGTTGCCAATTGCAACGGCGACTTAGGCCAATTCCTCTGCAATTTGCCGATTGCAGTGCGGGTGAACAACTGGTTCTTCAGCCACGGCGGAAATACCAAGAATCGGACGATTCCGGAATTGTCTGCCGCCATCGAAGCTGGTTTCGATAAGGATGGTTTTGCCAGTACGGAGCTGATCGGTCACAATTCGATTTTGGAGGCGCGCCTCAACAAGAAAGGTCCGCACGGTCTGCCCTGGTTCTATGATGGCGATTCCGACACCAATCCGCAAAAGCTGCTTGCGAAGTACGCCAAGAAGCTGGGTGTCGGACATTTAGTCCAGGGCCATCAACCAGGCAAGGTGAAGTTCCCTGACAAAAGAAACAGAGAGGAGTACACTTTCTTCCAGCGCTACGGGCTGCTGTTTCTGATTGACAGCGGCATGAGCAAGGGAATCGAGGAGAGTGACAGTACGGGCGGCGCCATGCGCATCAAGAACGGAAATAAGGCTGTCGTCATCTGCGCCAACCGCACGCAAAAAACGCTGTGGGAGAGGAAGACGAATTCCGATCATCAGACGAAGGAGTGCGGGGAGAAACCCTGATCAGAATAGCTGGACGGTACCGAGTAGCGCGCGCAGCCGAGACACGTCCTCGCCGGCGCCGGGCGCGCCGCTCATCGCATCCACCCGGTTGGGTAGCCAGGGCGCTTCGGGATCTAGCAGGAAGGCTAGTACCGGTTTGCCGCTCTCCTGCGCTTCGGCGAGTTCGATTTCAGTAATCGATCGTCCGTTCGGCGGGTCCGCTGTGCGGGCCTGGTACGTACCCGTATCGCCAGGCAACGATGATCACGTAGGGCGTCCGCGGCGCGTAGTCGGTTACAGCGGTCCACCGGCTTACTTCCCTCAGCTATGTACTGCTCCATGCATCGTGGCCCATAAGGCGCAGCGTTCGGTCCACTGCGGCGCGGTGATCGACTAGATCCTGGTACGTAGAGGAAATGTCACCTTCATAATGGCCTCGAAAGATCAATGTGCGGTTAGCTGACCGTGACGAGAGCGCAATCGCCGTCCAAGATAAGCGAAACGGTTCAGCAAAGCTAACGCGCGGAGGCATCGATCCAACAGGCCCCTGCAGCGGATGTTGGGGCGGGCCTGCACATCTCGTTTTTACATAGCAGTGGCTCTTTGAAGCGTCGAAAGAATTTCCCTTGATTTCGATGAATTGAAGCATCAGAGGCTTTCGGGTCTAAGCTGTGAGCCGGACGCCGGAATGCGGGGCTATTGCCGACCGGATGCAAGATCATTCCATGATCAGCGGTGCCGCTCTCGTTCGCGGCTTTCATCCGGTGTGTGTCTTGCTTGCGTTCGTTTGATCCCCTGCAAAGGAGTAGAAGACGCTGAATAATTCAGTGCCGAAACGTTAGTCGGAGTCTGGAATTAAACGCATAATGGTCTCGATGCGCGCCACTCAGCGAGCCGCCCTCATCGAGGAGGCGAGTAGTGCCTTGCTACAACACCATCGTGTGAAGGTAAAACGGGTGGCCACGCCCACATCGGACAGCACATCCCGCCTTCGAAAGCCGCGAGCGGGCCCTGCGGTTGGAGCGCCCGCTCGCGTCTTTCGAACGGTTGATCTGGAATGCGCGATGCGTCTCTGTGTGCGTAATTTGGCAATGGAAGCCATCCTGTCTCCTGTCTCCGAGGGCCTTTTTTTGGTGTCTCGTTTTTGATGTGTGCTGGTCCCGGCTCAACTCGTCGCAGGGTCGCGGACTGGCTGGCATGCGCGAGGAATAAGAGGACCATAACGGATGCCGCTGCCGGGTGAGGGCACCCTCCCGTCGGGGCGGGCTCGACTTTATCGAAAGGTAACCTCCCGGCCCTCGTCCCCGGTAGAAGCATCGCATAATGGTCTCGATGCGGCTCGAAGCGAGGACGGAGATGTGAGTTCGGCAAGGTTCTCGCCGACGCCAAGAAGCACTTGAGAAAAAGACATATTTTGTGGCGAACCTCTTTATAGCGGAACAGGAAATACGCAAGGTTCCCCGATGATTTGGCACATCGGGGGACCGAAATACGATTTCGTGCTCAGCCTTCGAAAGGCACTGAGCTACGAAACCTCTTTGCGCCTTCGCTTAATCTTCTTCGCTTTCGATTTTCGCTTCCGCGTTGCTGGCTTAGACGTCGTCGCGGGGCCGGGGGCTATGGCAAGCGTTGCGCTCAGCTTGGCGTTGAGAGGCGACGGACCGCTCGCTGCATTTATCATTTGCATCACCGTGGCGTAGTCCTCGACAACTCTGTACGGAGCCCGCGTCACCGAAACGGTCGTGCCCGGCGGGGTGTCTCGCACATTTTTGACAGATGCGACGTTTATCCAGATCGGGAACGATGGCCACCTTCCGTCGGCTGGGATGTGGAACACTACAAGACGAATTAGCCCGTGCAGTCGCGCAGCCAAATCTTCCGCGCGCTCGGGTGTGATTTGCAAACCGCTATTCAGATCAATCCGCGTCCCACTCTGTGGGGCACGATGGTCGTCGTAATAGAATTGTGCAAACGTTGCGGGGTTCATCTGAATAACGGAGCCGTCTGGTCTCGTGATCGGAATCATGAACGAATCTCCGTTTGCGCGGTTCTCCCGGCTTGACTGTGATGATGTTTCGGAAAACGGAATTGCGCAATCCGCCGGACGGGACTTTTTCTTGCGTAGGACACGGGCGGAATGCACGCGAAGGACGAGATGAAATTGGAGGCTTCGAAGCTAGTTGCCAGCAAACGGCGATCAGGATAGTAATTCATGGATATGGAAGGTTTCCTCCTCAGGAGCATACTCCCAAACATGCTGAGTTTCTATCGCCCTAGGCCTTCCGGAGGACCGCTTGCGTCGATCGAGAGACTGAGTCTCGGGATGGCGACCGAGGCTTTGACCGTGGAAGCGGCAGTGCCGGCTCATTTCGAACCGATCCCATTTCCACCGACTGGTCCCTTTCCCTACCAGCTCGACCTGGCGGAGATTCTGGGCACAGAAGAGGTGGATCGAATCAGTACTGCCGGCCGCATGGTTTTTCATACCACTGGTGATTCTGGCGGTGTGAAGAGCCCGGAGGCACAATCAAACGTTGCTTCAGGATTGGAACGATCGTTTAATGGCAATCCCAAACCAGCCTCTTTTTTGTATCATGTTGGGGACGTGGTTTACTATATGGGGGAGATAAATAGGTACTTTGATCAGTTCTATGAGCCGTACGAACACTATCCTGCGCCGATCTTCGCTATTCCCGGCAATCATGACGGTGCTACTGGTTCGTCAGGCACGCGCTCTCTTGAAGGCTTTCAAAGGAACTTCTGCGCGCCTAAAGGCACTTACTCTAAAGAGTCCATGGATACTCAGCGTATGGCCATGTGCCAGCCCTACGTTTACTGGTGTCTCCTTACACCTCTAGCGTATTTTATTGGTTTGTACACTAACGTGCCCGAGGGCGGACAGATTGATGCGGAACAACGCGAGTGGTTCCGCCGGCAGTTGGCTGATGCTCCGACGGACCGCGCATTGATCCTGGCATTGCACCATCCCATCTATTCTTTCGACGATTTTCACAGCGGCAGCCCTGTCATGGCCCGAGAAGTGCAGGATGCGATCAATGAATCGCGACGTATTCCGAACATGATCTTGACTGGCCATGTCCACAACTACCAGCGCATCGAAAAGGCGGTCGGAGCACGAACGTTGCCGCTCCTCGTAATCGGAAATGGAGGATACTGGAATTTGCACAGGCTAAATGTCGCCCCAGGCCACGAAGATTCTGCAACGGGCGCGAAGATTGTCGCTAGCATCGACAATCGTCATGGTTTTACCACGATAGAAGTAACCAGGGATCACATTGAAGGCTTCTTTACAACCGTGCCTAGACCGCAGGAATCCTGGTCCGAACCTGCAGTGTTTCAAACGTTCGATACCTTCCGCTATCAAGCATCAGCGCTTCGTCTAGATCAGGGGGAAAGCATCCGGTTGCTGACCTGATCACAATGGGCGTGTGCTACTGGTTGCGTCAGTAGTCGGGCGCTCTGTGAAGAGCGAGCTATCCTAATCGCACGTGGCCTGACGGATTAGATGTCATTTAAATCAGATAACGCTGCATTCGAGGCATGGTTGCGTGAACAATGCTCTGTGGTGGAAGAGGATTTGGAATACAAAAATCGGCGAATGGCCAAGAATTCTTTCGTCTTTCAGAGGTGGTCCTGTTTCCTGAGACAGGCGGCTAAGGTGGATTCGGCTATGAAGAGGGTAATCCACCATGAGGACGCGGAGACGGTTTTCGGCTGAGTTCAAAGCGAAGGTCGCGCTTGAGGCGATCAAGGGCCACGAGACGGTTGCGGAGCTGGCGACCAAGCACGAACTGCATCCAACCCAGATTGCAGCTTGGAAGCGAGAGGCGATCGAGAAGCTGGCCAAGGTCTTCGACGAGAAGGGCAGCGCGCGCGAGCAGAGCCGGGACGCCGAGCTGACGAGGCTTCACGCGAAGATTGGTCAGCTCGTTGTGGAGAGAGATTTTTTGTCGAAAGCCTTCGATCGCTGAGCCTGGATCGGAGGAAGACGATGATCGATTCCGGTCATCCACGGCTCTCGATTGTGCGCCAATGTGAGCTGGTCGATCAGTCGTTCGTCGTTCTACCGTGAGCCGGCAGTGGAGAGCAAAGAGACGCTCAGGTTGATGCGTCTCTTAGATGAGCAGTTCCTGGAGACACCTTGGTACGGCTCGCGGCAGATGGCATGGCATCTGCGACGCAACGGCTGGTGCGTTGGGCGCCATCGCGTCCGTCGGCTGATGAGCAAGATGGGCTTGGCGCCGATCTACCAGCGCCCGAAGACGAGCGAACCGCATCCACAGCACCAGACATGGCCATACCTGCTTCGCCATCTGACCATCAACCGGCCGAACCAAGTCTGGTGCGCAGATGTGACCTATATCCCGATGCGGCGTGGCTTCCTCTACCTCGTGGTGATCATGGACTGGTTCAGCCGAAAGCTTCTGGCGTGGAGACTATCGAATACGATGGATGCTGACTTCTGTGTCACGGCGTTAGAGGAGGCAATCGCCCGCTTCGGCAAGCCCGAGATCTTCAACACGGATCAAGGCTCGCAGTTCACGAGCTTTGCGTTCACGAACACTTTGAGGGATGCCGACATTCGCATCTCGATGGACGGCCGTGGCCGCTGGATGGACAATGTCTTCATCGAGCGGCTGTGGCGATCGCTGAAATATGAATGCGTCTTCCTCAATGCATTCGAGACTGGCAGTGAGGCAAGAACTGGGATCGGATGTTGGATCGGCTTCTATAACACCGATCGACCCCACTCGGCATTCGGCGGCAGAACGCCCGACGAGGTCTATGCTAGGCAGGCAAACGAGGAGAAATTGGCGGCGTAATCGAACCCAGAATCCACCTTAGCCAAGCCGCCGAACTGTCCCGCAAAGCGGGGACCACCTCTTTCTGAGAGCTACTTTTTTTCGTTGGGCAAAGCAGATCGAGACGCTATGTGCTGGATTAGAGAATGCTCCTCGGGTGCTCTCTGTCGGTGACACTCACACCGAGAATTTCGGCACATGGCGAGATGCCGAAGGCCGACTAGGTCCAATCTACGTTCTGGATTCCCACCGCCAGGGAGTACCAATCCCGTGCTGCGAGCCGTAAAGCGCTGCTTGTCCGGTGGAGACCGGAGTGCTGGCTGGGGCGAAGAGATTCGGACCTCTGCATTGCGGAATCGAAATCCCCTGACAAGGGCAAAGACAAGGACCGCAACGTCCGCCTGCCAGCGCGCGCGAGCGGGAGGTTCCTGGGAGCTGGACATGCCCCAAAGAGACGGGACTGTCTGGCAAGACAACGGGTTCTGCACCCGGCTGCCGGGCACGCCCAGCGTGATGCAAGATCATTCAGTGATCAGCTGTGCCGGAAACTAGCAACAACATTCGCCAGAAATGACTGGCTTTCCCGGGCGAAGAGAGCGTCACTGCTGTGGCATGGTTAAGGGCCGTGGCCCTCCCAGGATCCTGCCCCGCCGGCTAATTAGCAGCTTGTGCTGCTGTCCGCCGCCTCGCAGCGCGAGGACGGCGCCATTGACCCTGCCCAGTCCCCGCTGCCTGCCTGGCGTCGTGACGATGACCGAGGGCAGCTGGCGCTGTGCGTCACGGCAACGGCCTTGCCGCTATTGGAATAGATAAGATTGGCGCGTCGTTGGCAGCGCCGCTCCTTTCAGGGGCGCCGCACCGCAAGATGATCCAACTTCCGATACGCCATCCCAAAGGACGGCTGCCTTTCACACTGCGAAGGGCTGCACAACCGCCCGTCGCAAGGGCAAGGGGAGCAAGGGGTAGTGTCCAGACTTTTTCGCACATTTAGATTGGGCTGAGCGGCGCCCGGCACTGGCTTCACGCAGTGATGGCATCTCTCATCTGCTGGTCCTTCAGCAGCTCGATGTTCAGGTATCTTTTGGTCGACCACGCGGTGCCGGCGATGTGCCGGAGCCTGGCCGCGGCGAGGTTGAGCGCCGATTGCCCGTCGGGGAACGCGCCCACGACGCGCGTACGCCGTCTGATTTCGCGCAGGATGCGCTCGAGCGGATTGTTGGTGCGGATGCGCCGCCAGTGCTCCTCAGGGAAGGCGTAGTAGGCGAGCGTCTCCTCGACCGCCGCCTCGACGAGGTCGGCAGCCCTGGTCAGCCGCAGCGCGCGCAGCTTCTCGATCACTCGGATGACCTTTTCGCGTGCGGCCACGATGTCCTCGCCCGCGTGGATCGCCTTGAGCATCGCCGCAATCTCCCGCACCTTGGTCGAGGGCACGTGGCTGAAGATGTTGCGGTACCAGTGCACGAATGCAGCGTTGCCAGG
>CAVUAI010000050.1:0-57844 GCA_963739385.1 uncultured Alphaproteobacteria bacterium
CCGTCGGTCGCTCGTCTTGCGCGAGGACTTGCAGGACTATCTTCAGGGCCTTCCTGTACAAGGCCAGCAGGGCGCGGCCTGATGCAGCTCTTTTCGTCCACCACTAGAACAAAGACCGGACGCGGGGCACAACCCGGCCGGCCTTGAAGGAATTTTGCCATGATTTATATAACATCGCCCCGGCGGCAAGCACTACCTTACTAACCACTGGGTAAAGTATCTGAAATCGATCGGCTGCCAACGAACACCGTCGGCGACTTCGGCTGTTCAGCGTGCGCGTCTACAAAGTCGAGCGCTTCGGCACCGGGGGACGCGATGAATCAAGCCGCCCGATCCCGCACGCACACCGGCGTGACAAATCCCGCGCGCACGCCCGAACTCGCAAGCTCAACTGTGGGTCCTGCGGCAAGCCAATTACGCATCACGCAGGGCGCCGCCCGAGCTACTGCTCGGCGCGCTGTCGAATGCGCGAATTTGGCAAAGGACGCTCTCGAAAAGCGTTCTTAGGTGGAGATACCAGAGCGCCAACGAAACGCCAAAAAAGCCCCAGCAATAACAATGCCTTGCAAAGGGCCAAAATCAGTCGAGCGCCCGCATTCTAGGCCCCGCGAGCGTACTCGCGATCGAGGTGTTCGGCCGTGCCTGGCAGTCGCGAACAAGTAGCGGCGGTGTGGCAATCGAGGTGGCGCAGCTGCGCCCCCGTGTGCTCGTTAACTGGGGGCGGCAATGAGCCTGCCGACCAGCGACACCTGCCTGTCACCATTACTGTGCGCGTAAGCCGGGGTGCAAAAATGAAGAAGGCTAAGGCATCCGGCTCAAGCCGGGGCAAGTCATCACCTCGGCGACCACGCGTACACCGCGCCTGCACACGAGTGTGGCAGGGAGCGGTAATCCAGGTCACCCGCTCGGCGGCGTCAGGGTCAAGGTCACCGACGAGAACCCCGACGGGCCAGCGGAAAACGCGCGCCGGTACGGCGGCAACGAGACCCGCTGGGTGCCGTACCATCACATTATTCACTAACCGGCAGAGCGGCCGTGCTTGGCATCCACCGGCCAAAGGGTGGGCCCTTTCGTCCGCGAGCACCGCGCGACGCATGTGATTATCCAAGGATTTGAAAATGACTAACGCCAATTTCAAAGACGACCCAGTATCGCGGTTCGACCGCGAGCTGGTGCACGCACATATCAGGCTGCTCCACGACCTAGCGGCAAGAGCAAGGGCCGACCTAGGTATCGACGGGCAACTCGTCCTGGCCTGCTACGGAGAAAATCCAGACACGGGGGTGAAGACCGCCAGCCAGGTCATGAAGTTCGGCATCGGCGACGGCCTCGAACAAATGGTCGATGTCATTATGGCCCTGGAACACCATCCGCACCTGAACGTGTATGTGCCATTTCATATCGTCAGGTTCGGTTTGGGGCCACGGGAACGCGGCGGACTCCGGGATATCGTCGCGGTGCTTGCTCTTGTCGTGGATCAAGATGCAGACAAGGAGAAAGCTGGTGAGCTGCCGCTTCCGCCTCACTACGTGATGGAGTTGTCGCCCGGCAATAAACAGCCCGTCTATGTGCTGGCCAAAGCCATGCGCGTGGAAGAGGCATGTCATTATGCCAAGGCACTGCAGCGCTTCACCGGCACCGATAGCGGTACGGGTGACGTCGCCCATGTGTGGCGCGTTCCGGGCACGCTTAACTGGCCGAACAAACAAAAGGTCCACGAGCGCAACCGCCCGCGCACACCGCAGCCCGTGAGGGTTCTAGAGCCGTGGCAGGGCGAGGTAATTGATGCGGATGCGCTGCGGGCCAAGCTGGGCGAGCGCTTCCGGCAAGACGAGAGGCCGGGCGACGATACGGCCGCCAACACCGACTGGGCCGCCTCTGCGGGCCGAGAAGCACTTCTTGCTCGGCTCAAGGGCAGCATTGGCGCGCCCGAAATCATCGACTGGTTCGATGTGCCGTGTATCGACAAGGATAACGGTGACAGGTCGAACCACTCGTGCCGCGTAATCATGAAGCTATTCGAGCTCGGGTTCAGCGAGGGGGATGTGCTCGCCCTAATGCTCGGAACCGAGTGCGCCAAGCGATACACAAGCGAGAAGCACCTCCGCGACGATATCGCTCGCCTAAAGCAAAAAAAGGCTAAGGAGGAACTGCCCGACTACGTCAAGCGTCTCAACCAGAACCACGCGGTCGTGCTGATGGAGGGGCAGGTCCTTATCGTCCGAGAGGAGGACGATGTGCCGCACTTCATTTCGCCGGCCCATTTCCACCTCTGGCACGCAAACGACACGGTGGAAATTCACACCAGCCACGATAAGACCAAGCACACCCCGGTCTCCGGACTGTGGATCAGCCATTCGGCTCGGCGGCAATACTCAAGGGTCGTGTTCGATCCGCGGGACACCAATCCGCTGCACTACAATCTGTGGCGCGGGTTCGCGGTGACCGCGGATGCGAGCAAGAGCTGCGACAAGTTTTTAGCGCACATTCGCGACAACATCTGCAGCGGCAACAAGGAACACTTTGGCTGGGTGATGGCCTTTCTCGCCCACATGGTGCAACGCCCGTGGGAAAAGCCCGGCGTTTCGCTCGTGCTTCGTGGCTGCGAGGGCGTCGGAAAGGGGTTCTTCGCCGGGGTGATCGGCGAGCTGTGCCCGCAACACTACGTCGTCATCTCGCAGGCCGCCCAGCTGACAGGCAAGTTTAACGCCCACTTCCAACGGGCACTGATGGTGTTTGTAGATGAGGGGTTCTGGGCGGGCGACAAGGCGGGCGAGGGTGCACTGAAGCACCTGGTCACCGACGAGGAGCTGTTGATCGAGGGCAAGCACCGTGACGCCTTCATGGTCCGCAATCTCTCCCGCCTGATCATTGCGAGCAATGAGAAGTGGGTCGTGCCCGCCGGAATCCGCGCCAGGCGATGGTGTGTGCTTGATGTGGCAGACACGCACGCCAACGATCGGGCTTACTTCGGCGCTATCGACGATGAGCTGCACCGCGATGGTGGGCTGGCGGGGCTGATGCACGTGCTGCAGACCTTCGACCTCGGGTCGGTCGATGTCTATGCCCCGCCAAAGACCGCGGCGCTGCTCGAACAGAAAGAAGAGTCCTTCCCTCCCCACGTTCTGTGGTGGACCGAAACGCTGGATCGCGGAACGTTGAGATATCCGTCAACAATGGCACACAGGCTCGGTCAGATAGAAGAAACCAACAACTGGCCGGAGAGCATCATCAAGTCGCTGGTCTGGGAGGCTTATGCCCTGTGGATGCGGCAGCACAACATCCGTAGCCGAATTCTTAACGCCGATAGCCTGCATCGGTGGTTCAAAGAGGCCCAACTTCTGCCCGGCACCACGACGACGCGGTCGCGCGCGGAGCTGCGAGCACGACGAATGAGTTTGCCGCCCCTGCGCGAATGCAGACAGGCATTCGACGCTTACGTGGCCCAGGCACGCGTGTGGGAGCCTGAGGATGAACCTGAGCGAACCCATCTGACCCAACTAGATTGGCCATGTTGGGACGGTTTACCCGATTGAAAGATCGACTCCATCCCAACTGTCCCAACTGTCCCAGCCCCTTTAAAGAAGATGAGAGAAGAAAGCAGCAGAGAAACTCCGTGTGTTCTCCCGGTCGGCCGCGGCAATTTTTTGAAAACCCCTGGTCCTACTGGGACAGTTGGGACAGACAGGCATTTCAATACTTTAGTGGAACCGGCACCTTCTACATGCTGGGACGTGTGGGGACGGCGCAAACCGAAATCGCCTCACCCTCGCTGGCCCGCCAATACCTCGGTTTGATCTATGGCGCGCACACCCTCAACCTTCCGCCAAGCTGATGTAACCAGGGCCGTCAAGGCCGTGGTTGCGGCCGGTGTGGGCATCGCTCGCGTGGAAATCGACAAGTCCGGGAAGATCGTTATCGTCCCCGGCAAGCCGCAAGAGCCCGCAATGGCTCGGCAGGACGACTTGGATCAAGAGTTGGCAGAGTTTGAGGAGCGCCATGGTCAAGGTTGATCTTAAGGGAATTGCCAAGGTCACAGCCAGGGGCCGCACCTACTGGTATGCATGGCGCGGCGGTCCGCGTCTCCCTGGCGAGCCCGGATCGCCCGAATTCATGGCCTCCTACAATGCAGCCATAGAGGAACGGCGGACGCCCGATAAAAACCGATTCAAGTCGATTGTCGTGCTCTACAAGGCGAGTGACGACTTCAAGACGCTGGCCGACACCACTAAGCGCAATTGGGCGACATGGCTTGATCGCATCAGCGACTATTTTGGCGATCTCCGTATCGCGCAATTCGATCGGTCTGAGAAGATCAGGCCGGTAATCCGGCGCTGGCGCAGCCAATGGGCAGACAAGCCGCGGACGGCGGACTATGGCATGCAGGTCCTCTCCCGCGTCCTCTCCCACGCTGTAGACCCGCTGGGCAAGATCGCAACCAATCCATGCGAAGGCATCAAGCAACTCTACAGTGGCAATCGCCGCGAAATCATTTGGACGGTCGCGGACATCACCGAGATCAAACACAGATGCGCCTCCGAAATCGCACATGCGGTGGACCTCGCAACACATACCGGCTTGCGGCTCGGCGACCTGTTGCGCTTGTCGTGGTCTCACATCGGCGCCGACGCCATCGTGATGGCCACCGGAAAGAGTAGGCACCGGCGCGAGGCCATTATCCCGCTGTACGACGACCTGCGGGCCGTCCTGGCTGGCATACCGAGACGCTCGACCACAATCCTAACCAACAGCCGCCATCGGCCATGGAAGGTCAACGGGTTCGGCACCGCCTTCAGCCGAGCGAAGATTGCCGCAGGCATGTCCGATCGCGATCTCCATTTCCATGATCTCCGCGGCACCGCGGCGACCCGGTTCTACACCGCCGGCCTGTCAGAGCGCGTCATCGCCGAAATCATGGGATGGGAGGAGGAATACGTTGCCAAGATCATTCGCCGCTATGTTGGCCGGACAGCGGCGACGAAGGCCGCCATCGCCCAGCTCAATCGGGCTGAACGGTGAACAGAAGTCTGCAAAATCAATTGCAAAACTCGCAGGCGAGTTTCGGCTAAGTCATGGAGCGGGCGAAGGGAATCGAACCCTCGTATGCAGCTTGGGAAGCTGCCGTTCTACCATTGAACTACGCCCGCAAACGCCGCCTCTCCGGGAATCCGGACCGACTTTTTCCCATGAGTTCGGCGGCGCTGGCAATAGGCGTTGCAGGGCCTTCTTAAACCGGTTGCCTGCGCAACCACCTCGAACGCAAGCGCATTTCGTTAGTTGTTTACGTGCTATCGTCGGTGCGCCTCACGAGGTGCCCATGAACGGAAATGCGCAGGAATGCCTCAAGCGCGCCGCCGAGTGCGCGCGCCTCGCCGATGCCGCCGGCGATAACGAGCTCAAGATCTACCTGATGAGGCTCGCCGCCTCCTGGCAGGCGGCGGCCGGAGAGACGATCGAACGGCGCAAGCTCGAAGACGCCTAGCGCGTTTCATCCGTTGAGGTCGTCATTGCCGGCTCGACCCGGCAATCCATCCGTTTCGCAAAGATTGGGCCTCTGTTTCGCAAAAAGATCGATGCGAAGAGGATGGACCCGCGGCTCAAGCCCGCGGGTGACCGGTGGGAAGCGTTCAATCCATTCGAGGCGTTCAATCCGTCCCGAACCCGGCGGCGTGTCCGTGCAGCGGACAGTCGGCGTTGGGGACCGCCAGCATGCCGGCCGGCTCGGCCTCGTCGGTATCGGACACGTGCGCGATCGCACGGCAGGTGCAGCCGAGTTCGATGGCTTCCGCGGTGCCAGGGTCCGGCACCACCAGTGCCGGCATCGATGGTGCCCTGGATCGCATGTGCGCGTCTCCTTTTGCAGTCAACGCCGCGGCCCGCGGTTCGTTCTGCCCCGCGTCACGGCGCCTGCGCCACCGGCCGGCGTGCCGGCTGCAGCAGCACACAGGCCGCGGCGGCGAAGATCAACGCGAAGCCGATCATGTCCTCGGTGGTCGGCCATTCGCGCAGCATCAGCATCGAGCCGGTGACGCCGACGATCGGCGTAGCGAGCGAGCCGAGCGAGGCGGTCGCCGTCGGCAGCCGCTCGATGATGGCGAACCACAGGATATAGGCGAAGCCGGTTCCGATCAGTCCATTGTAGAGCACTGCCAACATCGCCTTCAGCGACAGCGGGGACGGCGACGGAGGTCCTGCGAATATCGGCCAGCACAGCCAGAACACAACCGCGCCGATCGCGATCTGCCAGGCGGTGACGGCGAGCAGCTCGCCCGGAATTCGCGCCCATTTCATGTAGATCGTGCCGGCCGCCCAGCACAGCGCACAGCCGAGCGCGAGCAGCAACCCGGCCGCCGATTGCGTGACCGCGACTGGATAGATCAGCATCGTGAGCCCGCCGATGCACAGCAGCAGTCCGATCCCCGCGCGCATGTTCAGGCGTTCGCCCAGGATCGGCCAGGCCATGAGGCTTGCCCAGATCGGCATGGAGTAGTTGATGATCACCACCCGCGACGTGGTGGCGGCCAGCTGCGCAAACGAGCTGAACAGCCCGAAGCCGATAACGTTGAACAGCGAGGCGACGAGAACGTGCTGCCATGCGACCCCGTACGGAATCGAGGCGCTGCCGCCTTGCAGCCGGATCAACGCGAACAGCGAAACCGCGCTGATCGAATAGCCGAGCGCGCGCAGCCCCCACACCCCGACCTCATCGAGCGCGACTTTCATGATCGGCCAGCTCAGCCCCCAGACGAAGGCAAGCAGGATGAGCATGAGCTTGGCCTTAGTGGTTTCGTCGAGTTTGTTGCTGTGCGATGAGGTCACGGTCGATCTTGTTTGAAAGCCGACGGGAAGGGCTGAGCAAAGCGAAACCCATCGCCACGGAAGGTCGATGGGTTTCGCCGGCGCCCAACCCATCCTAGGCGTTGATGAGAGTCAACCGCCGCGGCCCGCATGCGTCACCCGCGGTTCCGCGCGCCCATGTCACGCGCGCGGGCTTGACCCGCGGGTCCATCACCCTCGCGCTAAGCGGTGCGTTCTTCGCAGGACGATGGATTGCCGGGTCAAGCCCGGCAATGACGACGGCATCGTTCGCAAAACGGCGGCGCTCACCACCGGTCACCCGCGGGCTTGACCCGCGGGTCCATCACCCTCGCGCTCAGCGGTGCGTTCTTCGCAAGACGATGGATTCCCGGGTCAAGCCCGGCAATGACGAGTTCTACATGCCGCGTGATACGACGATCTCCAGCGGAGGATGCAGGCGATGACAGCGACGAAGTCGAACGAAAGGACCTGGGCCGTGCATTTTCCCGGCAACCTGCGCTGGAGCAACGCCATGCAGATCGTCAAGGGCATGGCGCCCTACGGCGCCGTTGCCATGGACGAGGTCGACCGCGTCAGCCGGCGGCTCGATGCTCGCGCCGGGGAGCCGGACCTTGATCGCGCGTGGCGCGAGGAATGGGCAGCGATGGCGGATCGCGTTGCCGCCGTCGCCGACAAGGCCGCGGCGGACGGACATCACATCAGCGCCGGCAGTCACTATATGCGCGCCGGCAACTACTACTACAGCGCCGAACGCTTCATGCCGCCCGGCCCGGACAAGATGGCGATGTATCACAAGGCGCTGCGCGCCTATCGCGGCGCCATGGAGCGGCTCCATCCCGAGATCGAGCGGGTCGAGGTGCCGTATGAAGGCACGAGCCTTCCCGCCTATTTCGTCAAGGGCGCCGGCAGCGGCCGCCGCCCGACCGTGGTTCTGTTCGACGGCATGGACAATGCCAAGGAGATGAGCGTGATCTTCGCCGGCCTCGATTTCGCCAGGCGCGGGATCAACACGCTCGCCATCGACGGGCCCGGACAGGCCGAGGCGCTGCGCCTGCGCAACATCCACAGCCGTCACGACTACGAGGTTGCCGGCACCGCCGCCTATGACTTCGTCGCCGCCCGCACCGAGGTCGATCCCGCACGCGTGGCGGTCATGGGCTACAGCTTCGGCGGCTATCACGCGCCGCGCGTGGCCGCGTTCGAGAAGCGCTACGCCGCCGCCGTGGCCTTCGGCGCCATGCACTGGAGCATCTACGATTGGGTCGCCGGCAACAAGGCAAGGCTCGCGGTCGATCCGCGCACCAGCTCGACCTCGATCTTCCAGTTTCGCTGGGTTGTAGGCGCGCCCGACAACGACACCGCGCTCGAATGGGCGAAGAAGTTCACGCTCGAAGGCGTCGCCGACCGGATCGAATGCGCGTTCCTGGTGCTGCACGGCGAGAACGATCGCATCGTGCCGCTGTCGGAAGCCCAGACGCTGTTCGAGCGGGTCGGATCGAAGCGCAAGCACATCAAGATCTTCACCGCCGAGGAAGGCGGCGCCGAGCACTGCCAGGTCGACCACCGCCAGCTCGGCATCGGCTATATCGGCGACTGGCTGCTCGCGAACATGTAGCGGCACGCCGCGCGGGTGCCACCGCACCCCGTCGACGCAGGCGCAGGCGCGTGGTCCAATGCGGCTCCCGCATCGCGGGCAAGCCGGTCAACGGCAAGGCAACGACAAGGGAGGTGGCATCATGCGCGGTCTCGTTCGCGGCTGCCTGCTCGCGTGCGCCCTTCTCGGCGCCGCGACCGTCGCGCAGGCACAGGCTCCATCCTCGTATCCCGATCGGCCGATCCGCCTGGTGGTTGCATTTCCGCCGGGCGGCGCGACCGACACCCTGGCCCGCCAGATCACGCAGGAACTGGGAGAGGCCCTCGGCCAGTCGGTCGTCATCGAGAACAAACCCGGCGCGGGGGGCTACCTCGCGTGGAATTACGTCGCGAGCGCCAACGCGGACGGCTACACGCTGCTGATGGCGGAAAACGCGATCGGCATCAGCCAGGCCCTTCACAAGAAATCCTCGTCGCCCTTCGATCCCGTCACGCAATACGATGCCATCGCCACCGTCGCCATCTCGCCGCTGGTCCTGGCGGCCGCCAATAACGTGAGCGCCAATTCGGTGCAGGAGCTCGTCGCGTATTCACGCACGGTGCCGCAGAAACTCAACTACGCGTCCGCGGGCATCGGAAGCGTCGCGCATCTGTCGTTCGAGGTGGTCAGGGTTGCAGCGGGAATCGAAGCCGTTCACGTTCCCTACAAGGGCGGCGGGCCCGCCATGAACGACCTGCTCGCCGGGCATGTCGCCCTCAACATGGCGGCGATCCAGGTGGCGAAGGGCCTGGTCGAAACCGGCAAGATCAAGGGTCTTGCGGTGACGAGCTCCGAGCGCTCGGCCGTGCTGCCCGGTGTTCCGACCCTGAAGGAAGC
This sequence comes from uncultured Alphaproteobacteria bacterium, assembly GCA_963739385.1. Classification (GTDB taxonomy): domain Bacteria; phylum Pseudomonadota; class Alphaproteobacteria; order Rhizobiales; family Xanthobacteraceae; genus VAZQ01. Next base: position 9,290 of record CAVUAI010000050.1, read on the forward strand.
CGGCATCAAGACCGCGGACGTGGATTTGCGTTTCTGGTTCGCCGTCTTTGGTCCCAAGGGCATTCCCGATGCCGTCAAAGCGAAGCTGGACAAGGCCGTTTCGACGACCCTGTCGAATCCCCGGGTGCGCGAGCGCCTGGCCAAGCTCGACATCGAGCCCGCCTACGCGCCGGCCGCTGACCTGAAGGCGAAGCTGCAGAACGAGATCGCGAACTGGACCAGGTTCATCGACGAGCACGGTATCAAGCCGGAATGAGATCATCCGCAGCAATGAGTGGCCGCACGGGGTCTGACGTCATGGACGCCGGCAAGCGCCGCCACGGCAGACGAGGTATCGTGCGCGGTCTCGTTCGCGGCTGCCTGCTCGCGTGCGCCCTGCTCGGCGCCGCGGCCCCCGCGTGGGCGCAGGCGCCATCGTCCTATCCCGACCGGCCGATCCGGCTCGTCGTCGCCTTCGTGGCCGGCGGCGCCACCGACACGCTGGCGCGCCAGATCTCGAACGACCTCAAGGAAGCGCTCGGCCAGGCCGTGGTGGTGGAGAACCGGCCCGGAGCGAACGGCTATCTCGCCTGGAACCACGTCGCGACCTCGGAGCCGGACGGCTATACACTCCTGCTCGCCGAGAACGCGCTCGGCATCAGCCAGGCGCTGCACAAGAAGGCGACATCGAGCTTCGATCCGCTCACGCAATACGACGCCGTCGCCGCGCTCGCGACCTCGCCGTCCGCGCTGGTCGTCGCCAACAACGTGCCCGCCAATACGGTGGCTGAACTGGTGGCGCTGTCGCGCACGGTGTCGCAGAAGATGAACTTTGCCTCCGCCGGCGTCGGCAGCGTCTCGCATCTGTCGTTCGAGGCGTTCAAGGACGGCGTCGGCATGGAGGCCATCCACATTCCCTACAAGGGCGGCGGCCAGGCCATCGGCGACGTGGTCGCAGGCCATGTGCCGATGACGATGACCTCGGTGCAGGTGGCGAAAAGCCTGGTCGAGGGCGGCAGGATCAAGGCGCTGGCGGTGACCAGCCCGAACCGGTCGCCGGCCTTGCCGGACGTGCCAAGCCTGCGGGAAGCCGGGGTGAAGACGACCGACGTGGCGCTCGGCTTCTGGTTCGGTATCTTCGGGCCGAAAGGCCTGCCGGGCGACGTCAAGAGCAAACTCGAGCGGGCCGCCGCCACCGTGATGACCGATCCGCGCGTGCGCGAGCGCCTCGCCAGGCTCGACATCACGCCCGACTTCGCCCCCGCGCCGGTATTGAGGAGCAGGCTTGAGACCGAGATCAGGAACTGGACGGCGTTCATCGACGCGCGCGGCATCAAGCCCGAATAGCTGCATGCGGGTGCCAGGACCGTGAGCGCGGGCTGCGATCTCACCGTCAACGGCCGCTCCGTTCACGTCGCCGGCGAGGGCTCGCGGCCGTTGCTCGCGGTGTTGCGCGAGGATCTCGGGCTGCGCGGAAGCCGGTTCGGCTGCGGCACCGAGCAGTGCGGCGCCTGCATGGTGCTGATCGACGGCGAGCCCGCCGTCTCCTGCGCCCGGGCCATCGAGAGCGTCGCCGGCCGTTCGGTCACGACGGTGGAGGGGCTGTCGGCCGACGGCGCGCTCTCGCCGCTGCAGCAGGCATTCCTCGACGAGCAGGCCGGCCAGTGCGGCTATTGCCTCTCCGGCATCCTGATGTCGGCGGCGGCGCTGCTCGCGCGCAATCCGCGGCCGAGCCGGCGCGAGATCGCCGCCGCGCTCGACCGCCATCTCTGCCGCTGCGGCGCGCACAACCGCATCATGCGGGCGATCGCCCGCGCCGGCGCCGCGATGGAGGAGCGGGCGTGATCGCGCTGCCCAAGAGCCTCGCCGACAACCCGCGGCTCGCCGCCTGGATCGGCTTCGAGGAGCCCGGGCGCGTGCGACTCGCCACCGGCAAGGTCGAGATCGGCCAGGGTGTCCTCACCGCGCTCGCGCAGATCGCGGCCGAGGAGCTCGACGTCGCGCCCGGGCGGGTGCGCGTCGTGTCCGGCGAGACGCCGGTCAGTCCATCGGAAGGATTCACCTCCGGCAGCAACTCGATCGCGATCTCGGGGAGCTCCATCCGCCTCGCCTGCGCGGAGGTGCGCGCGCTGTTTCTCCGCCATGTCGCGGACGCGCTCGCATGTCCCGTCGAGGCGCTTGCGATCGACGACGGCCGTTTCCTGCGCGCCGGGCGTGACATCGGGCACGACTACTGGTCGCTGGCGGGCAAGGTCGACCTCGCGCGGCCGGCGAGCGGCGAGGTCGCGCCCAAGCCGGCATCGGCTTATCGGGTCGTAGGACGAAGTCTGCCGCGGATCGACCTCGCGGACAAGATTCGCGGCGCCGCTTTCATCCACGACATCGCGCCCGACGACGTGCTGCATGCGCGCATGCTGCGCCGTCCCTGGCCGGGCGCGCGGCTCGCCGGTCTCGACGAGGCGGCCGTCAGGCGCGCCGCCGGCGCACCCATCGAGCTGATCCGCGCCGGCGACCTCGTCGCATTCACGTCCGACGACGAGACCGCGGTGACACGGGCGTCCGAGGCCGCCCGCACGCTCGCGGTCTGGGACGGCGGCGCAAGACCGCCGGCCGACACGGGCGATCCCGACTGGCTCAAGCGCCAGCCCATGCGCGATCGCGTGGTCGAAGCCGGCGTGGCGCGCGCCACCGGCAACCGCGTGGTCGAGGCGAGCTACTCGCGTCCGTTCCTGACCTATGGCTCGATCGGCCCCTCCTGCGCGCTCGCGCGGCGCGAGGGCGGCAAGCTGACGGTGTGGTCGCATTCCCAGGGCGTGTTCGAGCTGCGCAAATGGCTGGCGCAGGCGCTCGGCATCGATGCCGCCGAAGTGACCGTGCTGCATCGACAGGGCGCTGGCTGTTACGGCCACAACTCCGCCGACGACGCTGCCTTTGACGCGGCATTCGTGGCGATGCGCGTGCCGGACCGGACGGTGCGCGTGCAATGGACGCGCGCCGACGAATTCACCGCCGCCCCCATGGGCTCGGCCATGGTGGTCGGCCTGCGCGCGGTGCTCGACACCGATGCGCGGCCGGCCGACTGGACCATCGAGATTCGGAGTCCGGTGCACGCACAGCGTCCCGGCATGAACGGACAGGCGAACCTGCTCGGCGCGCTCGCGCTGCCCGACGCGCCGTCCCGTCCTGCCGAGATCAACGACGTCGCCGACGAGGCCGGCGGCGGCGCCACCCGCAACGGCCAGGCACTCTACGACCTGCCGCGGCACGCGCTGGTGCACCATCTCCTCCCCGACGTTCCGGTGCGCACCTCGTCGCTGCGCGGCCTGGGCGCCTTTGCGAACGTGTTCGCGATCGAATCGTTCATGGACGAACTCGCCGGGATCGCGGGCGAGGATCCCGTTGCCTACCGTCTCTCGCTGCTGTCGGATCCGCGCGCGCGGCGCGTGATCGAGACCGCGGCGGAGATGAGCGGCTGGTCGACTGCCCTGTCGGGTGAAGGCCGCGCGCGCGGCCTTGGATTTGCCCGCTACAAGAACCGCGCCGCCTATGCGGCGGTGGTCGCCGAGGTCGATGTCGGCGACGAGGTCCGTCTCACCCGCGCCTGGGCCGCCGTCGACGCCGGCCTCGTGATCAATCCCGACGGCGCCGCCAACCAGATCGAGGGCGGCATCATCCAGGCGGCGAGCTGGACGCTCAAGGAGGCCGTGCGGTTCGCGGACGGCCGCGTCGCGTCCGACACCTGGGGGGCCTATCCGATCCTGCGGTTCTCGGAGGTGCCAGAGATCGACATCCGCTTCATCGACGCGCAGGACCAGCCGGCGCTTGGCCTTGGCGAAGCCTCGCTCGGCCCGACCGCGGCGGCGATCGGCAATGCGGTGGCGCGCGCGCTCGGCACCCGCATCCGCGCCCTGCCATTGACGCGCGAGCGCATCGCGGCGACTCTCCTGGCGGACAACTGAACGAGGTTCCTGCACAATTGAGTAGTGCAGGTCCTGCGTGATTGGTCCACGCAGCGCCGCGCACTCGGTGCGCTCCCCTCCCCCTTGTGGGGAGGGGTTGGGGGTGGGGGTGGGTGTTAGCGAACATATCGCGTGCGACAACTCCGACCCCCCTCCCCACCCCTCCCCCACAAGGGGGGAGGGAGCAGACCGAGTGCGCTGCTTGGGCTGCTTCAAAATGGTTAGGCTGAATCCGTGTCCCGGGCGCGGCGCAGCATGAAGCCATAAGGGCGTTTACGCCCGTCTTCGCGGGCTAGGGCGGAGAGATGCGCTGCCGACCCGGGACCGCCCGGGTCTCCGCCGGTCGTCAGAGTCACGCGGCAAAGGACGAGATAGAAAAGTATCAGGGAGGACCACCATGCAACGTCGAATGGCTCTCACGCTCCTGGTCTGCGCGATCCTGCTCGGCAGTCTGCCGCAGCGGACGCACGCGCAGGACTTTTCCGGCAAGCCGGTCCGTCTCCTGGTCGGGCTCGCCGCCGGCGGCGCAACCGACGTCATGGCGCGGCTGGTGGCGCAGAAGATGAGCGAGAACCTGCGCACCACCGTCTTCGTCGAGAACAAGGCGGGCGGCATCTTCGTGCCCGCGCTGCGCGAGCTCACGAGCTCGCCGCCCGACGGCCACACCTTGTTCTTCATCTCGACCAGCACGCTGATCACCCAGCCGCTGCACCCGGACTATCCATTCGACCTGACCAGGCTTACGCCCGTCACGCAGGTCGCGACCGGGCCGCTGATCCTGGTGGTGCGCAACGACCTGCCGGTGAAGAGCGTTGCGGAGCTCATCGACTACGCCAACAAGAACCCGGGCAAGCTCAGCTTCGGCGCCGGCGGCGGGACCGGCAGCTCGCTCTACCTCGCGACCGAGCTGCTCAAGGCGAAGACAGGGATCAAGGTGACGATCGTCCCCTACAAGGGCGCGGGTCCCGCGCTCAACGATCTCCTCGGCGGACATATCGATGCGATGTTCGACGCCATGCCGGTGATGGCGCCGCAAGCCAAGGCCGGCAAGGTCACTCCGCTCGCGGTCACGAGCCTCAAGCGCTCGCCTGCTCTGCCGGACGTGCCGACCGTCGTGGAGTCCGGCGTGCCCGACTACGAGATCGCCGGCTGGTTCGGAATCCTGGCGCCCGCCGGCACGCCGCCCGCAATCGCGCAACGCCTGCGCGACGAGGTGGCGAAGGCGGTCTCGGCAGCGGACGCGGTGGCACTGCTCGACACGCAGGGGATGCAGCCGCTCGCCACCCAGCCCGACGAGTGGCGGCAATACCTCAAGGCCGAGCTCGACCGCTACACCAGAATCATCAAGGAGGCCAACATCAAGCCGGAATAACGGTGACGTCACGCGCACCCATGATCCCGTGATTGGATGGAAGAGCCGGAGACTCAATCTGCCCGTGGTCACGCCCGCAAACTCTCTGCGTCGTCATGCCCGCGAAAGCGGGCATCCAGTAACCGGCGCAGCGTCGATCTCGGCCGAAGGTTGGCATTATTCGAGTCCTGTGGTTACTGGATCGTCCGCCTTCGCGGACGATGACAAGCGGGCGGACGTTAAGTTAGCGCCCATGACCCCAGTCCACTCCTCAAGGGGCTGACCTCAAGCCTCACATCGGATCGTCAGGAACAGTACCGAATGTCAAAGAACATGCTCGACGGCGGTCAGGTGATCGTCGACTACCTCGTGCGGGAAAAGGTGCCCTACGTCTTCGGCCTGTGCGGCCACGGCAATATCGGCTTCATCGACGCGCTCTACGAACGTTCGGACGACATCAAGACGATCTCTGTCCACCACGAGACCGTCGCCGGCTTCATGGCGGACGTGTACTACCGGGTCTGCGGCAAGCCGACGGCGACCTTCACCTCCTGCGGTCCGGGCTCGGCCAATCTGCCGATCGCGCTCGCCAATTCCTATCTCGACTCCGTCCCGTTCCTGGCGGTGACCGGCAACGTGCCAACGAGCCAGTTCAATCGCGGCGCGTTCCAGGAGCTATACCGCCACTACCAGGCCGATTTTCCATCGACCGTGCGCGCCTGTTGCAAGCGCGTCTTTCAGCCGACCCGCGGCGACATGGTGCCGCTTGCGATCCGACAGGCCTGGAAGACCATGGTGACCGGACGGCCGGGCCCCGTGGTGCTCGACGTGCCGTTCGACATCTTCAAGGAAGCCGCCGCCGAGGAGACGCCGAAGCCGGACGAGTGGAACGCCAACATCTCCTGCCGCTGCGGCGCCGATCCCGAGGGAGTGAAGAAAGCGGTCGACATGCTGCTCGCGGCCGAGCGGCCCGTCATCCTGGTCGGGCAAGGCGTCAAATACGGCGGCGCGGCCGCCGACCTGCTGCGGCTCGCCGAACGAATGCGCATTCCGGTCGCCTGGTCGGCAAGCGGCACCGGCGCCATCGATTCCCGCCATCCGCTGGCGCTCGGCCTCGTCGCCCGCAACGGCCCCTACCAGGCCAATCACGCCGCGCGCACCGCCGACGTGCTGCTGGCGCTCGGCGTGCGCTTCGACGACCGCACGTCGAGCTCATGGCTGCCGGGCTATTCCTTCACGATCCCGCCGACGAAGCTCATCCACGTCGACATCGATCCCGACGAGATCGCACGCAACTATCCGGTCGCGCTCGGGCTGATGGCGGATGTGCGTACCTTCCTGCAACAGATGCTCGCCGAACTCGAATCCCGCCGCAAGCTTGCCGACGTTGCCGCGTCGCGTGCGCAATGGCTCGCCACCATCGGCGGCTGGCGCAGGCAATGGGACGACTTCATCGCGCCGGGATTCGCCGACGACGCGACCCCGATCCATCCCCAGCGCGCCGCGCACGAGATCGACAAGGTGCTGCCTGAGGACGCCATCCTGGTGAGCGACATCGGCGTTCACCACAACTGGCTGATTCAGTTTTGCACGCCCAGGCGGCCGGATTCGCTCATCGGCTCGATGGGCTTCGGCCCGATGGGGTTCGGCGTCGCCGGCGTCCTCGGTGCGCAGTTCGCGGCGCCCGACCGCCCCTGCGTTTCGGTGTGCGGCGACGGCGCATTCTTCATGCACGCGAGCGTGCTGGGGACGGCGGTCGAGTACAATCTGCCGGTGATCTGGGTGGTGTGGAACAACTTCGCCTATGCCTCGATCCGCGGACTCCAGCGCGGCTATCTCGGCGGCCGCGAGCTGGCGACCGATTTCCGCCACCCGGACACCGGCGCCCCCTACAATCCGGATTTTGCCGCCATGGCGCGCTCGGCCGGCATCGACGGCGTGAACGTAGACCGCGCCGCGGACCTGTCGGACGCCATGCGCGCAGCTCTGGCGGCGCGCCGCCCCGCGCTCATCAACGCCAATATCGGCGCCGACAAGAATCCGGGCGGCGCCGGCGTGTGGGAGCTGCCCGGATTGGGCCAGAGTCAGCCGGCCTTCGGCGGGCGATATCAACCTTGATCGCGCCACGACGGGCGCCTGCCGGGTTCGAAACCTGCAGCGAATGATTGGGAGGGATCAATGAAGACAGTCGTCCTGGCGTGTGCCGTTGCAGTCGGTGCAGCGCTCGGCGCAAGTTCGGCCATCGCGCAAGCCCCGTTCCCGGCGCGGACGGTGAAATTCGTCGTGCCGTTTCCCGGCGGCGGCATCAACGACGTGCTGGCCCGCATCGTCGGCGAAAAGCTGCAGACGAAGTGGGGACAGACGATCGTCGTCGAGAACAGGACCGGCGCCGGCGGCAATATCGGCGCCGACCTTGCCTACCAGAGCGAGCCCGACGGCTACACCTTGCTGCTCAGTCCGCCGGGGCCGCTCGCGATCAACCAGAGTCTCTACAAGCAGCTCTCCTACAAGCCGCAGGACTTCGTCCCGATCACCCTGGTCGGCTCGGTGCCGAATGTCGTGATCGTGCGCAAGGAGCTGCCGGTCAACTCGCTCAAGGAGTTGATCGCCTACATCAAGGCCAACCCCGGGAAGGTGACGTTCGGAAGCCAGGGCAACGGCGCCACGCCGCATCTCACCGGCATGATGTTTCAGGCGATGACCGACACCCACATGGTGCACGTGCCCTATCGCGGCGAGAATCTCGTGCTCAACGACATGATCGGGGGCCATGTCGACGTCTTCTTCGGCAATATCGCCGCGGGCGGCCCGCCGTTCCGCGACGGCCGGGTGAAGATCGTAGCACTGGCGGACACGCGCCGCTCGGCGGTGTTGCCGGAGATTCCGACCACTGCCGAGGCCGGGTTGCCCGGGCTGGTGTCGACCGGCTGGTTCGCGCTCGCCGCTCCGCCCAAGACACCATCGGCGTTGGCAAACGAGATCGCCAGGGCGGCTGACGAAGTCATCAGGATGCCGGACGTGCAGGCGAAGTTCCGCGCCGCCAGCGTCGAGCCCATCGGCACCGGCCCCGCCGCCATGGCCGCCTTCATCAAGGAGGAAGCCCAGCGCTGGAGCGACGTCATCAAGAAGAACAATATCGTCGTGGATTGAACCCATCCGTCCTGACCATCCGCGAGGGAACCGTGCTGGCCTGGCTCACCACCGTCGTCAACGACCCGCGCACCGAGCGCGTGATCATGGCGCTCATCGTCGTCAACGCCGTAATCCTCGGTCTCGAGACCAGCAAGTCGGCGATGGCGTCGTCGGGGCGATTGCTTCAGATTCTCGACCACATCATCCTGGCGGTGTTCGTCATCGAGATCGCGGCGCGCGTCGTTGTTCACCGCGTCGCATTCTTCCGCGATCCCTGGAGCGTGTTCGATTTCCTCGTCATCGGCATCGCGCTGGTGCCGGCGACGGAGACTTTCAGCGTGCTGCGCTCGCTGCGCGTGCTGCGGGTACTGCGCCTGATCACCGGGGTGCCGACACTCCGGCGCGTGGTCGCCGGGCTCTTGGCGGCGCTGCCGGGCATGGGCGCGATCGTATTCCTGATCGGCCTCATCTATTACGTGTTCGCGGTGATGGCGACCCAGTTGTTCGGCGAGGACAATCCGAAACTGTTCGGCACCCTCGGCGACTCGCTGTTCACGCTGTTCACGGTGATGACGTTGGAAGGCTGGACCAACGACGTGGCCAAGCCGGTGATGGAAAACCACCCCTATGCCTGGATCTTCTTCGTCGTCTTTATCGTGGTGACCACCTTCATGGTGCTCAACCTGTTCATCGGCGTGGTGGTCAACGCGATGCAGGAGGAGGCGAGCAAGCTGGAGGAGGTCGAGCGCGAGATCGTCAAGGAGGAGGCAGCGCCCATTCTGGCCGAGGTCAAGAGCTTGCGATCGGAGGTCGCCGCGCTGCGCGCCGAGTTTACCGTGCGTGCGCAAACGTAACACGTAGGATGGGTCGAGGGCGTCTAAGCTCGTCCTTGCGGGCTAGGCGATACCCATCGCCTTTGCGGTAAGACGATGGTTTCGTTCCACTCAACCCATCATGACTGCTGCGGCGTTGACGAAGATGTGACCGAACCGCCGCCCTGTGCCGTCGTTGCCGTCGCGCGGGGCGACCGGCAGGAGGCCATGATGAAGTTGCTGATCACCACGACCATTGCCCTCTCCTTTGTCACGGCAGCCTCAGCCGTGGCTGGTGTCAATCCGTCAGCATCCCGAGCATCTATGGAAAGCGCCGCGCCGCCTGCCCAGTCGTCCCCCGTGCAACTCGCCGGGAGGCGCGGCAAGTGCTCGGAGAATCTCGGCTATGGTCGCACCGGCAGCTATGGTTGCGGTTGAGCCGAAAGAGCAAACACTTTCAAATCTGCCGAGCTGACGTTACCCGCGGCCATTACGCTGTCCGCCTGCCTCTTCGTTCTCTTCGCCAATTTGCTCTGACGGCCGGGAGACCATGACGAAGCATTTCCGGACGCCGCTACGTCCGGAAATGCTTCGACAGCTTCAGGCCCTGCGCTTGGTAGTTCGAGCCGATGTGCTCGCCGTAGAGCGATCTCGGTCGCTCGAGCATTTTCTCGTAGACCAGCCGGCCGACGATCTGCCCGTGCTCGAGGATGAAGGGCACCTCGCGCGAGCGCACCTCGAGCACCGCGCGTGCCCCGTGTCCGCCCGCGCCGGCATATCCGAAGCCGGGGTCGAAGAAGCCGGCATAATGGACGCGGAACTCGCCGACGAGCGGATCGAACGGCACCATTTCGGCGGCGTAGCCGGGCGGCACCTGCACGGCCTCTTTCGAGGCGAGGATATAGAATTCGTCCGGATCGAGGATCAGGCTACGGTCCTTGCGTGAGCGCATCGGCTCCCAGAACTCGGCGACATCGTAGCCGGCACGACGCTCGACGTCGATCAGCCCGGTGTGCCGCTTGGCGCGGTAGCCGACGAGGCCGTCCCGCCCGAGGCCGGCGAGGTCGACGCTCACCGCGATGCCTTCGCTCACGTCTGCCTCATCGTCATCGACCAGCCGCTCGTGTTCGTGCAATGCGCGCAGCGCGGCGGCATCGAGCAGCGCATTGCCGTGGCGGAAACAAATCTGGGAGAGACGGGATCCCTCGCGCACGAGCACCGGAAACGTGCGCGGGCTGATCTCGACATACAGCGGCCCGTGATAGCCCGCCTTGATGCGGTCGAAGCCGCGAGTCTCGTCGGCGATCACGCGCGTGAAGACGTCGAGCCGCCCGGTCGAGCTCTTGGGATTGGCAGCGGCGGCGATGTCGTTGGGCAAGGCCAGACTTTCGAGCAGCGGCACGATGTAGACGCAGCCGGTTTCGAGCACCGCACCGTCGCCGAGCGCGATCTCGTGCAGCTTCAGTTCGTCGATGCGCTGGGCAACCGTGGTGTGGGGACCGGGCAGGAAGCTCGCGCGCACGCGATACGCGACCTCACCGAGGCGCAGGTCGAGGCTCGAGGGCTGGATCTGGTCGGGGACGAAGTCGCAGGCGGGCAGGATGCCGCCATCCTCCGCCAGCGCCGCGATCATGTGATCGGGCAGAATACCCCTCTGGTCGACGGCAAAGGCGAGCGGCAAGACGCAACCTTTTGATGATGCCACTTACGGTGCCGCGTTCTCGGTGTGCTCCCCTCCCCCTTGTGGGGAGGGGTTGGGGGTGGGGGTCGTTGTATGAGGCAATGTTGGTGCATCACCGCACCACCCCCCTCCCCAGCCCTCCCCCACAAGGGGGGAGGGAGCGGACCGAGTCCGCTGCTTATGATTCAAATTCACCAGAAAATGCTCTACCCGATGGCCGCCTTGACGGAAAGACGGTCATCGCGCTAGAGCTTGCTTATCCCGTGGTCATTTGAGCCGGCCGGCTTGCAGCCACGTAAAACAAATCGCTAAAAGGCCGGGGCGCGTAGGTCCCGGCGGAGCTTTTCCGGCCGGGATTTTTTGTTGGGGAAAGGAGACCCTGATGCCCGCGTCCGTGAAACGAAGCTATCGGCCCGAAACCCAGCTCGTGCATGCCGGAATCCTGCGCTCGCAGTTCGGCGAGACCTCGGAGGCGCTCTTCCTGACGCAGGGTTACGTCTACGACAGCGCCTCGAGCGCGGAAAAACGCTTCAAGAACGAAGAGCCGGGCTATCAATATTCCCGCTTCTCCAATCCCACCGTGAACATGTTCGAGCAGCGCATGGCCGCGCTCGAGGGCGCGCAGGCGGCGCGCGCGACCGCCACCGGAATGGCGGCAGTCACCACCGCGCTGATGGGCCAGGTGAAGGCAGGGGATCACATCGTGTCCTCAAAGGCGGTGTTCGGCTCCTGCCTCTATGTCGTCGAGGAGCACCTTCCCCGCTACGGCGTTGCGTCGACGCTGGTGAACGGTACCGACCTCGAGCAGTGGCGCAAGGCCGTGCGGCCCAATACCAAGACCTTCTTCCTGGAGAGCCCGACCAACCCGGCGCTGGAGGTGCTCGACATCAAGGCGATCGCCGACATCGCCCATGCGGCGGGCGCGACCCTGGTGGTCGACAACGTGTTCTCGACGCCGCTGTTCCAGCGGCCGCTCGAACTCGGCGCCGACTGCGTGGTCTATTCCGCCACCAAGCACATCGACGGGCAGGGCCGCTGCCTCGGCGGCGTCGTCCTCGCCTCCGAGAAATTCATCCAGGATCACGTCCACAATCTGATCCGCCAGACCGGCCCGTCGCTGTCGCCGTTCAATGCCTGGGTTCTGCTCAAGGGCCTCGAGACGCTCCCCGTGCGCGTGCGCCGGCAGACCGACACCGCGGCGACCGTCGCCGTCGCGCTTTCAGAGCATCCGAAGATCTCGCGCCTGATCTATCCGGGACGGCCCGACCACCCGCAGGCGGAGATCGTGCGCCGGCAGATGCATGGCGGCTCGACGCTGGTTGCGTTCGAGATCAAGGGCGGCAAGTCCGCCGCCTTCCGCTTCCAGGACGCGCTCAAGCTGGTGCGAATCAGCAACAATCTCGGCGACGCCAAGAGCCTGATCACTCATCCGGCGACCACGACGCATCAGCGCCTTGCGCCGGCCGCGCGCGCCGAGCTCGGAATCACGGACGGGCTGGTGCGGCTTTCATGCGGCCTCGAGCATCCCGACGATCTGGTCGAGGATCTGGTGACGGCGCTCAAGGCGGCGTGACGCCCTCCGATCGAGCTGATCTCTGTCGCGCATGCGCGTCCTGACCCGCAGGCCATCCCAATCGCAGCGCGATCTTCGCGGAGCGATGGATTGCCGGGTCGAGCCCGGCAATGGCGCATCGGATCAAAGCGAAAGGGGGACTTTTCTAATACGGCGCGACGTGCGGCGCGACCGCGGTCGCGGTGGGGCGGGTCGCCGCCTCGGCAATCGCCATGCCGAGCGCCTTGGCGAGGCAGGCATAGCTCCAGTCGTTCATGTGCAGCCCGTCCGCCGACACGAATGCCTCGAACGGCAGGCGGTCAGTGTCGTGCCAGCGCCGCATCATCTCGAAACGATGAAACACGCCGACGTGCTCGGCCTTCGCCGCGGTCTCGATCAGCGACACCATGCCCTCGCAATTGGGCTTGGAGATGACGCGCGGGGCGTATTGCGGATCGATCAACACCACATCGGCACCGGTCGCCTTCAGGCGCGCCAAGCCTTCGTGCAGCAAGGTGGCATGAGGGAGCACCGCCTTGTCGCGCAGCACGGAGTTGGTGCCGACCTGCCACAGGACGAGGTCGGGCTTCTCCGCAATCACGGCGGTGTCGAGCCGCGCCAGCATGTCGGCGGCCTCGTCGCCGTTCACGCCGCGGTTGAGAATGGTGATCTCGTGCCCCGGGAAATGCCGGGCGAGCTCCTCGGCCAGCCGGCTCGGATACGACGCCGCCGACGTGCTCGCGCCGGCGCCGTAGGTCGATGAGGATCCGAGCGCGACGATCTTGATCGGCTTGCCGGCGGCGAGGCGGCGCGCGGTGCGCACCAGCGGGACCGCGAGACGCACCTGATCGGCCGTGACGACGCATGCGGCTTGGCGCGCGGCAGCCATCGCGGCTGCGGGCGCTGCCGCCGGAGTGGCACCGGGCGTCTGCGCCCGGGTCGGAACGACTGTGAAAGAGGCTCCCGCCGCCACGGCCAGGAAAACGGCCGCGCGGCGCAATACGGCATGGCAATGCATAATGTCGGTTCGTCCCTGTTGGAAGCTCGTTGTGCCTTCTTTCCTTGCGACGCCGCTATTGACCGGCCTTGAGACTGACCGCGTTCAGATGAGCGGCGTCGATGATCATCGAAGCAATCGCACGACCGATGCAGTCGTGGACCTTGTGTGCCAGCACGTTGTCCTTGCCGGCGGCATAGAGATCGAAAGCCCCGATGTCGGACCAATGCCGCATGATGGCCAGGCGGTCGAACAGCGGGATTTCGTGCTGCTGCGCCACCACCCGCATATTGTCAGCGTAGGGGCCGAGCGCAACCATGGTGTCGGTGCGGGGGCTGTATTGCATGTTCATCAAAATGACGTCAGCGCCGCCGTTGTGCAATGTTTCCACCCCGTCATCGAGCGCCGTCCTGAAATCGTCCGGTTCTATCCTGCGGATGGCATCCAGAGTTCCCGTCTGCCATATCACCAAATCGGGTTTCTCGTCGACGAGTAACTTCTCCATCCCCTTGGCCAAATCCTCGGCCGTCATGCGGGTCCGGACCAGGGTCACGACCTTGACCGCGATCCCGGGCAGCCGCTGCTTGAGCGCCTCCTCGAGGCGCGCCGGGTAGGCGGAGGGGGGGCCGTTGGGGCCGGCGAGGGCCGACGAACCCGTCCCCACCACCGCGATGGTCAGCCGCTTGTGCGTGGCGACGGCCTCGGCCACGCGTTTCAACTCATTGTTTCCAAACAACAAATAGCCTGGAATCTCGCACTTCTGCGGCTCCGCCGCGAGCGCGGCGGCAGCCAGAGACAACAGGGCCAAAGTTGCGGCAACAAACGTCTTCATGCCTCGCCTCCCGCGAGGTCCGCGTCCGGCGTCTTCTTGGGGCGCGATCCCGAGCTTCGTTCTTCTGCCCGCTTATACCACCTTATCAGGGTCGCGGCGGCAACCATGATCAGGATGCCAAGCGCGCTCACCAGAAGTTGCATCCAGAAGGCGCCCGACACCTCCACCATGGCGAAATGCGCCGCGAACGACAGGAAGACGCCGAGGCAGAAGATTTCCAGCGAATGCTGCCCGCACACGATCATCGGCCACGCCCAGCGCGACTTGAGTGCCGGCCAGTCGCGCGGAATGAACCATACCGTCACGACCGCGAGGGCGAGGAAATGCGCGAATCGCAGGACGTCGAGGTTGACCTTGTCGATCGGGTAGATCACCTCCTCGAGCCAATGGGGGACGTACTGGCCCATGCCGGGCAGGTACCAGGTGAGCGAGATCACGAACGCAAACAGCAGATACGCGATCGCGATCGCCAACGTCACCCGCGACTGCAATACGCGCGAGAGGCGCTGAGCCCCTCCGAGCGCGCACCAAGCGCCGAATACGAACAGCAATTGCCAGGCGAACGGGTTGAAGTACCAGTGCCCGCTGGGATAGCTCGGCATGTTCCAGTTGAATTCCCAGGTCAGCACGTAGAGCAGCACGGACGCGCCGAGCGCCAGCGTGGCGCGAAACTGCAGCAGCCACAGGATCGGCGGGAACAGCAGCAGCAGGATGATGTAGAGCGGCAATACGTCCATGTTGGACGGCTTGAACTTGAGCAGCAGCGCCTGAATGATCGTGACGTCCGGCTGCTTGAGAAAGTCGAGGATGTTCATTTCCTCGGCATAGAGCGGGTTCTCGAAGCTGGTCGCGACGTAGGAAATCTCCGCGAGGTAGATCGCGAACAAGAAGACATGGGCGACATAGATTTGCCAGGCCCGGCGCAGGATATGGGCGCCGGCCACGACGAAACCGCGCTCGCGCATCTCCTTGCCGTAGACGAAAGCGGCGGTGTAGCCGGAGACGAACACGAAGATTTCAGTGGCGTCGCTGAAACCGTAATTGCGAATGGTGCCCCAGGCGACCAGATTCGACGGAATATGATCGAGGAAGATCAGCCACAACGCGATCCCACGGAACAGGTCGAGCCGCAGGTCGCGTCCGGTGGTGACCACGGGGGCATGCATTGCGGACGATCTTTCGGGCACTGGAGGGTGCACCTGGAGTCTCTGGAGACTAATGGGCCTCGGCGGGACTTGGGAATCACGTCATCGCGACGATTGCAAGCTATGGATTTAGGCTGTTCACTAGAATGGAACCTCGCCACCACGAGCCCGGATCGGGGCTGAAGGCGCTGCCATGGATGCCCTGAAATCAGCGTATCGCGCGGTGACGCGGCAGATCGAGGTCAAGGCGAGCCCGCGCTTCCTGCCCGAGCGGTCCTCGCCCGAGAACGGCTATTTCTTCTGGGCCTATACGATCACGCTCACCAATCTCGGGGCCGAGACCGTCCAGCTCAAGACGCGGCATTGGCGCATCACCGATGCCCAGGGACGGCTGCAGGAGGTGCGCGGCCCCGGCGTGGTGGGCGAGGAACCCGTGCTCAAGCCGGGTGAGAATTTCGAGTATACCAGCGGCGTGCCGCTGCCCACGGCGTCCGGTTTCATGGCCGGAACCTATGGCATGGTGACCGCCTCCGGGGAGGAGTTCGACGTCGACATTCCGGCGTTTTCGCTCGACACCCCGCAGAAGGAACGCACCATCAACTGACCGGCGCGCAACGATGGAGCGGCCGCACGGAAAGCCCGACTGCACCGGCGGCGGCGGCGTGATTGCGCGCCTCGCGACGGCCTCAGAGTGAGGGCTCGGCGACGTCCGTCGGCTCGAACACGTAAGTCGAGTTGCAGAACTCGCAGGTGACCGTGATCTTGCCGTTCTCGACCATGTGGTCGCGGTCGTCCTGGGAAAAGCTGCGCAGCATGCGCTCGACGCCGTCGCGCGAGCACGAGCACTGGGCGTCGAGGTGTCGGCTGCGGAACACGCGCACGCCACGCTGGTGAAACAGCCGGTACAGGAGCTGCTCGGCGGAAGCGTCGGGATCGAGCAGTTCCACGTCCTCGATGGTGGCTACAAGCGAGCGGCCTTCGACCCAGGCGTCATCCTCGGGCGCGATCTCGACCACGACCCCTTCCGGGGCGTCGCCGGGGTCGAGGTCGCGCTGGCGCGCCCGATCCGGCGACTGCGGCAGGAACTGCAGCAGCAGGCCGCCGGCGCGCCAGCGATGGCGGGTGCCGTCGACGTCCAGGCGCAATTCCTCGGCCACCGCCAGCCGCACGCGGGTGGGGATCTGCTCGGAGCGCAGGAAATATTCGTGCGCGGCGTGCTCGAGATCCTTGCCCTCGAGCGCGACGATGCCCTGGTAGCGGGCGGTGTCGGGGCCCTGGTCGATGGTCATGGCGAGGTGCCCGCGCCCGAGCAGCGCGCCGGGGTCGGCCGCGCCCGCCGCGATCGCCGCGGCGACGCGGTCCTTGTCGAAGCGCGCGCAGGCGCGCACCTTGCCCGGCGTGGTGTAGTCGATCACCAGCATCCGCACCGGGCCGTCGCTCTGGGTCTGCAGGATGAAGCGGCCTTCGAATTTCAGGGTCGAGCCGAGCAGCACAGTGAGCACGATCGCCTCGCCCAGGAGCTTGGCTACCGGCGCCGGATAGCGGTGGCGCGAGAGAATGGTGTCGATCGCCGGGCCGAAGCGCACGACCCGCCCGCGCAGGTCGAGCGCCTCGACCTGGAACGGCAGGATCGCATCGTCGGCCGAGGTGGCGGCGGGCGCGCGGGTCGGGATGTCGATGTGGGGATTGGAGTGGGGATTGGACATGATGGATCAATATAGTGCCGATCCAGCGAAAGTTTGACCCCCTGCGTCGGGCGATTTCGCCGACAGCAATTCCGCAACGATCGTTGTCTGCCTGGTTCGATCGCCGGTTCCGTCGTCGACGCTGGCGCCGGCGTTTACAGCCGCGCGCCGGTCGCGCCGTCAAAGAGGTGCAGGCGCTCGGGCGGCGCAACGAGCGAAAGCGTGTCGCCCGCGGCAACGCGCATGCTGCCGGGCAGGCGCACGGTCAGCTGCGCCGGGCTCGCGCCCAGATAGCCGTGCGCGAGCGTGTCGGCGCCCAGAGCTTCGACGAAGTCGACCTTGAGCGGGAAGGCGCCCGCCTCCGCAGCACCGCCGAGCGCGACATGCTCGGGACGAATGCCGAGCACGACACTCCGCCCGGCCTGTTCGGCCGAAACGTTGACCGGCAGGCGCACGCCGTCGAGCTCGACGCTCCTTGCATCGGCGGCGAGCCGCGCGGGCAGCATATTCATGGCCGGCGACCCGATGAAACCGGCGACGAACGTCGTCGCCGGCCGCTCGTAGACCTCGATCGGGCCGCCGATCTGTTCGGCGCGGCCGGCATTCATGACGATCAGCCGATCGCCCAGCGTCATCGCCTCGACCTGATCGTGGGTCACGTACACGCTGGTGGTGCCGATGGTCTGATGCAGCCGCTTGATCTCGATGCGCATCTGCACGCGCAGCTTGGCGTCGAGATTCGACAACGGCTCGTCGAACAGGAACGCCGCCGGCTCGCGCACGATGGCACGGCCCATCGCCACGCGCTGACGCTGCCCGCCGGAGAGCTGGCGCGGCTTGCGTTGCAGGAAATCGCCGAGCTCGAGGATGCTCGCCGCCTTGCGCACGCGCGCCTCGATTTCGGCTTTGGGCATGCCGCGAATGCGCAGCCCGTAGGACATGTTGTCATAGACCGACATGTGCGGGTAGAGCGCGTAGTTCTGGAACACCATGGCGATGTCGCGATCCTTGGGTTCGAGCCGGTTGACGACCCGCCCGCCGATGGCGATCTCGCCGCCGGTGATGGCTTCGAGCCCGGCGATCATCCGCAGCAAGGTCGACTTGCCGCAGCCCGAGGGCCCGAGAATGACGATGAACTCGCCGTCGCGGATCTCGCAATCGACGCCGTGGATAACCTCCAGGCCGTCGTAGGACTTGCGGATCCCTCGCAGGCTGACGCTTGCCATTGCGCGCTCGCCTCCCCGGATTACTTTTCGGTCTCGACCAGGCCCTTGACGAACTGCCGCTGCATGACGACCACGACGATCACCGGCGGGATCATGGCCAGCAGCGTTACCGCCATGACCAGGTTCCACTTCGCCGCGGCGTCGACCACGTTGACCATGCGCGAGATGCCCATGACCACGGTGTAGTAGTCCTCGTTGGTGGTGACGAGCAGCGGCCACAGATACTGATTCCAGCCGTAGATGAACTGGATTACGAACAACGCCGCGATCGACGTGCGCGACAGCGGCAGCAGCACGTCGCGGAAGAACCGCAGCGGTCCTGCGCCGTCGATGCGCGCGGCCTCGGCGAGCTCGTCCGGCACGGTGAGGAAGAACTGGCGGAACAGGAACGTCGCGGTTGCCGACGCGATCAGCGGGATGGTCAGGCCGGCATAGCTGTTGAGCAGGCCGAGATTAGCGACCACCTCGTAGGTCGGCAGGATTCGCACCTCCACCGGCAGCATGAGCGTGATGAAGATCATCCAGAAGAACGTCATCCGGAACGGGAACTTGAAGTAGACGACCGCGTATGCCGCGATGATCGAGATCGCGATCTTGCCGAGCGCGATGGCGACCGCCATGACCAGGCTGTTGAACATCATGAGCGCCACCGGCGGCGCGCTTGACGAGGCGCCGAGTCCACTGAACAGCACGGTGGCGTAATTTTCTACGAGGAAACGCCCGGGAAGGAGCGGAACCGGCCCGGACAGCATCGCCGCCTGGTCGTGCGTCGACGCGACGAAGGTCATATAGACCGGAAAGACCACGATCAGCAGGCCGAGCACCAGCACGGCGTGCGACGCGAAGGTCAGCCAGGGCCGGTTCTCGACCATCCACGGCGCCTCAGTAGTGGACCTTGCGCTCGATGTAGCGGAACTGGATGACCGTGAGGCCGATCACGATCGCCATCAGCACGACCGACTGCGCCGCCGAGCTTCCGAGATCGAGCGCGCGGAAGCCATCGTTGTAGACCTTGAACACCAGGATCTCCGTCGCCTTGGCCGGCCCGCCCTGGGTCACGGCATGGATGATGCCGAAAGTCTGGAAGAAGGCGTAGACGACGTTCACCACCAGCAAGAAGAACGCGGTCGGCGACAGCAGCGGCAGGATGATCGTCCAGAACCGGCGACCCGGCCCGGCGCCGTCGATGGCCGCCGCCTCGATCAGGGATTTCGGGATCGACTGCAGGCCGGCGAGGAAGAACAGGAAATTGTAGCTGATCTGGTTCCAGGTCGCGGCCACGATCACCAGAAACAGCGCCTGACCGCCGTTGAGCACGTAGTTCCACTCATAGCCCCAGCGATTGAGCAGGTAGGCGAGGATGCCGACGCCGGGATTGAACATGAAGCCCCACAGCACGCCGGCGACGGCCGGAGCCACCGCGTAGGGCCACACCAGAAAAGTCTTGTAGAGGGCAGCGCCGCGCACGACCCGGTCGGCCATCACCGCCAGCAGCAGCGAGATCGCAAGCCCGAAAAACGTGACCGCCGAGCTGAACACGATCGTGACGCGCACGGAGTGAAGGTAGTTCGGGTCGGTGAACAGCGCGGTGAAATTTTCCAGCCCGACGAACTGGGCGTTGCCGCCGAACGGCCCCTCGATGAAGACCGATTGCTTGACCGCCTGCGCCGCCGGCCAGATGAAGAAGATCAAGGTGATCGCGATCTGCGGCGCCAGCAGCAGATAGGGCAGCAGCCTGGCCTGAAAGATGACGCGCTTGATCATGGCGCGCAAACACGGAACCGCTGTCCGCGGTAGGCCGTGCCCGCGCCGCAGGCGCCACCTCTCACCGCTTGCGGGGAGAGGTCGGCATTCGAGGCTGAGCGCAGCGAAGCCGAGAAGGCCGGGTGAGGGGGACCCTCCACGCCCGGAGCGTTCCGAGAGCCCCCCTCACCCGACCGCCTTCGCTTCGCTGCGGCGCTCGATCTCTCCCCGCAAGCGGGGAGAGGTGCAGACCGAGTTTGCCGTTCCCGTCTACTCCAGCCCACCGAATGTGCTCTACCTGTTGGCGCGCGCGAAGTCGGCGATGAGCTTGTTGCCGCGCTCGACCGCCATGTCGAGCGCCTGCTTGGCCGTCTTCTGCCCAGCCCACACCCCCTCGAGCTCCTCGTCCATGACGTCGCGGACCTGGACGAAGTTGCCGATGCGCAGGCCCTTGGAATTGTCGGTCGGCGGCTTGAAGTTGAGTTGCTCGACCGCCACGTCGCGCCCGGGGAACTTGTCGTAGAAGCCCTGGGCGCGCGTGAGCTGATAGGCCGCCTTGGTGATCGGCACGTAGCCGGTCTCCATGTGCCACTTCGACTGCACCTCGGGGCTGGAGAGATAAGCGAAGAACTTGGCGACGCCCTGGTACTCGCTCTTGGGCTTGCCGCTCAGCACCCACAGCGTCGCCCCGCCGATGATCGAATTCTGCGGCGCGCCGCTTACGTCGGCGTAGTACGGCAGCATGGCGATCCCGAACGGGACGTCCTTCATGGCCTGGGCGAAGCCGCCCGCCGAACCCGCGGATGCCATGATCATCGGGCACTCGCCGGTGGTGAATTTCGGGTTCGGCTTACCCTCGCGGCCGGCATAGACGAAAATCTTCTCCTTCTGCCATTTGGCGAGGTTCTCGACGTGACGGACGCGCAGCGGGTCGTTGATCGTGAGCTTGATGTCGGTGGCGGCGAAGCCGTTCGCGCCGGTGGCGAACGGAATGTTGTGCCACGCGCCGAAATTCTCGATCTGCACCCACGTCTGCCACTGGCTGGTGAAGCCGCACTGGGATCCGGCGGCCATGAGCTTCTTCGAATGTTGCTCGACGTCGGACCAGGTTTTCGGCGGCGCGTCGAGGCCGGCCTTCTTGAAGGCGTCCCTGTTGTAATAGAGCACGGGGGTGGAGGAATTGAACGGCATCGACAGCAGCTTGCCGTCCGTCGTCGCGTAGTAGCCGTAGACGGCCGGCAGATAGGCGTTGGGATCGAAGGTCTCGCCGGCGTCGACCATGAGCTGGTGCACGGGATAGATCGCGCCCTTGGCGGCCATCATGGTCGCGGTGCCGACCTCGAACACCTGCACGATGTGGGGATGCTGGCGGGCGCGGAACGCCGCGATCGCAGCGGTCATCGTCTCGGTGTAGGTGCCCTTGTAGACGGGCACGATCTTGTAGCCGGTCTGCGACTTGTTGAAGCCCTCGGCCAGCGCGTTGAGGGCCTCGCCGAGCTGGCCGCCCATCGCGTGCCACCACTGAATTTCGGTCTGGGCCATGGCCGCGGTGCTCGTGCCGCACGTCACGGCAGCAGCCACGGTGGCGCTAAGCAGCACTCTGCGCGAGATCATGCGGGCTTCTCCCTGCGATCGGTTTCTACTTGCGCGGCGCCGAATTGCCACCGCGTTACGCGCTTTTGTGACGGAGCCGGCCGCCCGCCCTCAACGGGCATTCAGGCACCAGGCCAGAATGCCCTTTTGCGCGTGCAGGCGGTTTTCCGCCTCATCAAACACGACCGATTGCGGGCCGTCGATCACCTCGTCGGTGACCTCGTCGCCGCGGTGGGCGGGCAGGCAATGCATGAACAGGGCGTCCGGCTTCGCCAACGCCATCAGCCGGGCATTGACCTGGTAGCGCTTGAGCAGATTGTGCCGCCGCGCGCCCCCTTTGTCTCCCATACTGACCCATGTGTCGGTTATTAGGCAGTCGCTGTCCCTGGCCGCCTCGTCGGGGTCGCTGCCGAGGTCGATGGCGGCGCCCGACGCCTTGATCCAGTCGGTGAGCCACCGCTTCGGCGCCAGCTCGGGCGGGGTCGCCACCCGCAGGCGGAATTCGAACCGTTCGGCGGCGTGCATCCACGACGTGAGCACGTTGTTGGCGTCGCCGGTCCAGGCCACGGTCTTGCCGCGGATCGGCCCGCGGTGCTCCTCGAAGGTGAGCACGTCGGCCAGCACCTGGCAGGGATGCGAGCGCCGGGTCAGCCCGTTGATCACCGGCACGGTGGCGTGCCGCGCCAGCTCGGTCAGGGTGTCGTGGTCGAGGGTGCGGATCATGATGATGTCGACATAGCGCGAGAGCACCCGCGCGGTGTCG
Source organism: uncultured Alphaproteobacteria bacterium (assembly GCA_963739385.1). Taxonomy (GTDB): domain Bacteria; phylum Pseudomonadota; class Alphaproteobacteria; order Rhizobiales; family Xanthobacteraceae; genus VAZQ01. The sequence continues at coordinate 31,740 of CAVUAI010000050.1, forward strand.
GCGATGGTCTCGCCGCGCCCGAGCTGCATCTCCTGCCCGGTCAGCACGATGGCCTCGCCGCCGAGCTGGCGCATGGCGACATCGAAGGAGACGCGCGTGCGGGTCGAGGGCTTGTCGAAGATCATCGCCAGCGTCTTGCCCTCGAGCGGCTTTCGCCCCTGCTCACGCCGGGCCTTCATGGCGCGGCTCGACTCGATCATCCTGCGCAGCTCCTGCGGCGCAATATCGATCAGGTCGAGGAAGTGGCGGGCGCCGTTCTGCGCGCTCATCCGGCCGCCCCCTGCACCTGCGGCCGCGGCAGCGCCCGGGTGATGCGGGCGCAGGCGCGCTCGATGCGGGCGACCGCCTCGGCCACCTCGCCCTCGCTCACGATCAGCGGCGGCAACAGCCGCACCACATTGTCCCCGGCCGCCACCGTGATCATCTTCTCCGCGCGCAGCTCGTCGACCAGGTCGGCGCTCGGCACCACCGCGCGCAGGCCGACCAGCAGCCCCTCGCCGCGCACCTCGGCGATCACCGCGGGATAGCGGTCCTGGATCTCGGCGAGCTTCTGCTTGAGCAGGAGGCCGATGCGCCGCACGCGCTCCAGGAATCCGTCCGCCAGCACCACGTCGAGCAGCGCGCCCCCCGCCGCCATGGCGAGCGGGTTGCCGCCGAAGGTCGAGCCGTGCGTGCCGGTGGTCATGCCCTTGGCGGCCTCGGCGGTGGCGAGGCAGGCGCCGACCGGAAAGCCTCCGCCCAGCGCCTTGGCGAGCGCCATGATGTCGGGGGTGAAGCCGCAGCGCTGGTGGGCGAACAGCTCGCCGGTGCGGCCGACGCCGGTCTGCACCTCGTCGAGCACCAGCAGCAGCCCGTTGTCGTCGCACAACCGCCGCAGCGCCCGCAGGAATTCCGGCGGCACCACGCGCACGCCGCCCTCCCCCATGATCGGCTCGATCAGGATCGCCGCCGTCTCGGGGGTGATCGCGCGCCTGGTCGCGTCCAGGTCCGCAAACGGCACCTGGTCGAAGCCGTCGACCACCGGGCCGAAGCCATCGAGGTATTTCTTCTGCCCGCCGGCCGCCAGGGTGGCGAGCGTACGCCCGTGAAAGGCGCCTTCGAAGGTGACGATGCGGTAGCGCTCCGGCCTGCCGCTCACGGCGTGGTATTTGCGCGCCATCTTGATCGCGCATTCCATCGCCTCGGCGCCGGAATTGGCGAAAAACACCCGCTCCGCGAAGCTCGCGGCACACAGCCGGTCGGCCAGGCGCTCGGCCTCCGGGATGCGGTAAAGGTTGGACACGTGCCAGACCTTCCCGGCCTGCTCGGTGATCGCCGCGACCAGATGAGGATGCGCGTGGCCGAGCGCGTTGACCGCCACCCCCGAGGTGAAATCGAGGTAGCGATCACCGTTGGTGGCGATGAGCCATGCCCCCTCCCCGCGCTCGAACGCCAGATCGACGCGCGCATAGGTCGGCAGCAGGTGCGAGCTCTGAACGCTGGTCATGGCCAGGCCGACAAACGACCGAAATAAAATGTGCCGCCTCTCCGGGCGGCACGGGACGGTATTCTATTGGAGCCCGGATGGCTGTCAACCTGAGCGCCGGCGCCGCCGCCGGGCCCCCAAACCTTAACGCAGTGCACAAGGATGCAGATAAGTGTGGACGCAGGGCCTGGACTCGGCCGGAACATGTGGACGCGACCCAATCGGACTCTTGCGCCTGACTCTCGCCATATTGTAGCCTTTCGATCGAGAGCTACGACATCTCGTGCGGCGGACAAGTCACTAGTCGTAAATCGGTAGCGGCGTAGGCGTTTGGGCGAACTGATCGTTGCCCAGACCCGGAGTGGGATTCTGCTCGGACTTTTCGCTGCGCGCTGGCCGAGGGACCTTGAGGCATGAGCTGGACAGACGAGCGCGTTGAGACGCTGAAGAAGCTGTGGACCGACGGGCTGTCGGCAAGCCAGATCGCCGCCGAGCTCGGCGGCATCACCCGCAATGCGGTGATCGGCAAGGTGCATCGGCTCGGACTGGCCGGCCGCGCCAAGTCGCCATCCTCGGCCGCGCCGCGCCCGCGCAAGGCCCGCCCCCACCCCCACATGCTGCGGGTCTCGCGGCCCGCGACCCGGGGCAACACCGCGCTCGCGCATGCCTTCGACCTCGAGATCGAGGCGGAGCCCCAGTTCGTCGACAATGTCATCCCGATGGGCCAGCGCCGCTCGTTGCTCGAGCTCACCGAGGAAACCTGCCGTTGGCCGATCGGCGATCCTGGCCATGCCGATTTCTTCTTCTGTGGCGGGCAGACCCTCACCAGCCTGCCCTATTGCGCCTATCATTCGCGCGTCGCCTATCAGCCGGCCAATGCCCGTCGCGATCGGCGACCGTTCCGCGGATAGCAGCCCCAGTGCTGTGTCCCGGGCGCGGCGCAGCATGAAGCCTGAAGGGCGTTTACGCCCGCCTTCGCGGGCTATGGCGGAATGATGCGCTGCAGACACCGATCTCGGGTTTACCGAGATCGGCGCTTAAACGCGCAAGTCGGGTAAACCCGCCTTGCGTGGACCGTTACACACACCGCCTTCGCGACGGTCCCGGACCAGCGGTGCATCGCTTCGCAAGAGCTTCGCGCTGCACCGCATCCGGGACACGCAACGGCTTAACTTAGCGCCCATATGCCGTGCCGCACGCGCGCAAGCCCTTAAGATGCTCTGCGCCCGCGAAACCCATCAGGCGCCGGTGTCGGCCGAAAGGCGATGGGTATCGCTTCGCTCAACCCATCCTACGTCGGTGCAATTGCTACGCCGTCTTGCCGAAGCGGTCGTCGAGCGCGTAGCCGGCGCCGCGGACGGTGCGGATCGGATCGGTCTCGTGGCCGCGGTTGAGCGCCTTGCGCAGGCGGCCGACATGGACGTCGACGGTGCGCTCGTCGATATAGATTTCGCTGCCCCACACGCCGTCGAGCAGCTGCTCGCGCGAAAACACGCGTCCCGGCCGCTCCATCAGGAATTCGAGCAGGCGGTATTCGGTGGGCCCGAGATCGACGGCGCGGCCACTGCGCGAGACCCGCTTCTTCTCGCGGTCCACTTCGAGATCGCCGAACGAGAGCACGTCGGCCAGCCGTTCGGGCAGCGCGCGGCGCAACAGGGCGCGCACCCTTGCGCTCAATTCCGGCACCGAGAACGGTTTGACGATGTAGTCGTCGGCCCCGGTGGCGAGCCCCCGAACGCGCTCGCTCTCCTCGCCGCGCGCGGTCAGCATGATGATCGGCAACTGCTTGGTCTCCGGCCGCGCCCGCAGCCGGCGGCAGAGTTCGATCCCGGAGAGACCCGGCAACATCCAGTCGAGGATCACCAGGTCGGGCGACCGCTCCTTGAGCAGCAGGTCGGCCTCGTCGCCGCGTGCGACCGTTTCCACTCCGTAGCCTTCCGCTTCGAGGTTGTAGCGCAGCAGCAGCGTCAGCGCTTCCTCGTCCTCCACGATCAGGATGTTGGCCTTCATCCGCTCAGCGTCCCTCGGTTATTTCTCCACAGCCAAGGTGGCAAAGGAGGTGGTGGTATCGCCTTTCGGCCTTTGGTCGGCGATCGCGTGGCCCTCGATCATGTAGTAGACCGTCTCCGCGATGTTGGTCGCGTGATCGCCCATACGCTCGATATTCTTGGCGCAGAACATGAGATGGATGCAGAACGTGATGTTGCGCGGGTCTTCCATCATGTAGGTGAGGAGCTCGCGAAACAGCGACGTGCACATGGAGTCGATTTCCTCGTCGCCATTCCACACCGCCATCGCCTTCTTGAGGTCGCGGCCGGCATAGCTGTCGAGCACTTCCTTGAGCTGGGTGAGCACGAGCGCGCCCATGTGCTCGACCCCGCGGATCAGCTTGGGCGGATGGAACTCGCCGTCGAGCGCCATGACGCGCTTGCCGATGTTCTTGGCGAGGTCCCCGATGCGCTCGAGATCGTTGGAGACCCGCAGCGCGCCGATGATCTCGCGCAGATCGACGGCCATCGGCTGCCGGCGGGCGATCGTCAGCACCGCCTTTTCCTCGATCTCCCGCTGCAGCAGATCGATGCCGGGATCGTTGGTCACGGTGCGTTGCGCGCGATCGGAGTCGCGCCGCGCGAGCGCGTCGACGGAATCCGCGACCTGCTTCTCCGCCAAGCCGCCCATTTCCGCGACCAGGCGCGTGATCTCCTGGAGATCGACGTCGAATGCCTTCGTAGTATGATCGGACATAACCATCTATTTCGTCCTGGCTGCGACCCTGCGGCTATCCGAAGCGGCCGGTGATGTAGTCCTGCGTGCGCTTGTCGCTCGGCGCAGTGAACATTTTGCTCGTGGTGTCGAACTCGACCAGCTCACCCAGATACATGAAGGCGGTGAAGTCGGAGACGCGCGCCGCCTGCTGCATGTTGTGGGTCACGATCACGATCGTGTAGTCATCCTTGAGCTCGTCGATCAGCTCCTCGATCTTGGCGGTCGAGATCGGATCCAGCGCCGAGCATGGCTCGTCGAACAGGATCACCTCCGGCTGCACCGCGACGGTGCGCGCGATGCACAGGCGCTGCTGCTGGCCGCCTGAGAGGCTCAGTCCGTTGGCGGCGAGCTTGTCCTTGACCTCGTCCCAGAGCGCCGCACGGCGCAGCGAGGTTTCGACCCGCTTGTCCAGCTCCGCTTTCGGCAGCTTTTCGTACAGCCTGACGCCGAAGGCGATGTTCTCGTAGATCGACATCGGGAACGGCGTCGGCTTCTGGAACACCATGCCGATACGGGCGCGCAGCAGGTTGAGGTCCTGCTTGGGCGAAAGGATGTCCTCGCCGTCGAACAGGACGTCGCCCTCGGCGCGCTGCTGCGGGTAGAGATCGTACATCCGGTTGAGGACGCGCAGCAGCGTCGATTTCCCGCAGCCCGAGGGCCCGATGAAGGCCGTCACCTTGTTCTGGTAGAGCGGCAGGCTGATGTCTTTGAGCGCCTTGCTCGTCCCGTAGTAGAAGTTGAGGTTCTTGATCGAAACCTTCTCGCCCAGGCCGGCGGTGCTGATCGGAGCATGGCTGACGCTGGGAACAGCGACTGAGGCGGAGGCTACATTCATGACTGTGTTCTCGATGCGGAGAGCGCCCGCGCGACGATCGAGAGCGCGAGCACGGTGAAGGTGATGATCAATGCGCCCGTCCAGGCAAGCTTTTGCCAGTCGCTGTAGGGCGAGAGCGCGAACTGGAAGATGACGACCGGCAGGCTCGCCATCGGCGCGTCCAGGTTGGTGCTCCAGAACTGGTTGTTCAGGGCGGTAAACAGCAGAGGTGCGGTCTCGCCGCTGATGCGGGCAATCGCCAGCAGCACGCCGGTGATCATGCCGGCCTTGGCGGCGCGGTAGCACACCTTGGCGATCACCACCGCCCGCGGCAGCCCGAGCGCGGAGGCCGCCTCGCGCAACGGGTTGGGCACCAGGAGCAGCATGTCCTCGGTGGTGCGCACGACCACCGGGATGACGATCACCGCGAGCGCGACGGCGCCGGCGAGCCCGGAGAAGTGGCCCATCGGCGCCACCATCACCTCGTAGATGAAAAGCCCCACCACGATCGACGGCGCGCTGAGCAGAATGTCGTTGATGAAGCGCACGACCGAGGTGAGCCGGTCGTGCCGGCCATATTCGGCCATATAGGTGCCGGCGAGCATGCCGACCGGCGTGCCGATGATCACGGCCAGGATGGTCAGGATCAGGCTGCCGACGATCGGATTGAGCAGCCCGCCATCGGCGCCGGGGGGCGGCGTCATCTCCGTGAACACCGCCAGCGAGAGCCCGCTGAAGCCCTCCCACAGCAGCACGCCGAGGATCAGCACCAGCCAGCCGAGCCCGATCACGGTCGCGGCAAGGGACAGGCCCATCATGGTGATGTTGCGGCGGCGGCGGGCGGTATAGAGACGGCTGTTCATGGCGACTATCCAATCCGCCGTTCGATACGCAGCAGCATGTAGCGCGCAATCGCGAGCACGATGAAGGTGATGCCGAACAGGATCAGGCCGAGCGCGATCAGCGCCGAGGTATAGAGATCGCCGACCGCCTCGGTGAACTCGTTGGCGATGGTGGCCGAGATGGTGGTGCCGGGAGCGAGCAGCGAGGCGGAGATTTTGTGCGCGTTGCCGATCACGAAGGTCACCGCCATGGTCTCGCCGAGCGCCCGGCCGAGGCCCAGCATCACCCCGCCGATGACGCCCACCCGCGTATAGGGGATCACGACGTAGCGCACGACCTCCCAGGTGGTGCAGCCGATGCCGTAGGCGGCTTCCTTGAGCACTGGCGGGACGGCATCGAAGACGTCGCGCGAGATCGAGGTGACGAAGGGCAGCACCATGATCGCGAGGATCAGGCCGGCGGTCAGCATTCCGATGCCATAGGGCGGGCCGGCGAACAGCGACGACAGCACCGGGATATTGCCGAAGGCCGCGATCAGGAACGGCTGCAACGTGTCCTGCAGGAACGGCGCGAACACGAACAGACCCCAGATGCCGTAGATGATGCTGGGAATGCCGGCCAGCAGTTCGATGGCGATTCCGATCGGCCGCCGCAGCCAGGGCGGGCAAAGCTCGGTGAGAAACACCGCGATCAGCAGCCCGAGCGGCACCGCGATCACCATCGCGATGATCGAGGTCACGAGGGTGCCGTAGATCGGCGCCAGGGCCCCGAAGCGCTCGGTGACCGGATTCCAGCGCTCCTCGATCAGGAAATTGAAGCCGAAGGCGTGCAGCGCCGGCAGCGACCCCATGATGAGGGAGATGATGACGCCGCCGAGGATGACCAGCACCCCGATCGCCGCCGCGCGTGTAAGGGAGCGAAAGATGGCATCGAAGAAGCGCAGGCGGTTGAGAGCCTTCGCCCGCGTCGCCGCGGCGCTGACTCCGATGGCATTGGCCGGCAACGCGACATCGACCACGGACTGCCTCCTGGCGAACTGCATTCCATGCTCTCCTGGGCGGATACTCGGGGGAGAGCCTATCAGCCGGACGTTGATCCGTCGCACGCGCCGCTTGTTCTTATCGCCCGCAGTGCAGGCCGGACATGGCGCCGGCCTGCGCATCGTCGGGACGACGGGGAACGGCGGGACACACGCGCTTGCCGTTCCCCATCTCGTCCGCGATCAGTGGGCCGCCGTGAACAACGGCTTGCCGCTCGCATCCTTGATCTGGGCTGCCCATACCTTCTGGATCGCGGTGACGACATTGTCAGGCATCGGGACGTAGTCGAGATCTTCCGCCATCTTGTCGCCCTTGGCGTACGCCCAGGCGAAGAATTTGAGCGCCTCCGCCGCCGCCGCCGGATCCTTGGGCTGCTTGTGGATCAGGATGAAGGTTGCGCTCGTGATCGGCCAGGTTGCGGCACCCGCTTCGTTGGTCAGGATCACGCCGAAGCCCGGCGTTCCTTCCCAATTTGCGTTGGCGGCGGAAGCCATGAAGGAGTCCATGGTGGGGTCAACGGCCTTGCCGTCCTTGTTCATCAGCTTGGTGTAGGTGAGCTTGTTCTGCTTGGCATAGGCGTACTCGACGTAGCCGATCGAGCCCTTGGTCTGTGCCACGTTGTTGGCGACGCCTTCATTGCCCTTGGCGCCGATGCCCAATGGCCATTCCACCGCGGTGTTGGTTCCGACCTTGGACTTCCACTCCGGGCTCACCTTGCCGAGGTAATCGGTAAAGACGAAGGTGGTGCCCGAGCCGTCCGAACGATGGACGACGGCGATCGCCTGGGACGGCAGCTTCACGTTCGGGTTGAGCTTCTGAATCGCGGGGTCGTTCCAGGACTTGACCTCGCCGAGAAAGATTTTGGCCAGGGTCGGGCCGTCGAGGGTGAGTTCACCCCCCTTGACGCCTTCGAGATTGACGACGGCAACGACGCCGCCCAGAACGGTCGGGAACTGGACGAGGCCGTCTTTTTCGAGGTCGGCGCCCTTCAGCGGCATGTCGGTGGCGCCAAATATCACGGTCTTGGCCTGGATCTGCTTGATGCCTCCGCCCGATCCGATGGACTGGTAGTTCAGCCCGACGTTGGTCTCCTTCTTGTAGGTGTCGGCCCATTTTGCGTAGATCGGATAAGGAAACGTGGCGCCCGCGCCCGAGATGTCGAGCGCGGTGGCTGGGGCGATTGCGGCGGTGGCGAGGAAGCCGGCTGCCGTGAGGGTGTGGAAAAGCTTCAAGGGTCTCTCTCCTGTCTGTTCGAGACGAAGTGGTAAGCCGATGCGGGCCTCAGGCCCACGGCTCATGTCCTTGCGTCGTTTGTTGTTTGTTGCGGCGTTGCGATAACACCACGCCCGGGACGACCGACCTGACACGTCGAGTTGCCGATCCATTCCGCGGCTGCCCGCATCCCTACGTGCCTCATGTCATCGTTGTATGATCGCTAGATGACAGTTGGATGACAGGCTAAAGCCCTGTGAATAACTGTGGATTCCGAAGTTCCGTCAAATTGTCACGCGCCAACTGGTCGCAGTGAGGCGGAGGTCCCGCCGCGGGCGATTCTCGAATTCCTGCCGGCTTAACGCGATGCAGAACTGATGAGCGCCACGCCCCGCGTCTGCCTCAGCTCCGACAGGGACTGGCGGAGCACGACGGCCGCCCCCTGCAGGGCGAGCGCGGCCATGATGGCGGCCACGGTCATGTCCGGCCACCCGGTGCCGGTGCCGAACACGCCAAGCGCGGCCAGCAGCACCGCGAGGTTGCCAAGGACGTCGTTGCGCGTGCAAATCCACGCCGAGCGCATATTGGCGTCGCCGCCGCGATAGGCCCACAGCAAACCAAACGAGGCGGCGTTGGCGGCCAGCGCCGCGAACCCGACCGCGCCCATGGTGAAGGCATTCGGCAGGGTGCCATGGACCGCGTGCCATACCACCGTGCCGATCACCCACAGGCCGAACGCGCCCATGGTCGCCCCCTTGGCAAACGCCGCCAGCGCGCGATAGCGCAATGCCATGCCGACGACGAACAGACTGACCGCGTAGTTGGCGGCATCGCCGAAGAAGTCGAGCGCGTCGGCCTGCAGCGAGGCCGATCCCGCCGCGAGGCCGGCACCGATCTCGATCAGGAACATGGCGGCGTTGACCGCGAGCACGGTCCAGAGCACCCGCCGGTGGACGGCAGATTCATTCGCCTCGGGTGGAGGGCCGTGGTGGCAGCAGGATGCGCTCATGGGCGCAATATAATCAGGGCGCCCCGGCTTCAAACAGGGGTCGGTGCTTTCGCTTCCCTGCTCATGGATCGCCCTCCCGTCGACCAAGCGGATACCGCGCGGCATCCCCCCGAAACGGCTGGAGCAGCATGCGATCGAGCCTGAGCTCGCGCGGCTGGCGGAACTGCTCGCTGCCGATGGTCATGCCGTCGTAGGTGACGTGCGGAAGGTCTTTCCAAAGCGGCAACGTCGCATAGTATCGGGCGAGTACTGATCGTGGGACCCGGTTGAATGCCCTGGAAGGGGCGCGGGTCCAACGCGACGATGTCAGAAAAGGTCGTCGGAATCGACCGAACCAGAAGCTCGCAAGAACAGTCACGGGGAGAAACGTCATGTCCAGGTGCAAGATGCTGACAGTCACCACGGCGTTGGCGGCGGTGCTCGCTGCGACAGCGCCGGTCTGGGCGCGCGAACTCCAGCCCCTGGTTACCGCAACGCCCGAGCAAGTGGGCATGTCGGCGGAGCGGCTTGGGCGCATCACCACGATGCTCAAAAAGGAGATTGCCGACGGCAAGCTGCCGGGGGCCGTGGTCATGGTCGCCCGCAAGGGAAGGATCATTTATTCGGACGCGATCGGCTTCCAGGACAAGGGCGCGAACACGCCCATGAAGCTCGATTCGATCTTCCGCATCTACTCGATGACCAAGCCGCTTGCCTCGGTGGCGGCGATGACGCTGGTCGAAGATGGCGTCATCCAGCTCACCGATCCCATCTCCAAATTCCTGCCGGCCTTCAAAGACATGCAAGTGAGCGTGGCCACCCCTGGTGCAGACGGCAAGCCCACCTACACGAACGTACCGGCAGGCAGGCCGATCATCGTGCAGGACCTTCTGCGGCATAGCGCGGGCCTCGCCTATGCCGAGATCACCAAGAACGAGCCGGTGAAGGCGGCCTACGTCGAGGCCAAGTTCTCCCAGCCGGGCATCCACGAATACGACTCGCGCGGCATGGCACCAGCCGAGCAAGTCGCGCGCATCGCCAAGGCGCCGCTGATTCATCAGCCTGGCACGACCTGGGAATACAGCATGGCAGTCGACATACTCGGCCGCGTCGCCGAGGCGGCGTCGGGCAAGCGGCTTGCCGTCCTCCTGGATGAGCGATTGTTTACGCCGCTCAAAATGCCGGACTCGAGTTTCTGGCTTCCGGCATCGAAGATGCCACGTCTGGCGCAGCCATTGCCAGTCGACCCGGCCTCGGGTCAGAAAACCAGCGTACTCGATGTGTCTGCAGAGCCCATGAACGATTCCGGTGGCGCCGGCGCGCTTTCGACTGCCACCGATTATCTGCGGTTCGGACAGATGCTGCTGAATGGCGGCGAGCTCGACGGTGCGCGCGTCATGAGCCGCTCGACCATCAAACTGATGACGTCAGACCACCTCGGCACGCGAATCGCAGCACCGTTCCAGCCGGGCGAGCTTCTGCTGGGAACGCCCGGTTATACATTCGGCCTTGGCTTTGCCGTTCGTCAGGGCGATGGAGTAGCCGGGGTGCCCGGCTCCGCGGGCGAGTTCATGTGGGCTGGTTACGCCGGGACCTATTTCTGGGTCGATCCCAAGGAAGAACTCGTCGGAGTCTACATGACACAGGCGCCGAGCCCGATACGGGCCTACTATCGCAAGATGTTCAAGTCGCTGGTCTATCAGGCACTCGTGGACTGACGCCGCGACTTTGTCTTTCGCCGCATTCCAAATGCGAGCAACGGTATCTCCCTTCCGAGAGGGAGTCATGCGCGGTGTTTTCTCTATTTTTCTGTTCTGTATTTGCAATGGAGCGCTGGCTCAACAGAACCCGCGGCCCCGGCTCATTCCAATTGGCTGCAATTTTGATGGCGGCCTCGCGTGGCTCGCTCTCGGCAAGGCGAGCGCCGGGCCTGAATTGAAATCTTTTCGGGTCGAAATTCCGGACGTTGATCTGGAAAGCGTAGAGGCGACGATATCGCCCTCCAAGATGGACATGTTCATGCCTTATGGGCTCGGTCCCGTTGTTGGTCCGATCGAGGTCGCGAGCACCTCGATAAGTCCTCGGGTTATCGACGGTGTGTTGAACGGAAATGTAGTCACCATCGGCTTCAATATTTTGTCGTCCTATTCCACCCCGACCGAGTTTTTCGAGCCTGACTCAATCTCGTACATCCTGGTGCTCAACAACAGGAGCACAGGATGTCGCCGGTGAGGTTCCCGGTGGTCGTTAGCGCCCTGCGCGGAACAGTGGATCGCGACACGGCGCTGGCGGCCGCCGTGGTCGGAAGCGCGATGATCCTGACGATCATCGCCATCGCTTTCTATCTGCTGCACCATCTGCTGCATCACATCAGCTAATGCCGACTCTGCGGATGCGGCATCCCGGCCTGGTAACCGCGAAGCTCGCCGTAGCGCTGAACCTGGGCAGGCGTCAAAACCTCGGCAGCCGACAGGTGGTATTTGAGATGCGTCTGCCGAAGCTCGGCCTGGGTCGCACCGATCGCGCCAACGGAGGCGGCGAGGCTCGCCGGAGCGATCGTCCTGTCGGCGAACCGGCGATCCAGCTCCGCCTCCTGCGCAATGAGCTTGTCTCCGAGCGGAATGGCCTCGGCCCGCATCGCCGCGAACAGGTCGTGCATCTTGGCGCGCTGCTGGTCGCTCAATCCCAAAGCGTCGGCCAATTCGAGGACATGCATCGGCCCGGGATAGCCGTTGAGCTCGGCGGCGAGCGCCAAGCCCATGCCGCGGCCCGCCCGCAGGTCGCTGACCTGCTGGTCGGACAGGGCTTTGATCGGCCGGCCCTCGAGACCCGCATAGGGCTGCGGCGATTGCGCCGCCAACATGTCCGGCGCCAGAACGAGCGCCATCGCGGCGGCCGCAAGAATGAGCGCGGCACCAGCGCCGCTCGTTTCCCAAACCCATAGGCGCATGGCGTACCTCCTTGTCATTGGTTGCTCGCACAGCCGGGCTGCGCAGGCGTGCCGATATACCACCCGGCGCGCCATGCCCATTCCAACAGCAAACAGATAGATCGCAAAGAGTACTAGGGCGTGTGCTCATAAAATCGCGATTGGTGACAGAGACCTGATCAATGTCCGCCTTGGCCCAATTTGCGGAACTCAAGTCGGACATCTCGCGAGGTCCGAGAATGGGATGGACCGGCCGTGCTCCCGCCCCTACCGGCTGACAAAGTCAGCGGGGGGCTTTAGAGCACTAGGAGCACACCGCCATGCCCTGCAAGACAGACGCTGTAGATGCCCGCACGATCGGTATCGATACAGGTAAGAACACGCTCCATTTGATTGGCCTTGATGAGAAGGGTGCGATTGTTTTGCGCGAGAAGCTTTCTCGCGGCCGGATCGCAGCAAGGCTTGCGAACGTGGCGCGGTGCCTGATTGGCATCGAGGCCGGCATGGCGACGCATTATGTGGCTCGCGAGCTGATAGCGCTCGGTCACGAGGTGAAGCAGGTGCCGCCGGCTTATGCCAGGCCTTTCCGTCAGGGCCACAAGAACGATTTCCGAGACGCCCACGCGATCGCGGAAGCCGTGCAGCGGCCGTCGACACGCTGCGTTCCGGTGAAGACCGACGATCAACTGGATCTGCAGGCGCTGCACCGCGTACGATCTCGCCTGATCGGTGAGCGGACAGCTGTGATCAATCAGATCCGCAGCTTTCTTCTGGAGCGCGGCATCCCGGTGCGCCAAGGGCTTCGCTTCCTTCGCCAGCAACTCCCGGACATCCTAGCCAAACGCATCGACGTATTGTCACCTCGTATGATCAGGATCATCGAGGATCTCATCGGCGACTGGTGGCGTCTCGATGAACGTATCGAACACGTAACAACTGAGATCGAAGTGCTGGCACGAAGCAACGAGGGCTGCCGGCAAATGATGACTGTTCCGGGTATCGGCCCGATCATCGCTAGCGCAATGGTGGCTGCAATTGGCGATGGCACTGCCTTTTCGAAAGGTCGAGACTTCGCCGCGTGGCTCGGCTTGGTGCCGAAGCAGATGTCGACGGGTGATCGCACGATCCTCGGCCGCATCACAAAGCGCGGAAACCGCTATCTGCGCATGCTCTTCATGCAGGGCGCCCGCGTTATTCTGCTCAGACCAGCAAACTGGTCAAAGCACAGCTTCGGATCGTGGCTGGCAGCCGCGGCGCAACGCCTGCATCACAATGTTCTGGCAACCGCACTGGCCAACAAACTAGCGCGGATCGCCTTGACTGTGTTGGTGCAGGGACGCAGCTACGAAGCGCGCGTCACGTCGGCAGCAGCGTGAGATGCGCACGCTCCAGGTCACCAACGGGTATATAGGCGCCGCCTGGCGGTGCCACTGCCGCTCGCGAGCTCAACCGAGGGAGCGATCGCGGCTCAGAAAGGGGATGGCTTTGGCTGATCCCTAGCAGGTGACAAGACCAAGGAATTCCTGCCGAGGTCTGCGAGTTGGATTAAGGAGATGGAGAAACGGTCTCGCCGTCGCGTCCGTGATCTGGTGGCACGACCGGCCTTTAGGGCCTTTCCGAGAATGAGATCGGACGCGTGCGGATATCCATGATGGCCAGGAACACAAACGTTCCACTCAAGGGCCGGATACAGAAGCGCAAGACCAATCACCTCCAAATCCTCAAATCTGGCTTGCAACGCACGGCCGGTCCATACAGAAGTGCCATGTGTGGACGGCTCCGAGTTGGCAAGGAGAATCTTCACGGCGCGTCGCTAGTCGGTGCAGCCATGTGTTCGGCCTGTTAGTGCGGTTCACATGACCGCTGGCCATAATGCCCTCCGCGGATCAGGTCCCGGTCAAAAGCCCGCATTCGACAATGCACTGGCACATGTGGGTTGTCCTGATCGCCGGATCGACCGGCTCTGCATTACGTGCTGTTCGCCCTCCCAACCTTCACATCACGCCGGATGATTCCCAGCGCGATCTCTATTACGCCGCGAGTGCGACGGGTTCCTTGTATCGCTCGCCCCTGGCCATCAGGGCCCAAGCCATTCTGGCGATCTTGTTGGCAAGCGCGACGGCAGCGACCTTCGTCGGCCGCCGCGCTAACAATGCCGTGAGCCAGGGCCGGTGCTTGGCGCCGTGGATTTTGGCGTAACGGATCACGGCCAGCGCGCCGGCGGTGAACAGACTACGCAGGTATCGATCGCCTTGCTTGCTGATACCGCCGAGCTTGTCCTTGCCGCCGCTCGAGTGTTGCTTCGGCACGAGCCCGATCCAGGCCGAGAAGTCTCTTCCTGATCGGAACGCCCTCGGATCAGCAACGCTGGCGACCAGAGCCGTGGCCAGCGCCGGACCGACACCAGGAATCTCATCGAGCCGCTTGCTCGTCTCGTTGGATCGGTGCCAGGCGTTGATCATGCGGTCGAACTCCAGGATCTGCGCCTTGAGCATCCGCAGCTGGGCGCCGAGCGCGGCGAGGCAGGCGCGCGCAATTTCCGGCAACCGCTTGTCACTTGCGTCAGCAACGACCCCGAGTAGTTCCTCAACACCATTGCGACCGACCGGCGCGACGATCCCGAACTCGGCAAGATGGGCACGGATCGCATTGATCACCGCGGTCTGCTGGCGGATGAATAGATGGCGCGTGCGATGGAGCATCAGGCAGCTCTGCTGCTCGGGCGTCTTGGTCTCGACAAACCGCATGTTTGCCCTGGTGACTGCTTCGCAAATGGCCTCGGCGTCAGCGGCATCATTCTTCTGGCGCTTGACGTAGGGCCTCACGTAGGCCGGAGGCATCAGGCGCACCTTGTGCCCGAGCGCCTGGAGCTCGCGCGACCAATGATGCGATGAGGCGCAAGCCTCGATGCCGATTAGGCAGGGTGGCAGCTTCTCGAAGAACGCCAGGACATAGCGACGCTTCAACTGACGGCGGACGACCACTTGCCCGGCAGCATCAACGCCGTGCACTTGAAAGACAGACTTGGCGATGTCGAGACCGATTGTCGTGACCGTTTGCATAACTGGCTCCTCCAAATCGTGGGAGCCTTAACAGCGCCCACATCCGTGGCACTCACGTGCCGGTGGAGGAGCCGTCCACAGCATCAGGAGCGGTCATTAACGACCGGCCACAACGACAAGATATACGCAACCCTTTCGCTGACGATTCTCGAACTGGCAATCGGTTGGCGATCCTAATTGCAAGCAGTCACCGTTGCGCAGCTCGTGTGTCTCTTCGCCTTCGATGAAATGCAATATTCCCCTCAACATCCAAATTTGCGATACGCTCGTAGCGATAGGCGCATTGAAGCGGCTCGCCAAAGATCATGACGAGGTGAAATCGATGCATACGGCTCCGTCGGCGCGACGAAAAGGGATAGGTAGCGCCATGCTACAGCACATCATCGCGTTTGCGCGGTCGCGAATTTCGCGACTGAGCCTTGAGACGGGTTTATGGGATTATTTCCAGCCCGCAGTTACCTTGTATCGGAAACACGGCTTCGTCGAATGTCAAACATTCGCCGATTATGTGCACGATCCGAAAAGCGTTTTCATGACGCTTGATCTGGGCCAGTTGACGCAGCGGGACCATGGCGCCCTGGGAGTTTGAGCGCGACGGCGAGGTGGTGCGGGTCGACCCGCGGGACCGGCCCTAACTCCAGTTTAGGAGCCTTTTCGATGGCATCCCAATCGGTCGCGTTCAGCGAATCCATTGCTGCCTCCATTCCCGAGCTCGAACGTCTCATCACGGAAGCGATGGACGAATGGAAGGTTCCGGGCCTCGCCGTTGCGGTGGTGCAAAACGGGGAGGTGGCGCTCGTCAGGGCCTATGGCCTTCGCGATGTCGAAGCCGACCTGCCGGTGACAACCGACACGCAGTTCCTGATCGGCTCGACCACGAAGTCGTTTACCGCCACGGGCTTGGCCCTCTTGATGGACGAGCGGCGCATGGATTGGAAGAAGCCGGTGCGGGAATACATCCCGGAATTCCGGCTGCATGACGCCGTCGCGACCGACCGCCTCACGGTGCGCGATTTGCTCTGCCATCATTCCGGGTTGCCGCGTCATGATTGGATATGGATGCCCGGCGATCTGTCACCCGCGGAAATGCTGGCGGCAATGCGCTATCTGGAGCCGAGCGACGACATTCGCACCACCTACCAATACTCGAACCTCGGTTATCTCGTCGCAAGCATCGTGGCCGAACGCGTCAGCGGTCAGCGCTGGACCGAATTCACCCGGGCTCGACTGACCGACAAGCTGCACATGACGGTGACCTTCACGGTGGAGGATCTCGCCGCGGCCACCGATGCCGCCGTTCCCCACGCCATGGACGGGGATACCCGCCGGCGCGCAGAACGCTGGCCGATCCACGTGACGGCCGCGGGCGGCATCGTCACCTCGATTGCGAGCTTCGCGAACTGGCTTCGCCTTCATCTCGACAAGGGCGAGTTTGAGGGAGAACGGCTGCTATCACCGGCCTTGATTCAGCAACTTCAGACACCGCGCGTGCATGTCGCGGCACCCGAATTCGCCGAGTACGGTGATGTGCATTATGGCCTCGGCTTCCGCGTGCACAGCTATCGCGGAGAACGCGTCGTGTGGCACGGCGGCGGCTGGAGCGGCTGGAGCACGCTGATGACGATGCTGCCCGATCGTGGCGTCGGTGTTGCTGTTTTCACCAATCGTACTCAAAGCGCGGTTCCGGACATTCTCGCCAATTATGTCTTCGACCGGGCGTGCGGCAAGGATCCAATACCGTGGCTCGATCGTCTTCGTGAGCGGCGCCGCAAGTTCGTGGCGCAGCTCGACGTTGACCGGCAGGCCCGGAAGGCGACGCGGCGGCCGAACACCCGGCCGAGCCATGACCTTGCGGACTACGCCGGTGATTACGATCATCCCGGCTACGGCCGGATCACAATCACCCATGCCGAAGGCAAATTGATCTGGGCGTATCGCGGTATATCGGAGCCGCTCGCGCATCGGCACTACGATACGTTCGAGCTGCCCGAGGCGCCCGACCGCCTGCTGCTCGACCGGCTCGCCATCTCATTTTTCACCGACCGCGAAGGAAACATTGCGAGTCTGGCGGCTCCGTTCGAGCCGCTCGTCAATGGCATCGTCTTCACCCGCAGTCCAGCCGGCGATTGAACGATAACCTTCCGTCAGCGCTGCACCGGCACGTTCAGAAGCTAGGGGCGTGGATTCTGCGGCCCCCGAGTTAAACGCGCATAAAATCTTCATTTCTTGGGTTGGATTTGCTGCTGCTGTTGCATCACGATCTCGCACCCGGTCTTTGGATCTGGAGGCTCGAGCATCCCGCGCGTTGGCGAAATGGAACAGGACCGCGCAGGCGGCGAAGATTGACTCGTAAGCGCGAATTGTCTGATCCGCATTATCGCAGCGCGATTTCGAGGATGCGGCCGTGCCGATTGTATGCTGAGCTAGTACGGGCTGTTCGTGCCGGAGGTGGATTAACCCACGGCCCGTCGCAGAGCTTATTTTTGCAGGTGGCGGCCCAGTGTCTCCGCCACAGGAGGACGAACATGAGATTCGCTTTCGGAACCACCGTTGCGCTGCTCTTCACCACGATTACTGCGGCAGCCCAGAGTGCAACCCCTTCACTCAAAGGCACCTGGAAAGGAACCGGGAAGATATTGCTCTATGGAACGACTGAGCACCTCTCCGGGTCTCCTAGGGACGCGGCTATTCGTGAGCTGGAGGTGACACACACGGTCACGGGTCAGGATGGGCGACTGATTTGGGGCACCACATCATCTACGAACAACGACAGTAAGGAACCGTTTGCATGGGTGCTGGCGGCCGATAACAAAACCATCTTGGGCGCAGATACCGACGGCTATTACCACATCACCATATTGTCACCCGATCAGATGGAGAAATGCTACACGCAAAGTGCCGCTTCTTCGCGACAAGCGATTGTGGCGACGTGCTTTGTCATGGCGCGCGAAAAATGACCAAATAGTGCGTTGGCGGTCTTCGCCTGCCGGTTCCATCATCTACCCGGCCACAACGATCATCTCGCAGGGCGGCGGCGTGGCACGGAAGAAGCCGGCATGATCGAGCAAGCGACCATCACCTGTCCGAAATGCGGCCACCAGGCCCTCGAACGGATGCCGAAAGACGCCTGCCTGTTCTTTTATGACTGCAAGGGCTGCGGCGAGCGCCTGAAGCCGCAGCCGGGCGACTGTTGCGTGTTCTGCTCCTATGGGTCCGTTCCGTGCCCGCCCATCCAGGCGGGCAAGCGCTGCTGACGAGTCCGCGGCGAGGGATCGAGCCCAAAGAGTGTCCCGGGGGCCCTTCCGGCCTTGTCTCGATCCGTGCCGTCACCGTCAGCGCATGACGGTGCTCCAAGGTCGCCCAGTTTCACGTCCGCCGCCGCTATTCGGCGGGCGCCTGCAATCGCTCCGCATACTCCTGCTCGCCCGCCACCGGCTCGGCGCGGCCGAAGCGCATGTAGAGCGCCGGCAACACAAAGAGCGTGAGCAGGGTTGCGCTGATGAGCCCGCCGATCACCACAGTCGCGATCGGCTTTTGCACCTCCGCGCCGGTCCCCGTTGCGATTGCCATCGGCACGAATCCCAGCGAAGCCACCAGCGCGGTCATGACCACCGGACGCAAACGGGTGAGCGCGCCTTCGACGATGGCGTCACGCCTGCTGCGTCCCCGTTTCATCAGTTGCGTGATGAAGCTCAGCATCACCAGGCCGTTGAGAACGGCGATACCGGAGAGGGCGATGAACCCCACCGCCGCCGAAACCGAGAACGGCATGGCGCGCAGCCACAGCGCGGCCACTCCTCCCGTGAGTGCGAGCGGCACCGCACTGAACACCAGCAGCGCGTCGCGAGCCGAGCCAAGCGCACCGAACAGCAGCAGGAAGATGAGCGCGAAGCATCCGGGCACCACGATCATCAGGCGTTGCCGGGCAGCGGCGAGGTTCTCGAACTGTCCGCCCCAGGTCAGCCAGTAGCCGGGCGGCAGGCTGACGCGCTCCTTGATGCGCGCCTGCGCATCCGCCACCACCGACGCGATGTCGCGCCCGCGCACATTCGCCGTCACCACCACCCGCCGCTTGCCGTTCTCGCGGCTGATCTGGTTCGGACCTTCCATCAGGCGAAAGCGCGCGACCTGGCTCAGCGGGATGCTGCCGGTCGCCTGTCCGGCGGCATTGGGCGGAAGCGGAACGGGAAGGTTCTTGAGCGCGTCGATATCGCTGCGCACCGCTTCGCCGAGGCGGACCACGATGTCGAAATGGCGGTCGCCCTCATAGACGGCGCCCGCTTCACGCCCGCCGATAGCGGCGCCGATCACCTCCTGCACCGCGGACAGGCTCAGACCGCGGCGTGCGATTTCCGCCTTGTCGGGAGCGATCTCCAGCACCGGCAAACCAGCAACCTGTTCGACCCTGACGTCGGAGGCGCCGGCGACACCTCGCAGTATGCCGGCGATCTGGTCGCCTGCCCGCAGCAGCGGATCGAACTCGTCACCAAATACCTTGACCGCGATATCCCCGCGCACGCCCGCGAGCAGCTCGTTGAAGCGCATCTGGATCGGTTGCGTGAACTCATAGGCATTGCCGGGCAGCATCTTCACCGCGCGCTCGATCTCCGCGACCAGCTCGTCCTTGGGCAGATGCGGGTCCGGCCATGCCTCGCGGGGTTTGAGGATGATGAAGGTGTCGGACGCGCTGGGTGGCATCGGATCGGAGGCGATTTCGGCCGTGCCCGTCTTCGAATAGACAAAGGCCACCTGCGGAAAACGGCCGACGGCCTTCTCTACCGCGAGCTGCATCGCCTGCGACTGGGTCAGCGCCGTGCTGGGGATGCGCAGCGCGTGCATGGCAATGTTCTTCTCATCGAGTGAGGGAATGAACTCCTGACCGAGGTGGTTGAAAAGGACAAGCGCCGCACCGAACAGCGCGACCGCGCCAGCGATCACGGGAAAGGGTGATGCCACCGCGCGGGCCAGCAGCGGCGCATACAGCCATTTCAGGCCACGGACGAATGCGTTCTCCCTTTCCCGCACTCGGCCGGTCACCGCGATGGCAATCAGCGCCGGGACGAGCGTGATGGAGAGGACGAAAGCGGCGGCGAGCGCGATGATCACAGTCAGCGCCATCGGCTCGAACATCTTGCCTTCGACGCCGCTGAACGTGAGCAACGGGACGTAGACCAGGATGATGATGGCCTGTCCGTAGACGGTCGGCTGGATCATCTCTTCCGCAGCGGTGCGCACGGTTGCCAGCCGCTCGGGCTGGGTGAGGGGCCGGCCGGCGCCATGCTGCCGCGCCGCGAGTCGCCGCAAGCTGTTTTCGGTGATGATGACGGCTCCATCGACAAGGAGGCCGAAATCGAGTGCGCCGAGGCTCATAAGGTTGGCGCTGATGCGGCCCTGCCACATGCCGATCGCGGTCATCAGCATGGCGATCGGAATCACGGATGCGGTGATGACCGCGGCGCGGAAATTTCCCAGCAGCAGAAACAGCACGGCGATCACCAGCAGCGCGCCTTCCGCCAGATTGGTTGCGACCGTGGCGATGGTGGCGTCGACGAGCTGGGTGCGGTTGAGCACTGTCTTGAGCGCAACGTCGGGCGGCAGCGTGCCGCGGATTTCGATCGACCTTGGCGTCGACCGCGGCGGCCACGGTGCGGCTGTTGGCGCCGATCAGCATCAGCGCCGTTCCCACGACCACCTCCTCGCCTTGCTCGCTGCCGCTGCCGGTGCGGGTCTGGGCGCCGACCTTGACCTCCGCAATGTCCTTGACGCGGATCGGCACGCTTCCGCGCGTTGCTACGGCGATGTCGGCGATGTCGGCGGTGGTTTCGACTCGGCCGGTGGCGCGTACCACGAAACCCTCGCCGTTCTGCTCGATGGTGGTGGCTCCCCGGCTCAGGTTATTGGCCTCGATGGCGCGAGCGATGTCGCCGAAGGAGAGTGCAAGTGCGATCAGCTTCGACGGATCTGGCTGGACGTGGTACTGCTTGACGTATCCGCCGATCGCATCAACTCCCGCCACGCCCGGCACGCTCTTGAGCTGCGGCCGAATGATCCAGTCCTGCACCGTGCGCAGATAAGCGGCGCGCTCGAGCTCGCTGCTCAGGCGTTGTCCTTCCGGGGTGAGATAGGCGCCGTCACTCTGCCAGCCGGGCCGTCCGTCCTGCGCCTTGCTCTCGCGGCGCGGCTCATACTCGACTGTCCACATGTAGATCTCGCCGAGCCCGGTGGAGACGGGTCCGATCCTCGGCTCGGCGCCGGGCGGAAGGCTGCTGCGGATTTCGAGGAGGCGCTCGTTGATCTGCTGGCGGGCGAAATAAATGTTCGTCTTCTCGCCAAACACCGCGGTGACCTGCGAGAATCCGTTGCGCGACAGCGAGCGGGTATATTCGAGGCCCGGGCGTGCCGGCGAGCGCGGTCTCGATGCGGAAGGTGACCTGCTTTTCGATTTCGACCGGCGAGAGCGCCGGCGCGACGGTGTTGATCTGCACCTGGTTGTTGGTGATGTCGGGCACCGCATCGATCGGTATGCGCACCAGTGCCCATGCGCCGAGCGCGCACGCAGCGAGCGCCGCCAGCACAACGAACCATCGTCGTTGAATTGAGAAGTTAATAACGCGGCTGATCACGGTGCGCCTCAGTCCCGATGCTCGGCTTCGGCCTTGCCGAGCTCGGCCTTGAGGACAAAGGTGTTGCTGACGGCGACTGTCTCGCCGGCCGAAAGACCCGACACGATCTCGACGGCGCGGCCGTCTTCGCGACCAACCGTGACCTTGCGTGCCTGGAAGCCGTGGTCGTTGCGCACAAACACCACGCGCTCGCCCTTGATCGTCTGCAATGCTGCTTTCGGAACCATGACCTCGGCATGGTCCTGCGAAAGCGGAATTTCCGCGGTTACGAAACTCCCCGGCCGAAACACGTGACCGGGATTGGCGAGCGACGCCACCACGCGGGCCGCGCGGGTATCACGATCGAGCAGCGGGCTCACGAACATGATCCGCGCCGGCACGCGCTCGCCGCTGGTGCCGACGGCAACGGTGATCTCCTGTCCTTCCCGGATCGCAGGCAAGTCGGCGGGCGCGACCGCAAGATCGACCCAAAGCTCCGACAGATCGACGACGACGTATAATTCGCTTTCCTGTCCTTCCCGCCCCACCAGCGCACCCACGTCCACACGGCGTTCGGCGATCCTGCCGGCAATGGGCGAGCGCAATTCCTGCCGTCTGAGCGCCGCCGCCGGCTGATTCGGCAAGGCCGCGATCTGCCCCTCGTTCAACCCGAGGGTGAACAGCTTCTGCCGCGCGGTATCAAACTTCACCCGCGCATCCTGTGCGCTGGCGCGGGCGCGCAGGTAATCGTTCTCGGTGGTGACCTTGCCTTGCCAGAGCGATGCCGCACGCGCGAACAAGGTCTGTTGAAGTTCGTCCGTCACCCGTGTCGCGAGATACTCGCTCTTGGCGTCAGCGACTTCCCGGCTTTCGATGACCGCTACGACCTCATCCTTCTCGACTGAATCGCCGAGCCGCTTGCGCAACTCGGCAACCGTGCCAAGCAGCCTCACTGCCACGCGCCCGATGCGATCGCCGCTGGGAATGATAGTGCCGGGCACAAAGCGGCGCCGGCTGAGCGTGCCCTCTTCTACCGGGCTGACTTCGATTCCCGCCGCCGCGATCTGCTGGTCGCTGAGTTTGATCGCGCCTTCCTCGTCGTGGTGAGAATGCCCTTGTCCATGCGGCTCGACGGTGGGCTCCACTGCCTCGGCCTGGAGCCAGGTCATCCCAGGCAGGGCCGCGAGTTGCGCGCGCATGCTGCCGATCAATCCGGGTGCAACAGCCGCCAGCAGCACCCCGCATGCGATCCCGGCGGTCACAAGCCAAATGCGGATCATGTATGCCGTCCCGCGACGGGCTTGCGTCAAGCCGCGTCCGCTTCGCTCAGACTCGAAGGATGGAAGGAGCCCGGCGCCGCGCTGCCAGCGCGTGGTCGCCGTTCAATGCGCTTCAAGCGCGCCGCTCAGGCGCGTGGCGGTCGGAAAGGAGGCAGGCCGGCGCAGGAGCGCGGCCCCGTGCTGTCCCGCAGCGGCCTGAGAGAATCGTTGAAAATGACCGGAGTGACGATCGGGGACGCAACGGCTTGAGAGGCCAGGTGACAGAGGCAGTGACACCCGACGGCGGAGGCGTGCGAGTCCGATGGCTGAGCCGGCGTGCTCGTGAGAGGATATGGTCGCTACGGCGATCCGGTCGGAGCTTGCCGTTCCCGCGAGCGCCGGAAGGTCATGAAACAGCGAAACCACGAGCGCCACCATTAACCCGAATGCCAGAGGCCATCGCCAAAAGCATCGGCCTGACGCTCTGCGCATGGTCGACTTCATGAGGTGGCGGGCGGCTTTCATCGCAAACCCTTCCGCCCGCCGGGATATCCCGGCTTCAGCACGTTTTCAAGGCAACTCGAATACGGACCTGGCGAAGCCCGACCGATCCGCGCGGAATGAGCCTCTATCTCGTCATCATCCGAGCTCGGTCTGGACGCTGGCTTCACCGGACCAGCCCCTTAAGTCGTACAGAATTACATATTAGTTTCAGTCGCTTATGTTTCTGATCTGGTTCCCTCCTGCGGCGACGGCAACTTCAATTCCGGCAAACCGACCCCGGCAATGCAGCGACGCAGCGGGCCATGTTCGCCCTCTCTGGGCGGCAGCTGGCGCGCGCGCTGCCGGCGCCGCAAGCCTCACGCGGCTTCGGACCGCCGTCGCGTCGATTCCACCGCTCCTTCGGCGCTCTTCGCCAAGTCGTTTGCGCCCTGCATGATCTTTTGCCCCAGCTCCCTGGTCTGATCTCCGAACACCTGCGCTTGCCGGCTGATAAACTCGCTTTGCAACTGCGCCAGCTCCTGCGGTTCCCGCAGGCGAACCAGCTTCTGGGCAAAGTCGAACGTGTTCTGGAAGGTTTCGTCCGCCAGCGCCATGGAGCGCTCGCGAATGGCGGATGCCTGCTGATCGAGTCCGTCGATGGCCTTGCGTGTGATCGTCAGAAAGCTCTCGACAGCCACCTTGCTCTGGTTGAGGTTCTGTTCGGCGATCTCCCGCATCCAGTTCATGCCGTAGTTGGTGGCCTGCACCGCGCGTTCAGCATTCTGATGAGCGAAATCGGTTGGGTTCCTGGCCATGGTTCCTCCTCACTTGCGATTACGGTTGGAAATGAAGTTTGAAGCGATGGCCGGTACCGTGCCTGCGGCTTTGACTCGCGCAACAGATGCATCGCGCGCCGCACCGGCCTCACGCTACGACAACAAACTCTTCCGATGTGGGTTCCGTAAATTGCACAAATTGCGAGCGCGTCGTCGCTGCGTGCGAGCGTGACGATCTCAATGAGACCCCTGTTTCAGTATCTTATGCCGGTGTTTTCGGGCGCAGTATTGCCGCCCTGCATGAACCGCTTGTGCAATGGCGAGAAATTCTTCCGGCGCGATGCTGCTGGAACAACGGCAGGCATTGTTCCGAGAACGTCAGGGTTCATTCCTCATCGCTGCGCGATGCCTGCAGATAGGACACCGCCGCCAGCAGGTA
Source organism: uncultured Alphaproteobacteria bacterium (assembly GCA_963739385.1). Lineage (GTDB taxonomy): Bacteria > Pseudomonadota > Alphaproteobacteria > Rhizobiales > Xanthobacteraceae > VAZQ01. The sequence continues at coordinate 56,418 of CAVUAI010000050.1, forward strand.
GCGGGGATTGTCCTCGTAGAAGGCCAGCCCGCTGTTGCACTTCGCGCACAAGAGGCCGCGCACCTTGCCGCTGGTGTGGCAATGGTCGACGGCGAGACGTTTGTCCGGGATGCGGCTGCAGATCGCGCAGGCGCCGTTCTGACGCGCCAGCATGATGTCGTAGTCCTCGAGCGTGATGCCGTAGACCTCGCGGAAGTACATCCTGCGCCGCCAGAAGCGCTCGAGCTCGAGCTGCCGTTCGCGATAGACGGGGTCGTTGCGCCGCTTGAAGCGCCGGCGTTCCGCCCTCTGGGCTTTGTGGGCCGCGCGGTAGCGGCGCTGCGCCTCCCGATATCGCTCGCGATAGTCGGGATCGCTCTCCATCCGGCGGCGATGGCGTTCGCGCAGCTCTTCCCGGTGAGCCGCACCATAGCGACGTCGACTTGCCCGAATGCGCTCGCGATAGTCCGGATCGCTCTCCATCCGGCGGCGATGGCGTTCGCGTATCTCGTCTCCATGAGCCGCGCGAAAGCGGCGGTTGGCCTCACGACCGCGCGCGCGTTGCTCCGCGCTCCGGGCAGACCGCTGGCTTTCGGGCGGGGGCTTGGAAGACACGTGACGGGAGCCTGAAGTCCTGGCGGCCGCAAGCGTCCCGGCGCCGCGCGCAGACGCGCGCGTTCGCCGCGGCCGATCAGCGCCACGCCAAATGAAGAAGTCATGCGGTCGAAGGGCCGCGCCGACGGCGGCTGGATGGCGCGCCAGCTCGTCGAGGCATCAAATCGCCAACCGTGAACGATCGTCATGCCCGCGAAGGCGGGCATCCAGTACTCCGGGCTCTCGCAGGTCCGGCGTTTACTGGATTCCGGCTCTCGCTTCGCTGCGCTCGCTCGGCCGGAATGACGGTGAGCGGGGCACGAGCTGCGCATGCTCCGCGCCGGTCACGCTTCGCGGTGATCGTCATGCCCGCGAAAGCGGGCATCCAGTACTCCGGGCTCTCGCGGGTCGGCGTCTACTGGATTCCGGCTCTCGCTTCGCTGCGCCCGCTCGGCCGGAATGACGGTGAACGTGGCACGAGCTGTGCCAGTACTTGCGCGCAAGTCCCGCTTCGCGGTGATCGTCATGCCCGCGAAAGCGGGCATCCAGTACTCCGGGCTCTCGCAGGTCCGGCGTTTACTGGATTCCGGCTCTCGCTTCGCTGCGCTCGCTCGGCCGGAATGACGGAGAGCGGGGCCGCGGCGCAAGCGCCTTTGCTCTCTACGCTACTGTCGAGCGGCCGCACCGACGTCATGCCCGCGAAAGCGGGCATCCAGTACTCCGGGCTCTCGGGGGCAAGGCGTCATGGGATCCGGCTCTCGCTTCGCTGCGCCCGCTCGGCCGGAATGACGCAATCCTGGAGCGTGCGCGTTTTGTACCATGTTCACGTAACGTAGTCAAGCGGGATTTTTCGA
>CAVUAI010000051.1:0-128730 GCA_963739385.1 uncultured Alphaproteobacteria bacterium
GTGCCATAAGGCGACATTCGCACCTGCAGCAAATTGCGGCTTATCGGTCACGCCCATTTTTGGAGATAGCGGACCGCCGCGGACGCGGTCGCGCGCGCCCGGACTGCCAGGCCCGGCAGTTCTACGGGCAAGCCGGCGTTGGTTCGGCTAATCACCTGACTAGCGAATTGTACAGATCGCTCGCCGGGTTTGAGCGACAATAAGCCAGTAATATCAAGAGATCGCTGCGCCTGTGTCCCAGCAGTGTCCCTAACGGCGCGTGTCCGGCTGTGTCCCGGCGATGGTTTCGGCTCCAAGCCAGTTGAGCTCGGTTGACGCCCGGTAGACGTCCATAGAGAATTTGGCCCGGAGCGCTTGATCTTGTTGTTTTCGGCCACGAGGGGGAACGACTATGGTTGATAAAGTCGGCTTGTTGATCACAACCACACCGGGGGACTGGCGAGATTATATTAAGGCGTTCACCGACGTGTGGGTGAACAAGCTTAAGCACTCTAACAGCTCAATCAAGAAAGGGCCGTCAGGCGGCGCGCATGGAAAAGAGAAAGACATTAAAGACGGGGCACGCGATTTTGAAGCCGAACTCGACGTCAAGGTCATCGTTACGGCAGGCACCGGAGCGGCGCTGATTTGCAAGGCAGAACTGACGAAGCCTTTTGTCTATGCGGCGGTAGGAGACCCAGCGCTCAGCCATTTGCTCCCAGGGGTGGACGGGACCAATTTTACTGGCGGCAACAACCGACAAGCTGACGAAGCGGTTGTGAAAGCGCGGGTGGATTATATGCTGGGCAACGGTTTCCAAGCGCCGTTTGTGGTCCTAGGCAACAACGAAAAAGGGCAGGAACCATTCCAAACCGCCATGACCCATGCTTATGACTATTTGAATTCCCTCGGGCACGCGGTCCAGTTGCAAACCATCACACCACTGGACGACATCCCCACAATTATCAGCGCTTTCAAAGCTCAGGACCCGCCTATCAAGTCTATTTATGTTTGCAGTGACCCATACCTGACCGTCAATTCAAAATTGCTGAACGACGAAGCGCACGACACCACTCATGGAAGTCCATACATCGATACAATGTTCGAGATCAAAGAACACGTGGACGAGCACGGTGGAAACGCTTGGTTCGGATCAAACTTTCTGGAGCTGTTCGAAAAGGCTGCCTATTACGCGCACGAGATCATGACCCACACGGCAACGCCGGATAAACTGCCTAACTACATCTCATCTTTAAGCGGGGGAGGGGCAGCTCACACGAGGAAAAAGGGAAGCAAAAAAAAGGCTAAGAACAAAAAAAAGGCTAAGAAGAAGAAATAACGGTTTCCCACGAAATACCTCTTTGCAGAGTGCATTGCCACCGCCAGGAGGACCATGGACGTTCCCCGCCGTAAATTTCTGCACGTGGCCGCGGGCGCTGCCGCGTTTCCGGCAATATCGAGTATGACGTGGGCGCAGACCTATCCGTCTCGTTCCGTGCGCTTGATCGTCCCCTTTCCGCCGGGCGGCCCTAACGATGTCTTCGCCCGATTGATCGGCCAATGGCTATCCGAGCGATTGGGCCAACCGTTCATCATCGACCACAGACCGGGCGCCGGTGGGAATATCGGGACCGAAGTGGTCGTGAAGGCTGCGCCGGACGGCTATACGCTCCTCTTGATCAATTCGAACCACACGGTCAACGCAACGCTTTACGACAAACTCAATTACAATTTCATTCGCGACATCGTGCCTATTGTGGCCATCATTCGTCTGCCGCTCGTCTTGGTGCTGAATCCACTTCTTCCAGCGAAGACCCTTCTGGAATTCATAGCCCATGCGAAGGCCAATCCTGGCAAACTCAACTACGCATCGGTCGGCAATGGCAGCACACCTCACGTTGCCGGCGAATTGTTCAAGATGATGACAGGCATCGACATAGTTCACGTTCCCTATCGCGGCGCGGTGCAAGCCCTTACCGATCTCATCAGCGGGCAGGTGCAGGCAATGTTCATCGTGCCCGGAGTGGTGACCGAGCACATCAAGGCAGGAAAACTGTGCGCTGTAGCAGTGACCGCGGCTACGCGATCGGATGTATTACCGGATTTGCCGACAGTGGGCAGCATCGTGGCGGGCTACGACGCAACTACCTGGTTTGGTATTGGCGCACCGAAGAACATGCCCTCCGAGATCGTCGATAAGCTCAACAAAGAGATTAACGCTGCCCTAGCCAACCCTAAGATCAAAGCACAGCTTGCAGACCTGGGCGGAACCGCCCTCACACTGTCGCCTACCGAGTTCGCCAAGCTGATCGCCGACGACACCGAGAAGTGGGGCAAGGTGATCCGGGCCGCTAACATTAAGCCGGACTGATCGCGAAAGAGCGGTTGGATATTCCGATAACGTCTGTTCGACGAAGCCCGGACGCCATGAGATCAATGAACTGCTACCCGGGGGAGAATCAATTGCCGACTTGAGAGTCCGAGGTGGTCATAGCCGGAAAAGCTTAGACGGAACACAAGCGAGACAGCAGCCCATCAGCAACTAATGGCGAGGAGATTCATGGCATCTCCTCCCGGCTCGATAAGGCTATTCAATCACTTCGTTGGCGCGCAGCAGGAACTGTTCTGGAATGGTCAGACCGATCGCTTTCGCCGTCGTGTTGTTGACGACAAGGTCGAACTTGACCGGCTGCTCGACCGGGATGTCGGCCGGCTTCGCACCGCGCAAAATCTTGTCGACGTAATCTGCGGATCGTCTGAACAGGTCCGGAAAATTGGGTCCGTAGGACAACAGACCTCCGGCTACGACATATTCCCGAAAGGCGTTTATAGTCGGCAGTTTCTGGGCGATCGCCAAGGTATTGATGCGAACCCGATACGTGGTGAGGAACGGATCGCTACAAATATAGAGCGCGTCGGCAACGCCGTTGAGCGCTTGGAGGCGGGGCACGATCTCCTCGGCTTTGGTGACTTCGAGTTTGAACGTCTCTAGCCCAAGCTTGGCCCCATCCTCCTTCACCCCTTCCATTTCCAACGCAATGAGCGGGCTTTCGGTATTACCCAACACGGCCACCCGTTTAACGCTGGGCAGAATTTCACGCAACAATGCGAGTTTGCGGCCGCCAAGGTCGGTCTGCAGGTTAGACAGCCCGGTCACATTGCCGCCCGGTCGCGATAGGCTATTGACCAGCCCAGTCCGCACCGGGTCTCCTGCTGCGGCAAAGACGATCGGGATCGTCGAAGTTGCCTTCTTAAGGGCGAGAACCGCGGTGGTGCCCGCCGTGACGATGATATCGACCTTCCGCTGGGCAAACTCGTCCGCAAATTCAGCATAGCGATCATCACGCCCTTGCGCCCAGCGATACTCGATCGAGACATTGCGCCCCTCCATCCAGTCGAGTTCGCGCAACCGATTTTGGAACGCGGTTACGTTCGCGCTCCAGATTGTGGGCGTGGTCGTGCCGAGGAAGCCGATCGTTGGCGAGTTGCGTGGCTGCTGCGCATGTGCGTCATCCGGCCAGATCAGCGGCACCATTGCCGCACCGCTCAGGATCGTAAGGAATTCCCGCCGGCGCATGTCCGCCCCTTAGCTCAGGAGACGGCATCGTACCAGTTCAACCGAGTGCTTTGATAGGGCAAAACCGGGCTTCGCTCCTGCAACAAGAGATGCTGCCCGATGTCCGAGATGGGTCTGGTCGGAGAAACGCCCGCGGTCAGAGGATTGACGGTATCAGCGAAGTCGTTCGGGTGCGGCATGTATTCGGCCTTGAGGCGAATAAGCCGTCTGACTAGAGAAGCTGAAGCCCTGATGTTGATCCGCCTGATCGTGTCCAGCACTGTAGTGCTATCTCGTTCGCGTTCTTTGTGTGTTCTTCAGTTTGCAGTGAGTGTCGCCAAAAACGGGTTTTGATAGAGAATAACGGTGCTCGACCGTTTCGCATCAATGTCTTCATCTACCCCTGCATGTTCGTGAAACGGCGGTTACATCGTTCGAACTCTTCTCTTCCTTCAGTGAACCGAGCCTCTTTGCATATGCAGCTGTCTATAGGCGCAACTCCGATAGGGTGCCCGACAAAGGCCAGCAGCGCCCATGCCATGCGCGCGATCTTGTTGTGGCGAGCGCCACCGCCACGACCTGTGAAGGTGTCGCCGCGCCAGGAGTTGCGTGAGCCAGGGATACTTACCCGGGATTCTGGCTGGGGCGCCGCAACACAGCGATCGCTCCGACGACGAGAATGCGCCGCAAGTAGCGATCTCCCTGCTTGGAGATTGGTCCGAGCTTCTGCTTGCCCCCGGTGGAATCCTGCCCGCGGCACCAGCCCGATCCAGGCCGACGAAATCGCGTCCCGACCGGAAGATAGATCGGGTCCGTCACCGTCGCCACGATCGCAGTCGCCCCGATAACCCCGATGCCAGGGATCGCCTCAACCCGCTGGCTCGCCTCGCTCGAGCGATGCTGCATCTTGATCCGCTTTTCGATCGCTCCAGATGACACTCTCCAACGCTTCAAGCTGCGCGCCAGCACGATGACGCTGGCCCGTGCATCGATCGGCAGACCGCGTGTCCTGTTCGTCCGTCACGATCGCGCGCAATTCGTTGACCCCGGCGTTGCCCTGCGCCGCACCAACCCGAGCTCGGCCAGATGCGCCCGCAAGGCGTTGATGATCTGGGTGCGCTGGCGTATCAGCACATCGCGCGTGCGATGCTGCATCAACTGACCCTGCTGTTCGGCCGATTTGATCCGCACGAAGCGCATGGTCGGTCGCCGAACCGCTTCGCAGATCGCCTCGGCGTCAGCCGCATCGTTTTTGTGGCGCTTGACGTAGGCCTTCACATCCTTCGCCGGCATTAGGCGCACCTCGTGGCCCAGCTTCGTCAGCTCGCGCGCCCAATAATGCGCCGTGGCACAGGCTTCCATGCCGATCAGGCACGGCGGCAATGCCTTGAAAAACGTAATCACCTGGCTGCGCCGGAGTTGCTTCCTCGCAACCACCTTCTCCTTGGCGTCGATCCCGTGAACCTGAAATACGTTCTTGGCGATATCTAAACCGATCGTGGTAATTTGCATCTGGACGGCTCCCCTTATGTGATTCGTCTGCAACGATCACTCTATGGCACTTCGATGCCGGGAGCGGGCGCCGTCCACCACATCAGACTCGGTCATTGGGCGATGTCGGCTCGATGTCCGGTTTGCCCCGAAAGCGGACCTCCGATCTGAGCGTTAATGAGTACGCCCTAGATCGTGCGCTGCCACGCAAGTATCGCCAGCCAAGCGTAGAGGAACCGGAGCCGCAATCATGAGTAGGACAGAATGGCAGCCCGCTTTGAGCCTGCCTGTTTGACCGAGCCGGGACCACATCCGAGGACCGGTCGATGCACCGGTGACGCTCCTCGAATACGGCGACTACGAATGTCCTTTTTGCGGAGCCGCCCACCCATTGTGCTCGCGGTGCAACAGCAGATGGGTGACCAGCTCCGGTTCGTATTTCGTCACTTTCCGCTCTCGACGATGCATCCCCACGCCGAGTTGGCCGCGGAGGCTGCCGAAGCGGCCAGCACCCAGCGAAAATTTTGGGCGATGCACAACACCCTGTACGCGACCTCGGCTCCAGGCTGGATTGCGCCATCTCTGAATCTTTTCCATGCTGTCGCGGACCGGAACATCTCCCCAATGCCCGCATTTCTCCTGGTTGCCGGTATTGATCGAGCTGAACGCGCTTCCGACCGAAATTCCACGATGCAAGGAGAAGGTCATGAGCTCGGAGCAAGCGAAGGTGAGCGGTCCTGATCTCGCGCAAGGCGTCCCGCTCGATCAGTTCGCCGATGGCGGCAAGCTCGGCGGGCATGTTGGCGAGGAGCCGGTCCTGCTCGCCCGCCGTGGCGATGAATTCTTTGCCATCGGCTCGACCTGCTCGCACTACGGCGGGCCGCTGGCCGAGGGCCTGGTCGTCGACGATACCGTGCGCTGCCCGTGGCATCATGCCCGCTTCTGCCTGCGCACCGGCGTGGCGATCGGAGCGCCGGCCTTCAATCCGATGTCGTGCTGGCGCACGGAAAAGCGCGACGGCAAGGTGTTCGTGCGCGAGAAGATCGAGCCCGCCGACCGGCGCCTCGCAGCCAAGCCGCGGGCGTCGCGCGGACAATCCGAGCGTGTCGTGATCGTGGGCGGCGGCGCGGCGGGATTCGCGGCAGCCGAGATGCTGCGGCGCGAGGGATTTGCCGGCAGCGTAACAATGCTGTCCTCGGACGATGCGGCTCCCTACGACCGTCCCAATTGCTCGAAGGACTATCTCGCCGGAAACGCGCCGGAAGACTGGATACCGCTCAAGCCGTCGGAGTTCTACGCGGACAATGAGATCGATCTCCAGCTGCGCACGGAGGTGACCGCCATCGACGCCAAGGCGCGGCAGGTGGTAACGGCCGCCGGCCGAACCCTGGCCTTCGACAAGCTGCTGCTCGCGACCGGCGCCGAGCCGGTCCGTCTCGACGTTCCCGGAGGGAGCGAGCCTCACGTCCATGTCCTGCGCTCGCTCGGCGATGCGCGCACGATCATCGCCGCCACCAAGGAGGCGCGCCGCGCCGTCGTGATCGGCGCGAGCTTCATCGGTCTCGAGGCTGCCGCTTCGCTGCGCGCGCGCGGGCTTGAGGTCCATGTCGTGGCGCCCGAACAGCGGCCGATGGAACGCGTGCTCGGACCCGATTTCGGCGACTTCATCCGCTCGCTGCATGAAGAGCACGGCGTCGTCTTCCACCTCGGTGAGACGGTGACCGCAATCGACGGACGAAGCATCAAGCTCAAGGGTGGAACGACGCTGTCGGCCGATCTCGCCGTCGTCGGCATCGGAGTTCGGCCGCGGATTCAACTCGCCGAGCGGGCGGGCCTCGCGACCGACCGGGGCGTGGTCGTGAACGAATACTTGGAGACCAGCGCGCCGGGAATCTATGCCGCGGGGGATATTGCACGCTGGCCGGATGCCTATAGCGGCGCCCACTTGCGGATCGAGCATTGGGTCGTTGCCGAGCGCCAGGGCCAGACCGTGGCGCGCAATATCCTCGGGCAGCGCCAGCGCTTTGCCGACGCGCCTTTCTTCTGGAGCCAGCATTACGACCTCCCGATCAACTACGTCGGTCACGCCGAGAAATGGGACGCACTCGAAATCGACGGCGACATAAAGGCGCGCGACTGCCTGGTGCGCTATCGACGTGATGGCAGGCTGCTCGCGGTGGCCTCGATCTATCGCGACGTCGAGAACCTCGAGGTGGAACGGACGATGGAAAGCGCCGCAGCGTAACCGGGGGTGCGTCTGCACGCCGCTCGCTTCGCCGGTGCCCGCCGGGATTGAATGTGTTACCAACCTCCGGCGGCTTCCCACATCGGCGCAGGTCGTGGGCGCAGGTCGGGGTGTTGGTCAATTCGTCGGCACGGCCGCGCGCAGACCGCCTCTGGCCGCCGGCCAAGCCGCTGGAATTCAATGAAATCAGGTAACGGCAGGAAACTTGCTTGTCCCGGCAGCAAAGCCGAGAGGAGACCGCGATGAAGCAGATTGCAGGCGTGGCGCTGGCCCTGGGGATCGCGTGGGCGCCGGGCATGGCGGCGGCGCAGGATGCGTGGCCGAGCCGCCCCATCACGTTCATCGTGCCTTACGCGGCCGGCGGCTACACCGACCTCGTCGGTCGCCTGACCGCGCGTTACGTGGAGAAGGCGCTGGAACGGCCTGTCGTCATCGAAAATCGCGCCGGCGCCGGCGGCATCGTCGGCACGCAGGCGGTCGCGACCGCGGCGCCCGATGGCTACACCTTCTGCGTCTGCAGCGTCGGCGCGGTCTCGATCTCGCCTTTCGCCCAGAAGCTCGGTTACGACCCGGTCCAGGACCTGGCGCCGGTCGCCATCGTCAGTTCGATCGTGCAGGCGGTCATCGTCAGGAAGGACATGCCGGTGACGTCGATGGCGGAGTTCGTCTCCTACGCCAAGGCCAATCCCGGCAAGCTCAACTACGGCTCCAGCGGAGTCGGCGGCCTGACGCACTACGCGGTCGAGTTGTTCCAGGCCCGCACCGGCACCAGGGCGGTGCACATCCCGTTCAAGGGCGGCGCACCCGCGACCGCGGCGCTGGTCGCCGGCGAGATCGACTTCGCCTTCGCCAATATGACCGATGCCCTGCCGCAGATCGAATCCGGAACCGTGCGCGGTCTCGCCGTTACCTCCCTCGAGCGGAGCCCCTATTTCCCGGGGCTGCCTTCGGTGCATGAAGCGGTCGTGCCCAACTTCATCGTGGAGACGTGGAACGGGATCATCGCGCCGGCCAGGACGCCGGAACCGATCGTCCGCAGGATGTCGGAGATCCTGCTCCGCATGGCCGACGATCCGGAGGTGAAGGAAAACATGCGCAGGGGCGGCGCCAACACGGTGAAGTCCACGCCAGACCAGTTCCGCGCACAGATCCAGCAAGAGATGGCGCAGTGGAAACCGTTGATCAGCGAGATCGCGGAGAAAAAATAAGAATCGACACGCCCTGCGCAGCCGGCGCAATCGCTCCGAGCGCCGAAGTCCTTTTCACCCGGACCGCTGACCGGACTCGCTCCTAGATAAAGGTGTAGTCGGTCGGATCGATCGCGGCGCCGTTCAGGAACGTGACGACGTCGTGGGAGCCGCCGCCGTTGTAGTTCACCTGCCAGTGCGTGGCGTCGATATTGGTGAAGGTTGCGCCGCTGCCGTAGCCGACGAACTGCAGTGAATCGCCTTGCCCTACGTCGTTGCCGGCGAAATCGACGACGGTGTCGCCATTGGCCTGCCCGACATTGAACACGAAGGTGTCGTTGCCGGCGTTGCCGGTGAGCGTGTCGGCGTCGCCTTGGCCGTCGAGCGTGTTGTTGCCGGAATTGCCGAAGATCGAGTTGGCAAGCGCATTGCCGGTGCCACCCAGGTCGGCGGAGCCCTGCTGCACCAGCGTTTCCACGTTCGCGGACAGGACGAAGTGGGTCGGAGGTGAAGATCGACGTCGGCGCCCTCGCCCGGGTTCTCGATCACCTGATCGAGCCCGTTGTCGACGAAGTAGGTGTCGTTGCCGATCCCGCCATACATCGTGTCGGCGCCGCCGGCGCCGTTGAGCAGGTTGTTGCCGGTGTTGCCATAGAGCGTGTTCGCCTGGTTGCTGCCGTAGCCCTGCAGGTCGGCGCTGCCCTGCAGCACCAGGGTTTCCACGTCCGCCGCCAGCCCGTAGTGCACGCTCGAAAACACCGCGTCTGTTCCCTCGCCGGGGTTTTCGAACGCCGCGTCGCTGGCATTGTCGACGAAATAGGTATCGTTGCCGGCCCCGCCGACCATGAGGTCGGCGCCGGCCCCGCCGTCGAGGAGATTGTTGCCAGTATTGCCGTAGATCGCGTTCGTGAGGTCGTTGCCGAAGCCCTGCAGGTCGGCGCTCCCCTGCAGCACCAGGGTCTCCACGTTCGCCGACAGCCCGAAATTGGCGGTCGCAAACACCGCATCGTTGCCCTCGCCCGGGTTCTCGACCACCGTATCGAGGGCGTTGTCGACGAAATAAGTATCGTCACCGGCTCCGCCGGCCATCGTGTCAGCGCCGCCGCCGCCATCGAGCAGGTTGTTCCCGGTATTGCCGTAAAGGGCGTTCACCAGCCCGTTGCCGTAGCCCTGCAGGTCGGCGCTGCCCTGCAGCACCAGGGTTTCCACGTTCGCCGACAGCCGGTAGTTGACGATTGAAAACACCGCGTCGGATCCCTGGCCGGCATTCTCGACCACCAGGTCGCCGGCATCATCGACGAAATAGGTGTCGTCGCCGGCGCCACCGACCATCTTGTCGGCGCCGGCGCGGCCGTCGAGCAGGTTGTTGCCGGTATTGCCGAACAACGTGTTGGCCGCGCCATTGCCGTAACCTTGCAGGTCGGCGCTGCCCTGCAGCACCAGGGTTTCCAGGTTCGCCCCCATCGTGCGGCTGACGGACGCAAATACCGCATCGGTGCCCTGGCCGGCGTTCTCGACCACCACGTCGCCGGGATCGTCGACGAAGTAGGTATCATTGCCCCCGCCGCCGACCATCCTGTCGGCGCCGGCGCCGCCGTCGAGCAGGTTGTTGCCGGTGTTGCCATTGAGCGTGTTCGCGAGGGCGTTGCCATAGCCTTGCAGGTCGGCGCTGCCCTGCAGCACCAGCACCTCCACGTTCGCGCGACAGTCCCAGATTGATCGAGGCAAAGATCGTGTCGGTGCCTTCGTTGGCATTCTCGACCACCGCGTCGCCGACATTGTCGACGAAATAGGTGTCGTTACCGAGGCCGCCGATCATCGTGTCGGCGCCGACGCCGCCGTCCAGCAGATTGTTGCCGCTGTTGCCGGTAAGCGTGTTGACCAGGGCATTGCCGTAGCCCTGCAGGTCGGCATTGCCGGTCAGCACCAGATTTTCCGCGTTCGGGGCAAGCTGGTAGTGGACCGATGACTGGACCGTATCGGTACCCTCGGCGGGGTTTTCGATCACTGCATCGCCGCTGTTGTTGACCACGTAGGTGTCGTTGCCCGCGCCGCCGGTCATGGCGTCGGCGCCAATGCCTCCGGTGATCACGTTGTCGAGGGCGTTGCCGGAGAGCATCTGCCCGTTGCGGACGTGCCGGTGAGATTTTCGACGTTGGCAGGAAGGGTGTAGCTCGCCAATCCAGTGAGCACCGTATCGGTGCCCGCGGCCGGGTTCTCGCTCACCATGTCGCCGATATTGTCGACGGTATACGTGTCGTTGCCCAGGCCGCCGATCATGGTGTCGGCGCCGCCGGCGCCGTCGAGGAAGTCGTTGCCGTCGGCACCGTAGAGCGATGTTTGGAGCGCTTGTGCCGGTGAGGTGGACGTCGGGAATATTTGATGACAACACGGTCGCGCTGTCGGTGCCCAACACGTCGCCGGCGTCGGCGACGTCGCCGGTGCCGATCACCGTCCGGCCGCGCAAGTCGGGCAGCGCAAAGAGGGTACGCCCGTCGCCGCCGTACATGGTGCCGAGCAGGGAGAACAGGGCCTGGTTCTGGTTGATCGGCAGCAGTTGGCCCTCCGCCTTCGCCCAACCCTTTGGCGCGAAGTCTCCCGCGAACGCCATCACCTCGCCGAGAATCTGTTGTCCGTCGGGAACGCCGCCGTCGTGCGACGGAAAAATGCCCGTCAGGGAGATCAGGTACGTGAGCGCCAGCGACGGCTCCTGATTGTCGAACGGCAGGCCGCTCCCGCCCACGGACACGGGAAGATTGCCATTGAACAAAGCCGCCTCTGCCTGCCCCTCGGTTGCGCCGATGGGCAATTGCGCCGACGTCCCGACGATGGTGCGGTTGCGCAGATCCGGCAGCTGGAAGGTGGTGGCACCGTCCCCGCCATAGGTCGTGCCGATGAGCTGGAATAACGTCTCATGATCGGCAATCTGCAGGAGCTGCCCCGCCGCCTCCAGGTAGCCGCCGGGCACGAAGTTGCCCGCGAACGGCACGATCTCCCCCATCATGTCGATTTCCACCCCCGCTTCCCGGGGAAGGAAAAATCCCCGCCTCGCGGATCAGGTAGGTGACCGGCTGCGATGGTTGATAGTTGTCGATGAAGTCAGAGCTGCCGCCAAGACTTGCCGGGAGCTGACCGCTCGACAGTATAATGCCGCTCGAGCCGATGGGGGGCGACCGAAATACTCCAGCGGCGCTCCACCGATCAGGGTGCGCCCGTCCAGATCCGGAAGCGCGAAATTCGAGCTGCCGTCACCGCCGTACATGTTGCCGAGTAGGGAAAACAGGGCCGTATTCAAACCGATCGGAATGACCTGCCCTTCGGCACCCTGGCCGCCGATGGCGAAATTGCCGGCGAACGTGCGTATGGATCCGAGTGGAAAGCCCCCGGAGTTGCCGGTGGGGTCCCGGGTTGGAAATACCCCCGAGAGCGGAAAGACCTGCGTCAGGGCGAGTGAAGCCTGATAGTTGTCGATTGGCAGCGGCATGATTGACCCCGCCGTGTCTCGAAGACTCCACCCGGCGGAATTACTACACGGCCAATGCAATTCCACAACTCGAAACCGCGAGTAGCATTGGTGGCGCAAGAGCGGAGGTAGCCCGCTCGGATATCATCGCGATAGCGCGCGGCTATATGACGCCGCGATCGGGGCACGATCTCTGGCCTGCCGATGCACTGCTTGTCGGCTCCGGACGCCTTCGTTAGTGTTCGCGGTCCGCCGGGACAGACAGGGGTCGACATTTCCATTCGCGGGGTGGGTCATGGCGGCATTCAGCAATAGCTTTGCGCGTATGTTGCACCGCTCGATTGTGGCCGGCTGCGCCACGCTGTGCACGATCGCAACGTTGCCGGCAGGGGCGCAGACCTATCCATCGCGGCCGGTGACCTTCATCATTCCGTTCGCGGCCGGGAGTTCGACCGACGCCGTCGCCCGTCTCGTCGCCCAACACCTGCAGACGGCGCTGGGACAGAGCTTTCTGGTGGAAAACCGGATCGGTGCGGGCGGCATGCTGGCGGCCAACGCCGTGGCGCGCGCTCCCAACGACGGCTACACGCTGCTGTTGACGACCAACTCGACCCACTCCGCCGCCAACGGCCTGTTCAAGAACGTCCCCTACGATCCGATCAAGGATTTCACCCCGGTCGCGCGCATCGGCGGCTTTCCGAACTTCGTCGCGATCAATCCGGAGTTGCCGATCCGAACGCCAGCGGAGCTCATCGCCACGCAAAGGCAAATCCCCGCAAGCTGAACTACGGCATCGGCAACAGCACCGGCCACATCGTGGGCGAGACCCTCAAGCGCCGGACCGGGATCGACATGGTGCGGGTCTCCTATCGCAGCAATCCATTGGCGGTGCCCGACCTGATTGCCGGACGCATCTCGGTCATGTTCCTGGAATTCACCACCGGCATGCCGCAGATCAGGGCGCAGACCGTGCGCCCGATTGCGGTGATCACCAGGGAGCGCAGCCACTATCTGCCGGAGGTGCCGACGCTCAGCGAGACCATCATGCCGGGATTCGACATCATGCCATGGGTCGGAATCTTCGGTCCGGCGAACATGCCGTCCGATATCGTCAAGGTGCTGGCGCGTGAGCTGGAGAAAATGGTGTCCAGGGATGACATCAAGGAACAGTTCATCACCTCTGGAATGGAGGTGTACTGGATCGGTCACGACCAGTTCCCCGATTTCGTACAGTCCGAGCTCGTCAAATGGATCGCGATGATCAAGGAAGCCGGCATCGAGCCCGAGTGAGATCGCGCAGAGCTCACGACCCGGCGTTTGGTGAGGGAGAGGCGCTTGGAGCCCAAACTCGCGTTGAAACCGACAGGCGGGCGTCGGCTTCCCCGGGGTGGAGGTGATTTCAGAGAAGCCGACCTGGCTGGCTCCCAACGGTCGCAGCGCCGGCGTTCGCGGCCGGCGCTGGCGGGCCTCGCCGCGGTGAAAGCGTGTCCCCGGGATGGCGATCCTGTGGAAACGGGGCGGGGCTCGCGCCCCCCGCCCCGATGCCGGCGATGCCCTCGTGACGATTGATCCGCCCATCCTCGCGTTCGCATCAACCCGCAATATTCCTGAAGTAATGCCGCCTTTTGTGGGTGGCGGATCATCGAGCGCGGCTGCGAGCAGTCGCCACACACAGCTGGGGAGGATGTTGCTCCGGGGTCACACGCCGCAACATTTACGCCGCATTTGCTCGATCGCTAGGTGCGCCCCACGCGCGCCATAGTAAAGATATCTGGTAAACGAGATTCGGGGGCTTCCAGGTTGGGAAGGGCGGGGGGATCCGCCTGCATGCCGGGCACATCGTCCGGTGGGGGGAGATGCAGACGTGGCTCACTTCATTTCGAACTACGGCGTCTGGGTGGTCGCCGTATTCATTGCGCTGGAAAGCGTCGGGATCCCGTTGCCCGCCGAGGCGGCCTTGATCGCAGCCGCTTTTTTTGCCGCCAAGCATGGCCTCGATATCTGGCCCTTGATCTGCGCCGGCATCCTGGCTGCGATCGTGGGTGAGATCGTCGGCTTCTGGATCGGGCGGAGGTTCGGCTACATGTTGCTGAGCCGATATGGAGTCCGGCTCGGGATGACGGAAGGACGCGTGAGAATCGGCCAGTGGCTGTTCGTTCGCTATGGCGGCCGGTTCGTTTTCATCGCTCGCTTCTTGCCGTTTCTGCGTAACATGGCTGCCGTGCTCGCCGGGACGAATGCCATGGCGCAGCATAACTTCTACTTCGCGAGCGCGACCGCGGCCGCTGCCTGGATCACCTGCTACGGCTTTGCAGCCTATTCCTTTGGCGAGGCATTCGAGACCATGGCGTCACCGGCCACCCTTCTCCTGGGCCTCGCAGCGGCACTAATCGTCCTGGCAGCGCCGGTGGTCATCTTGCGCTACGAAAAGCATCTGCTGGCGAAAGCCGAGGGTGCATTGCCGGAACGCGCATCGGCCCCGCAACCGCCCGCCACGGCCGCCGCTGCGCCCGCCGAGGGCAAGCTGTTGGGCGCCGCTCTTCTGCGCGGCATCACCTCCTGGCGCCTCTCTGATCTGGCGACACGTCCGCCCCGCATCCGCAAGGCGCTCTAGAACGGCCGCGCCGTTGGAGGCGCGCAATTGAAATTCCGGCCTCGGCCAGCACCAGCCATCGTGCCCACGCATAAGCCCGTGTCATCCGGCTCACAGCGCGCGCGTCATCGGCATCGGCTTCAGCGAATTCAACGATCAAGCGGCGCGTCACACTTGGCTGCCGCTTGCGCTCGGCGCGCGGTTACGCGCCCTCGTTAGGGGTGCTTCGTGGATCGCATCTCCCTACACGGAACATACGTTGCGGCTGCGCGTTCGAGGGGCAGCCATTTCGATACGGGGGCCTCCCAATGCCTCGAATCGCGACCACCATCATCAGTTCCAGTTTCATGATCCTGTCCTCTGCGGCACTGCCGCAGCCGGGGCCGGCCGGTACCGACAGCGGATCGGGACAACTCATCTTCAACAATGCGTGCCGCACCTGCCACACGTTGAAGGAAGGCGATAATCGCCTCGGCCCGAACCTGCACAATATCGTCGGGCGGAAAGCGGGCTCGCTGCCGAACTTCGGCTATTCCAGCGCCATGAAGGGCGCGGACTTCGTGTGGGACAAGGAAAAGCTCGACAGCTTCATCGCGAAGCCCGACGAGATCGTGCCAGGCAACAACATGAAGCCCTATGGCGGGCTCGCATCGGCCGAAGAGCGCAGCAAGCTGATTGCCTTCCTGCAATCTCCTCCCTCCAATTGAAGGGCGAAGAGCGCCGACGCGCCGGCGATCGCCATCGAGCCACGGCTCACGCCTTGTGGTAAGTCGCGGTCAAATCCCGCACGACCTCGAGCGCGAGCCTGCGCGCCTCCGCGGAGCCGGAAACTTCGATGATCGGTTCGTCGAGACCGACCGACAGGTATTCCTGCAGCCGGTCCCGGCATTCGCGCGGCGTGCCGGCAACGCCGAAGGTCGACGCCGCCTGTTCCGGCAGCAGTGCGACTGCAGCGTCGAGATCCCGGCGTGAGCAGGCGGCTATGATCGCCTCGTGGTCGATGTCGAGGCCGGAGGACTTGATATTGTCGGCATGCCCGCGGCTGCGGAATAGAAACGCAAGCTTGCGCAGGATGTGAGCGCGCGCCGCCTTGCCGTCCTCCGAGACGGCGAGATTGATGAATCCCACGCGCCGAAAGCCGCAGTCCTGGCGTCCCTTGCGCTGCCGGCCGGTCTCCGCGTTTTCGAGGCAGCGCCGCGTCGCTGCAAGCGTGAGGCCGGTGGAGAGCACGACGCCGTCGCCGATCGCGCCGGCAAGCTGCAGCATCTGCGGGCCGGTCGACGCGACCAGGATCGGGATGGCGGCGCCCTTCTGGAATTCCAGGTGCGCGCCGCGCAGCCTGTTCACTTCCCCTTCGAGTTGCACGGCGTCCCCCGCCAGCAGCCCGCGCAAGGCCTGAACATATTCGCGCATGACCTTGATCGGTTTTGCGGGTTCTACTCCCGATTCAGCGAGGTTGAGGATGTTTCCGACCGAGACCGCAAGTATCGCCCGACCGGACGCAAGCTCGTTCAGCGTCGCGATTGACATGGCCGCCGCCAGCGGCGGCCAAAGATACGGGCTGATCGCGGTCGGCGCGAGCGCCGCGGTGCGCGTCACGCTGGCGGCCGCGGCCGCACTGATGAAGGCATCGCGATAACCCATATGCTGCGCAAACCAGAGGCTTGCCGCGCCGGCCTCGTCGGCGGATCGCGCGGCCGCGAGCATGTCGGCAGTGGAGGAAAATCCGTCGAAATAGACGCCGAGACGCATGCCGCTACCCGATCGAGCTCAGTATCGTCCGCGCCGATGCGCGGCCCGCGGCGGCCTTCATCGTCGCGCCCGCATCAAGTCTTCGCCATGTGCCGGTAATCGAGCTGGCGATGGAACAGGTAGCGATAGCCGCTGACGTTGGGCTGCATTGCGACGTTGAGGTAAGGCTGGAACAGCGGCACGTTGGGCATGTCGTCGAATGCCAGTTGAATGAATCGGATCGCATTGCGTTCGTAGAGTCCCCGGTCGGTCGTGTAGTGGGCTTCGTCGATGGCCTTGTCCAGCTCGGGGTTCTGGTAGGCCATCGTGTTGAAGATGGTGTCGGCCGTCCCGCTGTAGACCAGCAGGAAATAGAAGTCAGCGAAATTGAACCAGCCGCCGAACATCTGGTTCTGCATGGGCATCGTCTTCTTCGTGAAGGCTGCGCGCCAGTTGGCGCCGGCAATCTTCTCGAGCGTCACCTTGATTCCGATCTGCGCGAGCCCTTCCTGCACCAGCAGGCAGACCGGCTCGTTGACCACCGCCGCGCCCAGGTCGAATGACAGCGTGCTTTCGAACCCGTCGGGATATCCCGCTTCCGCGAGGAGCTGTCTCGCCTTCGCCGGGTCGTGCACGTAGCGGTGAGGCTGCGGCCATTCGGGTGTGCTCACCTTGTCGGGACCGCCGAACAGCGGCCGG
This sequence comes from uncultured Alphaproteobacteria bacterium, assembly GCA_963739385.1. GTDB lineage: Bacteria > Pseudomonadota > Alphaproteobacteria > Rhizobiales > Xanthobacteraceae > VAZQ01. Next base: position 16,945 of record CAVUAI010000051.1, read on the forward strand.
GCGCGGCCGTACAGCGCCACGTCGATGATCTTCTGGTACGGGATGGCGTACGCCACCGCCTGCCGCACTTTGGGATTGTCGAACGGCTTCATCTTGACGTTCATGCCGATGTACTGGACGCTGTTTTCCATCAGCGAGCTGACGACTTTCACGTTCCGGTTTGCCGCCATCTCGGCGGCATCCTTGGGCGTGACGTCGAAGGACACATCGACGTCGCCGCGTTGAACCATCGCCCGCCGGTTGCCGGCCGACGGCACCACGCGGCAGATCACCCGCCGCAATTTCGGCAGCGGCCCGCCCTTCCAGTTGTCGTTGCGGGCGTAGACGATCTCCTGGCCGGGCGTCCATTTCTCAACCCGGTAGGCCCCTGTTCCGACGTGGTTGAACTTGGTCCATTCCAGGCCCCAGGGGTCCGCCGGCGTGGCATGCTTCTTCACCAGTCCCGAATTGTAGATATTGACCAGCGGCACGCCGAGATAGGGCATGGTGAGCTTGTCGTGATTGATGAAGTCGACGCGAAACGTGTGGTCGTCGACCACGACGAACTGCTCGGCACGGACCAGTGAGGCGGCGGCCACGGCGGAACGCGGATAGCCGCCCACGCCGACCGTGCGGTCGAAGGACCATTTGACGTCCTTGGCCGTCAACGGCGTCCCGTCGGCGAAGGTCACGTCCTTGCGCAACTTCAGGGTGACGGACGTGTCGCGCAGGTCCCACTCTTCCGCAAGCTCCGGCTGGAGCTTGCCGACGTCGTAATAGTCGTTGCCGTTCTCGTCCTTCTTGACGCCGAAGGTCAGCAGCCGGTCGTAGATGTTCCAGACCACCTCGTAGACGAGACGGTTGGCGCCCGGGACGTGAAAATCGAGGCTGTTGGGGGCGCCTTCGAAGACTGCGAGCAGGCTCTCCGTGCGATCCTGCGCCCTTGCCGGACGGCCGCGCAGGCCGTCGGCAGCGATCGCGCCACCTGCCGCCAGTGCCGTCGTGCCTTTGATGAAATCCCGCCGCCGCATGCAACCAATTGCGTGACCGCATGCTGGGATGAGCGGGTCACGTCCCCTGCGAAGTGAAGGACAGTATCACGACCTCATTCTGATGTTCCAGAGCTCGCCATCTCCGGCGGAAGATGCTCCTGCATGAGTTGATCATCGCTTCATGCATCACGAGCACCTGACCGCGGGTCCACCTTCTGCGCGAAGGAGATGGATTGCGGTCAAGCCCCGGCAATGACCGCTTGGGATCGAAGCCCGCGCCCTACTCCGCCGCGGTCCGCGCCGCCGCCAGCGGATCGTAGTTGAGCACCGGCGCGAGCCACTTCTCCGCTTCCGCCACGCTCCAGCCCTTGCGCGCCGCGTAGTCTTCGACCTGGTCGCGCTCGATCTTGCCGACGCCGAAATAGTGGCTGTCGGGGTGGCTGAAATAGAGTCCGCATACCGATGCGCCCGGCCACATGGCGAAGCTCTCGGTGAGCCGCACGCCGATGCGCTGCTCGCCGTCCAGCAGCGCGAACAAGGTCGCCTTCTCGCTGTGGTCGGGCTGTGCGGGATAGCCGGGAGCGGGCCGGATGCCGCGATAGGTCTCGCCGATCAGCTCGGCATTGGAGAGCGTCTCGTCGGCGGCATAGGCCCAGAACTCCTTGCGCACCCGCTGGTGCAGGCGCTCGGCGAAGGCTTCCGCCAGACGGTCGGCCAGCGCCTTGACCATGATGGCGGAATAGTCGTCGTTCGCGCGCTTGAACCGTTCCGCCACGTCGTCCTCGCCGATGCCGGCCGTCACCATGAAGGCCCCGATATGATCGGGAAGGCCGCTCGTGCGCGGCGCGACGAAATCGGCGAGCGCCATGTTGGCCCGCCCTTCCCGCCGCGTGAGCTGCTGGCGCAGGGTATGCAGCACCGCGATCGGCTTCGCCCGTTTCTCGTTGCCGTAGACCAGAATGTCGTCACCCTCGGTATTGGCGGGCCAGAAGCCGAACACCGCACTGGCGCGAAACCAGCGCTCCGATGCGATGCGGTCCAGCATCGCCTGCGCATCCTCGAACAGGCTGCGCGCGGCGGCTCCGTATTTGGCGTCGTCGAGGATGGCGGGATACTTGCCGGTCAGCTCCCAGGTGGCGAAGAACGGCGACCAGTCGATATAGTCGCGCAGCTCCGCGATCGGATAGTCCTCCAGCACCCGCGTGCCGAGAAAGGTCGGCGCCTGCGGCACGTCGTTGCCCGACCAGTTGAGCCGGAGGGCGTTCGCGCGTGCATCCTTGAGCGACAGCCGCTGCTTGGTCTCTTCGCCACGCGCATGCGCCGCGGCGATGCGGGCATATTCCTGGCGGATGTTGGCGACGTAGGCTGGGCGCGTCTGCTCCGACATCAGGTTCGCGGCGACGCCGACCGCCCGGCTGGCGTCGGTGACGTAGACCGTCTGCCCGCGCCGGTAGTTGGGGTGGATCTTCACCGCGGTATGCACACGGCTGGTGGTGGCGCCGCCGATGAGCAGCGGCAGCTCGAACCCCTGCCGCTCCATCTCGGCCGCGACGAGGCACATCTCGTCGAGCGAGGGCGTGATCAGGCCCGAGAGCCCGATCATGTCGGCGTTCTCGGCCTGCGCCGTTTCCAGAATTTTCGCCGCCGGCACCATCACGCCGAGATCGACCACTTCGTAATTGTTGCATTGGAGCACTACGCCGACGATGTTCTTGCCGATGTCGTGCACGTCACCCTTGACCGTGGCCATCACGATCTTGCCGTTGGAATTCTTCTTCTGGATCCCCTTCTCCTTCTTCTCCTGCTCCATGAACGGCATCAGGTAGGCGACCGCCTGCTTCATCACGCGCGCCGACTTCACGACCTGCGGCAGGAACATCTTTCCGGAGCCGAAGAGATCGCCGACCACGTTCATGCCGTCCATCAGCGGGCCTTCGATCACGTGCAGCGGACGCTCGGCCTTGCGGCGGGCTTCCTCAACGTCGCCCTCGATGAAATCGGTGATGCCATGCACCAGCGCATGCGACAGGCGCTCCTCCACCGGTCGCTCGCGCCACGCGAGGTCGGCCTCCTTCTTCTCCTTGCCTTGGCCGCGATAGCGCTGCGCCAGCGCCAGCAGCCGCTCGGCAGCGTCCGGCCGCCGGTCGAGCACGACGTCCTCGCAGGCCTCGCGCAGCTCGGGATCGAGATCGTCATAGACCGCCATCTGGCCGGCATTGACGATCCCCATGTCCATGCCGGCCTTGATCGCGTGATAGAGAAATACCGAGTGCATCGCTTCCCGCACCGGCTCGTTGCCGCGGAACGAGAACGACAGGTTCGAGACTCCGCCGGACACGTGCACGTGCGGCAGGTTTTCGCGGATCCAGCGCGCGGCCTCGATGAAGGCGACGCCGTAGCCGTTGTGCTCCTCCATGCCGGTAGCGATGGCGAAGATGTTGGGATCGAAGATGATGTCCTCGGGCGGGAAGCCGACGCGCTCCACCAGGATGTCGTAGGCCCGCTTTGAGATCGCGCATTTGCGCTCGAGCGTGTCGGCCTGGCCCTGCTCGTCGAACGCCATGACCACCACGGCGGCGCCGTAGCGGCGCACGGTCTCGGCATGCGCGATGAAGGCCGCCTCGCCTTCCTTCATCGAGATCGAGTTCACGACCGCCTTGCCTTGCAGGCATTTGAGCCCGGCCTCGATCACCGAGAACTTCGAGGAGTCGACCATCACCGGTACGCGGGCGATGTCGGGCTCGGCCGCGATCAGATTGAGGAAGGTGGTCATCGCCTTCTCGGAGTCGAGCAGGCCCTCGTCCATGTTGACGTCGATGATCTGCGCGCCGTTCTCCACCTGGTCGCGCGCGATGGCGAGCGCCGCGGCATAGTCCCCGGCGGTGACGAGCTTGCGGAACTTGGCCGAGCCGGTCACGTTGGTGCGCTCGCCCACATTGACGAACGGGATTTCCGGCGTGAGCGTGAAGGCCTCGAGGCCGGAGAGGCGCAGCTGGCGCGGCACGTCGGGAACCTGCCGCGGCGCCTTGCCCTCCACCGCGCGCATGATGGCGTGGATGTGGTCGGGGGTGGTGCCGCAGCAGCCGCCGACCACGTTGACGAGTCCCGCATCGGCGAACTCGCCGAGCAACCCCGCCATGTATTCGGGGCTCTCGTCGTAACGGCCGAACTCGTTGGGGAGACCGGCATTGGGATAGGCGCAGACCAACGTATCGGCGATACGCGCGATCTCGGCGATGTGGGCGCGCATCTCCCTCGCGCCGAGCGCGCAGTTGAGGCCGATCGTGAACGGCGCGGCGTGTCGCACCGAATTCCAGAACGCCGCCGGCGTCTGGCCCGACAGCAGGCGGCCGGAGCGGTCGGTGATGGTGCCCGAGATCATCACCGGCACGCGCGTGCCGCCGGCATGGGTGACGTCGGCAATCGCGGCGATCGCCGCCTTGGCGTTGAGCGTGTCGAAGATGGTCTCGATCAGGAGCAGGTCGGCGCCGCCCGCGAGCAGCCCTTTGACCTGCTCGGCATAGGCGGCGCGCAACTCGTCGAACGTGACCGCGCGGAAGCCGGGATTGGAGACGTCGGGCGAGATCGAGGCGGTGCGGTTGGTCGGCCCGAGCGCGCCGGCGACGAAGCGCGGGCGGCCGTCCTCGGCCTGCGCGGCATCGGCGGCTGCGCGCGCGAGCCGCGCGCCCTCGATATTGAGCTCGTAGGCGACGTCGGAGAGGCCGTAATCGGCCTGGGCGATACGGGTCGAGGAGAAGGTGTTGGTCGAGACGATGTCGGCGCCGGCGCGAAAATAGGCGAGATGAATTTGGCGGATCTGGTCGGGCTGGCTGAGGATGAGCAGATCGTTGTTGCCGCGCACCTCCCGGTTCCAGGCGTCGAAGCGCGCGCCGCGATAGCCTTCCTCGTCGAGCCCGAGGGCCTGGATCATGGTGCCCATGGCGCCATCGAGCACCAGAATGCGCTCGCCTGCGACGCGCCGCAGGGTCTGTTCTTTGGGAGAGACGTTTGTCCTCGTCATCCCACACCCCTGACGCGCTCCGCCGAGGCGGGAAGTGGGAGCGCAGCGTGCTCGTGGCCGGAACCGCGGGTCGGTCGAAGCCCCAGGAGGTGGCAGATCGCGTAGACCAGGTCGGCGCGGTTCATGGTGTAGAAGTGGAAATCGGTGACGCCGCGATCGACGAGGTCGAGCACCTGCTCGGCGGCGACCGCCGCGGCGATGAGCTTGCGGGTGGCGGCATCGTCGTCGAGGCCGTCGAAGCGCTCGGCGAGCCAGTCCGGCACCGAAGCCCCGCAGCGTGCCGCAAAATTCTTGGTCTGCTTGAAATTCTGTACCGGCAGGATACCGGGTACGATCGGCACGTCGATGCCGCGCGCGCGGGCGCGGTCGAGGTAGCGAAAGTAGAGGTCGTTCTCGAAGAAGAACTGGGTGATGGCGCGCGTGGCGCCGGCATCCACCTTGGCCGCCAGCATGTCGAGATCGGCGTCGACGGTCGGACTGTCGGGGTGTTTCTCGGGATAGGCGGAAACGGACACCTCGACGTCGGCGAGCCGCTTGATGCCGGCGACGAGGTGGGCGGCGTTGCGGTAGCCGCCGGGATGCGGGGCGTAGCGCTCGCCGAGCCCGCTGATCGGATCGCCGCGCAGCGCCACGATGTGGCGCACGCCGGCGGCGCAGTAATTGCGGATCACCGTATCGATCTCGTCGCAGGTGGCGGCGACGCAGGTCAGATGCGCGGCGGGCGTAAGCGAGGTCTCGCCGAGGATGCGCTTGACAGTGGAATGGGTGCGTTCGCGCGTCGAGCCGCCGGCGCCGTAGGTGACCGAGACGAAGTTAGGTTGCAGCGGCGCCAACCGCGTGATCGAATCCCACAGCGTCTTTTCCATCTCCTCGGTCTTCGGGCGGGAAGAATTCGAAGGAGACGCGGATGCGGTGGTTCTCGCCCGCATCGCGGCCGTTCTGAACGAACCGGCTGGCGCGCGGGGCGGCACTCATCACGCCACCTCCAGCGCGGGTGCGGCCAGCACGATGCGGGGGTCGCGCCCGAGCCAGAGCGAGACCGCGATCTTGCCTTCGGACGCCGGCTCCGGCGCCAGGCTCTGCTCCAGTTCGATGTCGAGCCCGGTCGCCTTCATCCATTGCGTGACGGTGTCGGGCGCAAAGCCGAGGCGGCGATGGGCGTGCTCGTCGCGCAGGAACTCGAAGTCGTGGGGCGCGAAATCGACCACCAGCAACCGGCCGGACGGCCGCAGCACGCGCGCGGCTTCCTGGATGGCGCGCGCGCCGTCATCGAGAAAGTGCAGCACTTGGTGGATGATGACGACGTCGAAGCTGTCCTTCGGCAGCGCGAGGTCGTAGATGTCGCCTTGGCGTACGCTGCATTGGCGCAGCCCCGCGCGATCGAGTCGCGTGCGGGCGAGCGCCAGCATGGCGGGCGATAGGTCGAGGCCAAGCCCGTGCTCGATCTGTGGCCCGAACAGCTCGAGCATGCGTCCGGTGCCGGTGCCGAGATCGAGCAGGGAGCGGATCGGTGTCGCGGCGAGCGCGGCGCGGATGGCGTCCTCCACCGCCTCGTCGGCGACATGCAGCTTGCGGATACGGTCCCACTGCACCGCGTGACGACGAAAATAGGCCTGGGCGGCGGAAGCGCGCTGGTTGCGGACTTCGGTGAGCCGATCGCGGTCACGCACGATCGTGGGGTCGTTCGGATCGAGGCGCGCGATCAAACTGCGCGCGAATTCGGCCGCCCCGCCGCGCTCGCCGAGCCGGAAGAAGGCCCACGAGCCTTCGCGAAAGCGATCGACCAGCCCGGCCTCCCCCAGCAGCCGCAAATGGCGCGAAATGCGGGGCTGGCTCTGGCAAAGGATGGCGGTGAGATCCGACACGGTCAGCTCCGCTTCGGCCAGGAGCGCGAGAATCCGCAGCCTCGTGGCTTCGCCGGCCGCTTTGAGCGCGCCATTGAGATTCTCGAACGGCAGGTGGGCAAACGTGGGCATGATGGGCTGGGTTCAACTTTGTCGCCGCCCCTCGGGCAGCGATATAAAGATATGTTTATACGTTTAAGCGGGAATGGCAAGCCCGGGTGGGCAGCGCGGACGGCGCCGCTCCCCTCGCGCTCGGCCGAGGCGATGCCGCCCTCCTGGCGATCGCCATCCGCCCCCTCGCCATGAGGCTTCGCGGCCTTGACCCCAAGGCCTGCCTTTCGCTTGCCTTGCCCCCTTGGCGGCACCGGGCGGCGACACTTTAATTTAATATGGTGACAGGTTCGCGCTGGCCGTTTCGCCTCCTTCCGCCGTGACGTCGGGGATTCCGCATGAACGATGACGAGTTCGGCATCCGCCCCGGGGAGATCGCCGTCGAGCTGCCGGCCGGGTCCGACGCCGCGCTCTATTTCATCGGCCGGATCCGCACCCCGTGGAGGAGGCGCGAGGATTGCCCGAAAAACGCGCGGGAATCGCAGGCCCTCTGCACCCTCGAGCTCGATCCGCGCTGGGCGCAGGCCCTTTCCGGGGTCGAGAGCTGCTCGCACCTGGTCGTGCTCTATTGGATGAGCCGATCGCGGCGCGACCTCGTCCTGCAGGTTCCACGGCATTATGGCGTCGGACGCGGCACCTTTGCGCTGCGTTCTCCCGCCCGGCCGAACCCGATCGCGATGAGCGTCGTGCGGCTCCTCGGCGTGAAGGGAACGACCCTTTCGGTGGTCGGCCTCGACTGCCTGGACGATACCCCCCTTCTCGACATCAAGCCCTATTTCCCCTCGACCGACGCCGTTCCGGACGCGGTGGTGGGCTGGCATGCGGATCCGAAGGAGCCGGCGGACTGACTAATTACTCTAGCGATTTCAAAGATGTACGACAGAAGCCGGAGCGCGTTACCGGGCCTCAACATTAATTCGAGGCAAGGAAATTGAACCTAGGCCCCCCCTTCGCCGACCAACGGGCAGTAGACAGGGGGACGTCATGTACATTCTCGCCCGCGTAAAAACCGCTGCTGCGGTCGCCGCCGTGCTGGCCGCGACGGCCATCTCCACCAGCGCTTCCGCCAATCCCTTCAACCCGTTCGAGGCGCTCTTCGGCGTCCATCGCCCGCAGGTCGAGGCGCCAGCCTATGCCAATCCGAACGAGGAGGATGCGACCACCGATCTGCGCAGCGAGCTACAGCGCCAGGTCGTCAACTACCGCACCAGCGAGGCGCCCGGCACGATCATCATCGATACGCCAAACACCTATCTCTACCTGGTGATGCCCGGCGGCAAGGCGATGCGCTACGGCATCGGCGTCGGCCGCGAGGGTTTCACCTGGGCCGGCACCAAGACCATCGAGCGCAAAGCCGAGTGGCCGGACTGGACTCCGCCGCCCGAGATGATCCAGCGCCAGCCCTATCTGCCGCGCTTCGTCGCCGGCGGCGCGACCAATCCCTTGGGGGCGCGCGCCATGTATCTCAGCGGATCGGTCTACCGCATCCACGGCACCAACGCGCCATCCACCATCGGCGGCCGCGTGTCGTCGGGCTGCATCCGCCTGGTCAACGAGGACGTGATCGACCTCTACAATCGCGTCCATGTCGGCGCCAAGGTGGTGGTGCTGCCGATGAGCGGCGGACGTCATGCCGCCGCCGCGGGCAACGCCAACTGATCATCGCTGCTTTCGCCTGACAGCGCCGGCCTCGCATCGCGGGCCGGCGCTTTTGGTTTTGTCGCCTGGCGCCGGGCGAGCAACGACATCATCCCGTTCGCAGCAGCGGCCAGAAACCGTCGAAGCTCGGCTGCTCTCCGAGCGTTGCGAGCGCCACGAGGATTTTACCCGCCACCTCGCGGCTGACCGCCTCCTGCGCGCAATCGAAGAACTTCTCCTCCATCTGCGCGGGCGACATCGGATACTGCCGCGTGCCGCTGGCATAGACGAAGACCTGCTCGAAGCTGCGCCCGTCCTTGAGCGTCACGGTGACCCTGGTCGGATAGTCCTCGCGGGCGTCGGCGAATTGCGGATCGATCGCGACCGCGACCAGGCCGGCCAGCGCCTTCACGCGGGCGTCCCTGATCGCCTCTTCGCCGAACGACGCAAGCTTCGGCACGCCGTTCGCCAGCGCATAGGCGACGACGTATTGCAGATTGAACTTGGCCGCCTCGGTGTTGGTCGGATACTGCTCGCTGGCGCGGTTGGCGGCGTATGTCGAGATCCCGGCCTTGATCGCCACGATATCCGCGCCGCGCGGGTCGATGCCCGCGCGCATCAGATCCTCGCGGATCTTGAGCGCCGCGTCGATGCCGGTGTGAATGACGCCGCCGCATGGATAGCGCTTGGGCCGAAAGCCGCGCTCGGCCAGATCGAACTGGCGGCCGAGATCCGCGAACGCGTCCGGATGCCATTCGAGCCCGCGCGCGAAGGTCTGCGCGAAGCCGCCGCGGCCCTCGATCGCCGCCGCGTTGGCGGTAAAGCCGCGCCCGCCGAGTTGCGCCGCCGCGATCGCGTTGCGCGCCGCCTGCCCGGCATGCAGCGGCTTGGTCATGGTGCCGTAATTGGCGTTGACGCCGGCGGCCATCGAGACGCCGATGCCGAGCACGTCGGGAATGGCGGCTGCCGGCAGCTTGACGAGCCGCGCGCAGGCCGCCGCCGCGCCGATCGTGCCGATGGTACCGGTGCCGTGCCAGGCGCCGCCGCCGTTGTGGTTGGGGTTCGCACGGCTGAGCCGCGAGCACACCTCGAAGCCGACGATGAAGGCCGCCAGCACCTCGGCCGGGCTCGCGCCCGTGCTTTCGGCGAGCGGCAGCAGCGCCGGTATCACCGGCGCGACGAGCTGGCCTTGCGTATAGGTGAAATCGAAATCGAGCGCGTGCGATGCAACCCCGTTCGCCAGCGCGGCCAATTGCGGCGACGAGCGCAGCGACTGACCGACGATCGAGGCCGCCGGCTTGGCGCCCTCCGCGCGGACCATCTCGCACACGATCGCGGCGGGCTCGGTGCGGCTTCCCGCCAGCATCACCCCCATCGTGTCGATGAAGGCGGTGCGGGCGCGCTCAAGCGCGAGCGGCGGAGCATTGCTGAGATCGAAGCCTGCGACGAACGCGCTGACGAGTTGCGTGGGCTTGCCGCCGGCACCATCATTCGCGGTCGGCGATTGCGGCTGCTGGGCGAGCGCGGTATTCGACGCACTCAGCAGCGCCGCGGTGGCTGCCCCGAGAAACAGCCTGCGGTCGATGTCGTTGTCATGTTGCATCGGACGCTCCTCCATCTGGCCGAGTGTCCCGCTTTTCGGCGATGGAGTGAATTGCAAAAACGGTTCGCAGCCGGGAGCGGATGCGCGGCCAATGGGCGAAATCCATAGTGGCCTCGGCACTGGCGCTCGCTTGAGCGAGCCGCGACGCGCGGGTAGCCTTGCGCAGGATCCGCCCAATCGAAGCAGTACCGGCACAGCCCCCGGGAGTGCACGTCCTATCTCCAGCGTGAGCTCGCAACTCACTCAACATCGGCCGGAGCGCACACGGCAGCGCTGCGCTGGCCGCAGGAGCGACCATGGCTGACCTGCTGACCCATCCCGGAAACCGCCGTCGACGGCTGCGCCAGCTGCTCGCCGAGAGCCGGCCGCTGCTCGCGCCCGGCAGTCACGATGCGCTGTCGGCACGCCTGGTCGAGCAGGCCGGGTTCGATGCGGTCTACATGAGCGGCTTCGCCACCACGGCATCGCTGCTCGGGCGTCCGGACATCGGCCTGCTCGGCGCCACCGAGATGATCGACAACGCCCGCCGCATCGCCCAGACCGTCGACGTGCCGGTGATCGCCGACGCCGACACCGGCTACGGCAATCCGCTCAACGTGATCCGCACCGTGCGCGAGTACGAGCAGGCGGGCGTCGCGGCCATTCACCTGGAGGATCAGGTCAGCCCGAAGCGGTGCGGGCACATGTCCGGCAAGAGCGTCGTGCCCGTGGACGATATGGTTGCAAAGTTGCGCGCCGCCGTCGCCGCCCGGACCGATCCGGATTTCGTCCTGATCGCGCGCACCGATGCGCTTGCGCTCGAGGGCGTCGACGCCGCCGTCGAGCGCGCGCGGCGCTACGCCGATGCCGGCGCCGACGTGCTGTGGGTGGAGGCCCCGACCACCGAGGCAGAAATCGAGACGATCGCGGGCGCCCTCAAGGGCCACCCGCTGTTGCTGAACTGGGTCGAGCATGGCCGCACACCTTCGATCGGCATCGATCGCATCCGCGAGCTTGGCTTTGCCCTGGTCATCTTCCCGATCGGGTCGGTGCTCGCCATGATGGCCGCCCTGCGCGAGCACCTCGCCTACCTGCGCGCCCATGGCACTCCCGCGGGGCGTCTCGACAAGCTGTTAGGCTTCGATGACTTCACCGCCGCCGTCGGTCTTGGCGAGATCACGGAACTCGAGCAGCGCTTTCGTTCGCGCTGAGCTCTTCCGGCAGCGCAACAGCATAAGCCGGTCGCCACAAGTCGCCCGGACCGATTCAACCGATACGAGCATATCGCGACTATATCTCTTGTAGGTTGCCTGTTCCGGGTGTATACAACTAAAGAGTGCGGCGCCCGGCCGGGCGTCCATGCCTGCTTGCTCTCAACAGGAGGTTTCAAATGAAACGGGCAATCGCGCTCGCCGGTGGTGGACCGGCGGCAGGGCTGCACATCGGGGTCCTCGACCGGCTCAATCAGGCCAATATGAAGTTCGACGTCTGGGCGCTGTCCTGCATCGGGGCATGGGTCGGCATCGTCTACAACCAGTGCGACCCGGGCAAGGAAGTCGAGCAGACCTACAACTTCTTCCGCAACAACGTGTTTCGCGATGACCGGTCCTATTCGAAATTTCCGATCAATTCCGTGTTCGGGCCGGATTGGGGCACCATCCAGCGCGCGATGACGGGCTTCCTCTCCAATCCCGAGACCTACAAGGACCTGTGGCTGCCCGACCGCATCATGGAGTCCTTCCGACAAACCATGGCGCTCTGCACCGACCCCTCCAAATGGAACGAGGGCGACATCAATCAGTGGATGCTCAACCATGTCATGGCGCCGAACCCGTTCGTCCGTTTCTGGACCTCGATGATGTTCCTGTCCCACGTCAACGGCCTCTCGCGGATCTATTATCCCGACAGCTCGTTCATGAAGGGCATCAAGTTCGACAAGCTCTACGAGCCCGGCAAGCCGCGCATTCTTCACAACGCCTGGAATATCACCAAACAGACGCTCGAGCTGTTCTCGAACGAGGCCAAGCGCGGCAAGCACTACAAGCCGGTCACCGCGGCATCATTGTGCGCCTGCTCGGCCCTCCCCTTCATCGAAGGGACGGTCGACATCGACGGCGATACCTATTGCGAAGGCGCCCTCGTCGATACCGTCAACTTCAAGGACCTGCTGGAGGATCATCACGACGTGGATGAAATCTGGGTCAGCCGCATCGTCGACGCGAAGCAGATCCGCGCGCCCAAAAACCTGACCGACGCCCTGGGCAATCTATGCCAGCTGTTTGCGGCGACCGTCGGCGAAGACGACGTCAAGCTGTTCATCTACCACGTCAAGGAGGAGAACGCGAAGAAGGATTCGAAGAAGAAGTGGTACGGCACGGTCGTCGAAATCCAGGTCGACCACAACGTCAATTTCGAATGGTCGCACTCCAATCTCGATCAGGGCCGCAAGAACGGATATCGCGCGGCCGACGAGGCCTACCGCGCATATCTGCAACAGACGCGCGGACAGAAGAACGACACGCACGACGTCCGCGTGGTGCAGCCGAAGCCGCTCGACCGAAAGACGAGACGCAAGAAGCATCACGACGATCACGACGACAAGCAGGCGGCGTAGGCGAAATCAACGCAGCCGCTCGAGCAATGCCCTCGCCTCCATCAGGTCCTGCGTGCCGGCGCCCTCGGCGAAGCGGGCGAAGATGGGGGCGAGGAGATCGAGCGCCTCCTCGCGCCTGCCCGCATCGATCCAAAGTGCGGCCAGATCCCTGGCGGCGCGAAGCTCCAGGGTCTTGGCCTGCTGGCTTCTCGCCGTCGTTAGCGCCTGATCGAGGAGAGACGCTGCCGCGGTGGTCGCATCAGGCCCGCCGCGGTCGAGCAGGACCCGCGCCTTGAGCCGGTACAGCTCGGCCTCGAATATCCGTTCGCTGTTGCGCGCGGCAGTTTCGAGCCCCTGCTCGATCAGGTCCAGTGCCGCCTCCGGTTCGCGGGTGCGCAGCAAAGCCGGGCACAACAGCACGTAGAGCGCCGTGATGCCGAGCTGGTAGCCGGCGCTGCGATAGCCGTCCAGCGCCCGCCTGACCTCCTCGAGCGAGCCCGCCGAGGGATCGAGCGTCGTCACGCATATTCCGCGCACGGCGTGCGCAAGGCCGCGCCACTGCCGGAAACCGTGCTCCTCCGACAGCTTGAGGCAACACTCGGCGTGGCCGAGCGCGATGGCCGTCTCGCCGCGCAGAGCATGGAGGACGGACGCGTAATAACAGGCATAGGCGCGCGTGTGCGGATGGTCGATGGCATCGGCCCGCTGAAAGGCCGCCGCCATTCGCGCGATGGCCGAGTCGACGTCGCCCAGCAGCCACAGCGCCCACGACATCAGCGCGAGATCGGCCACGCCGGCGTCCTGGCCGGCCGCACGCGCCGCCAGCCGCTCCGCCTCGCCGCTCGCGTCAAACGCCTCCACGGCCCGTTCGATCGTCTCGCGGGCGGCGGTGAGCCGTCCCATGAACAGCATGATCATGCCCTGCCCGCGCATGGCGTTGAGCAAGGCCGGTCGATCGCCGCGCGCGCGGATGAGATCGAGCAGGGCGACGATCGTTTCCTGCGCGCGCGGCAGTTCGCCGCGCATGACGCTCGCGGTGGTCAGCCAGAACATCACCTGCAGATGCTCGGGCGGGTCTCCCAGCCGCTCGCACAGCTCGCGCGCGCGCACGAAGGTCGCCACCGCCTTGTTCGAGGCCGGGCCCTGGGTGGCGATCAGGCAGGGACCGAGCGCGAACTGGAAATCGAGCCCGAGCCTGTCCTTTGCCGCGCCGTCGGGAACGTGGTCCAGCGCTTCGATGCCGCGTTGCGCGTGCGCGATGGCTTCGAGATTGGCGGAGCGCATGGCAGCCTTCCGGGTCGCCTGCAGCCAATACTCGACCGCGTTGTCGAACCGCCCCGCTTCAGTGAGATGGTGCGCCAGCGTCTCCGGCTGCGCCTCCACGATTTCCGGCGAACCCTGCTCGAGTGCCTTGGCGATGGCGGCATGCAGTTCTGCGCGCCGGCTCTTGAGCAGGCCGGAATAGGCCGCGTCCCGCACCAGCGCGTGCTTGAAGGTGTAGACGGCGTGGGGCACCTCGCCCCGGCAGAACACCAGCTCCGAGCGGACCAGCTGGCCAAGCGCGTCCTTCAGCCGCTGTCGCGGCAATCCGGCAACGGTGTGCAGCAGCTCGTAGCCGAATTCGCGACCCACCACGGCGCCGATCTGAGCCACGTCCCGCACCGGCCCCAGCCGGTCGAGCCTTGCCATCAGCGACGCATGCAGCGTGGTTGGAATCGCCATCTCCGGCAGCGGCCGCTCGAGGACGTAATGGCCGTTCCGCTCCTGCAACAGCCCGGTCTCGAGCACCGTCTTGGTCAGCTCCTCGACGAACAGGGGAACGCCGTCGGTGCGGGCAAGAATCTGGTTCGCTACCTCCTCGGGCAGCGTCTTGCCGGCGGTGACCCGCCCGATCAATGCCGCTCCGGCGCGCCGGCTCAGGCGCGTCAGCGGAACCGTGGTGACGTGCGCATGGCTGGGCCAGGGCGGCGTGAATTCCGGCCGCGCCGTCATCAGAACAAGCGCGCGATGGCGCGGCACCCGCTCCACCGTCAGCGTGAGCAGCTCCAGCGACGTCGGATCTATCCAATGGACGTCTTCAAACAGGATCAGCATCGGCTTGCGCGCCGACAGCAGGTTGAGCTGCGCCAGGAGCACGGCCAAGGTCATCTCCTTGCGCTTCTGCGGGCTCATCTCCGGCAGCGGGTAGCGGTCGTCCACCGGCAGCGACAGAAGGCTGGCCAGCAGCGGCACCGCATGCTTCACATCGGCGCCGGATTCCACCAGCAGGCTTTCGAGCTTGGCGAATTTCTGCGCCGGCGTGTCCGTACGTTCGAAGCGGGCGGCGCGACCGAGCTGACCGATGAAAGGGAACAACGCGCTGTTGGTGTGGTGGGCCGAGCAGAAATAGCGTAGCCGGAAATGCGGCTCGCCGCGGATGCGTTCCTGCAGCGACAGCGCGATGTGCGACTTGCCGATGCCCGGCTCGCCGGTCAGCATCACCACGCAGCCGTCGCCCTCGGTGGCCTGGCGCCAGCGCCGCGACAACAGGTCAATCTCCTCGTCGCGCCCGAGCAGCTGCGTCAGCCGCGTCTTGTGCTGTGCCTCGAAGCGGCTCTCGACGCCGCTCGCGCCCATCACCTGCCAGGCGGGCACGCCGTCCGCCCAGCCCTCGAGTCTGACCGGGCCGAGATTGCGATACTCGAAATGTCCGTCGGTCAGGCGGTGCGTGCTCTCGGAGATCAGCACGGTGCCGGGCTCGGCCAGCGTCTGCAGGCGCTCGGCCAGGTTCGGCGCTTCGCCGATCACCCCTTGCTCCTCCGCTTCGCCGTCGCCCGCCAGGTCGCCGACGACGACCGTGCCGGTGGCGATTCCGACGCGAACCTGCAACGCGGCGCCGGCGTCGGTCGCGAGGCCGGCGACGGCGCCGACCAGCGCCAGGCCCGCACGCGTGGCCTGCTCGGCATCGTCCTCGTGCGCCTGGGGATAGCCGAAATAGGCAAGGACGCCGTCGCCCATGTAGCGGGCGATGACCCCTTCATAGCTGTCGATCACCTCCGCGATGCAGGTGTGATAGGCCTGCATCACCTCCCGCAAATCCTCCAGATCGAGCCGCCCCGCCAGGGCAGTCGAACCGGCCAGATCGCAGAACATCACCGTGAGCTGGCGGCGCTCGGCGTCGCGCGGGCTCAGCGTGTGGCCGTTCTGATGCTTCGACGCAGAGCCTTTGAGCTCGGCGATCGCACGCAGCATCTTGCGGCGGTGGCCGAGGAGGACGCCGAGGTCCTTGAGATCCTGCTCGGTGAGATCCTGCAGGACCGACGGCTCGATGGCGTTCTCGGCGAAGCGCTGGGTGTATTCGGCCAGGCCGTTCGATGCCAGCCACTCTGCAATGCTTGTCATGGCGGCCCTCGGAAGTTTGTGCGCGCCGGGCTTTTCTGGTCGAGGTTCGCGTGCAGGCCGGGCATCGGGCGAAGAAATCCGATAGCCTACTTTGTCCAAAAGCTTAGCGCGGGGCGGCGGGGCAACTCTGTGAGCTAGATCACACTTCTCGGCGACCCTGCCGCTCCCCGGCATCGGTCAGCCATTACACGATCGCCGGCATGATGCCTGAGCGCGGCGCTCATGTCCCTGGGTCATTCTGAAGCCAAGCGCGGGGATCAGAGAGGTATGCACCGCGGAAAAGGGGCAGTCCTCAGGTTCGCGTCCAGAGCGTCCGTCTGCCGTTGCTCGACGTGAGCATGAGGCTGCCGCCCTGAACGAAGTAATCGAATTCGGAATACATTCCGTCCTCGAAATGGAGGGTGAGCTGGCGCCCCTGCGTTTCCCAGCGGCCACGGTCTTCCGGACCGGCGCCCGACCTGAGCGAATTCATGCCGGCCCAGTTGCCTGACGGGTCACGCAGCACCGAGGTGGCGAATGACTGGCCGCCCTGCGCGAACTGGCCGTCGCTTCCCAGGACCCGGTAGCGGTGCGAGGTGAGGGAGAAGCCGCCGGACGACATGAATTCGGACCAATGCCAGACGCCGACCAGGGCACGGTCGATGCGCGGCCTCGGCGGTGGCGGCGGTGGCGGAGCGACGACCGGCGCCGCGGGCGGCGCAGCCGGCCGCGGCGGCTTCGCCGGCTGCGCCGCCGGTTTGAGCGCCTGGGTCTGCGCGCCGAGCTTCACCTTGCCGAGGAATTCGGCGATGAAGGTGTCGAGCCTCGCAGCATGAGCGAGATCGGCGGCGATCGAGCACGAGATCCCGTTCCCGATGGCGTCGCGCTTCTCGAGCTTGCATGCGACATAGGCGCCGCCCTCGAAGCGGCGCACGTGCGCGCCATTGATCGTCGACGCGGATCCGACGGGCTGCATCTGCTGGTTCTCGAGCGCGAATGGAACGCTGATCCAGCCCCGCGGCGCCGGGCTCGCGGCGTCGTGGAAGTGCAGGAAACAGGAGACGCTGCGGTCGTTGGACAGAATCTTGAAAACCGATTCGTGGCCGAGGCGGCCGTTGTAGCCGACGGGAATGCACAGCGCGGCGACCCCGACTGGAGCGCGCAGCCATTCATCGCGGTGGCTGTAGCTCTTGCCCGGGACGATCGGCGTCATGTCGGCCCCCTGGCGCGCAACAATGACCTGTGATCCCGCATCCGGGCTGCCCCCGGTGCGGCACTGACTACACCCCCGCCCGGCGCACGGCTCAATCCATGTTTGACCCCTCCCCGGGCGACGAAACGTCGCTGCTCTCCATGCGATGGCGTGCTATCAGGCCGGACCAACCTTCCTCAAAGGAGCGAGCAAACGGATGCGAGGATCGAGATTCGACATGTTGTGCGTGGCGGCCATCGCGGTGATCGCGACGGCGGCAACCCTGCCGGCGCGGGCGCAGGACTATCCCACCAAGCCGGTGACCTTCATCACGCCGGCCGCTGCCGGCAACAGCCCGGACGTGGTGACGCGTGTCGTCGCCGACCGCCTCACACAGATCTGGAAGCAGCAGATCGTCGTGCTCAACCGTCCCGGCGCCGGCGGGCTGATCGCCGCGCAGGCGGCGGCCGCGCTCGAGAAGGACGGCTACAGTCTTTACGTATCGCAGGCCTCGACCTTCACCGTTCTGCCGGTCGAGCAGGAGGGCAAGCTGTCGGTCAACCTGCAGACCGCGTTCGCTCCCATCGGCCTGGTCGGCGAGCAGCCGATCGCGCTCTCGGTCAACAAGGACGTGCCGGCCGACAACGTGGCGGAGCTGATCGCGCTCGCCAACAAGACGCCGGGCGGCATGCTGTTCGGCGCCACCAACCGGGGCGGCCAGTCGCACCTCACGGGCGAACTGTTCCGCGAGCGCTCCAAGGCCAATATCTCGTTCGTGCACGCCGCCGGCGCGGCGGTGTCGCTCAACGACGTGATCGCCGGACGCATCCCGATCATGTTCGAGGGCCTGGCCGGGCTCGCGCCCGGCATCCAGGGCGGCGGGATCAAGCTTCTCGGCGTCGCCGCGCGCCAGCGCCTGCCCAACCTGCCGAACCTTCCGGCCATCAACGAGACCGTGCCCGGCGTGGTGTCGAGCGGATGGATCGTGCTGATGGCGCCGGCCGGCACGCCCGATCCGATCATCCAGAAGGTCAACGCCGACCTGCGCAAGGTGATCGCCATGCCCGACGTGGTGGAGCGCTTTCAGACGCTCGGCACCTACACGCGCGACCTCACGCCGGCGCAGACCGGCGAGTTCATCCGCAGCGAGGAGCAGCTGTGGTGGCCGATCGTGCGGCAGGTGAACCAGAACCGGTAGCGACGTCAGCCGCCACGCAACGCGGACGGTCTCACCTCTCCCCGCTTGCGGGGAGAGGTCGGCGGCCAAAGGCCGCCGGGTGAGGGGGAGCTGCCGCAATGCGCGGCGCGGATGTGACGAAGACCACTCGTGCCCGCCGCTTGCGCCGATCATCCACGGACGCAGAAGCGCGACTTTGGAATCGTATCCGCTCGCGCGCACTTGGAGGCTACAAGTTCGTCCGCCAGGAGCCTATTGGCCGCTACATCGTCGATTTTGTTTGCCGTGAGCGCCGCCTGATCATCGAGCTCGATGGTGGGCAGCACGCAACCGACCAGCGCGACGCGGTGCGGGACGAATGGCTCGCCGGTCGGCGCTATCGCGTGCTGCGGTTCTGGAATAACGACGTAATGCGCAACATCGAGGGCGTGCTGGAAACGATCGCGACGGCTCTCAACGCGGAAACTCCCCCTCACCCGGATCGCTGACGCGATCCGACCTCTCCCCGCAAGCGGGGAGAGGTGGCGCCCGCGGCGCTATACGGAACCTTTCGTCTCTCCTACAATTAGCTGAGAGGATACCGTCGGGAGGGGTGCTCATGCGCGTTGAACGCATGATCTCTCATGCCGTCGCCTTGGGGACCGCATGGCATGAGCAACGAGCAATCCACCCTTCACGCCGCGGAAGACCGCAAGGTTCACGCGGCTCGCAAGGCTCCCGCGACTGAAGGCGGCCAAGTCCAAGCTCCGAGCTGGCGGCAACGCCTGCGCACCCACATCGTCAGCCGCGGCATCCAGGTGATGTGCGGGCGCACCGATGACGTCACCGCAGCAGCGACAAACGACCTGTCGCTCCTGAGTTCCGGCGCACGGCTGGCCTGGCTGAAGGCGCTGGCCGCCGTCGGCGTGAAAAATTTCGTCACCACCAGCGGGCTCGGCTACGACTTCGTCTGTCATCCCGGCGATCTCGCAAGCTTCCCGTTCTACTACCGCAGCGCCTACCGGACCGAGCTTGCGCTCTGCGCCGGCTGGCTGCACGGCGTCGAGCGGCCGGTGGTCTACGACATCGGCGCCAACGGCGGCTTCGTCGCGACCCACCTGGCGCAGATGCTCGCGCCCCGCGCGGCGCGCATCTATGCGTTCGAGCCGGTGCCCACGACCTTCGCGCTGCTGGCGCAATCGGTGGAGCGGCTCGGCCTGTCGGAGACGGTGCATCCCGTCGCCGCGGCGGTGGTCGACGCGCCGGGACCGGTCCATATCAGCTACCGTGAGCGCAACTCGCTGCTGGCGCAGGTCAGCCCGCGCGGGCTCAACCCGCGCGCCGGCGACCGGCTCGCGCAGGTCGACGGCATCACGCTCGACGCCTTTTTGGCCGCGACCGGAGCGTTTCCGGACCTGGTGAAGATCGACGTCGAGGGCGGCGAGGCCGCGGTGCTGCGCGGCGCGCGCGAGCTCATCGCGCGGCCGGACCGGCCGGCCATCCTGTTCGAGTACAATCCGGTGACCATGGCCGAAAGCGGCTCGTCGGGCGGCACGTTGCGCGAGCTCCTCGCCGGCTACGCGCTGCATTACGTCGACGACCTGCGCGGCCAGGCGATGCCGTTCGGCGCCCTGGTGCGCGAGCTCGAGACGATCGACTGGATCTGCAATCTGTTCGCGGTGCCGCTGGGCGAGGCAGCCGCGCGGCGGTGGGCCGCGGTGTTGCAGCGGTAGCCCAGAGGGGAACCAATGCCATGAGCGGAAAGCCCTAGCGATTACCGAGATCGGGGTCCTGCAGGAGCAACGAAGCGAGCTCCCTGTGCGTGCTCATGAGTTCCCTGACGTCGTCCTCGATTTCAAGGCCGGGATGAACAACCGTCCAAAAATGAGCCGCTCTGATGAATGCCAGAAGCGCAAGCAGATACTCGACGCGTCTGCCGCCAAGGGCTTGCCGTAACGCCTGCCGGGCGCGCTCGGACTGCGTCGGCTCGACAAAGAGCAACGCGGAAGCGGCAAAGATCCAGTCTTCAATCTCGCTGTCCGGGGCGGGCCAATCGATGGGCCCTTTGATGGCCGCAAGGCCCTCATAAACCGGTTCGAGCTGCCGCCGCCACGGCGGCGGCGCCTTGAGAAGCTTGACCGCCTGCTCGATGGTTTGCGGCTCGGCCCAAACATCACCCGATGAATGGCCGTAGCCCACCAGAAATCCGCAGTGGCGAACGATGCAGTAACGGACGCGGCAGAAGCGCGACAGGAAGACGAACAACCGCTCCTTGAAAAGCGAGGGAATAGGACTCTCGATATAAGCCGATTTGGCGAAGTCCCAAAGCTTCTCGACGACCTCCGGCGCATCCGGAGCCGACATGAAGAAATTGGGTATGAGCCCCAAGCGCCGGGTTATTTCACAGTGCAACGGGCCCAGGTTGGCCAGAGCGATGGCCGCAAGCCGCTCAGGATTGCGCTCACCGCGCTGCGCGACCTCGATAATCTTCTTGGCGAGGATTTCTTGCACGACCGGCGGCTGGCCTTTGGGGTGCAAGGACAGACAGGCAACGTCATAGGCCTTGCCCAAAGCCTGGGTCGCCTCGGCGTCGAATCCGCTATCCCTGAAAACTGGTACGATCGAGGACACCGCACCTACCCCTGACGCTGCACACCAAGCGCTTTATCAGTCACCGACGCCGCGGCAAAGCTGTCGGGCCGGTAATGACCGGGATTTGTAGCCGATACGCGGTATCGATAGGCACCACCAACGTACCGTGACGCAAGATACTCTGCCAAGTCTTGCGTGGATCGTTACGAGGGGCTGTATGCGCAACAGTCCCGGATCAGCGGCGCACCGCTCCGCCATAGCCGGCGAAGACGGGCGTGAACGCCCTTATGGCTCCGCGCTGCGCCGCATCCGGGACACAGGACAGGGGCGATGGGCCGCGGTGCTGGAGCGATTGTAGCCCAGAGGGGAACTAAGTCATTTCGTATCCCGGGCGCAGCGCAGCACGAAGTGATGCGCTGCAGACCCGGGATCGTTACGGACACCGCCTTTGGAACGGTCCCGGATCAGCAGCGCACCGCTGCGCCATAGCCCGCGAAGACGGGCGTGAACGCCCTTATGGCTCCGCGCTGCGCCGCATCCGGGACACAGGACCCCGCGCTCACTTCGCCAGGTAGAAATAGCCGACGCGGTCGTTGGCGGGCGAGCCGAACCACATGCGTCCCTTGTCGTCGAGGAAGAAGTCGCGCATGGAATTCTCCGCGCGCGGCACCGGATATTCGATCACCTCGCCGGTGGCCGGATCGAGCCGGCCGACCACGTCCATGTATTCGGACGAGTACCAGATCTTGTGCTCGCCATCGATGCCGAGCGCGTAGGGCGTCGGATACGAGCCGGGCAGCTGAAATTCCTTGAACGTCTCGGTCCTGGGATCGAAGCGCCCGATCTTGCCGGCGTCGAACTCGGCGAACCAGACCATCCCGTCGCTGTCGACCTGGATGCGCCGCGGCCGGGCGTTCGCGGTCGGAATGACGTATTTCGTCACCTGCAGGGTCTTGGCGTCGACCTTGCCGATCTTGCCGGTCTTGAGCAGCTCCGTGAACCAGGCATTGCCGTCGGCATCGAGCGCGATGCCGTAGGAGGTCGGCACCTCAGGGATGTGGGTATATTTTTCGGTCTTGGGATCGAAGCGCGTCAATGCGCCGGTCGACCAGACCTGGCCGGTCTTGGGATCGATGCGGATGGTGTGCTTGCGCCGGTCGTCCTGGTACTCGGTGATCTTCTGCGTCTGCGGGTCCCAGCGTCCGAGCTTGTTCGAGCCCTGCTCGGTCAGCCACACGCTGCCGTCGGGCGCGGGCACCGCCGAATGAATGGCGGCGGTGCCGAGATTGGGCACCGGGTATTCCTTGATCTCGCCGCTGGCGGGATCGAGCCGCGCGATCTTGTTGGCGCGCCCGTAATAGGGAATCCAGAAGCTGCCGTCGGCGGTCGGATGCGCGCTCCACGGCATGCGGTCGGGGCCGGGCAACTCGTATTCCACGTAGACGATCTTCAACGCCGCGTCGCTGAACGGCCGCAGCGTGTCCTTGTAGTTCGGCAGCTCGGCCGGCGATTTCGGCAGCACCGAGTCCTCGCCGAACACATGGTTCATGTAGAAGATGACGTCCTCGGCCTTCTGGTCATTGAAGCCGAAGCGCGGATCCATGACGAAGAACCCCATGGCGTCGCGCATGTAGTTCATGCGGTCGCGCCAGCCGTCCTCGTTGCGGGTGACCGCCGCCATGCGCGACTGGAAGCCGTGGCAGGCCATGCAATGCACGAAGAACAGATCCCGGCCGCGCGCCTCCGGCAGGAGCTTCATGCCCTGCCACATGGAAATGTCGCTCCAGCGCACCATGCCGTTCTGCAGCTTGAAGTCGTGCGAGAGGCTCTGCTCGTCGCCGAGGCTGACGCCGCTCTTCGCCTCGCTCCGGTAGCCGGGTGCCCGGATGGCGAGCCGGTAATCGCCGGCCGGCAGGTTCTCGATGCGGTAGCGCCCGGCATTGTCGGAGAGCACGCTGACGGTGATCCGCGTCTTGGCGTTGCGGGCCTGGACGAAGGCGCCGCGGAAGCCCGCGCCGTCCGGTCCGGCCACTGTTCCCGAGACGGTGGCAGCGTCCGCGGTCACCGGCGCGGCGGCGAAAGCTACGAGAATCCCCAACA
Organism: uncultured Alphaproteobacteria bacterium; assembly: GCA_963739385.1. Classification (GTDB taxonomy): domain Bacteria; phylum Pseudomonadota; class Alphaproteobacteria; order Rhizobiales; family Xanthobacteraceae; genus VAZQ01. Next base: position 40,105 of record CAVUAI010000051.1, read on the forward strand.
GCAACCGGGCGGATGAGCGCATGGCGTGTCCTCGCGTTTCCTGGGCGCGGCGGCGGGTCAAGCTCCCGCGGACCGCGCGCGGCCCCGCGCCGGGTCGTTCTCGAGCGACGCATTGCGCGGGCCGGATGGCGTCAAAGCTTAGCACCGCGGCCATGGACCCGCCATTGGCGGCAGCAGCAGTACCGCTATGCACGCCACCGTGTCCCGGGCGCAGCGCAGCACAGAGTGATGCGCTGCAGACACCGAGTCTCGGGTTTACCCGAGATCGGCGCTCAAATGCGCAAGTCGGGTACACCGCGACTTGCGTGGACCGTTACGGCTTCCGACCTTGGAACGGTCCCGGATCAGCGGCGCACCGCTGCGCGCTGCGCCGCATCCGGGACACCAAGCTCCGCGCTGCACCGCATCCGGCACGGGCTTCGCACCGCCGTGCGCGCCAAGCCGCACCACCGCCCGATGCGTTGACACCCGCCCCGGGGGGCCTACATTAGCGGCAGTTCCGAGGGGAGCTCCGGTCGAGAGAGCTGAGACACCCGCTGCGTTGCTACCGCGGGAACCCTTTGAACCTGATCCGGGTCATGCCGGCGAAGGGACAGGACATTTCTTCCATGCAAACGCCGGGCTTCCTCGCGCAGCCGAATGGACCGATCTCGCTTGCGGTCGGTTCGGCACGCGCACGAGCGCGGCGGTCTGCCGCCGCCTGCCCGAGCCTCGCTTGACGGCGCTCCAACCCGACAGGGAGAGAAGACGATGAACATCCATGACACCAACATCGCGACGCCCAAGGTGACGACCGGCGCGATCGCCGGCTCGCGCAAGATCCATGCGACGCCCGAGGCGGCGCCCGACCTGCGCGTGCCGCTGCGCGAGATCGCGCTCGATGCGAGCTCGGGCGAGCCGCCGGTGCCGGTCTACGATCCGTCCGGTCCCTATACCGACGACAAGGCGGTCATCGACGTCGAGCATGGTCTTGCGCGCGCGCGCACCGCATGGGTGAAGGAGCGCGGCGGGGTCGAGGATTACGACGGCCGCCCGGTCCAGCCGGTCGACAACGGCAATGTCAGCGGCAAGCACCTCGCGCGCAATTTCCCGACCGTGCACCGCCCGTTGCGCGCCCTTCCCGGCAAGCCGGTGACCCAACTCGAGTGGGCGCGCGCCGGCGTCATCACCAAGGAGATGGTCTACATCGCCGAGCGCGAGAACCTCGGCCGCAAGACGCAGCTCGACCGCGCCGAGGCGGCGCTCGCCGACGGCGAGCAGTTCGGCGCCTCGGTGCCGGCGTTCGTGACGCCCGAGTTCGTGCGCAGCGAGGTGGCGCGCGGCCGCGCGATCATCCCCTCCAACATCAACCACGCCGAGCTCGAGCCGATGATCATCGGCAGGAACTTCCTCACCAAGATCAACGCCAATATCGGCAACTCGGCGGTGACGTCTTCGGTGGAGGAGGAGGTGGAGAAGATGGTGTGGGCGATCCGCTGGGGCGCCGACACCGTGATGGACCTCTCCACCGGCCGCAACATCCACAACACCCGCGAATGGATCATCCGCAACTCGCCGGTGCCGATCGGCACCGTGCCGATCTACCAGGCGCTGGAGAAGGTCAACGGCGATCCGGTCAAGCTCGACTGGGAATGCTACAAGGACACGCTCATCGAGCAGTGCGAGCAGGGCGTCGACTATTTCACCATCCATGCCGGCGTGCGGCTCGGCTACATCCACCTCACCGCCAACCGCGTCACCGGCATTGTCTCGCGCGGCGGCTCGATCATGGCGAAGTGGTGCCTGTCGCGGCACAAGGAGAGCTTCCTCTACGAGCGCTTCGACGAGATCTGCGACATCATGCGCAGATACGACGTGTCGTTCTCGCTCGGCGACGGGCTGCGCCCAGGCTCGATCGCGGATGCCAACGATCGCGCGCAGTTCGCCGAGCTCGAAACGCTCGGCGAGCTCACCAAGGTGGCGTGGGACAAGGGCTGCCAGGTGATGATCGAAGGGCCCGGCCACGTGCCCATGCACAAGATCAAGATCAACGTCGAGAAGCAGCTCAAGGAATGCGGCGAGGCGCCGTTCTATACGCTCGGGCCGCTCACCACCGACATCGCGCCGGGCTACGACCACATCACCTCGGCGATCGGCGCCGCCATGATCGGCTGGTTCGGCACCGCCATGCTCTGCTACGTCACGCCCAAGGAGCATCTCGGCCTGCCCGACCGCGACGACGTCAAGGAAGGCGTCATCGCCTACAAGATCGCGGCGCACGCCTCCGACCTCGCCAAGGGCCATCCCGCCGCGCAGCTGCGCGACGACGCGCTCTCGCGCGCCCGCTTCGAGTTCCGCTGGGTCGACCAGTTCAACCTCTCGCTCGATCCCGACACCGCGCGCGAGTACCACGACGAGACGCTGCCGAAGGAGGCGCACAAGGTCGCGCATTTCTGCTCCATGTGCGGGCCGAAATTCTGCTCCATGAAGATCACCCAGGACGTCCGCGACTACGCCGCCACGCTCAACGACAAGGAGCAGGGCATGGCGCAGATGTCGGAGCGATTCCGGCAGTTGGGCAGCAATGTCTATGTCGAGGCGGAGGCGGTTAAGGAGAGCAACAAGGCGCTGTGAGCGGTTGCTGCGTACACACCGGGCGTGGCGTGAGCACCACCCGGCCCGCAGCACCAGATCGTCATCCCCGCGAAAGCGGGGATCCATCTCTGAAAGATCGCAGTTTCCGGCACGATGGGTCCCCGCTTTCGCGGGGACGACAGCACGACGGCTGCCTGCGTCCCCTATCCCTCTTCGCGCATCGCCTTGAGGTACGGGCTGCGCCTCCGCCAGGCTCGGATCATCGTCGTATCCCGTAGGGCGGATTAGCGAAGCGTAATCCGCCATCTTCCTTTCGCCAACGGGTGCCTTGGCATGGCGGGTTACGCCTTCGGCTAACCCGCCCTACTAACATCAATCCAGCGCCGGTCAGTCGCCGAACACCCAGCGGGTGATGCGGGAATCGTTCCGATATCCGCCGTTCTTGGCAAACGGCTCCTCGTTCCAGAACTTGTCCGCCGCCGCCCGGTCCGGCAGCTCGAGCAGCAGCGCGGTGCCGATGTTGTCGGCGCCGTCGGCCGAGCGGATCGGTCCGCGAAAGATGAAGCTGTCGCCGTACGACGCGAAGTATGACTCGTGCGCGTGCAGATGCTCGCGGAAAAACTCGGGCGTGCCGGTCTTGGGTCCCGTGCACAGGAACTGCTGCATGCCCTTGCGGCGATAGTCGGCCGCGCGCTTCTGGAAGCTGTTCGACCAGCGGTGAATTTCGACGCGCTGGTAGACGCCGGCCTTGCTCATGGGCTCGCCCGCCACGAATGCGTCCGCCGCCGCGCGGTCGTCGAGCTGCATGAAGAACGAGGTGCCGAGCGTGTCGCGGCCGTCGTCGGAGACGAAATGGCCGTAGCCGATGACGCGCTCGCCGAAATTCTTGACGTAGCTGTTCTGATCCTGAAGCAGGCCACGCCTGGTCTCCGCCGTCCCCGGCTTGTCCCAGCAGTAGATCGCCCACTGGGCCGGCTTGGTGCGGTAGTAGTTCCGCAGCGCCTCCCCGCTCAATCCATAGCGCGGATCGCCCGGCAGATATCCGGTCATGTTTCCCATCTCCCTCATGCCGGCCACTTTGCCCTGTCGCGGACGGCCGCGGCGGGCTGGCTTTCCCGCTACCTCGCCCGCCGGTACAGATTGTATGCCGAGCCGCGCCCTGCTCCGACCTGCGGGTTGGTGTTGATGAACTCGTCGTCGGTCAGCTTGTCGACCGTACGCGTCTGCAGCGTGCCTTCCCAGTTCGGGAACGTGCTGGCCGTGAACTTCATGGTGAAGGTCTGCTTCTCCTCGTCCACGGTGTAGGTGCCGAACTGCGCGATCGTGCCGCGCATGATGCCGGCGTATTCCTCCGGCGTGGCGGCGAGCCGGTTGCCGGAAGCGATCTTCGGCACCTCGCCGGCGATATGGATCTGCGCGAAGTCGCCCTCCGGCGCGAATATCAGAATGCCGCGCGGTTTCGGACCGAACGGAAACGATTTCTGTCCGTCGGGCGCGGTCACCTCGGCGATGACGAAATGCCAGGTGCCGACGAGCCGGTCCTTGAGGCTTTTCGATTGCGCCGACGCCTCGCCGGCAAGCATGGCGAGCGCGATCGCAGCGACCGTGATGCGATTCATGTCATTCTCCCCGGGAGCGTTTGTGCTGGCATCATCATGCGACGCAGGTCTGCAGCGGGGCAAGCTTGCCCATCAGTAGGATGGGTTGAGCGCAGCGAAACCCATCACCCCTCGTGCGATCAAGAGCAGATCGTAGCCCGGATTAAGCAGCGAAGCTTCGGACCGCCGGACGAAGCTTCTCGACGCCTTGCCGTTGGCGTCGATTGTGGACGCTGCAGTCATCGCGATGGGTTTCGCTACGCTCAACCCATCCTACGCGCTGCGCGCTCACTCGTCCGGACGCGAGATCGCCGGCAGCGTCACATCGGCGGCGGGAGGCCGTCGCGGCCGGCCGCGATGGAGCCGGCTTCGAGCGTGCCGTCCTCCGTCTTGCGGGCGGCGGCGATGAATATCTTGACGCCGGGCTTGAGCTCGCTGCGGTCGCCGGGAACGAAGGTGACGATCCGCGTCTGCGGCAGGACGACGATCTTCTTTTCTCCGCCCTTGTACTTCACCGTGATCTCGTCGCCGTCGACCGCTTTCACCATCTGCGCCACGGTGGCGTTGGTCATGGTGCTGTTGGGCACCAGGTCCCAGGGCTGATGACCCTCGCCGGTGCCGCGCATCGGCTCCGGGAAGATGTGGATTTCCAGCGCCTTCTGGCTGCCGTCCGCCTGCGGCAGGCCGCTGACGCCGATGAATGTATTGTCCTTGATGTCGGCGAGCGACGCCTTGACGACGCCGCGCACCACGGCGTTGTCGGCCACCCTGATCTTGTAGAAGATCTGGTTGTCGCGCGACCTGACCGTCAGCATCGCGCCATCGACGGCCTCGATCGTGCCGCGCACGCGAACCGGCGGGGATTCCTGGGCCGGGCTCGCGGACGGGGCAAGCCAGAGGGACAGCCCGACCGCGCAGAACATCAGCCGTGTCGACAGGTGCATCGTCGCCCTTCCACAAAGTGCTGGCTGGGGCGCGATCATACCGGGCCTTCATCCGATGCGCCAAGGCACGTATCGCGTCACTTCTCAAAGGATGGAAAAATCGCTCCAGCAGCCCCTCGCAATGATTGCGCCCATCGCCACAGTGCCCCGGTGGCAGCGCCGCGCAAACGTAGCAAGCGTAGGATGGGTTGAGCGCAGCGAAACCCATCACCCCTCGTGCGATCTGCACGAGAGATCGTAGCCCGGATCAAGCAGCGAAACCTCGGACCGCCGGACGAAGCTTCTCGGCGCTTCGGCGTTCGCGTCGATTGCGTGCGCTGCAGTCATCGCGATGGGTTTCGCTACGCTCAACCCATCCTACGCGCATGAGCACCACCCGGCCCGCAGCACCGGATCGTCATCCCCGCGCAAGCGGGGATCCATCTCTCGGAGATCACAGCCTTGGCACGATGGGTCCCCGCCTTCGCGGGGACAACAAGTCTCCAACGCTGCATATGAGCACCGCACGGCCCGCAGCACCGGATCGTCATCCCCGCGCAAGCGGGGATCCCTCTCTCAGACATCGCAGCCTTGGCACGATGGGTCCCCGCTTTCGCGGGGACGACAAGCCGGTGCAAGGCTCACCCCCGCGCGGACGTCCTTAGGGGATTTTTTGCGGGGGCCGCCCTTGTCGGGCGGTCAATTAACTCCATATACCATCCCAGCGGATGGAATATGGATGGCAAGCATGACTGGCAAGGTCCAAGAACTTCGGCCGAAGGGTCCCGACAGCGAGAAGATCACCATCAATCTCGGCTTCGTCGATCTCGGCCATATCGACCTGCTGGTGCGGGAGGGCTTCTACTCCAACCGCACCGATTTCATCCGGGCGGCGATCCGCAACCAGCTCGACCGCCACACCGATGCCGTCAAGCAAGTCGTGGCCCGACACCAGCTCGACCTCGGCCTGCGCCGCTACAGCCGGCAGGACCTCGAGGCCGTGCGCGCGGCCGGCGAGACGCTGCACATCCAGGTGCTCGGGCTCGCCGTGATCGCCCCGGACGTCACGCCCGAACTCGCACGCGACACTATCGCCTCCATTCACGTGCTCGGCGCCCTGCAAGCCAGTCCCGCCGTGAAGGCGGCGCTGCAGGACCGCATCCGCTGACCGCCGACGTCGTGCGGTCGCAGCTTCTCCCGATCCCTTCGTGACGAAGGGCAGCGCTCTCGCCAGCCGGAATTCTCCCAACACAAGGATCCACGTTGATGAACACACGATCGATGAACGACATGCTGGAGGCGACGCGGCTCACACGCGCAGGCCGGCTCGACGAGGCGATGGCCGTGCTGCGCGGTGCGCTGGCGGGCGCGCCTGCGCCTCCCGTCGCGGACGAAGCGCGTCCCTCCGGGCGCTCATCGCCCGTACTCGACATGGTGCCGCCGTCGCCCGCCACCGGCGGCGCGTGGACCGCACCGCAACCGGGCGAAGCGAATGCCGCTCCTCCTCGCAGCGGCCTCAGCCGGCCGAAGATGCCGGACGCGCTGCGTGGCATGCTGGACCGTCTGGCCGACGGCGGCGCCGCCCGCGCGCTCGACGGACTGGTCGGGCCGGCGCTCGGCCGGGCCCCGCTGCCGGTGCCGGACGGCGCGCGGTTCGAGGAGCGCAGCTACGCCAATGCGGCGGGACGCCGTACCTACAAGCTCTACGTGCCGAGCGGCTACCACGGGCAGGCGCTTCCCCTCGTGGTGATGCTGCACGGCTGCAAGCAGTCGCCCGACGACTTCGCGGCCGGCACGCGCATGAACGATCTCGCCGAGGCGCAGACGTTCCTCGTCGCCTATCCGGCGCAGGCGCAGTCGGCCAATCCATCCAGATGCTGGAACTGGTTCAACACGGCCGATCAGCAGCGCGACCAGGGCGAGCCTTCGCTGATCGCGGGCATCACGCGGGCGATCATGCGCGACGTCGCGGTCGAGCCCGGGCGCGTGTACATCGCCGGCCTGTCCGCCGGCGGCGCCGCGGCGGCCGTCATGGGCGCGACCTATCCCGACCTCTATGCCGCCATCGGCGTGCATTCCGGACTGGCGTGCGGAGCCGCGAGCGATATGCCGTCGGCCTTCGCCGCGATGCGCCAGGGGCGGTCCTCTGCCGCAAATGGATCGCGCCAGCACGGCAAGTCCGGCGCCGCCGTCCCGACCATCGTGTTTCACGGCGACCGCGACACCATCGTCAGCCCCGTCAACGGCGATCAGGTCATCGCCCAGTCGAAGGCCGCGGCGGATCTGCAGACCACCGTTACCCGCGGCGAGGCCGCGGGCGGGATGAACTATACGCGAATCGTCCAGGCGGACGAACGCGGGCAGCCGATGCTGGAGCAGTGGATCCTGCACGGCGCCGGCCACGCCTGGTCCGGCGGAAGCCCGGCCGGATCCTACACCGAGCCGCGCGGTCCCGACGCCAGCCGCGAGATGATGCGGTTCTTCCTGCAGCAGAGATGACTCTCCCGGTGAAACACGCCCCGCACACAACACTGCGCGTCCTCCGGAGGACTGCTGGCGCGGATCACTCCGCGCGTCATCCCCGCGCAAGCGGGGATCCATCTTTCAAGGATCACAGCTTGGCACGATGGGTCCCCGCTTTCGCGGGGACGACAGCACGGCAGGTTCTCCTTTCCGTGCGCAGCCTTGAGATAAGCGGTCGCCGCTTCCATCAAGCCGGGGTCATCGTCGTAGCAACCGAGTCCCGTGTTGCACTTGCTGCAGAGCAGCCCGCGCACCGTGCCGCTGGCATGGCAGTGGTCGATGCAGAGGCGCGCATTCGGCTTTCGGCAGATGGCGCAGGCGTTGCCCTGTCGCGCCAGGATCGCGTGGTAGTCGTCCAGCGACAGTCCATAGCGGCGCGCACGTTCCTTGTCGCGATAGCTCGGATCGGTGGCGACCCGCAGGCGCCGCTGTGCGCTCCTGACCTTCTTGCGTTTGGCCAAATACGCCTGCTCGCGCACGCGCGTGAGGTATTGATAGAGTGGATCGTCGGCATACGGATTTCCACCGGACCTTCCGCGCGCGCTCACGGACCGGCCCATCGGTGATGCGTGCCGGTCGAGACCATGGGAACGCCGAAAGCAGGACACACCGCGCCGATGCGCGGACGGCGCGCAAGCGGACGGCAATGCGATGGACGGGAAGCGGATCAGGCGGCGCGCCGGCGACTTGTGCCGGTGCGGAAACGATGCCCGGCGGCGGGCGCGCAGCGGCGGCTCGTCAAGGCGCGATTTCGGAGCGTGCGGGATTCATACCTTAGTCACGTAACGTAGTCAAGTGGGTTTTGGAGGAAATGTCTTCAAGCCTAAGCGGCAGGCCACAATGTGGGCTATGTCTATAGATTGATTAGCTTTTTACCCGACGCCGTCGGATCGCCCGGCACTGACATCTACATATTGTGACCAGCAATTAAACGCACCCTGCCGCGATATCACTCCACGCCCGGCGGGTGAAGCCGCGTGTCCCGGATGCGGTGCAGCGTGGAGCGCGTCCGCGCGGAACGGTGCACCGCTGCTCCGGGACCGTTCCAACGGCGGTGTGCGCAACGATTTCTCGCGAGACCGGTGCGCACTGACGATTTCTGGCAACGCCGGTGTACGAAACGGCTCGGGTCTGCAGCGCACCACTGCGTGCTGCGCTGCGCCCGGGACACACAGCGTTATTCGCTTGCGCTCATGCTGCGCAGCGCCCGGGACACCCTCTCCCGAATCAGCGCCCGCGGCGAAATGCGCAGGCGGAGGGTAACACCCTTTCGCAGGGAAAGCCGATTACTCCGCCTTCACGCCGGAGAACTTCACCACCGCCGCCCACTTCGCGGTCTCGGCCGCGATGAGATCGCCGAAGGCGGCCGGCGTCATCGGCAGCGGCACGCTCGCCATCTCGGCGATGCGCGCGGCGAGCTTGCGATCGGCGAGGCCGGCATCGATCTCGCGGTTGAGCAGCGCGACGATGTCAGTGGGCGTCCCTTTCGGCGCGCCGATGCCGAACCATGAGCTGACCTCGTAGCCCGGCACGAACTCGCCCAGGGCCGGCAGCTCCGGCAGCAGCGTTGCGCGCTGCGCGGTGGTCACCGCCAGCGGCCGCACCTTGCCGGCGCGGATGTATTCGAGCGAGGTCGGCAGGTTGTCGAAGAACAGCTCGACCTGGCCGGCGATGAGGTCGGTCAGCGCCGGCGCGGCGCCGCGATAGGGCACGTGCACGATGTCGAGGCCGGTCGACATCCTGAACATCTCGAGCGCCATGTGGCTGGGCGTGCCGTTCCCCGCCGACGCCGCGTTGACCTTGCCGGGATTGGCCCTGGCATAGGCGATGAACTCGGGGACCGTGCGGGCCGCCACTGCCGGATTGAGCTCCATCACCAGCGGGCCGCGGATGAGGCCCGCCACCGGCGCGACGTCCTGGATGAAATTGAAGCCGAGCCGGTCGTAGAGCGTCGCGTTGACGGTGTTGGCGACGCTGACGAGGAGCAGCGTGTAGCCGTCGGGCGCCGCGCGTACCACCGCCTCGGTCGCGATATTGGTGCCGGCGCCGGGCCGGTTCTCGATCACGAACTGCTGGCCGAGCCGCTCCGACAGCCACTGCCCGATCAGCCGCGCGCTGATGTCGGCGGCACCGCCGGGCGTGAACCCGACGATCAGCCGCACCGGGCGGGCGGGATAGTTCTGTGCCTGCGCGATGCGGGGCGCGGCGAGAAACGCGGTCGCGCTCGCGGCGAGATGAAGAAACTGGCGACGACGGAGATTCATCGCTTTCGCCCCGAATGCGAATTCCGATAGCGCGTAACCGCATCCTACCCTTGTCGCATACACGCTGGCGAGACCGGGAACGCGAGCGTAATCTTGGCGGCCGCCCAAGCTGCATCCCGAACATTCCGGCCGTCGCCGCCGCGCAGGAGGACAAGAATGAAAACCGTTCGCCTCGTCTCCGCCATTGCTTTCGCGCTCGCCGCAGCGCTCGCCTCGCCGGCGCCGGCGCAGGACGCGGCCGGCCAGCGCATCGCGGCGGCCGAGTTCGAGATGCTCGAGGCGGCGCAGAACGCCGCCAATGCGATGGCGGGGCCGCGCACGGTGCCGGGCCGCAGCATTCCGCTGCCGACGATGGTGAGCCCTGAGCTGCAGGCCGTGATCGCCGCGCCCTACCCGACGCCGAGCTGGAACGCCGACCCCAAGAGCGCGGAGGACTGGAAGGAGCTCGTCGGCCGGCTCGCGAACGCGAGCGCCGCAATGCAGAAGGGCATACGCGAGAAACTCGGCGTGACGATCGAGCCCACCGTGATCGGCGGCGTGAAGGCCTTCATCCTGTCGCCGCGGGTGATCCCCGCGGTCAACCAGAACCGCCTGCTCATTCACGTGCACGGCGGCGGCTACGTCTACTTTCCGGGCGAATCCGGCACCGGCGAGGCCGCGCTGATGGCGGCCTTCGGCGGCTTCAAGGTGATCTCGTTCGACTATCGCATGCCGCCCGACCACCCCTATCCCGCCGCCATGGACGACGCCATGGCGGTGTGGAAGGCGGCGCTCGGGATGGCGGACCCGCGCCGGATGGCGATCTTCGGCACATCGACCGGCGGCGGCATGACCTTGGCGATGATCCTGCGCGCGAAGCAGGAAGGCCTGCCGCTGCCGGCGGCGATCGCGCCCGGCACGCCGTGGTCGGATCTGACCGAGACCGGCGACACGTACAGAACCAACGAGTGGCTCGACAACGTGCTGGTGAGCTACCACGGCTTTCTCAGCCGTGCGGCGCTGCTCTACGCCAACGGCCGCGACCTCAAGGACCCGCAGCTTTCGCCGATCTACGGCGACTTCACCGGCTTCCCGCCCGCCATATTGACCAGCGGCACGCGCGACCTGTTCCTCAGTCTCACCGTGCTCACCCACCGCAAGCTGCGCCGCGCCGGGGTCGAGGCCGAGCTGCAGGTATTCGAGGGCATGTCGCACGCGCAGTATCTGTTCGATCCCTCGGCGCCGGAAACCCGGGAGGCGTTCGGCGAGATCGCGCGCTTCTTCGACCGGCATCTGGCGAAGTGAGGAAATCCCGATGTCACCTGCGCATCCGAATGACGATCGTTCGACCGGAGGACCGATGCTCGTACGATGCACGCTGTTGCTGCTGGCGGTGGTGGCAGCATCGCCCGCCCTGGCGTTCGACACCGGCAAGCTCGGGCAATGGGGGAGCCTCGGGCTCGAGGAGATCATGCCACTGATCGACAAGTCGCCGCCGCTCAAGCGCGAGGTCACGGAGGCGCTCGAGAAAGCGAACCGCAAAGCCGACGATATCCGCTGCGAGGGCGCACGCTTTCCGGGAGCGTGGCGCGGGCTCGGCGGCGAACGCGCGGCGCCCTACGCCTGCAACATCGGCGACAGGTGGCTGGAGATCCGCGCCACGGTGCGCGTCACCGGCCGCCGCGGCAAGGTGTTCGACAAGGTCACGCCGGACGCGATGAAGAACGCGACCACCGTGACCGAAACCAACCCGACGGGGACATGGAGCGACCGAGGACCCGCGCGCGCCCAAGGCTGAGTAACGACGAGCGGGGGCGGTGGCGCCGACCTGCACGAACAGTGAATCCGCTGCGGGAGTGTTGGGTTTCGCTACGCTCAACCGATCCTACGCCGTGGCCTGGCCGGCTGCCTCAGGTCGGCTCCGCCATGTTTTCGAGCGCAGGCCGGTCGACGACGATGATCGAGCCGTCGGCAATCGCAACGATGCCGCTGCGCTGCCAGTTGCGAAGGCACCTGTTCACGCTTTCGCGCGTTCCCCCCACCATGCTCGCCAGCTCCCGCTGGCTGAACCGGGTCCTTGCCATCTCAGCCGACGCAGGGCCGGCCGGGGCGTCTGCAACGCGCAGCAGCGCCCGGGCCAAGCGGACCGGAAGCTGCAGCAGCGCAACCTCCGCGAACGCCTGGTTGGTGCGCCGCAGCCGCTGGCACAAGACTTCGATGAGCTTTGGCCACGCGGAGGGGTTTTTCTCAAAGAACGACAGGATGTCCTGGCGGTACAGCATCGCCAGCATGCAGGGGGTCTCGGCGACGGCATCGGCCGAACGCACCTTGCCATCCAGGACCGTCAGCTCGCCAAACACCTCGCCGGGTTGAATGATCGCCAGCAGCAATTCCTTGCCGTCCGCCGACGATATGCTGATGCGGATGTTTCCGCTGAGCAAAGCCATCATGTGGTTGCCGGGAGCGCCGGCCGCGAAGACGGTCTCACCCGCTTCAAGGCTGCGAATCCGTGCCCGGGCGGCGATCTCGCTCCGCTCGTCGGCACTCAGGCTGCTGAAGAGAGTGCAATCCGCCAGCAGGAGACGGGCCTGCTCCAGCGCCGCCTTCTCCCGCTCGAGGCCGCCCCGCTGCTCCTTCGAGAACACCGCCCCCTTACCCGCCCCTGGTCCATTGCGACCGCACGAAGTCGACAGCCGTACGGTTCGCCGACGCATCATGGGCGCACACCCGTCATACCGTCGCCCGGTCGAACCCTTGCGCGGCCATCATCTCGGCGATCCGCTTGCGGGCATAGAACATGCGGGTCTTCACCGTGTTCGGCGATGCGCTGACGATCTGCGCGACCTCCTCGATCGACTTGTCGTGGTAGTAGACCAGGTCGATCACCGCGCGGTGGGCCGGCGACAAGCGCTCCAGACAGCTCGCCAGGATCCCGCTGGCCTGCCGGGTCTGCATCACCGCCTCGGGGCCGTCCTGCAGGTCTTCGACCGCTTGCGCTGCGTGTCCGTCCAGCTCTTCGGTCGGCCGCCGGCGCCGCAGCGCCGAAAGCGCCTTGTTGCGGCCAATCGCCAGCAGCCAGGTGGAGACGCTGGAGCGGGTCTGGAACTTGTCGGCGTGACGCCAGACCTCCAGAAACACCTCGCTGACGAGGTCCTCGGCGGCCGCCTCGTCCCGAACCATCCGCAGGACGAAGCGATAAAGGCGCACGTTGTGCCGCGCGAACAAGACCTTCATCGCCTGCCGGTCGCCGGCGGCGATCGACTGGATCAGGGTCTCATCGGGCGTCTCCGAACCCGTCCGGCTGGCGGCGCGGCTGCGGCCCATGGTGCATGCAATCGACATTGTCCCCTCCGTCCTTGCTCTGACGCTCATGGTTAACCCGGGGCGGGACGGAGAGATGTGACGGAGGTCACATAGAAGCGCTATTGCGGGCGGCGCCGCCTTTGAGGGGCGGCACCGGCGTTTCGCGGCCGGAAAAACTTCATTTCGCGCAATTCTGGCGAGGTGCACCCCCGCCGGGCCTGGTTGGGACCCGACGTGGCGGCCAAGCGAGGCTTATTCCAGGGCCCTGCGACCGGGGCACGACGCGGGTCCGGAAAAGCGGTGCAACTGTGACAGCGGTCACAGGCACGGGGTCGCCCGGTGAGTTAACAACCCACCCACGGCCGCCCTTGCGGCGCATTTGTGGATGGAGGCGATCAATGCCAAACAGCTTGACGCAGTTGGCCGTCGGTGTTGCCCTTGCCGCCGCCCTGGCGGCGGTCAGCATCGCCGCAATCGGCAGCGCGACCGCGCAGTCGACCGCCGAGCAAAGCAATGTCATATCGCGGGATGCCAACCGGCCCGAAACGCCGGTTTCGGAGACGGAGCCGTGGCTTGGCGACCGCCAACAGCTCAGGGGAATTCTGCTGAATTCCTCACACGAGCGGCTGCGCTGACAGAGCAGGCGCGATTCGCGACACGCTCACCGCCGGATGAGCGTTGATTGGCGATCCACGCGAGCAATACGGATGCAGACGACACGGAGCGACATGCGCATGCTGGACGACAAGGCTGTCGTCGGACTGCTCCGCTCGGCGGTGGACCAGGCCGGCGGGCAGTCCGCCTGGGCGCGCAAGGAGCGTATCGACCGCACGCTGCTCAACCGCGTGCTCAGAGGCCGGAAGCAGCCGACCGGCAAGATCATCCGGGCGCTCAAACTCTGCAACGCGTATGCGTTGCGCGGTGACGGCGCCGCTTAGGGCGTGCACTCTGAATGCGCCGAGGTCGCGGTGCCTTCAACGATGTCCGGAATGAGGCCGCCCGCGCCGATGAGGTGATCGAATGAAGCGGCGTAACCTTCGTCTGCCCGCCTACCCGTGCGGCTGCATAGTGGAGAGTGTGATTGCTTTCCGGCGCGAACCGTCCTTGACAGCTGCCAGAGCTTCTTCCGGCAGATAGCCCTCTGATTTGACGAGAAGGACTTCTTTTACGACTCGTTCATATTCTTCGACAGGACTCTTGATCCGGTACATGATATCGCCGTCTCGATCGGGCATCGAAGCAACGATCCTGTAATCGCCATGAGCCTCGGAGCGAAGGGTCATATCCGGAATCCAGGTCACGACTTCACCAACGCTGAATTGGCGCATCGCATTCTCCCCCAAGTTTTGACGATTTGTGGCCCCCCACATTCCTATCGCTGCTTCAGCCTCAGCGCCAACTGCGACGAAAAGAAGAAATAAAGGAGCTTATTTCAAGACCATCAAAACCACGGCCGCGAATTGCCGCCACGCTTGCTCGCCGTTTTAAAGCGCCCGGGACGTTTGTCGAGTGCGTGTCCGCGGCGACCGGCAGGCGCACCGTGAAGACCGAGCCTTTGCCCGGTTCGCTCGCCACCGTCACATCGCCGCCCATCATGCGGGCGAGCTTGCGCGTGATGGCGAGGCCCAGCCCCGTGCCGCCGAAGCGCTGCGCGGTCGAGGCATCGGCCTGGGCAAAGTCCTCGAACAGCTTGCCCTGCTGCTCCGCCGTCATGCCGATGCCGCTGTCGGCAACGGCGAATTCGATCCCGTCGCCTCCATCGATCACCCTTCGCGCCCGCAGCGTGACCTGGCCCTGCTTGGTGAACTTGCAGGCATTGCTCAACAGGTTGAGCATGATCTGCCGCAGCCGCATCGGATCTACGCTCAGCGTGCCGAGATCGTGCGGGATTTCGACCGCGAGGCGATTGTTGTTCTGCTCGGCAAGCGGGCGCGCGGTGCCGATGACCTCGTCGATCAGCGGCGCCAGCTGCACCGTCTGAGGATTGAGCTCGAGCTTGCCGGCCTCGATCTTCGAGAGGTCGAGCACCTGATTGATGAGGCCGAGGAGGTGGTTGCCGGCGCGATGCACCCGCTGCAGCGGCTCCAGGGCCTTTTCGGTGCCGAACCGCGCCGCGTTGCTCACCATCATGTCGGTGAGCCCGATGATGGCGTTGAGCGGGGTGCGCAGCTCGTGGCTCATGCTGGAGACGAATTGCGACTTGTTCTCGCTCGCCATTTGCAGCTGGCGGTTCTTGTCCTGGATTTCGTCGAACAGCCGCACGTTCTCGATCGCGATCACCGCCTGGTCGGCGAAGGTCGTGGCAAGCTCGATCTGTCGGTCGGTGAAGCGTCGGACAGTTCGGCGCATCAGCACGATCACGCCAATCGGCGTTCCCTCACGCAGCAGCGGAACGCCGAGTATGCTGCGCGTGCCCAGTCTTCTGTCGGCATCCCCCAAGATCAACTCCGGGTCGTGCAGAACGTCGATCACATGAACGACATTGCGTTCCAGCGCAGTCCGCCCGGCGACCGTGCCGCGATCGGGTTGGAACTGCAGCTGCTTCAGGAACTCATGGTGCTCACTGGTCAGGCCATGACTCGCCGCGTGTTGATAGTTGGAGCCTTTCAGGCGGTGAATCGCCGCCGTGTCGGCATCGCACAGTCGGGCGGCCAACTCGACCAGCGTATCCAGCACCGCCTGCAGATCGAAGGTCGAGCGGCTGATCACCTTGAGCACGTCGGCGGTGGCGGTCTGCTGCTGCAGCAATTCCCGCAGCTCTCTGAGCAGCCGGGCATTCTCGATGGCGATGACCGCCTGCTTGGCGAAATTCGTGACCACGTCGATCTGTTGTCGGTAAACGGCCGCACCTCCTGGCGGTAGATGGCAGATGGTGCCGACAGGCTGCATTTTGCCTTGAACATTGGCACGTTATGAAGGTGCGCGCGCCGGCGAGTTGGCGAAAGCCGACGCGGCGGGATCGGTGTAGGTAAGCCGGTTCGGCCTGGGCGTCGGCGATGTGGATCGTCTGCTTCGTAGCCACCAGCCGTGAGCAAGCCCGGTTCCCGGATTGGGGCGAACGGCCGAATTGCGCCGCCGCTCCTCGGCAAAGGCCGGAGGGGCATTGTGATAGTGCGACGGTTCGAAATGCGCCGTCCTCGAAGAGCACATGGTTCCGAATTTGGCGTCACAGAGCCTTGTCGCGTTCTCCAGCATGGCCTGGAACACCGGCGTCGAGGTCGCCGGGCGAGGTCGAAATGACCTGCAGCACTTCGGAGGTCGCGGTCTGCTGCTGCAGCAATTCCCGCAGCTCGTTGAGCAGCCGGGTATTCTCGATGGCGATGACGGCCTGGCGCGCAAAGTTTGTGACCAGCTCGATCTGTTTATCGCTGAACGGCCGGACCTCCTGGCGTTGCATGTTGATAGAGCCGATCAGCTCGTTCTCCCTGAGCATTGGAACGGCGAGCACGGTCCGGTAGGCGCCGAGTTCAACGGCGGAAACGACAAAGGGATCGTGCGCGATGTAGGACGGCACGGTCCTCATGTCGGCGATGTGGCTCACCTGCTTCGTAGTGGCGACGCGCCCCAAGGGAGTGTCTGCCGGAGGTCGAACTATTGGATCGCGCGCGCGTGCTTTGACAAACGCAGGCGGTGCATTGTGCGCCGCGACGAAACGAAAAGCGTTTCCTCCTTCGTAGAGGTACATCGATCCAAATTTGGCCTCGCAGATGCGCGTTGCGTTCGACAGGATGGTCTCAAAAACCGGCCCCAATTCACCCGGCGAGCTGGCGACGAGGCGTAGCACCTCGTCACTTGCCGCCTGCCGCTCCAACGCCTCGCTCAGCTCGCGCTGCGCCTGGGCGAGGCGGCGCTCGAGATCGGTAGCGGTTTCTTGCGCCATCGCGGCCGTCACATGCCCCTTACGGCTCGTCGCGGAAGGTTTGAAACTTTACGCGACGCTCAGAAGCGGCTCAATGGCCCGCATCGTGTTTCACCGGGGTCCCCTTTGGCATGTTGCGACATGGCAAGATCGCGGATCGACTTCGCTTTGGGTGGAAAAGCAGTCATGGTGGCACTCGTTGCGGTCGATGGCGCGATTGGCACGCCGGTGCTAGCCTCGCGCCCGCAAACGCAATCTCGAGGCTCGGGGTGTCGTCTGACGTGGATCGCAATCATCGGGCGCGTTCGAGGCCTGCCAGAACCTGTGTTCCGGCGGAGCAAGGCCGGCGCACAGATGGATATCCCGATCCCGGACTTGCGCAGCGGCTTGCATTCTTGATGGCCTGCGAACGCGAGGGCACGCGAACGATGCCTGGACTAAAGGGTTTGATATTTGCCGCGATGGCAATTCTTGTTTCACCGGTCTACGCGGAGACCTGTCCCGGACCGATCACGCAGGCGTCGCGGCTCGTATTGGTCACCACGCCATCCATGGACACGGCGCTCGCAACCTTGCAGCTCTTCACGCGCCGGTCGGCTGACAAGCCGTGGCAACGCGCCAGCGCGGCCGAGCCAGCTGTCGTCGGCGCGGCCGGCCTTGGCTGGGGCTACCCCTTCCTCGACGTCAAGGAGGGCGAGGAACCAGAGAAGGTTGAAGGCGACAACCGGACCCCAGCGGGCTTCTTCCGGATCGGACGGAGCTTCGGTTTCGGCCCTTCAACGCGACCGGGCTACATTGAAGTCAAGTCCGGGGAGACGGTCTGTGTGGAGGATCCCTCCTCACCTTTGTACAACACGATCACAAAGCGCTCGGAGATCGGTTCGGTGGAAGCCGATGACATGAGAAGCAGTCCGCTGTACCGTCGAGGTCTCTTTGTGGACTATCCGAGCGATGGCGCGAGCCGACGCGGCTCGTGCATCTTCATTCATATCTGGAGTGCGCCCGACACCGGAACGGCAGGCTGTGTCGGGCTTCCGGAACCCCGGGTCAGAGCCCTGCAGAAGTTTTCTCAAGCCGGTGCGGTGCTCGCTATCCTGCCGGACACTGCCCTTGATCGTTTCGCGAGCTGCTTGCCGGCAGCGACCGTCCGCCCGCCTGCGTTCACTGGCGGGAATCGATAAGCGGACTTTGAACACCGCGGTTCCCAAAGCCCTGGGAGTGCCATGGCGAACAATTCGAAGACCGATTGGGAGCCGACCTCGCGGGCATCATTCTCGATTTGTGGATGGAGAAGATGGACCCGTCCTATTAGGTCACGGTGGACGCCTCGCTCCTCGCCCGCGCGTCCGCCCAGGAACTCGATTATCATCGTTGATCACCCCTGAAACCCAGGTACCCAACATGTCCGCGACGAGACAAACGGGCTTCGCCAGGCAGCGATCACGGCTGGCCCAGATCGGAAAGCTGATCGCGATCGCACTGGTGTCCGTCGTGAGCACGGGACAAGTTTCCGCGGCGGACAGAGAGACGACGAAGGAATACTCGACGTGCCTGGACAAGGCCGGCGGCGTCACTTCCGAGATGATGACCTGCATGAGTGTCGAAACAAAGCGTCAAGACGCTCGTCTCAATGAGAACTACAACAAGCTGGGTTCAAAACTTTCTCCGAATCGGAAAAAGGCACTCCTGGAGGCGCAGCGTGCCTGGATCAAATTCCGCGACGCAAACTGCAACTTTTATTATGATCCCGATGGTGGCTCCAGCGCACGCATGGCCGCCAATGAATGCGTGCTGAACGCGACCGCCGATCGCGCCGGAGAGTTGAAGCTGCTGACTCCGGATCGATAGGCCGGGCTTCGGCCTCAATTCGCGGCGCCGTTGGCAAGGGCCCGTCGGAGTTCGTTTCATTCGATGACCCTGAACGACGTCCTTGCCCGCGATCGTCAGTCGCAGCCTGAGATGTCGCGTCAGCGCGGTCGTTCGGCTCATCGCGGCGTCGACTGCCAGAACTTGAAGACAGCCTCGGTCAGTTCGTCAGGGCATTCCTCCGGGAGAAAGTGACCGCAGCCGTCCCCCGGACGGGCCTGCCGCGGTGTGATCGAGCCCCCCTGCACGCGGTCTCCAATCGTGGCAACGGTCGCGCGAAGCGCGTCACCCACCCCGTCGGATCCTCCGAGCGCCAAAACGGGCATTGACAATCGCTTGGCCGCGCGCGCTTTCGCCTGCGCCTGGCCTTCCGCATCGAAGTTTGCCCGGTACCAAGCGAAACCAGCGCGCATGGCTCCGGGCGCGGAATACTGACGCGTATATTCTTCGAGAGCGGCCGAATCTATCGCGTAGGATCGAGTACTCTTCGTCGCGAAGATCCAGGCAAGGTAGGCTCGCTCGCGTCCTTGGACCAGCATCTCCGGCAGATCGTTCAACCGATTGAATGCAAATTGCCAGCTCTTCAAATTCACCACCTCGCTCGGAATTCCGGCCGATGCGAATGAAGTAACTCCGGGAATGTTCAACTCGGTCAGCACCAGACGTCTTACGTCGGCTGGATAATCCACGGCGTGGGCATGCGCGATCCACGTCCCGACGTCATGAGCGATGATGTCAATTCCTCCCGCGGTCACGAGGTTGGTCAATTCAAGGAAACGATGCAGGTCGCGTGCGGCGGTGTCGAGATCGTAACCTCCAGCCGGCTTGTCGCTCTCACCGAAACCTCGAGGGTCGAGTACGACGACGCGGCGGCCTGCGCTGACCAGCAAAGGCAGGACCTTCCGCCAAGCGATCCAGCTCTGGGGCCAGCCCGGAATCAGCAACACCGGATCGCCGGTCCCGGCCGTCACGTAGTGGAAGCGCGTGCCGTCGATCTTCGCGATGTGGTGCTCGATCTGATCAGCACTCCTCGCGTTCTGGGCGAAAGCGCTCGTGGCGAGCACGGTGCAAGCCGCGGCAAGCGTCGTAATGAGCATGGTCATTGCATCTCTCCTTTGGATCAACGCTGATACCAAGAAATGCAGCAAAGACGCTTCCTGCCGCCGTCTTGCCGGCTGCTTTTTGCGGACATGATATTCTAATAGCCAGGTCGCGGCTGTGATAGAAACGTCAAGGGTCGAACAGGTGCACGCAATGATCACACCGCGTCGGTTGGTGCTTCTGTCGCTCGCGGTCTGCTGGACCGTGTCGGTGTCATCGGGGCAGGCGCAGGACGCCGAAAAAGCCTTCTACGCCGGCAAGACCGTGCGCATGATCGTGGGCTCCGGCACCGGCGGCGGCTACGACATCTTCTCGCGGCTGATCGCGCCCTATCTCGCCAGGACGCTGGGCACGACGGTCATCGTCGAGAACCAGCCCGGCGCCGGCGGACTCATTGCGCTCAATCGCCTGTACCTTGCGCCGCCCGACGGTTTGCAGATCTCCCTGAGCAACGGCACCAGCGCTGCCTTCGCCCAACTGACCGGAGACCAGGCCGCCCGCTTCGACCTTGCCAAGTTCACCTACCTGGCGACCGTGGGTGCGCCGCCCGGGCTCTGGCTCGTTGGGCCGGATTCTCCCATCCGGGAGGTCCAGCAGGCGATCGACGCCCGGATGAAGTGGCGATGGGCCTCCTCGGGCGCGACGTCCGGGCTGGGCATCGGCGCGGCCTTCACCTGCGAAGCCCTCAAGCTCGATTGCCATGTCGTGCAAGGATACAAGGGCAGCGCCGACGCCGGGCTTGCCGTCACGCGCGGCGAGATGGACGCGCTCTATGTGCCGGAATCGTCCGCCAACAATTTCGTGAAGGCCAAGCAGAACTGGGCGCTGGCGACGATCGCGCGCACCAAGTCACGCTTCTTCCCGGACCGTCCGACCATTTTCGAGGCAGCCAGGATGGATCCCGACCAGACCTGGGTGATGGATTTCCTCGCCAATGTGGAGAAGCTCGGCCGCATCCTGATGGCACCGCCGGGAATTCCGCCGGCGCGCCTTGCCTACCTGCAGGAAGCCGTGAAGCAGACCTTGCACAACCCGCAGCTCATCGCCGACGGCGAGAAGGCCGAGCGCATCATCGAATATCTCGATCCCGCCGGCACATACCAGAATGTGGTTGCCGCCGTCGAAAGCGCCACTCCCGAACAGAAGGCGCGCGTCCTGAAAATTCTGGCTGGCGGGAAATAACGCTGCCGCACCCCACTACACACGCTTTGCCATGTACGCGACCAGCGCGGTCACAACGTCGTTGCCGGGCTTGACCCAGCGATCCATCCCTTCGCGAAAATATGCGAAGCGGGATGGATCCGCGGGTCGAGCCCGCGGATGACGCCGGCGAATGCGGAACGACGATCCACATCAATCGCGACGCGTCAGCGCGCATGGATCCGCCGCGGAGTTCACCTTGGCCGGGCGATCGGGTGAGTGCCCGACGACCGTCATCGCACACAGGCGCATTGCCCGCATGCGGGTCCTACGGCACACCGTAGCGTGCAAAGCTCGCGCCGATATTCGTCTCGAGCTTCTTTGCCGCGCCGATGTCGACATTGCCGCCGGTGGTGTCGCCCTTTTTAAGCTTGGCAAGCCCGCGTCCGTAGAGCGCGCTCGCCAGCTTCGGATCGAGCCGCAGGGCCGAACTGTAATCGTCGATGGCCAGGTCCCATTTGCCCATCTTCAGGTAGCCCAATCCGCGCGAGTCGAACGTGGCGGCACGGGGCTCCAGCCGAAGCGCCTCGTTGCAGTCCGCGAGCGCCGCCGGCAGCTCGCCCAGCATGATCCGGGCCCAGCAGCGTCCGTTCCACAGCATGTCCGACATGGGCCGCAGCCGGATCGCCTCGTCATAGTCGCGAACCGAAAGGGCGTAGTCGCCGGTGTAGCTGTAGGTCTCGGCGCGGTTGGCGAAGGCGTTGGAGTTGCTCGGATTGAGCCTGATGGCCTCATCGAAATCATTGATCGCGCGGCTGTACTCGCCCTTCTTCTGATATGCCACGCCGCGATTGTTGAAGGCGCGCGCGTAGTTGGGGTTGAGCTTGATCGATTGATCGTAGTCCAGTATGGCGCGGTTGAAATCGCCTCTCGCAGCGTAGGCGTTGCCACGATTGTTGTGGGCGGTGACGAGGGCCGGCGTGGTCGCGCCATCCGATTCGATCAGCGCCGTGCAGCCGCTGATCTGACGATCGGGGGACGAGCGATCCACGCCGTTGCACAATTCAACGCTCTTGAGCAGCGATTTCTGTGCCACCGCCGATGCCCCATGCAGCAGCAACACCGCCACCCCGGCGCCGACAACGACGCACCTTGCGCCAGATGTCATGCTCCACTCCTCGACACGTTGCCGCACCGAGAGCCGGCGGTTCAACAGCCCTGACAAATCTTGAAGTTGATATTGAAGGACGTGTCCGGTGACGACGCCCTTTTTGCCTGGCGCCGGTTCGCGGGCGCCACCGGCTTTTTCTCGTCCACGCCCGCACGCCGCTCGACGCCGCCACTCTTGCCCTCTTCAATGAGGGTGGAAAATGCGACGCTGCCGTCTTCTGAAATTTTAATGTGCGGCGTGGTCCCGCGAATGCCCATGGTCGCGACCGGGGTGTCGATCTTCATATCGCCGGTCTTCGCCACCTTCCCGGCAATGAACGTGAACGTCCCTTTGGACAGACTGAAGAAGGTGGAATTCGACGAACCGTTCGGATCGTAAACGAACTCGTTGAGCACCATGCGGGCATTGCTGGACAGATTGAACGCGGTGCCGTCATTGAAGGTGATGCCGAGTTTTCCGTCGGCTCCGGTCTGCACGACATCGCCGCGGTACACGAGATCGCCGACCTTGGTCCTGGCGTCGCCCGCGGGGAGATTGACCTGTGCGACCACGGCGGTCGCGCGCTCGACGGTGATGGAACCCGCCGTCATGACCACTTTGCCGATGGGAATCGAATCGGCGTTCCCCACGAGGGAACTTGCGGGAGGGGTCTGTCCAGACGCTGGCATCGCAGGCGCGAGGCCGGCAAATACGCCGGCGAGGAGCAAGGCCATCACATCAGGGCGCATCTGTTCCACCCAAAATAGAAGACAACCTGTAACACAATCCACCACGCCCGGCAATGCCGGCGCCGGTTCCAATTCAGCATGGACCGAGGCCTTCCCGGAAGCCAGCACTCTTTACAACACTTTATAGCTGAAATCCGTCCCGGCGCGACCCAAACTGCCCAAGGCAGGGCCGGCGTGAGGGTGGCGCCGGAGAAATCCGTCCGTGGTCTGTAATTATGACATGAGTGTGATTTAGCTCACACGTTGGCTGGCCGGCTCCGCCCATTATGACATATAACGGGACGCACCGCGTTGCCGCCCAAGAACGAGAACAACGTCACCCATCCGGTGGGCGCGAGGCATCCCCAAGCGATGGGAGGGGCAGCGCGTGTTCCGTACGGCCAGCGACGCGCCCGGACGTGACGCTGTAGTCGGCTCCGCGCAGGATCCGACAGCCTCGGCTCGCCTCGCCGAAATCGGGACCGTTTCGCGCGACATCGATGGCAGCGCGTTTGGTCCTGCCGCCAATACCGGCACGGCCCTCGCAGCATTCGCCCAGGCCGCAAACGGGACCTCGAACTTAACCCCGCTTCGACTCGCGCTCACGGCCTCCATCGGCGGCAAGCTCGCGACGAGCGATCGCCTGAACATCGCGGCACCCGCCGCCAGGAAACGCGGCAACGAGGGCGGGGTCGGCCTCCTGACCTTAACCGCGCTAATGCTCTCCGCCGAACACGAGAGCCAAGCCGCCTTCGTCGAAGACGGCACCATTGGCCCTACAGATCTCAAGTTCGGCCCATTGGAGATCGTGACCAAGGAGGCGGTCCCACGGACCATCATTCACGATAATCCCGGAGAAACTCTCGTCCTGCACCGGGCAGGATCCGCCGTCAGCGTCAGCCGCATCACACACAGCCCCGAACAAATGGCAGCGCTGCAGCAATTCTATCATCAGACCGATCAGATGGGGCAGCCGAACCACCAGCCCAACAATGGGCCGGGAACCAGCGGCACCGCGCCGACCAATCAGGCGCCAGTGGATTTCCAGCTCGCGCCACTTCCCATCAACAACGTACTCCCTGGCGGAATCGGCACCCCGGTTATACCGACGCTGAACAGCTCAGCAACTTTCATTCCACTTACCCCAGTTACCGCACCCCTGGCGACGGTGCCAACCATCGCCATCTCAGCTATTGCCATTACCACCCCTGGTAACGGTGCCGCCGTTGTGAACGCCAACCAGGCGAATGTCGGCGTTCCTGTCAATGGGACTACTACGGGAGTGGAGAACGGGCAGGTCGTTACACTCACCATACTCGATGGCTTCAACCAGGTAATCTACAGGGGCACGGCCCAGGTCATCAATGGCACCTGGTCAGTAGACATCAGCCCGGCGGATGCCAAGGCGCTGGCCGACGGAACCTACAGGGTGACAGCGAGCGTTTTGGATGCGGCCGGCCATCCGGCGCCCGAAGCGTCAACACCGGTCACGATCGACACCACAGCGGTCCCGCCAACGCCGGCGCTGGCCAGCGACAGCGGCGGGTCAGCATCCGACCACATCACCAACAGCGCTGCGCTGACCCTCGCGGGCATCGAGGCCGGCGCGACCGTCGAATATTCGAGCGATGGCGGCAACACCTGGAGCGGTTCGTTCTTCGCCCTTGAAGGTGCCAACACCGTTCAGGTTCGCCAGACCGACGTTGCCGGCAACGTCTCGAGCGCCGCCACCTTCGCCTTCACCCTCGACAGCGTGAGCCCGGCCGCGCCTGGCCTGAGGCTGACGTTGGACAGCGGCAGCTTCGCAACCGACCACATCACCAACAGCGATGCGCTGATCCTCTCGGGAGTCGACGCCGGCACGATCATCGAGTACTCGAGCGACGGCGGCAGTACCTGGAGCGGCTCGTTCTCTGCCCGCGAAGGCGCCAACACGATCCAGGTCCGCCAGACCGACGTCGCCGGCAATGTGTCCAGCACCACGACTCTCGGCTTCACGCTCGACACGGTGACGGCGGTACCGGGCGTGGCGTTGGCAAACGACGGCGGCAGCTCCGCGACCGACCATCTCACCAACAACGGTATGCTCGCTCTCTCCGGCATCGAGGCCGGTGCCATCGTCGAATACTCGACCAACGGCGGCAGCACCTGGAGCAGTTCGTTCTTCGCCCTTGAAGGTGCCAACACCATTCAGGTTCGTCAAACCGACGTTGCCGGCAATGTCTCGAGCGCCGCCACCTTCGCCTTCACGCTCGATACCGTGAAACCGACGGTTTCGGTCAACATCGTGGACGCCTCGCTGAACGACGGCGACAGCAGCAGCTCGCAGGTGACATTCACCTTCAGCGAAGCACCGGTTGGCTTCACGGCCGCCGACATTACGGCGGCGGGCGGCACGGTGAGCGGCCTGGCCGTCACGGCGGACCCGCTGGTCTACACCGCCACCTTCACGGCGACTGACGCCTTCTCCGGCACCGGCTCGGTGTCGCTGGCGGCCGGCAGCTATACCGATGCCGCCGGCAACAGCGGCGGGGAAGGCTCCGACACGGTGACTATCGACCGGTTCAACCCGACGGTTTCGGTCAACATCGTGGACGCCTCGCTCAACGACGGCGACAGCAGCTCGCAGGTGACATTCACCTTCAGCGAAGCACCGGTTGGCTTCACGGCCGCCGACATTACGGCGGTGGGCGGCACGGTGAGCGGCTTGGCCGCCACGGCGGACCCGCTGGTCTACACCGCGACGTTCACGGCGACCGACACCTTCTCCGGCACCGGCTCGGTGTCGCTGGCGGCCGGCAGCTATACCGATGCCGCCGGCAACAGCGGCGGGGAAGGCTCCGACACGGTGACTATCGACCGGTTCAACCCGACGGTTTCGGTCAACATCGTGGACGCTTCGCTCAACGACGGCGACAGCAGCTCGCAGGTGACATTCACCTTCAGCGAAGCACCGGTTGGCTTCACGGCCGCCGACATTACGGCGGCGGGCGGCACGGTGAGCGGCCTGGCCGTCACGGCGGACCCGCTGGTCTACACCGCCATCTTCACGGCGACTGACCCTTCTCCGGCACCGGCTCGGTGTCGGTGGCGACCGGCAGCTATACCGATGCCGCCGGCAACGCCGGTACGGGCGGCTCGGACTCTACCGCGATCGACCGGGACGAGGTACCGACGGCTCACCCGGACAGCAATTCCGGGCCCGAGGCGTCGAGCAGCGGCAAATCGGTCAATATAGTGATCATCTTCGACCGCTCGGGCAGCATGGGTGATGATCCCAACGTCAACGGCTTCTCCGAGCGCATCGACCTTGCCCGCGCGGCGGTTGCCAACCTGCTCACGGGGCTTGACGGCTCGGCGACGGAGGTCCACGTGCAGGTGGTCGATTTTGCCAGCACGGCGGCGAGCTCGGGTTGGGTTTCGATCGACGGAGCGAACGCCTATCTCGCCGGCCTCGTGGCCAGCGGCGGCACCAATTATGACGATGCGCTGTTGACGGCACGGACTGCGTTCGTCAACGCAACGCCGGACGCCGACCAGAACATCACCCTGTTCCTGTCCGACGGTGTTCCCACGGCGGGCCAGGAGATCGGTACGGCCGACCAGGCCGCCTGGGAGTCCTTCCTCACGGCCCACGACATGCCGGCGTTCGCGATCGGCATCGGGAGCGGCGTGACGACCGGGCCGCTGCAGCCGATCGCCTTCGATCCGGAGGCCGGCAGCCAGGCCGCCGACACGCCGGTCGTCTACGGCACCGGCGGCGAAGGTGCACTGATCAACGCCCTGTCGCCACTGGTCATCGGCAGCCTGCTGAGCACCTTCTCGGGCGACCTTCTGCTGAACGACCAGTTCGGCGGTGACGGCGCGGGCGTGCCTGAGATCAGTGCAGTGAGCTACGCCTCGGCAAGCGGCTCGAGCCTCGCGTTCACCGTGACCAGCGCGCCTGACCCGCTGGCGCCCGACGTGACCCAGCTCACCGGCTCGCACAGCGGCGTGGACTACTGGCGGCTGGACGTGAACACCGCGACCGGGGACTACGATCTCAACCTGCTGCAGAACTTTCCGCACGTAACGGCGGGCGGCACGGCGACGCTCACCTTCAACTATACGATCCAGGACGTCGACGGCGATGCCTCGAGCTCGACGCTCGCAGTCACGATCGGCGATGTCACCACCGCAACGATCGCCGGCCTGTCGCAGATTGTCGGCGGCGACGCCGCCGACACCCTCAACGGCACCGGCGCGGGGGAAATCCTGGGCGGCGACGCCCTCAACGACATCCTCAACGGCAATAGCGGCGACGACTTCGTGTTCGGCGGCACGGGCAATGACACGCTCAGCGGCGGCACCGGCAATGACACGCTCTACGGCGGGGCCGGCAACGACACCTATAAGTTCGATCTCGGCGATGGCACTGACACGATCAGCGACACCGGCAGCACCGACACCATCGTCATCCAGACCGGCAGCGCCGCGCTCTCCGGCCTCAATTTTGAGCGTGACGGCAACAACCTGCTCATCGACTACGGCAGCGACGCGATCACGGTGATCAACCACTTCGCCGGGATGAATGTCGAACAGATTCAATTTTCCAGCGGCGGCAGCGCGTACGGCTATTCGCTCGGCACTGGGACGTACCTCATGGGCGTCGGTCTCACCGGCGGGAGCAATGCCGACGTGATCGCCGGGACGGGCAGCGGCGAGGCGCTGACCGGCAACGCCGGCAACGATCTCCTGTTCGGCAACGGCGGCAACGATGCCACCATCAGCGGCAATGCGGGCAACGACCTTCTGGTCGGCAGGCTCCGGCAACGACACGCTCAACGGCGGCGCCGACAACGACTGGCTGGTCGGCGGGCTGGGCGCCGACACCCTGACCGGCGGCTTCGGCGACGATACCTTCGTTTACACGTCGGTCGACAATTCTCGCAGCAGCCAGTTCGACACCATCACCGATTTCACCTCCGGCGACAAAATCGATTTGACGGCCTTCGCTGCAGCTTCATTCGCGAACGTCACCTTGGGTTTCAATGCCGGTGCAACCATCGTGCAGGTCGATACCGACGGCAATCCGGCCACTGCCGGGCTCGAGATTCACCTTGCGGGGAATATTTCGTTGACCCAGAGTCAGTTCATCTTCGTGTGAGCGAACGGGATCCGAGCTCACGGTGATGAAAGGCTTACCATGGCGGCTGATGGAGGCGCTCGCCTCGCGGCGGAGCCTCGGCCTTTTTCTGCTGGCAGTCCTCCTCCTGCTGCGAACGTGGGATCCCCAGCCGCTCGAGGAGCTCAGGCTTCGAAGCTTCGACTTCTATCAGAACATCAGCCCGCGAGTGTCCGACGTCCGCCCCGTCGTGATCGTCGATATCGACGAGGAAAGCGTGAGCGCCTATGGGCAATGGCCCTGGCCGCGGACGATCCTCGCAGATCTGCTGACCCGCCTGTACGAACTGCAGGCCGCGGCGATCGCGCTCGATGTCATTTTTCCCGAACCGGACCGCTCGTCCCCCAACGAAGCCGTGGCACATTTTCGCAACGTGGACGAGGCCACGCGGGAGCGACTGCTGCAGTTGCCGAGCAACGACGAGATTTTCGCCGATGCGATCGGCCGGGGACGCGTGGTGCTCGGGCGCTCGGGTACCCACACGATGGATACGCGTTCGTCCGAGACGCTGCCCGAAACCGCCTTCGCCACCCTCGGCTCCGATCCCAGGCCGTACCTGATCGGCTTCCCGCACATGCTTCACAATCTTCCGAAGCTTGAACGGGCGGCGGCCGGACGCGGGCTGTTCAGCATCCGAACGGATCGGGACGGAATGGTGCGCCGGGTGCCGATCGTGATGGACGTCGATGGCAAGATCGTCCCGGCGCTCACGCTCGATCTGCTGCGGGTGGTTGCCGGCGCAAGCACCGTTCTCGTCCGCACGGACGAGTCTGGAATTCGCAGCGTCGGCGTGCCTGGTCTCGAGCTGCCGACCGACCAGAACGGCCGCATCTGGATTTACTTCGGCCCGCACGACAAGGCGAGATACGTTTCGGCAAAGGATGTCATCGAGGGACGCGTGGCGGCAGAGAAGATTGCCGGCAAGCTCGTCCTGGTGGGCACCTCGGCGATCGGGCTGCTGGATGTGAAGACCACGCCCGTGCACGCGGCCATGCCCGGGGTCGAGGTGCATGCCCAATTGCTGGAAGCCGCGCTGACAGGCGCCCTGCTCGCCGCTCCGAGCTACGCGCTTCTCGTCGAAATGATCGGCGCCGCTCTCGCCGGCGTGATCCTCGCAGTGTTGGCCCCGGCCGCAAGCGTCCTCATGCTGTTCGTGATCGCCGCAGCCGCGGCGGCGTCACTCATCGCCGGATCCTGGATTCTCTATAGTCGATACCAGATGCTGTTCGATGCAACCTTCCCTCTCCTGGTCACGCTGTCGGTCTACATGAGCATGATCCTGATGGGATATTTTCGCGAGCAGTCGGACCGCCGGCGCATCCGTTCCGCCTTTGCCCAGTATCTGTCGCCGACGCTGGTCGAGCAGCTGGTGAAATCGCCGAACCGGCTCTCCCTCGGCGGCGAGGAAAGGACCATAACGGTCCTGTTCAGCGACGTCCGCGGCTTCACCACCATCGCGGAAACCTACAAAGACAACCCGCATGGGCTGACCACATTGATGAACCGTTTTTTGACCCCCCTGACCAATGCGATCATGGCGCGCAACGGGACCATCGACAAATACATGGGGGATGCGGTCATGGCGTTCTGGAACGCGCCGCTCGATGATCCCGCCCACCAAAGCCACGCGTGTCACGCCGCCCTGGACATGCTCGAGCGGGTGGACGTGCTGAACCGGGAACGGGAGCGAGAGGCACACGCCGCCGGGGCCCGCTTCGTGCCGATCAGAATCGGAATCGGCATCAATACCGGACCCTGCACCGTTGGCAACATGGGATCCGATCTGCGCTTTCAGTACACGGTGATGGGCGACAGCGTGAATCTCGCCTCCCGGCTGGAGGGCCAGACCAAGACCTACGGCTTGTCGATCATCATCGGATCGAGAACCGCCGCCGCCGTCTGGGAGGAGCTCGGTTTGATCGAGATCAATTCCATCCGGGTGAGGGGAAAGACGGAAGCGGAGACCATTTATGCCGTCATAGGACGCGGCGACATCGCCACGACTCCCGAGTTCATTGCCCTGCAGGAGCGGTGGGCCAACGTGCTGCTGTGCTATCGCAAACAGGACTGGGCCGGCGCCCTGCACGCCATCGAGCTCTGCCGCCCGCATTGCGAGCGTTTCGGCCTTGTCGACCTGCTCGATACCTATGCGGATCGTGTTCGGCGCCTGCAACGCAACCCGCCGGCCCCGGATTGGGACGGCGTGTTTTCGGCCGAGACGAAGTAGCTTCGACCGATGGCTCGATGATGTGTGGCGTCCTGTCCGCCACGCTCGGTCAGGGATCGCCTCATCTTCAACTTTCAAATCGGTGGCACGCTCCGTTGGATCGGGCGCGGAATGGACATACAGTGGGGGCGCTCGCGCGCGCACTGCCGTCCAGCTACGCCGCGGCGATCGACCCGAGCGACCAACCCCACCTGCGATGCCGGACGTGGTGACGAAACAGCCTGCTCGCGCATCGGCGAAAGCCACCGACGACCGGTTCGCGATGGCCGTGCGGGAGCACCGGGCGGGCCGGCTCGCGGCCGCCGAAACGCTCTACCGCGGCGTGCTAGTGCACAGCCCCCGACATGTCGGCGCGCTGCAGAATCTCGGCCTCCTCGGCATGCAGACCAACCGGCCCGCCGTGGCGGTCGAGGCCTATGGCGCCGCGCTCGCGCTCAAGCCGGACGTGGTCGAGGCGCACCATAACCTGGCGGCCGCCCTCGTGGCCCAGGGCAAGCTCGACCAAGCACTGGTCCATTTTCAACGTGCGCTGGCGCTCAATCCAAATCTGGCCGAGACCCACCTCAACATCGGCAACGTGCTGCTGGCGCAAGGCCGCTCCGCCGAAGCCGCGCCGCACTACCAGCGTGGGCTCGCGATCAGGGCCGACTTTCCCAAGGCGCAGCACAGCCTCGGCGTCGCCCTGGCGATGCAAGGCAAGCTCGCCGAGGCCTTGCCCCGGTTCGAGCGGGCGCTCGCGTTGCAGGCGGATTTCAGCGACGCCGCCAACGATCTGGCGCGGACGTTGTACAATCTCGGCCGAATGGACGAGGCCTTGGGCCTGCTCGCGCAGGCGATCGGCCGCAACGGTACGGCGGAAACCAAAGGTCTGTTCGTGCAGTTCCTGCGCGACCATCGCGCGCCGGCACGCCTCGACAACCTGCCCGATCTGCTCGTGCGCGCCGCTGACCGAGCCCTGGGCCAGGCCGGGCAAGGTCGGGCTCGTTGCCGCACCGCTGGTCAGGAACGATGCGAGCCTGCGACCCGTCATCGGGCGCGCGGTCAGCGCCTGGCCGCGGCGCCTGGCCGGACCGGACTTATGGGGCGACGCGGGTCTTGCCGCGATCTGCGAACACCGCCTGCTCGGCGCTCTGCTGACATCGGCGCCGGTCTGCGACGTCGCATTGGAGCGCTTTCTGACTGATATGCGCTTCGCCCTGCTCGGTATCGCGACTGCCGGCGGCACGACCGTAGTGGATGAAAAGCTCCTCGGTTTCTGCTGCGCGCTGGCGCAACAGTGCTTCCTCAACGAGTACGTCTATGCGTGCACCGAGGAGGAAGCCCGCCGCGCGCAGAGCTTGCACGCGTCACTCTCGGATGCACTCGCGTCCGGCGGAGACGTTCCCGCGCTGCGGCTGGCGGCAGCGGCGTGCTATGGGCCGCTCCATTCGCTGCCCGAGGCCGGCCGGCTGCTCGACCGCGCCTGGCCCGAAAGCATAGGCGGGCTGCTGCAGCAGCAGGTGCGCGAGCCCGCGGAGGAACTCCGACTGCGCGGATCGATCCCGGCGTTGACGCCCATCGAGGATACCGTGTCGCTGGCGGTCCGGAAGCAATACGAGGAGAATCCATTCCCGCGCTGGGTGAAGTGCGAGCCGCCGATCAAGCAGTGGACCGTCGACCAGTTCCTGCGCAGCCGGTTTCCGCGGGCGCCCTCGCGCAGCCTCGGCAAGGCGGATGTCGACATTCTGATCGCCGGCTGCGGCACCGGCCAGCAGGCGATCGAAATCGCGCAACGGCATCCGCAGGCGCGCCTGCTCGCCGTCGACCTGAGCCTCAGCAGCCTGGCCTATGCCAGCCGCCAGACGCGCGCGCTCGGTCTTGAGCGGATCGAATATGCCCAGGCCGATATCCTCAAACTGGCGGGGCTCGGACGGACCTTCGATCTCATCGTGTCGAGTGGCGTACTGCATCATCTGGCCGAGCCGTTTGCAGGCTGGCAGACATTGCTTGCGCTGTTGCGGCCGGGCGGCGTCATGTCGGTTGGCCTCTACAGCGAGCTTGCGCGCGCGCACATCAGGGCGGCACGCAGCTTCATCGCCGCACGCGGCTACGCGCCCACCGCCGCAGACATCCGCCGCTGCAGGCAGGACCTGATGGACCTTCCGGCTGTTGCGCCGGAGAGGAAGGCGGTGCGGACCAAAGATTTCTTCAGCACCAGCGAATGCCGGGACCTGTTGTTCCACGTGCAGGAGCACCGTCTCACGCTGCCGCAGATCGCGGCCTTCCTCGCCGACAACGATCTCGCGGTCCTGGGATTCGACGTCGGCGAGCGCGAGCGGGCAAGGTACCGCAAGAGGTTTCCAGACGACCCGGCAATGACCGATCTCGGCTGCTGGCACACGTTCGAGAGCGAGAATCCGGACACCTTTATCGGCATGTATCAGTTCTGGGTGCAGTCCGGACACTCGCAGCGACCGCAGGGATAATCAGGCCCACTGGTAGGCGAACCCGGCCGCCGAAGACGCCAGGCGGGCGCCTCACGCGCGTCGTCATCGAGTTCGTGACCGAGGTCGTGCGCGCCGACCCGCAATGGCAGATGCCGAAGCAGCGGCGCGAGCGCGCGGGGACGGGCAGCGGCCGACAAGAGCGCCGCCAGGGACGCCGGTAAGGGCATCCGGCGCGGCCGCATCGGACGCAGGCGCGGTTCTCGTCCTGGAGCTTGTAAGGACGTGCGTCGGCGCTACGGCTCGACCGTGTAGGCCGGCACATTCCTCCTGTGACAGTTGGGGCACTGGTCGGTGACGAACGACAACGCCACGAACACGATCGAAGGCGCCAGCCAAGTCGCCCAATCGTAGTTGCAGTCCGGGCACTTGAACCAGTAGTTCTGCGCGAACGTCAGCTCGGACTGCTCTGCCGGGTCGCCGCCGGTCTCACGCAACGCAACGCCTCCCCCAGTCAGCCGCTCCGCACGTCACCGTGCCGGCAAAGGCGGATGGATTTCGCAAACCTAGCGCGCGACGGTTGCCAAAGCGCTAATGCAAGTGGCGGCGCGGCAAGCGGTAGCCGAATGCTGCCGCCGAAGAAGCGATGCCTGAACTGCCGGCCGATCCCGGAGTGTCGCCCGCGCGGACGCCGTCATTCGCCCATCACGATGCCGGCCGCCTTGATCGGAGCGGCATTCTTGGCGATCTCGCTGGCGACGAATGTCCGCAGATATTCGCTCGATCTCCGCTCGGGGGCGACCACGACGGCGCCGACCTCGCGCAGCCGCTCCTGCACCGACGGCGTTTCCATCGCCGCCACGGTCGCGGCGTTGAGCTTCTGGACGATGGGCGCCGGCGTACGCGGCGGCAGGAAGAAGCCGAACCAGGTCGAGGCCTCGAAGTCCTTGAGGCCCTGCTCCTGCGCGCTCGGCAGGTCCGGCAGCATGGACGACCGCTCGCGGGTGAGGATGGCAAGCGGCTTGATCAGCCTGGCGTCGATCTGCGACTTCGCCGTTGCGCTCAGCGTGCAGAAATAGTCGAGGCGGCCAGCAATCAGATCCTGCAGCGCCGGTCCGCCGCCCCGGTATGGCACGTGCGTGACGTTGATTCCCGTTGCAGAGTTCAGCAGCATGCAGTCGAGGTGGCCGGTCGAGCCGGCGCCGGCCGAGCCCATCTGCATGGTAGACTGGTTGGCGCGGGCATAAGCGATGAAATCCTGCAGGTTGTCGGCGGGTAAGTCCTTGCGCGCGACCAGGATGGTCGGCTGGTCGGCAATCAGCACTACCGGCACGAGATCGGTTGCTAAATTGTAGAGCGGGTTCTTGTAGAGCGTCTGGTTGATGGCGTCGGCGCGGCTGCCGAGCACGAACTGGTAGCCGTCGGGCGGCGCCTTCACCACGCGCGCCGATCCCACCATGCCGCCGGCGCCGCCGACATTCTCGATGACCACCTGCTGACCGAGAATTTCGGAGAGGCGACGGCCGACGATGCGTCCGAGCACGTCAGTGCCGCCGCCGGCGGCGAACGGCACCACCATGGTCAGCGGCCGGTTCGGCCAGTCCTGCGCCGCGGCGGGGCCTGCTCCGTGCCAGCCAGGCGCGGCGGCCAGCAGGATCGCCAGAATTGCAGACCTCGCACGCATGTTGCTTTCCTCCCGCGCCTCCGCGCAGCGCATCCTGCCACAACGGCCATGCAGCCTCACCCCTTCTTCGCGACGGAGACAGGTGCGATGCGCATCCCACTCATCGGCCATGCTTCGCGCGCCAGGCCTTGAACTCCTCGCGTGCCGCCGGTGCGGGCGGATAGATGCCGAAGATCGAACGGCCCTGCTCGACCTGCTCCTGCACGAAATCCTCGAATACGGTCTGCTCGAACGCCTCCTCGGCGACCTCATCGGCGAGGTGGCGCGGGATCACCGCCACGCCCTCGCCGTCGCCGACCAGGATGTCGCCGGGATAGACCGCGACCTCTCCGCATGCGATCGGCACATCAAGATCGACGGCATGATGCCGGATCAGGTTGGTCGGCGCGGCCGGCGCGGCGTGGTAGGCGGGAAACGGCAGCGCCGCGATCTCCGGCGAGTCGCGAAAGCCGCCGTCGGTCACGATGCCGGCGGCGCCGCGCTTCCACAGCCGGGTCACCAGGATGCCGCCGGCGGATGCCGCCGCGGCGTTTCGGCGGCTGTCGATCACGAACACATGGCCGGGCGGACACTCCTCGATGCCTTTGCGCTGGGGATGGCCGCGGTCCTCGAACACCCCGAGATGATCGAGGTCCTCGCGCGCCGGGATGTAGCGCATGGTGTAGGCCGGGCCGACCATCGGCGGCGCGGCGGGATTGAGCCGGTGGATGCCCTGGATGAAGGTGTTGCGAAAGCCGCGCTTGAACAGAACGGTGGTCAGCGTGGCGGTTGAGACCGCCGCGAGCTTGGTCCGGCTCACTTCGCCGAGTGACGGGCTGGGCGACATGGCGCTATCCTTTCTGCAAGAGCGGAGGCAATCACCTTGAACGACGCCGGGAGGTTCCCATGCACCTGCTGATCTCCATTTTGGCCTGCGCCACGATCGCCCTCGCCGCGCCCGCGCGGGCGCAGACCTGGCCGCAGCGTCCGGTCACCATCGTAGTGCCGTTCAGCGCCGGCGGAACCACCGACATGTTCGCCCGCATGCTCGCGCAAGGCCTGCAACAAAAATACGGCACACCGTTCGTGGTCGACAACCGTCCCGGCGCGGGCGGCAATGTGGGCGCGGCCGCGGTCGCGCGCGCCGCCAAGGACGGCAATACGCTGCTCGTGGGCACCGTGAGCACCCATGCGATCAATCCGTTCATCTACAAGAACCTGACGTTCGACGCCGACAAGGACTTCCAGCCCGTGAGCCTGATCGCGCGGCTGCCGAACATGCTGGTGGTGAGCCAGAAGCTTCCGGCGCGCACGGTGGCAGAGCTGATCGATCACCTGAAGAAGAACGAGGGCAAGCTCAGCTACGGCTCCTCCGGGGCCGGCACCTCGACCCATCTGGCGGCGGAACTGTTCCAGCTCAAGACCGGCACCAAGATGGTGCACGTGCCCTACCGCAGCTCCGGCGACGTTATGAACGCGCTGGTGGGCGGCCACATCGATCTCGCCTTCGACAACATTACCCTGGCCTGGCCGCAGGTGAAGGCGGCAACAATGCGGGCGCTGGCGGTGACCAGCCCGCAGCCGAGCCCGACCGCGCCGGAGGTCCCGCCGGTGGCGGCGACCTTGCCCGGGTTCGACGCCACCTCGTGGCACGGCGTGTTCGCACCCGCACAGACGCCACGGCCCATTGTCGACGCGCTCGCCGTCGAGGTGAAACGCATCTTCGAGGCGCCGGAGCGGCAGAAGAGCCTGCTCGAGGTAGGCGCGGTGGCCGCACCGATGACGCCGGAGGAGTTCGGCGCCTTCATCGCCGGCGAGCGGCGCAAGTGGCAGGAGGTCGTGCAGGCCGCGGGGGTCGAGGTCCAATAGCTCACGCTGCCGGTACCTTGGTGACAGCACGCGAATCAATCCCGGCGCGGTTCCCGGCGAGCGGTCGCTCCTTGGCTCGGCCGCAAATGTTCCGACGCCGCCGATCGGGAACAACGGACGAATCTCTGGAACCCGTCCGATTCGTCAATGAGACATTTTCGTGAAAGCGAAACGCCTCGTCCGCTGGCGCGTTGATGAGACAGCGATGCATTCAGAGGAGGAACCAGATGAGGAAACTTCTGATGGCTGCAGCGGCCGCCGGCGCGATCGTCGCCGCGGTTCCGGCCTCCGCTCAGGTCTATATGGGTGCGGATCCCGGCGGAGCCGGGGTGCAGGTCGGACCATTCGGATTCGGCGTGGGACCGAGATACGGTTGGCGCGGTGATGAGTACTACGCCTATGGTGCCGCCGACTGTCCGCTGGTGCGGGAGCGCATCATCACGCGCGACGGCCAGGTGATCTACCGGACGCAGCGCGTCTGCCGGTAACAACCAACAAAAACACAATCAGCGAATGGCCTCGGCCCGTGCCGGGGCCATTCGTTTCGCGGTGGACGCCATGGCGCGCTTGGTCTGCATGCCGCACCAGTCGCAGACATAGGTGACGTCGACCAAGCCGTCGGTGAACAGGATCGGCTTGAAGTCCAAGGCCGACATCCGGTTTCGGCAGCCGGGACAGCTCATCTCCGGATCTTTTGCGTTGATCAGCATCTCCAAGACTACACCCGACAATCGTGTCCATTTCGTTAACAGCGACGCCAGTGCCAAATAGCTGAACATCTTCGCGCCTTGGCCCGTGACATTGTCATGAACGTGTTGACAGCATGCGCTGTTGCGTCCTGCGCGGGCGCGGCTATCGTCGCCGCCTGGTGGATTCGAACCTGGAGACCCACACCGATGAAGTTTGCAGTCGTCATGCTTGGCCTTGCCGGTTTCGTCACCTCCGGCAGCCCCGTCCTGGCTCAGGCGCTCAGTGCCGATGACGTGAAGTGGATCAATCAATGCATCACGGACAACCGCGGCGGCGCAGCCAATGCCATTATCCGCAAATACTGCTTCTGCATGAACGAAAAAATGGGCAACAACGAAACCCGCTCCATCACCGAGTGGGAAAAGACCAACCCGGCGGCGCGCGCCGCCTGCGACCGCGAGTCCGGCTGGAAGTAGGCTCTCTTCGTGGCGTAATGCGGAGCACGCTTCGTGGCGTAATGCAGAGCGCGCATCGCGCACTGTGCGGGCGCGATGCGTCAGCTCAGCGCGATGCGTCAGCTCAAGTGGTCTTGCACTGCCACAGACCGAGCATCGCGCCGGCGGGATCGGTGACAATGGTGAAGAAGCCCCTGTCCGGCACCTCGGTTCGCTCCTTGAGCAGGCTGGCGCCGAGCGACTGCGCCTTGCGGGTGGCGGCATCGAGGTCGTCCACCATCACATAAGGCATCCACATGGAGGGCGCACCGGGCATCGGATTTTTCATCAGTCCGCCGCCGGGGCCTTCGCCGGGCTTGACCAGGGTGTAGGTCATGTCGCCCATGTCCAGGTCCTCGAGCGTCCAGTCGAACAGCTTGCCGTAAAACGACTTGGACTTGCCGACATCCGTCGACATCAATTCCACATGCACGAATGGATGTGCCATGACCGGACCTCCGCTGCTTGCAGGCGCCGGCGGTGTCGGCCGGACGCCGAGAAAACACTTAACCTAATGGTTTAGTAATGAGCGGCATGCGTAATGTCAAGCCGAAGGACCCGCTCGCCGCTGCGTCGGAGATAGTGGCCCGGAGGTTATGAACAGCACATGATCGCGCCGCGGCTGCGATGGACACCTGCCAGCGCGCCGTGATACGTGGCCGCAACCATTCGAACACGTGCCGACGTGGCGATGCTTTTCGCATCGCGCGGCCGCAGGCGGCGAATGCGCCCCCGCGGCGAGCCGGCTGAGCAGCACAGCTTCACGCGTTCAACCACTTGTGCTGATTTCAGGGAACCCGGTGCGTGACCGGGGGGTTGTCTGCCTTGAATTGCGGGTGGCGGGTTCAGCCCCAACCTGCGCAACGCTTCGCAAGCCGCGGGAGCAGCAAATGCCCGAGATGAAGGCCCAGACCATCATCCTGCACGAGGGCGACAAGGCGGCGCTGCAGTACCTCGGCGCCGCGGTCGTGCTGCAGTGGTCGAATTTGCCCGAGGATGTGCGGAAAGCTCTCCTGCAGCAGGCAGATGCGGTCGGCGGCCTCCCGCTGGTGTCCGACCTGCACGATCAGATTCAGGCGCTCATTCGCCGCGTACGGAAAAACGGCGCCGACCCGGCGTAGCGTCAGCCGGCCTTGCGGCGCGCGGCCGGCTTCTTGCCGGCGGCGCGCTGCGGCGCGCGCTCGCCACCTTCGATGGGCAGCAGCATTTCCTTCTGCCCGGCGACGCGCTTGCGGCTCTTCTTGCCCTGACCCTGCGCCTGTGCCGGCGAGCTGCGCTCGGCTTCGACGCTGCGTCGCAGCGCATCCATCAGGTTGATGACGTTGCGCGGCGCCGCGACGTGCTCTTTCTCCTTGGGCGGCTTGAACCCCGCCTGCTTCTTGCGCAGTAAATCCACCAGCGCGGTCTCGTAGTGGTCCTCGAACGCGGAGGGCTCGAAGTCGCCCTTCTTGGTATCGAGGATGTGCTCGGCGAGCTTGAGCATTTCGCCCGGGACCTTGATGTCCTGGATGTCGTCGAAATATTCCTCCGGCTTGCGCACCTCGTAGCCGTAACGCAGTGTCGTCCCCAGCAGCCCCTTGCCGTACGGCTCCAGGGCTATCACCCGTTCGCGCTTGGACAGGACGATGCGGCCGAGCGCAACCATGCCCTTGCCGCGCATGGCATCGCGGATGACCGCGAACGCCTCCTGCCCGACCGAGTTGGTCGGCACGACGTAATAGGGGCTGTCGTAGAAACGTTTGTCGATCTGCGCCGCCGGCACGAAGCTGTCGATGTCGATGGTATGCCGGCTCTCCACCTGAATGGCTTCGAGCTCGTCATCGTCCATTTCGATGTAGACGCCCTTGTCGACCTCGTAACCCTTGCCCTTGTCGGCGGCGTCGACCGGTTCGCGCGTCTCCTCGTCGACCAGCTGCTGGCGCAGGCGGTTGCCGGTCTTCCTGTTGATCTGCCGGAACGAGATGCGCTCGGACGCCGACGTGGCGGGACTGAGCGCGATCGGACACGAGACGAGCGAGAGCTTGAGGTAGCCCTTCCAATATGCACGCGGCGCCACGGCCAACACTCCTACACGACGCTCCGGGGACCGCATTAGGTAGCAATTTTACGGCATCTCTTGGAGTCCTGCTTTTGTTCTCGTCATGCCCCTATCTTGCGGCCGCAGCTAGGACGTCACCCACGGATTGACGCCGGGCGCGATGTCCGTGTTCCACCGGAAGGGAATGGTTAAGCACGCCGCACAAAACCGCGGGCCGGGAGGTCAATCACCGGCGCGGGCGCCTCGCCACCGCGTGGCGCCACGCGGTCGCGAGCGCGTCCTGCAGTTCCGCGGCACTCATCGCCGCCAGCGTTGCGGTGGTCCAGCCCTGCCGGCCCCAACCGCCCGGCACCGGCGCGAACGCCTCCGGCGCAAGCATGCATTTGAATTCCTGCTCGTCGGGCGTGAACTTGAAGTTCGCGGTGCGTTCATCGGCCGCCAGCGTCACGTAGATGCGTGCCACCTTGAACGCCGCGCGGTCGAAATGCGGGGCTTCGGTCGTGCCCGCGAGTGCGCGGGCCATGCGACGCAAATCCTTTCCGCTCGCCATGTTGCGGTTCTTTCCTTCGTTCTCATTCCCACGGCTCGCCCGCGACCCGGCGGTCATGCCGTCGAAGCCGCCCGCGCGGATCATTTCGGTCTGGCTCGCGCGCGCCGCGGCCGAGGAGCCTCGCGAGCAACCGCTCCCCGCGGGGTGGCAACGAGCGCGCCCAGTGCCATTTGCTTGGCACGCCTTGCCATGTCGAGACCCGTCTGGAACCGCTCAAGCGACTGCGCGTCCGGCTCGTGCGTGATGACGGCGGTGAGCAGGACCTTGAACAGCGCCTTGATCTGGTCCTGGTACGCTCCCTCGATGGCTTCCACGTCCTGATTGTCAGCGGGCATGATCCCTCCTCCGGCAGCCTCCCAATTGCCCCTCCCCACGATTCTCAGTCGATTCCGGCGGCCGGGGCGTCGCGGCCGGGACCACCCGGCGGCAACCCGGTCGACGACACGGTCGGCGGCCATCGACGGCCCTTTCCGGGCCGGATGATTGAACCGCGCGGCCGGTTCGCGCGACTAATTGTCAGGGTGGCTGGAGAGTGTCATGAGTGAGCGACGGATTACGCAGCTTTTTGGATTGATCCTGGGCGCGCTGTTCACGTGCGGCCTCGTCCTCAACGCCTTCGCCTTCTGACGGCGGCTGCGGTTCTCCCGACCCGCCGGCGGCGCCGGCCGGGGCGGACGATCTCCCAAATTCGCATTTCGGCGTGACGGCGGGGGGGTGGCGAATGTGCCACCCCGGTAAATCTCTCCCGTGCAACGCGCCTGCAGGCCCCGCCGTTGCGGCGAGCCAGCGCCGTTACAAGGCGCAACTCCAAGCCGAGGACGAGTTATCGAGTGGCTGGACGAACGCGGGCCAATGTCGCTCAGCGAGAGCACCACTGGCCCGACGCGTGTCTGCGCTTGGTATTCCGGCCTTGTCCTAGAGTGGCTTGACCGCAACCTTGCGGAATTTGATTACGCCCGCGCCGTATTGCAGCGTGAAGTGTCCCTCCTCGAACATGCCGTTCCGGATGTCGACGGTTTTCTGCCCATTGAGCACCACGACGAGATGCCGCCCATCGGCGGTGATGTCGAACGTGTTCCACTTGCCGGCAGCCTTGGGCATCGGGCTCACTTCGGCGAAATAGACGATCGAGCCGGTGCCATAACTCGGGTCGGGGCGCTTATCGAAGATATTGACCTCGTAGCAGGTCCGGGCGCCGATGGCCGCCGGATCTTTGCATCGGATGAAGATGCCGCTGTTGGCTTCCTCGTCCGCCCAGAACTCGGCGTTGATCTGGAAATTCTTGTACGAGTTCTTGGTGACGAGGTGGCCGCCCTTGCCCTTGTCGGCGACGAGTGCGCCGTCCTCAATGCGCCAGTTGGCCTCTCCCGTGCTGGTCCAATCGCCCATGGTCTTGCCGTCGGTCAGCGTGACCCAGCCCGGGCCGGTCTGGCCGACCGCCTGCGGCGCAAGCTGAATCGCGGCGAATCCGGCAGCGAGCAGCGCAACGCTAGTGGTAACCGCGCGTATCATGACGTTGTCCTCCCTATGCCGAACATGCACGTTTCTTTGGTTGCAGCTCCCGCATCCTCGGCTTGATGCGATGAGCGACACGGATGGTAGCAAGCAGAAAGGATCGGGGGAAGGCGCGGCGATGTTTGACAGCATCACAACAAAATCAAAGCAGAGCAACGCGCCGAGCCGGGCAAGATCATTACCGACGAGGTCGAACGACTCGCGCCTCATCCGGGGCGAGGCCCGGGGCGTCGCGCGCAGTCATATCACGAGAAACAAAGTCACCGGCCAGCAAGCACGCGGCAATACAAATCGCACCTCAGCGTGCGCCGGAAGGGATGTAAATTCTCCTATCCCGGCAACCTGCTTCCCTAACGCCGGGACAGGCCTATATTCGGGACAATGCGCGACATCGTTCGCGCGACGCATGGAAAGGAATGTTCGATGCCATCGCGTCAACTGCGGCTGGGCGCTTTCATGCGGCCGGTCAGCCTCCACACCGGCGCCTGGCGATACCCCGGCGCCTATCCGGATGCCAATTTCAACTTCGCGCACATCAAACGCTTCGCGCAGACGCTCGAGCGCGGCAAGTTCGATGCCTTCTTCATGGCCGACCACATGGCGGTGTTGAACATGCCTTTGGATGCGCTCAAGCGCAGCCATACGGTGACATCGTTCGAGCCATTCACGCTGCTCTCGGCGCTCGCGGTGGCGACCGAGCATATCGGCCTCGTCGCCACCGGCTCGACCACCTTCGACGCGCCCTACCACATCGCACGCCGCTTCGCCTCGCTCGACCATATCAGCGGCGGCCGCGCCGGCTGGAACATCGTCACCACGTCCAATCCCGACGCCGCGCTCAACTTCGGCCTCGACGAGCACATGGAGCACGGCGAGCGCTATCGTCGTGCCCGTGAGTTCTACGACGTGGTGACGGGGCTGTGGGACAGCTGGGCGGACGACGCCTTCGTCCGCGATGTCGAGCACGGCATCTATGTCGATCCCGACAAGCTGCACGTGCTCGACCACAAGGGCAAATATCTGTCCGTCCGCGGACCGCTCAACATCGCGCGGCCGATCCAGGGCTGGCCGGTGATCGTACAGGCCGGCGCCTCGGAGGCCGGCCGCCAGCTCGCGGCGGAAACGGCGGAAGCCGTGTTCACGGCGCAGAACAGCCTCGCCGCCGGGCGCGAATTCTACGCCGACGTGAAGGCACGGGCGGTGAAGGCCGGACGCTCGCGTGACCATATCAAGATTCTCCCCGGCTGCTTCCTCGTGGTCGGAGACACGGTGGAGGAGGCACGTGCCAAGCGCGCCCGGCTCGACGGACTCGTGCACTACGCCAACGCCATCGCCTCGTTGTCGATCGCGCTCGGGCACGATGCCTCGCGTTTCGATCCGGACGCTCCGCTGCCGGAAATTCCCGAGAGCAACGCCAGCAAGAGCGGCCGCCAGCGCGCGATCGATCTCGCCCGGCGCGAAAATCTCACGGTGCGTCAGCTCGCCCAGCGGCTCGGCGGCTATTCCGGCCTGGCCATGATCGGCACGCCGCAAACGATCGCCGACGAGATGGAGGAATGGCTCGAGACCGAAGGCTCGGACGGTTTCACCGTGATGTTTCCCTATCTCCCCGGCGGGCTCGACGACGTGGTCGAGCGGGTGGTCCCGGAACTGCAGCGGCGCGGGCTGTTCCGACGCGAATACGAGGGCAAGACATTGCGCGAGAATCTCGGCCTGCCACGGCCAGCCAACCGGTTCTTCCAGGCATCTCGCGCGGCGGAATAATCCCGCGAGTGGTTTTGCGCGGCGAACCGCTCACCTCGCGGCGCGAGCAGCTCGATGAATAAGCGAGAGCTGCATCCGGGCCATCGCCAAATCGTCCAGCTGACTGGTGCTGCGATGCGCTTCGCTGCGCTCGATCGTGCGCGGGGCGTCCTGCCCAGGGCGTGGCGTGCGGCGTCGGGACGGATGGAGCGGCAGATCGATCCGGGCTACGTTCGCCGCGACCACATGCATCCAGGGAGGACAACGACAATGAGCACGCGCCGCCGTTTCCTGAATCTTGCGGCAGCTGCGCTCGCGGCGCCGGCGCTGCCGCGGCTCGCGTGCGCGCAGACATGGCCGGCAAAGCAGCCGATCCGGGCCATGATCCCGTTCTCGGCCGGCAGCACTCTCGATATCGTCGGCCGCATCGTGATGGAGCAGCTCTCCGCGCAGCTCGGCCAGACCATCGTGATCGAGAACCGCGGCGGTGCCGGCGGCACGATCGGCACCGCCGCCGTCGCCAAGGCCGACCCCGACGGCTATACCCTGTTGATCAACGCCTCCGCCCACTCGGCCGCGCCTGCCGCCTATCCGAACGCCGCTTATGACCCGGCACGCGATTTCTCCGCTGTCATCCCGTTCGGCACCGTGCCGAATGTGGCGGTGATCGCACCCGCCAAAGGGATCAAGACCCTCAAGGAGCTCGTCGCGGCCGCCAAGACCGGCTCCTTCACCTACGCCTCCGCGGGGGTCGGCAGCGCCACTCATTGGGCGGCAGAACGGCTGCGCATGAGCGCCGGGTTCAATGCCACCCACGTGCCGTTCCGCGGCGGGCCGGAAGCGCTCACCGAGGTGATGACCGGGCGGGTCGACTTCACCTGCATGGGCATGTCGTCCGCGCTCGGGTTCATCCGCGACGGCAAACTCATTCCGCTCGCCGTAAGCTCCGCCAAGCGCTCGTCCGCGTTGCCGGAGGTGCCGACGACGCTGGAGCTCGGCTTTCCCGATTCCGACTACACCTACTGGATGGGCCTGTTCGTGCCGGCCAATACCCCGCGCGCGACCATCGATCGTCTCTATCAGGAAACC
The DNA here is from genome assembly GCA_963739385.1 of uncultured Alphaproteobacteria bacterium. Taxonomy (GTDB): domain Bacteria; phylum Pseudomonadota; class Alphaproteobacteria; order Rhizobiales; family Xanthobacteraceae; genus VAZQ01. Next base: position 84,578 of record CAVUAI010000051.1, read on the forward strand.
GAGACCGCACTCAAAGCGCCGGCAGTAGTGGACAAGTTCAAGCCGCAGGGCATCGAGCCGATGCCGATGACGTCGGCCGAGTTCGATGCGCTGATCAAGAAGGAGATCGTCGCCAACATCGCGCTGGTCAAGGCGGCGGGCCTCAAGTTCAATTGAAAACCGCGCAAGGGATGGTACGAATCCGCCATCGGCATTCCACGCATCGCGCCGGTGCGGTACGGTTCGCACACGTTCCCACCAGCCCAAGGACCCTTGATCGTCATGAACCGCCTTCTCGAAATTCCGCAGGACAAGCTCTCGCAAGCGCAAGCCAAGGTGTTCGAGCAGCTCACGGCCGGACGCGGCCGCATCCTCGGCCCCTACAAGATCTGGATCCACAGTCCGACGGTTGCGAGCGGCATGGAGCAGATCGGCACCTTCCTCAACAAGCACTCTTCGTTGTCGAAGCGGGAAGTGGAGATCTGTATTCTGGTGATCGCGCAGCACTGGCAGGGCGACTACGTCCGGCAGGCGCACATCCGCGAGGGCAAGGCCGCCGGGCTGTCGCAAGAGACGATCGATGCAATCCTCGCCGGCGCCGATCCCGGGCTTGGCGATCCACATGAACGCGCGGTCCATCGTTTTGCCGCCGCCCTGGTCGCCGGCACGAAACTGTCGGACGCGGACTTCGGCGAGATCGAAAAGGCTCTCGGCCGCGAAGGCATCGCCGAGGTGCTCGTGCTGTTGGGCTACTACACCTCCGTGGCGCTGGGCATGAAGGTGCACGAGGTCCCGATCCCGCAGCCCGCCGCGTCGTAGGGCGTTTCGCTATCGCATCCAACAGTGAGGCTCAGTTCTCCGCCCTGATGTTGGCCTGCGCGACGATCTTGCCGAACTTTCCGGTCTCATCGGCGACGAAGGCGCGGTATTCCGCGGGCGTCAGGATGCGCGGCACGATGCCCTGCGCCTCGAGCTTGTCGGCAATCGACTTGTCACGCAGGCCCGCGCCCACAATCTCGTTGAGACGCGCGACGATCGGCTCCGGCGTCGCGGCGGGCGCGAACATTCCGAACCAGTTGAGCAGCTCGTAGCTCTTGAGCTCGGGCGCCGCCTCGGCGAGCGGCGCGACGTCAGGGAGTTGCGGCATGCGTTCGCGCGACGTCACCGCGACCGCGCGCAGCCTGCCGTCCTGGATGAGCGGCAACGCCGCAGCGAGGCTCGAGAAGCTCATGGTGACGGCGCCGGTTGCCACGTCGGTAACCGCGGGCGCCGAGCCGCGATAGGGCACATGCAGCACGTTGGTGCCTGCCATGCTGTTCATGAGCTCGCCGGCGAGCTGCTGCGGATTGCCGATGCCGGACGACGAGAAGGAAAGCTTCCCGGGATTGGCGCGCGCGTAGGCAATGAGCTCGGCGGCGGTGCGTACCGGCGTCTGCGCCGCCACCACGATCACGCACGGGACGATCCCGATGAGCGCGACGGGGGCCAGCTCCCGGAGCGGGTCGTAGCTCATCTTGTCCTTGTAAAGGTGCTGGTTGATCGCGACCTCGCCCGAGGCGGCCATCAGCAAGGTGAGGCCGTCGGGCGGCGATTTTGCAACGGCGCCGGCAGCGATCATCGCACTCGCGCCGGTGCGGTTTTCGACCACGACAGGTTGGCCGAGCGCCGCCTTCATCGGCTCGCCCAGGAGCCGCGCCACGATATCGACCCCGCCGCCGGCGGGATAACCGACGAGGATGCGAATCGGCCGGTCAGGATAGCCGCCCTGCCCCCGCGCACGGCCCATGCCGGCCATCAGCGCAGCGCCTGCGGTCGCCATCACATCGCGTCGCGTCAGCATGGTGTCTCCTGTGCATAAAGGGAAAACGGCGAAACTTATTCCGCCACCGATCGTGGAGGCAACACGACGGCGCCGCGCTTAGCGTCGCGTGGCAGATTGAGCCCTTGAAGGCGCGTTGCCGGCGCAGCGATAAACGACCGCACTGCAGCACCGATCATGGCGGCATTCGGGCGACCGCGACACGTGTCGTTCACCCCCGGTTCAGCGACGGGGTGGGAACATCGGAACAAAAGCAACGCTGATCGTTACCTAAGATACCTGCGATCTCATGCTGAGGTGACGCCATGAAGAGAACCTTAACCGCTGCGGTCGCGGCAGCGACGCTTGCTACCGCGGCGATTGCCACGCCAACGCCGGCGGATGCCCGCTGGGGCTGGTGGGGCCCCGCCCTCGTTGGCGGCCTGATTGCCGGAGCCGTCATCGGGAGCGCGTACGCGCGGCCGTACTACGGCGGTTATTACTACGGTGGCAATCCGTATACGGCGGATACGGCTACCCGGTCTATGGCGGCGGATATTACGCACCCGCCTACTACGCCCCCGTCTACCGTCCGGTTTATTACGGCGGCTATTATGCACCGCGCGCCTACTACGGTTACCGCCGGGCGTACTACCGCCGGTGGTGAACTGCGACGGTACGCATGTTCGACCACGTTTCGAACCGGCGCTTCTCTTTCGAGCGCCGGTTTCTCACGATTGTCGGCACGGCAATCGCCCCTGTTTCGCCATTCCCGGCCCAGAACAGCGCGCGAGGCGACCAAAATTCCGACAAATTAATGGGGATGATCCAGCGTGACTGAATTGGGGATTGGCTCAGTCGGGGCTATTCGAAACATCACAACCGCTTCCCGCGCTCGGCGGCAGCCGACGCTCACCTCGCTCGGCGCGAGCCGGCGCTCAAGGAGACTCTGATGCAGAAGACCTTCACTGCCTTCGTTGCCGCTGCGGCCGTCGCCGCGGCGATCGCCACCGCACCGACGCCGGCGGACGCGCGCTGCTACGGCTGCGCGGTCGGCGCTGGCGTTGTCGGCGGACTGGTCGCAGGCGCGCTCATCGGTGGCGCCATCGCCAACGCACAGCCGGCGCCGCCGCCGGTCTACTACGCGCCTGCGCCGCGCACCTGCCTGGTCGAGGAGCAGGTCTGGTCGAACCGTTACCAGGCCTGGGTCACGCGGCCTGTGCGCGTTGCCTGCTGAGCGCGGCGCACCGTATCGTTTCATAAGATGATGCCGGCCGGCTCGCTTGAGCCGGCCATTTTTATGCAGCGACCGCAGCCCGAAGCCGCGCTACTCCCTGGCCGCGCGGCGCTGCATGTCGTCGAGCACCGCCGCCGTCGGCCAGCAATCGACCTTGAGGCGGTTGGCTTTCTGATAGGCGCCGAGCGCCGAGCGCGTGAGCATGCCGGCCTTGCCGTCGATCTTGTCCTTGTAGAGCCCGAGCTTGGTGAGATTGCGCTGCATCGTTTCGACCTGGACGGTGCGCAGCTGGGTGTTCTTGCTCCACGGAGTCTCGAATGGACGCGGATCGGCGATTCGATCGCTCAGGTGACCGACGAACAGCACGTAGAGATCAGAGAAGTTATACTCCTTGATCACGTAGTAGTTCTTGAGCGTCAGGAAGGCCGGTCCGTAGGTGCCCTCGGGCAACAGCAGAGACGCCGCCTCGTTGAGCTCGGTGGGCGCCGGCTTGCGTCCGTAGCTGGGGGCGAATCCCTGCTTGAGCCATTCGCCGAGCGGACGGGTGACGTCGGGCACGCCGATGGTGCAGTCGACGCCCGCCGGCGGGCGCACCTCGTAGGCCCAGCGCGTGCCGCGCTGCCAGCCCTTGTTGACGAGTTGCTGCGCGGCCGACGCGAGCGCGTCGGGCACCGAATTCCAGATGTCCTTCTTGCCGTCGCCGTCGAAATCGACGGCGTGTTTGTAGAACTCAGACGGCAGGAACTGGGTCAGCCCCATGGCACCGCCCCAGGAACTGCGCATGTCTGCGAGCGTGATGTGCCCCTCATCCAGCATCTTGAGCGCGTAGAGCAACTCCTGCCGGAACATGTCCTTACGCCGGCCGTAATAGCCTTGCGTGGCAAGCACGGTGATGGCGCCCTTTGGCAGCTTGTAACCGCCGAATGCGGTCTCGCGGCCCCAGATCGCGAGCAGCACGTTACCCGGCACGCCGAATTGCTGCTCGATGGCGGCGAGCGTGCGCCCGTGCTGGGCGGCGAGCTTCTTCGCCTGTTCGGCCAGCCGCGCGATGTTGGCCTCCTTGATGTAGTCGGCAGGCGTCTGCACGAATTCCGCCTGGCCGCGCGGCGGCGCGCCCGCCCGGCCCGGAAGGTCAAGATCGGGGAGGCTGAGGTCGGGCTCGATCCCGCGCGTCACCGTGTCGAAGGTCTTGCGCGAGACGCCGAGCGCCTGTGCGTCTGGCCACAGATCGGCCAGCCATTTTTGGAAGGCGGGATCGGCCGCGACGGCGGGCGTAGCCAGGGACGCGACCAGCCAGAAGGCGACGACAATGCCGGCGTGGATGCCAAGTCGACCCATTGCGGATGGTCCTTTCGAGGTGCCTTTTTTAAACTGCGGGGCCGATCCATCGCGGACCCGATCGTTGCAACGATTCGCGCTAGCTGAGCGTTAAGAAAAGGGCCAAAAAACGCCCAAGATATGGAGTTGCCGATGCTGCAGGTGCCGCTGGAAATCGCCTTTCATAACATCGAGAGCTCGGACTGGGCGGAGCAGCAAATCCGCGGCCGCGTCGCAGACCTCGAAAAACTTTATGACCGGCTGGTCTCCTGCCGGGTCCGGATCGACCAGCGCGCCAAGGACCTGACCGGCACGATCCCTCCGGTCGTTCACATCGAACTCGGCATTCCTGGCCGTTCCGACCTCGTAGTTAGCCATGAGCCCGACCACCTCTTGCGGAAATATCAGCATCCGGACCTGCGCAAGGCGATCAACGAGGCGTTCCGGATCGCCGAACGGCAGCTGCTCGATCTCAAGCAGCAGCGCGATGGCCGCACCAAGGTCGGCGGCCACGACACCGAAAACCAATCCCTCGGCCAGGTCGCCGAGATCACTCCCGAGCAGGATTTCGGATTTCTCATGACCAAGGAAGGCGGCCTGCTCTACTTCCATCGCAACGCCGTGCTCTGCGGCGATTTCGACGCGCTCAAGCGCGGTGACGAACTCCACTATGTCGAGGACGTGGGCGATACCGGCCCGATTGCCTCCAAGGTGCGGGTGAAGGCGCCGGGGTAGCCGCGGTTCACGGCGCCGTTGCATCAGTGCAGGGCCAGCTCGTCATCTACCGTGTGGCGACGATGAACAGCCGCGGAAACCGCAGCAGGACCTGTCCGTCGAACCGCGCGGGATAAGCCTGCACGATGCGCGCGGCGTAGTCGGCCACAAAACCCTTGCGCAGCTCGTCATCGAGCGGAGCGAGGAATGGCCGCAAGCCCGAGCCCTTGAACCATTCGACGATGGCATCGGGTCCCGCCATCACGTGGTTGTAGACCGTGTGCCAGATGTCGAGACGGGAACAGACCGGCTTGAGCAGATCGTAATAGGCCGCGGGCGACGGGAGGTCGTCGCGAGCGGCGGCGGTGCGCGCAAGCAGTGCCGCCCACGGACCGCGCTCCGCGACCTCGCGCATCAACGCAAGCGCCGGCTCCTCGGTATTGTCGGGCATTTGCACGGCGAGGACACCGCCGGCGGACAGCGCCGCCAACAGCCGTCGGAGCACCACGGGATGATCGGGGACCCATTGAAAGACCGCGTTGGCAAACAACAAGTCGGTGCGCTCCGGCGGACTCCAGCCGGCGAGATCCGCCTCGACGAAGTTACGGCCGGGCAGTCGCTCGCGCGCCTGACGCAGCATGTCGAGCGAGGAATCCACCCCCCACACCTCTGCCTCCGGAAAGCGCGCGATCAGAAGCTCGGTGGAGTTGCCGGGACCACAGCCGAGGTCGATCACGCGCCGCGGAGATTCGAGCGGCAGTTGCGCGAGCAGATCGCGCGGCGGACGCGTACGCTCGTCCTCGAACTTGAGGTATTGACGCGCGTTCCAGTCGTCGGCCATCAGCGCGTGAACTTCTTGTACTTGATCCGGTGCGGGATGGTGGAATCGGTGCCCAGCCGCCGCATCTTGTCCTTCTCATAGTCCTGGAAATTGCCTTCGAACCATTCGACGTGGCTTTCGCCCTCGAATGCCAGGATGTGAGTGGCGATGCGATCCAAGAACCAGCGATCGTGGCTGATGATGACGGCGCAGCCGGCGAAATCCTCCAGCGCTTCTTCGAGCGCGCGCAGCGTATCGACGTCGAGGTCATTGGTGGGCTCGTCGAGCAGGAGCACGTTGGCTCCCGACTTGAGCATCTTGGCGAGATGCACGCGGTTGCGCTCACCGCCCGAGAGCGAGCCGACCTTCTTCTGCTGGTCGCCGCCCTTGAAGTTGAAGTTGGAGCAGTAGGCGCGCGAATTCACCTCGCGCTTGCCGAGCAGGATGATGTCCTGCCCGCCGGAGATTTCCTCCCAGACGCTCTTCTTGCCGTCCAGGGTATCGCGCGATTGATCGACATAGCCGAGATGCACCGACTCCCCGACCTTGATGGTGCCCTTGTCCGGCTCGTCCTGGCCCGTGATCATCCGGAACAGCGTGGTCTTGCCAGCGCCGTTGGGACCGATCACGCCGACGATGCCGCCCGGCGGCAGCTTGAAGGTGAGACCGTCGATCAGAAGATTGTCGCCGAACCCCTTGGTGAGGCCCTCGAAGTCGACAACGTTCTGTCCGAGTCGCTCCGCGACCGGAATGACGATCTGCGCGGTCTGCATGGTCTTCTCCGCGGCCTGCTTGACCAGCTCCTCATAGCGCTGATAGCGCGCCTTGGACTTGGCCTGGCGGGCGCGCGGCGAGGCAGCGATCCATTCCTGCTCGCGTGCGAGGGTGCGCTGGCGCGCCTCTTCCTCGCGACCTTCCTGCTCGAGCCGCTTGCGCTTCTGCGCAAGCCAGGCCGAATAGTTGCCCTCGTAGGGGATGCCGCGGCCGCGATCGAGCTCGAGGATCCAGCCGGTGACGTTGTCGAGGAAGTAGCGGTCGTGGGTCACGATCAGGATCGCGCCGGGATAGTTGCGCAGATGGCCCTCAAGCCAATTGACGGATTCGGCGTCGAGATGATTGGTGGGCTCGTCGAGCAGCAACAGTTCGGGCTGCTGCAACAGCAGCCGGCAGAGCGCGACGCGCCGGCGCTCGCCGCCGGAGAGCGTGGTCACCTCGGCGTCGTCGGGCGGGCAGCGCAGCGCGTCCATGGCCTGATCGACCTTGGAATCGAGATCCCACAGCCCCTTGGACTCGATCTCGTCCTGCAGATTGGTCATCTCGTCCGCGGTCTCGTCCGAATAGTTCATGGCGAGCTCGTTGTAGCGGTCGAGAATGGCCTTCTGCGGGGCAACGCCCTCCATCACGTTGTCGCGCACGCTCTTGGTCGCATCGAGCTGCGGCTCCTGCTCGAGGTAGCCTACGCGCGCACCTTCGGCCACCCAGCCCTCGCCGACGAACTCCTTATCGATGCCGGCCATGATGCGCAGCAAGGTCGACTTGCCCGAGCCATTGACCCCGAGCACGCCGATCTTGGCATCGGGGTAGAACGACAGGTTGATGTTCTCCAGAACCTTCCGGTTGCCCGGATAGATCTTGGAGAGGCCTTGCATGTGATAGATGAACTGGCGGGCCATGAGCGCCCTACTCTCAGTGTGGGGCGCCCATCGGCGCCGGATGTCGGGAAGTCGGCGCTGATGTAGCGAGACGCGCGCTTGAGGGCAAGGCCGCCGCGCACCCGTACGCTCGATCACGAAAACGGGAACTCGGTGAGGCGCCTCACATCCGCGGCGCGGCCACGGGCGTACCTATAGCAGTACGCAATGAGGACCAGCGATCGCGTGAGCCGAAGGGACAAGCCTTACCAAGGTTTAACCGACAGCGCCGATCGAATCTTGAACCCGCACGCTCTACATCCAGACAAATAGAGCGGACGGGATAAGCGACAAGGCCCGGCTCAGAGGACCGGCCCAAGAGGAGAGACGACGATGGCCAGAACCCCCGTTCGGATGCTCGCCACGCCCGGCAAGGGCCCAGGTCTCACCGCCGACATCGCGGACCTCTTTCACAGTCTGGCCAAGGCGCTGTTCGATCCCTACCGGCCGGAACTCTATTACATGCGCGGTCCAGGGCCGCGCTGGCACGCCAAGCACGATCCGCAGCCGCCGCGCTGGATCGCCTCCTGACGCCGGCCTGAGTCGAACGCGCGAGCGTCATCCCTCCCACACCCGCTCGCCGAGCTGCGACCGCGCCTCGGTCGGGGTCCGCAGACTTTCCCGGCAGAAATCACGACCACTGTGACCTGATTGCATCGGTCTTTAACCCTAATAGTATCTTTTTTGCAACTCGCGTCACGAAACTGAAATCGCTGGCGAATTCCTACTGGTTTTTAACAAATTTGGTCGGACAATGGTCAACGGAATGGGGCGCTCCGGGCAACTGCTCCGAAGCGAAGCGAAGACCGGTAAAAGAGACCGGAGGGGGTCATGGGAAAGACAGTTCCGAACGTTAGCCGGAAGGGACGCAATCTCGTCGCCGAGCTCGTCGACATGGCGCACGACCTAGCGCGCAGCCTGTTCGACCCGTACCGGCCCGAGCTGCATTATATGCGGGGGCCCGGTCCCAAATGGCACGCCAAGCACGACCGGGTGCCCACTGGCTACCGCGCAATGCCGGCCCTGGTCCCGATCCGCGTCAAACGCTGAGCCGCAGGGCCGTCGAGGCAGGCCCGTTTATCAAGCATTCGCGCGTCCTTGCCGCCGTCGGCATGCGCCGGCGGCGCCACCATTGCGACCGCGCGCGGTTTGGCATGTGCTATAGGGGACCTTCACCCCTGCCCGCCCCATCACGCCAACCCCGGACCAGTCCATGCCTCGCTCCCGCTGCGCGATTCTCGACGACTATCAGGACATTGCCCTCAAAGTGGCCGATTGGTCGAAGGTTGCGGGCGACCTCGACATCAAGGTGTTCAATGAGCACCTTGGCGAGGCGAACGAGGTCGTCAGGGCGCTGCAGGGCTTCGATATCATCTGCGCCATGCGCGAGCGCACGGCGTTTCCGCGCGCCGTGATCGAGAAGCTGCCGGACCTGAAGCTCCTCATCACCACCGGCCTGCGCAATGCCTCGATCGATGTTGCCGCGGCCAAGGAGCGCGGCGTGGTGGTCTGCGGCACGCCCTCGACCGGCAGTCCTACCTCCGGCATCGCCATCGGCCTGATGCTCGAGCTGACCCGGCACATCGGCTACGAGAATGCGCGCATGAAAGCCGGCGTGCCCTGGCAGAGCACGATCGGCCTGGATCTCGACGGATTGACCCTTGGGGTCCTCGGCCTCGGCAAGCTCGGCACCCGGACCGCCAGGATCGCCCAGGCGTTCGGGATGAAGGTCATCGCCTGGAGCCAGAACCTCACTGCGGAGACGTGCAAGGAAGCGGGCGTCGGTTATGTGAGCAAGGAGGACCTGTTCCGCCAAGCGGACTTCATCACCATCCACGTCATTCTGTCGCAACGCACGCGCGGTCTCGTCGGCGCGGCGGAACTCGCGCTGATGAAGCCTTCGGCCTACATCATCAACACCTCGCGCGGCCCCATCATCGACGAGCCGGCATTGCTGGCGGCCTTACGGGACAAGAAGATCGCCGGCGCCGGGCTCGACGTCTTCGACGTCGAGCCGCTGCCCCTCGATCATCCCTTTCGCAAGATGGACAACGTCGTGCTCACGCCGCATCTCGGCTATGTGGCGATGCAGAACTACCGCGCCTATTTCGGCGGGGTGGTCGACGACATCCGCGCATTCCTCGACGGCAAGCCAGTACGCATGATGGAGTGAGGTCGCGGTAGGCACTTCCTACCGAGCCGTCGTCCTCGCGAAAGCGGGGACCTATCGTGCCATGCATCAGGCCCGTGGAATACTGGATCCCCGCCTGCGCGGGGACGACAGCCCATGGGGGAGCACAGCGGAAGTGCGTGGCCTTCACCGCGCCATGGCAGAGGGCGGTGGAGCGAGCGGGGACGTGGTGACCGCCACGCCGCCAGGCGGCGTGGGAGAGGGCGCAGCGCCTACTGGCGGAGCGCCCGCCGGCTGGGCAGCCGCGCCTGCTACTGCCGCCGCCGGCGGCTTGCCCGGCAACACGACGACACGCGTGCCGACCTTGACCCGGGTATAGAGGTCGGTGACGTCCTCGTTGGTAAGCCGGATGCAGCCCGAGGACACGAAGGTGCCGATGGTCGACGGCTGATTGGTGCCGTGGATGCGATAGAGCGTCTTGCCCAAATAGAGCGCACGTGCGCCGAGCGGATTGCCTTCGCCGCCCGCCATGAAGCGCGGCAGGTAGGGCTGCCGGTCGATCATCTCTTCCGGCGGATGCCAATCCGGCCATTCCGCCATCCGCGATACCTTTTCCGCGCCGGTCCAGGTGAAACCCTCGCGGCCGACGCCGATGCCATAGCGCATCGCCTTGCCCTGACCGAGCACGAGATAAAGGTACGTGTTCGGCGTATCGATGATGAGCGTGCCAGCCGGCTCCTTGGTGTAGTAGTCGACCAGTGCGCGCCGGAACTGCGGCGGCAGCGCCTTCTTCGGACCGGTCTCCGGTCGCACCTCGGCCGGGAACGCCGCCATGCTGCGCGGATCGCCGCGGGTCGCGCCAGGATCGACCTGTGCAGGACCGGCTGGCCCGGTGCCGATCTGGCCCGGGTTGATCGGCAACGGCGGACGCGATGCATCCTGTTCGTTCGGCGCCGGGGCGCCAGGCGCTCCATAATATGGGCGCGTGCCGGCGGCAGCGGGCTCATAGCCTTGCTGCGGATATCCCTGCTGCGGAGACCCTTGTTGCGGATACCCCTGCTGCGGATAACCTTGCTGCGGATAACCTTGCTGCGGCTGTCCTTGCGGATAACCTTGCGGCGGAGCTTCGCGGTATCCCGGCGGCACGTCGCGATAGACGGTGCCAGGAGGCGGCAGCTCTTCCTCGGCATAGACGGGAGCGCGGCGCCCCCATCGCACACCGGGCTCGGTCGCCTGCGGCGCGACAGCTGCGGGCGGCAGCGGCCGACCATAAGCGTCGTAGCGCGGCGCATCGTCGGCATCGACGATGGGCGCCTGCTGGCGAGACGACGGATAGCCCTGCTGCGCCGGATAGGCCGGCGGCGGATATGCCTGGGGCGGTGGATAGGCTTGCGGAGGGGGGTAGTACTGCGCCAAAGCCTGGCCACCGGGGCCTCCAAGGCCGATCAGCAGCGTCGCGATGGCACCAGCTGTGCGAAAAACCATTCCCCCTCCCCCTCACGCGAAAGCGTTGAACAAAACGGATTCGCCCACGAACAAGGCGCATTCAAGACCATAGGGGCAAAAAATCACCAACCTATTGATGCCGTGCGCCCGGCGGAACCTGTCGCGATTCAATGGCTTATTCGGGGCCGCCGGGGACGGGCAGCGGGAACTTCTCAGGGCTTCTTGCCCTCGCTCAGCACCGCCTTGGCGAGGCGGAAACAGTCCACACCCACGGGAATACCGCAATAGACCGCGATCTGCGTGAGCACGGCGCGGATCTCGTCGGGGGTGAGACCGTTGCGGAGTGCGCCGCGCACGTGGGTTTGGAATTCCTCCATTTTTCCGAGCGAGGCGATCATGCCGAGATTGAGGATCGAGCGCTCGCGCGGGGTCAGCGTATCGTCGCCCCAGGCCTCGCCCCAGCAGTACTGGGTAACGATGCGCTGGAAGTCCCGGTTGAAGTCGTCAGCGCTCTTGAGCGCGCGATCGACATAGTCCTCTCCCAGCACCTTGCGGCGCATGGCCAGCCCGCGGTCATAAACGTCCTTGTCCATCGTCATTCCTCCGGTTTGCGCTCGAGGCCCGAAAACGCTGCGAGCAGGGTTTGTGTGACAGGCGCGGGAAACACCGTGCCGCGCATCGCCTCGTAGGCCGCGACGTTGACGCGCGCTGCTTCGTCCGGCGATCCGGCGGTGCGCCCGAGTGGGGAGGAACGGGCAAGCTCGTACATCGCCTCCTGCTGCAGGCGTTCGGCCTCGAGCTCGACCGCTTTGATTCTGGTGCGAAAGAGTTCCGCCGCCGGGTCCGTCACCAGCCCGGGCGGCGATTTCAGCGCGCGGCGCATCGTCCGCAACGGAATGACGGTGATCTCGCGCCAGGTGGCAATCCGACCTTCGAGCTCGGCGACCTCGGTCGCCGACAGCGTACGCGCGAGCGTGGCGTGCCAGAACAGAAACAGCAGCAGGTTGACGTCGACGCCTGCTTCCTCCTGCAGCGCGATGCAGGCGTCCGCCACCTTGGGCTGGCGATAGAAGCGCAGCGAGAAACGCCAGAATGGCGATCCCTGCACCGACGCCGGGGCCTCGGCCGCATTCATGCGCGGGCGCCGAGCGGCGTGATGCCGAGCGATGTCGCAACCTCGTCGACCTGCGCCAGCAGCGTCGCGTTGAGCGGCACGCCGCTTTGCGTCCGCTCCTTGCGGCGCGCGGCGCGCCCCTGCCCTGGCACGCGAACTGCGTCGCCGCCCGGCAGCCGCCGCGACGACGCGAGCTCGCGGATATGACGGTCGATCTCGGCCTTGAACACATCCGTCGGGACGAAGCGCGCGACGTCGAGCGCGATCACGAATTGTCCGACATTGAGGTCGCTGCCGGGCGGCGCGGCGAAATCCTTGATGTCGCGCCCGAAGGCGGCGCCGTTGAGCGGCCCCGCGAGCAGGCCGATGATGATCGAAAGCCCGCTGCCCTTGTAACCGCCAATGGGGAGATAGGTGCCTTCGTTGATCCGACGCGGATCGGTGATGGGCGCGCCGTCCGCGCGATCCTGCACCCAGCCCTCCGGCATCGGGCGGTTTTCCAGCTCATGGGTCCTGATGGCGCCGTTCGACGCAATGGAGGTGGCGATGTCGAGGATCACAGGCGCCTCGTTGCCGGACGGGATCGCTACCGCGATCGGGTTGGTGCCGAGCAGCGGCTCGGTGCCGCCCCACGGCGCCATGTGGTTCACGCTCGAGGCCGCGCCGTAAATTCCGACCATGGCGTGCTCGAGCGCGATGGCCGCGTAGATCGCGCCGGCGCCGGCGTGGTTGGAGCGGCGCGCCCCGACCCAGCCGACGCCCGAGGATTGCGCGAGCTCGACCGCGAGCCTGGCGGCGCGGGTCATCACCACATGGCCCATGCCCTGGTCGCCCTCGATCAGTGCGGTGGCAGGACCACGCTCGACGACCTTGATGGCGGCGCGCGGGTTGATCACGCCGCGCTTGAGCTGGCGCACATAGCCCGCGAGGCGAAACACGCCGTGCGCATCCGATCCGGTGAGATCGGCTTCGAGCATCGCGCCGGCGACCGTCGCCGCGTCACCCTCGTCGAGCCCGCAGGCAAGAAAGGCGTCGGTGAGGAAGGTGCGCAAGACGTCGGCGGGGATGCGCCGCGTATTGTTCGCGTCGGCGCCCTGCGCCTCGTTCTTAGTTAGCACGTAAAGCGCTTCCCTGTAGTTCGATCCATCTGCCGCATCATATCCTGCAGTCCACGCTGGGGTTGCGGGCGCGCATCTCGGCCCGCTGCCTCAACAGTTGGCGACCGCGATCTCGAGCGGAAATTCATCGACGCATTCGTGACCGTCCTTGGTCACGATGAAGGTGTGGCCGAGGAAGATGCCGAACATGCCGTCCGCGGTGATGGGGTTAGGCTCGGCCATGATGATCATGCCGGGCTTGAGCACCTTGTCGCTCTCGTCGGCCTCGGTGCGCTCGGCGAAGACGTGCGGCTTGTCGGTGACGATATCGATGCCGTGCACCTGCGTGGGGCGCGACTGCACCCCGTGCTCGCGAAAGAACCGGCTCGCAAGGCGCATATTGTCGGTGGCATTGCCGGGCCTGATCTCGGCGACGATCTTGTTGTAGCCCGGGAGCGTGATGTCGTCCCAGAACCTGCGCACCATGTCGGTCGGCGCCCCGAGCGTGATCGGGGAGCCGATCTGCGCAGACAGACCGTTGTAGCCGGCAGCGAGCTCCATGTTGACAATGTCGCCCTTTTGCAGCTTGCGGTGCGACGGCCGCGGATTGCCGAACACCATGGCTGGATTCGCCATCGGCGTGGTCCCGATGATGAGGAAGTCGATGTCGCCGCCGCCGTCGAGGATGGCCGCGCCAGCCGCGGCGCGCAGCTCGTATTCCGGCACGCCCGGTTTCGCGCGCGCGATCATCGCCTCCATGGCACGCTGGCACAGCACACCGGCCTTGCGCACGCAGCGCAGCTCCTCCTCGCTGTGGATCACGACCAGCTCGTGCAGGAACCCCTTGGTGAAGACCAGTTCCGCATCCGGCAGCGACTGCCGCAGCACGTTGTACTGGTTGACCGGCAGATAATCGTTGTGCCGCGCATCGATCTCGATCAGCCCGATGCGGCCGCGCTCGAGCTTGAGTTCCTTGAGGCGTTCGACCATGACCTCGGCATAGCGGCCGTTGCGGCTGTGCCGGACATCGGTAAGCGCATTGGCGCATTCGCGCCGGCACGCCTCGGCGTGGGTGCCGCCCATGGAGAACACCAGGGTCGGCTCGCCGTCGAGTGGCACCACCACATAGGACGAAATCGCGTGCCATTCCCAATGGCCCGTGAGCCATTGCATGCCGCCGCCGAAGCTCCAGTGACTGGGGCCGCCCGGCACGATCACGCAGTCGAGCTTGTGCTCGCGCATCTTGTCGCGCAGCGCCGCGTAGCGGCGCTGGTATTCCTGCCGCGAGAAATGGTCGTACACCGCGTCGCGGTAATACGGCGTGTCGTGCATGTTCGAGAACGGCGCATTCTGGTCGAGACGCGTGCGCACCTGCTCCCATGGCTGGTGTGCGGACGGACGCGGTGTTTGGATGTTCATGGCGGGGTCCCTGGTGTTGTTTCAATCGGTGCGCACGACGCGTTTCCGTGCCGGCCCAAATCCGGAGCAGCCCCGGATCAGGTCCGGGAAAGCCGCCACAGCAATCAGTCCGTGCAGTTGCCGAGGGTGACGAAGCCGCCCGCGGCTTCCACCGCCTCCTTGGCGAGCGCGAAATTGGCGACCTGCTCCGGCGACGGCTTTTTGTCCTTCTCGATGTCGCCGTTCTCGGCGCTGTTGTCGATCGACCATGCCGTGCGCTTGGGGTCGAGCCCGCCGTTGATCGACCAGACGCAATTCCTGGTCAACACGTCGATGGCATATTCGACCGCGTCCTTCGGCTTGTCGGTCGCTTTCTCGATGATCGGCACGACCTTGGCCTTGTCCCCGAACATGGCGCGGTTGGCCTCGATCATCGCCGCGGCGCTATCGCGCAGCAATGCGCGGTCGCGTGCGATCCAGTCGGTCGAGGCGCCGTAGGCGTTGAACATGTAGTTGGGCATCAGGTCGGCCAGCTGCACCAGAAGGTTTAGCGTCGGCTTCTGCTTCTTGGCGAGATAGACGTCCTCGGGATGCAGCGCGACGCCGTCAATCTGTCCGGCGATCAGGCCCGGCAGGCGCCCGGCGGTCGCAGCCGGAATGAACTGCGCGTCATCGACCGTAAGGCCGGCCGTCTTGAGAACTTCGCGACCCATGCGCCAGTTGAAGCCGCCGACGCCGCCGCCGGTGGCGCTGAGCTTCTTGCCCTTGAGATCCGCGGGGGTCTTCACGTCAGGTGACACCATGTAGGCCTGCGGCATGCGCGGAGCGAGACCCCAGAACTGCTGCACCTTCATGCCGCGGCCGATGGCGACGTCGCCGACACTGACGATGGCCGAGCCCTGCGCGGCTGCCGCCGCCGAGGTGGCCGACTGGCCACCCTCGAACTGGATGATGTTGGGCTCGATGCAGCGCTTGGCGAAGAAGCCAAGGTCCTTCGCCACGTAAGGCGACGTGTGCACCACGTTGGGCGGAGCGACCGAAACCCCGATATTGATCTTGCGCATGGTGGCGCAACTTTGCGCCGCGGCGTCCTGCATCGCGGCATCGGCGATCGCGGCGCAGCCGACGGCGAGCGGCAGCAGACGCATCCAGCGGTGTCTTTGCGGCACGGCGTTTTTCCTCATCGTTGGTCCTTATTCTTCCCTTCGGGTATCGACCTAGTCCTCGTCCGACGCTGCGGTCCAGGGCGCCACATAGCGTTCGGCGAGCCGCAGCAGCGCCGTCAGCGTCACCCCGAGCAGGCCGAGCGTCACGATCGGCACGAACATCTTGTCGACCTGATAGGTGCTGGCGGTTCGCACGATCAGATAGCCGATGCCGGAGATCGCGGTGTAGAGATCGGCCAGCACCATGCCGATCAGGCCGCGCCCGAGCGCCAGCCGCAAGCCCGTCACGATGAACGGCAACGACGCCGGCAGCACGATGTTCGCCCACAGCTGGCCCTCCGAGCAGCGAAAGGCGCGGCCGACCTCCAGCAGCTTCGGGTCGACGCTTTTGACGCCCTGATAGGTGTTGATCACCATCGGAAAGAACGCGAACAGGAACAGGATGATCACCTTCGCCGTGGTGTCGAACCCGGCCCACAGCACGATCAGGGGCACCAGCGCTACCGAGGGGATGGAATAGAGAAACGTGATGTAGACGGTGAGACCGACGTCGAGCACCCAGAAGCGCGCGAGCAGGAGCCCTATGGCGATCCCGAACACCACGGCCAGCGCGAAGCCGATGGCGAGCACCACCAGGCTCGGCCACAGATAGGTCCACAACTCGCCGCTCAGCACCATGCGATAAGCCGCAACAGCCACCTTCGTCGGCGAGGTGAACAGCACGGGGTCGACGTTCCACGCTGCGATCTCCCACAGCGTCAGCGCGATCGCGAGCGACACCAGCCGGATCGCGAGGTTGATGAGCTGGCGACGATGCCGACGCGCGCTCGCGACTCGTTCGGCGCGCGCCTGATCGCCGGACAGGTCGATGGGCGGCCCGGCATCGGCGACGTCGCCACGGGCTTGCTCGATGGTGGTCACGCGACCTCCCTCGGCGCCCGCAGGTTGCGCGGCCTGGCGGTATGCAGCTGATGCCAGATATGCAGGCGGAATTCGGTGAAGCGCGGATCGGACCGAACCGTGTCGGCATTGCGCGGCCAGCCGAACGGCATGGCGAGCACCTCCTTGATGCGACCGGGACGCGCGCTCATCACCGCGATGCGGTCGCCCAGCAGGATCGCCTCGTCGATGGAGTGGGTGATGAACACCATGGTCTTGCGTTCGTCGGGCCGCTCCATGAGCTGGAGCAGCTCCTCCTGCAGGATTTCGCGGGTCTGTGCGTCGAGCGCGGCGAACGGCTCGTCCATCAGCAGGATCGACGGGTTCATCGCCAGTGCGCGCACCAGGCCTACGCGCTGCTGCATCCCGCCGGAGAGCTGGTAGGGGTAATGGCCTTCGAACCCGCTGAGCCCGACCAGCTCGAGATAGTGCGCGACGCGCGTGCGGATCTCGGCCCGCGGGACGCCCGCCATCGCCAGCCCGAAGGCGGCGTTATCATAGACGGTCTTCCACGGCAGCAGGCCGAAGTGCTGGAACACCATGGCGACGCCATCGGGCGGCCGGCCGGCCACCGCTTTGCCGTGGACCAGGAGCTTGCCGCTGCTGAGCTCGGTGAGGCCCGCGATGCAGCGCAGGAGCGTGGTCTTCCCGCAGCCCGACGGACCGACGACGCACATGATCTCGTCGCGCTTGACTGTGAGCGAGAGCTGGTGAAACGCGACCACGGCGCCATCGAGAAACAGCTTGCTGGCGGCGTCGGCAACGATCGCGGGCTCCGCGGCCTCGTTCGGTGAAAGCATGTCCCGTCCTGGTTGATGCCGCGGCAGCCGAATCTCCGCGCGCATTCGGATCGCACGACGCCCCGGCCGCGCGCGATATCTTGTTCTGCACCGCCAGTTTCCGAAAAAAAGCCCGGAAACGCAATGCGACACGCCGGGCCAAGGGAAAGCCGACCGGGGGACTGCCACCACGGAACGCCCGCGCGCGGGGCCGGGCTCCGGGCTGGCCCGCCGGCTTCGCCCTTTCGCTGGTCGCGGACACGCACGCGGTGTTCACCGGACAGCTGCGCGATCTATGATAGTGCGTGGCTCAAATTGGAGGTGTCATGCGCCCGACGTCCGGTCCCCCGTTCCGCGCCGAGCATATCGGCAGCCTGTTGCGCCCGCCGGAACTCCTGCGCGCCCGGGAGCAGCACGCCGCCGGGACGCTTGATCGCGCAGCGCTTACGGCGATCGAGAACGAGGCCATTGCGCGTGTGGTCAAGATGCAGGAGGACATCGGCCTCGAGGTGGTCACCGACGGCGAGTTCCGGCGTGGCACCTATTCCGATTCCTTTACCAGTGCCGGCATCTCCGGCGTAAAGATCGAGATGACGGAAGACCAAGGCTGGACCAGATCGCAGAGCCATGGCCACCGCATGGCGCGGCGCATTCCGGCGGTGGTCGGCCGCATCGCCTGGACCGGGCCGCAAAATGCGGACGACTTTCGCTATCTCAGATCGCTGACCACGCGCACGCCCAAGATCACCCTGCCGGGCCCCTGCTACATCCATTACCGCGCCGGCCGCGCCAATATCAGCCGTGAGGTCTATCCCGACCTGGACGGGTTCTGGTCCGACCTGGTCGCCGCCTACATCCAGGAGATGCGTTCGCTGGCGGAGGCCGGCTGCAGCTACCTGCAGATCGACGAAACCTCGCTGGTCAAGCTCGGCGATCCCCGCGTGCGCCAACTGCTGACCGAGCGCGGAGACGACTGGTCCGAACTGCTGCACACCTATGTCGAGGTCGTCAACGCCGTGGCTGCGGGCGCGCCAAAAGGCATGACGATCGGAATTCACGTCTGCCGCAGTCAGGATCCGAGTTGGCAGGCGGACGTCGGCTATGATCCCATCGCCGAGCCGCTGTTCAACGCGATGAAGATCGATACCTATTTTCTGGAATACGACACCGCACGCGCCGGGTCATTTGCTCCGCTACGGGCCGTGCCCGATGGAAAATTCGTCGTGCTCGGCCTCGTCGCCTCCAAGGCTGCCGAGATCGAGAGCGCCGACCTCCTCAAGCGTCGCATCGAAGAGGCGAGCCGTTACATCAAACTCGAGCAGCTGGGCCTGAGCCCGCAATGTGGGTTTGCGACCAGCGCGGCCGAGCACGTCACGGTGACGGAAGACATCGAACGCGCGAAGCTGGCGCGGGTCGTCGAAGTGGCGCGCGCGGTCTGGGGCGGGTGAGCAAGCCCTTCGCATTCCGGTGCCGCGCAGCGCCTACCCGACGGCCTGCGCGCATGACCATAATGCCGGGCCTTCGCGCGACCGCGCGCTCGCAATGAGGACCGGCGCGCGCTGACCCTCCCGGCAAACAGCCCTATGCCACCGCCGCCTTGCCTCGACCCACGCTCTGGCGGACCTCGAAGCCCTCGAATTGCGGATGATCGAGATAGAGCGGCTTGTTCTGGCCGGCGCCCTTGTGGGCGGCGCGGAATTCCTCCGACCGGGTCCAGGCTTCGAACGCTCCCTTGCTCTGCCAGATCGTGTGCGAGGCATAGAGCGTGAAATCGTCCTGCTCGGGGCCCTTGAGCAGGTGGAACTCGACGAAGCCCGGGACCTTGTCGAGGTGCGTATCGCGGTTAAGCCACACCTTCTCGAACGCTTCCTCGGATCCCTTTTTCACGCGGAAGCGATTCATGGCGATGAACATTGTTGCTTCTCCTACCAACTGTTACGGCGTTGTTCGCTCTCGCGAGGGCCATCGGGCAGACGGCACGGTGTGGGCCAAGAGTGGCACACGGCGATGAGGATGGAAATCAGTGTCCCGCCATCCTCCGAACAGCATCCAATCGCGACCGCGTGCAGGCCTCAGATGGCCGCAAGGAGCCACGCGAACCGATGCCGGAAATTTCGTCACGCGAGGTGCTTACATCACGCCGCCGTACGGGCTGCGTAATGACGGCCCATTGATCACGGGCGCCTGCGGCGGTGGAGGGAGCGGAGCCGGGATGCGATTCCCCAACGCCGGCGTCTGTGGCGTGGGACTTCCAAGCAGGACGCTCGGATCGCGCACAACCCGGGCGCCGGACCGGTTCGCAGCACCTTTACGGGCAAACGCATCGCTCGCGAATCCGACCACGCAGACCAGCGCGAAGATTGCTGCAAAAAAGCGTTTCATGGCCACAACTCCTCGTCCTGGCCGCCTTTCCCGACATCTCGAATTTAATCATCAATGCCACAATTCCCAGGTTCGAAGGGCGCTTCGCCTGCAAACTCCTGCGAACGAGCCCGGCCGCCCGCGCCCAGCCGGATGACAAGACAATATCGGCCGCCCCGGCATGACCACCGCCGGGGTCCTGCCCTCCCCGCCCGTTGAACCTGTCGGCCCCCCAGGCGCGACACACTACAGAGGATAGTTGCAAGGAGCCGATGACCAACAGCGGAGAAAGCCAATGCCAATCGACGAGACTGGTCAATTCTCGATCTCCGACGGCGGACTGCAAGCTGAACGTTTTGCGCTGCCCGAGCCTGATGATGAGGTGATTGTGGCATCAACGGGCGTTACCGCCGGGGAGGACTCGATATGGCTCGACCTCGGCGCACGCATGCTGGGGTCCCCCGAAGAGGGAACAGCCATGTTGGGCTCCCCTGAAGAGCGTACTCCGGCCTTGGGGTCCCCCGAAGAACGCGCGCCCATGTTGGGATCGCCCGAAGAGCGAACCGGCAAGTCCCACCACTATTCCTTCCGCTGGTGGTACGATTATTCGTCCGACAACTCGGCGGGCAACATCGGCGTTGCGGGCCCCGACAACCATGTCGCCTTCCACGACACCGATTTCGTGTAACTGGCATCGTCGTTGATCGCGTTCGGCAGTGCATGCTTTGCCCGCCGCAGGTTGAGCATGCGGGGCCCTGACCCCACGGAAACGCAGCGCCGTCGTTTCCACACCGGTTCTATACCGGCCACGTCTCCAGCCGGAAGGCCGAGTCCCAGAATACCCACTCGAGCTGGGTCGCGCGCGTGAACGCTGCATGCATGCGCGCCCGTAGCGACGGCGCCGCGTCCTTGGCAACTTCGTCGGTGGCCGCGATCACCGCGCGCACGGCGCTATGGAATTCCTCGCCCGCATAGGTGTCGATCCAGGACTGGTAGGGATTGTCCGGATGGGCGCGGGCATGGATGTCGCGCCCCACCTCGGCATAGATCCAAAAGCAGGGCAGCAGCGCACCCAGCAGCACCTCGTAGGGCTCGGCATAGGCGGTGGCGAGCAGGTACGACACGTAGTGGTGACAGGCCGGCGAGAGCGGTGTTTGCGCGAATATCGCGGGGGTGATTCCGTAACGCTCGAAGAACGAACCGTGCAAGGCGCGCTCGACGACGATCGCTCCTTCTGCAGACTTGGCAAATTGCACGATCCGGTCGGGATCGGGCGCCTTGGCCGCCGCCAGCGTAAGGGCACGTCCAAAGCCGATGAGATAGTGCGCATCCTGGGTGATGTAATGCTTGAACCGCGCCTCGCTCAGCGTCCCGGCCGCGAGCTGGGCATTGAACGGCATCGTGCGGATGAGCTCGTAGCGGCGGGCGTTCTGTTCCCACGCAGCGCGGGAGAACGGCGTGTCGGTCGTCTCGTTCATGGTCGGCATGTCCGGATTCGGGACGGTCTCATCTGGCCCGCGCAAAGACCAGGCTCAGGTTGTTGGCCGGCATCGCGACGCGCTCGATGAGATCGAGTCGATGCCGATCGGCAATGGCGCAAACATCGCCGAGGTCGCGCACGCCCCAGGCCGGATCATAGGCCTTCAGGCTCGCGTCGAAGGCCGCGTTGCTCGGCGCCGTATGACGGCCATCCTCCTTGAAGGGCCCATAGAGATAGAGGACGCCGCCGGGCGTGAGCAGGCGGCCGGCGCCTGCCATCAGCCCTGCAAGCACCGTTACCGGTGCAATGTGAATCAGGTTGATCGCTACCGCGGCTTCAGTATGGGCGACGGGCCAGACCGGCGAGGATACGTCGAGTTCGAGCGGCGGCATCAAATTCGGCAAAGCCGCGCCGGCGCGACGGGCAGCGATGCTCGCGAGCGCCTGGCCGTCGGAGTCCGACGGTTGCCACGTCAGGTGAGGCAGCGCGCCAGCGAAATGCACGGCATGCTCGCCGCTGCCGCTCGCGAGCTCCAGCACGAGCCCGCGTGCGGGAAGGACGCGTTGCAGCACGGCAAGGATCGGCCCGCGGTTGCGGGCGAAGGCGGGCGAGATCTGGGCGCCTGCAAGAGAGCCGCTCACATCGACCTTCGGCATCAGTCCATCATCCTTGCTCAGAACCAGCCGGTGTCGGGCGCCGCGCTCCAGAGCAGGCGCAGACCCAGGATCGTCAGGATCACCTGGAACGTCAGCCGGAAGCGCTGTTCGGTGGTGCGATGCAATGCCACTTCACCAAGCCAGTTGCCGACCGCTCCGGTCGCGATCATGGCCGCCATCAGCGGAACGAAGCTGCCGACCGCAAACCCGATGAAGCCAAAAGCCGCGAGCTTGGCAATGTGCGCGATCGTCATCAGCGCACCCATGGTGGCGGCAAGGTTGTGGCGATCCGGGGTGGCGCTGGCAATAAAGGGGGCCAGCAGCGTGCCGGTCGCGCTCACGAACACGCCGAGGAAGACGGTGCCGAATCCAAGTACCGCGAAGCGGCCGCGCTGCGCGCCGATGCGCCCGAGCTGCGGCATCCACGTCACCAGCAGGATGAAGGCGCCGAGGATCGCCTGCAGCCACGTCATCGGGAGCGCCACGAAGACCTTCGCACCCGCGGCGGCGCCAACCACGGCCCCGCCGATGAACGGCAGCAAGGTGCCGCGCATGACGAACCGCCACATGATCACCGTGCGCGACAGGCCGGTCCCCAACATCACGACCGTATGCACGGGAATCACGGCGGTCGGAGGCATCACCATAGCCATGATCGCCAGAAGAATGACGCCGCCCGCCGTCCCGGTGAAAACGCCGATGAAGGCCGTGACGAACGACGCAAGGGACAGCCCGACAAGCAGCAGCGGACCGATGTCCGGCGTTCCCAGAATATCCATTACGCCCTTCTAACCTGATTTCGCGACCGACCGGAACCGATGCGGCGCGCATGACTGCCGCGCGCGATGGTCCCCGGGCACGGCCTCCTACAGTCTGGAATGCCGCAGGCGTCCACGCTCCATTCCGGCTTACAAGCCATCCCCCGGTTGCTATCCTCGCTGCCACGTCGATGCATCCGGGACATTCAGCTTGGAGCTCAATATGCCCGTTCGAACTGGACTTTCCTTGCTGGCGCTGGTGATGGCGAGCGCATCCGTGGTGTCGGAAGCGTGCGCCGCGGACGTGGTCAAAGTCGCGATCGGACAGATCGATGCCTGGGCGAACCAGGCGCCGACGCTGGGGATGAAGGCCGGCATCTTCCAGAAGCACGGCATTGAACTCGAGACCTTCGGCACCCAGGGCGCCGGCGAGACGCTGCAGGCGGTGATCTCGGGATCGGCCGATATCGGGATCGGCATCGGCACCGCGGGTGCCATGCGAGCGTTCGCCCGCGGTGCGCCGGTGCGAGTGATCGCGGCGGCCTATGTGGGCGTCGGCGATCAGTACTGGTACGTGCCTGCCAACTCGCCGCTCAAGAGTCTCGCCGACGCGACCGACAAGCAGACCATGGCCTATTCGACCAACGGCGCCACCTCGCACGTGGTCGCGCTCGGATTCGTGAAGCAGCTCGGCGTCAAGGCGAAGCCGACCGCGACCGGGGGCCCGCCGGCAACCTATACCATGACGATGAGCGGCCAGATCGACATCGGGTGGGCCGTGGTCCCGTTCGGGCTTGCCGAGATGCAGGATGGCAAAATCCGCGTGATCGCCCGCGGCCCCGAGGTTCCGACACTGCGCAATCAGACCATCCGCGTGCAGATCGTCAACGCGAATGCGCTCAAGGAGCGCAAGGACGTGATGGTGCGATTCATGCGCGGCTATCGCGAGTCGCTCGACTGGATGTATGCGAATCCGCTGGCGGTCAAATATTACGCGGACACCATCAAGCAACCCGAAAGCCTGGTGGTCATGCAGCGCGACCAGTACAACCCGAAGGAGGCATTGTCGCCCGACCGGCTTTCGGACATCGACCAGGCGATGGCGGACGCCGTGGAGATGAAGTTCCTCGACGCGCCGCTGAGCAAGGCGCAGCTTTCGGAGTTCTTTCAGATTCCGCCGCCGGGATCGTGACCCGCGCATGTACTGCGGTCACGCCATACCCGTGCAATTGACCATGGAATCGCCTGTGTTACCTTTGCTGCAGTGGTGCAGCGGGGCCTTGTGAACGGAGCGACCGACATGCTGGCGGGCAAGAACAACGCGGCAAGCGCCGCGCGTCGTCTTCCCAACCGGGAGGCCGCCCTGCAATCGCTCTACAGCGATATCTCCGCGAAACACATGTTCCCGTTCTGGGCAACGTCGACGGACGTCGCCCATGACGAGATCAAGCAACTGATGGGCACGCAAAAGGCGGTGCCGCATCTCTGGAGCTACAAGGACGACATCGAGCCAATTCTGTTCCGGGCGGCCGAGCTGGTGACGATGGATGACTCCGAGCGCCGCTCCCTCATCCTGGTCAATCCCGGGCTGTCGCCGCGGCGCGCGACGGTGAGCACGATGTACACCGCCTATCGGCTCAACGACGCCAACGAAGTGATGCCGCCGCACCGGCACTCACCCAATGCGATCCGGTTCGGCTTGACCGGGACGGGCAATTTCACCGGCGTCGGCGGCGAGGACATCACGTTCGGGCCCGGCGACATGGTGCTCACCCCCGTCGACACCTGGCACAACCACGGCAATGTGGGGAACGAGCCGGCGGTCAATCTGTCCGTGCTCGATCTGCCGCTGGTCGAGACGCTCAACGCCGTTTATTTCGAGCACGACTACACCGAGACGGTAGACGGCAAGCCCGTCAGGAAGAAGCAACAGACCGCCACCGTGCCGACCGACTACTCCGCCCGAGCCTACGACCACGGCGGCCTCAGGCCCCGCTTTCTCCAGCATCACCGCGGCGCGGGATTCTCCTCGCCGATGTATGTGTATCGCTGGCAGACGATGCAGGAGCTGATCGAGCGCTTCAAGGACTGGGACGGCGATCCCTACGACGCGCTGTCGATCGAATATATCGATCCTCTCACCGGCGGCCCGGTGTTCAAAACCATGACGTTCTTCGTGCAGGTGCTGCGTCCGGGCGAAAAGACGCTCCCCGTCCGGCAGACCGCAAGCCTGCTGGTCGCGCCGTTCGAGGGCAAGGGACACTCGATCATCGACGGCAAGCGCTTCGATTGGCAGGCCTTCGACAATCTGGCGGTGCCGGGCGGCTCCTGGTTCGAGCACGTCAACGGCGACGCCAAGCAGCCGGCCATCCTGTTCGTCGCCAGTGACGAGCCCGCGTTGAAGTGCTTCCATCTGTTCAAGAAGTGGGGTCGCGACCCGGCGGGAGACACCGTGAAGATCGCCTGATCACGCCCGCTGCCGGGGCGTGCCGATCACGCCCTGTGACGACGTCTTCCCATCTGTCGAGCGCTTCGTGCCGAGCCGATCGAACACCACCCTCCTGTCGCACTTCGACTGCCCGGGCGGCGGGCAGGTCTGGGTCGAGGGCACGACGCTGTTCATCGGTCACATGCGCTGGCCGAGCGGCACGACCATCGTGGACGTGGCCGATCCGCGCCATCCGCGCGCGCTTGCGACCATCGATCTGCCGGAGGGCTGGCATTCGCACAAGGTACGCGCGTCGAACGGCATCATGATCGTGAACCATGAGAAGCTCGGCCAGGGCGGCGCCACCGAATTCGGCGGCGGCATCGCGATCTATGACGTCACGCGCCCGAGCGCACCGAAACTGATCAGCAAGTGGCTCACCGCCGGCCGCGGCGTCCACCGCTACGACTTCGACGGCCGCTATGCCTATCTGTCGCCCACCGCCGAGGGGTATGTCGGCAACATCGTGATGATCCTCGATCTCGCCGATCCGGCCAAACCGGTCGAAGTGGGTCGATGGTGGATCCCCGGGCAGTGGCAGGCGGGGGCCGAACCATATCCTTGGGACAATTGGGCAGCGCCGCGCTGCCATCATCCGTTGCGCATGGGCGATCGCCTCTATGTCAGCTACTGGCATCATGGCCTGTTCATTCTCGACATCTCCGACATGACGCGGCCGAAAGCGATCGCGCATGCCAATACCAGCCCGGCGTTTCCGCATCCTACCCACACCTGCCTGCCAATTCCGCAAACGCTCAAGGGACGCCGGATCATGGTGGTGGCGGACGAAGACGTCGCAAAACTGCGGCCCGCGGCGCCATCCTTCACCTGGATTTACGACATCACCGTCGAACAGCTGCCGCTGCCGATCGCGACCTTCCAGGTGCCCGGCCTCGATGTCGACGGCAGCCCGCAGCCGCCGATGAGCGGCTGCCATCAGCCATCGGAGCGTTTCCAAGGGAGCGTGATTCCGTTCGCGTGGTTTGCTCAGGGGCTGCGCCTCGTCGATATTGCAGACCCGTTCGCTCCCCGTGAGGTCGGCCACTTCCTGCCTGATCCGCCCGCCGGCGAGGAGCGTGCCTCCTCCAACGACGTCACCGTCGACGATCGCGGGCTGATCTACCTCATCGACCGCGTTCGCGGAGTCGACATCATCGAGACTACGGCATTCGCTTGAGGATCAACGCCATGAACGATGCAAGCAGCGCCCGCAAGGATGTCTATGCGATCGGAAAGAAGAATCCGAACCTGCCCTTCCACCCCGCGGTCCGCGCCGGCGACTTCATCTTCGTCTCCGGCCAGGTCGCCAAGGACGCCGCCGGCAACATGATCTCGGGCACGATCGAGGAGGAAACGCAGGGCACGATCGAAGCCATTCGGCGAATTCTCGCGGAAGAAGGCGCGACGCTGTCGGACGTCGTGCGCGTGACTACCTACCTCGATGATGCGCGCGACTTCGGCCGCTATAACCGGGTGTTCGGCGAACATTTCAAGGATGCCGTGCTGGCGCGGACCACGGTCGAAGCGCGGGCGGTGATCAACACCAAGATCGAAATGGACGCCATTGCATACAAGCCGCGCAGCCGGTGACGCGTGCAGGCGGCGGTCAGGCCGTGAGATTGGTCTCGTTTCGCCGCCAGAATACGAGGAGGGACACGACGTGATCAGATTGCTCGGCCGACAGACATCGGGGAACGTGCAGAAGATCATCTTCTGCCTGGAGGAACTGGGCCTGCGCTACAGCCGCGAGGATTACGGCCGCCAGTTCGGCAACACATTGACCGATACCTACCGCAAGCTCAACCCGACGGCGAAGGTACCGACCTTGATCGATGGCGATCTGGTGATCTGGGAGTCCCACACGATCCTGCGTTATCTCGCCGCCGCCCATGGACCGACGCTGACCGGAACGACGCCCGCCGAGCGTACCCTGGTCGAGCGCTGGATGGATTGGCTGCTTGGCGCCCTGAACACGCCCTATGTGGCGGTTTTCAAGGACGTCAAGAAAACCCCCGCGGAACGCGCTCCCGATTTCGCCGCGCAGAGCGCCGATCTCGTGGCCCAACTCAAGATTCTCGACGGTCACATTGCCGGGCGTATCTGGTTTGCGCTCGATCGTTTCACCATCGCCGACATGGCGCTCGGGTCGATCGTGAAGCGGTGCCTGGAGTTTCCGATCGAGCGGCCGGCTCTCGCCGAGCTCTCACGCTGGCAGTCCGCGATCGATGCACGGCCTGCCTTCGCGGTCGCGGTCGGGGCGAAACCGAGCGTATTGACGCCGGCGGCGTAACACGCGGGGTGGTGACGGCTGGGGCCGACGCCTCAGGGGCGTCGCTCCGCCTTGTCGATGCGGACGATCGGCGGGCTGCGCACGCAGACCACTCTGACGGCCTCGTCTTGCGCGAGATTGCGTCCGATCGCGCTGTCGGCCACAAAGGCCTCTCCATGCATGAGGCAAGTGACCGAGCTGGCGAACGTGGCCGGGACATGCAGCACATCGATTGCGTTGTCGCGTGTGCAATCGCGGAGGTCGGGGACGAGTACGAGCGAGCAAACCAAAATCAGGGCTGTCAGCATCAAGCGGCTTCCATCATCGTGTGATGGGCGCGTCCTCGTTGTCAGGGCTTGCAGGACGTTTGCGAGCGGCCCACAAATGCTTGTTGGGCCGACGCGTTGCAAGAACCGGACCATTTTCGATCGGATCCCGATCACCCGGTGGACGGCGCGCGCGCCGCCTGTTCCGCGTAGTGCGCATGGATCGCCTCCATGAGCCAGGTCCAGGCCTGCGCCTCCTCCGCGCCCGCCGTCTTGCTCACGGCGATCTCGAGATAGGCGATCTCGGCCTCGACCTTTGCACGCGGGAGCATGTGCAGGCGACTGACGAGAATTGCGGCCTCGATCACGGCCGCCTTGGCGCGGTTGAATCCGGCAAACGGCGCATGCAGTCCGAAATGCCGGACGGCGCAATGAAATCGCGGCCGCTGCTCGCTGTCCGTCATGCGGACGACTTCGAGCTCGGCATGCGCCAGCGCGCCGGCGAGCCGCGGTACCGGTACGTTGTCGGCCGCCACCGTGGGCCATTCGTGGCGCCCCGTCAGGCAACCCGCGAAGATACGAACGTCGTCGGTGTAATTGGCCACGGCGAAAGGAACCGCCGACAAGTTGTCGAGGGTCGTCGAGGGACGAAACGGAGCGATGATCCATCCATCCCCGTCCGCAATGATGCCGATCGGCGCGAGGTGCAGGCGACCGTCGGCGCCGACGGTGCTCAGGATGGTCTCGCGGATCATGGGCATGCCTCAACCCTTCGACGCCGGGCCGCGCGGACGCGTATGCCCCGCCTCGCGCAGGCGCGTCAGATCAACGACCGGCCTGTCGACGGCGCAGCCCCAATCGAGCGGCTCGTCCTGCACGTAGCGCTTGCCCAGCCGCCACGCGACCTCCGCCTTCATCAGCTCGGTACCGAGATAGAACGCATGCGGCGCGTCGCTGCCGAGCCCAAGTTTCGGAAACAGCGAGGACGCATCCTGCGCCACGTAGTGTCCATTGCGGCTATAGACGTGAATTCCATCCTCGGCTGTTTCGATACGGAAATTGGCATCTTTGATTTGTCCGGCGAGATCGGCGATCTCCTGCGCCGTATTCGGAAACGGCGCTCGATCGTGCAACTGCACGAGCGCGCCGCCATAGCCGCGCGGCAGACTTTGGTCGGCTCGCGCAGCAAACATCATGCGTCGCGCAGCGTCGTGTTCCTGGATCGTGCGGCGGGTATGCGGGCTGACCTGCACCACCAGAATATTGCGGATATGAAGCTCCGAGCAGAGTCCCAGCAGAGCTGCCGTCATGCCGCCGGAATCGGCGTCGGTGAGCTCGGTCAGGTTGCCCGTTCCCATCAGGATCTCCGCCTGCGGCAACTTGCGCCGCAGCTCGGCGTAACGTTCCAGCGACGTCATGAAGTCGAAATGGATCGGATCGAGGATCGGATCCAGGATCGCCGGGATGCCGCGCCGGTCCGCCGCCTCGGCCGCGCGCAGCAGTGACGATAGATCGCCGTGGTCGGCGGGGATGAGCACGGGCGTTGCGCCGGTTTCGCTCGCGATATCGAGGGTATGTTCGGTAAGGCTCAGCACGAAGGCGGCGCCGGCCTTCGCCCCCCGGCGCAATTCGTCGGGCGCAGCCGAATCGACGCTGACCACGAAGCCGGCAGCCTTGAGCTCGCGGGTTGCGTCTTCAAGCTGCGGGAACGGGGTATCCGGCAGACACCCGAGATCGATCACGTCGGCGCCGGCCGCGCGCATGGCCATTGCGCGCGCGAGGATGGCATCGACGCTCAGCGCGGAAGCATCGACGATTTCTGCAAACATGCGCATGTCATAGCGGGAGAGATCGAGGCCACGGCCGTGCCTGCCGAAATAAGCC
Organism: uncultured Alphaproteobacteria bacterium; assembly: GCA_963739385.1. Lineage (GTDB taxonomy): Bacteria > Pseudomonadota > Alphaproteobacteria > Rhizobiales > Xanthobacteraceae > VAZQ01. The sequence goes on from CAVUAI010000051.1 coordinate 114,366, forward strand.
GGCAGGTCCTTCAATTCTTCCGGACCGCGCTCGAAGCGGACGCCGAATTCGCCGCTCAGGCGATCGAGGTCGGCGCGGCAGCGGCCCGGCACCACGATGCGGTCGGCATTCACCGGGCGCGGCATCCGGCGCGAGATGATCGCCTCGGTCATCAGCGCGGCGACCTTGACCCCGACGTCGAAAATCGACCACTCGAACTCGGTGTCGCCGAGACCTGCAAGGACCTTCTCGAGGCGCGGTCGGGCCAGATGGCCGGTCAGAAACAGAATGCGCTCACTCATGCGCTGCGAGCTCGAGCTTGCGGCGCGCCAGTGCCCCTTCCAATTCGGTCAGCGACTCGACCACGTGCGTCGCCTCGAACGATTTCAGTCGCTCGGTATTCTCCAGATCGATGCGACGGGGATACACCTTGACCGTTCCCTTGGGCGCCTCCGTTTCGAGCTCGGGAGCCGTGTCGCAGGCAAAGACGATAGCCGGGACCCGGCACTTGCCCGCCTGGGCAAACACGTTGGTGGCAAGGTTGTCGGAAATTCCGTAGACGCATTTGGCCACCGTATTCGACGTCGCCGGCGCCAGCACCAGCGTATGATAAACGCCGTAATAGAAATACCCGACCGGGGGCGAACTTGCCGTCGTGTCGCGGAAGATGCGAGCGGACTTGGGCAAAGCCAGATCCTGCTTGTACATGCGCAGCACCTCGCCGGCCGCCCTGCTGACGAACAGATCCACGTTCTCGAGCGCGCGGATCGCCACCAGACATTCCTTGAAGAAATGTCCTGAGCCCGTGAGTGCCCAACCCCAGCGCGGCGTCTTGACTTTGGCCATGGTGAGAGCACCCAGCACGTCGCGTGCGGCTAACGCAACTCGATCCGGCTACCGGCCAGCCCGCCGTTGCGCATGGCGAGGGCGGCCGCCGCGTGCTCCGCCGGGCCGACAATCGCCGCGTCGGCGCCGCTCGCGCGCAGGAAACGTGGGAATGCGGGATCGACAACCCCGTCCGCGACGAGAGCTTCGACGCGCAGGGCACGTGCCTGCGGCTCAACCTGCTTGACCAGCAGCACGCGTTTGGCGCCGATCCTGCCGGCAAGCCAAGCCGCGAGGCTATCACTTGTCACATCCCACGACCATGGAACGTCGCTTGCACCACAGACCATTCGGGAGGCAGACCAGACCGGCACACCACCCGCCAGCAGCACGCGCCTGATGGCGGCCGCGGATGCCGCCAGCGTCAGCCCCGCCCCGAGATTGGCGAGCGCGCAGCCATACTGATCCATGGCGAGCAGCGCCATCTGGTGCGCGGCACGGTCGTCAAAGCCCATTTTCGGCTGCGCCATCCGCACGGCATCGGCGAAAGGACCTCCACCCGGCGCCACGACCACACGGCCCGGGCACGCCGCGATGGCATCGATCCAGTCCTTCAGATGCGTCGAGAAGGCGTAGCTGCCGCCGAGCTTGACGACAGTCGGGCCAGCCGGGCCGCGCATATCACTCTGCAGCCTTCGACTGCCGCGTGGCGGCGGGATAGAGCTGATGCACCCTTGCCACCTCGGCTGACCGCTCCCGCACGATCTCGACACCGACGGCGCCCGGCCCGATGTCGAGCTTCTCCACTCGCACGGTCACGCTGACGACCGGTTGATGGCTGAGAACCGAGGCCGCCACGCGTTCGGCGAGGGTTTCGAGGAACGCGATATGCTCCTGCGCGACGATGATCCTGATGCCGTCCGTGATGACGTCGTAGGAGAACACGTCACGCATGTCCTCCGCCGAATGCCCGCTCCGGCGTACCCTGACGTCGATGTTGAAGCGGACGTTCTGCGGCTTTGCACGCTCGCGCGCATAGGCTCCGATACGGGCGGGCAGCACGAAATCGCGGACGAAGATGCGGTCGGTCGCGGGTTCGCCGCCGCCGGGATCGACCGAATATCCGCGCGCAGCGAGCAGCCGGTAGTCGGCCTTCACCACGCTAGCGTCTTGGGCGGCGGCTCCGCTCGGATCAAACGGCATCAGCTCGCGGATGATCCGGATCGAACTCGGGGTCGAGGCGCGCGGTGCGGTCGCGCCCCACGCAGAGCGCGCCACGAAACCCGAGAAAGTCCGGCTCCAGCAAGAGCAGCCGTGGAACGTCAGGCGCCTCGAGCGAGCCCGCAAGCCCCGCCATCAGACCGTGGCTCCGACATCCGCCGACGAAATCCCGCAGGGCCGCGACGTCGAGACAATCGAGCAGGCGGCCGGTGGCTTTTTCGGCGGTGTCGAGCATCGCGCCGGCAAAACCCGCCTCGGCCATGAGGGGCACAAGGGCAGTGTCGGCGCCGCTATCCGCGAACATCACGCCGACGATCCTGGTTCGGCGCGCCTGCGACGACAGCGCGCGGATACAGTCTTCCCGCCCCGGGCCGGAGAATAGTCCGACCTTGACGTAGTCAACCTTGCTGCGCGCCGCGCTCTCCACCGCGGCGGCAATCACATCCGGCACCATTGCAAGATTGCCTGTCACCGCGCTCACCGGCCGCCTGCCGGCGACGGCCGCCACGGTCGCACGCAGCACGTCGGCGCCGACCGCGCCGAGCGGGCCCTGCGCTGGGTCCTTCAAGTCGACAATGTCGGCGCCATGGGTGAGGACGAGCGCCGCTTCATCCGGTCCGGTCACGCTCGCAAGCAGCAGTGTCATCTTTCACTCCAGGGGCGGGGGACGGACGAATGGGCCTTGCACAGGCGTTGATCCATATATCGAATTTTCCACACTTGTTTCGGTGACGCAAGAACTTCCTGCCTGTCTGTGTCTTGTGTTGTCCGTCGATGTCGTCCACAATCGGCACCTCGAATATGGACCGGCATAGGGGCGGACCGATGGCGCGGACACTCAACCGACTATCCCCGTTGCGCGTGCAGAAGCTGAAACGGGCCGGTCTCCACGCCGACGGCGGCAGCTTGTATTTGCGCATCACCGACAGCGGCACGAAGAACTGGGTGTTCCGTTTTGGTGACGGCGGCAAGCTGCGCGACATGGGCCTCGGGCCGCTCCACACGATCAGCCTACCGCGAGCCCGTGAGCTTGCGCGCGAGTGTCGCGAGCTACGTCTGCAGGGCATCGACCCGATAGCGCACCGGCGGGCTTCCCTGGCCGCCAGGCGGGCATCCGACGCGAAGGCGATGACCTTCAAGCAGTGTGCCGACTCCTACATCGCCTCGCACGAAGCCGGCTGGCGCAACGCCGTGCACCGGCGGCAGTGGTCGAACACGTTGGCGCAGTACGCGCACCCGATCTTGGGCGCACTGCCGGTGGCCGCGATCGACACCGCGCTGGTGATGAAGGTGCTCGAGCCGATCTGGAGCACGAAGACCGTGACCGCCTCCCGCCTGCGCGGCCGCATCGAGTCGGTCTTGGACTGGGCGAAGGCGCGCGGCTATCGGGAGGGCGAGAACCCGGCGCGGTGGCGCGGGCATATCGACCATCTGTTGCCGCCCAAGACGAAGGTCCGGCAGACCAAGCACTTTGCCGCCCTGCCCTATGCCGAGATGGCCGGCTTCATGGCTGAGCTACGTCAGGAGCGCGGCATTGGTGCTCCGGCGCTGGAGTTCGCGATCTTGACCGCGGCGCGCGCGGGCGAGGTGCTGGGCCTCACATGGGATGAGATCGACTTCGCCGCCAAGACATGGACGGTGCCGCCATCGCGGATGAAGAGCGGCCGGGAGCATCGCGTGCCGTTGTCGACGGCGGCGCTGGCGGTGCTCAACCGGATGCCGCGAGACCAGCGACTTCGTGTTTCCCGGCACGCGCGGGCAGCTCACGCACAAGCCGTTGCAGGCGCTGCTGGCGAAGCTCCGGCCGGGATACGTCCCGCACGGCTTCCGCAGCACGTTCCGCGACTGGGCGGCGGAGCGAACGAACTTCCCGCGCGAGGTCGCGGAAATGGCGCTCGCTCACGCGATCCGGAATGCCGTCGAGGCCGCATATCGGCGCGGCGACCTGTTCGAGAAGCGCCGGAAGCTCATGGAGGCGTGGGCCGAGTTCTGCGCCAAGCCCGCGGCGGGCGGCAAGGTGGTGGCGATCAGGGGGCGGTGATGCGCGGACGCCCCCCGGCAGCAGAAACAAGAAACGCAAGTCGGACGATGAGTCCAGGGACGCAAAAGCGCGCAAGCGCAAGTACCTCCAGCGCGAGGCCGAGGGTGCCGTACCGCTCCATGAATTTTTGGCAGCGGAAGCGAGGAAAGCGGACGCCGTAGATCCGGCCGGAGCGCCCTTCCATTATCGGGACACGCAGGTAGAGATAATTGGGAAAAACAACGCTTCGACCGCGTTGCTAAGCGGCTGAAGCGCGGACGCCGCTGAACATTTGTAACTAGATGTCACGTTTTTCCAGTTAACTATCGCGCCGGCGAACTGGCGCCCCTGAATCTGGTGAGATAGCTTGTCGTCCGACTTTGTCGAATAAGAGACGATAGCTATGAGCACCATTCAACCCGGAGCCACTGGCAAGGCCGCCCTTAGTATCCGGGAAGCGTCGGCAGCGGCGAACGTCGGTCGCGACAAACTTTACTCGATGATCAGAAGCGGCCTGCTCGTCGCCCGAAAGGCTGGGCGACGGACCTTAATTCTTCCGGCCGACCTGCAGCACTGCTTGGAATCGCTGCCGAAGATCGAGCCGACTCCTTGATGCAAAACGCCGCCCTGGTTGGCGGCGTCTGCATTTTCACACTTCAAGGGCTAACAGCAGCTCTGGCGAGCCGCTGATGTAGCCCACCAACGAGGGGTTCGCAAGAACCTTGAAGGGGCTACATGATGCGCCGACGCGCTTCACCGGAAAGCCTGATCCAACGGGCCGTCTTCCAGCATTTGCGCCAGCGCGGCGCCCCCAACATTTTCTTCTTCCATGTCGCAAACGGCGGTTACCGCCGGCCGATCGAGGCCTCGATTATGAAGGGTCTCGGCGTCCGCGCTGGCGTGCCCGACGTGTTCGCGGTCAAGAACGGTCGCGCCTACGCGCTCGAACTCAAAGCGGCAGGCGGCCGGTTGAGCGAGGCGCAAGAGCGGGCATTGATCGAATTGCGCGCTGCCGGCGCGATGGCGACGCACGCGCACGGCTTGGACCAGGCGCTGCGGATCTTAGAGGGATGGGAAATTTTACGCGGAGCGGCGTCATGAGCGCCGTCCATGTGTTCACCGAGCTTCGCCGCGACCTGCGGCAAGTGCGCAGCGGCCGCATCATGCCCGCCAGAATGAAAGGTCCGTTTAAATGAGAACCGATATCGAAAGACCGAAGAACCTGCCCGCAACGCGCGAGATCGACAACATCGCAAAGGCGGCGAAGGAGGACGCCGGGTTTGAGACCCTGCTCAAGTTCATAAAGGGCAAATACTTTATTAATAAAGTCGAGGTCGCGCTCGGCACCCGGTACGTTGCCCACACAACGCAATGGACAAAGGCCTGGATTAAATTCGCTGACGGCGGGGTCGCCGATCGGCGAATGGGCAAGGTCGCCGACGGTTTCGTGCCGCCGCCGCGCGAAAGCCTGGGCGACACCGATGAGTCGCAATGGGAGCGCGACCGCGACGGCGAGCCGAAGAACCCCTGGAGCCTGCAGTATCTCCTCCCAATGGAGAGCCTGGAGAACGGCGACGTCGTAATCTTCACCACCCCGAGTGTCGGTGGCCAGAGAGCCGTCGCCGACCTTTGCCAGGCCTTTACCTGGCACACCAAAAAGGGCTCTCAGGCTCTGCCCATTGTGGAGCTGGGGAACGGTCGACATGCCGACGAAGAAATTCGGGTCGGTGCCGCGGCCGAAGTTTGAAATTGTCGGCTGGAATGAAGTGGCCGCCGACAACGTCGAGGTGATCTCACCCAGCGTTGCCGACGACCTGGACGACGAAATTCCATTCTGAGGTTGCGCATTGTGGGCCGCCGTTGAAGGGCGGCGGCCCGCTCTCATTTGAGAAGCGGCGAATGTCTATTCCCATTGTGCCAGACTTGCAACAAGTCGCCCGCGCCCTCGGCGGGGAAGTGAGCGGTGGCCAGGTGCGGGCGCCCGGTCCAGGGCACAGCCCCAAGGACCGCAGCCTGTCGGTGAAGCTGGACGCCGGCGCGCCGGACGGGCTCGTTGTCAACTCCTTCGCGGGAGACGACCCGGTCGAATGCAAGGACCATGTTCGCAAACGCATGGGACTTCCGGCATGGAACCCGAACGGCCATAAGCGCGCGTCAGACGACGCTATTGCGCGGGCACTGCGGGCGGCGGTAACAGCACCACAAAGCGAAAAACCGCGCGGCCACATCATCGCGACCTACGACTACACCGATGCCGAGGGCGCGCTGCTTTATCAAGTCGTCAGGTTGGAGCCGAAGGACTTCCGACAGCGTCAGCCAAACGGCAAAGAGGTGGACTTGGAGCGTCGGCGAGCGGCGCGTTCTCTACCGCCTCCCCGAGCTATTAAAATATCCCGACGCCACCGCCTTCATCTGCGAGGGTGAGAAAGACGCCGATCGCGTCGCATCGCTTGGGCATTGCGCCACGACAGTTGCGGGCGGCAAGTGGACCGACGACTGCGTCACGGCACTCGCCGGGCGCGACTGCATCATCCTCGAAGACAACGACGAGGCGGGCCGCAAGAAGGCCCGCGAAGCCGCGATCGCGCTATATGCCATCGCGAAGACGATCCGCACCGTGCGGTTGCCCGGCTTACCGGAGAAGGGTGACGTTAGCGACTGGCTCGACGCGGATCCGCGTAACGCCGAGAAGTTGGCTGAGGTGTGCTTCGCCGCGCCGCTGTGGTCGCCGGATTTAGCGGCGCCGATAGCGGCCGCCACGGGCACCGGCCTGCACTTCGCCCGCATGAACGAAGTCGAGGCCAAGCATGTCGAATGGTTGTGGCTCAACCGCCTCGCACGCGGCAAGCTCACGCTCCTCGCCGGCGATCCCGGGATCGGCAAGTCTCAAATTTCCATCGATATTGCCGCTCGCGCTTCGAAGGGCGCGACATGGCCCGATGGCGGCCATGCTCCGCTCGGCAGTGTCGTGATTCTCAGCGCAGAGGACTCCGCTAACGACACTCTCCGACCACCCTTGAAGCGGCCGGCGCCGATCTCAAACGCATTCACGTGCTCACAGCGACTCTCATTGAGGGTAAACCGGTGACGTTCAGTCTCCAGGCGCATCTCGAAATGCTTGGCGCAAAGCTCACCGAGCTTGGTGACGCTGCACTCGTCGGGATCGACCCGATCACCTCTTACATGGGCAAGATCGATGGGCACCAAACCGTCGACGTGCGCACCGTCCTCGAACCGCTCGCCGCCTTCGCAGAACGACACGATATCGCCGTGCTGGCCATCTCACATCCGCCGAAGGCCACACAAAGCAAGGCTCTCCATGCCGTCACCGGCAGCCTCGCCTTCGTCGCCGCCGCGCGGCTGGTATTCATCGCCACAAAGGAACCGCAGACAGAGCGGCGGCTATTTCTGCCGGTCAAGAACAACCTCGGCCCATTGGCCGCCGGCCTCGGCTTTAGTTTGGGCCAATGCTTCGTCGGAAACGAGATTCTCACCTCTCACGTCGTCTGGGACAGCGCGCCCGTCACCACCACGGCCGACGAAGCCGTCGCGGCCTCGAACAATGAGGGACCTACTATCATGAAGGAAGCAACAGACTTTTTACGCGAGGAGCTGGCCGGTGGCCCGCACTCGGCCAAGGACATCAAAAGGGCCGCAGCCGACGCCGGCTTAGCTTGGCGCACGGTTGAACGCGCCAAGGCGGACCTGGGTGTGAAATCAGCAAAGGGAGGCCTCAATGAAGGCTGGTTATGGGAATTGCCGAAGACCGCCAACGAAGGCCCCGAAGGCCGCCACTCTTAAGAATTTGACGCTCTTCGAAGACCGCCAAGCTTTCTTCGAAGATAGCCTTATATCTTCGAAGACCGCCATTATGGAGAGTGTGGCGGTCTTCGTGGCGGTCTTCGGTTGGCGGTCTTCCCCCGGCCGGCTGAGCCTGTCATGAAATGGCCTGACCATCCAAACCTGCGTAAGCGGCCGCGCGCTCCGTCCAAGGGCCGCGGGCCGGTTCAGCGGGCAATCAAGCGCGCCTTCGCCACGAGCGGTCGAATTGCCTGATGTCATCCTCCGCAGTGGGCGAATAGGTCTGTTTTCCAGGACTTCGCCATTGTCAGCCCCTCCAAAAGCTCTTGAAGCGATCGGGCGCCAGCTCGGTATAGCGCACCGTGTGCTGAATGTTCTTGTGGCCGAGCCAGGCCTGCAGCGCCCGCGTGTCGTGGCCGGCATTGGCCAACGCATAGCCGCAGCCATGGCGCAGCATGTGCGGATGGACCGGAAACGGCATCTTGGCGCGAGTGCCGATCCGGCCAAACAGCGCATGGAAAGCCTTTGGCGTCATCGGCCCATCCCGTTCGGTCATGAAGACGTGCGACGATGGCCCCTGCTCGCGCTGTAGGCGCCGCAGAGCGCGTATCTCGTCACCTTGCATCGGATGGACACTCGGCGACCCGTTCTTGGCCCTGCGGACATGCAGTCGACCCGTCGACAGCTCGACCTGAGACCATTGGAGGTCGCACAGCTCGGAAGCCCGGAGACCGTGGCGGTAGCCGATCAGGATCATGGTTGCGTCCCGATGGCTCCAGCGGCTGCCCTTCCTGGCGGCGGCCATCAGCCGCTCGACTTCGCGCCCGGTTAGATACTCGCGAGTTCGAACTAGGGAATTTACAGTTGTTGGTGCCGACCGCGCGCCCGTCCGTTTTTCCACGATATTTCCCCTGCGCCAAAGGACGACTAACGAACTATCAATTATTTCTTCCTCAGTGTCAAACGGCTAAACGCGACTCAGCGCCAGCGCGCTACGGCGTCCGGCAGCCGCCACAGCCATTCGCGGCCGATGCGCCTAGTCCGCACAGCGCCAATCGACCGCGCAGCTCGGATCATCGATTCCCGTTGCCAGCGTGAGGGCGCGCGCTTTTCCATTAGCGTCTGTCTCGCCCAACACCAGCCAGCAAGCTCTGAGGTGGACACTTCCGGCGCGCCGCTAGCCCAAAAGGCCCGCCGGCTCTGACGCTGCAGCCGACCCAGGCGCACAGGTATGACCTCTCCGAAACTTACAATAAGACCATTTCCGCCCATTGATTGTCTCTCGCGCCGCACTCGCGCCTCGCGTCTACTGCTTCGGCGGCGCGAGCTTCTGTCCCGTCAGCTCCGCCAGCACGCCCTGCCGCGCGATCTCGTCGCGCATGAACTTGTCGAACTTCTCGGGCGTGTTATCGGCGGCCGGCGGCGGTGCCATGCCGAGCTCCGCCATCGGTTTCTTGAACGTGTCGGTTTGCAGCACCTCGTTGAGGTGCTTGTTGAGATAGGCGACGATCGGCTTCGGCGTCCTGGCCGGCGCCCCAAGCCCGACGAAACCGCGCGTATCGATCTTGAAGCCCAGCTCAGGCAAGGTCGGAACGTCCGGCCAGGCCTCCATGCGCTTGGGGCCCGCGATCGCGAGTGCACGGAGCTTGCCGGTGTCCACCAGCGCCTTGCCCTGCGAGAAGAACGTGAAGGTGCCCTGGATTGCGCTGGTGGCAACGGCGGTCGCCGCCTCGCCGGAACCGCGGTAAGGCACCGCCTGGATCTTGATCCCCGCGGCGGCATTGAATTGCATCAGCGTCGTGTTCGGAGATGACGCCGGGCCGGAGGTGCCGAAGCTGTACTTGTCCGGATGGGCCTTGGCATCCGCGATCAGCTCGGCAACCGTCTTGATCGGCAGCTTGGCGTCGATGGCCAGGATCAGCGGCGGCCCATCGATGATCCAGCCGATCATCGCGAAGTCATCCACCGGATGGTAGGGCAGCGGCATGTAATGGATGTTCTGCGCATCGCCGAGAGAATTGGCATGCAGCGTGTAGCCGTCCGGCGTGGCGCGCGCGACATAGGCTGCGCCGATCGTGCCGGAACCGCCCGTGCGGTTTTCGATGACGACCGGCTGACCAATCTTGTCCTGTAGCAGGGAAGCGGCGAGGCGCGTCGGCACGTCGGTCAGGCCGCCCGCCGGAAACGGCACCACCACGGTGATGGTGCGGCTCGGATAGTTCTCCGCTTGGGCCCAGGCGGTGACGCTCGCGACAAGAGATATCCCAATCCAACTCAACCATCGCAGCGCAACTCTCATCAGCCGCTCCAGGTGAATTTAGACCTGTGATTGACCGTGCACGAGGCATGCCAGAGGCTGCGATAGTGTGTCGAACGCATGCCAGAGTCAAAAATCCGGCGTATCTTCCCCTTGCGCGGCTGCAAATGCGATGCTGCTGACGACTGAAGGGACGGTGTTGAATGACTAACAAGAATGCAGAGCCGCTGCTTCCCGTCGAGCTCGGAGCGGGCCAGGTCAAATTCGCGCAGGGCATCAAGGCCGGTCGCTGGGTGTTTGCCACTGGCGTCATGGCGCAGGATTTCAAGAACGGCATCGCACCGGACGTGCTGTCGGAGCGCGCACCACACGCCGGCCTGCCCAAGCGCGAAAAGGAGGCCCTTCGCATCTGGGAGAACATCGACGCGGTGTTGCGCGCGGCCGGCACCGACCGCACCAACCTCGTACGCACCGACCAATACTACGCGACGGTCAAGGCCGTGCCGGCCTATCAGCAGGTGCGGCGCGAATTCCTGGCGGGCCGAGTCGCGCCATCGACCTCGGTCACGCAGCAAGGCTTGCTGCTGCCGGGCGCCGACATGAACATCCAGGCGCTCGGCATCGTGCCGGCGCCCGGATTCGAAGTCACCCATCTCAAGAACCAGCATCTCGCCGGCCGGCCGACCGCGGGCTTTTCGCCGGCGCTGACCGTTGGCGACTTCATCTTCGTTCCCGGCGTCACAGCGAGCGCGAAAGGCGACGAGCCGCATCGCAACGGCGTTGCCGCGGCGGCATTGCTGGCCGAAGGCCAGCAATGGGCCGGCCAGCCGATCAAGCTGGAGACCGAGTTCATCATCAAGCAGCGGCTCGTACCGTCGCTCGCGCTGGCCGGCGCCACCATCGACGACATCATCCATGCCCAGGTTTATCTGACCGACCGGGAGGACTATTCGGCCTTCAACGAAACCTGGTCCCGGTACTTCGCGAAAACGCGGCCGACGCTGTCGATCATCCCCTGCATCGAGCACGGGCTAGCGTCCTACGACGGCACGATCGAGATCAACGTGCTCGCGGCGAAGCCCGGCAGCGCCGCGCAGAAGCGCCACGTCGACGCCGGCGTTCCGACTGCATTTCGTCACCAGCCGCAAGCGGTGAAGGCCCGCGACCTCTTGTTCATGTCGGCGCAGATGGCGATCGACGGCGACGGCCTGATTGCTGCGGTGGACGATGCGCGGCAACCCCGGTTCGGCTCGCGGGCGCAAATCCAGGCCGAACACATCATCGACAGCATCGAGAAGCTTTGCCAAGCCGCCGGCACGTCGCTGCATAACATCGTTCGCGTGCTGCAATTCCACACCGACCTCGACGAATTCTATCCGGTCTACCAGGTCTGGGAGCGCCGCCTCGGCGGCCGGCCGCTGCCGTTCTCTGCGGTGGAGGTGCCCGCCCCCCTGCCGGTTCCGGGCGCGACCGTGATGATCGAAGTCTGGGCCTACGCGCCATAATCCGCGAGCACTGGGTGGCCGTGACCCTCGACGCCTTTTGTCCGAGCTGCACGCACTCAAAATCGATCTATTCCTGCGCCAACAGGGGCTCGACACCACGACGCCTGCCGGCAAGGCGATGTTTCAGATGATGGGCGTATTTGCCGAGTTCGAGCGCGCCATGATTCAGGAACGCGTCCGCGCCGGACTTGCGAGGGCCAGGAGCGAGGGGAAGCGGCTTGGTCGGCCTCCGATAGCCCCTGCGCTGGAGAAACAAATCCGTGAGGCTCTGGCAACTCCTGGGCGGCCTGGCATACGGGTCATTGCCGAGCGGTTCGGCGTCAATCCATCGACAGTGCAGCGCATCAGCCGCCCTTTCGAGGCAGGCGCGGCCGTCCCATGAAGGGCCGGCGGCGCCGATGACGGTGCAGACGGTCGGCAAACCCTGGGAGCTCGGCTGATCACTTGGTTGCGGATGACCGGCGGCGATAATGGTCGAGCACGAACAGGCGAATGGCGGATGACAGGTTGCTGTGCTTCCGCTCGGACTTGATTGCGGCGACCAGGTCCGACGGCGTCATGTCTCGCTCCCCAGCGATGTCCTTCAGCCCTCTCCAGAAGGCATCCTCAAGGCTGACGCTCGTCTTGTATCCGGCGATGACCACGGAGTGCTTGACGACCAGAGATTTCATCCCTCGTCTTTCATTTGGTCACTGCAGCGCGCGGCGGCCGCGCTGATGCCGCTCACCATGCGCGAGAGTTCGCTGGCGTGGCCGATTTATCAGTAGCGCTCGGGAAAAAACCCCGCCTTGAGGCGACAAGGCGGGGTTCTAACTTTCGGGTTTGTCGGGAATGGAGCTGTCCCGACTGGGCCGGCCGTCGGCTTCAGTGGAATACCAGGGAAAAATCCTGATAGAGTTCCGTGTCGAGATGCCTAGCATTCGTCATCATCTGGAAGGGGTTGATCCCAATGCTCGTTGCGGTGGCGACACGCGCCGCCTGGGTGTTGGAGGCGCCCCATCCCCCGATCCCTGCCAGGATCAAAGCGGCGGCGACGACGGCAAACGATCCGGTCTTGCGCATCTGAAATCTCCTGCCCTTCGGGTGATACCTGGTGAGTGTAGTAGCTCACAGGCCCGGGGCTTTCTGTGATGGCTGTCACAGGTGCGCAGGGAATTTGCGTGTTCCGCCGGCCAAAGCTGCCGACCACCGTCGTCACCATGGGCCGAGACGCGGCATTCGAGGCTTGGGCCGACGGCTATAGTGCTGCCGAATATGCGGCTCACGTCAAACTGGTCCGGCACTGATGCCCCTGCTGCTGCGCCCCACGAAGCTTGCTTCCACTGCGTATGCGCGCCTGCGGGACTGGGCCATCGTCGAGGATGGCCGGACGGTTGGCCGGATCGTTGAAGATGGCTCGGCGAGCACTCCACCGGATCGGCGCTGGAGTTGGTCGATCGTGATATTTGTCTCCGACCGGACAGGCGTGGTGACGAGCGGTAGGGCGCCGACCCTGTCGGAAGCTAAGGCTGACTTTCGGCGCAATTGGGAGAGGGTGCGGGCTTAGTGTCACGAGCCTTCGCGGAGCCGCCTTGGCGCTGGTCGCGGTATCAAGACCGCTCCCGGCGGCGCGTGGACTGCGGTGCAGGTTAGGGATGTGCTGCGGAGTAAAGGGTCATATCGGCGCGCAGCAGCTCGGGCCGAGACGGTCGCTCGATTCAGAACAATTCAGGTCTGCCCCAAGGACCGGCTGACCCTTCCCCCGGCAGGCTCCTGATGCGTCAGACCGCCTGCGCCCGGCGGTCCCTAGCTGGTATGATCGGCGGCGGCACCCGTGGGAGGGAGCCCCAATGTCCGGCATGAGGCGGCGGGAGTTCGTCACGCTGCTCGGCGGTGCGGCGGCGGCATGGCCGCTTGCGGCGCGGGCGCAGCAAGCCGAGCGGATGCGGCGGATCAGCTTCCTTTCGGGCGGCCTCAACCCCAGCGAACCGGACACGCAGGCCAACATCACAGCGTTTCAGCAGGGATTGGAGCAATTGGGCTGGTCCGTCGGCCGCAACGTGCGGATCGATTATCGCTGGGCCTTGGGCAACTCCGGCAACCTTCGCAAGTACGCGGAGGAATTGGCCGCGCTCGCGCCGGACGTCATCCTGACCTCCGGCAACGCGTCCATGCCGGCGTTGTTGCAGGCGACGCGCACGGTGCCAATCGTATTCGTAAATGTCGCCGATCCTGTCGGCTCTGGTTTTGTTGATAGCTTGGCCCGGCCAGGCGGCAACGCCACCGGTTTTGTACAGTTCGAATACAATTTGAGTGGGAAATGGCTAGAACTGCTTAAAGAGATCGCGCCGCGTGTAACGCGAGCGGCGGTCCTTCGTGATCCGGCCTTAGTCTCGGGGATCGGCCAATTCGCCGTAATCCAGTCTGCCGCGCCGTCGGTCGGGGTGGAGGTCAGCCCGGTCAACGTGCGCGATGCCGCCGAGATCGAGCGCACCGTCGCGGCATTCGCGCGCCCCTCGAATAGCGGCCTGATTGTAACGACGAGCGCGCTGACCGTGGTTCATCGCGATTTGATCATCTCGCTAGCGGCGAGGCACAAGCTGCCTGCGATCTACTATCGACGCTACTTTGTCACCAGCGGTGGTTTAATGTCCTATGGGTATGACGTTGTCGACCACTTTCGGCGCGCGGCTGGCTATGTCGACCGCATCCTCAAGGGCGAGAAGCCGGCCGATCTGCCGGTTCAGACGCCGACCAAGTACGAGCTGGTCGATCAAC
>CAVUAI010000052.1:0-53774 GCA_963739385.1 uncultured Alphaproteobacteria bacterium
CGACCCTGTGTGAAAACGCCTCTTTTGATGTGATTCTCGCGATATGATTCGCGGGAGGGTTGGATGAGGCGCTTCGTTGAAGGCACGGATCGCGGGCAGAGCACGCTGTTTCCTGAATGCCTGGAAGACTGGATCGGCGAGGACAATCCCGTTCGGGTGATCGACGTCTTTGCCGACGAACTCGATCTTGCCGAGCTTGGGTTCCGCAGGGTCGATCCCGAGGTAACCGGGCGGCCTTCGTATCATCCGTCGGTTCTGCTGAAGCTCTACATCTACGGCTATCTCAACCGGGTTCAGTCGAGCCGCCGGCTCGAGCGTGAGGCCGGACGCAACGTTGAGGTCATGTGGCTGACGGGTCGGCTCGTTCCCGACCACAAGACCATTGCCGATTTCCGTAGGGACAATGGTACTGCCATCCGCGAAGTGTGCGCACGCTTCATCGCGCTGTGCCGCACAATGGGCCTGCTCACGGAAGCCTGCGTCGCGATCGACGGCAGCAAGTTCAAGGCGGTGAACAACCGCGATAAGAACTTCACGCGCGCCAAGATGGACCGACGCATGGCGCAGATCAAGGAGAGCGTCGCGCGCTATCTGCAGCAGCTCGACACTGCCGACCGGCAGGAGCCGTCCGAGGCGCTCAAGACCAAGACGAGCCGCCTGAAAGAGAAGATCGAGAAGCTGAAGGAGGAGATGCAGCGTCTCGAGATTCTCAAGATGAAAATGCTCGCCACACCGGACCAGCAGATCTCGCTGACCGATCCCGATTCCCGCTCGATGGCGACGAGCGGCCGCGGTTCCGGCGTTGTCGGCTACAATGTCCAGGTCGCCGTCGACACCGAGCATCATCTGATCATCACGCATGAGGTGACCAACGTCGGTAACGACCGGTCGCAGCTTTCGCCCGTGGCCAAGCGGGCGAAGGCGACGCTGGAAGTGGAGAACCTCGATGCCGTCGCCGATCGCGGCTACTTCGACAGCGAGGAAATTCTGGCGTGCGAGGAAGCGGGCATCACGGTCACGCTGCCCAAGCCGATGACCTCGGGCATCAACGTCAGAGGGCGGTTCGGCAAACAGGACTTCCGTTACGTGGCGGAGCAGGACGTTTACATTTGCCCTGCCGGTGAAAGGCTCGCCTACCACTACACGAACGAAGAACATGGATTGGTCCTGCGCCGCTACTGGACCAACGCCTGTCAGAGTTGCGCCATCAAGCACAGCTGCACCACCGGCAAAGAGCGTCGGATCACCCGATGGGAGCACGAGCATGTTCTCGAAGCGGTGCAGCGCCGGCTTGACGAGCATCCGGAGAAGATGCGCCAGCGGCGCGAGACGGTCGAGCACCCGTTTGGCACCATCAAGGCCCGGATGGGCGCCACTCACTTCCTGATGAAGACGCTGCCAAAGGTCGCCACCGAGATGGCACTGCACGTGCTGGCCTACAATCTGACCCGCGTCATGAACATCATGGGCATCCAGCCGCTCGTGGCGGTGATGAGGGCATAGTCGCCGCCAGACCGAAAAGCTGCCAAATTCGGAAAAGACATCTCGCCGAAATGGTGGGGCGTCAATTGCTCCTACCAAGGCGTTTTTACACGACCAAGACCCAAAGCGGACATGGCATCAACCCCGCCAACATGCGCTCCGAGCAGATATCCTAGAACGCCTGTTGACTGGTCTTGACCTAGAGCTGCGGCCCAGAAATTCGCATCTCTCGCTCAGCACGAAAAACGTTGCTTTGGAGGTTTGCAATCCACTGCCGTCCCCTCGAGGTGACATTGAGATAGCGGATCGCAGCCTTGATGTGGGGAGAAATGGAGTTCCAATAAAATTGCGGATACTTGTCGACCATATCCGCTGGCGATTCGTATCCCCGCTCCTTGTTCAACCCGATCTCTTCAAATTCGTAAAAGAGCGCGTTGGATTTTCGTATGTAGTGAGGATCACCAAGCTGGCCAATTAGGTCGGCCGCCCGCAACAGGGAGCCTTCTTCATCGATTTCGTTCTCGGTAGCCATGAAGGTGGCTGGAAATCGCGTAAACTCAATCGCGTGGGCGATCCGTTCTTCGTCGAGTTGCGCGATGGTCTTAAATCGTTCCAGCACGAACATCTTGGACCGATCGACTTGATAGGGCGCCATTGCGGCGTCAGAGGACCCCCGTGGTAAGGATACTTTGCGGCCGGTCGAATCAATGACGTAGCTGTCGTCTCCATCTCCTTTAAGAACACCTCGGCAGTAGCCTATATCATGCGTTACGCACGCGATTATGAAATGCGCATAGTCGCTAGCGTTTACGTTAGCAAGCAGGGCGCGCCCGAAGAAGATATCGTGCCCGGCAAGCGTTACGAGCATTGTATGCTCGACGTCGTGATAAAGGGCGTCGCTGCTCGCGATGCAGTCAAGAGCAAGCTGGGCGGCGAAGGGGACCACTTCGGTCAAAGCCGGATGGGTCGCCCCACACCTGCGAGTCATTTCGGAGGTGAGAAGATCTCCTAGGCCTTCAGCAAGCAACTCAGATGGCGTTTTCATGCATCTCGAACTCAGTCGGACAAGCTGGATAACTTGCTGATGTGTGCAATTTACAGCGTTTGAGAACTATGAACCAGTAGGCGCGCATCCTCGTTTCTGGCGGGTGCTGCATTCCACGGCACGACCCAGGGTGTTGGATCACGAACGCGATCAATTCGATGGCCGGCAAGGATGGGGCGCGGGTCCTGTGTGTGAGGTCCGAGGTCCACAACGGCGGCGGCGTAATCGTATCGGTGGCGGACACCGGAACAGGAATCGGCTCGCAAGATTTCGAGCGGATATTCAATCCGCTGTTCACGACAAAATCGGGCGGTATGGGGATGGGTCTGTCGATCTGCCGTTCGATCATTGAGGCCCATGATGGCCGGTTGTGGGTTGCCCCGAACAAACCCGAGGGCGCCGTCTTTCGGTTGATGCTACTCGCCGACGGTGCGACAGTCGCCGAGGGATCGTGAGCGACGAGGTGTGTTTCCGGTCGTCAGGTCCGCTGCTGGCACGAATTGGACGAGTCGATCACCACTGGATATGTCCGTTCATTGGGGTGAAGCGGTCATGCCAACTTCGCGCTCGAAATGACGCGAATGACCCCTAGCGGACCTGAGAGCGTTGCTTGTGGAGTGGCCGTATTCGGCGACTTGGGGCAAGCGGCCGTCATGCCATCTCATATGCGATCAACAAGGCCAACCTGATCGAAATGCTCACATATTGCCGTGCCCGCGCTTGATGGTCTGGCGGATCACCGGCGCCGTGACCTGGTCGGAGATTTGGATGTTCCACATTTCGCTTTCGCCCTGCGCGGCGAAGTCGGCGAACAGCTTCGGGATTATCGATACATCGCGTACCTCGTGGCCGCGCAGGTCGAAGCCGCGCGCGATTTTTTCGAGCGCGGGCCGGCCGAACACAGCCAAGCTATCGTCGATGCCGTCGGCGCGCAGCTTGTGAAACTCCGAGCCGTATCCGCCGTCGTTCATCGCGCAGATCAGGATGCGAAATCCTTGGCGCTTGAGCGTCTCGAGCTCCTGGATATGGAACAAGAGCCCACCGTCTCCTTCGAACAGCACGATCTTGCCCTCGCGGCCCTGCCAGCGCGCAGCCGCAACCCCAAGCGCATACGACAGGCCGTTGCCGACCGCGCCGAATTCACGGACCGTCGTGTAGCGCTCCGCCGGCCTGCCACGCATTTGGGTGTTGAAATAGGCCTGATGGCCGCCGCCGACGACGATGTCCCAGTCCTTTGGAACGACCGCGTCGATGGCCCGGATCGCCTCGCGTGGATCCAGCACCCCGGGCGCGATGTCGAACGGCATCGAGTCCGCTGGCTCGATCGCGATGCGATGCGCCAGCTCTTTCGTGCGTATAGCCGCCGCCGTCGGTTTGCCAACCCCCAACTTCTTGTCGAGGCCGGCAAGGATTGCCTCGATGCCGATGAGCGCATCTGATCTGACGTAGATGTCGGCGGCCTTCTGCCCATCGCGCAAGCCGCGTGGGGCATCATCCAACTGGATCTTGCAGGCCTTTGCGAAGTAGTGCCCGCCACCGACGTAGTAGGATAGGCTCGTGCCAACCGCGAGAACGACGTCCGCGGACTCGTACATCTCCCTGCCTAACGACGTGAAGTAGCTGCCGGTGGTGCCGAGCCCGAACGGATGGTCGTGGAAGAGACCGCGCGCGGGCAGCGTGTTGGAGAGCAAGGCGCCGCAGCGATCGGCGAGCTTGATCACCGCATCCCGTGCGCCGGACCACAACACGCCGCGGCCACCGAGGACGATAGGCCGCTTTGCCGCGGCCAGCCGCTCGACGGCCTCGGCCACGACCTCGGGATCCGGGTGCGTGCGCCCGACTTTGGGCTGGTACATCGCCGAGGTTTCGTAGGGCTGGTTGGCCATGTGCTCGACCTTCTGCAGGTCGTAGGGAATGCCCAGCACCGCCGGCCGCCGCTCGTGCTTGGCGATGTGGAAGGCCTCGCGCACGTAGTCCATCATGCGCGGCACGCTATGCGCGGCGATGTAATGCGCCCCGGTCGCCGTCACCAAGGGCGCCTGGTCGATGTACTGATTGTAGAATTTGGCGTTGATAGGCGGCTCTCCGGCGAACACCACCATCGGCAGGCGGGCGCGAACCGCGGCCGGCAGCGCCGTCATCAACTGGGTCACGCCAGGGCCGCACGTGACGGAGGCAACGGCGACCTTGCCGGTGGCTACGTTGTAGGCTGTCGCCGCCGCAACGGTGCTGTGCTCGTGCCTGACGTGGACGGTATGTACGCCCGGCAGTTTGGCAAAGGCGGTAGACCAGTGCATGTTGCCGTCGCCCATCAGGACGAACTGCGTGTCGACTCCCTCCGCAAGGAAGGCTTCTGCGAGGGCTTCGTAGAGCTTTGGCATGGTCGCGGTACCCTTGGTTGGAGGCCCGCCGATGGCACCCCTTGCCGCCGTTGCAATAATAGGATTCGGCACCTCCGCTGGCGGCTCAAAAAAACGCTACATCAGGCTTGCGCGCAGGCGGAAGGGGGCATCATCTTTTTCTTGCCGCACAAGAGTCCTGGCACTTCCGAGATCTCGGGCGACGACGTGCGGAGGTCCGCTCGCAGGGGTAATCCGGACATTGAGCGGACATCGCCCCAGGGCCGAGTTTGACCGAAGGGGACATAAGCAAGATCAAAATCCGCAGTGCAGCGCCTCCCGTGCCGGCACCTATTCTGGGTCGATCCCAAGGAAGAGATCGTCGGTGCCTACATGACCCAGGCGCCGAGCCCGATCCGCGCCTGCTACCGCAGGATGTTCAAGGCCCTCGTGTACCATGCCCTGGTGGACTGAAGCCTTGCCCATTGGCACACAGCGCGAGGGTGGGTGCACCGTGCGGGGCTCACCCAGAACCCAAGCTGCGGTGCAGGCGCGGCGCGCGGGCGAGGAGCAGACCGCTTGCCCCCGCGTCCACCTCGCCGGATGCGCCCTGCCATGCGTGCAAGTCCGCTCCCCATCGCCTATCTTCAGGGCATGAACGAAGCCGCGCCGATCGTACCCTCGCTCGCCACCGCGCTCGCCCCCGAGGCCGAGCCGGCCGCGCCCGCCAAGATCGCGGTGCTGCTCGTCAATCTCGGCACCCCCGACGCCGCCGACGCCGCGGCGGTGCGCCGCTATCTCAAGGAGTTCCTCACCGACCCGCGCGTGATCGAGAACCAGGGCCCGCTCTGGGACCTCATCCTCAACGGCGCCATCCTGCGCGTGCGGCCGCGGCGCAAGGCGCGCGACTACGCCAAGATCTGGAACTGGGAGAAGAACGAATCCCCGCTCAAGACCATCACCCGCGCGCAGGCCGAGAAGCTCGGCTCCACGCTCGAGCCGCTGGGCGCGCATGTCGTGGTCGACTGGGCGATGCGCTACGGCAATCCCTCGATCGCGTCGCGGCTCGGCGAACTCGCGGGCCGCGGCTGCGAGCGCATCCTGGTCGTCCCGCTCTATCCGCAATACTGCGCCGCCACCACCGCGACCGTGTGCGACGAGGTGTTCCGCGTGCTGGCGGGCCTGCGCTACCAGCCGGCGCTGCGCATCGCGCCGCCCTACTATAATGACTCCGTCTATATCGAGGCGCTGGGATCCTCGACCCAGGCCGAGCTCTCGCAGCTCGGTTTCAAGCCCGACGTCATCCTCGCCTCGTTCCACGGCATCCCGCAGTCCTTCGTCGACCAGGGCGATCCCTATTACGCCCACTGCCTCGAAACCATGCGGCTGCTGCGGGCCGAGCTCAAGCTTGACCCGTCGCAGCTCCTGCTGACCTTCCAGTCGCGCTTCGGCCGCGCCAAGTGGCTCGAGCCCGCGACCGACCAGACCGTGCGCAGGCTGGCGCGCGAGGGCGTCAAGAACATCGCGGTGATCACGCCCGGCTTCTCCGCCGACTGCCTCGAGACCCTGGAGGAGATCGCGGTCGAGAACGCGCATGTGTTCAAGCGCTACGGCGGGCAGAACTTCGCGGCCATTCCCTGCCTCAACGACAGCGGCCCCGGCATGCTGGTGATCTGGCAGCTGGTGCTGCGCGAGCTCAAGGGCTGGGTGTGAGGCGATAGAGCACTCGGATCACGCCGCGCCGCGTCACGGTGCGCCGCTGCTCCGGGACCGTTGCAAAGGCGGTGTTGCAACGATCGGGACTTGGCGGTGTCTGTAACGGTCCCGGTTCTGCGGCGCATCATTCCGCCATAGCCCGCGAAGACGGGCGTAAACGCCCTTATGGGCTCCATGCTGCGCCGCGCCCGGGACACGATCGACAATCCGTCAAATTTATCATCTCGATTCGAAGATAGTGCTTGACTACATATCGCATCCAGCGTAATGTGCATGAATCCTGCTCGACGAGGGGCGTCTCCGGAGACGATCCCGATGGCGGAGCGGGGTGTGGCGTCGACCGCGGCTCGTAACCGCGGATACGAGACGCCCGGGGCCGCGGCCGGGCACGTTTCGCCCGGCGGCGTGGAGCCTTCGCACCGGATCCGGCAGCAATGCCGGAGGCG
Organism: uncultured Alphaproteobacteria bacterium; assembly: GCA_963739385.1. Lineage (GTDB taxonomy): Bacteria > Pseudomonadota > Alphaproteobacteria > Rhizobiales > Xanthobacteraceae > VAZQ01. Next base: position 7,029 of record CAVUAI010000052.1, read on the forward strand.
GAAGCGGACCCTGGGCCGACAACGCCACGGTGGAGCGCCGCGAGGCGGCGTCCCGGTTGCGCGGGACGGCCCATGCCTCGCAAGCGTGGCGTCGCGCCGACGAGCGCGACCTGTTCAAGGCTGGCGCCTCGCGGCGCTCCGCCGCCCCTCGGGGCGGCTGAACAAAAAATGAAGCTGCAGAGCCCGCGACGCCGAGCGCCGCGGGACCGAAGAGGTGTTGGAATGGAAACCAAGGTGCCGGGAATCGGCGCCCAAGACCGGACTGTTAGATAGTGAGCTCGAGGTCACGAACGCAGCGCGTAGGGCGGAATAGCGAAGCGTATTCCGCCGCTCGCATGACATCGGCGCAATACGCTGCGCTATTGCGCCCTACGGTCTGGCGCGGCCGGGCGTTGCTACGCCACGCCCGCGCGCAGCAGGTCGTGGAAGTGCACGACGCCGACCGGCTTGCCGCCGTCGACCACGATCAGCTGCGTCTTCTTCATCGCGTTGAGCAGCTCGAGCGCCTCGCTCACCAGCTGGTCGGGCCGTACCGTCTTGGGCTCCGCCGTCATCACCTCCTCGACCTTGAGATCGAGCAGGTTGGCGCTCATGTGCCGCCGCAGGTCGCCGTCGGTGATGATGCCGACGAGCGCGCCGCGGCGGTCGACGATGGCGACGCAGCCGTAGGTCTTGGCGGTCATCTCGGCGATCGCCTCCGACATGCGCGTGCCGACCGCGGCCAGCGGAATCTCGCTGCCGGTATGCATGATGTCGCGCACGAACTTGAGCAGGGCGCCGAGCCGTCCGCCGGGATGGAGCTTGCCGAACTCGACGGCGGTGAAGCCGCGGCTCTCCAGCAGCGCGACCGCGAGCGCGTCGCCGAGCGCGGCCTGCATCAGCGTCGAGGTGGTGGGGGCGAGATTGTGCGGGCAGGCCTCGCGCGCCGACGGCAGCGCGAGCAGCACGTCGGCGGCGCGCCCGAGCGTGCTGTCGCCGGCGGCGGTGATCGCGATCAGCCCGATGCGGAAGCGGCGCGAATAATCGATCAGGTCCTTGAGCTCGCTGGTTTCGCCCGACCACGACAGCGCCATGATCACGTCGTCGGGCGTGATCATGCCGAGGTCGCCGTGGCTCGCCTCGCTCGGATGCACGAAGAAGGCGGGGGTGCCGGTCGAGGCGAAGGTGGCCGCGATCTTGCGCGCGACATGGCCGGACTTGCCCATGCCGGTCACGATCAGCCGGCCGCGCGCGCGGGCGATGCGCTCGACCGCGGCGGTGAAGGCGCGGCCGAGCCCGTCGTGGATGGCGTGCGAGAGCGCGGTGATGCCGCCGGCCTCGGCCTCGAGCGTGCGCACCGCCGAGGCGATCAGCTCGCCGGCGCGGGCATTGCTCGGTCGCTTGCTGGTCAGCGGCTTCGGCATCACGCAGGCACCGAGGTTCGTGTGAACGAGGTTCGAGTCATTGCGGTTCGACGCGCGTGTGCAACGCGGACGAGGGGCAACGGGCCAGCCACCCCGGATTGCCCTACCATACCCGCTTCGTCGCTGAAGTTGAAATCAGCGCAAGCCGCGCACTCGGTGTGCTCCCTCCCCCAGCCGAAGTCGGATTTATCCGACTTCGGCCACCTGAAGTGCCGAACTCGGGTAAACCCGAGTTCGGGTGGGGGAGGGCTGGGGAGGGGGTAGTGCGGTGATGCACCAACATTGCCTAAAACAACCACCCCCACCCCCGACCCCTCCCCACAAGGGGGAGGGGAGCGCACCGCGTACGTGGAGCCGTTGTGCACTATTCGCAGATGGGCGCGAGCTACCCGCTGCCCAGGAGGCGCGCGAGCTCCGCCCGCACCGCCGGCGCGAGGTCCTCGCGCGCGAGCGCATAGGAGATGTTGGCGGCGAGGAAGCCCACCTTCGAGCCGCAGTCGAAGCTGCGGCCCTCGAACTGCAGGCCGTAGAACGGCTGCGTCTGCGCCAGCTCGATCATCGCATCGGTGATCTGGATCTCGCCGCCGGTGCCGCGCTTCTGGGCTGCGAGAATATCGAAGATCTCCGGCTGCAGGATGTAGCGGCCGGTGATGATGAGGTTCGACGGCGCGCGCTCGCGCGCGGGCTTCTCGATCATCTCGGTGATCGCGAACAGGCGGCCCTTGCGCTCGCCCACGCCGACCACGCCGTACATGTGCACGCGATCCTCCGGCACCTCCTCGACCGCGATGATGTTGGCCTTGTCGGGCAGCGCGGCCGCCGCCGCCATCATCTGCGCGAGGCAGCCGCGCTCGTGCTGCACCAGCACGTCGGGCAGCAGCAGCGCGAACGGCGCGCGGCCGACGAGCTCGCGCGCGCACCACACCGCATGGCCGAGCCCGAGCGGCGACTGCTGGCGCGTGAAGCTCGCGGTGCCCGCGCTCGGCAGGTCGGCCGCCAGCGCCTCGAGCTCGGCGGTCTTGTCGCGCTCGGCGAGCGTCTGCTCGAGCTCGAACTGGCGGTCGAAATGGTCCTCGATCACGCCCTTGTTGCGGCCGGTGACGAAGATGAAATGCTCGATGCCGGCGGCGCGCGCCTCGTCGACCACGTGCTGCACCAGCGGGCGGTCGACCACCGGCAGCATCTCCTTCGGCATGGCCTTGGTCGCCGGCAGGAACCGGGTGCCGAGCCCGGCGACGGGAAAAATGGCTTTGCAGACGGGTTTCATGCTTGGGATGAGGTCTCAGCGGGATCGCAGATGAGGCGTGGCCGTCTCGGTATTGCCGAAGTTCGAAGGTGTCATGACACGGCCGGTCGCGGCGGCAAAGCAGCTCATGGCGGGAGTGACCGGCCGTCGAGCGCGCTCGCAGCCTGCCGGCCGTTAACGCGCCCGCAACCATATAGGGTCCGGATGGCGGACCACGCAACGCGTAACTCGCAGCACAGGATCCGGTGAGCGCAATGGCAACAGTTGCCCGATCGATGTACCTCTTGAGCGCGACCGTCCTGGCGAGCGCGGCGCTGGCGCCGCCGGCCTGCGCACAGGGGCTCGACATCCGCGCGATCTTCAGCGCGCCGGCGGCCGGCCCATCGGCTCCGGCTGCGCCGGCGCCCGGCGGCTCGCCGGCCGCGCCGGAATGGAGCGGCGAATCCGGCGCCTCCAACCATCCGCTGATGACGGCGCAGGCGATCCGCGCCAGCGCCGCCAATTTCCGCAGCTGCCTCGCCGCGCTGTGGCCGCAGGCCGAGCGCCGCGGCGTCCCGCGCGCGCTGTTCGACGCGACCGTCGCGGGGCTCACGCCCGACCTGCGGATCATGGATCTGCTCGATGCGCAGCCCGAGTTCACCAAGTCGTTCTGGGACTATCTCGACATTCTCGTCAACGACGACCGCATCGCCAACGGCCGCGCCATCCTCGCGCGCCACAAGGCGACCTTCGATGCGGTGGAGAAGGCCTACGGCGTCGACCGCCATTTCATCGCGGCGATCTGGGGCGTCGAATCCAACTACGGCACGATGATCGGCGAGCGTTCCGTCATCCGCTCGACCGCGACGCTCGCCTGCATCGGCCGCCGCCAGGATTACTTCCGCGAGGAATTTCTCTCCGCGCTCGAAATCCTGGCGCGCGGCGACGTGCGCGAGGATCATCTCAAGGGCTCGTGGGCCGGCGCCTTCGGTCCGACCCAGTTCATGCCGACCTCGTTCAAGCGCTACGCCGTCGATTTCGACGGCGACGGCCGCCGCGACGTGGTCGATTCCGTGCCCGACCTGATCGCCTCGACCGCCAACAACCTCAAGAAGGACGGCTGGGCCGCCGGCCAGACCTGGGGCTACGAGGTGGTGGTGCCGCAGGGCTTCGACTTCCTGCTCGCCGACCGCTCGCGCGTGATGACGATGGCGGAATGGGAGCGCGCCGGCATCCGCCGCGCCGGCGGCAAGCCGTTCCCGCGCGGCGGGGATCGCGGCTACCTGCTGGTGCCGGCGGGCGCGCAGGGGCCGGGCTTCCTCATGCTGCAGAATTTCCGCGTGATCATGAAATACAACCCGGCCGAGGCCTATGCGCTGGCGATCGGCTATCTCGCCGACCGGCTGCGCGGCGGCGCGCCGTTCGTGCAGGCCTGGCCGCGGCACGAGCGGGTGCTCACGCTGGCGGAGCGCTACGAGCTGCAGCAGCTCCTCGCCCAGCGCGGCTTCGACGTCGGCGAGCCCGACGGCCGGCTCGGCGGCAGGACCCGCAGCGCCTTGCGCCAGTTCCAGTCCTCGGTCGGCCAGGTGCCGGACGGCTTCGCCTCGGAGGCGGTGCTGGAGCGGCTGCGCGGCCGGTAAGGAGGTGCCAAACCCCGAAAATCCTAGGAAAATGAGGCTTTTGGAACCCGGAAACCAATCTTCAAGTTGACAATTTTTGTCGTATGCTTAGGCGGTTAGGCCTGCCGCCCGGCAGCAATGGGGCGGGCCGGCTCACGCGCAGACGCGGCGGATTGATATTATGGGTGCACCTTTCCGATCCAAAAAATTCCTCGCCCTCGCGGCGGTCGGCATCAGCCTCGCCTTGCTGCTGCCGGCGCAGGCGCAGTTCTGGGATTGGGGCAACCGGCCGCAGCGCCAGCAGCGCTACAACGACCAGTACCGCTACCAGGATCAATATCGCGACCAGTACCGGCAGCAACACAACGATTGGGGCGGGTGGTTCTCGCCCGGGCGCGACCGCCAGCAACAGGAGCAGCGGGAGGCGCCGGTCGATTATTCGCGCGCGCCCGGGCCGTCGCAGAAGAAGCCGGAAGCCACGACCTCGATCGTGGTGATGGGCGATGCCAACGCGGACTGGCTCGCCTACGGTCTCGAGGACGCCTTTTCCGAGAAGCCCGAGATCGGCGTCGTGCGCAAGCATCGCACCGATTCCGGCCTCATCCGCTACGACCAGCGCCGCGATACGACCGAGTGGCCGCAGGTGGTGCGCGAGATCATCGCGGCCGAGAAGCCGAAATTCATCGTGATGATGGTCGGCAACAACGATCGCCAGACCATCCGCGAGAAGGTGCCGCCGGTGGTGCGGCCCGCGGCGCCGAAGCCAGGCGCGCCGCCGGCCGCTGCGCAGCCGGCGCCGACCGCAGCGACGCCGATGCCGCCGGCACCGCCGGCCGATCCCGAGCAGCAGCCCGCCGAGCAGGCCGAGGCCGCGCCCGACACCACCAACATGACGCCGGAGCAGGCGCGCCAGGCCAACTATGGGCCGTGGGAATTCCACACCGAGAAGTGGGAGCTCGCCTATATCAAGCGCATCGACGCCACCATCGCCGCGCTCAAGAGCGCCGGCGTGCCGGTGATCTGGGTCGGTCTGCCGTCGCAGCGCGGCACCAAGGCGAGCGCCAATTCGTCCTATCTCAACGAGCTCTACCGCGCCCGGGCGGAGAAGGCGGGCATCGTCTATGTCGACATCTGGGACGGCTTCGTCGACGAGGCCGGCCGGTACTCGCCGCAAGGCCCCGACTATGAAGGCCAGACCCGGCGGCTGCGCACCGGCGACGGCGTCTATTACACCAAGTTCGGCGCCCGCAAGCTTGCGCACTATGTCGAGCGCGAAATCCAGCGCACGCTCACCAAAGGCGGCGTGCCGGTGGCGCTGCCGATGCCGGCCGACCCGGGACCGCAGGCGCCGAGCGCCAAGCCCGGCGGTCCGCCCCAACGGCCGTCCGCCGGTCCGGTGGTGCCGCTGACCGCGGTCAAGGCCGCACCCGAGGAACTCATCGCCGGCGGACGCGCCGCGCCCGCGCCCGCGATCGACGCCACCGCCACGCGCGTGCTCAAGCAGGGCGAGCCGATCGCGGCTCCCACCGGGCGGGCGGACGACTTCAGCTGGCCGCGCGCCCCCATGATCACCGCCGAGCCGGAGCCGGCCGCGGCGGTCGCGCCGGATGCGGCGGGCGCTGCCGGCGGTAAGGCTGCGGCCGGACAACGCACCACGACGGCGGATTCCTCCCAGGCCGGGGCACCCGGCTCCGAGCAGAAGCCCGCGCCGCAGCGCCGGCGCCCGCGCGAGCAGCAGCCGCGCCAGCAGCCGTCCTTCTTCGGCTGGTTCCGCTGAGGTGACGGCGCGCTTGCGCTGACAGTCGCGGCAGTTGCGATCGCCGGAGCGCGAAAGCTCAGCGCGGGAGCGTGGTCGATCCCATCAGGAACTTGTCGACGGCGTGCGCGGCCTGGCGGCCTTCGCGGATCGCCCATACCACGAGCGATTGCCCGCGCCGCATGTCGCCGGCCGCAAACACTTTCGGGTTGGAGCTGCGGTAGGAGAGCACGTCGGCCTTCACGTTGCCGCGCTGGTCGAGCTCGAGCCCGAGCGACTTGATCATGCCGTCGTGCACGGGGTGCACGAACCCCATCGCGAGCAGCACGAGGTCGGCGTCGAGTTCGAACTCGGTGCCGGGGATGGGCTTGATCTTGCCGTCCACGCGCGCGCAGTGAAGCTTCTTGACCTCGCCGTTCTCGCCCGAAAAACGCGTGGTCACGACCGCGAAGTCGCGCATGACGCCTTCCTCGTGGCTCGATGAGGTGCGCAGCTTCAGCGGCCAGTCGGGCCAGGTCAGCATCTTGTTCTCGTTGACCGGCGGTTCCGGCATGATCTCGAAATTGGTGACCGAGAGCGCGCCCTGGCGGATCGACGTACCGATGCAGTCGGACCCGGTATCGCCGCCGCCGATGACGACGACGTGCTTGCCGCCGGCGAGAATGGGCTCGCTGCCGTCCTGCGGCTCGCCGCTGACGCGGCGATTCTGCTGCGGCAGGAATTCCATGGCGAAATGGATGCCGTTGAGCTCGCGGCCCGGAATCGGCAGGTCGCGGCCTTTCTCCGCTCCGCCCGCGAGCACCACGGCATCATGCTCGGCAAGCAGCGTCTCGACCGGCAGGTTGACGCCGACGTGCGCGTCGTAGTGGAAGGTCACGCCTTCGGCTTCCATCTGCGCGACGCGGCGGTCGACGTGGTGCTTCTCCATCTTGAAGTCGGGAATGCCATAGCGCAGAAGCCCGCCGGCTTTGGCGAATTTCTCGAACACGTGCACGTCGTGCCCGGCGCGGGCGAGCTGCTGGGCGCAGGCCATGCCCGCCGGTCCGGAGCCGACGACGGCGACCTTCTTTCCGGTCTTGACCGACGGCGGCTCGGGCTTGATCCAGCCCTGCTCAAAGGCGCGATCGGCGATGGCGCATTCGATCGTCTTGATCGTCACCGGATTGTCGTCGAGGTTGAGCGTGCAGGACGCCTCGCACGGCGCCGGGCAGACGCGGCCGGTGACTTCCGGGAAATTGTTGGTGGTATGGAGGTTGCGCGCGGCTTCCTGCCAGTTGCCGCGGTAGACGAGGTCGTTCCAGTCCGGGATCTGGTTGTTCACCGGGCAACCGGTGTGGCAGTACGGAATGCCGCAGTCCATGCAGCGCGCCGCCTGCCGCTTGTTGTCCTCGTCGGGCAGCGGCAGCACGAACTCGCGCCAATGCTTGATGCGCTCCTCGACTGGTTCATAGTCGCGGTCGCTGCGCTCGAACTCGAGAAAACCCGTGATCTTGCCCATGCGCTATTCGGCCGCCTGCATGGTCCGCGCTTTTTCCATCTCCGCCAGGGCGCGGCGGTATTCGAGCGGCATCACCTTGCGGAACATCGGGCAATAGCGCGGCCAGTCGGCGAGGATTTCGGCCGCGCGCGCCGAGCCGGTCAGCTTGGCGTGCCGGGTGATCAGGAGGTGGAGCCGCTCCGCGTCGTGGCGCGTCATGTCCTCCAGCACCTCGACCCGGCCGTGCAATTCCAGATCGTGAACGTGGTGGTAGACGCGCTCGCTGATCTCTTCTTCGTCCGGCATCGGCTCGAGATCGACCATGGCCATGTTGCAGCGGGTCTCGAAGGTGCCGTCCTCGTCCAGCACATAGGCGACGCCGCCGGACATGCCGGCCGCGAAGTTGCGGCCGGTGCGGCCGAGCACGACCACGATGCCGCCGGTCATGTATTCGCAGCAATGGTCGCCGGCGCCTTCGATCACGGCGATGGCGCCGGAATTGCGCACGGCGAAACGCTCGCCGGCGACGCCACGGAAATAGCATTCGCCCTCGATCGCGCCGTAGAGCACGGTGTTGCCCACGATGATCAATTCCTCCGGCACGATGCCGGCGTCGGCGGTCGGGCGCACGATGATCCGCCCGCCCGAGAGCCCCTTGCCGACGTAATCGTTGGCGTCGCCTTCGAGCTCGAACGTCACGCCGCGCGTGAGCCAGGCGCCGAAGCTCTGGCCGGCGGTGCCCGCGAGCTTCACGTGGATGGTGTCGTCGGGCAGGCCTTCGTGGCCGTAGCGCTTGGCGATTTCGCCGGACAGCATCGCGCCTGCGGTGCGGTCGGTGTTCTTGATGGTGGTTGTGATCCGCACCGGCGCGCCGCGGTCGAGCGCGGCCTGCGCGTCGGCGATCAGCCGGCGGTCGAGGATGTCGTGGATCTTGTGATCCTGCACCTCGCAATTGTGGATGCGGACGTTCGCCGGCGCCGCCGGCTTGTGGAACAGCTTGGAGAAATCGAGGCCCTTGGCCTTCCAGTGCTCGATCACCTGGCGCTTGTCGAGCATCTGCATCTGGCCGACCATCTCGGCGAAGGTGCGGAAGCCCATGTCCGCCATCAGCTCGCGCACCTCTTCGGCGACGAAGAAGAAGAAGTTGATGACGTGCTCGGGCTGGCCGACGAAGCGCTTGCGCAGCACGGGGTCCTGCGTCGCCACCCCGACCGGGCAGGTGTTGAGGTGGCACTTGCGCATCATGATGCAGCCGGCCGCGATCAGCGGCGCGGTCGAGAAGCCGAACTCGTCGGCGCCGAGGAGCGCGCCGACCACGACGTCGCGCCCGGTGCGGATGCCGCCGTCGACCTGCACCGCGATCCGCCCGCGCAGCCGGTTGGCGACCAGCGTCTGGTGGGTCTCGGCGAGCCCGATCTCCCAGGGCGAGCCGGCGTGCTTGATCGAGGTGAGGGGGGAGGCGCCAGTGCCGCCTTCGAAACCGGCGATGGTGACGTGATCGGCGCGCGCCTTGGAGACGCCCGCCGCAACCGTGCCGACGCCAACCTCGGAGACGAGCTTCACCGACACCAGGCCCTCGGGATTGACGTTCTTGAGGTCGAAGATCAGCTGCGCCAAATCCTCGATCGAATAAATGTCGTGGTGGGGCGGCGGCGAGATCAGCCCGACGCCAGGCGTCGAGTGGCGCACCTTGGCGATGGTCTGGTCGACCTTGTGGCCTGGCAGCTGGCCGCCCTCGCCGGGCTTCGCGCCCTGCGCCATCTTGATCTGCATCATGTCGGAATTGACGAGGTATTCCGTGGTCACGCCGAAGCGGCCGGAGGCGACCTGCTTGATGGCCGAGCGCATGGAATCGCCGTTCGCCAGCGGCTTGAAGCGGTCGGCCTCCTCGCCGCCTTCGCCGGTGTTCGACTTGCCGCCGATGCGGTTCATGGCGATCGCGAGCGTGGTATGCGCCTCGCGCGAGATCGAGCCGAACGACATGGCGCCGGTGGCAAAGCGGCGCACGATATCCTGCGCCGGCTCGACCTCCTCGATCGGCACCGGCTTGCGTCCATCCTCATCGGCGGATTTGAGCCTGAACAGGCCGCGGATGGTGAGGATCCGCTCGGACTGCTCGTTGCTGACCTTGGCATAGGCCCGGTACTGGTCGGGCAGGTTGCCGCGCACCGCATGCTGGAGCGCCGCCACGGTCGTCGCGGTCCAGACATGATCCTCGCCGCGCACCCGAAACTGGTATTCGCCGCCGACGTCGAGGGCATTGCGGTAGATCGGTGCGTCGCCGAAGGCATCGCGGTGGCGCCGCACCGTCTCCTCGGCGATCTCGGTGAGCGACACGCCTTCGATGCGGGTGGCGGTGCCAGTGAAGTATTCCGCGACGAAATCCGACTTCAGCCCGACGGCATCGAAGATCTGCGCGCCGCAATAGGACTGATAGGTGGAGATGCCCATCTTGGACATCACCTTGAGGATGCCTTTGTCGATCGACTTGATGTATCGCTTGACGATCTCGTACTCGTCGAGCTTCTGGGGCAGATCATCCTTCATCGCCACCAGCGTCTCGAAGGCCAGATAGGGATTGATCGCCTCGGCACCGTAGCCGGCGAGGCAGCAGAAGTGATGCACCTCGCGAGGTTCTCCCGAACTCGACCACCAGCCCGACCGAGGTGCGCAGGCCCTGGCGGATCAGGTGGTGATGCACCGCCGCGCAGGCGAGCAGCGACGGTATCGGAACGTTCTCCGCGCCGGCGCGGCGATCCGACAGGATGATGATATTGATGCCTTCGCGGACGGCGGCTTCGGCGCGCACGCACAGCGTGTCGAGCGCCTCCTTGAGCCCGGCGGCGCCGTGCTCCGTCGGCCAGGTTGTGTCGAGCGTGCGCGACTTGAAGTGGCCGTCGCCGACGTCGGAGATGGCGCGGATCTTCTCGAGATCCGCATCGGTGAGGATCGGCTGGCGCACTTCCAGCCGCTTGAGGCGTGACGAGCCCTCGAGATCGAACAGGTTCGGCCGCGGCCCGATGATCGAAACGAGGCTCATGACCAGCTCCTCGCGGATCGGATCGATCGGCGGGTTGGTCACCTGCGCAAAGTTCTGCTTGAAATAGGTGAACAGCAGTTTTGGCTTGTCGGACAGCGCCGAGATCGGCGTGTCGTTGCCCATGGAGCCGACGGCTTCCTCGCCCTGGCTCGCCATCGGCGACATCAGGATGCGCAGGTCTTCCTGGGTGTAGCCGAAGGCCTGCTGGCGATCGAGCAGCGCGAGATTTGACAGCGCCGCCGTGCCGGGCACGTCCGGCAGCTCCTCGAGCACGATCTGCGTGCGCTCGAGCCACTCCTTGTAGGGGTGGCTCTTGGCCAGCGTCGCCTTGAGCTCTTCATCGGGAATGAGCCGGCCCTGGTCGAGGTCGACCAGCAGCATCTTACCCGGCTGCAGCCGCCATTTCGTGACGATGTCCTTCTCCGCGATCGGCAGCACGCCCATCTCGGACGCCATGATGATGCGGTCATCGCGGGTGACGAAATAGCGCGCCGGGCGCAAGCCGTTGCGGTCGAGGGTGGCGCCGATCTGACGGCCGTTGGTGAAGGCGATCGCCGCCGGACCGTCCCACGGCTCCATCAGCGCGGCGTTGTACTCGTAGAAGGCGCGCCGCTCCTCGTCCATGAGCGGATTGCCCGCCCAGGCCTCGGGGATCATCATCATCACGGCATGCGCGAGCGGGTAGCCGCCCTGCACCAGGAATTCTAGCGCGTTATCGAAGCACGCGGTGTCGGATTGACCCTCATAGGAGATCGGCCACAGCTTGTTGATGTCTTCGCCGAACCGGTCGGAGGCGACCGAGGCCTGCCGGGCCGCCATCCAGTTGACGTTGCCGCGCAGCGTGTTGATCTCGCCGTTGTGGGCGATCATCCGGTAGGGATGGGCGAGCGACCACGCCGGGAACGTGTTGGTGGAGAAGCGCTGGTGCACCAGCGCGAGCGCGCTCTCGAAATCCGCGTCGTTGAGATCGGGGTAATAGGTGCCGAGCTGATCGGCGAGGAACATACCCTTGTAGACGATGGTGCGGCAGGAGATGGAGACCGGGTAGTAGCCCGACAGCCTGCGCTCCTTGCGGGTATAGATCGCATTCGACATCGACTTGCGCAGGATATAGAGCCGCCGCTCGAATTCGTCCTCGCTCTTGATCTTGCTGCCGCGGCCGATGAACACCTGCAGGTGCACGGGCTCGGTCGGCTTCACCGACTCGCCGAGCGTCGAGTTGTCGGTGGGCACCTCGCGCCAGCCCAGCAGCGTCATGCCCTCGCGCCTGATCATCTGGGCGAAGATATCGCGGATCACCTGCCGCCAGTCCGGGTCGCGCGGCATGAACAGCGCGCCGACGGCGTAGTGGCCGGGCTTCGGCAAGCCAAAGCCGAGCCGCTCCACCTTCTTGACGAAGAACTTGTGCGGGATCTGCACCAGGATTCCCGCGCCGTCGCCGGCGCGCGGATCGGCACCCACCGCCCCGCGATGCTCAAGATTGCAGAGGATGGCGAGCGCGTCGGCAATCAGCTTGTGCGATGCCCTTCCCTTGATGTCGGCGATGAAGCCGACGCCGCAGGAGTCTTTGTCGAGCGCCGGATCGTAAAGGCCTTGTGGCACCGGCAAACCTGGATCCGCGCTGTCGGCAAAACGGGCGGTCGCGCGCGCGCCATGCGCCGCGTTGCATCCGCTACCGTTCGCGCCATTGCGTGCCGCGCCCATCCTCATCCTCGCCTCTCACCCGGCACAAAGCACCGACGAAGCTTGTGTTTCCGGCGCGTCCCTCGCTTCCGCGGCGCCGGACGGCATCACGGCCTCGAGGACACCGCTGGTTATTGGCGGCCTTCTCGCCACCGCCTCTCGGCTCAAGCGGGCGGCCGCTCGCGTCAGGCGGTCTGGCGATGCGCTAGCGCCGCTTATCACCGTCCAATGTGGGCCGGATGACAAACCAGCCAGGGACACCGGGCGGGCCGCCAACTGGGACAGCAATACTGTCCTACTTTACCTTGCCAAATTCTAATCATGAACACAAGGGTTCGCCTATTGGGAAATTCGCCATTTGCGGTCGAAGTTTCCGCATCCCTGCCTAAAAACACACCGGATGCATCCGGCGATGAAAAGTTGGCTTGCTTGGTCCTAATCTCGGCCTGTCTTCGCTTTGGCTGAAGCTGTATCGGAGTGGCCGGTTCACCGGAGAGGGTTCCATGATTGAGACGGCATCCTCGCCGACAGGTTCTCGCTCCAACGTCGCTTTGGTCGCCGGCAAGCTCGTCGCGCTCGGTGCCGCGACTGCCTACGCCGTGGTGGCGCTGGGGCTGCGCCTGGTCATGGCGCGTACATTCTTCCTGCCCGGACAAGCCTGGATCGAAGGGCCGCGCATCCCGATCCGCCCGGGCATCGGCGACATGGAGTTCTCCATCATCCTGCCGGCCGGGATCAAGGAGACGACATTCCAGCTGTTCGAAACCCAATACGCGAGCCTGCCATTGCCGCCGGCCGTTGCCGCGTATCTCTTCACCTATGCCGCATTCGTGCTGCCGATCTGTCTGGTGCTCGGCTTCGCCACCCGCCTTGCCGCACTCGGGCTGCTGGTGGTGACGATGCTCTTGCAGGTCTACGTCATGCCCGCCCTGTGGTGGTCGGCGCATGTCTACTGGGTCTCGATCCTGCTGGTGCTGACGTCGGTCGGCCCGGGCGCCATCTCCATCGACGCTCTGATCCGCGCGATCTACCGGCGCGATCGGTAGGCAGCTTTCCCGCGAATGCTCCCGCCGCCATGATGATGCTCCGCAATCGGAGGACCCATGTTTTTCGCAAGCGACAACGCTGCAGGCGTCGCCCCCGAGATGCTTGCCGCCATTGCCCGGGCCAACGAGGGCAAGGTGCTGTCCTACGGCCGTGATCCCTGGACCCACCGGCTCGAGCAGCGCCTCGCCGAGCTCTTCGAGCGCGAGGTCGCGGTCTTCCTGGTGACGACCGGGACTGCGGCCAATGCGCTCGCGCTCGCACACCTCACGCCGCCGTGGGGCGCCGTGATCTGCCACGCCGAGGCGCACATCGCGACCGACGAATGCGGCGCGCCCGAATTCTACGGCGGCGGCATCAAGCTCGTCGGTGTCGCGGGGGTAGCCGGCAAGATCTTGCCTGCGACGCTGCGGCGCCTGCTCGATGCCGGGCAATGGGGCGGTCCGCATCACGTGACGCCGTCGGTGCTGTCGCTGTCGCAATCGACCGAAGCCGGCACGATCTATCGGCCCGACGAGATCGCCGAGCTCGCCGGGATTGCCCACGCCCATGGGCTTGCCGTGCACGTGGACGGCGCCAGGTTCGCCAATGCGCTGGTGCGCATGAACGCTTCGCTCGCGGATGCGACCTGGAAATCGGGGGTCGATGTGCTGTCGTTTGGCGCCACCAAAGGCGGCGCGCTCGCCGCTGAAGCCGTGGTGTTCTTCGATCCCGCTCGCGGCGCAAACATGCCGGAGCGGCGCAAACGCGGCGGCCACCTCATTTCCAAGCATCGCTTCGTGGCGGCGCAGATCGAGGCTTATCTCGCGGACGATTTGTGGCTCAAGCTCGCGCGCCACGCCAATGCGATGGCCGACCGGCTGGCCGGCGGACTCGCGGGTTCCGGCCTTACCCCGGTATGGCCGGTCGAAGCCAACGAGGTATTCGTCGCGCTGCCGCCAGGAATCGATGCGCGGCTCAAGGCGGCAGGAGCGAGTTACTATCCGTGGACGACGAATGCCTTGCCTGACGGCGTTGCTTTCGCTGCTGATGCGACTCTCGTGCGTCTCGTCACATCGTTCGCCACGACCGCCGAGGAGGTCGATCAATTTGTGGCAACAGCGCGTGCGCCTTGATGACACGCGAGCGCCCAAGCAACGCCGCGATTTCCGGCTAGGTGTTTGCCCCACACGACAGACGATCGAACGCGGCGAGTCCGTGGAACACCGGGGAGTTCCATCTTGAACCAGAAGGTCGCACTGCTTGCGAGCATCCTCGCTTTCGCCCTCACCGCGTCGGCGCAAGCGTTGGCACAGCCGGTTCCACCGCCTTATCCCGGCACCGTTCCTCCCGGCCTTGACGGGGGGCTGCCACCCGCGGAGGTCAATGCCCTCGTGCGCTCGACCGGGCTGCGCCCGCTCGAGGTTCCGATCCGCCGGGGACCGGTCTATGCGATGCGCGCGATCGATCCCGACGGGCAGGAAGTCCGCGTGATCGTCAACGCCCGCACCGGGCGCATCAGCAAGGTGATCCCGATCACCGTGCCGCGTTACGCGCTGGTGCCGCCGTCGGGACGGCCGCCCGGCCGCATCGCGATGGTTCCCGACGACTACGGGCCCGATGCAAGACTCGGAGCAGCCCCGGGGCTCGATGGTCCTCCGCCGAATGGTCCCGGCGCGCCAACCGGACCGGTTCCGATTGGAAGCCCGCAGCGCGATGCAGCGGCGCAGGCAGCGCCGCCATTGCCGCGACCGCGGCCGAAAGTTGCCGCCACCGTCCCGCCCGCGACGGGCGGCACGCCCGGTCCCGCACCCGCGGAATTTGACGAGTAAGCGACCGGCGCCGGCACCGCACAAACGCGCCCGCAAAATGAAAGCGCCCCGGAAACCGGGGCGCTCGCTGCAATCAGACGGATGGCTTGTGTAGCCGTACAGCCTTGGCCTTACGCAGCCTTGGCCTCGACCACCTTGGCCTGGCCGTTGCCGATCTGGATCTGGCGCGGCTTCTTCGCCTCGGGAATCTCGCGCACGAGCTCGACGTGCAGGAGACCGTTCTCGAGGTTCGCGCCCTTGACCTGGACGTAGTCAGCAAGCTGGAAGACGCGCTCGAACGCGCGGGCCGCGATGCCCTGATAGAGCACCTCACCGCTGTTCTTCTCGTCCTTCGCGTGCTTCTCGCCCTTGATCGTCAGGGTGTTTTCCTTCGATTCGATCGAAAGCTCGTTCTCGCCGAACCCGGCGACCGCGACCGAGATGCGATAAGCATTCTCGCCGGTGCGCTCGATGTTGTAGGGCGGATAGCCCGGAGCGGCTTCGAAGCCGTCGAGCATGGAGAAGAGCCGGTCGAAACCGACGGTCGAACGGTAGAGGGGAGCAAGATCGAAAGTTCGCATGGCATATCCTCGTTGTTGAGCGAAATGCGAATGGCCCGCCCGTATGGGCCGGACCGGTTTGCTTGTGCAGCCCCGAAGAGCCTGCACAGCAGCGATATGGGGAGGTCACTTTGCCCTCGCAAGGGGCGCCATCAGCCTGCGTGCGGGCGGCTAAATAACTGCAATCTTTGATGTTTTCCTTCAGCGGCCGGGAGTGCTTCGGGAGCGGCGGGCGAGGGCGCTCCTTCTCCCCATCGCGCGATTGAGCGCCGTGCGCGCCCTGCTATAAGGCGTGCGCCTGGGGTTTCCCGCAGACATGACGCTCGTTTCCATTCCCGCCAATCCGGTGCCCGACAACGTCGTTGCGGGAACTTTGAAGACCCCCGACGGGGTGGCGCTGCGTTTTGCCCGCTGGGCGCCCCCGCCCGGCCGCAAGGGCACGGTCTGCCTGTTTCAGGGCCGCTCGGAATTCATCGAGAAATATTTCGAGACCGTGCGCGACCTCCGGGCACGGGGCTTTGCCGTCGCCACGTTCGATTGGCGCGGGCAGGGACTATCCGAGCGGGCGCTGCGCAATCCGCGCAAAGGCTATGTGCGCAATTTCTCCCAATATCAGATCGACCTCGAGACCTTCATCAGCGAGATCGTGCTGCCGGACTGTCCGCCGCCGCATTTCGCGCTCGCCCAGTCGATGGGCGCGACGATCCTGCTGCAGGCGGCGCATGCGGGCCTGCGCTGGTTCGACCGCATGGTCCTACTGGCGCCGATGATCGCGCTGCCGGGCATGCGCCGTTCCGCCACCACCCGCATGCTGGTCAGGACGCTGCGTCTGATGGGCTTGGGGTCCTCCTATGTGCCGGGCGGCGATGCGACGGCGCTGATGCAGCGGCCGTTCGCCGGCAACCTGCTCACCTCCGATCCCGTCCGCTACGCCCGCAATGTCGCCGTGCTTGAGGCGGAGCCGGCGCTGGGCATCGGCTGGCCGACCGTGGCGTGGACGGATGCTGCGTTCCGGGTGATGGGCAAGCTTTCCGAATCGGGCTACGCCGCGCACATCCGGCAGCCGATCCTGATCATTGCCGCCGGGCAGGACGGCATCGTGTCGACGCCGGCGATCGACGAGTTCGCCGTGCGCTTGCGCGCGGGTTCGCATCTAATCGTGCCGGGGTCGCGCCACGAGATTTTGATGGAGCAGGACCGGTTTCGCGGGCAGGCCCTGGCGGCATTCGATGCCTTCGTGCCCGGCACGCCCCTGTTCAAGTGACGGTCTTCATCCGAGCTTGATTATTCTCGCGCCTCGGTGCCGGCGCTTCCTCTACCGAGTATCTCCATGGCCGCCGCGTGCACGCGCTTGTCGCCGGCTGCGATGATGCGCCCGCCGGCGTGGGGCGCGCCTCCATCCCAGGTGGTGACAACGCCGCCTGCCCCGACGATGATCGGGATGAGCGGGAGCACGTCATAAGGCTTGAGCTCGGTTTCGATCACGAGATCGACGTGGCCCGCCGCCAGCATGCAATAGGCGTAGCAGTCGCCGCCGTAGCGCGAGAGGCGCACGACGTTCTCGACCCGGGCGAAGCTATCGCGGTCGCTCGCGTTCATCAGCAAAGGGCTGGTCGTGAACAGCACGGCCCGCCCAAGGTCCGGGCAGGCGCGCACGCGCAGGTCACGCTCGCCGGCCGGGCCGCGATAGGAGGCCTTGCCGCCGTCGCCGCTGAAGCGCTCGCGCGTGAAGGGCTGGTTCATCAGCCCGAAGACCGGTTCGCCTGAGCGCAGCAGAGCGATCAGCGTGCCCCAGGCCGGCATGCCGGAGATGAAGGATTTCGTGCCGTCGATCGGGTCAAGCACCCACACATATTCGGCGTCCGCGCGCTCGCGGCCGTATTCCTCCCCGATGATGCCGTGATCCGGAAAGCTGCGGCGGATGAGCGTGCGCATCGCGCTTTCGGCGGCATGGTCGGCGGCGGTTACCGGGTCGAAGCTGCCCGGACGCCCCTTGTCCTCGATGCTCAGCGCGGTGCGGAAGAACGGCAGGATGATCTCGCCCGAGACCGAGGCCAGTTCGTTCACGAAGGCCGCAAAGTCGATCGCCGTCATGCCACACGCCCCCTCTCCGGCGCTCCTTCGACCTATCCAACTCCGGCAGGACCGACAACCGCCGGGTCTGCTTGTGCCCCTGCTGGCGCCGTGCGACGTAGACGCGCCGGCCAATGCTCGGCCGGGCAAAGGCCGGGTTCATGAGCATCCAAAGCGATTCGCGGACGGCGATATCGGGCGCCGCTGTCCCGCTCGTCGCCACCCTGATCTCGATCTACATCGTCAGCCAGTTCCTGCGCAATTCGATTGGCGTCATCGCTCCCAACCTGGCTGGCGATCTCGGGCTCTCGCCGGCCGAGATCGGGCTCCTCTCGAGCACGTTCTTTTTCACGTTTGCCGCGGTCCAGATTCCCGTGGGCATGGCCCTCGACCGCTTCGGCCCCCGGCTGTGGCTGCTCGTGGGCGCGGCGATCACCGTGGTCGGCACGCTTGTGTTCGCATCGGCCCAAAGCCCCGGCGTGCTCATCCTCGGCCGCGCGCTGCTCGGGCTTGGAACGGCAGGGTCGCTGGTGGCATCGCTTGCGGTCTATGCCGAGCGCTTCCCGCCCGCTCGCTTCGGTACGCTCGCCGGCTTGCACGTGGGCATCGGCACGCTCGGGACGTTGATTGCGACCGCGCCGCTCGCCGTCTCGACCGCCACGATCGGCTGGCGCGAAAGCTTCGCGGCGGTCGGCGCCTTCACGCTGGTGATCGGACTGCTGATCGCGGTGGTCGTGAAGGACGATGCCCCCACGCATGCCCGGAGGGAAAGCTGGCGGGAAAGCGTGTCCGGCATTCTCGCCGTCATCCGCACGCCGTCGGTCGGCCGGCTGTTCGTGATGAATCTGGTGGTGTACTCCTCGTTCGCGCTGATCGTCGGGCTGTGGGGCGGACCCTATCTCGCGCACATCTATGGCTACGGCCTCGAGGAGCGCGGCTTCTTCCTGCTGATCCCGGTGCTCACACAGATTCTCGGGTCCGTGCTGTGGGGGCCGATGGATCGCGTGGCGGGGAGCCACAAGCGGCCCGTGCTCGTGGGTGCGGTCGCGACCGCCGCGGCACTAGGCTGCCTGGCGGTCGTCGGCACGCTGAGCCCGTTCATGCTGGCCGTCGTGGTTTGCCGCCTTCGGCTTTCTTGAGTGCCTATGCCCCGGTACTGATTGCGCACGGCAGGGCGCTGTTCTCGCCGCACCAGGTCGGCCGCGGCCTCACCGTGCTCAACATGGGCTCGATGGGCGGGACGTTCCTCGCCCAGGCCGTCAGCGGCTTCGTGATCGAGTTGTTTCCCACAGCTCCGGATGGGGCTTATGCGCTGACCGCGTACCGCGTGGTATTCGGCCTGCAGGCGATATGCATCCTGTTGGCTTGTCTTGTGTATTTCGGTTCCCGCGATCCGATGGAGCGCGGACCCAAGGGTGGCGCTGCCTAGCAAGGGCAGCGCCCTTGCTTAAAGAAGGGTCAATATCCCTTACTTTTCCTCTTGCGCTTTGTGCGTTGCGGTGTATGTTGTTGCGGTGCGGTAGCGCCTCGCGTTACCGCCGCCCTCCTTGGGCGTTTCCTCCCTAGACTTGGGCCGCTTGCATCCGCAAGCGGCCCTTTTTTCTTGAACAACATCCGGGCGCGGTTATTCCGCCGCGGCCCGATAGGGACGCAGCTCATGGATCGGAATGGCGGCGAGGCGCCCGGCCAGCGTCTCGAGGTCGGCTGCCACCCGGGCGAATGAGGGCGAGCGCTCGAACCGCCGCTCGTCCATGTAAAGCGCACGGTTGAGCTCGAGCTGAATGGCATGCAGGCCGGCGGCCGGATTGCCGTAGTGCTCGGTGATGAAGCCACCGGCGTAGGGCTTGTTGCGGCTGACCGAATAGCCCTGGCCGCGCAGCGTCGACTCGATCGTCTCCGCGACCACCGCCACGCAGCTCGTGCTGTAACGGTCGCCCAGCACGATATCGGCTCGCGGACGCTCGTCCTTGGCGCCGGCGCTCGACGGCATGGAATGGCAATCGATCAGGACGGCGGCGCCGAAGTCCCGGTGCACGCGGGTGAACAGCCGCCGCAGCGCCCGGTGATAGGGCTTGTACAGTCCCTCGATCCGCCGGATCGCGTCGTCGACCGGGATGCGCTGGCCGTAGATTTCCTGGGCGTCGCCGACGACGCGCGCGACAGTGCCGAGCCCGCCGGCCACCCGCATGGAGCGGGTATTGGCGAACGACGGCAGCCGGCCCTCGAACATGCGCGGGTCGAGCTCGTAGGGCTCGCGGTTGACGTCCACGTAGCAGCGCGGGAAATGCGCGCGCATCAGCGGATAGCCGCGCCGCACCACGCCGAGGCAGAGCTCGTCGACGAAGCTGTCCTCGGAGCGGCGCAGCGTCACCATCTCGAGCCGCGAGGCGGCCAGGAAAGCCCGCGGATACACGTTTCCGCTGTGAGGCGAATTGAATACGACCGCCCCATGCCATTCGGCGGGTTCGAGGATCTCGAAGGGAGGGTCGAGTTCGTCTTTCGGGTCGGACATGACAACGGGTTGGCTTCGACCTGACGCGGATGAACGGGACGCCCGGGGCGCCAGCGCTTTTCGGCCACCACTATCGCTGGAAACGGGCTATTGTCCATGGGGCCAAAGATCAGGCCTGCGATCACGTTTCCGGGTCAATCCGGAGGAGGGGGTTCACCCGTTATTTACCCGCCATCCGGCTTATGGAACGCGGGGAAGACAAGGGGAGGCGGGAGCCACGGCTCACCGCGCTCAGCGGGCTTGAAGATGGCAAAGATTATCCTGGCCGAGGACGACGGCGACATGCGGCGCTTCCTGGTGAAGGCGCTGCAGAATGCCGGCTACGATGTGATCTCCTTCGACAACGGACTCTCCGCCTACCAGCGGCTGCGCGAGGAGCCGTTCGAACTGCTGCTGACCGACATCGTCATGCCCGAGATGGACGGCATCGAGCTGGCGCGCCGGGCCTCCGAGCTCGACCCGGACATCAAGATCATGTTCATCACCGGCTTTGCCGCCGTGGCGCTCAATTCCGATTCCGCCACGCCGAAAAACGCCAAGGTCCTGTCCAAGCCGGTGCATCTGCGCGAGCTCGTGAGCGAAGTGCAGAAGATGCTCGCCGCCTGAGGTCCCGGGGCACGGCCGGCGGTCCTTGCCTCCGCTTGCCCAAGTCGATAATACGGGGCCGCCGCCACCGGCGGGTTGCGGGCGCGTAGCTCAGCGGAAGAGCACTACCTTGACATGGTAGGGGTCACAGGTTCGATCCCTGTCGCGCCCACCACGAAACCGCAATAAGTTAAAGCTCTCTTGCCGTGTCGAAAAGTGCTCTTTGGTTCAACGAACCTGCGGCGGTCGCATCGTCGTATTCGAGGGCCGCGGCAGCCTCGCGCAAATGGCTCGGCGAAAACCGCGCGTAGATTCTTGCGTGCGCGCTCGCGCGATCCGGCCTGCACATCTATGCATCCAGCGCGGCGGATGGCGGTCCATGCCGCGCGCGCATGTGCTAGGCTGTCGCCGGAAATTCGGTCTTGCACGGAACCAGATCCGAGCAGGGAGGAAACAATGAGTGCGAAGTTGCGCTGGCGAAGCCTCGTCTGCCACATCGTCACCTCCGTCGCCATGATATCGGCCGTGGCATTCTCCGCTGTCTCCGCGCGGGCCGCCGATCCCATCACCATCGGTTTCGGCATGGCGCTGACAGGCCCGCTTGCAGCCAACGGAAAAATGTCGTTGCTGGCGATGAAGATCTGGGAGGAGGACGTCAACGCCAAGGGCGGCCTGCTCGGGCGTCCGGTCAAGCTCATCTACTACGATGATCAGAGCAGTCCTTCGACCATTCCCGGCATCTACACGAAGCTGCTCGACGTCGACAAGGTCGACTTTGCCGTCAGTCCCTATGCTTCCACCCAGATCGCGCCGGCGATGCCGATCATGATCGCGAAGAAACGGCTGTTCGTCAGCCTGTTCGGCACCGCCATCAATGACGAGTTCAACTACGACCGATATTTCTCCATGCTGCCGACCGGCCCGACGCCGAAACCCACCTTCACCAAAGGATTCTTCCAGGTGGCGCTCGAGCAGAATCCCAAGCCGCAGAGCGTCGCGATTGTCGCGGCCGACGCGGAATTCGGGCGCAATGCACAGGATGGTGCCAGGGAGAATGCCCAGAAGGCCGGCCTCAAGATCGTCTACGACAAGAACTATCCACCCACGACGACCGATTTCGCGCCGATCGTCCGCGCCATCCAGGCGCTCAATCCCGATCTCGTGGTCATCTGCTCCTACCCGCTGGACTCGATCGGGATGGTGAAAGCGATCAACGAGATCGGCTACAAACCCAGGATGATCGGCGGCGCCATGGTCGGGCTGCAGGCGACCGTGTTCAAGACCCAGCTCGGGCCGCTGCTCAACGGAATCGTCAACTACGAAACCTGGGTCCCAGCGCCCACGCTGCAGTTCCCGGGCTCGATGGAGCTGCTCAAGAAGTATCAGGCGCGGGCGGCGGGAGAGGGCGTCGACCCGCTCGGCTACTACATGCCGGTCTGGGCCTACGCCTATCTGCAAGTGCTCGGCGATGCGATCGAGGCCACGAAAAGCACCAAAGACGACGTGCTGGCCGATTACATTCGCAAGACCACGTTCAAGACCGTGGTCGGCGACGTGAAGTTCGGGGCCAAGGGCGAATGGGCGGAAGATCGCATGCTGCTGGTGCAATTCCAGAACGTGAAGAGCAACAGCATCGACGAGTTCCGGGATCTCTCGACCGAGGTGATCCTCTATCCGCCGCAATTCAAGTCGGGCAATCTGATCTATCCCTACGCCGATGCGAAAAAATAACCGGCAGCGGCGCGTGCGCAACAAGCGCGAGCAAACGCTACATTAACTGCGAGGGGCTGATCGCCGCGCGGTACGTTGCCGGAGAGACTGCGTGCTGGGGCCGACCCGGAGGAGAGGGGGACGAACGATCATAGCCGCTCCTCGCGCACATGCGGCTGTCCTAGCGCCCCGGGCTCGCCGCTCCCGCCGAGCTGCCGGGCGCCGACCCACACCATCACCATGATAGTCGCGAGATATGGCGTCATCAGCATCAGGTATTGCGGCACGCGGATGCCTGCGGCAGCGATGCGCGGGATCAGCGCCTCGATGCCGCCGAACAACAATGCACCGGCGAGCGCCGGCCAGGGCGCCCAGCGGGCAAATACAACAAGTGCAACGGCGATCCATCCGCGCCCCTCTACCATGTTGGTGACCCAGAGCTTGACGCCGACCACCGACATGTAGCCGCCGGCGAGCCCGACCAGCGCGGAGCCCGCCACTATGGCGCCGACGCGGTAGCGCCAGACGCTGACGCCGGCAGCATCAGCTGCCGCCGGGTTTTCGCCGACCGCGCGCAACTTCAGGCCGACCATCGAGCCGCGCAGCATCAGGCTGACCGCGAAGAATATCAGGATCGCCAGATAGATGACCGGATCCTGGGCCAGCAGGATGCGGCCGATGACCGGGACCTCGGTAAGCGGCCATATCTCGAGCGTGCCGAGCCCTTCGATCGGCCGATTCTGCCAATTCGCCACGTTGCCTAGCAGACCGGTGAGCCCTTGGCAGAAAAACACGATGGTGAGTCCGGCGATCACCTGGTTCATGCGGAGCCCGACCGCGAGGCCTGCGAACAGCAGCGACACCATGCACGCCGCAAGCATTGAAACCATCAACGCGACCAACGGATGGCCTCCGAGCGTGATGCAGGTGGCAACCCCAGCGAGCGCACCGACCAGCATCAGGCCTTCCGCGGTGAGGTTGAGCACGCCCGACCGCTCGGACAGGATCAAGCCGAGCGCCGCAAGCGCATAGGGCGCGGCCGTCGCTGGCACGTTAATCAGCCAATTTGTGAGAAACTCGAGCACGGCGTTGCCTCAGCGCGTCCAGTGTAGGCGGTGTCGGATAAGGAACTCCGATGATGCCACGCAGATGAGGATGATCGCCTCGATCAGCTGCACCATGGCGAAGGGGATTTGGTAGAACACCTGGAGCGTCTGACCGGTCACAAACAGGACCGCAACCAGGAATGCAACGACTGCCGCGATCAGCGGGTCGTTGCGTGACAGGAAGGCGATCAGCACGCCGGAGAAGATGTAGCCGTTAAAGAACGACTGGGTGAGCCGCCCCTCCTGTGCCGATATATTGATGAAGCCGGCCAGCCCTGCTGCTGCGCCCGAAGCCGCCGCCACTGCGAGGGTGACGACGCGGACCGGCATGCCGGCGACATTGGCCATGGCGGGGTTGGCGCTGATGAACCGCATGTAAAAGCCGGCCCGGCTCAAGTGGACGACCCAGCCGGTGGCGGCGGTGGCGGCGATGGCAATGATGAGGGCGCTGCTGGTTCCTGCGCCGATCTCCGGCAGCCGCTCGAACGGTCGGAACGGGGTGGACTGCGGGTAGGCCGTCCTCTCATCCTGCCAAGCGCCATAGAGGAGGTGGAAAAGGAAATAGACCGCGACATAATTGAGCAGAAGCGTGGCAATGATCTCGTTGACCCGAAATCTCAACTTCAGCCACGCCGCGACCAGCACCCAGCCGAGGCCCCCGACAGCCGCAGCGATGGCCATCACCACGAGTCGTATCGATTCCGGCCCGATGCCGTATATCGCCACGCCAGTCGCAGCGATGCCACCGAAGATCATCTGTCCTTCGAGCCCGAGGTTCCAGAATCCGACCCGGAAGGCGAGGCCAGCCGCAAGCCCGACCAATATGAGCGGCGCCGCCTGCACGAGAACCGCGCGCAGGCTCTGCGCATCGAAGGCGGTCGCGACTTCCGCGGCGAGCGTGCCGGGCGAGATACCCGCAATTGCCAGAATGCCGATCGAGGTCGCCAGCCCGATTGCGAGCGAGCCGGCGAGAAGCGCAGCCTGCTTCCATGGCGAAAGGTGCTGACGAATATCGAGCGAGAGGCGAACGCGCGCGAGGCCGCCGATACCGGGCGCAGGCGGCGATCGATCTCCTAACGCCATGACCGATACGTCATGAATGCCCCACCATCGACCGGCCAATCGCCTGGCGATCGGCCGGTCGGGTAAATTCGGCGGTGATGCGGCCGCGCGTCATCACGCCAATGCGATCGGACAAGGCGAGGATCTCGTCGAGATCCTCGCTGATCAGTACGACCGCAGCACCGCCGTCGCGCGCCGCCAGCAGGCGGCCCCGTACGGCGGCGCAGGCACGTACGTCCAGGCCAAGGCTCGGGCTCTGCGCGACGATAACCGAGGGCTTCCGGCTGAACTCGCGTGCGATCACCAGCTTCTGGGCATTGCCGCCCGACAGCAGCGCGGCCTTCTGCCTGACGCTGCGAACACCCTGCACATCGTAAGCCGCAACAGCCGCGGCGGCGTCACGCCGGATGGCGGCGCGGTCGACGAGCGCCGCGTGTCCGTAGCAACGGATGCTAGCAGCGGCGAAATTGTCTGCAATCGAGAGCGAGCCCGCGAGGGCGTAGGCGTACCGGTCGGCGGGAATTTCCGCAAGGCCGGCAGCGCGGCGAGTACGCGGCGGAGCCGTACTGATGTCGCCTGCGCCGTCAATCCAGATCTCGCCCGCAAGTGGAACGCGTGCCCCGATAAGGGCGTCGACAAGTTCGGCCTGGCCGTTGCCGCTCACGCCGGCGATGCCGTAGATCTCGCCCCCGCGTACGAAGAAGCTCGCATCCGTCACTGTCGGCTGACCGTCGGCGCGAGCGCAGCTCAAGGCGCTGACGCTGAGCACGGGTCGGCCCACTCTCCGTTTTTCCTCGGTCCGGCAGCGGCGCTGTCTGGCCGACGGTCAACTCGGTCAGCTCGGCCGCCGTTGCCTTGCGCGGATCGAGAGTGGCAATCGTGCGCCCGCTCCTCATGATCGTGACCGCATCGGCGTAACGCTTGACCTCGTTGAGCTTGTGCGTCACCAGCACCACCGTGGCACCGTTGCTGGCCAGACGGCGCATGGTCGTGAGCAGCCGATCCGCCTCGGCGTCCGTTAAGACTGCCGTCGGCTCATCGAGGATCAGGATGCGCGCACCGGCAACCAGCACCTTCACGATCTCGAGCTGCTGCTGCTGCGGCAGGGCAAGCGTATCGACGCGCCGGTCGGGCTCGATGGCAAAGCCGAGCTCCTCGGCCTGCCGCCCGATTGCACGGCGAATTTCCCGCATTCCCGAGCGGTAACGGGGGCGGGGATCGGCGAGGAGGATGTTCTCGGCGACCGTAAAGGGTTTAACCAATTTGAAATGCTGGTGAACCATGCCGATGCCGTGGCGGCGGGCCTCGGCGGGCCCCGTCAGGACAACAGTCTTGCCGGCGATGACGATATTGCCGGCATCCGGGGCGTAAAGGCCGGCCGCGACGTTCATCATCGACGATTTGCCGGCGCCGTTTTCGCCCAGGAGGGCATGAACTTCGCCTGCGCGCGCCGCAAAGGTCGCGCCATCGAGTGCGACCGCACCGTCGAATGACTTGTGGATGCCGGTCAGTTCCAGAACAAAGCCCATGCCCGATCAAGCTTACCGGCTATTTCTGAGTAATTACACCGGGCAGAAACCAGTCCATCTTCCACAGCTCGGCGTCGCTGAGCGTGGCGCCGGCGGATGACGCGATCGGTGCCGGCCGAGTCCTTGAGCGGCCCACTGAAGATGTGCTTGCCGCCGACAATTGCGGCGCGCTCGGCCATCACCTTGTCGACGACCCCGCTCGGCACCACCGAATTGCAGCAGGCAATGTCGGTTCCGCCATCCTTGATACCGGGGAAGGCGCCATACGGGCTCGGACGCCAGTTTCCCGCTGCGATTTTTTGCAGTGTCGGGATCAGGTATCTGTCCCAAGTCCAGGCGGAGGAGCACAACGTGGCCCTGGGAGCGAACTCGCGCAAGTCGCGGTGGTGTCCGGTGCCATAAACGCCGCGTTCCTGGGCAACGATCTGTGCGGTCGGGGTGTCGACGTGCTGTCCTATGATGTCGATGCCCTGCTCGGCGAGTGCCTGCGCGGCGGCCCGTTCCTTTACTGGATCGTTCCACGAGCCGGTAAAGATCACTGTGACCGTCGCGTCGGGGTTGAGTTGCCGCGCTCCCAGTACGTAGCCGTTGATCGTCCAGTTCACCGGCCCGATCGGATGGGCGGCGACGAACCCGAGTTTGCCGGACTTTGATACACCTCCGGCGACCATGCCGCACAGATACTGGCTCTCATAGCTGCGCCCATAGAAGGACTCGAGATTGGGTCCGTTCGTGGTCCCCGATGCGTTGAGGAAGGCGATCTTCGAATATTTCTGCGCTAGTTCCTGGAACGTGTCGGAATAAGCGAAGCCAGTGCCGATGATGACGTTGTACCCACGCTCGATGAAGCGTTCCGCCGCCGGCCGGATTTGTCCGGCCACCCCGGGCACCTTTTCCACAAAGGGGATTTTGACGTTGAGCGCCGCCTCGATCTTGGAACGCGCCTCGTCAAAGGATTGCGTCCAGCCGCCATCGACCTTCTCGTCATAGTACAGGAAGGCGATCCTTGGCGGGCCGGACAATATGAATTCTTGGGCTGCGGCCCGTGTATCCACCGCGAGCGCGCAGACAATTGCGCCAAGCGACGTGAGCACGAATTTATGCCGCGTAGCCATGGTCCATCCCTTGCTGGCACGGGTCCCGGTCTTTGGAATGCCAAGCGAAAGACATGCCAGATCGCCCCGAGGGATATATCGTTGATTACAACAATCCCCTTTCGGCAGCCAGCGACCACCGGTTCGGCACGACAACTTCTCCGTCATGCCGCCGGCTTGATTTGGATGACGGGGAGCCTCTTAAGAGGCGGGACGTGGTCTTTGCGGGCACCGGGCGCCTCATAGCCACGGCGAGAGAGCTCAGGTCCGCGATGGGGCGGAGCACGCTCTGATAAGATTCCCAATCAGACGTTCGTTCATTGCGATCATACCTTCGTTTAGTCCGAAACCCGACGGCGCTGTGCTATGGGGTATTTTTCCGCGGATGAGCCTACAGATGCCTCAGGATCTGAAGGACGAGCCGACCATCCACATCGTCGATGACGACGACTCGGTCTGCCGTGGACT
This sequence comes from uncultured Alphaproteobacteria bacterium, assembly GCA_963739385.1. Lineage (GTDB taxonomy): Bacteria > Pseudomonadota > Alphaproteobacteria > Rhizobiales > Xanthobacteraceae > VAZQ01. Next base: position 34,765 of record CAVUAI010000052.1, read on the forward strand.
AAATAGCCTGTTCCGCTCCGTCGGACTGGAGGCGCGGACCTACGGTTCGGCGTGCGACTTTTTCGATGCCGCAACGGTGGACAGGCCCGGATGTATTGTTCTGGACGTGCGGCTCCCGGGCGCAAGTGGGCTCGACGTCCAGGCCCAGCTTGCTGATCGCGGGATTCGCCTCCCGATTGTTCTGATAACCGGCTATGGCGACATCCCAATGTCGGTTCGGGCAATGAAGGCCGGCGCAGTAGACTTCCTGGCGAAGCCGTTTCGTGACCAGGATATCCTCGATGCCGTGACCACTGCGATCGAGCGTGATCGCAAGCAGCGCGCCGTGGACGGCGAAGTTGCCGCGATCCGGAGTTCCTTCGCGACGCTCTCGACGCGGGAGCAGCAGGTGATGACTCTGGTGGCCACCGGCAAGATGAACAAACAGGTAGCGGGAGAACTGGGCTTGGCCGAGTTCACCGTCAAGATCCATCGCAGCGCGGCGATCCGCAAGATGGGTGCCCGTTCGCTCGCTGACCTCGTCCGCATGGCGGAATTGTTGAAGCCCCGCGCGAACTGACCATCGGTTCTGGAATTCAGGTGCGGTTCCCGCACATGAATACCTGGGCAGATGTTGCGCTGGATCGCACGTGCCGCAGGCCCGCGGCTGGGGTGACTCTGGGAGGGTTGGGTGTCAGCGGGACCGGTGATTGCGGTCATTGATGACGACGCGTCTATGCGCACCGCTCTCGTCAAGCTGTTCCGCTCGCTCGGTTATGACGTGCGTGGCTTCGAATTGGCCGAGGAGTTCCTGGGATATGGCCCGGTGCGAAGCTTTTCCTGTCTTGTCACGGATATCCAACTGCCGGGTATGAGCGGCATCGAACTCCAGCAGCACATCAAAGCAAACCAATACTCGTTGCCGGTGATCATGATCACGGCGCGCCATGACGTCGGTCTTGAAGAAAGGGCCCTCGCCAGCGGTGCGGCCTTTTTCCTCAGAAAGCCGGTAGAAGCCAAGATGCTTCTCGGCTGCCTGGAAAACGTCCTCAAGGCATGAATTGCAGGCCCCGATTCTACAACTGACTGGACTTCAACGCGGATTGCAACGGTGCTGGGTTGCCATCTGACGCGCAGGTAATGCGGGGCTCGCCTATCAGCCCCTTGCCAGCGGTAGTAACATGAATTGCCACGACAAGACGATCTCGATCATGGACCTCAGCGAATACGAATTGGAGTTCCTGCGCAACGACGGCGAGTTCACGCTATATCGCGCTCGGCAGGCTAACGATCCAGCCCCGGTGCTAGCGCTCGTTGCGGAGCGACCCGCGGCCAGAAACACCACGCGCCTAGAGCACGAATTCGCGTTAGCGGCAGTACTCGATTCGAGCTGGGCGGCGCGACCGCTGGCGCTCAACGGCCACAAGGGGTCCACGACGCTCCTCCTCGAAGCCCACGGCAGCGATCCGCTCGACCTGCTCCTCGGCCGCCCTCTCGAATTCGCCCGCTTTCTGCGTCTCGCCGTTAATCTGGCGGCGGCGCTCGGCCAGGTCCACCGGCGCGGCCTCATCCACAAGGACATCAAGCCGGCGCACGTGCTCGTCGATGCCGCCGGGAACGTCCGACTGACCGGCTTCGGCATAGCTTCACGCCTGCCCCATGAACGCCAACATCCCGCGCCGCCGGAGGTGATCGCCGGCACATTTGCCTACATGGCGCCAGAGCAGACTGGCCGCATGAACCGATCGATCGACGCCCGCAGCGATCTCTATTCGCTCGGCATCACGCTGTACGAGATGGTTACGGGGGCGCTTCCGTTCACAGCTTCGGATCCCATGGAGTGGATTCATTGCCACATTGCCCGCAGGCCGACGCCTCCGAGCGAGCGGGTCAGCCAAGTGCCGGCACCGGTAGAGGCCATCATCTTGAGGCTGCTCGCTAAGAGTGCCGAGGACCGGTACCAGACCGCAGCCGGCGTCGAGGCCGACCTTCGGCGGTGCCTTGCGGAATGGGAGGCTCACAGTCGAGTAGACCCGTTTCCGCTCGGCTCGCATGACGCGTCGGACCGGTTGCGGATACCGGAAAAGCTGTATGGACGCGAGGGCGAGATCAACGCCATTGCCGCCGCATTCGATCGGGTGGTGCAGCGAGGGAAGACCGAGCTCGTTCTGGTGTCCGGCTATGCCGGCGTTGGCAAGTCATCGATCGTCAACGAGCTGCACAAGGTGCTGGTCCCGCAGCGTGCGCTGTTTGCGGCCGGCAAATTCGACCAGTACAAGCGGGACATTCCGTATGCGACGCTTGCGCAGGCATTCCAGAGCCTCGTCAGTCAACTGCTCAACAAGGACGACGCGGAGCTGGACCGCTGGCGGCAAGCGCTGCTGGAAGCGCTCGGCCCGAGCGGCCAGCTCATGGTCAACCTGATTCCAGAGCTCACCCTCGTCATCGGTCAGCAGCCGCCCGTTCCCGATCTCCCGCCGCAAGACCGACAGACCCGCTTCCAGCGTGTGTTCCGGCGGTTCCTTGGCGTGTTCGCCCGTCCGGAGCACCCCCTGGTGCTGTTTCTCGATGATCTGCAGTGGCTGGACGCGGCGACGCGCGAGCTCCTTGTGCATCTGGCTACCGAGCCGGATGTGCAGCACCTTTTGCTCATCGGTGCCTATCGTGACAACGAGGTCGGACCACTGCACCCGCTCACGGGGATGCTGGCGGCGATCCGCGACACGGGGGGCAGGGTGCAGGATATCGTGCTTTCTCCGCTCCTGCCCGAACATGTTGAGCGGCTCGTTGCCGACGCTCTGCATTCGGAACGGGAATCTGTACGGCCATTGGCCGAGCTGGTCTTTCAGAAGACCGCGGGCAATCCGTTCTTCGTGATCCAGTTCGTTACCGCACTCGTGGAGGAAGGGCTGCTCGCATTCGACCAGGGCGCACTCGCCTGGCGGTGGTTCACGGATCGGATCGGCGCCAAGGGTTATGCCGACAACGTTCTCGATCTCATGGCCGGGAAGATAAAGCGTCTTCCCGACGTTACTCAGCAAGCGCTGATGCAGTGCGCCTGTCTGGGACACGTGGCGGACTTTACAACCCTGTCGCTGCTTCAGAACCAATCGGTGGAGGCCCTTCACACAAGCCTCGTGGACGCGGTCCAGGCAGGCCTTCTGATCCGGCTGAATGACGCTTACGCGTTCATTCACGACCGCGTCCACGAGGCTGCGTATGACCTCATACCGGAGGCTGAGCGCGCCGCGGCCCATCTGCGCATTGGGCGCCTTCTCGCAACACCGATGTCTCCGCAGGAAGTGGCGGAGAACGTCTTTGACCTTGTCAATCAACTGAACGCCGGCGTCTCGCTCATGTCGGACGTTCAGGAAAAGGAGCGGGCCGCACAATTAAATCTGCTTGCCGGACAAAAAGCCAAGGCGGGTACCGCTTATGCGGCGGCTGCCCGCTATCTTTCAATCGGGATGGACCTGATCGGAAGCGGTGGGTGGGATGACCAGTACGACATCGCGTTCACATTGTGGATCGAATGCGCCGAATGCGAATACCTGAATGGAAATTTTGAAAGGACCGAGCTACTCCTTGCCGAACTGCTTGCGCGCGCGAGATCGAAGATTGACAAAGCGGCCGCATACCGCATGCAGATTCTCTTCCATGTTACGAAATCGGACTACCGGGCCGCCATCGAGGGCGGGCTGGAGTGCCTGCTTCTGTTCGGTATCGCGATTCCGAAATCAGCCCACGCGCGAGCAGGTCGAGATCGAGTATGAGGAGATGTGGAGCAAGCTGAATGAGCGCTCCATCGAGAGTCTCGTCGATCTTCCATTGATGACCGACCCGGAACAACAGGCCGTCTCGCGCGTGCTAACCGGCCTCTTCGCGCCGGCGGTCTTCACCAACAGCAATTTGTTCTACATGCTCGTCTGCCGCGCAGCGAACATGACGTTTTGGCACGGTACGAGCGAGGCTTCCACGCACATATATTCCGGGCTGGCGCAAATCTTGGGACCGTTATTCCATCGCTACGAAGATGGCTTCCAGTTCGGCATGCTGGCCCGTCGTGTGGCCGAGAGGTACGAATTTCCCCTGGCGAAAGCTTACTTCGCACTACAGAACGCGTGCGTGTGGAGCCGGCCGATCCAGAAAGCGATCGACTTCACCCGCCTATCCTTTCAGGCGGCGACGGAGACCGGAGATTTGTCCTATGCGTGCTACTGCCGTTTCCGTCTCGTCACCTACCTCTTGCTGCAAGGCTGTCAACTGGACGACGTCTGGTCGGAAGCGCAGCAGGGCCTGGAATTCACACGCCGGGTCAAGCACCGCGACTCAGTTGATATCATCATCGGCCAACAAGCATTTATCCGGAACATGCGAGGGGCGACGCCAGCATTTTCCAGCTTCAATTCCACGCTCAACGAGGAGGAACTTGAGGCGAGGTTGACCGAGAACCGCATGCCCGTGATGGTCTGTTGGTACTGGATCCTCAAACTGCAGGCGCGGTTCATGTCGGGCGACTTCGAGGGCGCCCGCTCCGCTGCGCGGAAGGCCGAGGAGTTACTTTGGGCATCGGAAGCCTACGTCCAATGGGTCGATTATGTCTTCTTCGCCGCCCTGACGATCGCGGCCCTGCATGATGGCGATCGATCGGAAACGTCGGCTGACGGACTAGACACGCTGCACCAACACGTGAACCAGCTGCGGGAATGGGCGGATGCCTCCTCCCACAGCTTCCTGAACCGATACACGTTGGTCTCCGCCGAGATTGCGCGGATCGAGGGGCGTGACCTCGAGGCCATGCGTCTTTACGACGAGGCCATCCGGCTGGCCGGCGAGCACGGCACTATCCAGAACGAGGGGCTCGCCAACGAACTCGCGAGCCGGTTTTACGCGGCGCGCGGCTTCAGCACCATCTCCGGCGTCTATCTGCGAAACGCCCGGGACTGCTATCTCCGTTGGGGCGCGGACGGCAAGGTAAGGCAGCTCGAGCAACTGCACCCATACCTGCGGCAGCAGCACGCAGAGGCACGGCGTTCCGGCAATACGCTGGGCACGCCGGTCGAGCAATTGGAACTGGCGACGGTTGTCAGGGCCTCGCAGGCAGTCTCCAGTGAGATCGATCTCGGGAAATTGCTTAATGCGTTGATGATTGCCGCGCTGGAGTACGCCGGCGCCGACCGAGGCCTGCTGATTATGCCGCGCGGCGACGAGCTATGGATCGAAGCCGAGGCCACAACCGTTCGCGACACCGTCGACGTCCATGCGCGGCGCACGAGTGCTGCGCCTGGCGAGCTGCCTGAATCAATTCTGCGTTACACCATGCGATCGCAAAACAGTGTGTTGCTGAATGACGCCTCAAAGCGCAATCCATATTCAGACGATCCATATATCCGCCAGAACCCTGGTCGCTCAATTCTATGCCTGCCCTTGATTAGATTAACCAAGTTGATCGGTGTACTGTACCTGGAGAACAGGCTTACCCCCGACGCGTTCACCCCGGGTCGAATCACCGTATTGAAGCTGCTGGCGTCCCAGGCTGCGAATTCCCTGGAGAATGCTCGTCTCTATACCGAGCTACGGCAGGCGCAAGCTCTCCTGGCGGAAGCCCAGACGCTCAGCCACACCGGCAGTTTTGGCTGGGCTGCCTTTAGCGACGAAATCTTCTGGTCCGAGGAGAGCTTTCGGATTTTCGGATATGACCCGACCACCAAGCCCTCGATCGCAATGGTGCTGGATCGCGTCCATCCCGACGACGTTACCCTTGTTCGGCATGTGCTCGAACACGCCGCAAACTACTGGAGGGGATTTGATTTTGAGCATCGACTGCTGATGCCCGACGGATCGGTCAAGCACCTTCACGTGGTGGCCCATGCCGCCAGTGATGAGCCGGTCAGGGTGCGGTTCGTGGGCGCGGTGATGGATATCACCGCGCGCAAACAAGCCGAAGCAGCCTTGCGCGAAAGCGAGCAGCGATATCGGCAGTTGTTCCGCTACATGCCGGTAGCTTTGTTGCAAGTGAATGTACGCGGATTGACAGATCTCCTTAAGGGATCGGACATTGCAGGCCCGGCAGAGCTTGCTCTTTGCTTGGATCAGCAGCCCGAGTTCCTGAATCGCGCTATGGACGCGCTCGTTATCGAGGAGGTCAACGAACGTGCGATCCAGTTGTTCGGTGTCCGCGACGCCAGCGAGCTGGTCGGGTCCGTGGCACGTTACTGGCGGGAAAATCCGGATACTTTGCGTCGGGCCCTGGAAGGGCGATTGCGCGGCGACCTCTTCTTCCAGGAAGAAACCAAAATCAGAACCCCGGACGGACGTGCGGTCGACGTGCTGGTCACGATTGCCCGCCCGGACGAAACCAGTGCTGTCGGCATAGGTTTTCTGGGATTCGTCGATATAACAGAGCGGGTTCGCGCGCAGGAAATGGTGCAGCGGTTGCAGGCGGACTTCGCGCATGCCGCCCGCATCTCGATGCTCGGAGAGCTGACCGCCTCCATTTCTCACGAACTTACGCAGCCCCTCGCCGCCATTACGCTAAGCGCCGAAGCAAGCCTGCGCTGGATCGATCGACCCGAGCCCGACTTGGCAGAGGCACGGGCGTTGACACGTGACATGCTCGCCGATGCACGACGTGCTGCCGATATCATCGGCCGCATCCGCGCGATGGCGACGAGGAAAGCAACCGAGCAAACGCCGGTGCCACTGGACGATGTCGTCGTGGAGGCGTTGCTGTTTCTCCGTCACGAGGTCCAATCGCGCGCGGTCGTGGTCTCGCACCAGCCTGCTCTGGGAGCGCCAAAAGTATCTGCGGATCGCACGCAGCTGCAGCAAGTCATCGTCAACCTCGCCTTCAATGCCATACAGGCCATGGAACCGGTGGGAACCCAGGAACGCAAAATCACCATTCGCACGAGCGTTTCGGATCCCGCCACTGTGCGATGCACTATCGAGGACAGCGGCCCGGGCATTGCGCCGGACCACCTCAATCGTCTCTTCGACAGCTTCTTTACGACCAAGGAAGGCGGCATGGGCATGGGTCTCGCGATCTGCCGCTCGATCATCGAAAATCACGGGGGGCAGGTCACGGCGGATAACGAATCGATCCACGGCGGCGCCCGCCTTTGTTTCACTCTCCCCGCGCTCGCCGTCCACTGACGGCATACCGTCATCAGCTAAAGAGCGCGCCTTCGAACGCGACGGGTGCCGACCACTTCCTTCGACCGGGCGGCCCCAGCCGTTGTCGTTGAGCGTAACCCGTACCCCGCAGGTCCGAGGATCAGCGGAAGCGGGAATGGCGTTGGGAGCAATTCGCGCCAATCGATAACCGCGATGCAACTCGGGTCAAACCAGGCGGGGACCGCCATTGGGCGTACGCGGTTGGCGGATTCCGCGTGGACCGGTGGCAGGTGGTGCCGGCGCTCTCATGCAGCGATTGTTGCAAGATCGCCCCAATCGCGGCAATCGCGGCATAGCCGCTTTCGGCTGAGTGAGGGAAAAGTCCCAACCACCTCAACGCGAAGAGCCATCAAAAGAGACGCCACCAAAGAGGACGCCATGGATCCGATTTCGCGTCGCAAGTTGCTGACAACCGCCGCCGCCGGAGGCCTTGTGACGGCAGCGACGGCCGCCGCCGCGCAAAGCGGCGAAACGATGCCGCAGACCCGCCGTCCCGGGGCCGGCGGCAGCAACCCCGGTCCGAAGAATCCCGTCCGGGCGCGTCAGAACCCGGACCTGCTCTCGCCGCCGGCGACCGACCACGGTACCCTCCCGAACCTGCGTTTTTCGTTCGAGGACTCCCACGTCCGGCTCGAGTCGGGCGGCTGGGCCCGGCAGGTCACGGTGCGCGAGCTTGGCATTTCCAAGAACATCGCCGGCGTGAACATGCGTCTGAACGCCGGCGGCGTGCGCGAGCTGCATTGGCACAAGGCCGCCGAGTGGTCCTACATGCTCTACGGCACGGCGCGGATCACCGCGATCGATGCGGAGGGACGAAATTTCGTCGACGATGTCGGCGTAGGCGACTTGTGGTATTTCCCGCCGGGTATTCCCCATTCCATCCAGGGGCTCGGGCCGGACGGCGCCGAGTTTCTCCTGGTGTTCGACGACGGCGAGTTCGACGAAGACAATACCTTCCTCCTCAGCGACTGGTTCAAGCATACGCCACCGGATGTGCTCGCCAAGAACTTCGGCGTGCCGGCGTCAACATTCGCGAGTGTCCCCGATCCGAGCAAGCTTTACATTTTCCCCGCGCCGGTGCCGGGGCCGCTCAGCTCCGACAAGATCGCGGGTGCGACCGAAGTGCCGCAAAAATTCAGTCACCGCATGATGGCGCAGACGCCAATCACGACAAAGAGCGGTACGGTGCGGATCACGGACACCAAGGTTTTCCCGGCTTCCAAAACCATCTCCGCGGCGCTGGTCGAGGTCGAACCGGGCGGGATGCGCGAGCTGCACTGGCACCCGAATACGGACGAATGGCAGTACTACATTCAGGGACAGGCCCGTATGGGCGTCTTCGCGGCGTCGGGCCAGGCGCGCACGTTCGATTTCCAGGAGAACGATGTCGGTTACGTGCCGTTTGCCATGGGGCACTATATCGAAAACACCGGCAACACGACGCTGCGATTCCTGGAAGTCTTCAAGAGCGATTACTACGCCGACGTGTCCCTGGATCAATGGCTGGCGCTCACGCCGCCGGAGCTGGTCACCGCACATCTGAAAAGTGATGAGCAATTCATGCGTGCGCTGCGCCGGAAGAAGGAACCGGTGGTGCCGGCCTGACGCGGGAGTTCGTGCTCCGACCTCATGAACGCGTGACGATTGCTTCATTTCTCGACTCCCGGCACGGCAAACGCGTGATCATCTGATCGGCGTTCGGGCCACGCGCGGCGTTCAGGTCTTTGCAGGTCCGCGCGGCTTTCTGTGTCGCCGTGCGCCCCTCGGCGTCCGGTCCTGACGCTCATTCTCCATCACCCATGGCCAGCCACGCGCGCACTCGCGGCCGCGACCCGGGAATAGTGTCGGGTTCGTGTGGTAACGTCCCGCCGCGGCTCGCGAGAGAGGTCACACCCGTGCGGCGCCGCGCGAAAAGGAACCAGCATGACCGGACCAGTCACGCTCCGCGAGCACGACGTCTTGCTGGTCGTCGATATTCAGAACGACTTCTGCCCCGAGGGACGTCTGGCGGTCCCCCATGGCCATGAGGTCGTGCCCGTGATCAACAGATTGGCGGCGCGGTTCAAGCACGTGGTGCTCACGCAGGATTGGCATCCGCCGGGCCATTTGTCGTTTGCTTCGACGCACCCGGGTCGCAAGCCATACGAAACGATCCAGGCCTCCTACGGTCCGCAGATCCTGTGGCCGGATCATTGCGTGCAGGCGACGTCGGGGGCCGAACTGCGCAAGGACCTCCAGATCGCGCATGCGGAGCTCATCCTGCGCAAGGGCTATCACCGCGACATCAATTCCTACTCGGCCTTCTACGAGAACGATCGCAAGACCAATACCGGATTGGCCGGGTACCTGAGGGAACGCAAGCTCATGCGGGTTTTTGTTGCGGGGCTCGCGTTCGACTTTTGCGTCCGCTATTCGACGGAGGATGCCAGGCGTGAAGGCTTCGACGTCGTCGTGGTGGAGGATGCCTGCCGCGGGATCGACGTCGACGGCTCGATGGGCGCAAGCCGGGAGCTGTTCAGCTCCATTGGCGTCCCTTGCATGTCCGCCGACGCCATCGGCTAGTCGTCATTGCCGGGCTTGACCCGGCAATCCATCGTCTCACCAAGAATCAAGCGCGCGAAGAATCAAGCGCGCGCTTTTGCCAAGAAGGATGGATCCGCGGGTCAAGCCCGCGGGTGACCGGTGGCGAGTGTCGGTCTTGCGAACCACCGATGGTCTTCCGCCGCCTTGCAAGCCGCGCTACCGCCGTTCGACGGCGAACGTGACTATCAACCTGGCGACCACCAATGCTCCGGCGGCCAGTGCCGTTGCATCCGCCCACGGAGTTGCGAGCCACACGGTCGCAATGGCGAGCACGGCGAGCACGACATTGACCGCGAAGGCGCGACCGACGATGCCGTAAACAGACAAGCCCCGGTCGGTGGCGCGCTGATAGAAGTGCGTGCGATGAGCTTCCCAGATGCGTTCCCCGTTCCGCAGCCGCCGCAGCAGCGTGAGGGCGGTATCGGCGATGTAATAAAGCGGCAGCAGCAGCGCTGCAGCGACATGGCCACTGCCTGCCAGCAGGATCAACAGCCATCCGAGCAGAAGTCCCAGCGGCAGGCTGCCGGCATCGCCGAGAAAGATGCGCGCCACCGGCCGGTTGAAGGGCGCGAAGCCGAGCATGGCCCCGAGCAGTGCCAGTGCGACGACCGTTCCCTGCGCGGGCAGGGCGCCGAGCAGACCGAGCACGACCAGACCGCCCGCGACCGGAACCGTTTCAGCCACGGTCATCCAGTCGATCCCGTCCATGAAGTTGACGAGATTGACGAACCACATGAGGCCGATGAATAGCAGCAGCCGCTCGACTCCCCATGGCAGCCATTCAACGATGTGCAGATCGTGCGGCAGCGCGGCGATCACGATGGCGGCCGCCAACGCCTGCAGCAGAAGCCGCGGCACGATTGCAAGCAGATTGATATCCGCCGCGACCCCGACGCCGACCATCAACGCAGCGGCGGCGAGCACCCAGCCGAGATGAGTCCCGGTGAGCGCGGGGAGGCTCCCGGTCGCCAGCGCGAACCCCAAGGCAACGGCGATGGTGGCGGCAATGACGGCGACGCCTCCGCCTTGGGGAGTGGCCTTCATGTGGGACGAGCGGGCATTGGCGTGGGCGAGCAGGTGCCGGCGCAGAAGCGGCAGCAGCGCCATCGTCAATCCGGCGCTCACGACCACCGCAGACAACAACAGCGCGAGGGCGCCAGCGAAGCTCAAGCTCACGAAGCCGTTCCATGGATCGGGCACACGCCAATCCGATCACCAATCCCAAGGTCGAGGGCCGCTATTCGGCCGCGGACCGACGGAGCGTCCTGCCCCCTGTGGCAATTCACGATGTCCTGACCTTCCTGCGGCGTCCCCTTCGTTCCCGGTGCATATTGCATTTGCCTTGCGCCCGGTCCACTGCGCAAAGCGGCCGTATCGCCCCCGACCCCGGCCGCCGCCAGGGCCATTTTGCGGGCTCCTGGTTTCAGGATAAGAGGGGCGAGCGGGTGGCAAGACGCAGGACATGCACGGGCGAAGCATTGCGGTGATCGGTTTGGGTTATGTCGGCCTTCCGGTCGCAGTTGCGTTCGGGCGTGCCGGCGCGCCGACCATCGGCTTCGATATCGACCGCGCGCGCATTGCCGAATTGAACGCCGGCCGCGATCACACCCGCGAGGTCGAGCCCGGCGATCTGCGGCATTCCAGTCTCAGCTTTACCGCGGAAGCGGCCGAGCTGACGCGCGCCGATTTCTTCATCGTCACGGTGCCGACCCCCGTCGACGATGTCCGCCGGCCGGACATGCGCCAATTGCTGGCAGCGTCCAAAACCGTCGGGCAAGCCCTCAAGCGTGGCGATATCGTCGTCTACGAATCGACCGTCTATCCCGGCGCCACCGAGGAGGATTGCGTGCCGATACTCGAGCGGGCGTCGGGGCTCACGGCCGGCCGCGATTTTGCCGTCGGCTATTCGCCGGAGCGGATCAATCCCGGCGACCGGGCACATCAATTCGAGACCATTCAGAAAGTCGTGTCCGCGCAGGACGAGGCTGCGCTCGATGTGGTCGCGGCCGTCTACGGCTCCGTCGTCAAAGCGGGCATCCACAAGGCACCGTCCATTCGGGTGGCCGAGGCGGCCAAGGTGATTGAAAACACGCAGCGCGATCTCAATATCGCCTTCATGAACGAGCTCTCGGCGATCTGCCAGGCCATCGGTATCGACACCTCGGACGTGCTCGCGGCGGCGCAGACCAAATGGAATTTCCTCCCCTTCACGCCCGGCCTGGTCGGCGGGCACTGCATCGGCGTCGATCCCTACTATCTCACCCACCGTGCCGAGAAGGCGGGCTATCACCCCGAGGTGATCCTGGCAGGCCGCCGCATCAACGATGCAATGGGCCGCCGCATCGCCCACGAATGCCTGCGGCGGCTGGCGCGCGACGACGGGCCGCAATGCGTCACGGTGCTCGGGCTGTCGTTCAAGGAGAACGTGCCGGATATCCGCAATTCGAAAGTGGCCGACATCGTCAATGAGCTCCTGTCATTCGGCGTCGCCGTGCAGGTGCACGATCCGCTGGCACGCGCGTCGGATGCCATGCAAATTTACCGGATTGCGCTGCGCAAGGAAGCGGAGCTGGCGCCGGCCGATGCGGTTATTCTTGCCGTGCCCCACGAGAGCTATGTGGCGCAGGGATGGCCCGCCATCGCGCGGCTGCTGCGCAACGGGCGAGGACTGGTCATCGATGTCAAGTCGAGGCTCGATCGCGCGACCAAGCCGGAGGGTATCGAGATCTGGCGGCCGTGAGCACAGGCGGGGTTTTCGTTCGATCCTGCTTCGCCGGAGGAGATGCCTCTCACTCACCGCTGGAGGACCTTGATGCCAACGAACCCCGTCGCGGCGAATGCAGCGCCGGTCGCGGATCCCAAAAGCATCAGGCACTATCACGCCCACGTCTATTACGATCCGGCATCGAGCCGCGATCGCGCCGAGCGGTTGCGCCAGCGCGTGGCGGCGGCGTTCCCCGAGGCGACGCTCGGACGCTGGCACGACGAGCTGGTCGGGCCGCACCTGCAATCGATGTATCAGATCGCTTTCCCCTGCAGCCTGCTGGCGTCGTTCCTGCCGTGGCTGCTGCTCAACCGCGACGGCCTCAACATCCTCCTCCATCCCGGCACTGGCGACGCCTATGCCGATCACACCGACCATGCCGCCTGGCTTGGCGGCACGCTGCCGCTCCAACTCGACGTGCTGCGATCGGGACAATAGCCACGGGGAGCCGGCTGCGAGCGAGCCGTTTCGGCAGCCTGGCGATCGCCTTGCTGGTCGCAGCGTCTATTCGCGAAAGGCTTCCTCGCGGCTGCGGCGGATGTTCGGCAACGTCACCGCCAGCATCAGCGCCGTCGCCAGCAACAGAAAGCCGAGGCTGATCGGCCGCCGCACGAAAATGGACCAGTCGCCGCCCGACAGCACCATGGCGCGCCGAAAGTTTTCCTCCAGCATCGGGCCGAGCACCAACCCGAGCAGCAGGGGGGCCGGCTCGCAGTCGAGCTTGCGGAAACCGTAACCGATGACCCCGAACACCGTCATCAGGATGACGTCGCCGGCGCTGGAGTTGAGCGTGTAGGTGCCGATGCAGCACAGGATCAGGATGGTCGGAAACAGGCTGCTGTAGGGCACCTGCAGCAGCCGGACCCAGATTCCGATCAGCGGCAGGTTGAGGACCACGAGCATCAGGTTTCCCAGCCACATGCTGGCGATGAGTCCCAGAACAACGCCGGCTGCTTGCTGATGATCTCGGGACCGGGCGCGATGCCGTGCACCATCATGGCGCCGATCATCAGCGCCATCAGGGCGTTGGGCGGAATGCCGAGGCTCAGCATCGGAATGAAGCAGGCCTGTGCGGCGGCGTTGTTGGCGGATTCCGGTGCCGCCACCCCTTCGATCGCGCCTTTGCCGAACCGTGCCGGCGTGCTGGAGAGCTTTTTCTCGAGACTGTAGGCCGAGAACGCCGCGATGGTGGGCCCGCCGCCGGGCAGGATCCCGAACAGTGCACCGATTCCCGTGCCCCGCACCATGGCGGGGAAGGAGCGCTTGAGATCGGCGGCACTCGGCCATATCCCGGACACCGGCTTGGCGAATACGCCGTTGGCGGCGGCGCGTTCGAGATTGATCATGATCTCGGCCAGTCCGAACAGGCCCATGGAGAGCGGGACAAAGCCGATCCCGTCGAAGAGCACGTCGAGACCCATGGTCAGACGGTATTCGCCGGTCGAGACATCGGTGCCGACGAGGCCGAACAGAACGCCGAGCACGATCATCCCGACCGCCTTGAGCACCGAACCGTGCGCCAGCACGACCGCCGACACCAGCCCGAGCACCATGACAGACACGTAGTCGGCCGATTGGAACAGCAGCGCGATCGCGGCGAGGGGAGGCCCGCCGATCGCAATCAGCAGCGTCACGACCGATCCCGCGAACAATGATCCAAGCGCCGCAATCGCGAGCGCAGGACCCGCCTGTCCGCGCTGCGCCATGGCGTGGCCGTCGAGCGCGGTGATCACCGAGGATGTTTCCCCGGGGATATTGACCAAAATGGCGGTCGTCGAGCCGCCATACTGCGCGCCGTAGAACACGCCGGACAGCATGATCAACGCTCCGACCGGCGACAGCCAGAAGGTGATGGGCAGGATCATCGCCATGGTGGTGAGCGGGCCAATCCCGGGGAGTACGCCGATCGCCGTTCCGATCAGGCAGCCGAGAAAGCACAGCCCGATATTCTGCCACGTCAGTGCGACGCCGAAGCCCATCACGATGTTGGAGAGGACGTCGGGCATATCAGAGCGCCGGCCAAAGCGGGATGTGCACCCTCAGCGCGACGACGAAGATGCCGACATTGGCGACGACCAGGATGAGACAGAGCAGCAGGAGCGGAATCAGCCGGATGCTGCCGGCGGCGAAGCGGGCGAGCACGACGCTGATCGGAAGCGTGAGCACGAGGCCGAGCGGCCGCAGCAGGAGCGCAAAGGCGAGGCACGACAGCGTGACGAAGACGAAGGGCCGCCACTTCCCGCCCTCGGGGACCTCCGCCCCGCGCACCAGCGACACGCCTGCGAGGATTGCTCCCAGCGCAATCAGGACGGCGCAGACCAGCCGCGGGAAGTAGCCGGCGTCCATCGCGCCGGCCGTCCCGATCTCCAGGCTGCGTCCAAGCCACAGGCCGGCGAGGCCGAACGCCATGTACATGATGCCGGCGAGAAAATCCTTGCCGGCGAGCATTCGGCCGATCTTGCCCAGGCTGCCCATCGGATGTCCGACCGGGCGAAGGCCGCGTTTACTTCTGGCGCGCTTTCACCAAGCCGGCATCGAGCAGGATCGGATAAAGCTGGACGTCGTCGTCCTTCCAGCGCTGGTAGGTTGCCTTGGCGTCGCCGGGGCCGACGACAAAGCCCGCCTGTTTCGCCCTGGCCTGGAACTCCGGATCCTCGAGGGCGGCGATGATGTTCCTCTCGAGGAAACGCAGCCGGTCTTCCGGGATGCCCTTGGGGCCGATGATGCAGCGCCACGAGCCGACGATCACATCGAAACCCTGCTCGCGGAAGGTCGGGATGTCAGGTGCCATGAAGTGGCGAACGGCCGCGGAAACCCCGAGAATCTTGAGCTTGCCGGCCTTGTGCTGCTCGATGGTGTCGGGCACCGGCACGGTGGCGGAGTCGACCTCGCCTCCCACCAGCGCGGTGACGGTCGGAGCGAAGCCGGCATAGGGCACGCGAGTCACCTTGATGCCAAGCTTCTTCTCATAGAGCGCGGCCGCGATATAGGACGAACCGCCAGGCTGGTCGTTGCCGTTCTTGATCTTGCCCGGGTTGGCGCGCGCGCGCTCGACGTAATCCTTGAGCGAGGCAATGCCGCTGGCGTTGCTCACTTCGAGCGCGTTGGGGTCTTCGCCGAAGAATGCGATCGGCTGCAGCTCGTCGAAGGTGTTCGCCTGGGCGTTGAGATATGGCAGCGCGATGCCGCCCGAGCTGAACATGCCGATGGTGTAGCCGTCGGGCTTCGCGCTCGCGATCTCGCGATGGCCGATCGCCCCGCCGGCGCCCGGCTTGTTGAGGACGACCACCGGCACCTTGATCTGCTTGCTGAGTGCGTCCGCCAGCAGCCGCATGCTGATGTCGCTGCCGCCGCCGGCCGGCCAGGCGACGATCAGAGTGACGGGCTCCGAGGGGAAAGCCTGCGCCTGTGCGCCGGGGGCGGCGGAGATCATGGCCAATGCCGCAAGACCGATTGCCGCGACTGTGGAAAGGACCCTGCGTGTCATCTCTCGTCTCCGTTGGTGGACGTTCAATTCTGGGACCCGTTGGCGGTCCGCACCGGCGGACCAGCAAGAGCTATGCCACGAACTGTCGCATGACATCGAGCGCGAGCAGACAGTTTTTGGGGCTGCCGAGCAGGCCGAGGACGGGCTCATCGAGGCCTGCATCGATGAAGTCGCGCAACCGCTTGGTGCAATGCTCCGGAGTTCCCGCGATGCCGAAGGCCTCGACCGCTTCGTCGGGCACGAGCGCCGCGGCGGCGGCGATGTCGCGCCGGGCGATCGCGGCAATCACCGCTTCCTGGTCGATCGGAATGTTTGAGGCCTTGATGTTGGCACCCAGGAACTTGTTGCGCATGACGAAGGCGAGCTTCTGCCGCACCGCATCCCTGGCCTCCCGGGAGTCATGGGAGGCGCCGAAAAACAGATACCCGGCGCGACGCAATGTCGCCGGGTCGCGCCCGGCCTTGGCAGCGCCTTCGGCGCACAGCGCGATCGATTGCCGCACCGAGTCCGTCGACAGCCCCGCCGACAGCGCCACCCCGTCGCCGATGCGCCCGGCAAGTCTCAACATGTCGGGTCCGATGGCGGCGATGTAGATCGAAATGGCCGCGCTCGGCTTGAACGCGAGCCGTGCGCCGGCAAGCTTCACGAACTCGCCGTCGAGATGGACCGCTTCGCCGGTCCACAGCTTGCGCAGGGCTTCGGCGAATTCGCGCATGGCGCGGACCGGCTTCTCCACGGCGCGGCCGGATTCCTGCAGGAACAGCGGATTGCCGGTGCCGATCGCAATCGCCGCGCGTCCCGGCGCAACCTCGTCGAGCGTCGCCATCGCCATGGCGGTCGGGGTCGGATGCCACAAATAGGGGCTCACCGCGGTCGGGACGAGCATGGCGCGCGGAGTCTTGAGCGCAAGCGCCACGCAGGTGGCGATCGCTTCGCGATAGCCGAGATGCTCCGCCACCCACAGGCTGCTTGCCCCTGCTTCGACCGCACGCTGCGCCAGCGCGATGGCCTCGCCGGTGGTGACGAAACCGTCGAAGCTCACGCCAATCCGTATCGGCGCGGTCGTCATTCGCAGTCCGGTCGACGCTCTCGCATCGAAACCGCCATTGTCAGCCGATACTGATGAGCTTGTCGTTGGGGGTGATCGCGCCGGTGATCGCCTCGAACCCCTGCGGCGTGATGCGATACATGTCCTCGACGTGAAAGCCCATGCGTCCCGGGATCATGTAGAGCGGCTCCATGGTGCAGGTGATGTTGGGCTCCAGCACCACGCTGCGGGTGTCGGTGATGTAGGGCTCTTCGTGGATGGTCTGGCCGATGCCGTGGCCGAGGAACTTGAGCGTGGGCTCGATGTCGCGATCGCGCAGATACTTGACGTAGGTACGGTAGAGGTCGGCGACCGCGGTGCCGGGCTTGAGCATCGCCTTGCAGGTCTCGCGTGCGCCGATCATCACGTTCCAGATGTCGCGCTGCTCGCCGGTAGGCTCCCCCACCACGGCCGTGCGCGTCACATTGGAGCGGTACTGTTTCATGTCGCCGAGGATCTCGATGCGCACGACGTCGCCCTTCTCGATCGCCTTGTCGGTCGGCGTGCAGTTGGTGATGCCGCTGCGCACGCCGGAGCCGACCTGACATTTGAGACCGTCGCATCCGCCCTCCAGCATCATGTTGCCGATGATCTGCGCGACCGACTTTTCGGTCATCCCCGGCCGGATCCGGCGCAGGACCTCGCCGACCACCCGGTCGGTCAGGACCCCGACTTCGGTAAGCGTTGCGATCTCGTCCTCGGTCTTGATCATGCGGGCGTCGAAATAGAGCTCGCGGCACGGCACGAAGGTGGCGGCCGGCAGCCGCTCGCGCAGCCGGATGTAATCCTGCGCCGGCATGTAATCGAGCTCGATCGCGATGCGCCCCGAGCCGACGCCGGCTTCCATGAGCGCATCCGCCAGCACGTCGGCGGGATTGCGTGAACTGGTTGTAGGCGCGGATATCGGCAAAGCGCGAGCGCTCTTTCGCCAGGTTCTCCTCGACATTGACCACGATCTGCGCGGCAAACTGGTCACCCGCGATCACGGTAATGGTGCGGCGGAAGCGGTTGCTGGCATCACTCGGAACCAGGAAGCCGGCGGTATAGGTCACGTTGTCCTGCGAGAATGCGACCAGCGCATCGTGCCCGGCCTTGGCCATGGCTGAACGAAGCTTGCGCAGAAGCTCGTGTTCCATCGGCGTGCTCCGTTCAGTTGCCGTCCTCGACGAACCTTAGCAGCTCGGCGGCTGATTTTCCGGCCAGGCCCAGGCGCTCGAGCGTGAGCCCGTCGCGGCTATAGTCGATCCCGACGGCAAGTCCGGCCAGGTGAATGAGCGCATCGATGGTCGGGGTCGCGACGCCGGCAAGCCGGCCGAGCGCGGCGATCGGGACGAGCCCGTAGCCGACGTCTTCGTGCACGTAGCGGTGATCGAGCGAGGCGGGAGACTTGATGGTCCGGTTCGGCTCGCTTTCCTTGCACGCGCGCGCAATGTCGCCGCTGTCTCTCGCCGCCTTGGTGGTGAGGCCGGCCTCGTAGAAGACGTCCAGGAACGGCCGGGTCGGAACGCCCAACGCTTTTGCCACCGCCATTCGCTCCGCATCCACCGCGGCGGTCGCGCGTCCGACCGCGTCGGTGAAGCCCTCGCGATAGAACAGGAAGTCGCCGCCGGTGTGCTGGATCCACCCGGCATTCATGATCATGCCCTCGGGATGGAATACCGCGTTGAGGTTCGACAGGCCGGTCTCGAGAACACTGCTCGCCTGCAGGATTTCCGGATAGAGCGGCTTGACCAATGCAAACAGGCTGTCGGCTTCGCGGCCGGGGAGCGCGGCGAATCGCAGCCGCTTGGTGTAGCTGTAGATGTTGACGATCCCGGGTCCTTCCATGCGGGTGATGTAGGTCAGAGTGACCGTCTCGCAGCTGCGCACCGGCCCGCGGTAGCCGGCGTTGCGCAGCTCCTGCAGAAAGTGCAGCCCGCCGCCGGTGTGTCCGG
>CAVUAI010000053.1:0-312315 GCA_963739385.1 uncultured Alphaproteobacteria bacterium
GCTCCCAAGAGGCGCTGGTCATGCCGATCCAAGCAATTTATCCCGGCCGCGAATTGACGCCTGCCCAGCGATCCCCGACTATTGCGGGGCAACAGGCAGTCGGGTCGTGACGCATGATGACGCTACCCGAACTGGCGGCAGACGCGCTCGGCACGTTCCTCGCCTCCGACATGAAGGACAGGTTCGGGGCCTCGCACGCGCGCCTCGCCGAGCTCGTCCCGTTCGCCGCCCGGCTCGCGCTCGAATGCATCGGCAACAGCGATGCGCTTTACCACAACGTCGAGCACACGATGCTCGTGACGCTGGCCGGCCACGACATCTTCAAGGGTCGCGCGTTGGTGCAGCCCTCGACGCCGGCCGATTATTCCAACTTCATCGTCGCGTGCCTGACGCACGACATCGGCTACGTGCGGGGCATCCTCAAGGGCGACGGCGATGACGGCTTTGTCGTCGACGCAGCCGGCCGCAAGGTTTCATTGCCGCGCGGGTCCTCGGACGCGGCGCTCGCGCCCTATCATGTGGAGCGTTCGAAGCTGTTCGTGCTCGACCGGGTTGCGGCCATCGACGAGCTCGACGGTCCGCGGATCGCACGCGCGATCGAGTTCACGCGTTTCCCCTACCCGTCCGGGAGCAACGAGAGCGTCGACGAGGAAGGCGCGCTGCTGCGCGCCGCCGATCTCATCGGCCAGCTCGGCGACCCGCATTACCTGAGAAAGGCCAACGCGCTCTACCACGAGTTCGAGGAGAGCGGGCTGAACAAGGAGCTCGGCTATCGATCGCCGGCGGACCTGATCGAAAAGTATCCGCAATTCTATTGGAACCAGATCTCTCCGCACATCCAGGGCGCCATCCGCTATCTCAACGTCACGTCGAGCGGGCGCCGCTGGATTGCAGGCCTCTACAGCAACGTATTTCGTGCCGAGCGGGAACTGAGCCTGTCGGGACCGCAGCCGTAGCGCCGGGGTCGCTGTGCGCGAGCCGTGATCGCGCTCGCCCGCGCCGGCCGCCGGCTATTTCGAGAGCGCAAAGATCGGCTTGCCGCCCGCGTCCTTGATCTCGGACGCCCACAGCCTCTGCACCATCGCGATCACGTTCGCCGGCATCGGGACGTAGTCGAGCTCCTCCGCCAGCTTGCCGCCCTTGGCATAGGCCCAGGCGAAGAACTCGAGCGCCCCGCGGGCGGCGGCGGGATCGGCCGGCTGCCGGTGCATGAGGACGAAGGTGGCGCTGGTGATGGGCCAGGTTTCCGCACCGGGCTCGTTGATGAGGATCACGCCGAAGCCGGGCGTCTGCTCCCAGTTTGCCCGGGCCGCAGCGGCGGTGAACGACGCGACGGCGGGGGCAACGGCCTTGCCCTCCCGGTTCACGAGCGCGGCATAGGCGAGCCTTTTGGGTTTGGCATAGGCGTATTCGACATAACCGATCGCGCCCTTGGTGCGGGCGACGGTGGCGGCAACGCCTTCGTTCCCCCTGGCGCCGACGCCGGTCGGCCAGTCGACCGAGGTGATCGAGCCGACCTTCGACCTCCAGTTCGGGCTCACCTTGGAGAGATAGTCGGTGAAGACGAAGGTGGTGCCGGAACCGTCGGAGCGATGCACCACGGTGATCGGTTGCGGCGGCAGCTTCACATTGGGATTGAGCTTGCGCAGCGCGGCGTGATTCCACGACCGGATCTCGCCGAGGAAGATCCTGGCCAGGGTCGGGCCGTCGAGGGTGAGGTCGCCGGACTTGATGCCTTCGACATTGAACACGGGCACGACGCCGCCCAGGACGGTCGGAAACTGGACGAGACCAAAGCGCTCCAGATCCTCGGCCTTGAGCGGCATATCCGATGCCCCGAAGGTCACCTCCTTGTCCTGGATCTGCTGGATGCCGGCGCCCGAGCCGATCGACTGATAGCTCACGGCGACGCCGGTCTCCTTCTTGTAGGCCTCGGCCCACGCCGCGTAGATGGGATAGGGGAAGGTCGCGCCGGAGCCCGACACCTCGCCGGTGGCAGGTGCAATCGCCACCGCGGCGAGGAGACCGGCCGCCGCCAGCGCACGCAAAAAGATCAAGGCTCCCTCCCTGTCGACCTAAAAACCAAGGGACGAGGAGAAAGGGCCCCTTGCGGCACCCGCAACGGGCTTGTCTCGTTCGTCTCGGCGCTGAACTGCTGCAACCGGTGGTCGGCAATCCGGCGCAAACATCCGCTGGGCGATGCGCTCTCGATCCGGCGAGCGGAGCGACCACCCATGTCATGGGTTTATGACCGTTTCATTGCAGTTGGATGACGGTTTGGCCCCGACGAGCACTTCATGCCCGCGTGCCCCGCGAGGGATCGGCAAGCGCCGGAAGGCGCGGCTAGTGAGGGTCCGGTCAGCGCGATCCCGCGAATATCGCCTTGCCGCCGGCATCCTTGATGTCGGACGCCCAAAGCTTCTGCACGGCAGCGACCACGTTCGCCGGCATCGGCACATAGCCGAGCTCCTCCGCCAGCTTGCCGCCCTTGGCATAGGCCCAGGCGAAGAACCTGAGCACCTCGCGCGCCGCAGCCGGATCGGCCGGCTGCCGGTGCATGAGGACGAAGCTGGCGCTGGTGATCGGCCACGCTTGTGCGCCCGGCTGGTTGGTCAGGATCACGCCGAAATTCGGCGTTCCCTCCCAGTCCGCGCCGCTGGCAGCCGCCGCGAACGACGCGAGGGCGGGGGCGACGACCTTGCCGTCGCGATTGACGAGTCTGGCATAGGTGAGCCCTCTCGGCCGCACATGGGCGTATTCGATGTAGCCGATCGCGCCTTTGGTGCGGGCGACGGTGGCGGCGACGCCATCGTTGCCGCCGGCGCCGACGCCGGTCGGCCAGTCGAGGGAGGTGATCGATCCGACCTTCGACTTCCAGTCCATGCTGACCTTGGACAGATAGTCGCTGAAGGCGAAGGTGGTGCCGGAGCCGTCGGAGCGATGCACCACGACGATGGGCTGCGACGGCAGCTTTGTGTTGGGATTGAGCTTGCGCAGCGCGGCGTCGTTCCACGACTTGATCTCGCCGAGAAAGATCCTGGCCAATGTCGGACCGTCGAGGGTGAGCTCGCCGGTCTTGACGCCGTCGACATTGAACACCGCCACGATGCCGCCCATGACGGTCGGGAACTGAACGAGGCCATACCGCTCCAGCTCCTCGGCCTTGAGCGGCATGTCGGAGGCGCCGAAGGTCACCTCCCTGTCCTGGATCTGCTGGATGCCGTCGCCCGAACCGATGGCGCGATAGTTCACCGCGATGCCGGTCTCCTTCTTGTAGGCCTCGGCCCAGGCCGCGTAGATCGGCGACGGGAAGGTCGCGCCGGCCCCCGATACGTCGACCGCGAGCGCAGGTGCGATCGCGGCCGGGGCCATGAGTGCGGCCACCGCCAGCCAGCGGAAATGAATCAAGGCGTCCCTCCTGCGTGCCCCACGGGCGAGCGGCCGCCAGCGTAGCCGGCACGGCGCGTAGCGCAATACGTTAATACCGCTCTGGATGCCGGCATCTTAACGGCGAGGCGGATCTCTCAGGGGCTCGGCCGGAGCCCGGCTGCATCCCAGGGAGGGAAGGCGCTCATCGAACCAACCCTAGATCGCGATGACTTTTCTTCGAATCGTCATCGCGCTCTAGCTTATTGCTGGAGCATGATCTTTTCCGAAAACCGGTGCCCACTTTTCCGGATCATGCTCTAAATGATCACCACATCCTGGTAGAGGGCGTGAGCGCCTGCGTAGGCGTCCTCCGATAGGTGGATGGCTTCCGTCGTGGAAACAGTCTCGGTTGGAAAGGCATCGACGTTTCCATGGCTGGCTCCGCCGTCCCTCGTCCAATCGAGGATCCATTCGCCCTTTCGGACACCGATCTCTGCCTCTCCGCCAGCATTGCCAAAGTTCGCGGCGGGCGGGCCGGGGGACGGCGCGGCTGGGACTTTTTCCATGATCATGAAGGTGTTGCTGGTCCCGTCGCGAGCGCTGTGGGTCCCGCCCACGCTGTCGATTCCGTTCATCTTCATAAAGACCGGCATCGCGTCCTCCTCGACCTGGGTCGTCGGCTACCTGCGAACATCCTCGAAGATGTGTCGCGGCGGAGGGGCGGGCAGGTTCAACGAAGATGCCCATTGTTCCGAAGCTGACAGGTTGCGGAATGACCGACGGGGTCACGGAGAACTACAGAACCACGCTACTTCACAGATCGGTTTTGGCCGCCGCATCCGGCAGGGGCAGATGGGCGGTGAAGGTCGCCCCCTGCCCCAGCACGCTTTCGATCGTCAACCGGCCGCCATGGCGGTTGAGGATGTGCTTGACCAGCGCCAGGCCGAGCCCGGTCCCGCCCTGGGCGCGGCTTTCGGACACGTCCACGCGGTAGAAGCGCTCGGTCAGCCGCGGCAGATGCTCGGGGGCGATGCCGGGACCGCGGTCGCGCACCGCCACGCGCGCTTCCCGCCGGCCGTCCGGTCCTTCGCCGGAGAACAGCGCGATGTCCACGCGCTTGCCGGAGGCGGCGTATTTCAGCGCGTTCTCCACCAGGTTTTCGAACACGCGGATCAGCTCGTCGCGGTCGCCGGGCACGAGCAGAGCAGTCGCGGTGCCCGTGGTCTTGACTTCGACGTCGCGATCGCGCGCCAGCGTCTGCAGGCTGTCGGCGACCTGCCGCAGGATGGCGCCGAGATCGACCTGGGTGTCCGGCCGCAGATGCGCGCTGAGCTCGATGCGCGAGAGCGACAGCAGATCGTCGATCAGCCGCGCCATGCGGTCGGCCTGCACCTGCATG
This sequence comes from uncultured Alphaproteobacteria bacterium, assembly GCA_963739385.1. Taxonomy (GTDB): domain Bacteria; phylum Pseudomonadota; class Alphaproteobacteria; order Rhizobiales; family Xanthobacteraceae; genus VAZQ01. The sequence goes on from CAVUAI010000053.1 coordinate 4,769, forward strand.
ATCGCGAGGAAGCGCTCGCGCGCCGCAGGATCCTCACGCGCCGATCCCTGCAGGGTATCGATGAAGCCGGAAAGCGCGGCCAGCGGCGTGCGCAGCTCATGGCTGGCATTGGCGACGAAGTCGGCCCGCATCTCCTCGACCCGCCGCAGCGGCGTGAGATCGTGGAACGCGAGCAGCACCAGGCCGCGGGTGGACGCGGGGCCGACCGACAGGATCGGCGTCACGATGGCTTCATACCAGCGATCGAACGGCACGCGCTCGAAGAACTCGACGCGCTGCGCGTTCCCGCTCGCGCGCGCGCGGCGGATGGCGTCGAGCACCTCGGGCACGCGCAGCCCGAGCGAGACCGGCTCGCCGCGCCGCAGCGCCGGCGCGACCGCGCCGGCGCGGGCGTTGAGTGCGACCACGTCGCCGCGCCGGTCGAGCGCCACCACCGGATCCGGCAGCCCGGCCAGCACCGCTTCAATCAGGGGATCGCCGACGCGCGGCACCGGCGGCTCGTCGCGCGGCAACACCACCGGCATCGGATCGGTGCTGGCGGTCGCGATCAACACGGCCGCCGCGATCACCACGAAGCCCGCCACCGCCGGCCACGCCGCGATGGCGCCGAGCGCCCACAGCCCGGCGAACACGACCGCCGTCGCCCCCAGCACGGCGCGCGTGCGCCGCAGGCCGTGAAACCACCGGCTCGAGCGGATGCGCCAGCTGTCGTGAGTCACCGTGATGTCACGCGCCATGGGTCACTCATACGGCTTTGTGACGCCAGCCACAATCAAAGCCGGCATTATCTGCATGGCGGCTGCGCAAACGGGGGAACTTGTGTACAAGCGCGCGGCGTTTACAAAACTGTCACACGCCTGTCCTGACAACTCAGCCCGCGCGGCGCGGCAGGCGCGGACAGCAGACACATCCCGCGGCTCATTCGATCACCTCGTCGGCGCGCTGCCGGCGTAGCGCCCGACAGCAGCAGCGTTGGGTGGGCAAAGGCGCGCCGCGCCGTGCCCACGTGGCATCCGAACGTTCCCCGTCATTCCGGCCGAGCGAGCGCAGCGAAGCGAGAGCCGGAATCCAGTAGACGCCGGGCCCGCGAGTGCCCGGAGTACTGGATGCCCGCTTTCGCGGGCATGACGATCTTCGCGAGCGCGGCTGGCGCGGATGCATGACGCAGCTCGTGCCCCGTCATTCCGGTCGCGCAGGCTCACTCGATCACCTCGTCGGCGGTGGCGAGCACGGTGGGCGGGACCACGAGGCCGAGCATCCTGGCGGTTTCGGCGTTGACGACCAGCTCGAGCTTGGTCGACTGCATGACCGGCAGGTCGGCCGGCTTCGTGCCCTTGAGAATCCGGCCGGCATAGAGGCCGACTTGACGCAAGGACTCCGTAAGGTTGGTGCCGTAGCTCATAAGCCCGCCGATCTCGACATATTCGCGGTCTCCATAGGCCGCCGGGATCGCGTGACGCGTCGCCAAGTGGACCAACTGGACCTGCCGGCTGCTGAACAAGAAACCGCCGGATACGAACAGTGCGTCGGGTCGTTCGTGCGAAAAGGTTGCGAAGGCCGCATTGATCTCGCTGCCGCTGCGGGCCTTGAGCGTTCGGATTCGCACGCCTGTCGCGGCGGCGGCGTCTTCCAGCTCTCGCAACGTCGTCTCCGTCACCGGCGCCGCCGGGTTGACGAGAACGGCGATTTGCTGGGCTCCCGGCACCAATGCACGCAGCAGCTCCAGCCGCTTCGTTGTGGCCTCGGCGGCCAAGAAATTGACCCCGGTGACGTTGCCACCCGGCCGGGCCAAACTCGCGACGAGTCCGAGCCTGACCGGATCCTCGCTGACGGAAAAGACAACCGGAATCGTCGCGGTCGCCGCCTTGGCCGCCAGTGCAGGCGCGTTTCCGGACGTGGCGATCACCGCAACCCGTCGACGAACCAGATCGGCTGCCAGCGCCGGCAACCGGTCCGCTTGAGCGTCGGCCCAACGGTATTCGACCGTGACATTCTCCCCCTCAGCATAGCCGGCCTCTTGCAGGCCCCGGCGAAAGGCGCCCAGACGATGCGCGTAGCGAACAGATGACGTGGCGCTGAGGAACCCGATCACCGGCATCGCCGCCTGCTGCGCGCGCGCCGCGCGCGGCAAGGTCGCCGCGCCGGCGATGAGCGCCATGAACTCGCGCCGCCTCATTCGATCACCTCGTCGGCGCGGCCGAGCAGTGAACTGGGTACGGTCAGGCCGAGCGTCCTGGCGGTCCTGAGGTTGAGGAACAGCTCGACCTTCGTCGCCTGCTGCACGGGCAAATCGGCCGGCTTCTCATCCTTGAGAATTCGCCCGGTATAGATGCCGGCCAGACGGATCGCCTCTGTAATATTGCCGCCATAGCTCATCAGGCCACCGGCTGCAGCAAACTCGCGATACTGGAAGATCGTGGGCACCACGTGGCGGAGTGCCAGCGCGGCGAGTTTCTCGCTCCGGCCGACGAAGAATGCGTCGCTGCTGATCACGAGTCCGCCTGCTCGCAGTTGGATCAAGGTCTCAAAAGCCGCCTCGAGATCGTGTTCGGTGCTGGCATGCAGAACATGGAGATGCAGGCCGAGTGTGCGGGCCGCCGCTTGCGCGTCTCTCGACTGGGTCTCGGAACCGGGATTGATCGGGTTGACGAGTACAGCGATGGTTGTTGCCGCGGGCACCAATTCGCGCATGAGCTCCAGGCGCTTCGGCCCAAGTTCCCCGCTCAACGTGACGACACCCGTGAGGTTGCCGCCTGGGTGGTTGAGGCTCGCGACTAACCCGAGTGCGACAGGGTCGCGGTTTACCCAGAACACGATCGGAATCGTCGTGGTCGCCGCCTTTGCTGCCACCGCCGAAGGATTTGCGCCGGCGACGATCACTGTCACTTGCTGGCGAACCAGGTCGGCCGCCAACGAAGGCAGTCGGTCGTATTGGCCGTCCGCCCAGCGATATTCGACCGCCAAGTTTCGACCCTCGACAAACCCGGTTTCAATCAGGCCCCGACGGAGAGCGGCTGCATAAACCTGCCATGCCGGATCGTTTCCGGCCCCGACCAACAGCGCCCCGACCCGGCGGACGCGCTCACCCTGCTGTGCCCGCGCCGCCAGCGGCCACGCAGCCGCACCGCCGAGCAGAGCGATGAACTCCCGCCGCCTTGTATGTCGGGAAAGGAGCATTGTGAGGGGTGACAGGGGCTGAGTCGTCATAGCTCAGCCCCCGTCGCGACCGGAAGCCCGCAGCCGCCTCGGATGTCAGACCGCGAATGAGCTTGGTGCTCCAGTCGCTTCTTCCATACCCGAACAGTTGCCAGGGCACGAGCCCGCATCAGCAAGGATGGGATACGAAGATGGAAAAGCTTTCCTATGGCGGCATTGACGTGTCGAAGGACCGACTGGACGTGGTAGTGCTGCCTGAGGGGTGGTTCTTTTCGGTGAGTAACGACACAGCCGGCTGGACCGAGCTGGTCGCAAGGTTGCGCCCGCTCGCAGTCTGCGCAATTGGCCTTGAGCCGAGCGGCGGTTACGAGCGTGGCATCATCCGTGCCTTGCTCGCGGCCCGACTGTCGGTGCGACGTATCAACCCCAACAAGCTTCGTCAGTTCGCTCGCGCCCGCGGCGTCCTGGCCAAGAATGATCGCCTCGATGCGCGACTGATGGCAGAGTATGTCGCCATCATGCCGACCCGAGCTGTGCAACGGGACGACGCGGTCGACAGGCTCGCCGAGGTCGTCACCATGCGGCGACAGCTGTGTGACGAGCATGTCGCCGTCGAGAACCAGACAGCTCATCTCGAAGATGCCATGCTCAGGCGGCTCAGCAAACGCCGCCTGCTCCGACTGGAGGCCGATATCCGCCTCCTCGACAAGCGCTTGGCCGAGATGGTCGCCACCAATGCTGCTTTCGCTCGGCTCTATGAGCTGCTCACCTCGATGCCGGGCGTCGGCCCGGTGCTGGCCTTCACGCTCATCGCCCTGCTGCCAGAACTCGGGAAGATGAGCCGCAAGCAGATCGCCGCCCTCGTCGGTCTCGCACCATACGACTTCGACAGTGGCAAGCTCAGGGGACACCGAAGTATCTACGGCGGTCGGATGCCGGTCCGTAATGTCCTCTACATGGCAGCCCTCAGCGCAAGCCGATACAATCCCGCTCTCAAGACCTTCTCCAACCGTCTTGCCCACGCCAACAAGAAATCCAAGGTCATTATCGTCGCCGTCATGCGAAAAATGATCACTACCCTCAACGCTATGCTCCGCGATAATGCTGCGTGGCAGCCGCAATCCAACTGAGCCAACAACACAGTTGCTCATTCGATCACCTCGTCGGCGCGGCCGAGGAGCGTGACCGGGAAGGTGATGCCGAGCGTCTTTGCGGTCTTGAGGTTGATGACCAGCTCCACTTTCGTAGACTGCTGGACAGGCAGGACGGCAGGCTGCTCGCCCTTGAGAATGCGACTGGTATAGATGGCGGCCTGACGATACATGTCCGTCGCGCTTGTTCCGTAGCTCATCAGGCCGCCGTCGAGCGCGAATTCACGCTGGTGGAAGACCGCCGGTACGGCGAGCCGCGTTGCCAGTGCGACGATTTGCTGGCGCCGGCTGTTGAAGAACGGATCGGAGGCAACGACGAGCGCACCGACGCGCATATCGGCCAGCCTGGCGAAGGCGGTATCGATCTCGCGCTCGTTGCTGGCGCTTACGAAGCGAAGGTCAAGCCCCATCGTCCGCCCCGCCCCTTGCAAAGCGGGGAGCTGGAACTCGGCGTTCGCGTTGTTGGGATTGCGCAGAACGGCGACGGCAGAAACCCCGGGCATCAGCTCGTGCAGAGCCTCCAGCCGCTTGGGATCGAGCATCACGGCGATCTGTGTGATGCCGGTCACGTTTCCGCCCGGCCGATTGAGGCTTGCGACCAGTCCGAGCGCGACCGGGTCCCCGCCAATCGTGAAGACTATGGGCAGCGTCTTCGTTGCCTGCTTGGCAGCGAGCGCAGCGGGGTCACCACCGGTTGAGGCGATCACGCCGACTTGGCGCTGGACCAAGTCAGCGGCCAGCGCCGGCAATCGATCGGCCTGGCCGTTCGCCCAGCGGTATTCGATCGCAACGTTTCGGCCTTCCGCGTAACCCATTTCATTGAGACCCTGCCGGAACGCTGCCACGACATGCGTCAATGTGTCGGCGGACTGCGCGTTGAGGAACCCGATCACCGGCATCGCCGGCTGCTGCGCCCGCGCCGCCAGTGGCCACGTAGCCGCACCGCCGAGCAGAGCGATGAACTCCCGCCGCCTCATTCGATCACCTCGTCGGCCGTGGCGAGCAGAGTCGGCGGTACGTCGAGGTCGAGCGCCTTCGCGGCTTTTAGATTGATGACGAACTCGAATGTGGTCGGTCGCTGAATAGGCAGGTCCGCAGGATTGGCTCCCTTGAGAATCCTGCCGACATAGTCGACGGCGACTTTGCGAAAAATGGCCCGGCCCGCGGCGTAGCTCATCAGCCCGCCATCATGGGCGAACGAGACATCAGGATAAATTGCCGGAATCTTGTGCTTCGCTGTTGCCTCCAAAATCCTATGTCGGTTGTTCCAGGCAAGCGGAAAGAGACCGACGATCAGCGCTCCCACGCGGCGTTGCACAAGGGCAGCCAGGGCTGCCTCCATGTCGCTGTCGCTGCGACATTCCAAGACAACAAGCTGCTGCCCCAGCGCGGCGGCCGCCGCACGTAAGGCGCTCGTGTTCTCCTGTTCCGCCTCGAACTGCTGATTGCTAGCGAGATAAGCAACTGTCGTCCCACGGGGCACAAGCCCGTGAAGAAGATCGAGCCGCTTTGCCGAGAGCTCATTAGCCATGTAAGTCAAACCAGTAATGTTGCCGCCCGGCCGGTTCAGGCTCGCGACCAGGCCAAACTTCACTGGATCAACTCCGGTCGCGATGACAATTGGGATCGTCGAAGTTGCAGCCTTCGCTGCCAGTCCCGAATTACCTGCGGCGGCCGCGACGATCACGGCTGCCTGACGACGGACGAGATCATCGGCCATTGACCGCAATTGCTCAAACTGAGCGTTTGCCCAGCGGTATTCTATCGCCACGTTGCGGCCTTCAACGTATCCGGCTTCGGCGAGGCCCTGTCGGAACGCAGCCACTTTGCGTGTGTTTGCCGCGGCCGAACCGCTGTCGAGAAATCCGATCACCGGCATCGCCGGCTGCTGCGCCCGCGCGACGAGCGGCCACGCCGCCGGCAATGTCGCCGCGCCGGCGAAGAGCCTCATGAATGTCCGGCGCTTCATGCCGGGCATGGGCTTCGTCCCTCCCGTTTCCTGCCGGTGCCGCCGACAACGATACCAGCGGGCGCGCCCGCACGCAGTATGCTCGGCTTAGCGTGCCGGTTGCGCTCCGCCGGGTCCTTGGGGCGGACCTGAATCGTTCTGAACGGGGCGCCGCGCGGCCGCCATGGCGGTTGCCTGTCGTCACGGCACGGACAAAAAACGGCATGGGCAAACAAGGCGCTGGCGGCGGGGCCGCGGCCGGTGGAGTGTCCGCCGGTTCGCAGCGCAAGGAGACCGACATGACCCTCGAGGGGAAACGGATCGTGGTGCTGGGCGGCAGCTCCGGCATCGGGCTCGCGACCGCGCAGGCGGCGGCGCGGGAGGGCGCCTCGGTGGTGATTGCTTCGAGCCGCAAGGCGCGGGTGGACGAGGCGCTCGCCACGCTGCCCGCGCATGCCGAGGGCCACGTGCTCGACCTCGCCGATGGCGCGGCGGTGCAGGCGCTGTTCGCGCGGCTCGGCCGCTTCGATCATCTCGTCTTCACCGCCGGGGAAACCCTGCAGCTCGGCAGCCTGGCGACCACGGACGTCGAGGCGGCGCGCCGTTTCTTCGACGTGCGCTACTGGGGCGCCTATCTCGCGGCCCGATATGGCAGCGGCAATATCCGCGCCGGCGGCTCCATCGTGTTCTCGTCGGGAATCGCCGGGCGGCGTCCGCGCGCGGGCTGGGCGCTGGGTGCGAGCGTCTGCTCGGCCATGGAAGGGCTGACACGGGCGCTGGCGGTGGAGCTGGCGCCGATTCGCGTCAACATCGTCGCGCCCGGCACGGTCCGAACGCCGCTGTGGGGGGCGATGGCGGACGCCGACCGTGAAAAGATGTATCGCCAGGCGGCGGAGCGGCTGCCGGTCGGCCACGTCGGCGAGGCCGCGGAGATCGCCGACGCCTACCTCTACCTGATGCGCCAGACCTTCGGCACCGGCCAGGTCCTGGTCGTGGACGGCGGCGCCACCCTGGTGTGAGGCAGGCCCCGCGGCGGGCGCGCCCGCGTGGCATCCGCACGTTCCCCGTCATTCCGGCCGAGCGAGCGCAGCGAAGCGAGAGCCGGAATCCAGTAGAGGCACCCGGAAAGTCGCGCCTCCGGACGTCAGATTCAGAACTTTTCAGGCCGGCCCCAAGGACTTGCCGCCCCCCGCCGCCGCACGCTGGCGGGGAACAACCGGCAGCATGGGGGCCGTCGCCTACGGCCCCCATGGCGCGGGCGTGCCAGCACGAAGCGGGGAAGGAAGCCCCATGTCCGACATGCGGCGACGCGAGTTCGTCACGCTGCTCGGCGGCGCGGCGGCGGCCGCGTCGTCCGTGCCGTTGCCGCGCGCGGCGCGCGCGCAGCAAACGAGCGGCCGCGTGGCGCGCATCGGCGTGCTGCTGACGGTCGCGAAGAGCGATCCGGAAGCGCAGCGCCGCGTCGAGGCCTTCCGGCAAGCGCTGCAGATCCTGGGATGGAGCGAGGGCCGCAACGTCCAGGTCGACTATCGGTTCGGCGGCGCGGATGCCGGCCGCATCGCGGCGCACGTGGCCGACCTGGTGGCGCTCAATCCGGACGTGATCGTCGGCAACAGCACGCCGGTCGTGACCGCCCTGCGGGACGCGACCCGCAGCATTCCCGTGGTGTTCGTCCAGATCATCGACCCCGTCGGCGGCGGCCTGGTCGAAAGTCTGGCGCGACCGGGCGGCAACCTGACGGGCTTCAGCGACTTCGAGTTCGGCACCTCGTCGAAATGGCTCGAGCTGCTCAAGGAGATCGCGCCGGCCGCGACCGAGGTCGCGGTCCTCATGCAGCACGGACTTGCGCCCAACAGCGGATTTCTGCGTGCGCTCGAAGATGTCGCGGCGTCGGTCGGCGTGCGGTTGACGGCCGTGCGCGTGCGCGACCCGGCGGAGATCGAGCACGGCCTCGACAGCTTCGGGCGCCACACGAATGGCGGCCTGATCGTGCTGCCAAGCCCCGTCGCCGCGGTTCACCGCGACACCATCATCGCGCTCGCTGCGCGCCATCGGCTGCGCGCGGTCTATCCGTTCCGTTACTTCGTGCTCAACGGCGGGCTGTTGTCCTATGGCGTCGACAACGTCGACCTCTACCGGCGCGGCGCAAGCTATGTCGACCGCATCCTCAGAGGCGCCAGCCCGGCCGACCTGCCCGTGCAGCACCCGATCAAGTTCGAGCTGGCTGTCAATCTCAAGACGGCACGATCACTCGGGCTCGAGCTCCCGCCCACGCTGCTCTCCCGCGCCGACGAGGTGATCGAATGAAGCGCCCCACGAGAGCCGCCTCGTTGGACACTCGCCGATCGGCGCGCGCAAGCAGCGCGCTTCGAAGCTGCCGGCGCCAGGGCTCGTATGGTGATGCAACGCGCTCCGGCGATCGGAGGCGCGAGCGGATCTCGGTGTCGTCTCGCAGATATACGCTGCCGCTATGGCTGCCGCGCGGCGCGAAACCAAGCTTGCCACACAGGGCAATCGCGGTAATCTCGTCCGCGCTTTTGGTGAGCACTCAACGATGGCCAGAATCAGCGAATGGCTCGATTCCATAGGCCTTGGCCAATACGCCAAAGCGTTTGAAGAGAACGCCATCGAGTGGGACGTGTTGCCGCACCTCAACCGCGTCGTCCTCAAGGACATCGGGGTGCGCGCGGCCGGCGACCGCGTGCGCATCCTGCAAGCGATCGAGTCGCTGCACTTGCGCGGCGAGAAACTCGAAGCCGAGGTGCCACGCGAGCCCTTGCCGCAATTCGCCGGCACGGGCGGCGCCGAGCGGCGCCAGCTCACGGTCATGTTCTGCGATCTGGTGGACTCGGCCGGGCTCGCAAACAGTCGCGATCTCGAGGACCTGCGCGAGCTCTTCAGGGACTATCGGGCGGTGTGCAAGCCGGCGGTCGAGCGCTACGACGGGTTCATCGCGCGCTATGTCGGCGACGGCATCCTGGCCTATTTCGGATATCCGCAAGCTCATGAGGAGGACGCCGAGCGCGCGGTACGGGCGGGCCTGGGCATCATCGCGGGCATGAAAGCGCTGAACGCGGACATCGCCGAACGCAAAGGCGTCACGCTGAGCGTGCGGATCGGCATAGCAACCGGGCCCGTGGTGGTCGGCAACGTCGTGGGCGAGGGAGTGGCGCAGGAGCGCGCGGCACTCGGCGAAACGCCGAACGTGGCGTCGCGCCTGCAGGGGCTGGCCCAACCAAACACGATGGTGATCGCCGACGAGACGCGGCGTCTGGCGGCGGATTATTTCGAATATCGCAAACTCGGCGAACGGGAGCTCAAGGGAATCGCCGCGCCGATCCACGCCTGGGAGGTATTAGGCGAGCGCGCGACCGAAGTGCGCTTCGAGGTACGACAGATGTCGGGCACCACGCCGCTGGTGGGTCGCACCCGGGAGCGCGCCCTGCTCCTGCGTCGGTGGGAGCAGGCGAAAAAGGGCGAGGGACAGGTCGTGCTGCTGTCCGGCGAGCCCGGGATCGGCAAGAGCCGGCTGGCGCAAGGGCTGCGCGAAAGCGTCGTCGGCGAACCGCACACGTTGATCCGCTACCAGTGCTCACCTTATCACACCAACTCCGCGCTCCATCCGATCATCGAGCAGCTGCGGCGCGCCGCGGGCCTCGACGAAACCGACGATGCCGCTTCAAAGATCGACAAGCTGGAAGCCTGGCTCCGCCTCGCCTTCGACGACATTTCCGACGTGGCCCCGCTGTATGCGGCCCTGCTCTCGATCAAGGCGGGAGAGCGCTATCCCGTGTCGCACCTGACGCCGGAAGCGCTCAAGGACGCAACGCTGCGGGCGCTAGTCCGTCAGCTCTTCGCGTTGTCGGCCAGGCAACCCGTGCTTCTGATCGTGGAGGACACGCACTGGATCGATCCGACGACGCAGGACGTTCTCGACATGCTCCTGCCCGACCTCGCGGGCCAGCGCGTCCTGGCGGCCATCACCTATCGACCCGAGTATCCCGCGCGCTGGTCGGGACTGGCCCATGCGCTGACCTTGCCGCTGGTGCGCTTGTCGCGCCGCGACGTCGTGCTGATGACCGAGAAAGTGGTCGGCAAGCCATTGCCGAAAGAAGTGATCGAGCAGATCGTCGCCAAGACCGACGGTGTTCCGCTGTTCGTGGAAGAGCTGACAAAGACGATTCTCGAGAGCGGTCTGGTGGTCGAGACCGGCGACGCCTTCCGACTCAGCGGCTCGTCGCTCGAACTGGCCATTCCCGCGACACTGCAAGACAGCCTGATGGCGCGGCTCGACCGCTCGGCATCCATGCGCGAGGTGGCGCAGGTCGGGGCCTGCATCGGCCGGCAGTTCTCGCATGAGCTGCTCGCGGTCGTACTGACCCAAGACGCCGCCACGCTCAACGCCGCGCTCCGCCAGCTCGAGACCGCCGGGCTGCTGTTTCGCAGCGGCACGGCGAAGAACGTCAGCTATGCCTTCAAGCATGCGTTGATACAGGATGCCGCCTACACCAGTCTGCTCAAGAGCGGGCGCAGGTTCATCCACGCCCGTATCGCCGCGGCGCTCGCCCGGTCGATGGACACCGCAGCGTCGGCGCCGGAAGAGCTCGCGCATCACTACATGGAGGCCGGCAATTTCGAAAAGGCGGCATCGTACTGGTGCCAGGCGGTGGAGCGCGCCGGGGCGAGGTACGCCAATGCGGAGGTGATCGCGCATTGCCGCGATGGGCTGGCTGCGCTGTCGCATCTGCCGGACGGCATCGAGCGTGCCGGCATGGAGCTTGCACTTCGCATCGGCCTGGCTGCCGGCCTGCGCATCATCGACCGGCACGAGGAAGCGCTGGCCGAGCTGGACGCCGCCGAGGCGGTCGCGACAGCGAACGAACGCGTGCTGGAATTGTCCCGGATCCACCATCTGCGCGGCAATATCTACTACCCCCTGGGGAGGATCGACGCGTGCTTCGAGGAGCATCAGAAAGCCTGGCACCACGCCAGGAGCGCCGGCGCTACCGAGGAGGAAGCCTGCGCGCTCGGCGGCCTGGGCGACGCCCACTTCCTGGCGGGGCGCATCCTGCAAGCCCACGAGCATTTCGAGAATTGCGTGCAGCTCGCGCGTGCGAACGGTCTGCCTCTGACCGAGGTCGCCTATCTGCCGATGCGGGCGGTCACGCACATGTACTGTCTCCGATTCGACGACTCGCTTGCGGATTGCCGGGCAGTCACCGAGCTGGCGGCGCAATTCGGTCAGGCGCGCGGCGAGCTCATCTCCCGCAGTACGAGCAGCTGGATCCTGCTGGACCAATGCGAATTCGCGCTGGCCGAGGAGCACGCCCGCCGCGGGCTGGAGGCGGTCGAGACGATCGGCGCGCGGCGTTTCATCCCGCTGTTCAACGACGTCCTCGCGCGCATCCGGCTGCACGCCGGGGACCAGGCGGGAGCGCTCGAGCTGCTGGATGAAAGCTGGAAGATGTGCCGGGAAACCGGCATCGCCTTCGCAGGGCCGGTGGTTCTCGGTGCGATCGCGTTGGCCACCCGCGACCCCGGGCGCCGCTCGGAAGCCTTGCGTCAGGGCAAGGCGATCCTGCGCGAGGGCTGCGCCAGCCACAACCACCTTCGCTTTTACCGCGACGCGATCGAGGTCAGTCTGCTCGCACAGCAATGGGCCGCGGCGGACGACCATGCGAGCGAGCTGGAGCAATATTTCAAGGATGAATCGTCACCGTGGTCCGACTTCTTCATTGCGCGGGGCCGTGCATTGGCGGCGGCAGGACGCCGCGGCCCGGAGAAGACCGTGCTGGCGCAGCTGCGGGACTATGCCGGGGGTCTCGGCATTCGGGCGGCGGTGTCGCGCCTCGACCAGGCGCTTGCGGACTCTTGACGGCGGGGTGATGCCAAAGCGCCGGCAGCACCGGCGCGTCCGGGTCGGACGATCGTCGGCACGAGCGCGGCCCCAGACCGCGCGCTTCGCATTATCAAGCAAATGATTTGACTGTTGAAATCGGCACCCGGCCGCTATCGTGCGGTTTCCCGGCCGGAGGGGCAAAGGACAGTCGGGGCGGCCTGTCGTGAGACTGTAATGATTCTGTCATGTTGCCGTCTTACAGCCGGCCATCGACATGGAAGAGGACTGCATGCGGACGCCCCTCACCCTTGCACGGCTGATCGCAATCGTCGCCATTGCCGCCGTCCCGACGCTGGCGATGGCCCAGTTCAAGCTCGATCCCCGCTACACCGATGCGGACGGCGACATGGTCGCGGACCCGCCGAAGTCGGCGAAGGACTGGATCGACCCGCCGGCGCTCGTCTTCGCCTATACGCCGGTCGAGGATCCCGCCGTCTATGCCAAGGTCTGGCAAGGCTTTCTCGATCACCTGGCCAAGGTCACCGGCAAGAAGGTCGTCTTTTTTCCGGTGCAGTCGAACGCCGCGCAGCTCGAAGCCATGCGCGCAGGACGGCTGCACGTCACCGGATTCAATACCGGCGCCAATCCTATCGCGGTGGCTTGCGCGGGTTTCGTTCCGTTCGCGATGATGGCGTCGCACGACGGCAAGTTCGGCTACGAGATGGAGATCATCACCTATCCCGGCTCCGGGATCGAGAAGGTCGAGGACCTCAAGGGCAAGAAGCTCGCCTTCACCTCGGAGACCTCGAACTCCGGCTACAAGGCGCCCTCCGCACTGCTGCATGACCAATTCAAGCTGGAGGCCGGCAGGGATTTCGAGCCCGTGTTCTCCGGCAAGCACGACAACTCCGTGCTGGGCGTCGCCAACAAGGACTATCCGGCGGCGGCGATCGCCAATTCCGTGATGTACCGGATGTTCGCCCGCCATGTCATTGCGCCCAACCAGATCAAGGTCCTCTACAAGTCGCAGACCTTTCCCACCACCGGCTACGGGCACATCTACAACCTCAAGCCGGAGCTGGCGGCAAAGGTGAGGGAGGCATTCTTCTCCTTCCAGTGGGAGGGCTCGGCGCTGCTCGAAGAGTTCAAGCACACCGAGCCACCGCAGGAGAAATTCATTCCGATCACGTTCAAGGAGCATTGGGCGGTCGTGCGCGACATCGATCGCGCGCTCGGCGTGTCGTACGCCTGCAAATAATGCTACCACTCCTCGATGCTGAGGATTGAAGGCCTCGAGAAGACCTATCGCACGGGGGACCCCGCGCTGCGCGGCGTCTCGCTCTCCGTCGGCACCGGCGAAATCATCGGACTGATCGGGCCCTCCGGCGCCGGCAAGTCGACGCTGATCCGCTGCGTCAATCGCCTGGTCGAGCCCAACGGCGGCAAGGTCTTTCTCGGAGAGACGGAGATCACGAGTCTCGGGCAGCGCGACCTGCGACGGGTCAGGCGGCACATCGGCATGATCTTTCAGGAATTCGCCCTGGTCGAGCGGCTCACGGTGATGGAGAACGTGCTCTCCGGGCGGCTCGGCTATGTCGGCTTCTGGGCAAGCTGGTTCCGGCGCTTCGCGCCCGATGACATTGCAAAAGCGTTTGCGCTGCTCGACCGCGTCGGATTGACGGAGCACGTGGACAAGCGCGCGGACGCTTTGTCCGGCGGGCAGCGCCAGCGCATCGGCATCGCCCGCGCTCTGATCCAGGGACCGAAGCTGCTGCTGGTCGACGAGCCGACGGCGAGCCTCGATCCGAAGACCTCCCGGCAGGTGATGCGGCTGCTGATCGAAGTCTGCGTCGAGCGCGGCCTCGCCGCCATCGTCAACATCCACGACGTCGGACTGGCGCAAATGTTTCTGCGCCGGATCGTCGGGCTGCGGGCCGGCGCCGTGGTCTATGACGGCCCTGCCGAGGGCCTCAGCGCGGACGTGCTCACCACCATCTACGGCGAAGAGGACTGGACCAAGACCGCGGCCAGGGACGACGACGACCACGTCGGGCCGGGCGACCTCACGCTCGAGGCGGAGCGGCGCATCACCGCCGGCGCCGCATGAGCGCAGTGCCGGGGGCGGCCGCGGATCGGCGCCGCTGGCGCCCTCCCCCCTTGATCGCGGATGCACGGCTGAGATGGGGGCTCGCCCTCGCGGCGCTTGCCTATCTGGTGGTCGGCATCGGCACCGTCGACGTCAATTGGGCGCGGGTGTCGGAGGGCATTCCCCGCGCCGCCCGCCTGCTGTCGGGCTTCCTGGTGCCGAATTTCAGCTCGCGGTGGGACGACATCGTCGGGGGAATGATCGAGAGCCTCACGATGACGGTCACGTCGACCGTGGCCGGCATCGCACTGTCGGTGCCGTTCGCGCTGGGAGCTGCGCGCAATCTTGCGCCGGCGTGGCTTTATCTCTGCTGCCGGGGGGTCATCGCCCTCGCGCGCGCTTTTCAGGAAATCATCATCGCGATCTTCTTCGTGGCGATGTTCGGCTTCGGCCCGCTTGCCGGCTTTCTCACGCTGTCGCTGTCGACCATCGGCTTTCTCGGCAAGCTTCTGGCCGACGACATCGAGGAAGCCGACCATTCGCAGATGGAGGCGGTGCGTGCGACCGGCGCATCCTGGTGGCAGCTGGTGACCTGGGGCATCGCGCCGCAGGTGGCGCCGCGCCTCGTCGGCCTGTCGCTCTACCGGCTGGACATCAATTTCCGGGAATCGGCGGTCGTCGGCATCGTCGGCGCGGGCGGCATCGGAGCCACGCTCCACACCGCGCTCGACCGCTACGAGTTCGACGCCGCCGCGGCCATTCTCATTCTCATCATCGGGATCGTGATGGCCTGCGAATATGCCTCCAGCTTCATTCGCCGCTGGATCCAGTGATGCCCGTGCTCGTGCGCTCCGACGGAGACCGGTCCTGGCGCCACCTCACGCCGGGCAGCGAGCTGCTGCGCTTCCTCGGCTGGCTCGCATTGGTGGCGCTCACGGTGTTCTGCTGGCGGGTCATGACCGCGGACACGATCTGGGCCTTCGTCGAAAGCGCGCCGCAGCAGGCGGCCGACATCTTCGGACGCATGCTGCCGCCGCGCTGGTCCTATGCCGGCCGGTTGTGGCGCCCGTTGTGGGACACGATCAATATCGCGACTTTGGGCACGCTGCTGGCGATCATCCTGGGGGCGCCGATCGCATTTCTCGCCGCGCGCAACACGACGCCGAGCGTCGCGTTTGTTCGTCCGGTCGCGCTGCTGATCATCGTGGCGTCGCGTTCCATCAACGCGCTGATCTGGGGTCTCGTCCTGGTGACGATTCTCGGTCCCGGCGTCCTCGCCGGGATCATCGCCATTGCGCTGCGCTCGATCGGCTTCGTCGGCAAGCTGCTGTACGAGGCGATCGAGGAGATCGACGAGAGCCAGGTCGAGGCCATCCGCGCCACCGGCGCGAGCCCGCCCCAGGTCATGATCTACGGCATCGTGCCTCAGATCATGCCGACCTTCGCGTCGATCGGCGTATTCCGTTGGGACATCAACATCCGCGAATCCACGGTGCTGGGCCTGGTCGGCGCCGGCGGCCTCGGGCTGGCGCTCGAATCCTCGCTCAATGTCCTGGCGTGGCCGCAGGTGACGATGATCCTGCTGATGATCCTCGCCACGGTGATCCTCAGCGAATGGGTCGCGGCGCGCGTGCGCAGGAGCATCATCTGATTTCGCCCGACCGGCGGGATGGGCCGCGCGGCAAGCCGCCCGCGTCCCCTGCTCAGATCCTCCGGCGAAGCCTTGGCCCGCCATCCCGTCACGGCAGTTCCGAATTTTCCCGGCACGGCGGCGGCGACGTCACATCGGTCGGCGCGAGCGATGGAAGCGGCGCGGGCGGCGGCAGCGCCGTGCCGCGCAGCGCCAGAACGAGCTCGCGCGCGCCGAGGATCATGACCGACAGCGCGAACGGGACGATGTAGTACAGCAGCCGGAACAGCAGCAGGCCGGCAACGACCTCTTCCTTGTCGAACTGCCACAGCGCCACCAGCATGGCGGCGTCGAACACGCCGATCCCTCCCGGCGCATGGCTGGCAAAGCCGAGCAACGTCGCGGAAACGAAGATCACCGCCAGCGTGACGAAGCCGATATTGGGCTCGTCCGGCAGCAGCGTGTACATGGCGAGCGCGCAGAACGCGAGGTCGACGATACCGATTGCGATCTGCAGCAGCGTCAGCGGGCCGCCCGGCAAGGTCACGCTCCACCCCTCGCGCCCGACGACGCGGGGGCGTTGCCACACCCAGATCACGTAGAGCGTCAGCAGGGCCAGGATCACGAATGCGCCGGCGCGGTTGAGCCATGCCGGCAACTGGTCGATGGCAGTGGCAGCGAGCGGGGCATAGGCAATCCCCAGCCCAAGCACGGTGGCATTGCCCAGCCAGAAGGTCAGCCCGGCGACGAAGCAGATCTTGGCCACCTCGATGGCATTGAGGCCCCACGCCGAATAGACGCGGTAGCGCACCGCGCCGCCGGTCAGGACGCTCGCCCCCACATTGTGGCCGACGGAATAGCTGGTGAAGCCGGCGAGCGCCGCCACCCGATACGGCACTTCGTTGCGTCCGATCGTGCGCAGCGCGAACAGGTCATAGAATGTGAGCGTGAAGTATCCGCCGGCGACGAAAACGGCGGCGAGCGCGACGTTGCGCCAATCCGTCGTCAGCAGCGCCTCGACGACCTCCGGGCCGTCGATGGTGTGGAGGATGCGATAGAGCACCACGGCCGCAACGGCGATGATGGTGATGCTGACAACGACTCCAACCCGATGCCACCCGACCTTCCGGTCGCAAAACAGCGCCGCCCGATGCAGCGCATCGAGCACCGCCTGCCCACGACCCTCTGATCTCGGCTCCATCCGTCGATCCGTTACGCAATCCCGCGAGGTCCGTAGTCCCCATATCGTCGTTGCAGCGCCGGATTTCCAATCCTTGCGTTGCAATTTCCCCCCTGGGCCGACGGCGCAAGCCGGTGGGCGGCAACGACTAGCAAAACTCGCGAACGCGCGCGAGGCCTCGACCTGCGGCACGTCCGCTTGCGCGATTGGCGCGCCGGATGCCCCATCTGCAGGTCCCCGTGGCGATCTGTTGTGGCGGTCTGATAAGGTCGCGGCCGGCTTGGCCGCCGGACTCCGCGCGCCCGTGCCCTGACCGGGCCATCGCGCGCCGAAAATTTGGGAGAACGCCATGACACCGAACTTGCCGCCGCCCGACCATGCGCTCGCACGCCGTACCGTGCTCAAGGGAGCGGGCGCCAGCGTCGGGGTCGGGATCGTGTCGGATTCTTGTTGCCCCGGCGCAGGCGCAGACCAGCAGCGTCGAACCCGCGGCGACGAGCGGGGGCCCGATCTGGAGCGCCGAATACTGGGCCAGGAAGGGCGACGTGGCGCTCAACCTCTGGCGCAAGCGCGTGGGCGCCCCGACGCCGGGCGAGCCACCGCTCCCCGTGCTGTTCCTGGTGCACGGCTCCTCCAACTCCACGCGCTCCTCCTTCGACCTCGCGGTGCCGGGCAAGGGCGAGTATTCGCTCATGAATGTGTTCGCGCGTTACGGCTACGACGTGTGGACGATGGACCACGATGGCTACGGCCATTCCGGCAGCTCGGGAAACAATTCCGACATCGCCAGCAGCGTCGAGGACCTCAAGGCCGCGATCCCGGTGGCGGCGGCGGAAAGCGGACAGGCAAAGATGCATTTCTACGGCACCTCGTCGGGCGCCATCCGCGCCGCGGCATTCGCCCAGGTGCAGCCGGAACGGGTCGACCGGCTGGTGCTGGTCGCCTTCACCTACAAGGGCACCGGCGCGCCGGAGATCGGCAACCGGACGCGCCAGGTCGACCTCTACCGCAACAACAATCGCCGCAAGCGCGACGCCGCTATGATCCGCTCGATCTTCACGCGCGACGGCCACGCATCGAGCTACGATCCGGCGGTGCCCGAAGCGATCGCGGCGGTGGAGCTCAAGTTCGGCGACCAGGTGCCGACCGGGACCTATCTCGACATGGCAGCCAACCTGCCGCTGGTCGATCCCAGGAAGGTGCTCTCCCCGGTGCTCATGATCCGCGGCGAGCACGACGGCAATTCCACCACCGAGGATCTGCTGGACTTCTACCGGCAACTGCCGAACGGCGACCGCCAGTTCGTGATCCTGCCGCACACCGCGCACAGCCCGGGCTACAGCAACAACCGGCATCTGCTCTGGTATGCGACGCGCAATTTCCTCGCCGCCCCCACGCCGGTCGCGAGCTGACGACTGCATCGCGGCTACACCGCTTCGTTCTCCAGCTCCTCGCCGAGCGCGACCGGGTGCACCATGGCCTCATGCAGCTTGGCGGCGTCAAGCTCGCCCTCCCAGCGGCTGATGACGATGGTGGCGACGCCATTGCCGACGAGGTTGGTCAGCGCCCGGCATTCGCTCATGAACTTGTCGATGCCGAGCAGAATGGCGAGTGACTGGATCGGGATGTCGGGCACGATCTCGAGCGTCGCCGCGAGCGTCACGAAGCCCGCGCCGGTCACGCCTGACGCCCCTTTCGAGGTGATCATGGCGATGGCGAGGATGCCGAGCTCCTGGGTGATGGTCAGCGGCGTATTGGTCGCCTGCGCGAGGAACAGCGTGGCGAGCGTCATATAGATATTGGTGCCGTCGAGATTGAAGCTGTAGCCGGTCGGGATCACCAGACCCACCACCGATTTCGAGGCCCCGAGGCGCTGCATCTTCTGGATCATGTGCGGCAACACCGTCTCCGACGAGCTGGTGCCGAGCACGATCAGCAGTTCATCCTTGATGTAGGCGAGGAAGCGCAGGATGGAGAAGCCGGCAAAGCGCGCAATCGTGCCGAGCACGAGCAGCACGAACAGGACGCTGGTGAGATAGAAGGTGGCGATCAATTCGACCAGGTTCACGAGCGAGCCCACGCCGTAGGCGCCGACCGTGAAAGCCATGGCGCCGAACGCCCCGACCGGCGCCGCGCGCACGATGATCGCGATCATGCCGAAGAAGATCTTCGCCATCGCCTCGATGACGGCGTTGATGCGTTCGCCCAATTCGCCCAGGCGCGCAATGGCGAAGCCGGTGAGGATTGATATCAGCAGGATCTGCAGGAGGTCGCCCTTGGCGAAGGCGCCGATGAAGGTTTCGGGGATGATCGCCAGCAGATGGGCGACCAGGCCCTCCTCCTGGGCGCGATGAACGTAGCTTGCAACCGCCTTGGGATCGAGAGTCGACGGATCGATGTTGAAGCCCTTGCCGGGCTCGAGCAGCTCCCCGACCAGAAGTCCGAGCCCGAGCGCCAGCGTCGACACCGCCTCGAAATAGAACAGCGTCTTGATCCCGACACGGCCGACCTTTTTGAGGTCGCGCATCGAGCCGATGCCGTGCACGACCGTGCAGAAGATGACCGGCCCGATCATCATCTTGATGAGCGAGATGAAGCCGTCGCCGAGCGGCTTGAGGGCGACCGCCGTGTCGGGGAAGAAATGCCCGATCAGGACGCCGACCGCGATGGCGATGAGCACCTGAACGTAGAGAATGGTGTACCAGGGGCGCGCGGATTTGCTCATGGGGTCAGGCCTGCCAGGAAAGGCATTCGATCATCTCACACGAAGGAGGCGGCCAAAAGACGTTTGCAGCCGCTCGAAGCTCACCCCGAACGCCTCGTCGAGACGTGAATCGTCGAACACATCCGGTGCCCGGCCGTGAGCGACGATGCGTCCACGGTCCATCACGATGACCTGGTCGAAGAAACGGAAGGCAAGCTCGAGATCGTGCATCACGACGAGGGACAACCGATCAGTCGCGCGCCCTACCAGCGCTTGCACCACCTCCATGCGATGCCTGATGTCGAGGCTGGCCGCCGGCTCGTCCGCCAGCAGGACCGGCGGATCGACCGCCAGCACCATGGCGAGCAGCACACGCGCGCGCTCGCCGCCCGATAGCGTGGACCAACGTCGCCCGCGCAGGTTTCCAAGCTCGAAGCCGGCGATGACGCGTTCGACCGCGACGACGCCTTCACCACCGGTCCGTTCCGCGCCGAGCCGGACCAGCTCCGTGACCCTGAGATCCCAATGCGGTTCGAAATGCTGCGGCAGGTAACCGATGTGTCGGGCGCGCGCCGCATGCGGGAGCAGCGCGAGATCCTGGGCGTCGATGCGAACCTGCCCTTCGGTCGGCCGTTCAAGTCCGGCCAGCGTCTTCAGCAGCATCGACTTGCCGGCTCCGTTGGGACCAATGACGGCGACCGCAGTGCCGGGCTTGAGCGCGAGCGACACCCCCGCGAGCAGCGTGGCGCCGCCGCGCCGGAGCACCAGGCCATCGGCGGACACAGTCGTCATGCGCGCAGCCTGCGGGCGAGCAGCACGATGAAAAACGGGCCTCCTGCGACCGCGGTCACCAGCCCGAGCGGAATTTCGGACGGCGGCAGCAGCGAGCGCGCCAACGCGTCGGCGATGGTGACGATCGCGGCGCCGACGAGTGCCGACGCCGGCAGCACAACGCGGTGCAGGGGACCGACCAGCCAGCGCGCGATATGCGGCGCCGCAAGACCGACGAACGCCACCAGGCCCCCGAACGCGACGGCGGCCGCCACCACCACCGCGCCCGCCAGCACCGCGAGGGTAACGAACCGTTTCACGTCGAGACCGAATGCGAACGCCATGGTCTCCCCCAGTCCGATCAGGTCGAGGCCGCGCGCGAACAACAGGGTCAGGCCAAGGCACGCCGCCGACAACAGCCCGAGCAGACCGAGCACCGGCCACGTCGGCGTCTGCACGCCGCCCAGCACCCAGCTCAGCACGATCTGCAAACTCACGGTCTCGTCCGACAGCGCCAGCATGAAGAACGAGCGCAGGGCCCCGAGCACGGCGGCGATGGCCACGCCCGCAAGCAGTATGCCGGCGGCATCGACGGCGCCGGCAACGCGCGAAACGGCGAGCACCAGGACGGTCGCACCCCAGGCCCCGGCGAATGCAAGCACCGGAAGCAGCAGGGATTGCGGGATCCCGAGTGGGACGAGCAACGCGATGGTGGCACCCAGCGCCGCTCCGCCAGCCGAGCCGAGCAGGTAGGGTTCCGCCAACGGATTTCGAAACACGCCTTGGTATACGGCGCCGCCCAGGCCGAGCAGGACACCCACGAGCGCCGCGGCCAGCACGCGCGGCATCCGCCATTCGACCAGCAGCCGGCTTCGCAGGTCGCCTTCGCCGGCGAGCGCGCGTGCAAGGTCCACCGGACTTGCCCAGTCATGCCCCGCGCATGCGGCCAGCCCGATCGCGCCGGCAAGGATGAGCACCAGGACGAGCCAGACCCTCATCGTTCCGGCGCCGACGGATGCAAAAGCGCCGCGAGGTGTTCGACGCCGTCGACGATGCGCGGTCCGGGGATGAGCAGCTCGGCGCGGCTGACCGCATACGCCCGCCGCGCCTTCACCGCGCGCATCTCGCTCCAACCCGGACGCGCGATCAACTCGTCGCGGTCGGCAGCGGAGCCGGCATAAAGCAACACGTCGGGATCGGCGTCGAGGATCGCCTCGGGCGATACCTGGGCGATGGGCCCGCGGCCCTCGAACGCAAAACGTCCGCCGGCAAGCTCGATGGCATCGCCGGTGTAGGTGCCGGATCGCGCCATCAGCAGGAGCCCATTGCCAAGCCGCCCGGTGATCATGACCGTGCGCGGCGGCTTGCGGTCCTTGACGCGCTGAACGATGCCGGCGAGGCGCGATTGCAGGCGTCCCGCCACCTCCTCACCGCGCTCCGGCACGCCCGCAGCCATCGCCAGCAGGCGGATGTTGGCGAAGATCTCCGGGACGGTTCGCTGCAACAGGACAAGGACGGGAACGCCGAGCCGCTGCATCGGATCGAGCAGCTGGCTCACGGCCTGCCGCGCCGGCGTGACGACGACGAGATCCGGCCGCACGCCCACCACCGCATCGATGGAGAAGCCGAGCCGGCCGCCGACCAGGGGCTTGCCCAGCACTTCGGGCGGATAGCGGGTATAGGCTTCGATGCCGACAATGCGGTCGGCCAGGCCGAGCGCCGCGACCATCTCGGTGTTGGACGCGAAGATCGTCACGATCCGCTGCGGCGGGGCAGGCAGTATCACGGCGCGCTCGAACGCGTCGCGCACGACGATGGGCCCGCCGGCCGCCGGACCGGCCGCGCCCAGGACGCAAGCGCACGCCAGCGCAGCCAGCGAGGCCCGTCTCCGCATCACCAGCGTCCCTGCAATCCGACGATGAACTCCCGCCCCGGCATGGAATTGCCGCACGCGCCATTCTGGAAGACGGGGTTCGCAATGCACGGGACCTGGTCGAGCGCGATGAAGATCGGATGCTGGTTGATGTCGAAGATGTTGTTGACTGCCCCGAACAGGGTAATCCCCTTGGCGATACTTACCTCGTACCGGGTGTACCACACCCAGAACGGATCTTTGCGGAAGGCGGTGACGTTGACCAGCTGGCCTGGAATCAGAAGCCGTTCCTCGGTGTTGTACCACATCGGCCCGCGCAGCAATCCGCGGATCTCCAGATTCCAGTCGCGCCACGGCTGGCCGGTGCCATACTCGCCGAAGCGGGTTCCGATCATGCCTTCGTACTCGTAGACACGCGTCGGATTGAACGTGCCCGCGGCCAGCGGCGCGCCTCTGTCGACCATGTGGAAATTGTAATAGGCGTTGCTGAAGGTGGTCCAGCGCCAGTTGCCGCCCCGAATCGCGAACAGCCTGAGCATGTCGAGCTGTGCCTGCAGCTCGATCCCCTGCAGCATGATCTCGCCTGGATTGTTGACGGTGTCGGAGATCGTCACCGCGCTGGAGGAACTGCGAACCGCAGTGGTGATGCGGTCGAGGATCCGGTTCTGGAACAGGGCGGCGTCGAGCTGCATGGCGCTCCATGCGACGGTCGCGCCCACTTCGACCTGCTTGCTCGTTTCCGGGCTCAGGGCCGGATTTCCGAACGTGACATTGCCGGTGAACGCGGTGGTGAAACTAGCTCCGAGCTCGGTGGCGGTCGGCGCTCGAAAGCCGGATGATGCGCCGGCCCGGAAGGTGAGCCAGTTCAGTGCCTGGTACGAGGAGCCGACCGCATAGGTGGTGGCCTTGTAATGCTTGGTCCCCGGGATCAGCGTGGGGGCGAACGGGGTCGGGTCGAGCGTCGTGGCGCCGTAGGTCCTGCGCATGCCGCCGCGCAGCGTAAGCCGGTCGTCGAGCAGCGTCTGCACATCCTCGAAGTAGAACGCATCGACGCCCTCGTTCTGATTGTTGTCGGTGGGCGCGAGCTGCGGCACGATCGCGTTGTTGAGGCCGAGGCGATCGCGCGTCGAGCGCAGCCAGCTGTGCTCCGCATCCCAGCCCAGCAACAGCTCATTGCTGGGGAAAAGATTGACGCGCGGCTGCAGGCGCGTGCCGACGATGTCGAGATTGCGCTTGTTGCGATCGAGCGACGTGCGCGGGTTTATGGCCGCGCTCAGGGGGGAAGGGTTATTGAGATCGTCGACGTCGTTGACGCCGTAGACCTGGAAGAACCAGCTCAGCCGCTCGGTGGGAGCGGCGCCAGTCAGGCTGGCGTCGAACGAGCTGTTGTAGCGGTTGTCGGACGCAAAGATGTTCGCGCCCGAGCCGCGAAAGCCGGTATCGAACACGCCGTCGGTACGGATATTGAAGTCGACCCGGTTGTTCTCGTCGATCTGGTAGCCGAGCGACGTCGCACCGGAACGCCGGGTCCACGCCGTGTTCTTCTCGCCGCCGCCGCCACCGCCGATGTGAAAGTCGTCGCGCTTGCCGCCATAGGCGCCCGCGTACCAGTCGAAGCCCTTGTAGACCCCGCCGTTCTGGGCCTTGCCCTGCTCGAGGCCCCACGATCCGCCGCTGCCCTCCACGAAGGTGCCCGGCGCGGTGCGGCCGGTCTTGATGATGATATTGATCACGCCGCCCATGTTCTGGCTGCCGTAGATGACCGAGGACGGCCCGCGGATGATCTCGATCCGATCGATATCGGCGAGCGAGAGCTTGGAGAGGTTGGCGGTGCCGGCGCGGTGACCGTTGATCAGCACGAGCACCTGGCTCTTGAAATCGCGCCCCTGGCCGTCGGTGGCCGCGCCGCGGATGTTGATCGAGGTCTGGCCGGGCGTCCATTCGCTCATGAAGCCGACCGCATTCTGCGCCAGCAGCTCGGTCACCGACTTCGCCGTCGAGCGCTCGATCTCGGAGCTCTCGATGATCTGCACCGGGCCGACCACGTTGGCGCCGGCGCGCCCACCCGAGGGTGGGGCCGGGGTCACCGCCGGGGAATCCGCCGCGACAAGGTCGCGTCCGATGACCTGGACCGTGCCGGTCACACGCTTGCGCGGCTCGGGCCGTCCGCCCGGGGTGATGACGACCTCACCCAGAGAGACCTGTGCGGCTGCCGGCGCGAGCCAGGCCGCGCTGGAAAAAAACGCCGCACCGATTGCGACCGAACGCATCATCGACCTATTCACCGACGCCCCCTCTGGCATGTGTCCACACGAGAACCGCGGACGTCCGCGGAATATCGAGCCGGTATCCGCCGGCATCGGGTCGTGCCTGGCGCGCAAGATGGGCCGCCATGTCCGGACGACGGCTGTCCGGCCATCCCAGCCGGCCGGCGAGATAGCTTGCGAGCTCGTCGATATCGGCGACGATGCCCGAGAAGGTCCATTCGACCGCCGTAATCGCGTGCGGCCGCGCCGGCGGGGCAAGACCACGCAGAACGACATCCACGCCCGGGGTCTCATCCTCGCCGTGCCACGCGGCCGGAAGGCAGCCGGCGAAGCACATGCCGCGCGGTCCGTGCTGCGCCGGCACCACCCACACCACCGTGCGCCGCGCCCAGGCGAGACAGCGCGCTAGAAATGGGTTCGGCTCCTGCAGTGGCGCCGCGATATTGGCGGCCAGGACAGTGTCATGTTCGCCGCCAGGAACCTGCGCCTCCTCCCAGCCGCTGGCGATTATTCGGGGTGGATCGTGCAGGTGTGCAAGTCGCACGCGCATGTTGGGCGAGGGCTCGATGGCGGTCCATCGGCCGTTTGGCGTGCGTAACGCCGATCCGAGCTGGCCGCCGCCGGCGCCGACATCGAGCAGCTCGCCGATGTCCTGCACGCACTCGCGGATGAGCGGGGCCACGCTTGCAACATAGTCGGAGGCGTCAACGGCCGCGGCGTAGAGCTCGATCGGATCGATCGCTTCCGACGCACGTTCGATGCCGGGCTTCGGCTTGGATACGGCGCCCGGCGTGGATCGAGCGGAAGGACGAATAGCGCGGATGGTCACGACGACACCTGCGGCAACGACGCCGTCACCGCGAACTGCCGCCGTCCGTCCCTTACCGCAAGGCGGTTCGGTGCGACCGGTCTGGCAACATCAGGACACCCCGCCTGCTGCGCCCGCGCGTGACTCCTGTGGTGGCAGGTCTCCTGGCTCGCGGGTCGTCGCCTCCGACCACCTTCCCAAGAACGCGAACGTTCCCAGTGGTGCTGACTGGCCGGAGACTCGCCGCTTACAGTTGCGGGGGCAGCCGCGGCTTTGTGCTAGATGCACGTACCGCGTTCCCTTTCTCATCCCTTGCGGGAACCACCGTCGTGATCCTGACACTCGAACTCGGCGAGGGTCAACACCAAGTCGGCTGCCAGCGCCGTCGCGCGCGATTCAATTTTTACACTGTTGCAGCATTCACACTATTTGTGCGCCTGCGGTGCGGTCACGTGGGATCCGTTCCAAGCTCGCGTGCCGCAAAGAACGCGCGTAGCTCGCGCCAGGTCTCGTCCGGCGCTTCCTCCGAAAGATAATGCCCGCACGGAAGCGCCTTGCCGTCGCGTATGTCCGAAGCATAGCGCGGCCATATCTCCATCGATTTGTGGTTGCGGCCGACCCCACCGGTCGCCCCCCACAACAGCAGCAGCGGGCAGTCGATCTTGCGACCCGCGGCGAAATCCTCCGTATCCATGGCGAGATCGACGCCGTGGGTGGCGCGGTAGTCCTCGCACATCGCGTGGATGGTCGCGGGGTCGCGGAAGCAGCGCTTGTATTCCGCCAGCGCCTCCGGGTCGAAGAAGCTCAGCCCCTTCGGGGTCTTGGCCAGCTTCTTCTCGATGAAATAGTCGGGATCGGCGCCCATCAGCCGCTCGGGAAAGTCATATGGCTGGATCATGAAGAACCAGTGCCACGAGAACGTGCCCCACTGCCGCGTGACGTTATTGAGCAGATGATGCTGCGGGATGATGTCGAGGATGGCGGCGCGCACGACCTTGTTGGGATGATCGAGGCACATGCGGTGGAGCACGCGCGCGCCGCGATCGTGGCCGGCGGCGTAGAAGCGATCGAAACCGAGCGCCGCCATGACCTCGACCTGATCCTGCGCCATGGCGCGGAAGGAATAGCCGCTATGGTCCGCGCCGCCCGGCGGCTTTTCCGAATCGCCGTAACCGCGCAGGTCCGTAGCAACGACAGTGAATTCTTCCGCCAGCCGCGGCGCGATCTTGAGCCACGACAGATGCGAGAACGGGTTGCCGTGCATGAGCAGAAGCGGCGGCCCGTTGCCGCCGCGCAC
The DNA here is from genome assembly GCA_963739385.1 of uncultured Alphaproteobacteria bacterium. GTDB lineage: Bacteria > Pseudomonadota > Alphaproteobacteria > Rhizobiales > Xanthobacteraceae > VAZQ01. The sequence goes on from CAVUAI010000053.1 coordinate 31,479, forward strand.
GGTGACGATGCGCGCACCGCTGGTCTTGACGTCGCTGCGGCTGAAGCCCGGCATCATGGGGGCACGAGGCCGTTATTTGTTGGCGATGCCGGCGGCCTTGGCGAGCGCCACGGCGATCGGCGCCTCCCGCGCGATGCGGGCATCGAAGTCTTCCGGCTTCATCACCATGTCCTCGACGCCGAGCTTGGCGAGCTTTTCCTTCACGGAGGGATCCGCGAGTCCCTTCGCCGTTTCCTGGTGCATGCGGGCGACGATGTCGCGCGGCGTCTTCTTCGGCACAACCATGCCGATCCAGAAATCGAAATCGGAATCCGGGAAGCCCGCCTCGATGGTGGTGGGCACGTCCGGCAGCGCGGAGGCGCGCTTGGAGCTGCTTACCGCGAGCGCCAGCAGCTTGCCGTCGCGGATGAACGGAAGCGCCGGCGTGATCGGACAGAAATAGAAGTCGACCCGCCCGGTGAGCACTTCCGTGAGTGCCTCGGGCGCGCCCTTGAACGGCACGAGCTGACCTTCGAACTGCGCCGCGAGACGGAAACGCTCCGTGGTCAGATGGGGCGGCGTGCCGATGCCGGCGGCGGCATAGTTGATCGTTCCCGGCTTGGCCTTGGCCGCAGCGACCAGTTCCTTGAGCGTCTTGATGTTCTTGTCGGGGGAGATCACCAGCACGAGTGGAACGTTGCCGAGCGGCGTGATCCCCGCAAAGTCCTGCACCGGGTCATACGGCATGCTCTGGATCGCCGGCGCCGTCACCAGCGCGTTGGAATGCACCAAGATCGTGTGGCCGTCGGGATCGGCCTTGGCGACGGCGCTCACTCCCATCGCCCCGCCGCCGCCCGGCCGATTCTCGATGATGAAAGTCTGGCCGACCTTCGTCGACACATGCTCGAACAACGCTCTCGGCAACAGATCGGTGGCGCTTCCCGGTGAGAACGGCACGATGACCTGCACGCGCTTGGTCGGCCATGCCTGGCCGGACGACGTCTGCGCCATGAGCGGCGCAGCGGCAATGACCGCCAAACCGAAGCCCAATGAAGCAATGACCGCGAGCACGGCTGATCCGCGCGCCTTCCACCTGCACATGGTTTGTCCTCCCTCGCCGGCCGGCATGCGAGGGCGTCGACCGGCAGGCGCACGAAGCCTAGCCGATCGTTTTTGAGGTCACCATCGGGAAAGGGGTGGTTGCGGCAATTCTGCTTGTGACGCGGCGTCGCGTCGTCCCGCCCGTTTGCGCTGCCGTGCCCAAGCGAAGCCGACCGCGCGGAAAGACGGCTAGCGGCCCAGCACGATGAACTCGGTATAGCGGCCGGTCTCGCGGCCGAGCCCCTCGTCCGAAACGACCAGCGACGAGCCGGGAATCAAGAGTTCGCCGATGCGGTCGATTGCTTCCTGCGGCAGGTGGATACGGTCGAGCGCCTGCGCCGCCGTCGAGGGAGCCTTAACCGCCGGGACCTGGACGACCGGCCGCGGCAATTCTTTTCCTTTCCTTCGGACCCTTGCGTCGTCGACGGGCAGCGAGCCGTCGGTCGGAAAGGTAATGAGATTCCACCGCATGCCCGCGCCGTCGTCGGTCACCGCCATGGCGGTGAACACATGAGTTCCGAGCGGACGATCCGGCTGGTCGATCACGACCGGCATATCGAACAGTGGGATGAAGCCTTGACGTACGAAGAGCCGGTTTTCCTTGCGGCTGACGAACACGGCGACCTGACCCGAGCGCTTGACCGGCTGGTCTGCCGATTTCATCCGCGGCGCGAGCGGCTTGGCCGGGTCGGCAGCGGGCGCAGGCTTGTCGAGGTCGTTGGCGGCCGGCTCGCCGGACGACGGCGTCTCGACTGTGTTGCGCTGATCCGGTGCACCGTCGAGCTCAGAGGATTGCAGCGCGCGCGCAGGCTGCTCCACCGCCGTTGCGTCGCCGGCCGCATTGGGCGTCGCCGCCTGTGCCACCGCAATGAACCGGCCTTCGCCCCTGCCGTCGGTCGGGAGATTCATCGCGACCTCGGCCGGCTTGGCCTTCGGCACGAACAGCTTGGGATGCGCGAACGCAACCGGCGCGAGGTCGGGATACGCGACGACCACGCGCACGCCGAGCTTCGTGACCGGCCACAGTTTGCGGGCGAAATCATGCGACATGCGAATGCAGCCGTGCGAGGCCGGGTAGCCGGGAAGCACGCCCTCGTGCAGCGCGACTCCTGACCAGGTAATGCGCTGCATGAAAGGCATGGGCGCGTTGCTGTAGAGATTGGAATGGTGATAACGGTCCTTCTCGATGATGCTGAAGATACCGGTCGGCGTGGGATGGCCCGGTACGCCGGTCGAGACCGGCCCCTGAGCGACCTGCGTGCCATTGCTGAATAACGTCACCTTTTGGTGGTCGATCGAAACGACGATCTGCAACAGCCCCTTGGACAGGTCGCCGAAACCCTGCTCCTTTGCCGGTTGCGGAGCGACGGCCTCTCGTCGCGACGTCGCCGACCTGGACTTGCGGCTCGCACTGCCCGCGCGCGGGGCGTACCAGCCGTCGTTCCAACCGTAGCCGTAGCCATATGGATACCCGTAGCCGCGCGGAGCGGCGTCCACCGGTATCGCCAAACCGGCGAGCGCGGACAACGCGACGCCGGCCGCCAGAGCCGCACGCAAATTCCCCAGCCGATTTGCGGATAGACGAGACCCCTTCTTCACCAATAGCGGCAAGATACGCTCCCGACAATTTCAGCACTGATTCCCGTTACACCATAAACGTCGCCGGATCGCAAAGGCGATCAACTTGTCGAGACCGGGATACGCAGCATCGGTACTGTAGCGACTCGGTAAACAAATTAGCCACGGCCGTGCCACCCGGTCTTACATTGTCACCAACGAGACTGTCGTCAACGCTCGAGCGCGCGGGCAGTTTCGTCGAACGGTTCATCGACGTCGATTTTTCGCGGCAGAAGGTTCTGCTGCCAGGAAATTGGATGATCGTCCGCAAAGCCGGGCGGTACGCCTCGACCCACGGCCCTTCCCCTCCGGGCATTCTGCTATGTTGGCGCGCCAGTCCGAGAGGCAGCAGCGATGACATTGATCTTGTCGAATGACGACGTCGAGAAGTTACTGCCGATGAACGAATGCATCGCGGTAATGGAAGAAGCGTATGTCGAATTGGCGGAAGGACGTGGCGTGTCGCGCCGGCGCTCCGACTGCTTCACACCGACCTCGCGGGCGGACGCGCTCTACAGCCTCAAATCCATGGACGGCGTGATCCCTAAGCTCGGCGTCGGCGCCGTGCGCATCAATTCCGATATCATCACCTGGCCCAGGCGCGGCAGCAATCTGCGCCGGGAAAAGGTCCCGGCGGCGCCTAACGGCCGCTATGTCGGATTGGTGCTGCTGTTCTCGGTGGAGACCGGCGAACCGCTCGCGATCCTGCCCGATGGCGTCATGCAGCGGATGCGCGTGGGCGCGGCCAATGGGCTCGGCATCAAATACCTGGCGCGCGCGAACGCCAAGACGGTTGGCATCCTCGGTTCAGGCTGGCAAGCGGGCGCGCAGGTCATGGCGGCGTGCGCCGTGCGCGACATCGCGACCATTCGCTGCTTCAGTCCCAACCCGCAAAACTGCCGCGCCTTTGCGGCGTCGATGACTGCACTCGTCGGGGTCGAGGTCGAACCCGTCGCCGACCCACAGACAGCAGTTGCAGGCGCCGACATTGCCATGTGTGCCACGAATTCCATCGACCACATTTTTTTCGCGCGCTGGATCGAGCCCGGAATGCACGTGAGCTCCATCAAACGGCCGGAAGTCGAAGTGGCGGCGATGAAGCGCGCCGAGCGCGTGGTCATCCATTGGAACGATCCGGCGCCCCTCCACGTCGCGGCGAAGGGCGTCGTCATCGAGGAAAGGGTCGAGGGCCGCGGGTGGCAGCTCGCAGACGAGATCGATTTCGAAAAGCTCCCCACGTTGCCGGAGCTCGTCGCGGGCCGGGTCGAGGGCCGCCGATCGCAGGCCGACGTCACCTGCTTCATCAATAATATCGGGCTCGGCTATCAATTCGCGGCCGCGGGGGCGCTTGTCTATCGCAAGGCGAAGGAAGGCGGCATCGGGCGCGAAGTCCCCACCGACTGGTTCACAGAGGATGTCCATCCCTGAGCCGGGAGCGATGCGGCCGCAGTCCCCATTCCTGGGCCGGCTGCGAACGGCGCATTCAACTCGCGCGTTTGAGCTTGGCGCGGCGCTGCTTGAGATGATCGAGCGTCTCCTCGGCCCGGCGCCGATAGCCCTCATGCAACTCTTCGAGCTCGTCTTCCGAGAGATCCTCCGCGGTCGCCAGGCGGTTCTCGGCATCCTTCCCGGCCATGATCAACTCGGCCAGCTTGAGCTGGATCGCGAGCGTATCGCGGTTCTGAGTATGCTGAATCAGAAACACCATCAGGAATGTCACGATTGTCGTGGATGTGTTGATCACGAGTTGCCAGGTATCGCTGTAGCCAAAGAGCGGGCCGCTAAGCGCCCACAGCAGCACCAGGACCACGGCGATCAGAAACGCGATCGGATGGCCGGCATACTGAGCTGCCCCGCACGCCATATCTGAGAAGAGCTGGGACCACGTCCGCCGCTGGCTCCCGTTCGCGGTGCGAGCAGCTGGATCGCATACGCTTCCCGCCACCCCCTTCGGTGCGGACCGGCCCTTGGATCGCGTCGTTGCCATGGCGCTCCTCGCTGAAGCTGCGCAGCGTGACGGCCCGCTGGCACTCGTTAAGTCCCAGCGTGAGCAACGGGTTCCGGCGCGCGGAACCGGAACCTTGACTGCAGTGGCGCGTTTTCAGGCAACCAAGGTAGCGGGGCGATAAGGAGCGATGACCATGCTCGGTTGGGCTTTGACTTTTCTCATCGTGGCGCTGATCGCAGCCGTGCTCGGTTTCGGAGGCATCGCTGGCTTTGCAGTAGAGATCGCCAAGATCATCTTCTTCGTTGCTATCATCCTGTTTGTGATCTCGGCGATCATCGGCCTCGTTCGCGGCCGTTCGCCGACAGTGCCCTAGGACGTCGCAACAGAATTTTCAGGCGCGCGCATACCTCTCGCCCGGAACGTTTCCGGGCGAGAGCTCTATGCGGCGAGAATTTTACTTGGAATTTGGAATAGTGATTGGGTTTACTTGGATAGTGATTGGGAAAGGCCCGCGGCCCAATCCGCGAGCCCAGCGATACCGCCGGCTCAGCCCCGTCCGCCCGCGGACAGAATGGCCCGGGTGGTATGATCCGGGCCGAAGTCATCCGCGCCGTCGATGGAAAGCAGCTCCGACAGTCGCGTGCGCGCGCGATTGACCCGGCTCTTGATCGTTCCCACTGCGCATTCGCAAATTGCGGCGGCTTCCTCATAAGAGAATCCCGAGGCGCCGACGAGAATAAGAGCCTCGCGCTGGTCCGGCGGAAGTTTTGCGAGCGCCACGCGGAATTCCTCGAACTCCACACGGCTGTGCTGCTCGGGATGGGACTTCAGACTTTCGGCATAACTTCCGTCGCTGTCCTCGACCTCGCGCCGCCGCTTGCGGTACTCGGAACGGAACAGGTTGCGCAGGATGGTGAAGAGCCAAGCGGACATATTCGTCCCCGGCTGGAACGAATCGATGTTGGCCATAGCACGCAGCAATGTTTCCTGGACCAGATCGTCGGCACGATCGACATTGCCGCAGAGCGAAATGGCAAACGCACGCAGGCTGGGAACGGCTGCGAGCATCGCCTCGCGTACAGATGGTCGCATCGTCATGAGCCCGTCCCTTTGTCCTGGCGGAGCCCTTTGGCCTCGACCAACCGATCAGGCTCGGGATCACGTGTGCCATCAGCCGACCCGCGGGCCCCGCCCTGGCCGGCCTCGCCGGTCGCTTTGCTCTCGTCGAGTTCGTTCAGCAGCTCCTTGAAACGATCGGGAACGCCTTGGCGTATCACGTCGTCGTAGACCCGCTGCAGGATATCGCCCAAGCGCCGCTGGTCTTCGCGGCTTAGGCGTCCTCCGCTCTTTCGTGTATGGGCGTCCGTGTGCATTGTCGCCTCTGGCCTGCTCGGCCCTTGTGCCGGAAACTCTGACCGAACCGGCTTCTGCCCCGCCACCTCCGGCCGAACTGGCTTTGGTTGGTTCATTGTTCACGTCCCCCGACGGAATTCTCCCGTCCCGGAGCTGTTCCGTTGGATCATAACGCCTTGCAAAACCCTTCGTTCCGTCCCGTGGAACTTTTTTCCCGGCAGACCGTTTTCGCGGTAGTGTCGGGAATGAACGGGAGGGTTCTGTGCCCAATTCCGCTGCAGTAGCTCAATATCTGCCTTTCTTGCGGCGTTATGCCCGGGCGCTGACGGGAAACCAGGCGTCGGGTGACGCCTACGTGGCCGCCACCCTGGAAGCCCTGATCGCAGACCCGGCGGTGATCGAGGACGCGCGCGGTCCGCGGGTGGCCCTTTATCGTCTGTTTACCAAGATTTGGAACTCGCTCTCGGTCAACGGGGTCCCCGGGGGCACCGAGACGACGCTCCCCGGCGAGCAACGACTGGCCAATATCACCCCCCTGCCCCGGCAAGCTTTCCTGCTGGTCGCGCTCGAAGGGTTCTCGGAGCCGGACGCGGCCCACGTCCTCGACATCGACGTGATGAAGCTGCGGGGGCTCGTGGAGGAATCGGGTCGTGAGCTGGCCGCCGAGATTGCAACCGACGTGCTGATCATCGAGGACGACACGTTCATCGCCATGGAGCTGGAAACACTGGTCGAGGGTCTTGGCCACCGTGTGCTCGGCGTGGCCCGCACCCATGCCGAGGCAGTGGCGCTGACCAAGAAAAAGCAGCCGGGACTGATCCTCGCCGACATCCAGCTTGCCGACGGCAGTTCAGGGCTCGAGGCAGTGAACGAACTGCTCGCGACATTCGAAGCCCCGGTGATCTTTATCACCGCCTACCCGGAACGCTTCCTGACCGGCGAACGGCCGGAGCCTGCCTTCCTGATCGCAAAGCCCTTCCAGCCGGCAACGGTGTCGGCGGTAGCGAGCCAGGCGCTGTTCTTCGAACGGACGGCCAAGCGGCGCGAGCGCCGGGTTACCGCCTGAGAGGGGTGCGTCCGGGCCGGGGCCGCCTAACGGCGTTGGCTGGCGAGTCCGATCAGAACCCCCACCCCGATCGCGACTGCCAGGGTGACCAGCGGTCGATGCTCGACTTCATTGGCCAGACGCCGCATGGCGTCGTTGCCGAGCTTGGCGGCCTCGTTGCCGAACTTCGTCGCTTCGCTCCTGATCTTCGCCGCTTCGTCGCCGAAGGAGCTGGCGCCCCCGCGAAACCGCTCGGCGACACCGCTCAAAGCAGCGGCGATCGCATCGCCGACGCGGTCGGCGGCCTGACTCGCGCTCGCCGACGTGCGACTGCCGACGCGCTCCAGCCGATGTTCGAGGGAGCGTAAGCGCCGCTCGATTTCACCGATGTCGGTGGAGATCGCGCGGGAGTATCCGGATCGTCTAAACATGGTGGGCCTCATGGCAAAGCAAGCGCGGCTGAGCAACCGTCGACCCGCGCTCTAGGGTTGGTCGACGCTCTGAAAATCCGGATCCCATTCTCGCACGGCTACGCGAACGTGTCCGCTGACATTCGTCAACGACCGCAACGGTATCTTGTGCGTCTTTGGCCAGGCAGGTCGGGACAAGTGAACTCGCGCCAAACCGAATAAGTCAGCGCAAGCAAGTCAGCTTGCATTCTGAGCCAAGTGTCGATTTCACGCTCGGCCTCGTCCTTGGCGACGCCGTAACGTTGCTGCAGGCGACCGGCAAGTTCCTGCCCTTGCCCTCGATCACATCGAGATCGTCGTTGGTGAGCTTGCGCCACTTCTGCGGGAGAACCCAGCCCTAACGCAAAGGTTCCTGGCGGCACCGGCGGCAAAGCATCGCTTGAAAGTTGTGGCGCGACCGTGCTCCGGCGCCGAAAAGACAGGGGCGTAGCCGACATTGTCGGCTACGCCCGAGATAAACCGGCCGAGCACGGGGAGGGGGAAATGGGCGGCCGGCTGCTTTGACAATGCACAATGCGGCGGTTGGTTCCTGGGAAATAACTGCCAGGGGCTCCGTCGTGCCGGCCTGTCGCGATCGGCCCGCCATCAGCCGCATATCCCGCGCCGGCCCCGCCCCGGCCGACGGTAAAAAGCTGTAATTATCAATGTATTAGGCGGCCGCTTTGGGCGGCCGCCGACCCTCCTGAAAATTGCATCCGACCCATGAACCTAACGCCGGGTTAACGCGACTAATGGGGACAAGGGATCGTGGGAGCTAGCCATGCGTACAACTCGATATCTCGTCGCCTGCTGTGGCGCGATCTTCGCTGTCGCCTCCTTCCTCGCCGGACTTGAGGTCTCCGCCACCACCGCGGCGCCCTCGTTCGGTCAGAGCGTGCCGGCCGTGAATCGCGTGCTCAAGAGCGACCGCATGCCGCTCGTTCCTGCCAAGACCCTCAATGCGGTAAACGGCCCCGTCGAAACGACGATCCCGCCGGTCCCGGCCCCCAAGCCCCGATTGCTCGAAGGCTGCGAGCCGATCGTGAGTGCAATCGGCCAGCCGCCGCTGGCACAGGTCGCAGGACGCTGCGTGTCGTAAGCGTACCGGCGCACCGGCGCGGCAGACCAAGCCTCTCCGGCCGAATTTCTCAAGCAATCGCCCCGCCTGAAAGCGGGGCGATTTCATTTTGCGAACTGAGGGCGAGCCGCGTGCGCGCGCGACTAGATGCGCCCGAGCAGGATGAGGATCAGAATGATGACCAGGATGAGGCCGAGCCCGCCGGCAGGATAGTAGCCCCAGCCGGAGCTGTAAGGCCAAGACGGAAGGGCTCCAACGAGGAGCAAAATCAAGATGATCAGAAGGATGGTGCCCAGCGACATAATCGATCTCCATCAATAATTGAGCGGAACACGAAACGCTCGGTTTTTGAAATTGTTCCAGACACGGCCCCCATCCCTGCCCGGGCGCTCGACGATACCCGCCGCCCCGCGCGGCGCCTGCCCGTCGCAGGAACCTTTCGAAATGCCAGCGGCTTGTAGGACGAAGAGGCGATCGCGAACGGCTCCCCGATGGGCGGCCCTTGCGGTGGCACTGCGGCGGGCGGCGCTTCGCAACCCTTGCACCGGCGAGGGGGCCCTCGGTTTTCGATCTGAGGCGATCCCCTTGGCGGTATCACCGTTGGGTAACTCCACGGCATTCGTTTGTCGGCATCCTCGCCGCCCGGCCCGCGCCCATCGGCGCCGCGGCGTGACCTTGCCCCGAACTGCGAACCCTGCTGAAGATCCGGGTAGAACTGCGTACGGTGGATGTGAAAGTGCCCGAAGCGGACGACAAGAATGAAACGGCGGCCAGCCGTAGTCCCGAGCCCGGGCCGCTCCCCGATCTCAACTCCTTCCGATCCGCGCTCGATGCTGGCCAGGTTGGCGTATGGTCGTGGGATCTGCGCTCCAATCGCATGATGTGGTCGACCAAGCTGCAAGACTTTCACGGCCTTTCCGACCACAGCCTCGATGGCTCGCTGTCGATCGTTCCGCAAGATTTTCCGTCGCAGGATGTCGCTGGCGTCCTGGCCGCCATTCACAGGACCTTGCAGACGCGCGAGCCGTGCCGGCTGGAGTACCGTCTGCCGGGGCCGTCGGAGCGGGAGGAGCGCTGGTTCGAGGCGCTGGTCACCGTCATCGTTCAGGACGGCGCGGCGGTGCAAATGCTCGGGATGTGCCGCGACGTGACCGAACGCCTGCGGGTCAACCGCGAGGTTCGCGTGCGCGCGCGCCAGCAGGAAACGCTCGCGCGTCTCGGCGAGCGCGCATTGACCGAAAGCGATCTGCAGAAATTCTTCAATGACGCGGTTGCCACCGTCGGCGAGATTCTTGACGTCGAGCTCGTCAATATCCTCGAACTGCTGCCTGGCGACGCGGAGCTCCTCCTGCGCGCCGGGATCGGCTGGCACGCGGGACTGGTGGGGATCGCCAATGTCTCCACCGGCCGCGAAACGCAGGCCGGCTACACGCTCGCCTCAGGTCGGCCGGTGATCGTCGAGGATCTCGCGTCAGAGACCAAATTCACAGACGTGTCGCTGCTGAGCGACCACGGCGTCGTCAGTGCGCTCACGGCACCGATCGCCGGCCGCGATGGGCGCGCCTTCGGCGTGCTCGGCGCATATACCGGCAAGCGACGCAAGTTCAGCGACTACGATGTTTCGTTCCTGGCGGCCGTCGCGAATGTCGTGGCAGGAGCGATCCAGCGCCGGCAGCTGGATCAACGCCATGAGTTGATGATCCGAGAGTTGCGCCACCGCTCCGGCAACCTTTTCTCGCAGCTGCTGGCCCTGTTTTCGCAGACCGCGAAGAACTCGCGCAGCGTTGCCGACCTAGTGGCAAAATACGAAGCCCGCGTCCTGGCCTTGGCGAACGCACATCGCCTCATCACCGAAGGCGGCTGGAAATCGACCTCGTTCAACGAGCTTCTCAACACGCTGCTCGCTCCGTTCCTCGACCGCATCTCGTTCGGCGGACCCAACGTATTCCTCGAGCCCGATCCGACCTTCGGTCTGAGCATGGCAGTGCACGAGCTTGCCACCAATGCCAGCAAGCACGGCAGCCTGTCCGAGCCTGGCGGACGTGTCGATCTCACCTGGTCAGTCACGCGCACGCAACAGGGCCTCACCCTGGTGCTCGACTGGAAGGAGAGCCGCGGGCCCGCGCCCAAGCGGACCAGACGGCCGGGCTTCGGCTCGAGGCTGATCAACATGGTGATCGAACGTCAGCTCAACGGTCAGGTGCAGCAGTCGTTCGAGCCGGGCGGCCTGGTCGCCAAGCTCACCGTGCCGCTCACCCACGAGCGCTGGCCCGGCGGCGCGCGCTCGACATCGCCGATCGACCTGCCATAGGGCGCGGCCTCCGACGCTATTTCCTGGCGTTCTGGTAGGGATAGATGATGTTGCCGGTCTTGTATTCCGCCGGCCACAAGATGACCTGATGCTTGGTATCGCGGAACTGCGCGAGATCGTTGCCGGTCACCCCCTGGAACTGGGTGAAGAACTGCCGCGACTTGGTCCATTCGCCATCCTTGCCGAAGGCGATCTCGCCGGCAACGGTTGAGAACTTGTTGGCGTGGATGTAATCGGCGAGCTTGGCGTGGTCGAGGCTTTTGGTCGCCTCGACCGCCTGCGCCAGCACCTCACCTGCGGCATAGGCGAATGGCGTAAAGCCGTAGCCCAGCGGGTCGACGCCCTGTCCCGGCGCTTTGGCCTGATATTTCTCCAGCATGGCCTTGAGACCGGGGAAGTTGAGCGTCGGCGCCGGAATGAAGCTCTCCATGATCACCAGGCCGTTCATGAGCGGACCGAGCTGCAGCTTGATCGGGGTGGCAAGCAGCCCGATCATGGCGCCGCCGAACATCTTGGTGTTCAGGCCGATCTCGTTCGCGGCGCGCACGAGGCCGACCGTGTCGGGCGGATAGGCGCAGGCGAAGACGAGATCGGGACTGGCGGCCTGGATGGCGCGCACGATCGGCACCATGTCGGTGGTGCCGGGGGGATAGCTCTTGTCGTAGATGATCTCAAAGCCGCCGGCCTTGGCGTTGTCGCGCGCCCCGTCGCAGGCAGTCTTGCCGAATTCAGCGTCGGCCCCGATCAACGCCACGGTCTTGGGCTTGGGCGTCTGCGCCGCCGCGATCTCGAACCAGCCCCTGGAAAAGGCCAAGGTGCCTTCGTCGCCGCCCGGCACCATGGAGAAGTATCGTGGATAGTTGAACTGCCGGTTGACGTTCACGCCGAGCATGCTGATCGTCATTTTGTTCGTCTGCATGATCACCGGCATGGCCGGCGCGATCATGTTGGTGGCGTACGGGCCGAGCAACAGGTCGACTTTGTCGACGCTGAGGAGCTTGGTGTAGATGCCGGGTACATTGTTGGGATTGCTCTGGTCGTCGTAATAGACGAGCTCGACCGGGCGCCCCATGAGCCCGCCCCTGGCATTGACGTCGTCTCGCCAGATTTCCAGTGCCAGCAAATTCTGCTTGCCGTTGGGCGCGACCGCCCCGGTGAGCGCCATGCTGAAGCCGACCTTGATCGGGTCAGCGGCGCGCGCGGGGAAGCCGGCCCAGAGCATGCCGACAGACAGAATTGCGAGCACGGCCCGCGACACGGCGCGTGTGGTGGCGGCAAACATTGGCAGATCTCCTCCTCCCGGCTGGCGGCGGCGACACGAACTGGCGCGTTTGGCGCTTCTGGCCGCCCGGCAAAGTCTAACGCGACCGCCGCCGGAGCGCGACACCTCCGTTGCGAGCCGGCCGATGTGCCGCACTGGCTTGGGTGAGAAGGCCGCCCAAGGCAAAAAATCGGATCGACGTCATCCCCATTGCGGAACGAGCGCGCGGGCGAGGTTGCAGACATCGGATGGGGCACTCGCGTGAAGATGCGATTCCCTGCCAGGGGAGCGCGTGCGACTCGATTCGGAAGGACTCAAGCCTCAGGCGGCAGCGGTATCTCCGGGTAGGTTTACGCCGCCTGGCTGCTCGAAAAATCGCCTAACAAGGCGAAGAATTCGGCAAGGTGTCCCCCGCGCATACGCCCTGACGCCAATCCGGTGATATTTGTGCAACACCCGCTTGAAAACGAGCCGCGGCGCCGGTGAGTCAAGCGCTTTTTGATTGTGTCAGAAGGGCGCTTGGAGCATTTTTTAACCGTGCAGCGGTGGAAACCGCTCTGGCTAAGTTGGTGCGAAGACAGGGGGGCGTCCCTGGTTACCCCATCCGGGGTTATCCGGAGATGCTGTCCAAACACAAGGGGATTAGTCATGCTGAAGATTCTAACCGTAACGGCTGCATCCTTGGCCATGCTGAGCGCAGCCGCCGCCGCCGATCTCCCGCGTAAGGAACCGCCTCCGCCGGTAGCCCCGGTCGGAAAGGCTCCGATCGGCAAGTATCCGGTCGGCAAGTTCCCGGTCGGCAAGTATCCGCAGCCGGTGGTGAGCAAAGGCTAAGGGCACTGATGTCTCCGAAGGGGTGCTCACGTCCCTGCCAACAGCAGAGTTCGTGGGCACCCCCCGGGCATCGGTTCGGGGAAGCGCAATGCGCTTCGGCCAAGCGCTGAAGCGGAGCATGGTTAGGAGCCAACAATGCGAGATCGTCGGACGAAGAGGCGCCGCCTTGCCCTCGTGATGGGCTTGTGCGCAGTCGCGCTCTCTGTGGGGCTGACCGCTCAGCCGGCCAGCGCTCAGGACACAAATGCTACGGCGGCGACCAGCGCAACGCCGCAGAGCAGCAAGATGGTCTACTACGTCGATTTCCGCGCACGAACGGCGGCAAGCTATGGGCACGCCTTCGTATGGTACGGGCGGTCCGATCGAAAGCAGATCGACGTCGCGGGCCTTCATCCGGCGAGCGACAGCGTCATTCCTTACATCGTCGGCCATGTTCTCCCGGTCATCGCGGAGACCGGCAAGAGCTACGGCGATCTCGACGAGGAGTATTTGACCGCGAGCTACCGCGTCTACATGAGCGAGGCGGAAGCCAAGCGGGTGTTCGCTTACATCAAGCATCTGCAGGCCACGTCGCCGGTGTGGAACGCCGCGACCTGGAACTGCGTCGCGTTCATCCAATCCATCGCGCGCGAGATGGGCCTGCGAGTGCCCGGAAACCACCTGTTGTATCCGGAAGATTGGGTCAACCGCTTGCGCGAGCTCAACGGCGGACGGCGCTACATGCCCGCCCAGCCGGTGGCGCAGGGCCTGTTCGGTCCCTCTTCTCCGGCTCCTGCCGCCCAGAAGCCAGCGGCTACGGCGCGGAAGCCCGCACCGACCCCTGTGCAGACGGTGGAGGCCAACCCGCGGACCTGACCGGCACATCGTCAAGACAATACGGCGACGGACTGCGGAGGCTTCGAGCCTCCGCTTTCGTTTTATGGGCGATCGATCGGGAACGTGGTCAGCGTCGCTGCGCCGGCCTGGCGAAGCCTCGCTTATCAATTCAATTCCGACAACGGAACTTTCCTTGTTGAACTTCCAGCCGAAGGGGCCAAGCGGGCGATTTTCCCGCAATTTGCGAGCTTTTCATTGCCCGGCATTATGTTAGGTTGCCGCGTCTCTCCCGTGCGCGCTGGGAGTGGGGTATTCGACATGGCGGGTGCATCGGCGCAGCCAAGGCGGCGCTTCCAGCTGGTCTTGATCAAGCCGTCCCATTACGACGACGACGGCTACGTCATCCAATGGATGCGCGCGTTTGTCCCGTCCAACACGCTTGCCGTCCTTTACAGCCTCGGGCGCGATTCGGGACTGCGGGGTGTGCTCGGGCCTGACACCGCCATCGACATCACGGTGATCGACGAGATCCACACCCGCGTGAAAATCAAGCAGCTGCTGTCGCTGATTCGGCATCACGGCAATTTCGGCCTGGTCGGAATCGTCGGCGTGCAATCGAATCAGTATCCCCGCGCGCTCGACATCGCACGGCCGTTCCGGGCCGCGGGCGTGTCGGTGATCATCGGCGGATTCCATGTGTCCGGCTGCCTCGCCATGCTGCCGGAATTGCAGGCCGATCTGAAGAAGACCCTCGACATGGGGGTGAGCATGTTCGCCGGCGAGTTGGAAGGCCGGATGGACGGGCTCCTGCGGGATGCGGCCAACGGGACGCTGCAGCCGATCTACAACTACCTGAAGGACCTGCCGTCGCTCGAATCCGAACCGACACCGATTCTGCCGGTCGAGCACCTCAAGAAGACCTTCCAGGCGCTGGCGAGCTTCGATGCCGGCCGCGGCTGTCCCTATCAATGCTCATTCTGCACCATCATCAATGTGCAGGGCAGGAAATCCCGGCGCCGCTCAGCCGATGATGTCGAGCGCACGATCCGGGAACACTATGTGCAGGGCATCCGCCACTTTTTCATCACCGACGACAACCTTGCCCGCAACAAGGACTGGGAAGCGATCTTCGACCGGATCATCGCGTTGCGCGAACGCGAGCACATGAACATCCGGCTGATGGTTCAGGTCGACACGCTCTGCCACAAGATCCCGAACTTCATCGAGAAGGCCGCCCGCGCCGGCACCAACCGCGTGCTGGTCGGCCTGGAGAGCATCAACGCCGCGAATCTGCTGGCCGCCAAGAAGCGCCAGAACAAGATCACCGAATACCGCAGCATGCTGCTCGCCTGGAAGAAGGCGGGGGCCATCACCACTGCCGGCTACATCCTCGGCTTCCCCTTCGACACCCCCAAATCGATCCGCGAGGACATCGCGATCATCCAGAAGGAGCTGCCGCTCGACATTCTCGAGTTCTTCTGCCTCACCCCCCTGCCTGGTTCGGAGGACCACAAGGTGCTGTGGAAGAAGGGCGAGTGGATGCATGAGGACATGAACCTGTATGACGGCGAGCATGCCGTCTCCAACCATCCCAAGATGAGCAAGGAGGAATGGGAGCAGGTCTATCGCTCCGCCTGGGCCACCTACTACACGCCCGAGCACATGGAGACGATCCTGCGCCGCGGCGCGGCGGTCGACTGCAGCATGTCGCGGCTGGTCAGCTTCGTGTTCCTGTTCTGCTCCTCCGTGCCGCTGGAGAACGCCCACCCGCTGCAAGGTGGCCTGCTGCGCCGCAAATACCGGCTGGATCGAAGGCCCGGCCTGCCGATCGAGCCCATCTGGTCGTTCTATCCGAAATACGCCTGGAATTTCGTGACGAAGTATTCGCGAGCGGTACGTCTGTTGCTCTGGCTCCACGCCACCAACCGCCGCGTCAAGAGGGACCCAAATCGCTACACCTACACCGATCTGGCGATGACCCCGGTCACCGAGGACGAGACCGACAAGCTCGAACTTTTCACCCATAGCGATGCCGCCCGCCAGGCGGTCGCCCACGCGCACAAGATCGAGCAACTGACCGGGACCGCCCACAAAGGGGCGAAAGCCGACGCCGCCGCCTGACGTCGCTTGGGAATCGACCACACATCCACCACGTCGACGTCGTGGGCCTCAACGCGCCGCGGCAACGATGGCCCGGGCCAGCGCCCGGCCGACGCAGTCATACCCGGCGGCGGAATTGTGCAGTCCGTCCCACGATACGAGCGCGCCCGACGGGAGCCCGGCGTCGATCGAGCGGCGCATGAGCAGGAAACGCGAAAACAGCGCCACCCGCTCGCTGCGCGCTACGTCGGCAATGATCGTCTGCATGGTCTGATGATGCGAGGCGGCAAGCACGATCGGCGCATATTGCAGGTCCATCAGGACCACGTCGGCGCCGCTGGCCTTGAGCGTGCGAACGCCCGCGGCAACCAGGTCCTTGAGGCCGTCCGCGTTCCCGCCCCAGGCCACATCGTTGGTGCCGAGTTGCCAGATGACCAGATCGGGGCCATGGGCGAGGATGTCGCGCTCGAAGCGGGCCACGCTGCCCGTCACGGTCTCGCCGATGCGGCCACGGTTGATGACCTCAAAGCGCGCGGCCGGCCGCAGCCGGGCGAGCTCGCGGCGCATCACCTCGGGATAGGTCGCAGACGAACTCAAGACCCAGAGGCCCGTCGTGGATGAGGAACCGACGGCCACCATCCGCATCACATCGCCGGCCTTGAGGCGCGTAGCGGTGCGCGCCAGCGGAGCACCGAGCGACAGGGTCCGGTTGGCGGCCAGGCAGGCCTCGGCTTCGGGCGCATTCAGTGGCGCCTGCGCCTGGGCGCCTGCAAAACTCGCGACGACCAGCGCCGCCGCCCAGCATGGCCCCCGCAGGCGGCGCGACGCCCGGGCCGCCGCCTGCCCCGTCCACGGATGCAGCCACCCGCATGCGCTCCTCTGCGGCGCTTGCGAGCACAATCTCAGCCGCATCGATGCGAGCCAATGCGGGTGTCGGGTCGCGCTGGATCGGTTCGGCGATCGCGAGCTCACCGGACGAGCCTCGGACGCTGGCATTTCGCGTGCCCCTGCGAAAACCACATCCGATTTTGCTAGCCACGAATTAGGGCCGCGGTGGGGCTCATCCGCCGTCCAATTCTGCTACTGAGGTTGGCCGCCGCCGGACGGACGCGCCGCCCGGCACATGTGCCTTCCATTGAGACCGGCCTCATGGCGAATGAAATGAAGGGGGAAGCCAACCCGGCGATCGTGATCACGGGGGCCTCGTCGGGAATCGGCCAGGCCATCGCTCGGGTCGCGGCGCGGGATGGCTCTTTTCTGCTGCTGGTGGGGCGATCGCAGCCAGCCCTCGACGAGCTTGTCGCCGAGCTCGTCGCCGGCGGTGCGCAAGCGGCGGCGCTCGCGATTGATCTGGGCGATGCCCATGCGCTCGAGCGCATCGAGGGCGCGCTGTCCGAGCGACGCCTCTACTGCGACGTGCTGGTGAACAGCGCCGGCCTGGGCGTGTACGGACCGGCGGCCGCGCTCGCCCGCAGCGCGCAACTCGACCTGCTCGATGTGAACATCCGCGCGCTGAGCGAGCTGACGCTGCGATTCCTTCCCGGCATGATCGCGCGCAGACGCGGCGGCGTGCTCAACGTGGGCTCGATCACCGGTTACGCGCCGGGGCCCAACATGGCGGTCTATTACGCATCCAAGGCCTATGTGAATTCGTTTTCGGCAGCGCTCGCCTCCGAAGTCGCCGGTACCGGCGTGACCGTCACGTGTCTCGCTCCGGGGGTTGTGCGGACGGCGTTCTTTGCGCGCTGCTCGGTGGGACAGACCCGCATGATGAAACTCATGCCGCGGTCGAACGTGGCCGACACCGCCGAGGCCGGATGGCGTGCGTTCAGGGCCGGCAAACATCTCGTCATCCCGCGCCTGGGCGACCGGATCATCATGGGATTCGTCAAACTGTTGCCGCACAGCGTGCTGGTACGGCTGGTGAGCGCGCTTCAGCGCCCTGCCGGTTAGCAGGCAGCGCGACCCTAATAGATGCCCGGCACGATGCGCGCGGTGCGGGCCATGTAGCGGCGATAGTCGTCGCCGAAAGTCTCGATCATCAGCGCCTCCTCCCGCCCGATCCGCAGGAAGAACAATGTCCCGAAGCCCACGAGACCTGCGGGGCCCGCGATCCAGTTCGGCAGCAGCAGCGCCTGCGCTACCGCCCACAGCCAGAACGCCGAATACATCGGATGGCGCACGCGACTGTAGACGCCCTCGGTGACGAGCGCGTGCTGCTCGCGCACCTCCAGCGTCACCGACCAGTTGCGCCCGAGATCCTTGTGCGTCCTTCGGAACAGCCAGAGTGCTGCGGCGAAGACCGCGGCGCCGAGCCAGGCCTGCCACGGGCGGAACGGATAGTTCGCAAACCGCGGCGCATCGCTCAGCACATAGACGAAGGGAACGATCCCCAGCCCCGCGGCCGAGATCGCCATCAGCACGAGCTCGCGGCTGCGGCCGCTGCTGCGCAGCCTGGGCGTGCGCCGCGCGCGGCGTTGATGGGGATAGCGGATGATGAACCAGCCGACGACGCCGAGAACCCAGATCACCTTGGCGACGAGCGGCGTCATCGCGAGGATTGCGCGACCATCACAGGATTGCGCGCGCGGTCGCGATAGGTTCCGTCGTCCGCCACGAAGTCCAGGAGGCCGTCCGGCGCCGTCGTCCAGTCGCGGAACGCCACGGGACCGCACGCCATCAGGAAATAATCGTAGGGTGCGCGGGTCTCGTTGCCCATGACCGACTGGTAGTGCAGGCGCAGGACGTTGTGACGAAACCGCGCGAAGGTCGCCGGCGTCACCATGTCGTGGATCTGCACCCGCCGGATCACCGGACGGCCCTCGAGGCGGTCGCCACCGATCCGGCGCAGCGACACCGGATCGAATTTGTAGAAGCTGATGGTGTCGTCACGCGACTGGTACTCGGTCCAGGCGATCGAGGGTTCTGCCGCGATGCGCGCGATCTTGCGGCGCATGCCGTCCGATCGCGGATGCAGCGCGAATTTCGGAATGGTCGCACCGATGGTGAGCACGCACAGCGCCACGCCGCGGCGGCCGAGCTCGGGATCGCGCGCAAGCGCGCGCACGAGAATATCGAGCACGAGCATGGCCCCGAGGCTGTGGCCGACGAGCACGATCTCATCGGCGCCGCCTGCTTGCGCGCGTGCCACGAGCGCCTCGGCGAACCGGTCGAGGCGGGCATCGATGTCCCCACGGCGGCCATGCATATAGTCGTGGGCAAAGATCCAGTCGTCCAGGAGCTGCTGCACGCGCCAGCGCCGCCCCGGCCATCGCAGCAGGATGAGAAAAACCACAAGCCCCACCGCCAATCCCACGATCGCCGCGGCCACACCTTCAAGGCCCAGGAATGCCGTGAGGCCGACGGCAGCTGTCCAGCCGGCGGCGACGAACAGCGCCAGTGCAGCCATCGGAAACAGAAAGAAGATGGCATAGCGCGGATTCGCCACGATGTAGCGGAACATCGTGCCGGTGAGGATGAAATCGAGGTATGTGCGCGCGCCGTGCAGAAGCCGTAGTGGCAGCGAACGCTTGAAATCGCCGCGCACCACGTCGTCCCACAGCAGCACCTCGTGCACCGCCTCGACCTGCCAGTTGGCGCCGCTCGCGGTGACCGTCCACCATGCGCGCGACTGCGCGCTCGGTGCTTCGAGGTCGGAGAGGACGGCGTCCACTCCCCAGGTGCGCCGGAAGATGCCGAGCTGACGCGTGAAGCGCCGATATTGCGCGCCGGCATCGATCGGGTCGTAGCCCGCGACGTGATAGACGTGTCGGCGCCTCACCATGATCCGAGAGGTAGCGAGAAACGCGGCCGCGCGTCAATGGCGCGCGGATCGAGCGGATGGTTAGATCCCTCGCAGCAGGTACCACCACAGCGGCAATGTCAGGAACGACAGGGGGATGCCGATCCCGACCATGAGGGTTACCAGCGGAGGATCGAGTTTGTGTTCGATGGCAACGATGGCCGCGCCGATCTGAGGTGCCATTGCGGCTTCAAAGATCGTCACCTGCGTCACCGCGCCGTTCGAGCCGAGAAGCTTCACCAGGACGAACGCGACTAACATTGGTCCGAAGATCAATTTGAACAGCAGGCCGAGGCCGAGCGCCGAAAGGCGGCCCCGGAGATCTGCCAGGCGCAGCTGATATCCCACTGATACAAGAGCGATCGGCGCCAGCGTAGCGCCCAGACGACCGAGCAGCTCCTCGAAAGCTGCCGGAAACTCGATCGGTCGGAGAACGAGAGCCACCAGCAGGGCCTGGAACGGGGTAAATTTGAGGATTTTTTCAAGCACGCTCCAGGCGGACACGTCGCCGGTTCGACTCGAGGAATACAGCACCGCGACGATGATGCCGAGCGTGGAGAGGACCATGTAGGTTCCGAGCTGGTCGATGAGGATCCCCACGCCCAGAAAGCTCACGCCGTAGAACGTCTCGATCATCGGAAGTCCGAGGAACGACGTATTGGCGAGAGAACCGGACAGGATCAAGCCACCCGTGGTCTGCGACGACCAACGTGCAAGTTTGGACGCCGTGACAAACACCAGCAGGCCGACGCCGAAGAGAACCCAAGGCGTTATCACCGGATAGACGAGCGACGCATCGATCCGGAGACTGTGCACATAGAGAAGGATCACGGCCGGCAAGGAAATGTGGATGATGAAGCCGTTGAGCGCCGCCGGCGTGTTCTCAGGCAGACGGCCGCTTTGCCGCAGCACAATGCCGAGCGCGAAGCAGAACACCAGCAGTGCAATATTCACCATGATACGCCCCGCTCGGCAGTTCGGGTGCCAGGGCGGCCCCCTGGCTGGGCTGCTACGACACCGTGCGTGTGTGCTCCGCAGCGATCGTGTAGCGGACGGTGGCCTGGAAACGCGTCTTTTCCGTCACGTCACGCCAGATGCCCTGCGCGTCCTGCAGGGACCCGAACGGACCGAACACGCCCTCGGTGCCCGCGACCAGCTGATCGAAATCCAAGGTCTCGTATTTGCCGCCCACGACCCAATAACGCTGTGCGGCCGTGGCCTGTCGATGCACATTGGACATCCTGCGCCTCCATCGATTGCAAGGGTTGGGATCACTCCGCCGCGACCTGGTGGTGGCAGCGCTGGAACTGTGACGCCTCCGTCAATTCCGCCATTGCCGCGGTAGAAGCGCCGGCACCGGAAACGGCCATGCTCACCAGGTCGAAATAGCCTGTGCCGACTTCCCGTTGATGTCTGGTGGCCGAGTATCCATGCGTCTCGGACGCGAACTCGGCACTTTGCAATTCGCAATAGGCTGACATGCCGCGTTCGCGAAAGGCACGTGCCAGCTCGAACATCCCGTGATTGAGACTATGGAAGCCGGCGAGCGTGACGAACTGGAACTTGTAACCCATGGCGCCGAGCTCGCCCTGGAACCGGGCGATGGTGCGCTCCTCGAGGTTGGCGCGCCAGTTGAACGAGGGCGAACAGTTGTAGGCGAGAAGCTTGCCGGGAAACTCGCGGTGGATGGCGTGCGCGAATTCACGCGCCTCGTCGAGATCCGGTCTCGACGTCTCCCACCAGAGCATGTCGGCATAGCGCGCGAAAGCCAGGCCCCGCTTGATGCAATGCGCCAATCCGGAGCCTTCCTTCAGGCGATGGAAGCCCTCCGCCGTGCGCTCCCCCGTGAGAAACTCCCGGTCGCGTTCGTCGATGTCGGATGTGATCAGCCTGGCGCTTTCCGCATCGGTGCGCGCGATGACGAGAGCAGGCACCGCACAGATGTCCGCGGCCAGACGCGCGGCGTTCAAATTGCGTTCGTGCGCGGCAGTCGGAATGAGAACCTTGCCCCCGAGGTGCCCGCATTTCTTTTCGGATGCCAGTTGATCCTCGAAATGCACGCCGGCGGCGCCCGCCTCGATATACGCCTTCATGATCTCGTGGGCGTTGAGTGGTCCCCCGAAGCCGGCCTCCGCGTCCGCGACGATTGGCGCAAACCAGTAGCGTTGCATGCGTCCGTCCGCGTGCTCGATCTGGTCGGCGCGGCAAAGCGTCCGATTGATGCGCTTGCAGAGCTCGGGTCCGGCATTCGCAGGATACAAGCTCTGATCCGGATACATCGCGCCCGCGGTATTGTTGTCGGCGGCGACCTGCCAGCCCGACAGGTAAATCGCCTTCAGGCCGGCGCGCACCATCTGCATGGCCTGGTTGCCGGACACTGCCCCGAGCGCGGCAACGAACGGTTCGTTGTGGAGCAGGTCCCACAGGCGGCACGCGCCAACCTCGGCCAAGGTGTGGCGGATGGCGAGCGATCCGCGCAGGCGCAACACGTCCTCGGGTCGGTAGCTGCGTTGGATTCCCGCAAACCGGTTCTTGGCAGCGGCGGGAACAAGCTGTTCGAATGTCAACATGCGGCCCCTCTACGCTCTCGTTCGGCAAGCCGGCACTGCGGCTCGCTGTCGTGCGCGTATTATTCGTGATTCCGGCGCGGCGAATGTGAGAGACGTCACAAGGGTGCAAATGTTTCGCTGCCGCGCGACGCCGATAAGCGGCATGCGTCACACTACAGTGACCCCGCGGAAGACTGAGCAAGCGAAGTGAGCGCCGCCTCATATTGCGCGACGCGCGGAGGCGCGCCGTTGCTACGAGAGCCTTCCCAGCAGCGACAGCGACGCGCCTGTCAGCCTGCTACTTGCTACTTGAGCATCTCGTCCGGCGGCATGATGCCCCACAAATTCGAGGCCGACGGATCCTTCGCCCACACCTTCGGCTTCTGCGGATTGTCGCGATGCCAGGGCCGCGGCTCGAAATAGCCGAGCTCCTCGTTCACCTGGTCGAGCTCGGCGAACAGCTCGGTGATCAGCCCGTTGGGCGCACGGTGATAGGCGAACAGGTTGTGGCCGATGCCGTGGCGGCCCGGCCCCCACAGGAGCTTGTAGCCGTTGAGGCTCAGATAATCGCATGCGGTTTGCAGGTGGGCCCAGTCGCGCAGTTCGAACGCGGTGTGGAAGTGGCGGTCTGCGTCGGTCTGCATCAGGTTGATGGTGTGATGGTCGGGGCCGCAGCGCAGGAACGAGAAGAAATCCCCCATCCAGTCCGAGACACGAAAGCCCAGCACATCGCAATAGAACTTCGTCACCTTCTGGACGTCGGTGACGAAGAACGCCACATGGCCGAGCTTGTGAGGCACGATGCCCTTGCGCGGGAAGCGCTGGCCCGAGAACGCGTCCCGCTTGAACACCTCCATCACGGTCCCTTTCGGGTCCTGGAACGTCAGCGCCTCCGCGATCGAGGGCTGCGGGTCCTTCTGGCGCTCGGTCTTGATGCCGTGGCCCCGCACCTCCTTCTCCAGGGCGTCAAGATCGTCATCGGGCGCGATCTGGAAGCCCAGGCGCACGCATTTCGCCTGAGCGCCCTTGCGCAGCACCACCGAGTGGTGATCGACGGTAGAGGCGAGGTAGACCGCGTCCTTGTCCTTCCCGGTTTCGGTGAGGCCGAGGACTTCGGTGTAATACTCGGTCTGCTTGTCGACATCAGGCATCTCGTAGATGGCGTGGGCGATCTTCTTGACGCGGATCATGCGAATCTCCGTTCCTGCTTGTTCCCGGGATTTCAGCGTTCGGCGCGCGGCAGCGCGGTGATGACGTCGACCGTCGCGGCGATATCCTTCTCGCCCAAGCCCATCTCCATGAACTTGTCGTAGAGCTCCGTTGCACGATCCAGCATCGGCGTGGCCACGCCCACGCTGTCGGCGAACGTTCCGATCATGTCGAAATAGTGCTGCAGTCCCGGCACGGTCCCCTGCGCGGGCAGAAACCGCCGCTGCGCCATCCAGGGCGCGCGGATGCCGAACTGGGTCGACCCGCCGCTGCCGCTGGCGATGGCCTTGATCATGAGGTCCACATCGACGCCGGCCTTGAGCCCGAGCGCCATCGCCTCGGCGGTGGCGGCGATGTGGATCGCCACCAGCAGGTTGTTGATGAGCTTCACGCGGCTGGCGGCGCCGAACGGTCCGAAATAGAGGCACGAGTTCGGCAAATCCAGCGACATAGCGCTCGGCTTTCGCACAGGCCTCCTTGTCGCCGGCGAGATAGATGACGGCCTTGCGCGCCGACACCATCCCGGGCGTCCCGCTTACCTCGCCGTCGAGAAAAGCCGTCCCTTTCGCCGCCAGCGGGGCGACGTGCCGCTCCTTATCGGGCACGGGGTGCGAGCCAAGCTCGACAACGATCTGCCCGGGACGCGCGGACTTGAGCAGTCCGTTCGGACCTTGCACCACATCGTCGAGTGCGTCCGAGGACGGCAGGCAGGAGAACACGATGTCGGCCTGCGCACCGATCTCGGCCGGGGAGCGGGCGGCAACACCGCCGGCCTTTTCGAAATCGGCGAGCGAACTGCGGCGATAGCCCAGCACCCGGTGGCCGCTTTTGATCAGGTTCTCGCAGATCGGCAGCCCGATCTTGCCGATACCGACGAAGCCTACGGTTTCCATGCTCCCCCTCCTCGCGCACACCGTCGTTCAGCCGACTGACTCATGCCAGCTCGAGCGACTGGTCGGAAAAATTCACCTTGATGCCGAGCGAACCTTCCATGACCGTCCACTCCCGCAGATCGAAGCTGCGCAACCCATTGGCCACGAAAGGATCGGCCTCGGCGATCCGGCGCGCAGCCTCTGCGCTCGCCGCGCGCAGGACGGTCAGGCCGTCGCCGCGGGTCTTGCCGTCGGCCTCAGCCAGGGGACCCGACGCGAACAGCACGCCCTTCTTCTCCAGATCGATCATGTATTCGAGATGCTCCGGCAGGTGCCTGGCGATCTGTTCGGGCGCCGCGCCCCCTTTGGAGAGCACGACGTAAAGCTTCTTGCGCAGCATGCCCTTGGTCAGCTCGCGAATGCGCTCTTCGGTCATGCTGTTCTCTCCCACATGGACGACATCGCTCGCAAGAGCAGCGCGAATTTGGCCCCGCCGCAAGGGATCTTGCCGCCCGGTCACGCCGGGAGCTTCATGCGACCGGTCCAGTCCTCCTTGAGCTTGTCGCGGAGGACCTTGCCGCGGTCGCTCTTGGGCAAGTCGGAGACGATCACGACCTGCTTGGGAACCTTCGGCGCCGGCAGCTTTTCCCGGCAATGGTCGATCACGGCGGTTTCGGTCACCGTCGTGCCCGGCCGCGGCACCACATAGCACACGACCTCCTCGCCGTAGACCGGGTCCGGAACCCCGACTGCGGCGGCATCGAGCACACCGGGGTGCTTCAACAGTACCTCATCGATCTCCAGTGGTGCGATGTTCACGCCGCCGCGGATGATGAGGTCCTTCGTCCGCCCGCTCACCCGGATGAAGCCGTCCTCGTCCATGATCGCGAGGTCGCCGGACTTGATGCGCCGGCCACGGATCGGCTCGATCGTGCCGTCGTCGAGCAGATAGCCGACCGCGCAGTGCGGGCCGCCGGCCGTCACCTCGCCCTCGACATGAGGCGGGCACGGCCTGCCCTCCGCATCGACGATCTCGAGCTCCTGATGGAGCGCGGGCAGCCCGACGGTTCCGAGCTTGCTGCTGTAGTGCCGGTTGCCGCACATCCACCCGGCCTCCGACATTCCGTACATCTGCAGCAGCTTGACCCCGTACATCTCCTCGAACCGCACCCATTGCTCGCGCGAAAGCGGCGCCGTGCTGCAAGTCATCAGCCGCAAGGTCGGTACATCCTTGGCGGTGAAGCCGAGCGGCGTATTGAGCAACATGTTCAGCACGGTGGGGACGCCGGCCGCAAACGTGATGCCGTAGGCCTGGATCCACTCGAAGAAGCGGCTGTGGGAAAAGCGCCTGGCGATGTGCATCGTCAAGCCCTTCTCCAGGAACGGCATCAGGCTGAGCACCTGGGCCGAGTTCCAGCCGAACGAGCGGTATTCGAGGGTGCGATCGTCGGCCGTCAGCCCGAGACATTCCAGCGTGGAGAGCCCGTTGAGCCAGTAGGCGCAATGATCGTAAACCACGACCTTGGGCCGGCTGGTGGTGCCCGACGTGCAGAATATACCAGCGATGTCGGCGGCCTCATTGCGCTCAGGCAGCGTGCCGGGGGCGATCCCGCGCGGCATAGCGCGAAAGAAATCGTCCTCCGCGTCGGCATCGGCACGATCAGCCGTGTAGGCGCCGAAACGGACGAACGGCCGGCCCGCCAGCAGCGCGTCGCCGTCGAGCTCCTTGTGCACCAGCGTGAGCACCGGAGCGACCGCGGTCGCGAGGCCGGCGATCAGCGTCGCATTGAGCTCGACATTGAGCGGAGCGATGACTGCGCCGAGCCGCCAGGTCGCGAGCCAGATCAACAGCTTTTCGAGCGTCTCGTCCGACAACAGCAGTACGCGGCTGCCCTTCCCGACGCCCGCCTGCTTGAGTGCCGACGCGATGTCGGTGACCGCGCGTTCGAGCCCGCCGAAGCTGATCGAAGTCTCCTGGTCGAGGTCGACGATCGCGAGCTTGTCCGGATCGCGCTTGCCGGTATTGCGCGAGCAGGTCAGCGATCGGCTGATACGGGATTTCCGGCCGATGCCTCCCGAATACGTCCGCCATGACGTTTCCTCTCTCTTTTCTTGTCTCCGACTTTTCTTCTCATTGTCGCAGACCGCGCCAGAGCACCACGACGGCATGCGCCGTCGGCACCCTAGGACACCGGCCAGCGCAGTTGCACCATGCGGTCGAGCTGCAAGTGCTTGCCGAAGCGTGCCACCGCGACCGGAATCTCCGCGTAGAGCTTGTCCTCGTCGATCCTGGTCAAGCGCCCGCCGGAAACGACATGTTCGCCGGCGACGAAGACATCGCGCACGGAATCCCCGGTCGCGCTGTAGACGAGATTCGAGACCGGATTGATCAACGGCTGCCATTCGGGGCGATTGGTGTCGAACAGGACGATGTCGGCCTCCTTGCCGACCTCGATCGAGCCGATGCGGTCATCCCATTGCGCCGCCTTTGCCCCGTTGCGCGTCGCCATTTCGAGCCCGGTCTCGGGCGGCATCACGCGCGGATTGATCCGTGTTTCCTTGTAGCAGCAACAGGCGAGCCGCACCTCCTGCGGCATGTCGACGATGCCGGAGCTGGCATGGTCCGATCCGATCGCCACGTTGACGCCGAGCGCCAGCAGCTCCGGCAGCTTGCCGAACAGGAAGTTGCCGTAGCCGTTATGGAGGCTCGAGCTCGGCGCGCAGACCAGCGACGGCTTGCGCCTGGCGAGCACCGCCACCTCCTCCGGCTCGAGCCAACCGGAATGCACGATCAGCATGCGCTCGTCGATCACTCCCAGTGACTCGAGCCGCTCGATCTCGGCCTTGCCGGTGCGCGCCACGCTGGAATCGTGGGTAGAGTAACTGAAGCAGGCATGGGTCTGCAGCAAGGTGCCATACTGGCGCGCGAGCCGGTCGAGACCGAGGATCAGCTCATCCGACGCATTGTTGAGTCCGCGGAACGAGGCGCTGGCGCCAAGCCGCGGATTGCCCGACTTGGCATAGCGCGCGAGCACCGCCTCGGCGCGTTCCAGCGCCACCGCGGTCGTCTCGATCATGCGCTCGGGCAGGATCCCGAGCACCGACTTGGTGAGATCGAACGAGGAGCGCGCGACGATGGCGCGGATGCCGGTTGCCATGATCCCGTCGACCGAGGCCTCGGGGTGGTAGTTGCCGGGATCGATGAAGCAGGTGACGCCATGCTTGAGGAGTTCGGCCGCCGCCAAGGTGGCGGAGACGCGCACGTCGTCGCTCTCGAGCGCCGCCTCGTACGGATACATGCGGTCGAACAAAAACGACTGCGCATTGGCCTCGTCGGCGAGCCCGCGCGACAGCGCAAAGGAGGAATGCAGGTGACAGTCGATGAGACCCGGCGTCGCTACCGTGCGGCGGCCATCGACTACGTTCCGTCCGGAAAAGCCTCCGGCGACCACCGCCGACTTGTCGATGGCGACAATGCGCCCGTCATCCACCGCGATCGACGCGTCGCGGATGATGCGGCGCTCCGCGTCGACGGTGATTAGCCAGTCGATATTCGCGACGAGCAGGTCGACAGATTGCACGCTGGACTCCGGTTACGCGTTTCGGCTGTCATGCCCGTGAAAGCGGGCATCCAGTACTCACCGGACGATGGGCTCGGAACGGTTTGTGCCCAAATACATCGCGGGGTGCCTACTGGATTGCCCGCTTTCGCGGGCAATGACAGCGGCGTGAGTGGCTACTTTGCCTCCCCCACATAGGTCAGATCGTCGGCGATCTTGAGTTCGATCAGCACGTTCTCGTCGGTCGAGTCCTCGCACAGCAAGGAGCGGTGGCCGATTCCCTTGGGGATAAAGAGCATGTCGCCGGGATGCATGATCTTGACGCCCATCTCGGTCTCCCACTTCAGCGCACCCTTGACGCAGAAGATGATCTCGTGGGCGTCGATGTTGCGATGCCAGAAGCCCATGTCGTGCTTGCGGCGCTTGGAAACGTCGACCTTCACCCGGTCGGAGGTGTAGAGCCGCAGCGGCGTGCCGTCGGCCTTGTCGAGGTTGCTGGGCGTGAACGTGTCGGCAAAGATGTTGATCATGCGGAAGATGTCGCCGTTTTCCAGCACGCCGGCATTGATCACCGGCGGCTCGTTGTGCGCCAGCACGACGTTCTTGCCGTTGATTGTCACCAGCTCGCGATAGACCTGCTTCGCGACGGCACCGGCATCCTGCTTGCTCTGGGGCTTGTTCATGGACGTCTCCTGATGGGTCGTTTCATTGCGTTCGGTTGCCGCCGCCGGCGGCCTCGAGCACGGCCGCCACGATGCCGGCATAGCCGGTACAGCGGCACAAATGGCCGCTGAGCACCTCGACCACTTCGGCCTCGGTCGGACGGGGGTTGCGCGCGAGGAAGTCGGTGAACGACATGAGAATGCCGGGCGTGCAGAAACCGCATTGCAGGGCGTGGTTGTTCTGGAACGCCTGCTGGAGTGCATTGAGCTTTCCGTTCGGGTCGGCGAGCGACTCGACCGTCGTCACCGCGCGGCCCTCGGCCTGCACGGCGAGGGTCAGGCACGAGCGCACCGCCGCGCCGTCGATCAGCACCGTGCAGCAGCCGCACACGCCATGCTCGCAGCCCACGTGAGTTCCGGTAGCGCCGAGCACGTGGCGGAGGAAATCGCTGAGCAGCATGCGCGGCTCGGCCTCCCCCGACATTTTGCGGCCGTTGAGCGTGAGGCCGAGACGGACGCGGTCGCCCTTTTTCACGCGGCGCATCGGATCGCCTCCTCGACGACGACGGGGCCGATCCCGCGCAGCAGGTCGCGGCGCATGCGGGCGGAGGCATGGACATCGTCGTAGCCCTCGAGCTCCCAGGCCAGGCGTTCGATCGCGTCCCGCATGCCGGCGGCGCCGTCGGGCTTGATGCGGCGGACGGCGGGGCGCTCCGCCATCCCGGCGACGCCGATGCGGATGCCGTCGGCAGGCGCGGCGAGCGCGGCGACGGCGACGATGGCGAAATCGCCATGCCTGCGCGCCACCTCGCGGAACGCCACGCCCGCGGTCGACGACCGGAAAGCGCACCGCGGTGATCAATTCATCTGCTTCGCGCGCGGTGGTCAGCATGCCCTGCTGGAACGCGTCAGCTACCAGAACCCGCATACCCCGGCGCGACCGCAGCACGACCTCGCCTTCGAGCAGCGCCAGCGACAGCGGAATCTCCGAGGTCGGGTCGGCATGGGCGATGGAGCCGCAAACCGTCCCCTTGTTGCGGGTCTGGAAGTGTCCGACGAAAGGCAGCGCCGCCGCCAGCAGCGGCAGTTTCGTTGCCAGCGCCGGCCACGCCATCAGCCGGTTCTGCGTGACCGCCGCGCCGACCTCGATCTTGCCGTCGGCCTCGCGGATCACGTCGAGCTCGGGAATGCGGGTGATATCGATCAACACGGCGGGCTCGACCACACGCAGGTTGAGCATCGCCAGCAGCGTCTGGCCGCCGGCAAGCACGCGCGCGTCGTCGCCGTGCTCGGCCAGCAGCGCGACCGCCTCGTCGACCGTATCAGGGCGCGCGTAGTCGAACGGACGCGGCTTCATCGACGGTCTCCAGCCGCGGACGCGGCAATGTCCGGCGGACCCGGCTCCGGTCCCGCCATCAGCGCGTGGATGCGCCGCGGCGTGGCGGGAAGCTGCACGTCCTTGATGGCGAGCGCATCGGCGATGGCGTTGGCGATGCACGCCGGGACGCTCATGCAGTTGCCTTCGGCCAGTCCCTTGGCGCCGAGCGGAGTGAGCGGCGACGGCGTCTCCTGGTGCAGCATCTCCACCGGCGGGATCTCCGCGACGGTCGGGACGAGATAGTCCGCGAAGGTCCCGGTCAGGAACTGACCGGCGTCGTCGTAGACGAACTCCTCGTAGAGCGCGGCGGCGATGCCCTGCACGAAGGCGCCGCGCATCTGCCCATTGGCGATCATCGGATTGAGCAGGCGCCCGGCGTCGTGCATCGAGACGTAGCGGTCGACACGCACCTGCCAGGTCAGCGGATCGATTTCGACTCCGCACATGTCGAAGACGAAGCCATAGGTGAGCGACGTGTTGATGCGATCGTCGCTCGACGGCGGCTCGAGCTCGGGCGGCGACCACACTGCGGTCTCGCGCAACGCCGGTGCCATGCCCTCGGGCAGCATGACCGGCGACCAATGCGAGGTGCCGGCGACGCGCCCGAACGGCAAGGCGTTGTCGGGGTTGCTGCGGCTGCGAATCTTGCCGCCGGCAAGCTCGATGTCTTCCGGCAGGACGTTGAGCTGCTTGGCCGCGATGCCTTTGAGCTTGTCCGCCATGCGCTCGGCGGCGAGATGCGCGGCTACCGCCGTCCCCGGGGTGAAGCGGCAGGAATAGGTGCCGGCGGCGATCGACCATTGGTCCTTGGCGGTGTCCATCTCCAGCACGACGTTGATGTCGTCGGGCGCAAGTCCGAGCCGCTCGGCCACGATCTGCGACAGCACGGTCGCATGGCCCTGCCCCTGCACGGTGACGTCGGCCGTGACCGACACCGCGCCGAGCGGGTCGACATTGACGGTGACCATGGAGACCGCGCCGTTCTTGGGACCGGCTTTGTCGCGCGCTTCCGGGGTGAGCAAGGTCGAGAGATAGCCCATGTTGGACATGCCGGGCTCGATCACGACGGCGAAGCCGATGCCGTAGCGACGGCCGGCGGCGCGCGCGGCATCGCGGCGGCGCCTGAGCTCGGCGAGACGCCCCTCCCCCGTCGCGGTCTCGACCGCGCGCAGGTAGTCGCCGGAATCGTAGAGCGAGCCGGCGGCGGCCTTGTAGGGAAACTTCTCCTTGGGGATCAGGTTGCGCTTGATCACGTCGAGGTGGTCGAGTCCGAGCTCGACCGCGATGCGCTGCACCAGCCGCTCCAGCGCGAGATAGAGCTGCGGACCGCCGAAGCCGCGGATCAGGCTCGCCGGCATCTTGTTGGTCAGCACCACGCGGTTGGTGACGTCCACGTTGCGGATGTCGTAGGCGCCCGTCACCGCGCCATGCATGCGGTAGAGCGGTCCCGGCATCGGCGCGCGCAGGAAGGCGCCGTAATCCTCGAGCTGATCGAGCCGCAGCGCCAGGATGCGCCCGTCCCTGGTGACCGCGGCTTCGATCTCGGTGATGCGATTGGGCCCGGAGCTGGCGGCGAGGAGATGCTCGAGCCGGTCCTCGACCCATTTGACCGGGCGGCCGGTGACGCGCGCGGCGATCGCGGCCAGCACAATGTAAGGGAACACCGAGAGCTTGATGCCGAAGCTGCCGCCGCTGTCCGGCGGGATGCGCAGCCGGAGTTTCGGGCCGGCGACGCGCAACGCGCGCGCCATCACCGGATGGGTGCTGAACGGCCCCTGAAAATTCGCCAGCACGTCGTAGCTCTGGTCGGCCGGCCGGTATTCGGCCACGACGACGTAGCACTCCATCGGCGTGAAGGAATTGCGGGGATACTCGCAGGTGAGCGCGACGCGGGCGTCGGCCTGCGCGAACGCGGCCCTGGTGTCGCCGTAGGAGAAGTTGCGCACCGAAATCTCGTTGGTCTTGGCCTCCGCGTGCAGCAGCGGCGCCGACGGCGCGCGCGCGGCCTGCGGATCGATCACGGCCGCCAGCGGCTCGTAATCGACGCGCACGAGATCGGCCGCGTCCTCCGCCAGGTAACGCGTCTCGGCCACGACCAGCGCCACCGCCTCGCCGACATAGCGCACGCGCTCGACGGCGAGCGACCATTGATTGACCGGCGCCTTGAGCGCGATCAGGAACGGATCGGAGAGTTTTTTGACCTCCTCGCCGGTGATGACGGCCCAGACGCCGTCCTGTGCCAGCGCCGCGCTGGCATCGATGCCGGCAATCGTGGCGTGCGCGTGGGGCGAGCGGATGACATGCGCGTGCAGGGTCCCGGCCGGCACGGGCAGGTCATCGGCATAGCGTCCGTGCCCCGACAGCAGGGCCGGATCTTCCTTGCGGAGGACGGGAACACCCAAGAACTGCGACACACTCACCTCAACCTGTACCCGGAGGAGCAGCGCGAAAACCGGAGCGGCGATGCCACGTAGCGGAGCCGTTCCTGCATTTCGCCATAGCGCGTCGAGGGCACGCGTGAACGTGCTCTAGGCTCCCTGCGGCCTGTCACTCTATAAGTCAACGCCCGGGCGGGCAAACCGCAACCCATGCGCAACGCGTTGGTGCGCAATCCGAAATAGCGGAGATCAAGGGAATGAGTTTGGTGGTACCGGTTCCAAGCGAGACCTTCGACGTCGACCTGGAGGATGGCGCGCAAATCCGCGTGCGCCGTCACGGCAATCGCAATGGGGTGCGGCTCACGGTCACCCACGGCAACGGATTTGCCGCCGACGCCTACCTGCCGTTCTGGGACCTGCTGACGCCGCACTACGACGTGCTGGTGTTCGACTTCCGCAATCACGGCCAGAACACTCCGGCGGACCCGCCGAACCACTTCTATGCGCAGCTGAGCCGCGACCTCGCGCGCGTGCGCGACGCCATCGATGCCCGCCTCGGCAACAAAACCACCGTGGGCATCTTCCATTCCATGTCGGGCCGCGCCGCCATGAAGCACGCCATCGAGATCGGCTGGCGCTGGGACGCGCTCGTGCTGTTCGATCCGCCCAACGTTCCCCCGCCAGATCACCCGCGCTACCAGGCCATGGAAGCTTTCGAGAACAGGCTGACGCAATGGGCGCTCGGCCGCCGCCGCCGCTTCGCCGCCATCGGCGAACTGGCGGACGAATATCTCCAGTCGCGCACCACCAAGGGTTGGGTGCCGGGAGCGCATGAGCTGATGGCGCGCTCGGTCCTGCGCAAGCGCCCGGACGGTGACGGCTACGAGCTCGTCTGCGCGCCGGAGAACGAGGCGGCGATCTATGCCGAAGCCTTGACCTTGAACCTGTGGCCGCCCGCCAGCGCGTTCGGCGGACCGGTCAAGCTGATCGGCGCCGATCCCCACCTCAAGGGCGCTCCCGCCACCGCGGAGACCAATTACGCGCTCGGCACCGAGAACGGCTACGACTACGCCTTCGTCCCCGGCACCGGCCACCTGCTGCAGATCGAGAAGCCGGCGGAATGCGCGCGGCTGGTGGAGGAGTTTGTTACGCAATGCGGGCTTCGTTCGTGACGGAAGCCGCCCTGCCGGCCGCCTTTCCACGATGCGTCAGAGCGATCCCGCGCCAACCTGGGAAGTCGCGTCCCTGCCGCCCTGCACCTCCCGGATCCGCCGCCACACCTGCTCGGAGGTGAGCGGCATCTCGAGATGCGTCACGCCCAGGGGGCTGAGCGCATCGAGTGCCGCGCTCACCACGGCGGCCGGCGCGCCGATCGAGCCGGCCTCGCCGCAG
Source organism: uncultured Alphaproteobacteria bacterium (assembly GCA_963739385.1). Taxonomy (GTDB): domain Bacteria; phylum Pseudomonadota; class Alphaproteobacteria; order Rhizobiales; family Xanthobacteraceae; genus VAZQ01. The sequence continues at coordinate 65,173 of CAVUAI010000053.1, forward strand.
CCCTTGGCGCCGAGCGGGTTGTGGGTACAGGGCTGGCTCTCGTCGCATTCCGTGACGAACAGCGGCAGGTCGTCGGCACGCGCCACCGCGTAGTCCATGAACGAGCCGGAGACGAGCTGGCCGCCGCCATCATAGGCACAATGCTCGAGCAGCGCCTGGCCGAGGCCCTGCGCGACGCCGCCGTGGATCTGGCCATCGACGATCAGCGGATTGATCACGGTGCCGACGTCGTCAACGCCCCAGAATCCCACCAGCTCGATGCGGCCGGTGTCCGGATCGATCTCGAGCTCGCAGACATGCGCGCCGTTGCTGAAGGCGAAGCTCGGCGGATCATAGACCGCGGTTTCCTGCAGGCCCGGCTCGACGGTCTCGAGCGGAAAGTTGTGCGGCACATAGGCCGCGCGCGCGACCTCCGCGAACGACACGCGCCGGTCGGTGCCGGCGATGACGAAGGCGCCGTCGCTGAAATCGACGTCGTCCGCAGCCGCCTCCATGAGATGGGCGGCGATCAGCTTGCCTTTGGCGACGACCTTGTCGGCGGCGCGGTCGAGCGCGCAGCCCCCGACTGCGATCGAGCGCGAGCCGAAAGTACCGGTGCCGTGCGGCACGGCATCGGTGTCGCCCTCGACCACCTCGACCTGCTCGACGGCGACGCCGAACCGCGAGGAGAGAATCTGCGCCAGCGTGGTGGCGTGACCCTGGCCGTGATTGTGGGTGCCGAGCATGGCGCGCACCGCGCCGTCGGGCTCGACCCGGATCGAGGCCGCCTCGTAGAAGCCGACGCGCGCGCCATTGATGCCGGCAAAGCGCGACGGCGCAACGCCCGAGGATTCGACGTAGCAGGCGAGGCCGATGCCGCGCAGTTTGCCGCGCCGTGCGGCCGCCGCGCGCCGCTCGGCGAAGCCCTCATAGGCCGCGAGCGCGAGCGTGCGTGCAAAGACCTTGGGGAAATCGCCGCAGTCGTAGGTCGGACCGATCGGTGTCTTGTACGGCATCGCGGTCGGCGGGATGAGGTTGCGCCGCCTGATTTCCGCGCGGTCGAGGCCGAGCTTGCCGGCAGCGGCGTCGGCAAGCCGCTCCAGCACGTAGCAGGCCTCGGGCCTGCCGGCGCCGCGGAAGGCGTCGGTCGGCGTCGTGTTGGTGAAGACACCCGTGCTTTCGACGAAGATCGCGGGCGTACGGTAGCCGCCGGCGAACAGCGCGCTGTAGATTGCGCTCGGGATCGCGGCGCCGAAGGTCGAGACATAGGCGCCGAGATTGGCGAAGGTCGCGACCCGCAGCGCGAGGAAATGCCCCCCGGCGTCGAACGCCAGCTCGGCATGGGTCAGGTGGTCGCGGGCCTGGTTGTCGGTGACAAAGCTCTCGGCCCGCGTCGCCACCCAGCGCACGGGGCGGCCGAGCCGGCGCGCCGCCCAGGCGATGCACCCCTCCTCCGGATAGAGCTTGCCCTTGTAGCCGAAGCCGCCGCCGACGTCGGGCGAGATCACGCGCAGCGCGCTCTCGGGGATGCCGAGCTGCTCGGTCACCTGCCGGCGGATGTGATGCGGCGCCTGGGTCGAGGTATAGAGCGTCAGCTTGCCGCCGTCGGGCTCGGCGGTGGCCATGACCGCGCGCGGCTCGATCGCCGCCCCGACCAGGCGGTTGTTGACGAGATCGACCGCGACCGTATGCGGCGCCATCCGGAACGCTGCGGCGACCGCGGCCTCGTCGCCGCGCGCCCAGCGGAAGCAGACATTGCCGGGCGCCGACGCATGAAGCTGCGGCGCGCCCGGTGCCTGCGCGTCGCGCGCGTCGGTCACCGCCGGCAGCGGCTCGTAGGCCACCTCGATGCACTCCGCGGCGTCGAGCGCCTGCGCGAGGCTTTCCGCGATGACCGCCGCAACCGGCTCGCCGACATGGCGCACGCAATCGCGCGCCAGCGCAAAGCGCGGCGGCTCGGCCATGGGCGAGCCGTCGCGCGAGCGCACCGCCCACAGCGGCCGCATCGGCGCCATGCCGTCGGCCGCCATGTCGGCGCCGGTGAACACGGCGATGACGCCGGGCGAGGCCGCCGCGCCGGCGGTATCGATCCGGCGAACGGCGGCATGGGCGTGTGGCGAGCGCACGAAGGCGCAGGCGAGCGCGCCCGGCAGCGCGATGTCCGCCACGAAGCGTCCGCGGCCGGTAAGAAAGCGCCGGTCCTCGACGCGGCGCAGCGGCGCGCCGATGCCCTGGTAGTTGCGCACGCTAGAGCGGTCCTTTGTGAATGCTGCACGATGGCGCAACGCGTTGGGTGCGCTCCCCTCCCCCTTGCGGTTCTCGGGGTGGTGTTTCCCCGAGGTGGAAGTTGATTGCTGGCGGTTCATAACGCATTGATTTTTCTTGGTCGATGCGGACGGCGTATCACCGTCGCTCCTGTCATTCCATTGTCGGTGCTACCTATGCGAGATCAAGGTAGCACCTTCGGACAGGTGCCTTCCATGCTGCGTATCAAGTTGACCAAGAGCGCCATCGACGCGCTGCCTACTCCCTCGTCAGATGTCGTCTGTGACAGATCGGGACTTCACTGCCAACGACTTTCAAAGAACCGCTCGGTCGCCGAGATTTCCAGGCTTCTTCGTCGAGAAGTGGGAAGGCCATGGGCGGGCCGGAGCATCCACGAACTCACCAAGCGAGATGTGGTCGAAGTCGTCTCAGCAGTCACGGCGCGGCGCGGCGAATTATCTCCCAACCGTGGCTTCCGACGTATCTTGCGCGTGCCGGACGGCGTAGCCCGCCGCTCGATTTGGGGGTCACGTGGTCTGCCGCAGGGAATTTTTGCCTTCGTCGTAAGACGGGAATGAGCAGACTGTTTCGTACTTGTCCAACACCTTTGTCGCAATACGCCATGATGTGAAAAAAGTCAGGTTGTCCGTCTCAATCCCTGATGCCTTGCCGGTCTCTACATCGATGACGGGTATCCCGTGTTCTCGTTGGAGACCTTTGACGGCGATCAGCGGTTGACCGGAGGGCGTCTTGATGAGGAAACCGGGAGCATACTCATGTCGGGTCCGGTCAGCGCGAACGTCTTTCGCGTCGGAAGATGCAATAAAGACCGCGCTCGGCAACGAATGAAGAATCGATCCCTCAAGTTCGGCAGGCGCGATCAGGTGAGGAACGGTCCAATCATCCGAGCCCGACCACAATACAGCTATCGAGGCGGCGCTCAGCCACTCCACCTTCATACAGACTGAAGTGACCTGATTGCGAGTGAACGCGAAACATTCGCCTGCATTGATATCGGCAAGCGACTTGTTCTCGCCAGGCAGCTCGACCTTCATGGCTCCCTCTCGTTGTTGTCGCGCTCACCGAGCACCCGACCGGAGGGGGAAGTCGAAGGGGGCTGAGGCGGGGTCTCGTACACTAAGCCTTCAATTCCCGGCAGCCGCCAGCAAGGGAGATGAGCCCTGCTCAGTCTGTTCGCTTTGCAGGGTCGTCCGCGACGCTCGCAATGCCCGCGGTCGTTCCCAATCTGGGGCGGCAGATAGAAGCGAAAGAGCTGCATAGACATTTCTGCGCTGTCGCGCCCGGCCGTCTGTTCAATATTGTCCACCCCCGTCTCTTTATTCTGGCTAGCCTCAGGCTGGCATAGGGATCACTGCCGCCAGTGGTTATCGAGGAAGATTGCACCGCGAGCGACGATGCGCTCGCCGACCCCAAGGCCGTTGCGGATCTGCACGCGGCCCTCCTGCTCCATCCCGGGCGTCACCTGGCGCCGCCGGAACAGCGTCGGCTCGTCCTCCACCCACACGGCGGCGAGATCGCCGTCGCGAACCACCGCGTCGACAGGGACAGCAGGCGAGGGCTCGTCGGCACCGACCGCGATCTTGAAGCTCGCGAACATTTCGGACTTGAGCGCACCGTCGTGATTGGCGACCTCGGAACGCACCACGATGCGGTGCGTCATCGCGTCGGTGGCCGCAGCGATAGCCGTGATGCGCGCCTTGAATATCCGTTCCGGAAACGCGCTGAACTTAACCTCAACCTCCTGGCCGATGCGGATGAGCGCGATGTCGTTCTCGGGCAACTGCGTCTTGAGCCACATGGTCGAGAGGTCGGCGACGGTGTAGAGCGTGTCGCCGTTGTCGTTGCGCACATATTGGCCCAGCCCGATCTTGCGGGCGATGACGGTGCCGTCGATTGGAGCGAGAACCGACATCGAGCGCCTGATGGTGCCTTTTCCCTTCAATGCGACGATTTCCTCGTCGGCGAGGCCGACGATGCGCAGCCGGGCCTGCGCGGCTTCGACCGCGATTTCCGCCGAGCGCATGTCGTTCTGCGCGCCGACCAGCTGAGCCTCCGCCCGCTGCCATTCCTTGAGCGGCGCCGCCTTGCCTTCGTATAGGTCTTTGAGCCGCTTCTCGACGATTTGCGCAAGATCAAGTTGCGAGCGCGACTTGTTCCTGGCCGTGATGATCGCGATGAAGTCGTTCTGCGGCCGCACCACTTCTGGGCTGTCGATCTCGAACAGCGTCTCGCCGCGTTTCACCTTATCGCCGATCTTGGCGATCATCCGGGTCACGCGACCGGAAAACGGCGTCATAATGGCAGTGCTGTTGTCCTCGTTGTAGGCGATCTGACCGATGGCGAGTTTCTGCACCCGGAACGGATAGAGTTCGACGTCGATGACCTGGAGCTGTTGCATCTGCTCGGCAGTCACCCGAACGCTGTCGCCCTTGTTCGATCCATTGAGCGCGACCGCGTCGGCGGCTGCGACGAGGGCGCCGGTCAGCAGGGCTACGGAGAGAAGTGCTGCGGGCGCGCCGGTGCAGCGTGTACGTTCTGTCCAAAGGGGAGGGACCACACCGAGCGGGCGGCGCAGGTCGGGCGGCAGCATACGGCCTCAGGTACGCTCCACGTCACGATAAAGCCCGCTATACGCGTCGCGCGCCGACCCAAACCGGATATTGCCACGCAGGACGCTTTCCTCGCGACTGGAAAAGGGACCGGCAACAAGCCTGCCGTCGTCGTCCGCCATATACCAGCCGGCTTTTATCGCGCGGAGATCGGATTGATCCGCATTGATGTAATGAGGGATTAAATATTTCATATCCATACCGATGGCTCGCAATTTGCAAAGCACCGCCGTAGATGGGGATTGGAGAACGGAATGACAGGTAGAGCATCATACTTCTTTTCTGACTTTTAGCGTCAACCAAGCTTACCTAAGACGAGGGCGGCACTGTCGGAGCGCTCGCCGCCATGTGCACGCTCCGCGTCGGGTCGATAGCGCCCGCATCCGACCCGCCACCACGCAGACGGTGCGGCCTGAGCGTGACCTCGGTGGTGACGAGCTTGAATGCAACGACCCGGTCACAATCAACATAAACCTGAGCTGTTTTGCTCAGACACCGGCCGGACGAAGGGGTAAGCAAATGATAATCGATACGCGATCGCAACGCGTTCGGTTTTCAATCAGGTTGATGAAACCGGAACCCGTCCGGGTGTCCGTGGCCTCGCTCCGAAACATGTCGGGCGAAAGGAAATATCATGAAACTACCTTCAATGCTGGAAGGGGAATCGCTGAAGCGTCTGCTGCAAGGCGCAGCCGCCGGTGCCGTCGCAACGATCTTTGTCGGCTTTTACTGGGGCGGCTGGTCCCTTGGCAGCACCGCTGACAAGACGGCAAAAGAGCGGTCACAGCTCGCGGTCATAGCGGCGCTGGCACCCGTATGCGCGGACAAATTCCGCGCACTGCCGGACGCCGAGGCGAAGCAGGTCGCGCTTTCGAAGGTCGACCCGTGGAAGCGTCGGGACGAAATCCCAAAGGAGTTCGTCACCCTCCCGGGTGAATCGTACCCGAACTCCGCGCTTGCGGACGCGTGTTACACGCTGTTGTTTGCACCGAAGTCAGCCGCGCTCAAATAAGATAACCGCAACAGAGCGGAAATTCTTGCAATCGTTCTTCCGTCCGCTGCTGGCACGCGCCGCAAGCGGCTACGTCGCCTCGCGCCGACGAGAACGGCTATGATTTCGCGCCTGGCTCGATCTGACGGTGTGTGATAAAAAATCGACGGAGGAAAACGATGCGAAAATCTTTACAGGTTGCCCTCGCGGCCGGATCGACATTCATTTTTGTTTCGACAGCGATTGCCCAAGACGCCCCCGTAAGACTCAGTCCCCTCTTCGAGATACGGCCGGAGATTGCCCAGGAGTACACGCCACTCTCAGTATTACCCTCAACAATTTGGCGCGCACCGGTTTTTCCGCATACATGGGACGCGCAAGCAGTTGTGCCGTTCACATTGGAGGAGACGCCGGCCCCCAACCGTGCCTCAAAGCCTGACTGAGCGCAGTCAAATTTGGCGATAGCGCGTCAGCTTCAATTGTGGCGGCCCGGTATATTTTCCTAGTTCGCGCCGGTAATAGGGCGTGCACTCATAAACCGCGATTGTCCGGCAATCGCTGCCTGATGTCCGCGTTACCCCCGAAAGCGGCCCTATAGCGGACATCGGTGGACGTCACAAATCTGCCAGGAGAAGAGGTTCGACCGAGCAACCCGGCAGGCATTGAGCCGTTGTACGACATCAGGAAGCGATTGCACGGCCTAGTTTATTGTAGCCTGCCGTCGTCGGCGCGGACGGTCCTTATCGTTCGAGGCAACTTAGGAACCGATGGGTGCACAAAAAATGGATAAAGAATACCCCCGCTTTTAAACATCGTTCGACGCTTGATTAGCACGCAATTGTGTATCATTAGGGCGCGCGAGAAGGCGCCGGACGGTTGCGACAAGACGCTCGAATTCGATCGGCGTGGTGTCGAACTCGTCGCACCCAGCGGCAATCGCCTTTTCGCGCTCGCCCGCCAACGCGTGCGCCGACAGAACGATGACCGGGATGTCGCGCGTTTGCGGATTGCCCTTCAGTCGCCGTGTGGCTTCCCACCCGTCGATGACCGGCATTTCCAGGTCCATCAGGATAATATCGGGCCGATCGCTAAGGGCCATCTCGCATCCCTTCCCGCCGTCCTTCGCCGTCAGAACCTCGAAATCGCCCAGCAGCTCGAGCCGCATCTTGAGCATATAGATGTTGTCGTCGTTGTCTTCGACGTAGAGCACTTTGATCACGAAGCTGCTTCCATCTTGCTGTCGACCGCCGGATTTGTCTGCACAAGCCGGCGGATGCGCTCGACCAGGTCGGCAGGCCGGAACGTCTCCTTCACCAATACGGATTGCACACCGGAGTTTAGCCGTTCCCGGTCTGTTGCGTCGAGATCGCGGGAGGTGATGACGATGACCGGAATGTTCCGCCAGCCCACCTTCTTCTGCAGGGCGGCGACGACAGCAAAGCCGTCCATCTCCGGCATCATCAGATCGAGCAAGATCACATCCGGCTTGTCTTCTTGTAGGTGAGCCAGCGCCTCTCGGCCGTTGGCGGCTTCCTGTACCATCCATTGCTGGCCTTCGAGCCATCCGCGTATGCGATCGCGCTGGATCTCGTCGTCCTCAACCAACAGAACCCGTGTGGGCGGTGTCGACGCCCGAAAGCGGCCGACTAGCCGATGCAGCCGTTCGCGGTCGATCGGTTTGGTTAGATAGCCGGCCGCACCGAGTGCAATACCGCGCCGGTGCTCATCCACAATCGTCACCATGATGACCGGAATCTCGGCGAGCTCGGTATCCTGCCGCAGCGCGGCCATCACCGACCACCCGTCGAGGTCCGGCATCATTACGTCGAGCGTAATCACGGTCGGCCGCAATTCCTTGGCCAGCTTGAGCCCCTCGAACCCGCCGCTCGCAGCTACGACGGAAAAGCCCTCTGCCTTGAGATAATCCGAAATGAGCTCGCGCGCTGTAGCGTCGTCGTCGATGACGAGAACGCAATCGGTGCTGGGCCCGCGGCTGTCATCGGAAGCGATCGAAGTCTTTGCCAGCGAGTCAGCGCTGCCGGGCAAGCGGACGCTAAAGACTGAGCCCTTGCCCAGCTCGCTCGTAACCTTGACCTCCCCACCCATCATGCGTGCAAGCTTGCGTGTGATCGCAAGACCAAGGCCAGTTCCACCATATTGCCGCGCGGTCGAGGAATCGCCCTGCGTGAACTCCTCAAACAGCTTCGCCTGCTGCTCGGGCGTCATGCCGATGCCGGTATCGGCTACTGCAAACTCGATCCAATTGCGTCCGTCGACCACTTTTCGTACGCGCAGCGTCACTTTCCCCTGCTTGGTAAACTTACAAGCGTTGCTCAATAGATTGAGCAGGATCTGCCGCAACCGCATTGGATCAACGATCAGCGGGCCAAGGTTCTCCAGGCTTTCGACGATCAGGCTGTTCTTGTTCTGCTCGGCAAGCTGCCGCGCGGTGCCGGTCACCTCGTCAATCAGCGGGGCCAAATCTACCGATTCAGGACTGAGCTCGAGCTTGCCGGCTTCGATCTTCGAGAGGTCGAGCACCTGATTGATGAGGCCCAGGAGGTGACTCCCGGCACGGTGCACCCGGCGCAGCGGCTCTGCCGCCTTTTCGGTGCCGAAGCGCGCCGCATTGGTGACCATCATCTCCGTGAGCCCAATGATGGCGTTGAGCGGCGTGCGAAGCTCATGGCTCATGCTGGCGAGGAATTGCGACTTGTGCTGGCTCGCCATTTCGAGCTGGCGGCTCTTCTCCTCCACTTCGCGCGTGCGCAGCTCGACCTTCTGTTCTAGTCCGGCATAGGATTCCTGTAGGCGTCCGGCCATATCGTTGAACTGGTCGGCCAGCACTTCCAATTCGTCGCCCGTCTTGATGGCGATGCGCTGGCTAAGATCGCCGCTGCCGATACGCGCGGCGCCCGCCCGCAGCGCCTGGATCGGCCCGACCATGCGGCCGGCGAGGAACATCCCGGCGAGGACGGCAAAGCCAAGCGCGGCCAGCAGCACCAGCGCCAGCCGCTGCAACGCCGTGTAAAGCGGGGCATAAGCCTCCTCGGCCGGGAGCTCGACGAAGACCCGCCAGCCGAGCGGCGCCACCGGCGCAGAGGCCGTGAGCACATTGTGGGCTTCGATGTCCTGCGCTTCCTGCACCGTCTCCGATGGGCTGTCGCTCGCACCGCGCGCCGCACGCACTTGCGTCAGCCGCGACATGTCGGTGTTGCGCAGCACCAGGCTGATGTCGGGATGGGCGATCAAACGCCCCTGCGCGTCCACGACATAGGCGTGGCCGCGCTCGCCGACCTTGATCTGCGAGACCACGTCCCAAATCAGCTTGAGATTCACCTCGGCGACGCTCACACCGGCATCACGCCGGGTGCCGGCGATGGCGAGCGTCATGTACGGTTCCGATTCACGACGGAAGTACACCGGCCCGTAATAGACCTTGTGCGCCACGGCCTCCATGAACTTCGGATCGTTGGAAAAATCGGTGCCGCTGCCGACCACGTCCATCGCCAGCCGCGAAACCCGCAGCCGCTCCTTGCCGCTGGCGTCGATCTGCGCCAGCTCGGTAATGGCGGGCACCTGCCGCAGCAGCCGCAACGCATCGAAGCGGCGCTGCTCGATCGAGCCGGCCGACCAGGGCAATTGCGTCGTCCAGCCGAGCTGGCTCTCAATCTCCTTGATGAACTGTCCGATCTTGGCGGCGGCGGCTTCCGCCTGTTCGCGCTGAATGCGGATGAGGGAAACCTTGTGCTCCTGGTAGTAGAAGTAGACGTCGAAAATACCGTTCGACAGGAGCGCGACGCAGACCACCGCCACGAACAGCGCAACGTACTTGGTAAACAGGCGTCGGCGGGTTTTCGGAGCGGGAGCCTCGGCCGGCGCTTGAGGCTGCTCACCGTTTGCCGGGAGCCCCGCGCGTTTCGGAGCAAAGCGCTGAATGAAATCGCGAAGCCTCATCGACCGGGCCATGTTGTGTCCGGTGCCGCGATGCGTTCCCGCCTCATTCAATCACCTCGTCGGCGCGGCCGAGCCACAAGGGCGGCACGGCGAGGCCCAGCGCATTGGCGGTCTTGAGGTTGATCACTAGCTCGAACTTGACCGGCGCCTGCACCGGGAGATCGCCTGGGACGGCGCCTTTGAGAATGCGGTCGACATAGGAGGCCGCGCGCCGGTAGACATCGGCCAAATCGCTGCCATAAGACATCAGGCCGCCGCTCGCGGCGAAGTGCCGATAGGGATAGACGGCGGGCAGGCGGTGCTGCGCCGCCAGCGCGATGATCAGGTCGCGATGGTTGGTGGTGCTGACGTCCGGCAGAACCATCAGGCCGCCATTCCCGTCGCCCACGAAGACCTCAATAGCGTGCCCGATCTCACTGACGTCGCGGAGGGGCATCTGGATCGGCTCGACGTCAAAGGACGGAGCCGCGTCCTCGACCGGCTGCCAGAACATCGGGGCGAACGGCGCCGTGTCCGGATTAAAGATGAGCGCCACACGTTTGACCTTCGGCGCGACATGCTTAAGCGCCTCCAGCCATTTGCTGCCGATGGTGAACTCGAAACTGGTGAACCCCGTGAGATAGCCGCCGGGGCGGGCGAGGTTCGGCACGAAGCCGCCGCCGACCGGATCGGTCACCTGCACGAACACGATCGGCAGGGACGTTCCCTGGCGCAAAGCCGCCAACACCGGCGTGCTGGTGGCGAGGATCAGGTCCGGCGCGAGGCCGACCAGCTCGGTTGCCTGGCTATGCAGCAGGGTGGCGTCGCCAGGCGCCCAACGGTACTCCAGGCGAAGGTTGCGCCCCTCCGTCCAGCCTAGCTCCCGCAGCCCGGCCTCAAACGCTTTGACACGCAGTTGCGCTTCCGGATCGCTTGGCGCCATTGCCAACAGTACCCCCACCAGCCGCACGCGATTGCTCTGCTGCGCGCGCGCCGCAAGTGGCCACGCGGCCACCGCTCCGCCGAGAAGCCCGATGAACTCCCGCCGCCTCACTCGATCACCTCGTCGGCGGCGACGAGCAGCGCTTGAGGAATGGTCAGGCCGAGCGCCTTGGCGGTCTTGAGGTTGATGATCAGCTCGACCTTCGTGGACTGCTGGACCGCCAGGTCGGCCGGCTTCTCGCCGTTGAGAATCCGGCCGGTGTAGACGCCCATCAGACGATTTGCGTCCTCACTACCCCCGTAGCCCATCAGGCCACCGGCCGCCGCAAAGTCCCGACCCTGGAAGATCGCGGGCACCGCGTGGCGCACGGTCAGCGCGGCGAGTTGTTCGCTCTGGCCAACGAAGAATCCATCGGTGCCGATCACGAGCGCGCCGGCTCGCTGTCGGACCAAGGTTGCGAACGTCGCGTCGAAGTCGCGTTCGCTGCTCGCATGCAGGACATGGAGCTTGAGCCCGAGCGTGCGAGCCGCCGCCAGCGTGTCTTGCGACAGGCTCTCGGCATTGGGATTGGCCGGGTTGAGGAGCAGCGCAATGACGGTGGCCGTGGGGACCAGTTCGTGCAGCAGGGCCAGCCGCTTCGGCGCCAGCTCTGCGTTCAACAGGCTCACGCCGGTGAGGTTGCCGCCCGGCCGGTTCAGGCTGGCGACAAGGCCGAGCTTGACCGGGTCGAAGCCCACGACGAACACGATCGGAATAGTCGTGGTGGCGGCCTTGGCCGCCATAGCCGCAGGGCCATTCGCGACAATCACGCTGACCCGACGTTGAACCAGATCGGTCGCCAGTGTCGCCAGTTGATCGTATTGGCCGTCCGCCCAGCGAAATTCGATGGTCACGTTCCGGCCCTCGTCATAACCGGCTTCGCTCAGCCCGTTGCGGAACGCGCGTAAACGACGCTCGCGCAGATAAGGCGAATCAGTGCCGAGGAACCCGACCGCCGGCATCGTCGGCTGCTGCGCGCGCGCGGCAAGCGGCCAGACGGCCGCAGCGCCGACCACACCGAGAAATTCGCGTCGCCTCATGTGTCCAGCCAGGCCAAGGGAAGGGATAGTAATGGCGGAAACGGCGGGCACCTCGCTCCCTGGAATTCCGAACTCAATCAGACGACGAACAAGCCTACTTAACAGCGCCGAGCATTTTGGCGCATGCCTCAGCGACTGCCGTAGTGTTCGATGTATTGCTTCCGGGAAATTTGGCCCAACCGCCCTTTTCGATGAATGAGCCTTGCTCGGGCGCACTGATTTTCATCAAAGCGACTTTGTTTTTCGTCACTTCAGCGGCGTGTTGGAAGTTGTCCGCGCAAATGGGTGCGAGTGCCTCGACGACAGCCGCATTCGCGCTTATCTTGGCCATCTCCTTAGCCGAACTCTCGAACATCACTCCGAGTCCGTTGAATCCGACGAACGCGGTGATCACCGCCCCGATCGCCGTGCCCAGAAGAATCCGCTTCAACGAGTAATCGTCGAGCATCGCTTTAGATGTTTCCATGACATTTCCTCTGAACCGACCCTCCCCAGATGCAACTCTGGAACGGACCGCAAAGAAGGAGGTCACCAAGTGACTCCGGCCGCGTCACATCGTGGCTGGTCCTTCCGATCTGTTCCAATACAATGCTGTACGCGGCATCAACCTGGACTTTGCGCCGGACAGCCTCGCGCCGTCTGTGCAATATTGATCACGGTCGCCACAATTCAAAACTGACTGGCTCGCACCAGGCGCTCGAATTGGGACGCAATGTCCATCGAGGATAAAACTCGGTCACTGGAGCGATGTCCGCTGCACGACCGCTCTTCCACTGAAAGCGGAAGTCCCAGCGATCCCGCTATGTCGCTGAAGTGCCGGATTCAGACATCCATCCGATCCATAAAGTGAATCAGGGAACAGGCTATGGATGTAGTCGGACCGGAGAATCGACCCTCATGGCTACGCCTCCCTTTTCACCGGGGTAAGGTGTCGCATGGTGCCGATCCGAGACCCTTCTCGTTCACGCTCGTACATGTAATCCCGCGTCAAGGGCACGCTGTCGAACTGCCGCGCGAGCTGCGCTTGAAAAACCACCAGACCGCCGTAGCGGAACGCCAATTCGCTCGAGGCAAGGTAGAATTCCCACATGCGGCAAAACCGCTCATCGTAGATCCGGCCATCATGTCGGTGGCTCGCCAGAAAGCGCTCACGCCAGTGACGAAGCGTCTCGGCATAGTGCAGGCGCAGGACCTCCAAATCGGTGAGAACCAGACCCGCACGTTCGATGACTGGCGCGACCTCCGAGAGAGCGGGAATGTGTCCTCCCGGGAAAATGTACTTTCGTGTCCATGCACTCGTGATGGTTGGGCCATTGCTGCGCCCTATCGAATGAATGAGCGCGATGCCATCAGGGCTCAGCAGTTCCCGGATCTTCTGGAAGAACCGTGCATAGTTTGGAGCGCCGACATGCTCGAACATTCCGACTGAGACGATCCGATCGAACGGCCCCTCGATCTCGCGATAATCGTTCAGGGTGAAGCGTACGCGCTCGTCCAGCTGCGCCTGCTTGGCACGTTGCCGCGCGACAGTCAGCTGCTCGCGCGAGAGCGTGACGCCGACAACCTCGACCCGCTCCGTCTCGGCCAAGGAAAGCGCCAGACCGCCCCACCCACAGCCGACGTCGAGTACCCGGAGGCCCGGCTCTAATAGAAGCTTGGCTGCGATGTGTCGCTTCTTGGCCTCTTGCGCCTGTTCCAGAGAAAAGCTTGGGTCGGCGAAATAGGCGCAGGAATACTGCAAGTCGGTGTCGAGAAACTGCCGATAGTGCTCATGGGGGAGGTCATAGTGGTGTGCTGCGTGGCGCCTCGCCGAGCGGCGAGAATTGCGTTGATGCATCCACCTCAGAACCGCCTGCAAAGGCCCAATGGCAGAATTGCCCGGAACGCGCCCTTGCTCCAGCTGGTTGCGCCCCAGGAGCTCGAGCAGATCCCAGAGCGTGCCGCGCTCAATGATTAAAGCGCCGTCCATGTAAAGTTCGCCGAGATAGAGGTCCGGATGCAGCGCGAGCTTCAACGAGGTGAGCGCGCCTTTGAGGCGTACGGCCACATCCTGACAAGGCTCTGCGGCTGTCAATTCGCCGAATTGTTCCTCGTCGCCGTCGGGTCGAATGACCGTTAGTCGCCCGTGCTTGATCAGTCGCCTGAGGGTCTTTCCTAGCATGATCGCGCCGCCTTACGGCAAGGGCGCCCATGATATCCGATCCGGATCAGGTGATCGACCCTGGAACTTGCGCATTGCTTCGCTGCGGCACATGGCGCGCGCTGCCGCTATCGTCCATCGGTCACTGCATTCGGCCGAAATTGGTTGGGACAACTCATCTCCCTTGCGAACCTAGGAAGGTGATATGACTCTCTTGAGATAGGAGTTCGTTGCAATGAATGAGCACGAAATTCTGCAAAGCTTCTGGCACAACAGCGATGGAACTTGGACGCCGTTGAAGACCATTGCGGTTGCAGGCGTAAAAATGGAACAGGGTGTCAAATTTTCGCGCGGCCAACTGCACAGCGGGATTGATGTCGCTGAGTATCTTGATGGCTTGGCGACCAACTATCCTCTTTCCGTGCAGGGGTCATAACCGGCGGCGCCAGCAAGGTTCACGCTAGGTCCGCAGTGCCTCCGACCCCGGAAATGCGCCGCGCCGTCCAAAGCAACTGTCCCGAAGAGTATCGCCGTCTTGGTGATGAAATAGACGCAGAATGCACGCGCGACCTCTTTCATCAATCGGCGTTTGGGAACAGGTCCACGAACGCGAGCATTAGGCGCGCTGAGTCGTGCCTTGGCTGTTTTCCTTGAGGAACGAGTCGATGTCCTGACCCCCATTCGGGCATGCTGAACGTAAATATGTTATTGCAGAATTTACTCTGCACCAATTGCTTCATCTCTCGTTCTGATCTCTGGCTTGTCGTGCAAGACCACGTTCAACAAGGAACTACGGACTTCCAGTTTTCCGTTGTATTCGATAAAACCCAATTTGCGGAATTTGTTCATGAAAAAGCTTACGCGTGATCGGGTCGTGCCGATCATCTCCGCCAGCGTTTCCTGACTGAAGGTTCCCATGATCGGCTCCGGCCTGCCTTCCTTGCCGAAATTTGCAAGGAGAAGGAGAAGCCGGGCGAGGCGCTTTTCGCTCGAATTGAACAATTGATCGATCAAGTCCTCTTCAATTCGGCTGTTCCGGGTCAATAGATAGGCCATGAACAGTTCGGAAAAATCCGGCTCGTTGTGAATGGCGGCGACCATGGTCGCCTTCTCCAGGCGGGTAATCACGCATTCATCGACCGCCCTCGAGGTTGCGATGCGCAGCGGATGGCCATTCAGACATCCTTCGCCAAAAAACTGACCTGGTCCCAGGATTGCAACCACCGCCTCCTTGCCTTGCTCTGAAACGACAGTGAGCTTGACCTTGCCTTGCTGGATGTAAAAAACCGCGTCCGCAACCTCACCCTGTGAGAAAACAATTTGATTCTTCCGATATTTGGATATCGTTTTTCCCTCGCCTACTCTGGCGAGAAATGTTTTGGGATCAAACGAGGCCTTGCCTCTCTTCCTCAAAGGGACTCCCTTCTTCCTCACGGATGGCCCCTCCTCCTTCCCCGGACGAAGCGGTGCGAACACAGGCGATCATATAAGCAATTCCAGTTCCCAAATGAAGAGCTGGCGTGTCACTATCGTTGGATGAGCGCCGTCGGAATCGGAAAATAGAACTCCCCGGTGGGTTTGCCGGCCCCCACACGTCGGTAGAGTCCAACAGGCACACCGTCTCGGGCTAAGCAGCAGCCGCCAACGTGTGCTGCTGCCAATCCTCGCGCCCGCGTGCCAGCCGCGCTAATCCTCGATCGTATCGGCAAAGGCTCGTGCGAAACGCACGGCGAGCGCTCTCGCATCTGATCTGAGTTGGTCCTCGTTTTTCGGGAGGGTCTTCCGGTTTTTGACGGTGACTTCCACAACGAGTTTTCCGCCACCGACATCCTGCTCGGACCAGGTGATCTTTGCTCGCACGTGATCCGCGTCCAGAGGAGCCAGCTCGATGTCCACGCCTTTTGCCACAGTCGCTCTCCTCCGGACGTCAGGAGCCATGCAGCGGTTGCAGCCACGGATGCTTCCGGTTCAACCGCGAGGGCGGCTTTTCCATTTTGTACTTGCCCTCACCGAAGTCCCATCACGCATTATCCGATCGACGCTGAACCTCGGGCGATGTGCGTTGCCAGATGCAAAGAGGCCGCCGATTGAGGCGACCTTCACAAAGATGTATCTGTTTGCGTCTTCTGGGCATGCTCGGCGAGCGTAAGCCATCTTTCGGCCATTTCGATGAAAATGGACTTGTGGGCGGACGTGCGGGCGGCCTCCGCCAATCGAATGCAGTCGGCAGCGTTGATGCGTATCTGGACCAGGGTGAGCAAGTGCGTTTCCATTTCCCTGCATATGGGGACTGACCGAGCTCTTTGCCCGAACAATGAGTTTCGATCCGAACGCACAACCCCGCTGTGTCGCGCAACCCGTGCCCCGATCATCAGGAAAGTATTTCCGGAGTAAACAAGGCAAAAAGAAATGGAAGTTTCCAAGACCAGAAAGTTGAACCGCTATTTCTCTCACGCATAATTCAATATTTCCGCCCTCGCGGTGTGATGTAGGAAGACCGTGATATTCGGAAATATTCTGTTTGGTCCATTGCGAAGACTTGAAAGCGATCTTAAATACGAAACGCGCAGGCCATGAGGCTGCGTGATACGAAGGTTCGGCCCTGAGGGCGGATCGTTCGCATGTCGCTCAAACCAGCGAGGTCATGCTATGCGTACCTTCGATTTTGCTCCCCTTTACCGTTCAACCGTCGGCTTCGACCGGATGTTCTCCATGCTCGACCAGCTTGGCGGCACGGAAGGCCCGGTTCCAGGCTATCCCCCCTATAATATCGAGCGGACCGGCGAAAACGCCTTTCGCATCTCGGTCGCAGTCGCCGGCTTCACCGATGCCGACCTTTCGATCGAAGCGAAGGAAAACACGCTGACGATCCGCGGCGAGAAGCAGACCGATGACGAAGAGACGAGCGGCGAGGTGCTCTACAAGGGCATCGCCGAGCGCACCTTCGAGCGTAGCTTCCAGCTCGCCGACCATGTCGCGGTCAAGGGCGCGAGCCTGGCGAACGGGCTCCTGCACGTCGACCTCGTGCGCGAGCTCCCGGAGGCCATGAAGCCCCGGACGATCCCGATCGCGAGCTCCGCCAGAGTCCTGAGCCTGGAGCCGACCAAGGTCGCCGCCTGAGACTTTTGACCTTGAGCTTGGGAGCGCCCCGCTATTCGGGGCGCTTTCCCAGCCGCCGCGGACAAAACGTAGTGCATGCCCGGCTGCGCCAGTGCAGTGACGCTCTTTGAAGATTTGAAGAGGCTTTCACCTGTTGCAGGCGTTTTCGAAGCCGACGGCTTCGAATGATCGTCCAGGATTCGATCGCGGCGGGTCGTGTGCAACGCAAGTCGGCTCAGGCATATTTCTGCCGGCGTGTCGGACTTGAAGTGACGGAAGGCAACAATGGCAGCCTGGATCAAGTGTACCAATACGAAGCGTGAGGTTGTTTACGTCAATCTCGACAACGCGGTGACTGTAACCCGGAACGATGTCGCCGACCGGATCGCCGAGCGGGGAACCGTGATCTCGTTCATGGGCGGGGAACAGGTTTACATCGTCGTGACCGAGCAACCTGAGAAGATAATTGAACCGAAGTCGTAAGCCGACGGAAATTCAAACTGAACGCTGCTGCGCTGGCGAGCCGGATTTCGATCCCGCGAGCGGGATGGTCGGCGGTCTCGTGCGGGTTCGCGATGGCGCGCGATCCACGCCGCGCGACTCCGTCTTTTTTTCATGAGCCAGGACGAGGGTGTCCGGGTGCACCCGACTGGAACTCGTTCCTTTCCGGGCGACCATGGAAAATCGGCGCCGGTTCGATGAAATCATTTCACGGACTGTGAGCTACGTCACACTGACCCGATACTCCAGAGCACATCTAACAGTGTGCAGGCGCCGGCCGCTCGGCCTTCCCCGCTGATGCAGCCTTACAGACCATATTTGTTATGAAGGGTTTGCAGCATGAAAACGCTCATCATTGCTCAGCGCGCGATCACTCACCGGGATGAGTTTATTATGGCACAGGCCCTTATCTTTGCACTGGATGCACTGCGGCGGTTGCCGGAGGATCAGCGGCCCGAGAGCAATATCGACGATATGGAGGCCATCCTCGCGGAACTTCCAAACCCGGTTCGTGAGATGGCGGAGCGAGACACTGGAAGATGGTTGCTGCTTGGAGCGTTCGATCGACATCGCCAGGCGCTCAATGTGCATGAATTGGGCCGGCGGGCCGATGAACGCGGCTGGTCCCCTGCGCTGGCCGCGTAGTCTGTATGGAATTGCTCATGCGGCACGCCGCCGGGCGCAACCGGCTTGTCGCGGCGATCAGGGCTGGCCGCCTACGTCTGATTCGGGAGCGTGCCTGCAAGTGCGGCGGTTTTTTTCGGTTCGGTCATCCACACCGAGAATACCCAGGCTGCCCATAGCAGGGCAAAGTAGAGCGCGAGAAACACCACCATGCTCGCCCATCCACCCCATTGCCGTTCGACAACAAGCCCGATGAAATAGGCAAGCAGATCGCCCGCAATCACGAGACTCAGATACCAGATGATAAGTGCCATGACGGCGCCTTTCTGGCCCGATTTCCCGCAGCCTGGGAATTAGGGCGCGAGCGGTCCTGACGGAGGCTCTGGCGGACTGCTCTTGATGCTGAAGATGCGCTCGCTCTGCACCGCGGCTTGCGTCCATATGCGCGCAAGGTCGATCAAGGATTGTTTCTGGTCTTGTGTGTTGGATTGATAGGCCCAACGCATCGCTTCCTCGGCATATTGCCGGAACTGGGCGGGCTCAGACACGACACCTCTCCTGCTGCCCGACCCCCTTAGCTGAGCGGAGCTTGCTCCCGTTCACGGCGGAAGTCTGAGCAAAATTGCTCAGTCCGGGCTGCGGGGGAATTGGAACAGCGCCAAATGCCCCGGCTGCCATCGCTCCCAAGTTCCGCTAGTGCGACCCCAGAGCCGCACTGCTGGTCATCCTGTAACGATGCAGGGCTTTTCGTGCATTCGATGGTCAATTTTATACAGCTTCCAATCGCCAACAAGCTCATGCTCCTGTCGACCGAGGCAGCAGCTCAAAGCGGCCGGGGCTGCAATTGACCGGAACCCATCCGGGTGTCCTGTTGCACGCGTTCCAAAGGAGCGCACCATGGCTGACATCACATATGTGCAGCAACTTCGAAAAACGGTCTCCGGCCATTTCTATTTCGGGGTCATGTGCCGTGAGACCAGGCGGCGGATCGCGATCTCGCCTGATACGAATGGCGGAAAGCAGAGATATTCACATTCGGGCGAGACGATAGTGTCCTGTAATCACTGCCATAAGACGCACCGGTTCGATAACCGAGATATATTTTCTTTTGCGCAAGTCGGATGGGAATATCGTTAGCGATCCATTTCAATAAACACGTCACAATCAATATCATCCAACGCCCGCATGATCCTGCTTTTTGCCTGGCTGCACTTTTTTTGATCGAAGTCCGGAGACGTTTTGTGCGTCTCGACCGACATGCCGATCATAAGCCGTTTGGTTATCTTGCCCGGTCCGAGCAAAGTGGACACAACGGCAATTCGCGTTACCAACTTTTCGTCCTTCAGAGATGCGAGACGTGCTTCTGCTTTACTCTGCAATCCCTGTACGTCGGCGTCTTGCGTCATTGGGTTGACCTCAGTTCGGCTGCACGAGCGGTCGTGTCTTTTCGGGCAGTTGTCCGTGAATTGCTTCAGCTCTTGCTCCTGCCGCTGCCTTCTTGACCGAATCATCAAACATCAATTTTCTGATTTGATGTTTGATGGCGACCGTCGCGGGAAGCTTGAGTTTTCTTCCAAACCGATACGTGTGCATTGCGTGCTCCTGTGGTTACTTGGATGAGTACTGTCCGAGCATCTCTGCACAAGCCCGAGCCACGGCCAAAGTCTTGGGTTTGCCCGCCCCCGGCATCGTTGCCCAGCCATGGGCTGCGACGTAAGAGGCTTGATTCCACGAAATGATTCTTTTGAAGTCCGCCAATTTCGCAGCCGCATCCTCCTGGCGTTGGAACTGCTCGACGCAGATCGGTGCGAGGACCGCCACGACGGCAATATCGGCACGCTTCTCTGCCATTTGCCTTGCAGTACTTCCGAGCGTCCATCCGCCCCAGTAAAAACCGATGGCCATCGTCGCGGCGGCGCCGAGGGCCATTCCTTGCAGAAGGCGGGCCAACGACGGGGCCTGGAGGGTCGAATGAATGTGCATCGTTTCCTGCCTTTCGATGAGAGCGACGCGCGCCGCAAGAAGCACGCGAAGGTACAAAGCGGCGGGTGCTCATGGCACACGCACTGACGCAGGTTTTATTCTGAGTGTTGTTGTGCCTGCCGACGGCACCAGCGCTGCCAGTGAAGGAACCGGGGACTTCGGTACGTCTCCGATTTTTGGGCAGCTCTCGGACAAGCAACTGCCTGCCCGTAATTGGTTATGTGGGGTGTCGGGCGTAAAGAACAATGGCAGGTCGAGAAATACGCGCTGATCCGAGTCGACGATGTGTGGTCCATTTTCCGGAAGAACAGCAGGACATAGCGCCGCTTCAACTGACGGCGGCCGACCACCTGGCCATCTGCGTCGATGCCGTGAACCTGAAAACCGGTTTTGCGATATCGAGGCCGATTGTCGTGATCTCTTGCATGTTTTTGCTCCTCCCAAAGCTGACATTCAGTCTCGCACGTTCGCTCAAAAGCGCCTTCGCACAGGTGGCGGGCATGGTCAGAGGACTGAATAGTGGTCAAGGGAGTAGACCGAGTTTGCCGATTGCGCTGATTCCAATTCACGGCGGCGCTACTCCATCTCCTCCCGCACCAGGTCGAGGCGCTCGAACGCGGACTTGTCCGTCACCATGAAGAGATCGGCATCGCCGCCGCGCGCCTCGTGGCGCGCGAAGGTCCAGTGCGGAATCGTGAACACGTCATGCTGCGACCATTCGAAGGTCTCCTCGCCGACGGTCGAGCGGCCCTCGCCCGCGACCACCAGGCACACTGCATTCCAGGTCGCGCGCTTCCGGCGTGTGGGCCTGCCCTTGTCGAGGCGCGCGGCGTAGCAGTCGAGCGTCGGCATCACGGCGCCGCCGGTCACCGGATTGACATAGCGGATGAGCCGCATGCCGTCGGGAGCCGGCGGCGCGGCGTCGAGCAGACGGCGGGTCGCCTCGCCGGGATAGCGATATTTCGGCGAACTGACCGCGCCGGCGGCCGCGCCTTCGGCGCGCAGGCCAGCCTCGGTCCACAGACGCTCGTCGCCCTCGTCGACCTGCCAGAACTCGTTGTTGCGCGGATCGCCCGGCTCGAAGAAATGGGCATCGACCGCGCGGATCAGCGGCATGTTGGCGGCGTCGAACCAGATGATGCGGTGGTCGCTCTCGTTGATATGGCCGTGCCAGACCATCGGCGGAGTCAGGATCAGGTCGCCCGCCTTCATCGCGCAGCGGCGGCCGTCGACAATGGTGACCGCGCCGTCGGCGCGGGTGGCGAAGCGGATCGCCGCGCCGGTGTGGCGGTGCGGACGCGCGCGATCGCCCGGATCGAGCACGGTGAAGGCGGCGAGCAGCGTGCTGGTGGTGGTGGTCTCCGCCCCGAACGCGGGATGCGCCATGATCAGTGCGCGGCGTTCGATGTCGTTGATCGACACTTCGCCGACCGAGCGATGCAGGAACGGCTCCACGTCGCGCCAGCGCCAGATGAACGGCGCATCCCTTGGCTGCGGCCGGATCGGCGTGATGCGCTGGTAGCGATCCCACAGCGGATGCAGGTGCCTGGCCTCGAGCTCGGAGACGAAAGCGTTGCCCGCGCTTGCCATTGCAGTCTCAGCCATGGTGGCCTCCCTGCCTCGTTCAACTGTCATGCCCGCGAAAGCGGGCATCCAGTAACCACGCCCTCGCGGGTGCAGCGCGGCCGTGCCACACAGTTCCTGCGGCGCTTACTGGATCGCCCGCCTGCGCGGGCGATGACACCGGGTGTGTGGCGCCGCTCACGTCTTCGGCAGTTTCAAGTCGATATTTCCGCCGTCGATGATGATGTGCTTGATAAAGACGCGCGGCTCGACCTTCTCGCCCTTGAAGTAGGTGGCGAGCACGTCGACGCCGAGCCGGCCCCATTCCACCGGGTTGAGCTCGACCGTCATCGCCAGATTCTCTTCCTTCACCGCCCGCAGCGCCGGCGGCACGCCGTTCATGCCGGTCACCAGGGTCTTGCCCTTGCGGTTGGCGGCGTTGACCGCCTGCATGGCACCGAGCGCGACATCGTCATTGGCCGTGTAGATCGCCGCCAGATCGGGATTGGCCACCAGCACGTCCTCGGCCTGCTTGACGCCGCGCTCGCGCGTGAGCGGGCCGTCGGCGCGGAACACGATCTGAATGCCGGGATGTTTCGCCATGACCTCGGCGTAGCCGTCGCCGAGATTCTTGAACGTGGGCGCGCCGCTGGGTCCCATGAGGAGCGCGACCTTGCCCTTGCCGTCGAGCTTTCTGGCGGTCCATTCCGCGATGTCGCGGCCGATCTGCTTCTCGTCCATCGCCACGTGGATGGTCTGGTTGGGCGACGCCGACCCGCGCGCGACCGACACGATCGGGACCTTGGCGGCGGCGGCGGCGTCATAGGCCGCGTTGACGCCCACGGCGTCGATCGGCGAGATCAGGATGCCCTTCACGCCGCGCGCGACGAGGTCCTGCACGCCGTTGATCTGCTTGAGCTTGTCCTCGTTGGCGGAGACCGTCGCCACCTCCCAGCCGAGCTCCTGCGCCCGCGCGCGGATGCCGCGCAGCATGGCGATGTAGAAGGGATTGTCGTCCTGGGCGAGCGAGACGCCGATGGTGATCTTCTGCTGGCCGATCGCCGGCGCCAGCGCTGCCAGCGCCGCGGGAAGGACGAGCGCTGCGGCGAGCGCGATGGTGCGAAGCCTGGACATGGGAATGCTCCTCTTCAATGGCGCGAGCGTAGCCTTTCGGCCGCGGCCGCCGCAATGATCACGGCGCCCACCGCGACGCGCTGCCAGTAGGAATCGACGTTGAGCAGGTTGAGCGCGTTGCCGAGCACGATCATGATGAAGACCCCGATCACGCTCTTATAAAGTGTGCCCTCGCCGCCCTGCAGCGCGGCCCCGCCCAGAACCACGGCGGCGATGGCGGTCAGCTCGTAGAATTCGCCGGCCGTCGGCTGCCCGGACTGCAGGCGGGCGGCGAGCATCACGCCGGCGACGCCGGCGAGCGCGCCGCACCAGACATAGGTCGAGGCGATCACGCGGCGCACGGGAACACCGGACAGGTAGGCCGCTTCCCGTCCGCCGCCGGTGGCGTAGATGCGCCGGCCATACGGGGTGGCGTGCATGATGAACGACAGCACGGCCAGCAATACGGCGGGGACCCAGACGAGATAGTGGATGCCGAGAAAGCGGTCGGAGCCGAAGGCGACGAACGCTCCCGGCAGGCCGGTTTCGCCGCTCACCGGCGCGCCGCCGGTGATGAGAAACACCACGCCGCGCACCAGCACCATGGTGCCGAGCGTGGTGATGAAGGGATTGACGTTGAGGAAGGCGATCACGAGGCCATTGGCGAGCCCCACCATGGCGCCGGCGAGGATGCCGGCGACGACGCCGGCCGCGATCCCGGCCTCGAGCATGACCATGGCGGCGACGCAGCCCGCCAGCGCGGCGGTCGAGCCGACCGAGAGGTCAAAGCCGCCGCCGACGATCACGAAGGTCATGCCCATCGCGATCACCGCCATGATCGAGGATTGCACCAGGATGTTCGTGAGGTTGAGCGGGGAGAGAAAGCGGCTGGTGAGCAGCGCCGTCACCGCGCACAGCACGATCAGCGAGATGAGCGGCATCTGGCCAGCGAGGTTCAGCCGCTTGGTCATGTGTTCACCGGATTGCCGCCGCTGAAGGTGTGTGTTTTGCAAGGCGCACAACGACGGCGCCGCACACTCCGTCGGCCCCCTCCCCCCTTGTGGGGGAGGGCTGGGGAGGGGGGTCGGAGTTATTGTGCGAGGCGCGTCCGCCAACACCGACCCCCACCCCCACCCCCACCCCCACCCCCCCAACCCCTCCCCACAAGGGGGGAGGGGAGCCCACCGAGCGCGTGGCGCGTTTGTGCATCGAGCACATCGGAACGTGCATCTCACCCGCCGATCGCCGCGCGCAGCTGCGGCTCGTCGAGGCCGCCGCCGCGGCCGAGCGTGGCCGCGATGCGCCCCTGCCGTACGGCGAGCACCTGGTCGCAGAGCCGCGCGAGCTCGCCCAGATCGCTCGAATGCACCAGCGCGCCGCCGCCGCGCGCCACGAATTGCCGGATCAGGGCATGGATCTGCGCCTTGGCCGCCACGTCGATGCCCTGGGTCGGCTCGTCGAGCAGAAGCACGGCGACGCGACGCGCCAGCCATTTCGCCAGGATCACCTTCTGCTGGTTGCCGCCGGAGAGCGCGCTCGCCCTGAGCTGCGGGCGCCGCGGCCGGATATCGATGAGGTCCATGAGCTCGGCCACGATGCGATCCCCCGCCTTGCGGTCGAGCACGCCCAAACGCGACAGCGTACCAAGGCTGGGCAGCAGGATGTTGTCGCGGACCGACTGGTTCATCACCAGGCCGAGAGCCCGCTCGCCCGGCACCATGCCGATGCCGACAGCAATGGCGTCGGGCGGGCCCGCGACCCGGTGCGGCTGGTCGCGGAGCCTGACGGTGACCGGCTCCTCCGCGACGCCGAACAGGCCGCGCAGCATGCGGCCAGCGCCGCTGCCGAGCAGCCCCGCGAAGCCGATCACCTCGCCGGCATGCAGGCGAATGCCGGTGAGCCCGTCGGGCTGCGCCCGCAACAGCAGCTGGTCGGATGGAGCGGGCGCGGCATCGACGCCGTCGGCCGCGCGTCCGGTCATCGCGGCCACGAGGTCGTGCACGGCGAAACCGCCGCGGCCGCGCACCGCCGCCACGCGTCCATCGCGCAGCACCGTGCAGCGGTCGGCGATGGCGACCACCTCGTCGAGGCGGTGGGAGATATAGACCACCGCGGTCCCGCGCTCCTTCATGCGCACGAGCACCGAAAACAGCCGCTCGATCTCGCGCTTCTCCAGCGCCGCCGTGGGCTCGTCGAGGATGAAGACGCGGCACTGCCGGCGCAGCGCCTTGGCGATCGCCACGAGCTGACGCTCGGCAAAGCCGAGGGAGGCGACCGGCCGGTCGGGATCGGGGTGAAAGTCGAGCTCTGCGAGCACGGCGCGGGCGGCCGCGCGCATGCCGGCGCGATCGATCATGGCGAGCGGGCCGAGCCGGCGTAACGGCAGATCGCCGAGCGCGATGTTCTCGGCGATCGACAGTGCGGGCACAAGGCGCAGCTCCTGCGGAATGGTGACGATGCCGGCGGCGATAGCGTCGCGCGGGCTGGAGAAGTGCCGCTCCTCGCCGTCAATCCGGACGACACCACAGTCGGGCCGCACCACGCCGCCGAGGATACGGATAAGCGTCGACTTGCCGGCGCCGTTCTCGCCGACGACGGCGTGAACCTGGCCGAAGCCGACATCGAAGTCGACGCCGTCGAGCGCGACTGTCGCGCCGAACTGTTTCGAGACGCCCTCGACGCTCGCGGCCGGTTGGGTCATTGCCTCAACGCGGAACGAACGCCACCTGCATCTTCTCGTCGGTGAACCTGCCGCGCTCGATGATGACGTCGTTGTCGAGCGCCACGGTGCAGTCGCGCATCGGCACGTCGTAATGGCCCTTGGTGGTGCGCTTGCCTCCACCTTGCGAGTTCGGCCCGGTCGAGAACAGGAAGTTTCCGGCAAAGCAGCGCGCGCCGGCGTGGTGGCGCACGGGATCGGCGCCGTTGAGCGCGATGGCGTCCCAGCGCCCTTGCGGGTTGAGCCCCCAGCCGAGATGGGAGATGGCGTGGCCGTCCATATCGTCGGCACGCGCCTTGTTGCCCTCGAGCCAGTCGCTCATGAGCTTGGCGTCGAGGCCGCCCTCGATCTTGCGAATAAAGCCGTCGCGGACCTCGAGCCGGACCTCGTCCTGCACGTAGCGGCAATAGGGCAGCACGACGATATCGCCGGGAGCGAATACGACGGTGCCGTTGGCCGAGCCTTCGTTGGGAAACGTGTGCACATGGCCGGCGCCCCAGTGATCGAAGCGGCCGGGCGCTTCCGCGTAGCCATACTGGATCATGGTCGGATATTCGCCGAGCTTGACCGTGAGGTCGGTCCCGCCGGGACGGGTGATGCGCATGGTGCGGGCCCGCTCGAGCCGCTGGCCCGCATAGGTGACGGCCTGCTTGAGGCCGGGCGGCGCCATCAGCGTCTCGAGCTCGTCGGGCGCGTCGATCACCATGAGGACACGCGTGCCGGCATCGCGCGCCTCCTTGAGCCAGCGCGTGAACAGCGGGATGTGGAGGCAGACCAGCATGTCGGCCGACTTGATCGCTTCCAGCGTGCCCTTGCAGCGACCGACGGTCTCGACGCCCACCTTGGTCCACGACGGCATGGCGTTCACGCACATCTCGTAGGCGTCGGCACCGAAATCCTCGGCCGCGGCGAAGGCGGCGGAGACGTAGTCGCGGCGCGCGCCGAGATCGCTCAGCAGCACGATGGTCTCGCCCTTTTGCACGTTGCAGAGCTCGAATTCCTTACGGAAGAGCATCGCCAGCTTGGCGTGGTTCAAGGCTTCGTGCATTGCTACCTCCGTCGCCATCCGTTGCGTCACGTTCTCACGCAGGTGCGGAAATCTCAAGAGCGCCGCTCCTCGTGGCCCACCACCAGATCGCTCAGGCTGGAAAAAGGCGCTTGATGCGCCTGTTATGCAATCATTTCCGCGACCGTCGACCGCGCGTCCGCTTCATTCTCTCCCTGTGTGCAGCCTGTTTGGCGCGATTTCCGCAAATGGCCATACTGCACCAGCGTCGGGCACGCGCTCGGGTCCTGTCGAGGAAGAAAAGCGTACAGGGCTGACCCTCGCACGCTTTTATATCCGAGAAATCCTCCGAGCAGACCAACTCCGCCATCGCCTTGGCGATCGGAATAAGCAAAGCCTCCGGCGAACGCCAGCGTCTCTGGACCTCCCATTTGAGCTCCGACGGTGCTTCGTCACTGTGTTTGTGATCGCGCGCCACGATCTGACCGAATTCTTCGTCGCGCGCGAGGACCTGATTGAGCGACTCAAGCTTTTTTACCGCTTTCGCCGGAAGGGGCTTTCCCCGATACGCATCTACGAATCCGCGAAACCACTCTCTCATCGCCCGTGCTTGAGCCGCGACGTCGTCGAGTTCACCGGGAACGGCGCGGTCGCGTAGCGCGGCCAGAACCTCGGCCGGAACGAGTTGAGCATCTCGAAGCCATTGCAGAAAGTGTTCTCCGGAGCCGATGAATTCGATCGGCTTGTCCACCGGCGTCGCAATCGAATTGAGAAAATCAAGGGCGCGCGAGTCGGCGATGAACATAGCGGGGGGGCGATCGTCAGCCATTGCTGCGGAGCCTCGACGCCATCCGGGGGAACTCCTCTAAGCGCAATTTTCAACATGTAACCGCAATAATCACCGTTGACAAGTTACGCTGACCTCGTAACCTCCGCGCAGCTATTATGCAGGTTACAAATGAAATAGGTGGCTGCGCCATTGGCAACCGCATGAGATGTGCTGATTTGCCAGCGGAGACGAGCATCGTTCGGATTGGGTCAACGATACAGCGCGGCCGGAATTTGCCTGAAGCCTTGGAGGAGATCGCGACAGATGACAGACAAGGCAGACATCGAACGTCGTACCTTGCTCCGCGCAATTACGGCAGGTTCCGGCACCGCCCTATCGTTGGCGCTTCTATCGCGACGTGCTGCCGCTGACCCCATTGATAAGGCCACGTCGGCCGCTTCCGATCGCTTTGAGACGGCGGAGATCGAGACCGGCGACAACACAATTTTCATCAGGCGCTACGGAAAAGGACCCCCGCTGCTCATGGTGCATGGGTTTCCTCGAACCAGCCTGATGTGGCGCCATATGGCGCCACATCTCGCGAGCAACCACACCGTCATTTGCGTCGATCTTCGCGGCTATGGCCGCAGCGGTGTGCCAGCTTCCGCTGAGGATCACTACCCTTATTCAAAGCGAGCGATGGCGAACGAACTTGTAGCCGTGATGGATAAACTTGGAGCTCCCAAGTTCGATCTCGTCGGACACGACCGTGGTGGTCGCGTCTCTTACCGCCTTGCGCTCGATCATCCAGAGAAGGTGCGACGTCTTGCGGTGTTTGATGTCATCCCGATCTCAGAGGGATGGGGCCACGCCGATGCAAAGTTCGCCATGACTTACTGGCCATGGGTTCTTCTCTCGCAGAAAGCACCGCTTCCGGAAAAATACCTCTTGGGCGCGCCCGACGCAGTATTCGACAACCCGTTTGGCCAAGGCTCCTTCGGCGCCGAAGTGAGAGCGGAGTACACGGAAACATATCGCGATCCGGCTCGGGTACACGCGATCTGCGAGGAGTACCGCGCTGCTGCAAGCCTGGATATCGCGCATGACAAGAAGGATCGGGAAGAATCTCGGCGTATCACGTGCCCGATGCTGCATCTGTGGTCTGCCGGCGGACCACTCGACACCTTCTACGAACAGGATGGTGGCGCGTTGGGAATCTGGCGGAAGTGGGCTGACAATGTGCAAGGGCAGGCCATGAAGGGAGGCCACTTTTTTCCCGAGGAAAATCCCACGGAGACAACGGAGATTCTGAACCAGTTTCTATCGGCTTGATGCCTGAAGGCGGGCGTTATGTCTCAAAATTCCACGAGTGTTATCCTGACTTACGGCGCGTGGGCGGACGGTTCCAGCTGGGCCAAGGTCATACTGCCGCTGGAGCAACACGGCTTCGAGGTGATCGCCGCGCCGATACCCTTAATGTCGCTCAGCAACGACATTGCCGCGCTCGGACGTGCGATCGACAGAACCCGCGGACCGGTGATCCTCGCGGCGCACGCTTACGCGGGCGCAGTCATCTCGGCCGTGAAACATGAACGCGTAAAATCGCTGGTCTACATCGCCGCCTTGACACCCGATCAGGGCGAGACTGTCGGTGACGTGTTTTATCGAGGAACGCCACATCCGAAGGCCCCCCAGTTGCACCTGACGCCAACGGTCTCATTTGGATGCCGAGTGCCGGGTTCGGAGATGCGTTCGCGCAAAATGCCCCCGCCGAAATGATCGCCATTTTGGCTGCCACCCAGCGGCCGATTGCGTTGCCTTGCATTCAAGAACCCGCGCCGGAGCCCGCTTGGAAGACGACACCCTCGTGGTTTCTGGTGGCGGAAGAGGACCGCATGATCAACCCGGAGACTCAGCATTTCATGGCGGGACGAATGGGCGCCAAGATTCGCTCGCACGCCGTCGATCACACGCCGCTGGTTACCGCGCCGAAGCCCGTGGTGGACGTCATCCTCGAGGCTGTAGCCGCCTCGACAGTCTGAGAAAACACCTTGAGATGGGAGGACGCCCATGACCGAAGTCCCGTTCGTCGTCTTCGATGTCAACGAAACGCTGCTTGACCTCGAGAGCCTCGCCCCAACCTTCGAGCGCATCTTCGGCGAACGGTCCGCCCTGCGGTCATGGTTCGCCGAGCTCATACTTTATTCCGAAGCACTGACGCTCGCCGGCACTTACGTTCCTTTCACCGACATCGGCGGCGCCGTCCTGAAGATGGTGGCGACGACTCGCGGCATTTCGATCAGTGCCGCCGACCGCGCCGAGTTGACGGAGAAGTTTGCGTCAATGCCACCGCACCCGGAAGTACCGGACGCGCTTCGCAAATTGAGAGACGCCGGTTTCCGGCTTTTCACCCTGACCAACAATACAGCCGAGATTTCCGGGCAACAGCTCAGCCGAGCCGGGCTGTTAAATATCTTCGAGCGGCGGTTCAGCGTCGATGAGGTCCGCCGCCACAAGCCCGCGCCGGAAATCTACGCGGCTGTCGCTCGGGCCATGCAGACGCAGCCTTCGAACATATGCCTGGTCGCCTGCCACACCTGGGATACTCTGGGTGCGGTCGCGGCCGGTTGGCAGGCCGCGCTTGTCCTGCGCCCGGGCAACGCGCTCCTCGATGTCGGACCTCAGCCACAGATTACCGGCGCTGACCTCAACGAGATCGCCGCCAAGCTGATCGCCCGCTACGTCAACCAAAATCACGCGGCGCTGGCTTAACCCGATTGCTCATTGCGGCAGGTATGCCGCCCAACCCTGGAAGGAAACGCGCATGACCAAGATCAGTTATCGCACCGCCAACGCCGACGGATTGAAGATTTTCTACCGGGAGGCCGGACGAGCCGACGCGCCAACACTGTTGCTGCTGCATGGGTTCCCGACCAGCAGCCATATGTTTCGCAATCTCATCCCTCTGCTTGCCGATCGCTTTCACATCGTTGCGCCAGACCTGCCGGGGTTCGGGCAATCCGATATGCCGTCGCGCGACGAGTTTCCATACACGTTCGCAAAGCTGGCCGAGGTCATAGGACGCTTCACGGAGGTCGTGAACCTGAAGCGTTTCGCAGTCTACATCTTCGATTACGGCGCGCCCGTCGGCCTTCGGATCGCCCTCAAGCATCCGGAGCGGATTACCGCGATCGTCTCGCAAAACGGCAACGCCTATGAGGAAGGCCTGAGCGACGGCTGGAACCCCATTCGGGCCTATTGGCGCGAACCTACGACGGCAAACCGGGACGCGTTGCGCAGCTTCCTCTCGCCCGAAACGACGTTTTGGCAATACACCCACGGCGCAAGCGATCCGTCAGCGGTTTCGCCCGACGGCTATTCGCTCGACGACTTCTACATGGCGCGCCCAGGGGCGCACGAAGCGCAGCTTGACCTGCTCCTCGACTACGCCAGTAACGTCGCGCTCTATCCCAACTTCCAGGCCTACTTCCGTGATCGTAAACCACCGCTGCTGGCGGTGTGGGGGCGCAACGATCCATTCTTCCTGCCTCCGGGGGCTGAAGCTTACAAGCGTGATATCCCCGGTGCGGATGTTCGCTTCTTCGATACGGGCCACTTCGCGCTCGAGACCCATTGCGCGGAAATCGCCGTGGCCATCCGGGACTTTATCGGCCAAACGGCGGCAGCAGCAGCCTGAGAGCGCACCGCGGGCGTCAACAATCAAATACGCTTCAGCCGCCCTCGTCACGAACGCGACGCCCTCCGCGCATTGAAGGACCGCCTGCCGGCGATGGTGAAGGCGTTGGGGCAATAACGGCTGGATCGGAGCAATAGCGGGAGAAAACCGCGTTCGCGCCGATGCAGCCGATTCGAAGTCGACGATGACGGCGGTGGCGACTCACATGGAGAAAGCGCATGCCTCAACCGGAACGATTTGAAGTCCTGGTCCTTGGCAGTGGCACAGGTGGCAAGCTCGTCGCCTGGCATATGGCGCGATCGGGCCGACGGACTGCCGTCGTGGAGCGGCGGTGGATCGGCGGAGCCTGCCCGAACATCGCCTGCATGCCGAGCAAGAATGAGATTCGCAGCGCCGAAGTCGCGCATCTGGTGCGTCACGCCGGCGAATTCGGCGTCACGACCGGTCCCGTCGCCATCGACATGGCGGCGGTTCGCCGGCGCAAGCGCGACATGGTTGACGACCAGATTGCCGCGCATCTGCAGAACTACAAAGCGAGCGGCGCCGAGCTGATCATGGGAAGCGGGCGTTTTGTGGCGCCGAAAACGCTCGAAGTGAGCTTAAACGACGGCGGCACGCGCCTGCTGACAGGCGACCTGGTGTTCCTCAATCTCGGGACGCACGCGGCAATTCCGCACGTTGGCGGCCTCGAGGCCGCGCAGCCGCTCACCCATGTCGAAGCGCTGGAGCTCGATTATTTGCCATCACATCTGATCGTGATCGGCGGAGGCTATGCTGGCCTCGAATTGGCACAGGCTTATCGCCGCTTCGGCAGTGACGTGACGATCATCGAGTCCGGACCGCAGCTTATGAGTCGGGAGGATAGCGACGTCTCGCAAGAGATGCGTCGGATTTTCGTTGGCGAAGGCATTCAAGTTCACGTCGGCGCCGAACTTCTCCAGGTCAGTGGCCGATCGGGCGAGAAAGTCAGCCTTGTCGTGCGCACGGCCGCCGGCGAGCAGAAGATCGAGGGCAGCGACATCCTGGTCGCGGCCGGACGTATTGCCAACACCGCCGGCATCGGCCTTGAGGAAATTGGGATCGAGCTGGACGGTCGCGGCTATATTCGCGTGAATGATCGATTGGAAACGGTCGCGCCCGACGTTTGGGCCATCGGCGAATGCGCCGGCAGCCCGCAATTCACCCACGTATCCGAAGACGACTTTCG
This sequence comes from uncultured Alphaproteobacteria bacterium, assembly GCA_963739385.1. Taxonomy (GTDB): domain Bacteria; phylum Pseudomonadota; class Alphaproteobacteria; order Rhizobiales; family Xanthobacteraceae; genus VAZQ01. The sequence continues at coordinate 97,417 of CAVUAI010000053.1, forward strand.
GATTATTCGGGACAATCTGGCCGGCGGAAACCGCAGCACGCGCGACCGGCTGGTTCCGTTCTGCATGTTCACCGATCCACCGCTCGCACGCGTCGGACTGAACGAGCGCGAAGCGGAACGTCAGGATGTCGTCGCCCGGGTCGCGCGGTTGCCGATCAGTGCGGTGCTCCGGGCTCAGGCCACCGGCGAGAAAGAAGGCTTTATGAAAGCTCTGGTCGGCGAGAGTGACGATCGCATTCTCGGCTTCACGATGATTGGCGCCGAGGCCGGTGAGGTCATGGCCGCGGTGCAGATGACCATGTTGGCCGATATTTCATATTCGCGGCTTGCCGATGCCCTTCTCGCGCACCCGACGATGGCGGAAGGACTAGGCCCGCTGTTCTCGAATGTGCCGCCACGGTCGGCGCGACGAGCCGCGGCTGCAAGAGTGGCGTAAACGGCAGCCGCGCGACGCTATTCCGCCGCCTCCTTCCAGGTATCGCGATGGCCCTTGGGCTTGGCCTTGAGCCGCAGGTCGCGCAGCTCCTCGCGCTCGCGCACGCTGTTGCGGAAGATCTGGTCCTTGCCGGCGAGGTATTGCGGCGGGCAGTGGATCGCAGGCGCGCCGTACCAGGCCGCCGCTCGCATGGTGAAATAGGGATCGACCAGGTGCGGGCGGGCGAGCGCGACGAGGTCGGCGCGCCCGGCGGCGATGATGGTATTGACCTGATCGGCGGTGGTGATGGCACCGACGCACATGGTGGCGAGCCCGGCCTCGTTGCGGATCTGGTCGGAAAACGGCGTCTGGAACATGCGGCCGAACACCGGCTGCGAGTCGGCAACGGTCTGGCCGGTCGACACGTCGATGAGGTCGCAACCGGCCTCGCCGAACAGCCGTGCGACCTCGACGGCGTCGTCGCCGGTCAGCCCGCCGTCTGCCCAGTCGGTGGCCGAGATGCGCACCGACATCGGTTTCTCGTCCGGCCAGACGGCGCGCATGGCGCGAAAGACTTCGAGCGGAAAGCGCATGCGGTTCGCGAGCGAGCCGCCGTAGCCATCGGTGCGCGTGTTGGTCAGCGGCGAAATGAAGCTCGCGAGCAGATAGCCGTGCGCCGCGTGCATCTCGACCATGTCGAAGCCGGCGCGCCCGGCGCGCTCGGTCGCCGCGACGTAGTCGGCGATCACCGCGTCCATGTCCGCGCGGGTCATCTCGCGCGGGACCGCGCTGTACGGAAAATACGGCAGCGGCGACGCCGAGATGATCGGCCAGGCGCCCTCCTCCAGCGGTTCGTCGATCCCCTCCCACATCAGCTTGGTGGCGCCCTTGCGGCCGGCATGGCCGAGCTGCAGGCAGAACCTGGTCTGCGACTGCGCATGAACGAAATCGACGATGCGCTTCCACGCCGCTTCGTGTGCGTCGGTGTACATGCCGGCGCAGCCGGGCGAGATGCGCGCGTCCCGCGACACGTCGGTCATCTCGGTGAACATCAGGCCGGCACCGCCGATCGCGCGCGACCCGTAATGCACGAGGTGCCAGTCGTTCGGCAGGCCGTCGAGCGCCGAGTACTGGCACATCGGCGACACCACGACGCGGTTCTGCAAGGTCAGGCCGCGCAGCCGGAAAGGCTGGAACATCGGCGCGAGCGGCTTCTCGACATCGGCGGGAAAGCCGAGCGCGCGCACGTCGCGCGCCACCACCCGGTCCGCCTGCCTGACGAACTCCGGCGCACGCAGCGCCAGATTGTCGTAGGTGATGGCCTTGGAGCGCGTCATGAGTCCGAAGGCAAAGCGCGTGGGATCCATGTTCCAGAAGCGGTTGACGTGCTCGAACCAGACGAGCGAGACGTCGCCGGAGTGCTGGGTCTTCTCCACCTCGTCGCGCCGCTGCGTCTCGAAGTGGCTGAGCGCGGCGGCAACGTTGCGGCCGCCGGTGGCGCGGAACGCCTCGTAGAGCGCGATCCCGTCCTCCATCGCGAGCTTGGTGCCCGAGCCGATGGAGAAATGCGCGGTCGCCTTGGCGTCGCCGACCAGCACCATGTTGTCGGCGACCCAGCGCTCGCACCGGATGGTCGGGAAGTTGCGCCAGATCGACCGGTTGGTGACGAGGCGGTGGCCCTTGAGCTCGTCGGCGAACAGCTTTTCGGCGAAGCGCGCGGAAGCCGCCTCGTCGAGCTTGTCGAGTCCGGCGCGGGCGAAGGTGCGCGGATCGGTCTCGATGATCCAGGTCGAGCGGTCGGGCTCATACTGGTAGCAGTGACCTATGAAGATGCCGTGCTCGGTCTCGCGGAAGAAGAAGGTGAAGGCGTCGAACGGGCGGGTCGAGCCCATCCAGGAGAAGAGGTTGGGCCGCAGGTCGACGGTGGGCTTGAATTTATCCGCGAAGGTCTCGCGCATGCGGGAATTGATGCCGTCCGCCACCACCACGAGATCGGCGCCGCGCACCAACGGATCGAGCGGCGACACCTCCGCCTGGTACTTGATCTCGACCCCGAGTGAGCGGGCGCGCCGGCCGAGGATTTTCAGCAGCGTCGCGCGCGAGCAGCCGCAGAAGCCGTTGCCGCCGATGCGGTGGGTAGTGCCGCGGAAATGGATCTCGATGTCGTCCCAATAGGCGAAGTGGCCGATGATGGCGCGATAGCTCTCGCGGTCATAGGCCTCGAAGGTGTCGAGCGTCTGGTCGGAGAACACGACGCCGAAGCCGAACGTGTCGTCCGGCCGGTTGCGCTCAAACACGGTGATGCGCCGCTGCGGCCAGGCCTTCTTCATGAGGATCGCGAAATAGAGGCCGGCCGGGCCTCCGCCGACCACATGAACCTTCATGCAAGCCTCCAACGCTCGCGTTCGCGCCCTGCCCGGACCTAGTGACGGAATACTTTAGGCTTAAAATATCTCGCCGACAAGCTTGAAGCTTTGAAATTTTAAGCTTAAAACATATCGGCCGGCCGCGGCGAGTCCGGGCTGCGCAGGAACCAGACAATGGCGCTCGACGGCAAGCATGCTTTCGTGACCGGCGGGGGGCGCGGCATCGGCCGCGCCGTTGCCGCCGCGCTCGCCGCCGCCGGCGCCGAGGTGACCGTGATCGGCCGCACCGAAGCCTCGCTGCTGGAGACGGTCGCGGCCGGCGACGCCGCCGGCTGCGGGGTCGCCGACGTCACCGACGTGGTCGAGGTCAAGCGCGAGATGACTGCTGCCGAAGCGGCGCGCGGTCCGATCTCGATCCTGGTCAACAATGCCGGCACGGTCGAAAGCGGGCCATTCGCCAAGGCGGATCCGTCGGTCTTCCGCACGATGTGGAACGTGCATCTCATGGGCGCGGTCTATGCGACCCAGGCGGTCCTGCCGGGCATGATCGAGCGCGGCTTCGGCCGTATCGTCAACGTGGCCTCGACCGCGGGCCTCAAGGGCTATGCCTATGTCAGCGCGTATTGCGCGGCCAAGCATGCGCTCGTGGGGCTTACCCGCGCGCTCGCACTCGAGACCGCGACGCGCGGGGTCACGATCAATGCCGTCTGTCCCGGTTTTGCCGACACCGAATTCATTCGCGACAGCATCGAGCGCGTCGCCGCCAAGACCGGGCGCGCGCGCGCGGACGTGCTCGCCGAATATACCAGGGGTGCCCCGATCGGCCGCCTGATCAGGCCGGAAGAGGTCGCCGCCGCCGTGCTCTACCTGTGCTCGCCGGAAGCCGCTGCGGTCACCGGCACGACGCTCGCGGTCGCGGGCGGGGAGTTGTGATGGAAGAGCAGACCATGCCGCTCGACGCCGAGACCAAGGTGGCTGAGCGCCCGCACGACCACAAGGACGAGCTGCGTCTGTGGCTGCGGCTGTTCACCTGCAAGGAGATGATCGAGAGCGAGGTGCGCCGGCGTCTGCGCGACACGTTCGAGGTCACCCTGCCGCGCTTCGACCTGATGGCGCAGCTCGACCGCGCGCCCAAGGCGATGACGCTCGGCGAGCTCTCCCAGCGCATGATGGTATCGAACGGCAACGTGACCGGTCTCGTCGAGCGGCTGGTCGAGCAGGGCCTGATCAGCCGCCGGCCGTCGCCCAAGGACCGTCGTGCGCAACTCGTGAGGCTGACCGCGGAAGGGCGACGCTTCTTCCGCGCCATGGCGCGCACCAACGGCGACTGGATCGGGGAGATATTCGCCGGCCTTTCCGCCGACGATATCGAAGCGCTGCTGCGCCTCCTGGCCAAGACCAAGGCGTCGGCACACAAGGCGATCGGCAATGGAGGGCCGCGATGAGCGCGGCCAACCCGGTGACCTTGCCGCTCGCCGGCTACAAGGCGCGCCACGTTCGCCTCGCGGTCGACGGCAAGGTCGCCACCATCACCCTCGACCGGCCCGACAAGAAGAACCCGCTCACCTTCGACAGCTACGCCGAGATCGTCGACCTGTTCCGCGCCGCCGCTAAGGACAAGACCGTCAAGGCTTTCGTCATCACCGGCGCCGGCGGCAATTTCTGCTCCGGCGGCGACGTGTTCGAGATCATCGAGCCGCTCACCAAGATGGGCGCGGCGGAGCTTCTCGACTTCACCCGCATGACCGGCGACGTCGTCAAGTCGATGCGCGCCTGCCCGCAGCCGATCATCGCCGCAATTGACGGCGTGTGCGCGGGCGCGGGTGCGATCATCGCCATGGCCTCCGACCTGCGCATCGGGACACCGGCTTCCAAAGTGGCATTTCTGTTCAATCGCGTGGGGCTCGCGGGTTGCGACATGGGCGCCTGCGCGATCCTGCCGCGCATCATCGGACAGGGCCGCGCGGCGGAACTCCTCTATACTGGCCGGGTGCTCGGCGGCGAAGACGCGGAACGCTGGGGCTTCTTCAACCGGCTTGCCACGCCCGACAGCGTGCTGGGACAGGCGCAGCAACTGGCGGCCGAGCTGGCCGCCGGACCCACGTTCGCCAACGCCATGACCAAGCGCATGCTCGAGATGGAGTGGGCGATGTCGGTCGAAGCCGCGGTCGAGGCCGAGGCGGTGGCGCAGGCATTCTGCATGGAGACCGAAGATTTCGCGCGTGCGTTCCGTGCCTTCGCCGCCAGGCAGAAGCCGGTGTTCGAGGGCAATTGAGATGACCTTCGGTATCGCACCCGGTCGCCGTCATTTCCCGCTGCCAGAGAAAGCCAGGCGCAGCGCCAGGAGCGGCCCATGAGTCTCAACGAGACGCTGAGCTGGCCTTTTTTCGACGACGGCCATCGCCGCTTTGCCGACGCGCTTGCGCGCTTCGCCGACGCCACGCTGCCGGCGCTGCCGCACGACGATGTCGACGCCGCCTGCCGCGCGCGGGTCAAGGCGATGGGCGAGGCCGGCTTCCTCAAGGCCGTGGTTCCGGCCGAGTACGGCGGCATCCATCCGCGGCTCGACGTGCGCACGCTCTGCCTGGCGCGGGAGATACTGGCGTTCCGCGACGGCCTCGCGGACTTCGCCTTTGCCATGCAGGGACTGGGCACCGGCTCGATCTCGCTGTTCGGCTCCGCCGACCTCAAGGCGCACTACCTGCCGCCGGTGCGGGACGGGCGCGCCATTGCGGCCTTCGCGCTATCGGAACCGGAGGCCGGCTCCGACGTCGCGGCGCTGGCGGCGACGGCGAAGCCCGACGGGCCGTCTCACGTTCGCATCGACGGCAGCAAGACCTGGATTTCCAACGGCGGCATTGCCGACCACTACGTGGTGTTCGCGCGCAGCGGCGAAGGCGCGGGCGCCAAAGGACTCTCCGCCTTCGTGGTCGACGCCGACACCCCCGGCCTGAGCGTCAGCGAACGCATCGAGGTCATTGCCCCGCACCCGCTCGCCACCCTGCGGTTCGACGGCGTGCGGGTGCCGCTCGGCAACCGCCTGGGCCAGCCCGGCGAAGGCTTCAAGGTCGCGATGGCGACGCTCGACGTGTTCCGCTCCACCGTCGGCGCCGCCGCGCTCGGTTTCGCCCGCCGCGCCCTGCACGAGACCATCGAGCGCGCCGCGAGCCGCAAGCTGTTCGGCGCGCCGCTGTCCGAGCTGCAGATGACGCAGGCGGCGATCGCCGACAGCGCGAGCGAGGTCGACGCCTCGGCCTTGCTGGTGTATCGCGCCGCCTGGACCAAGGACCGCGGCGCCGCCCGCGTCACCCGTGAGGCGGCAATGGCGAAACTGTTCGCGACCGAAGCCGCGCAGCGCGTGATCGATCGCGCGGTACAGCTCCATGGCGGGTTCGGCATCACCAAGGGCGTCAAGGTCGAGGAGCTCTACCGGGAAATCCGGGCGCTGCGAATCTACGAAGGCGCGACCGAGGTGCAGAAGGTCGTGATCGCCCGCGAGCTGCTGAAGAACCGGCCGGCAGGGTCGGCACTGGCGGCGGAGTAGCACGACGGAGGCGTTGGTTTGACTCGCCACTCTACAAGGGACGCCTCGGTCGTCATCGTCCGCGAAAGCAGACGATCCAGTAGTCACCGGACTTGGGTGGAGGCACGGTTCGGCTGTGAATCGCCCCACCACGGGTTACTGGATGCCCGCTTTCGCGGGCATGACGGCGGAGAGATCGTGTGGATGGATTTTGGCCAGGAGCGACAGCCATGACCCCGTCGGCGCATGTCGACACGTTCGCCCGCGACAACCTGCCTCCGCGCGCGCAATGGCCAGACTTTCTGTTCACGCTGCCGGAGCTCAACTATCCCGAGCGGATGAACTGCGTGGTCGACCTGCTCGACCGCTGGATCGCGGCCGGACACGGCGAGCGGCCCTGCCTGATCTCGCCGGCGGAAACGCTCAGCTATGGGCAACTGGCCGAGCGCGTGAACCGTATCGCCAATGCGGTGACCCGCGACTTCGGCGTCGTGCCCGGCCACCGCGTGCTCCTGCGCGGGCCCAACAGCCCGATGATGGTCGCGGCTTATCTCGCCGTCATCAAGGCCGGCGGCGTGGTGGTGGCGACCATGCCGCTGCTGCGCGCCAAGGAGATCGCCTATCCCATCGCCAAGGCGAAGATCCGTCTCGCGCTCTGCGATCACCGGCTGGCCGACGAGATGGAAAAGGCGCGCGCGCAGGCCGGCGATCTCGAGCGCGTCGTGTATTGGGGCAGCGGCGCGCCCGATGCGCTCGAAGCGCTGATCGCCAAGCCGGGCTACGAGACCTTCGCGCCGTGCGACAGCGCGAGCGACGACGTGTGCCTGATCGGCTTCACCTCGGGGACGACCGGGGAGCCGAAGGGAACCATGCACTTCCACCGCGACATGCTCGCGACCTGCGACAGCTACGGCCGCCACGTGCTGCGCGCGAGCGCGGACGACCGCTTTATCGGCTCGCCTCCCCTCGCCTTCACCTTCGGGCTCGGCGGCCTGGTGCTGTTTCCCCTGCGCGTGGGCGCCGCCACCGTGCTGCTGGAGAAAGCGGGCCCCGACGACCTGCTCGCCGCCATCGGCAGGTTCGGCGCCACCGTCTGCTTCACCGCGCCGACCGCCTATCGCGCGATGCTGGGAAAGCTTGCCGACAACGACATCGCCTCGCTGCGCAAATGCGTCTCGGCCGGCGAAGCGCTGCCGAAGGCGACCTTCGACGCCTGGAAGGCCGCGACCGGCATCGCCATCCTCGACGGCATCGGCGCAACCGAGATGCTGCACATCTTCATCGGCTCGCCGGAAAACGAGGTCCGTCCAGGTTCGACCGGCAAACCGGTGCCCGGCTACGAGGCGCGCGTGGTCGACGCCGACGGCCAGGAGGTTGCGCCCAACACCATCGGCCGCCTCGCGGTGCGCGGGCCGACCGGCTGCCGCTATCTCGCCGATCCGCGCCAGCGCCAGTATGTGCGCGACGGCTGGAACATCACCGGCGACACCTATCTCATGGATGACGACGGCTATTTCTGGTACCAGGCGCGCTCCGACGACATGATCGTCTCGGCCGGCTACAACATCGCCGGGCCCGAGGTGGAAGCGGCACTGCTCGCGCATCCCGCGGTCGCCGAGTGCGGCGTGGTCGGAGCGCCCGACGAGGAGCGCGGGCAGATCGTCAAGGCCTATGTGGTGCTGCATCCGGGGTACAACGGCGACGCGGCTGCCACCAAGACCCTGCAGGAGCACGTCAAGGCTACGATCGCGCCTTACAAATATCCCCGCATGATCGAATACGTCGCCGCGTTGCCGCGCACCCAGACCGGCAAGCTGCAGCGCTTCGAGCTGCGCCGCATGGCGTCCGACGATACCTCGCGCAAGCTCGCGTCGTAACGCGACAGCGCAGCCGGCAGCGGCGCGGCCGCGGGACACACCGCAACACCACACCAGGAGGTCTCCGTGACCGAACGCTCGACCCGCAGGCTGCCGAAGGACAGTGCCGGGCACACCATGCTGCAGCCCGAGGGCTGGCCGCGGCCGAAGGGCTTCTCGAACGGCATGCTCGCGCGCGGCGAGATGGTGTTCGTCGGCGGCATGATCGGCCAGGACAGCGCGGGCCGCTTCGTCGACGGTTTCGTGCCGCAGATGAAGCTCGCGCTCGAAAACATCGCCGCGGTGCTGGCGGAAGCAGGCGCCACGCCCGAGCATATCGTGCGGCTGACCTGGTACGTCCGCGACATGGACGAGTATCTCGCCGATCTGCCCGCCCTCGGCGCCGCCTACCGCGAGGTCATGGGCCGCCACTTTCCCGCCATGGCGGTGGTCGAGGTCACGCGCCTGGTCGAACCGCTGGCGCGGCTCGAGATCGAGGCGACCGCGGTGCTGCCCGAATAAGCACCCTAGACGGACGGCAGACCAAGCCCTCCGGGTCCGACTTCGAGCGCACGACTTCGTCTCGCTAGATCACGCGCCGGGGCGTGTGTCCCGCTGCAGCGCCGACCAGACCCGCTCCGGCGTCATCGGCAAGTCCAGGCGGGAAATGCCACGGCCCGCCAGGGCGTCGAGCACGGCGTTGACCGCCGACGGCAGCGAGCCGGCGACCCCGGACTCGCCCGCACCCTTCGCGCCGAGCGGATTCGTCGTACACGGAACGACATGATGCTGCACCGCCAGCGCCGGGACGTCCGTCGCCCGCGGCATGAAGTAATCCATGAAAGACGCGGTCAGGAGCTGCCCGTCATCCCCGTAGAGCACCCGCTCGCCCAATACCTGGCCGAGCCCCTGGGCCACGCCGCCGTGGATCTGTCCCTCCACGATCGTCTCGTGGATGACATTTCCCACATCGTCCACCGCGGTGTACCCGACCACGGCGACGACTCCGGTGTCCGGATCGATCTCCACCTCGCAGACGTGGCAGCCGTTCGGAAAGCTCATCTGCGGCGAGACGAACTTGGCGACGTTGTCGAGACCGCCCGATAGGTCGTCCGGCATGTTCGTCTCGCGCATGCGCCGCGCCAATTCGAGGATTGAAATGGCGCGATCGGTCCCGGCAACACGGAACGTGCCGTCGGCGAACTCGACGTCGCCCGGCGTCAACCTCGAACAAATGCGCCATGGCGCGCCGGCCTTTCTCGACGGCGTGGTCGCAGGCGAGTGCGGTGGCGCTGCCCGCCATCATGATCGAGCGCGAGGCGACGCTCGGCGTGCCGGCGGGCACCTCGTCGCTGTCGCCCTGCACGAGCCTGACCCTGCTTTCGTCGATACCGAGCCGCTTCGCCACCAGCGGCACGAAGGTGGACAGATGCCCCTGTCCCATGGCCTGCGCGCCCGTGCGCAGCGCCACCTTGCCGTCCGGCTCGAACCGCAGATCGACGCTCTCGTCCAGGATGCCGCCGGCCACCTCGAGAAAGCAGCCGATGCCGATGCCGCGCAGCATCCTGGCCTTGTGCGACGACCTGCGCCGCGCCTTGAAGCCGTCCCAGTCCGCCAGCGCCAGCGCGCGGTCGAGAATGGAGCGGAAGTCACCGCTGTCATAGACCGGGCCGTTGGGCGCCGCGTAGGGCATGGCCGAACGCGCCACCATGTTGCGGCGGCGAAGCGAGGCGCGATCCATGTTCATGGCGCGTGCCGCCTGATCGATCAGCCGCTCGATCAGATAGATCGCCTCCGGCCGGCCGGCGCCACGGTACGGCCCGAGCGGGGCCGCGTTGGTGAACACCATCTTCACGCCGATATGGATCGACGGAATGACGTAGACGCTCGACAGGCAGTTCTTGGTGTTCATGGTCGCGAAGATCGCGGCGAACGTCGAGGTGTATGCGCCGATCCCGACGCAGGTGCGAACCCGCAGGCCGAGAAACCTGCCGCGATCATCGAGCGCGAGCTCGGCCTCGAGCTCGCCGTCGCGGCCGTGGGTATCGGTGAGAAAGCTCTCCAGTCGCGTTGCGCACCATTTCACCGGCCGTCCCACCCGCCGCGCGGCAAACATCAATGCCGCATACTCGGAGTAGGTCTGCACCTTCATGCCGAAGCCGCCGCCCACGTCGAAGGTGACGATGCGAAGCTGGCTCACCGGCAGCTTGAACACGCCTTCCGCCAGCAGCTTGCGCACGACGGCAACGCCCTGGGTCGGAGCCATCAGCGTGTATCGCTGCGTCTGCGCGTCGAAGGTCGCGATCGCGGCGCGCGGCTCCATCGCGCTCGGAGCGAGTCGGGTATCCGCGAGCTTCACGCGCTCGATATGTGCCGCCCGGCCGAAGGCCGCATCGACCGCCGCGCGGTCGCCGTCCTCCCAGTCGAGGGCGATGTTGCCCGGCGCTTGCGGCCAGATCGCCGGCGCCCCCGCCGCCATCGAGCGCTCCACGTCGGAGGCAGCGGCAAGCTGATCGAGCTCGACATCGACCTTTTCCGCTGCGTCCAGCGCCTGGTCGGGCGTCTCCGCGACCACGATCGCGATCGCTTCACCGACATAGCGGACCCGATCCGTCGCCAGCACCGGCATGTGGGCCTGGTACATCGGCTTGCCGTCGCGGCCGTTGAAAGAAGCGACCGGGGGGATGCCACCGATGTTCTCGGCCGCGAGATCGCGGCCCGTGATCACGGCGAGAACGCCCGGCATCGCAGCGGCTGATGCAACTTCCACCCTGCGGATCGTCGCGTGCGCAACGGAGGCGCGCACGAACGCGGCACAGGCCTGTCCGGGCAGGCTGATGTCATCGGTGAATTTACCGCCCCCGGTGACGAGCGGAGCATCCTCACTGCGGATTGCGCCGCGGCCACCGCCGAACCGCAGGCCGGACGTCGCTTCAGCGGTTTCCATGGAATCCGTCGCCTTCATGCCGGCCTCTGACACGGTCGGACATCTCTCACGGTACGGCAGGCGCTCGCGACCGCAACGAGCGCCACCATCATTCATATCTCCCGCGGCGTTTCGGCATCGGGACTTGCTGTATGAAAGCCTGAACCCGTGCTAGCTTCAATCCAACCTTGCATCGACACGGCCATGGCGAATGCGGGAGACGACCAAAAATGGCCTTTGGGAGGATTCATGATCACTGCAACTCTGCGTCGGAATTTGATATGCGCAGCCGGCGCATCCCTCATCGCCGCGGCCTTCGGAGCATCATCGGCGTACGCGCAAACCGGGTCGATCAAGATCGGGCTGCTGGTGCCGCTCACCGGCCCATTGGCGACGCCGGGCGTCGACATGGTCGACGGCTTCAAGCTGTTCTGGGAGCAGGTGAACAACCAGGCGGGCGGCCGCAAGGTCGAGTATGTGATCGCCGACACCACCTGCAATCCCGACCAGGCGATCACGCAGGCGCGCCGCCTCGTCCATCAGGAAAAAGTGCACCTCATGATCGGTCCGCTGTGCGGACATGAGGGCCCCGCGGTCGCGCAGGTCAGCAAGGAAACCGGCGTTCCCCTGGTCATGGATACCGCGGGTGCGGACAACGTCACGAAGTGGGACCGCACGCCGACGGTGGTGCGAACCGCGGTGTCGGCGAGCCAGATCGGTCATCCGTTTGGCGACTACCTGTACAAGGAGCTCGGCGCCCGCAACGTCACCTTTATCGGCCAGGATTACACCTGGGGACACGAAGTGACGCTGGGAGCGGTGGAGACCTACAAGCAGGCCGGCGGCAAGGTCGCGAAGATCATCTGGACTCCGATCGGCACGAAGGACTACGGCCCGACCGTCGCGTCGATCGCGCCGGGCTCCGATGCCGTCGTCGCGGTCGTGGTCGGCGCCGACCGGGTGCGATTGTTCGAAGCCTGGTTCGGCTTCGGCATGGACAAGAAGTTCAAGATCTACGGCGCCTACTGGATGCACCAGGACGCGCTGCCGCAGATGGACGACCGCGCCATCGGCATGATCGGCAACTCGCTGCATTACGCCGCCGGCCTCGATACGCCGGAGAACAAGGCGTTCGTCGACGCATTCGCGAAGAAATACAAGCGGCTGCCGTCGTGGTTCTCGGAGTTGGCCTATACCGCGAGCCTGTGGACCCGGACGGCGATCGAGCAGATCAAAGGCAATGTGGAGGACCGCACCGCGTTCCTCGCGGCGATGCGCGGCTCGACCGTCAAGGCTCCGCGCGGGACCCTCAAGCTCGACGAATACGACAACCCGATCCAGAACGTGTACATCACGAAAATCCAGAAGATCAATCATCCGGTGGTCGGCCAGGTGCTGACCAACGTCCCGTTCAAGACCTACGAGAACGTCTCGCAGTTCTGGACCTGGACGCCGGAGGAGTTCCTCAAGCGCGGCCCCTACAACCGCTGACGGTCCACTCGCAGGTCCCCGGCGGCGCCCAGCGCGCCGCCGGCGGCATGGCGCGGACGATCGCGCGGCCGCCATCGAGACCCCGGCATTCTCATGGACAGTGGCGTCCTCCAGGCGATCAACGGCGTTTCGTTCGCCGCGCTGCTGTTCCTGCTCGCCAGTGGCTTCACGCTGAGCTTCGGATTGATGCGCGTCGTGAACATGGCGCACGGCGCGTATTACCTGCTGGGCGGCTACATCGGCCTTTCGATCACCCGCTACACCGGGAGCTTCGCGCTCGGCATTCTCGGCGGCGGGCTGGCGATCATTCCGATCGGCTACCTGATCGATCGCTACCTCATTCGACGGACCGGCGAGAACCACCTGGCCCAGGTTCTTCTCACGGTCGGCGTCGCATTCGTCATGGGCGACATCGCGCTCAAGATCTGGGGCGGCGACAACCTCAAGGTGCCGACGCCGATCGAGCTGCGCGGAGCGATCGAATTGCCCGGCGGCATCATCTATCCGACCTACCGGCTCCTGCTGATCGTGTTCGGACTGATCGTCAGCCTTTCGCTGTGGCTCCTGTACCGCAAGACCCAGATCGGCGCGGTGGTGCGCGCCGGCGTCGACGACCGCGAGATCGTCAGCGCGGTCGGCATCAACATCGACCGTCTGTTCGTGCTCGTCTCGGCGCTCGCGTCCTTCCTTGCGGGAATAGCAGGCGTGGTGGGCGGCGCCTTCCTCACGCTCTATCCGGGCGCGGAGTGGGAGATCCTGGTCTACGCGCTGGTGGTGGTCATTTTCGGCGGTCTCGGCAGTCTCGAGGGCGCCATGATCGGCGCACTAATCGTGGGCCTGCTCGACGCCTACGGCCGCTGGCTGCTGCCCGAGTTCTCCTATTTCGTCCTGTTCGGACCGATGGCGATCCTGCTGCTGCTGCGGCCGCAAGGCCTCTTCGGCAGGGAACACTGAGCGTGCGCCCGTACCGCGCGATCCTTTGGCTTCTCGCCCTTGCCGCAGCGCTGCTGGCGCCACTGCTTGTTGGCCAGTTCTGGATGACGCTCATCACCCAGATCTATATCTACGGCCTGCTCGCGCTCTCGGTCGATCTCCTGCTCGGCCACGCCGGCCTGTACTCGCTCTGCCACGCAGCGTTCTTCGCGGTCGCCGCCTATACCACCGCCATCCTGCAGGTGCGCTACGGGCAGCCCACCCTGATCGCCGCGCCGGCCGGCATCGTCGCCGGAACGCTGCTGGCCGTGATCTACGGCGTGTCGGTGCGCACACGCGGCGTCTATTTCATCCTGATCACGATCGCGCTCGGCTACGTGCTCTGGGGCGCCGTCTATCGCTGGGCTTCCTTCACCGGCGGCGACAACGGCATCACCAACGTGCCGCCACCGTCCGTCGCCGGTATCACCGTCAGCTCGCAGACGGCCTACTACTATCTCGTGCTCGCCGTCGTCATCCTGTGCGCACTCGGCTACCGCATCCTTATCGCCTCGCCCTTCGGGCTGTCGCTGCGCGGCATCAAGGCTAGCGAAAGCCGCATGCGCAGCCTCGGCTATCGCACCACCCTGCACCTCTATGCGGCGTTCGTGATCTCGGGCGCGATGGCGAGCCTCGCAGGCGTGCTCTATGTCTACTACAACCGCTTCATCAACCCGGTCGCCGCCTCGTTCCAGATTTCGGTCGAGGTTTCGCTGATGGCGATCGTCGGCGGCTCCGGCACGATCATCGGTCCGTTTCTCGGCTCCGGCATCGTGCTCGGCCTGCGCAACTGGGTGAGCAGCTTCTTCGAATTTCACGCCGCGATCATGGGCCTCGCCTTCATCGCAACGGTGCTGTGGGCGCCCGCCGGCATCGTGGGATTCGTCAACCGCCTGCGCGCGCGCGACGCGACGGCGAAGGAAAAGGCGCCAAAGGAAAAGCCGCAATGAGTGCCGCGATCGAGGTCGAGAATCTCGCGAAGGTATTCGGAGGGCTGCGGGCGGTCGACGGCGTCACGCTGCGGGTCGCGCCGGGCGAGCGGCGCGCGCTGATCGGACCCAACGGCGCCGGCAAGACCACGCTGTTCCACTGCGTCACCGGCACGCAGCGCGCATCCTCCGGGCATGTGCGGCTGTTCGGGCACGACGTGACGCAACTGCCGGAATACCGGCGGACCGAGCTCGGCATGGGGCGCACGTTCCAGATCACCAATGTGTTCACGGAGCTCTCGCTGGCGGAGAATCTGGCGCTGTCGATCATCGGCAGGGATCGGCGCAAGTGGATATTCCATCGCCCGCTCGCGGCCTTTCCCGCCGTGCGCGAGCACGCGCTCGCCGGCCTCGACGCGGTCGGCCTGGAGAGCCGCGCCGACCAGCCGGTCAAGCTGCTCTCCTACGGCGAACGCCGTCAGCTCGAGCTCGCGCTCGCGCTCAACACCAGCCCCCGCGTGCTGTTTCTCGACGAGCCTTGCGCCGGGCTCTCTCCCAGCGAGCGCACGCGCATCTTCAACATGGTGCGTGCGCTGCCGCGCAACATTACCGTCGTGCTGATCGAGCACGACATGGACGTCGCGCTCGGTCTCGCCGACCAGGTGACGGTGATGCATCGCGGGCGCGTGATCGCCGAAGGCACGCCCGCGGTCGTGCAGGGCAATACCGAAGTCCGCGACGTGTATTTCGGCCATGTCTGATCCCCTGCTCACGGTGTCGGAGATTCACACCTATTACGGGGACAGCTACGTCCTGCAGGGCGTCAGCCTGGCGCTGGGCAAGGGGCGGATCGCCGCCATTCTCGGCCGCAACGGCATGGGAAAGACGACGCTGATCCGGTCGGTCGCGGGACTGACGCCGCCGCGCACGGGCGAGATCGTCTATCGCGGCCGCTCGCTGCGCGGCAAGCCGCCCTACGCGATCGCCCAGGACGGCATCGCGATCGTGCCGCAGGGCCGCCGCATCTTCGGCTCGCTGAGCGTGCGCGAGAACCTGTTGCTGCCGACCAGCATGCTGGCCCGCTCGCGGCGTCCGCCGGTCAAGGATGCGGCTGGGCAGCGCTGGGATTTCGACGCGGTGCTCAAGGAATTCCCGCAGCTTGCCGAGCGCATCGACCATCCCGGCGGCGCGCTCAGCGGCGGCGAGCAGCAGATGCTCGCGATCGGCCGGGCGCTGATGGCCAATCCGGAGCTGATCCTGATGGACGAGCCGTCGGAGGGACTCTCTCCGCGCCTGGTGCTTCAGGTGCGGGACATCATGCGGCGCCTGCGCGAGCGCGGCCACGCGATCCTGCTGGTCGAGCAGAACCTGGAGCTGGCCATGTCGGTGGCCGACCAGGTCTATGTGCTCTCGTCCGGACGCTTCGTGTTCCAAGGGGCGCCGGCGGCGCTGGCGAACGAGATACAGGTTCTTGAGCAGCATCTCGGCGTATCGGGAGCAAAGCCGGTGTAGGCGCGCACACCCGGCGCGCCGACCGAATGTCTACAGACGGGGCCACGCAGGCCGCCCCGCTGCGCATGCAGGAGACCGCGACATGCCCATGCATCACACGCTCGTCCCCAATCCGGCCACCGTGCACTGGGGCTATCTCGACGCCAAGATTCCCCCGCGCCTCACCGTCGATTCCGGCGACACGATCACGATCGAAACCGTGTCCGGCGGCCTGGCCGATGTCGGCGACACCTCGATTATGCTTCCGCACCATCGCGAGATCTGCGCGACCCTCAAGCCCACGCCGGGGCCCCACATCCTGACCGGGCCGGTCGCGGTGCGCGGAGCCGAGCCGGGCGACACGCTTGAGGTGCGCATCAAGGCGATGGCGCTCACCGTCGACTGGGGCTGGAACCTGATCCGCCCGCTGCGCGGCACCTTGCCGGAGGACTATCCGGCGTTTCGCTGCCGCATCATCCCCATCGATCGCGCGGCGATGACCGCGAAGCTCCCGTGGGGGCCGACGATTCCGCTGCGTCCGTTCTTCGGAATTCTTGCCGTGGCGCCGCCGCCGGCATACGGACCCTGCTCGTCGGTCGAGCCGCGCGAGTTCGGGGGCAACATGGACAACAAGGAATTTCTCGTCGGCACCTCGCTCTATCTGCCGGTGTTCGTGCCGGGCGCGAACTTCTCGGCCGGCGACGGCCACGCCGTGCAGGGCGACGGCGAGGTCTGCCTGACCGCGCTCGAGACCTGCCTGACCGGCACGTTCGAGCTCGTGCTGCACAAGAACAAGAAGCTCGACATGCCGCGCGCCACCACCGCCACGCACTACATCACCATGGGGCTCGACCCCGACCTCGACGACGCCGCCAAGCAGGCGCTGCGCGAGATGATTCGCTGGCTGGTGGAGATGAAGGGCTGGAGCTCGGAAGAGGCTTATGTCTTCTGCAGCCTCGCCTGCGACCTGCGCGTGACGCAGCTCGTCGACGGCAACAAGGGTATCCACGCGATGGTCGAGCGCGGCCTGGTGCATTAGCGCTGCGCGTCGATGGCGGGAGGAGCGAATGGACAGTTACGACGGCATCGTCATCGGAGCCGGCCACAACGGGCTCACCCTTGCGGCCTATCTCGCGCGCGCCGGCCTCAGGATGGCCGTCGTCGAGCGCAACGCGCGCGTCGGCGGCGGCTGCACCACCGACGAGCCCGCTCTGCCGGGATATCGCTTCAACCTGCACTCCAATTTCTTCATGGGGCTGCGCCATTCGCCGCTGATCGCCGACCTCGAGCTCTACCGCTTCGGCTTCTCCTACATCGAGCCGCTGATCCAGCAGGGAGCCGCGTTCCGCGACGGCACCTGCATCGTCCTGCACAAGGATCTCGAGCGGACCTGCGCGTCGCTCGCCCGCTTCTCGCGCCGGGACGCCGAGACGTTCCGCGCTCTTCATCGTCTCTATGCCGGCGAGATGCGGCCGCTGTTCACCTCGCTCGCCTTCAACGCTCCGCTCCCGATCGACCAGCTCAAGGATCGCCTGTCGGGAACGCACGCCCGCGAGTTCCTCTCGCACGCGCAGCACGATCTGTTCAGCGTCGTGCGCAAGCACTTCGACGACGACCGCATCCGCACGCTCTTCACGTCCTACATGCACGTCATCACGACCGAGAGCGTGCCGGGCGCGGGCATCGTGTTTCCGCTCATTTTCGCCAACGTGACCGAGTTCACGCTGCCGGTCGGCGGCGCCGCGAGCTTCACGGACGCTCTGACGCGCGTGATCAGGGCCTGCGGCGGCTCGGTCATCCCCAACGCCGACGTGCGGGAGATCGTGGTGCGCAACGGTCGCGCCGCCGGCGTGCGCCTCGCGGACGGCGGCACGGTCGAGGGCAGCCAATTCATCGCCAGCGCGATCGACGCGCCGGCCACCATGCGAATGGCGGGGGAGGACCTGTTCCCGGAGGAGGTCCGAAAAAAGCTCAATGCCTGGCACTGGGGCAACCACAGCCTGGTCACGCTGCACCTCGCGCTGCGCAACCGGCCGACCTATCGCTCGGCCAAGTTCGACCCCGACATCGACCGCGCGTTCAACATCTTCTTCGGGATGGACGACATCGACCAGGTTCGCAGTTGCTTCGAGGAATGCGCCGACGAGAAATTTCCGCGCGTCCTCATGGGCAACGGCGCGTGCAACAGCGCCGTCGATCCGACCTATGCGCCGGCCGACGGTCATTCCGCGTTCTGGTGGCCGTTCGCGCCGTACGCCGTCGCCGGCGACGCCCGCAACTGGGATCGTGAAAAGGCCGACTTCACCGAGCGCGTGCTCGGCGTGTGGCGCGAATATGCCGGCAATCTCGACGACGGGAACGTGCGCGCCAGGTACCTGTTCACGCCGCTCGACATCGAGCGCCTCAACGCCAACATGGTGCGCGGCGCGGTGCGCATGGGCGCCTATATCCCATCCCAGCTCGGCATCAATCGTCCGCATCCGCTGCTGTCGGGAACGCGCACGCCTGTCGAGGGACTCTATCTGTGCGGCTCATCGACTGGCAACGGCGGCGGCATCAACGGGGCGCCGGGCTACATCGCGGCGAACGCCATTGCGGATGATCTCAAGCTCGAGCGTCCATGGACACGCGTGCCGGCCCCGGAATGGCGGCACTGAGCTGGGCAGGAGCCACATGACGTCGATGAAACTCTTCGACCTGAATGGACGCGTCGCGATCGTCACCGGCGGCAATGCCGGAATCGGGCTCGGGATCGCGACCGGATTGGCGCAAGCGGGTGCGGCGATCGTCATCGCCGGCCGGCGCAGCGCGCAGAACAGCGCCGCCCGCAAGGCGATCGAGGCATTGGGCGTGAAGGCGGCGGCGATCGAGGCCGATGTCTGCGACGAACAGTCAAGTCGCTCCATGATCGAGCGCGCCGCGGAACGGTTCGGCCGCGTCGACATCCTGGTCAACAATGCCGGCATCGCCATCCGCAAGCAGCCCGAAAGCTATACCCTTGCGGAATGGAACGAGGTGATCGAGACCAACCTGACGGGCGCCTTCGTGTGCGCTCACGCCGCCTACCCGCACATGAAAAGGGGCGGCGGCGGCAAGATCATCAACATCGGGTCGATGCTTTCGATCTTCGGCACATCCTTCGCGGTCGCCTATGCGGCGAGCAAGGGCGGCATCGTGCAGATGACCCGGGCGCTCGCCTGCGCCTGGGCCAAGGACAACATCCAGGTCAATGCCATATTGCCCGGCTGGATCGACACGCCATTCACGGAAACGGCCCGGGAACAGGTTCCGGGCCTCAATGAACGGGTCGTCGCGCGCACGCCGGCCGGACGCTGGGGCAATCCCTCGGATCTCGCGGGCATGGCGATTTTTCTGGCGAGCTCCGCTTCCGATTTCGTCACCGGAGCCGCGCTCCCGGTCGACGGAGGCTATTCGGCGCAGGGGTGACGTCACCGGCTCAGTACGGCAGGAAGCCAGGTCGCGATCACCGGAAATACGAAGATCAGGACGAGGATCAACAAGCTCATCATGATGTAGGGCATGGCCGCTGCGTAGACCTGGTGCATCGTGATCGAGGGCGGCGCGACCCCTTTCATCGTGAAGAGCAAAAGGCCGAAGGGCGGCGTGAGCAAACCAAGCTGCATGCAAATCAAAAACAGCACGCCGAACCAGATCGGGTCGACGTCGTACCGCTGCAGCAGCGGCATAAAGAACGGCAGCGTGATCAGCATCATGCTGACCTGATCGACGAAGCAGCCAAGGAACAGAAGGATCAGCAGCATCGCGATCACGAGGGCGTTGACCGAAAGCCCCAGTCCGGTGACCAGCCCGACCAGACCGTTGACCACGCCGGAGAAGCTCAGCACCTGTGAGAACGTGGTGGCGCCCACGATGATGAAGAGGATTATGCCGGACACCGCCACCGTGCCGGTCAGCGCCTTCATCAGATTCGCGACGGTGAGGCTGCGATAGAGCGCGGCGGCCACGATCGTGCCGGCCGCGCCGATGGCGGCGGCTTCCGTGGGCGTCGCCCAGCCGCCGGTCATCGCGCCGATCACCAGGCCGAAGATGAGGACGAGCGGCACGACGTGGGTCAGGAACGGGACCCACCGTGCCGCGCCGCGAGGCCCCTCCTCGACCTGCTCGTCAGGCGCCAGCTCGGGCGTGATCGCGACGCGGGCGATGATATAGCCAACATACATGATGCTCAGAATCAGGCCCGGTACGATGCCCCCGATGAGCAGGCCGGCGATCGAAATGCCGGCAAGGCTGCCGAGCAGGACGGTGAGCGCCGACGGCGGGATCAGCATGTCGACGCCGCCGATCCCCATGATCGGCCCCATGGCCATGCGCGGGTCGTACCCGCGCGCAAGCATGGTCGGCAGCATCAGGCTGCCAAGCAGGGCAGTGGTGGCGATGGTCGAGCCCGATATGGCGGAGAACACCGTGCCCGCGACGATGGCGATGACCGAGAGCCGGCCCGGAACGCGGCGGATGAGCAGCGCAAACGCATCGATCGCCTTGAGCGCCACGCCGGTATGAAACAGCACTTCGCCCATCAACACGAAGAACGGGATCGGAGTGAGGGAAAAACTGGTGATCGATTGCACGGCGTTGCGCGCGAGCTGGGCAAGACCCGGCTCGCCGCCAAGAAAGAAGATAGCGCCGATCACGTTGAGCACGAGGAACGCGAAGGCGACCGGCAGGCCGAGCCCCATCACCACGACCAGACCGCCGAACAGCAGGACGCTTCCTTCGATCCAGTTCATTCAGCTCACCGACGTCGCCTCGATGCGGCGCGCCCGCTCGCCTTTGAGCAACCGGTCGAAGCGGAACAGGAATTCCACGGCGAGCAGCGCAAACGTTGCCGGCAGCGGCGCCAACAGCCACCATTCCGGAAAAACCAGGTTCTTGATCGTGATCGCGCCGAGCCGCCAGCTGTCGTAGGTCATGGCGAAGCCGTAGCGCACGAGCACGATGCATACGGCAAAGCCGAGCACGTCGCCGGCCGCCTCCATCAACCAGGCGATGCGCGCCGGAACGAGCGTCAGGATGATATCGAGCCGCACATGCTGGCCGCGACGGAGCAGCCAGGGCGCCGTGAGCAGGGTCATCAGATAGAGCGAATATTCCGAAATCTCGTTCGCCCAGGCGAAGCCGCCACGCGTGGTATTGCGAAGCACGATGTCGGCCGTGACGATGATGACCACGCCCAGCAGGATCAGCGCGGCAACGGTCGCGAGCGCGTCGAACAGGCGGCCGAAGGCTCGGGAGAGGCGGCTCATGCCGATGCCCCCGTCGTCATCGCCGCCTCAACGAGCCGTCATGCCCGCACATGCGGGCGCATCCAGTACTCCGAGCTCTCATGGTGATGCACCATCGCGCTATACGTCACGCGCGCCGGAATACTGGATCATCCGCTTGCGCGGATGATGACAGTCTTTGCGCGGCAGCTGGCGCACTCAATTCCCGGCGAGCTGCCGCAGCTTCGGTCCGGTCTCCGGGGCGCGCTTGATGACGGACTGCCAAGCCACGTCATAGGCGCGGTCGAGGAAGGCCTTCGACGCGGCCGGGCCGAAGTCGAGCGCCTGGATGCCGGCGGCGGCCTGGCGCTCGCGCTCGGCCTTGATGACGGCGTCCTTTTCGCTGTCGAGCCCTTCGAGCCACAACGCCGCGTCGTTGAGCACCTTGCGCTGGGCGTCGTTGAGGCCCTTCCAGGCGTCCTGGTTGACGAGCACGTTGACCTCGACGCTGTAGAACGGCGGCTCCATGCGGAACTTGGTGACCTTCTCCCAGCCGAGATCGAAGATGCCGGTCACCGGCCAGCCGTAGCCGTCGGCCACGCCGCGCTCGAGCGCGGTATAGACCTCGCCCGGCGCGGTGGTGATGGGGGTGCCGCCGAGCGCCTCGACCACGTCGCGGTAGACCGGCGTGACCCGGATCTTGAGACCGGAAAAGTCGATCTTGTCGATCTTCTTGTTGAGATAGATGTGGAAGGGAACGTTGTGGAACTGGCGCGCCAGATAGATCGAGTTGAGCTTCTGGTTGTGCAGCTGGTTGATGTAGTCCCAGGTGCCGTTCTTGCGCTGCTCGCTCATCGGCTTGCCGTTGAGCTTGAAGCCGTCGGCCTCGGGCATGAGGTTGGTGTAGAAGGCGCCGGTGACGTTGGCGATGTCGACAACCCGCGTGCGCACGGCATTGCCGACCTCGAACGGCGGCACCGCGCGCGGGCCGCCGATGTAGTTGATCTTGATCAGGCCCTTGCCGTCGGTGTTCACCTTCTCGATGAAACGCTCGAAATTCTTCGAGAATTCGGTGCCCTCGGCAAACGACGAGACCGCGCGCAGGGTGACTTCCTGGGCCTCGGCCGTCGATGCCGCGAGCATGACGGCCAGGCCGGCGACGAGCAAACGCATCATTATTCCTCCGGAATGGACAGGCAGAGAGCCTGTCGGCGGTGTGTTCTTTGGAATATCATTGCGGCCGGTGAGGACTTGAGTCAATTGCGGCTCGACGCCGCCCCAGAGGGAGCCTGATGGCAGAACGGTCGTTCAAAAGCGAGGTGGCGAAGCTCAGGCTCGGCACGGGCCAGGAATTCCGCGGCGAGGGCATTCTTGCCGTTACCAAGGCGCTGCTGCAGTCCGGCGTATCCTATGTCTCCGGCTATCAGGGGGCGCCGATCTCGCACCTGGTCGACGTGCTCGCCGATGCCGACGACGTGCTGCGCGAGCTCGGCATCCGCTTCGAGGCGAGCGCGAACGAGGCGGCGGCCGCCGCCGCGCTCGCGGCCTCGATCAATTATCCGTTGCGCGGCGCCGCGACCTTCAAGTCGACGGTCGGCACCAACGTCGCCTCCGACGCGCTTGCCAATCTCGCCTCCAGCGGCGTGACCGGAGGCGCGCTCGTCATCGTGGGCGAGGACTATGGCGAAGGCTCCTCGATCATGCAGGAGCGCAGCCACGCCTTCGCGATGAAATCGCAGATCTGGCTGCTCGATCCGCGTCCGAACCTGCCGTCGATCGTACGCGCGGTCGAGAAGGGCTTCGAGCTCTCGGAGGCTTCGAACACGCCGGTGATGCTGGAGCTGCGCATCCGCGCCTGTCACGTCTACGGCAGCTTCACCGCCCGCGACAATGCGCGGCCGGCCTTCACGCTCAGGGACGCCCTCGAGCACCCCGTGCGCGATGCCAGCCGCGTCGTGCTGCCGCCGGCGAGCTACCTGCACGAAAAGGAAAAAGTCGAGAAGCGCTGGCCAGCCGCCGTGCGTTTCATCGAGCAGCATGGTCTCAACGAGTTCTTCGAGGGCGACGCCGACGACATCGGTATCGTCATGCAGGGCGGCATGTACAACACCGCGTTGCGCGCGCTCGAGGTACTCGGACTGGCCGACGTGTTCGGCCGCAGCCGCATCCCGCTCTACGTCCTCAACGTCACCTATCCGCTGATCGACGCCGAGTTCGTCCGCTTCTGCGCCGGCAAGAAGGCCATTCTGATCGTCGAGGAAGGCCAGCCTGAATTCATCGAGCAGGCGGCCAACACCTTCCTGCGCCGCGCCGACGTCCAGACCCGCATCGAGGGCAAGGGCATGCTGCCGATGGCGGGTGAATATACCGGCGGGGTCATGAAGGAGGGCGTGCGCAAATTCGTCGCGGCCTACCGCCTCGACCTGCTCACCGATGGGCGCGCCCCGGCGGCGGCGTCGCTGCCGTCGCGCCGCCTGGCAAAGGCGCAGCAGGCGGTCGCCGGAAAGGTGCACGGCCGCCCGCCGTCGTTCTGCACCGGCTGTCCGGAACGGCCGATCTTCGCCGCCATGAAGCTCGTCGAGCGCGAGCTCGGGCCGCACCATGTCAGCTGCGATATCGGCTGCCACCTGTTTTCGATCCTGCCGCCGTTCAACATCGGCAATTCCACCATGGGGTACGGGTTGGGCGGGGCGGGCGCCAGCGCGCTCAACGTAGCGGCGGGCAAGCGCGCCATCGCGCTCATCGGCGACGGCGGCTTCTGGCACAACGGGCTTGCGTCGAGCGTCGGCAATGCCGTCTTCAACAAGAGCGACAACGTCCTGATCGTGGTGGACAACGGCTACGCCGCCGCGACCGGCGGACAGGACGTGCCCTCCTCCGCCGCCGCCAACAGCATGCGGTCAACCAGGAACCCGATCGAGAAGGCGGTGCGCGGCGTTGGCGTCAACTGGGTGCGCACGCTGACGCGCACCTACGACGTCGCAAAGATGCGCGACACGCTCAGGGAAGCGCTCACCACGGCGGTCAAGGGTCCCAAAGTCATCATCGCCCAGTCCGAATGCATGCTCAACAAGCAGCGTCGCGAGCGGCCGCTGGTGCGCAAGCGCATGGAAGCGGGGGGACGCGTGGTGCGCGAGCGCTTCGGGGTCGATCCCGACACCTGCACCGGGGACCATTCCTGCATCCGGCTGTCGGGCTGCCCCTCGCTGACGCTGGCGCCCAATCCCGATCCGCTGCGGCGCGAGCCGGTGACCAAGGTCATCAACACCTGCGTCGGCTGCGGACTATGCGGCGAGGTCGCGCACGCCGCCGTGCTGTGCCCGTCGTTCTACCGGGCCTCGATCATCGCCAATCCGACCCCCTGGGACCGGCTCAAGGACACAGTGCGCGCCGCAGTGATCGGCTGGCTGCAGCGGCGCATCGACCGACGCCTGGCCGCCGCCTGACGGACGAGGATGGACGCGCAAGCGGACAAGAACGTCGCCAAGGTGCGACCGATAACCATCGCCGTGGTTGCGCTCGGCGGCGAGGGCGGCGGCGTGCTCGCGGACTGGATCGTCGATCTCGCGCAGCACGGCGGCTATCTGGCGCAGGCAACCTCGGTGCCGGGCGTCGCGCAGCGCACCGGCGCGACCGTCTATTACGTGGAGCTGTTTCCCAAGGCTGCGGCGCAGGCAGCCGGGCGCGAACCGGTGCTCGCCCTGATGCCGGTGCCGGGCGACGTTGACGTGGTGCTGGCGTCGGAGCTGATGGAAGCGGCGCGCGCCGTCGAGCGCGGCTTCGTCACGCCGGAGAAGACGCTGCTCATTGCCTCCACCCACCGCGTCTTCGCCATGACCGAGAAGATCGCGCTCGCCGACGGCCGGGCGGACGCGGCGGCGCTGCTCACCGCCTGTCGCGACGCCGCGCGCCAACTGGTGGCGTTCGACATGCAGGCGCTCGCGGACGCCACCGGCAGCGCGCTGAGCGCGGTGCTGTTCGGCGCGCTCGCCGGCTCCGGCGCACTCCCCTTCTCCCGCCCGGCTTTCGAGGCGGCGATCCGTCGGGGCCAGGTCGGGGTCAACAGCAGCCTGGCCGCATTCGGCGCGGGCTTCGAGGCCGCCAGCACGGGCGAGGCTGCGCTCCCCCTGCCGGCGACGGCCGGCGAAAACCGGGCCGAAGCGCCGCGCGCGATCCGCGATCTCCTGGACCAGGCCGCACGGGACTTCTCCGGCGAGTCGCGAACGCTCGTGCTGGCCGGCATCGAACGGGTCAACGACTACCAGGACGCCGGTTACGCCCGCGAGTTTCTGGCACGGCTGAGCCGGTTCCGCGAGATCGAGCGGCAGCACGGCGACGGCTCCGGCGCGTTGCTGGCGGAAACCGCACGCCAGCTCGCGCTCGGGATGGCCTACGAGGACACGATCCGCGTGGCGGACCTCAAGATCCGCTCGAGCCGTTTCGCGCGCGTCCGCGAGGAAGCGGTCGTCGCCGATGGGCAGATTCTCGAGATCGCCGAATTCTTTCACCCCCGCACCCAGGAGATCGCGGACACCCTCCCCGCCGGTGTCGGGCGCTGGCTCATGCGCAGCCGCTCCGTCCGCGGCCTGCTGGATCGCATGACGCGCAAGGGCCGGGTGGTCAAGACGACCTCGCTCGGCGGCTTCCTGCTCCTGTACGTGCTCGCCGGACTCAAGCCGATCCGCCGCCGCTCGCTGCGCTTCGCCACCGAGCAGGCGGCGCTGACCCAGTGGCTTGACCTGGTGGCGGAGACGGCGCGGGCGGACTATGCGCTCGCCGTGCAGGTCGCGCACATGCGAAGCATGGTCAAGGGCTACGGCGATACCCACGCGCGCGGCCAAGCCAAATTCGACACGCTGGTTGCCTTGCTCCCCCGCCTGCGCGGACGAGGCAACGGCGCAGTCCTGCTCGAAGGCTTGATCAAGGCCGCGCTCGCCGACGAAAACGGGCAGGCTCTAGACAAGGCGATCGCCGATCTGGCGCCGGCGCCCGGCATTTCGTCGGCCGCCGGGGCGTCGCGCCCCGCCTCATAGCGCTGGCGCTCGCGGGCGTGATGCGCGAAGCTAAGCTCAACCGCGTCCGTGCAGGAGGCAGCGATGCCGTACGACCTCGATCAGTTCATCGCGGATTGCCGCGCCATTCTCATTCGCGATCCCGGCCCCGACGGGCGGGAGGAGGTGCGCGCCAGCCTCGAGCGGCTGCTTGCGAACCGGGACTTCGTCGAGACCTACTGCGGCGAGCAGGTCCCGCGCGGCTTGAAGGTGCTGTACGAGGATCCCGCGCTCGGATTCCAGATCCTTGCCCACATCAATGACAAGGCGCGGGTATCGCCGCCGCACGACCACGGCGCCTCCTGGGCGATCTACGGTCAGGCAACGCACTACACCGACATGATCGAATGGGAGCGCGAGGGCGGTGACGCCGATGCCGGACAGGCGAAGCTCAAGCCGGTCAAGAAGTATCGCCTGCTGCCGGGGCACGCGGGCATCTATCAGGACGGCACGATCCATTCGATCGACTATCCCGATAACGCCCGCTTCGTCCGCGTGACCGGCACGAACCTCGACAACATCAAGCGCGTGCGGTTCGATCTCGCCACCGGAAAGGTGCATCAGATGACGCCGCAGCAGGCGACGTAACGTCGCGCGCTCGAAGGCGATTTCAACGATGTCGGCGCCGCGCGCATTGCAGGCACCTGCGCTCAAAGCCATGCTTGCCGACGGCGAGGAGCTTGCGATCATCGACCTGCGCGAGGAATTGATCTTTTCGCAGAGCCATCTGCTGTTCGCCCGCTCGGTGCCGCTGAGCCGCCTGGAGCTGAAATTCGCTCGCCTGGTGCCGCGCAGGGACACCCGCATCGTGCTGTGCGACGATGGCGATGGGCTGGCCGAGCGCGCCTTCGAGATCCTGGTACGCGCCGGCTACACCGGGCTCCACCACCTCGACGGCGGCGTTGCCGCTTGGCGCGCGGTCGGATACGAGCTGTTCTCCGGCGTCAACGTTCCGAGCAAGGCATTCGGCGAATTCGTCGAGCACGCGAGCTCGACGCCCAGCATCTCGGCCGACGAGCTCGCCCGGCTGATCCGCGACGGCACCGACATGGTGGTGCTCGACAGCCGGCCGTTCGACGAATACCAGCGGGTCTCGATCCCGACCGCGATCAACGTGCCGGGCGCCGAACTGGTGCTGCGCGTGCGCGACCTCGCGCCCTCGCCGCAGACGATGGTCGTCGTCAACTGCGCCGGACGCACGCGCAGCATCATCGGCGCGCAGTCGCTGATCAATGCAGGCGTCCCCAACAAGGTGGTGGCGCTGCGCAACGGCACGATGGGCTGGAACCTCGCCGGCCTCACCTGCGACAGCGGCATGGCGCGGCGCGCGCCCGACGTGTCACGAGACGCGCTGGCCTGGGCCAGAATCCGCTGCCGAACAGGTGGCGCGCCGCTTCGGCGTCACCCGGATCGATCGGGCGACGCTCGAGCGTTGGCGCGCGGACGGCCGGCGCACGCTCTACCTGTTCGACGTGCGCGACCCGCCGGAATACGACGCCGGCCATGTCGCCGGCGCGGTCTCCGCGCCGGGCGGTCAACTGGTCCAGGCCACGGATCAGTATGTCGGCACGCTCGGGTCGCGCATCGTCCTCGTCGACGACGCCGAGGTGCGCGCGGTCATGACCGCGTCATGGCTGCGCCAGATGGGCTGGCGAGACGTGTTCGTGCTGGTCGAGGCGGGACACGAAACCGGACGGACGGCGGAGCCGATCCTCGGCTCAGCTCCGCCCCCTGCGCTGCGGATCGATTGCGCCACGCTCGCCGGTCTCATCGCCCGCAATGAAGTGGCCGTGGTCGATCTCTCGCTCAGCCGCGATTACCTCAAGGCGCACATTCCGGGCGCCTGGTTTGCCATCCGGTCGCGGCTTGCACCCGCCCTCGCCCAGATACCGCTGCGCGGTACCTTGGTGCTGACGTCGGAGGACGGGGCTCTCGCCGGCCTGGCGGCGCCCGAGGCAGCGGCGCTCGTCGATCGCCCCGTGCGCGCGCTCGCGGGCGGCAATGCGGCATGGCTGGCGGCCGGTCATGCGCTCACGGCCGACGATCCCAGGATGGCGGACGACGCGGTCGACACCTGGCTCAAGCCCTACGAGCGGCCATCCGACACCACCAAGGCCATGCGCGATTACCTGGCGTGGGAGACCGACCTGCCGGCGCGTGTCGCGCGCGACGGCAGCGCCGATTTTGCTCGCTACCGCGCCTGACGCTCGTCCAGTCAGCGCCCACCCGGCAGTCGCTCTGGCGCCACGGCCACACACAACAGGCCTCACGCAGCGGGGGTAACTTTTAACCGGTCCTTAACCGCGGCCAAGCGATGAAGAACGGACGCTGCAAAACGCGGCCACGGAGCAAGGCAATGCTGGATGGGAAAGCCTACCGAGCTCATTTTCCGGACGATCCAGCTTACGACCTCGACCACATGGGCGCGCCGCGGCAACTCAATTCGGCCGCGCTGATGGCGGCGCTGGCGGCGCTCGAGGAAGAATTCAGGACCATTCTGCGCCAGAGCGAAGCCTCGACCGATCAGTGAGGCACGGCGCCCTGTTTGGCGTGTGCTCCACGAGTCGCGCATTTCCAGCCTGACCGCTGACAGGCCCGCACATTCGCGCGGGTCACGCCCCCGACACAAGCAGAGACACGCCGTCCCCGCAGACGTGCGAAGGGGGTTGCGCGCCAGATCGACTCAGATAACGCGGCGGCGTCCCAAGATCCTGTCGCGCGGATCCACGCCGCGACGCGGGCGAATGCGTCCGGTGTCCCACCGGTTCAGCACGAAACCAATCCCGAATGTTAGGACCACGATCAACAGCACCGCTTCGATGCTCATACAGACGCCCCCCGACGTGTTGTGCGATCGCGACATCAAAACAGAAAACCCGTCCCGCAATGTGACGGAAACAAAAGATTCACCAAGCGTTGCAAAATTCCCACGAAGTTCCATTGCGCGCACCGGACTCGCACCGGCAGGCTTCGCAGCAAGACCCGGATACTACTTTCCTTGAAGAGCGACGACTTCGCCGAGGACGAATAGGATCCCGATGGTGCTCGGTGCGGGCATCCGTTTCCCACTTGCCGGCGGCCCCCAGCGTGCTTTCACAACTAGCATCTCAAGAGCTAGTGCCATGTCGGGGTCGAACGCAACGCGCGCGGCAGCGGCACGACGCGCAGCCAGCGGCACAAGCCGCCTGGCACCTTGTCTGATCTCACCTCAGCCGGTCGCGCGACCCGTTCAGAAAATAGGTCCTGAGCTGCTGATGATCATTGAGGCTGCCTTTGCGGTCCAGGTGCGGGGATTCGTGTTCCCCGAAGACCGTGTCCTGCGCAGTGGCCGGCCTGCCTTCGACGGTCGACTGCGCCAGCGCGCCACCGATCGGGCCGACGGCGAGCAGCAACAGTGCGACAATCAACTGCGTGATGCTCGGCATGATCGCCTCCATCCACGAATGCGACACCCTCACACTAGGGGGCAAGGCGGCATCGGTGTGTGATGGCGGTCACCAAGCGTGCGGTCAGGCGTTCCCGGCAATCGGGCGCATCCGGACCGCGTGCAGGCGGGAAATGGCAGTGGCACATATGCCCCATGGCATCTGGCCGCGCCGCCATGTGATATCCTGGCAAAGGTGCACGGGTGGCGGCGCCCATGTCCCGATTCAGGACGTTTCAGGCCTGATTCAAGGACTTGCCCACCCCGATGTGGCAGGCTGACCATGCGGAAGAGCGACTGCAAGCCGTCCTGGTCGACTGGTTGTCGTGCTTGGCGGCCCCATGTCGATGAGGTGATCGAATGAAGCGCCGCGAGTTCATCACGCTGCTCGGCGGCACGGCGGTCGCGTCTTCGCTCTCCCGGCCGCTGGCGTCACAGGCGCAGCCTGCGACGAAAATACCCCGCATCGGCATCATCGACGACTCCCCGATGTGGCATTCGTTCCGCCGCGGGCTGCGCGATCTTGGTTACCTTGAAGGCCAGAACATCGCCTTCGAATATCGCTACGCGGACGGTGCGCCCGAGCGGCTGGCGGAGGCTGCAGCCGAACTGGTCCGGCGTCCGGTTGACGTCATCGCGACGTTCGGCACGCCATCGACCCGCGCGGCAAAACAGGCGACCTCGACGATCCCCATCCTCATGATCGGCATCGGCGATCCCGTCAGGGCACAGCTGGTCGCGAGCCTCGCCCAGCCGGGAGGGAACATCACCGGCAATACCATCCTCAGCCCGGACCTTGGCCCCAAGCGCCTGCAACTCATCAAGGAGCTCATTCCTTCGGTCCGGCGCGTGGCCCTGCTTTGGAATGGCGACAATGCCTCCAACCTCGCCATCTTTGAAGAGCTGACCGTGGCGGCACCGGCGGCGGGGATGACGCTCATCTCACTCGACGTACGCAACGTCGCGGACTTTGACAGCGCCTTTGCCGCCATGACGCCCGAGCGCGCCGATGCGGTGTTGATGACCAACGACCCGTTTCATCAACTCCATGTCGGAAGAATCGTGGACTTTCTGGCCGAGCGGCGGTTGCCCGGCCAGTTTCAGGCGCGCGAGTACGTAGCTGCCGGGGGCCTCATGTCCTACGGCGCGAGCCTGCCCGACCTGTTCCGGCGTGGCGCCTTGTACGTGCACCGGATCCTGCAGGGCGCAAAGCCCGCAGATCTGCCCATCGAGGGGCCGACGAAATTCGAACTGGTCGTCAACCTCAACACCGCGAAGAGACTGGGCCTCACAGTCCCGGAATCGTTCCTCCTGCGCGTCGACGAGGTCATCGAGTGAGACCGCAGCGTCTGATCGCGCTTCCCTGCATTCTGTGCCTGGCCTCGACCATCGTGGCGGCCGAGCCCGCCAAAGTCACCACCGATGACAAGTTTGTCGACAAGCTCGTTGCGGATCTGGGATTCGAGCCGAGTGAACTGATCGAACGCGTCAGATACCTCGCCGACATTCCATATGAGGCGCCGGTGCAGCGCCGGCTGTCCTACTGCGTCGAGGGCTATGCCGACAGGATCGCGACCGACGTCAAATTGCACCAGACGGTGTCCGCCGAAGCGGAACAGAAAGCGTGCGCGCAGTTCGGCCTGTGCCGGGATGCGGGCCGGCCGCAAATCGATCAATCGGTGCTGTATGCCGAGTTGCTGCGCGTTCTTGCCAGCGAAATGCGGGGCGAGCGGCGCGCCGAGTCAAGCACGGCTTTCAGGGAACACGAGTCGTTCGTGAAATTCGGACGGCATCTTGCCAGAACAAACGGCATCGAGAGCAATTTTCACCAAGCTTCCCTTGTGACCGGCGAGGTTTCCGGCCCCTACATTCGCGCCAGCTGTCCATACTCCTTGACGAGCTGGCCCATCCTCATTCTCGGTTTGATCGGCGCCTGTTTGCTGGCCGGGGCGCTCGCGCTCGTTTACAGAAAGAGCACGATGAACGCAGCGCCGACATAGCAATTTCCGGAGCCGCCACGCGGCTCTCGCCATGGCATCCGCGCTTGCTACACTCCTGCCATGACCGAAACCCCGCTCACGCCCATCGAGATCGGGCTCACCGCCGCGATCGTGGCGGTCGAGGGCGAGGAGCCGGCGATCCTGGTGGCAGGCGACGCCGCCAGAGGCGAGACCCGCGCCGGGCTGCCGTTCGGTCCGTTCGACCCGCTCGCGCATCGCACCTTCGAGATCGGCCTGCGCGCCTGGGCCAAGGCGCAGACTGGACTCACCGCCGGCTACGTGGAGCAGCTCTACACCTTCGGCGACCGCGGTCGCCACGCGCGGCCGGGTGACACCGCCGCGCATGTGGTCTCGATCGGTTATCTGGCCCTCACCCGCATGCCCGAAAACGTCGGCGCCCTGCTCGCGGCCGGCGCCGGATTCGAGCCGTGGTATCGCTTCTTCCCGTGGGAGGACTGGCGCGAAGCGCGGCCCGAGATCCTTGACAAGGTCATTCTGCCACTGCTCGAGGAATGGGCGGGACGCTCCGACGCCCCCGAGCCTGGGCGCGCGCTCGGGCGCCGCGATCGCGCGCGGCTCTGCTTCGCGGTGAGGGGCAGTCCGTGGGATGAGGAAAAGGTGCTCGATCGCTACGAGCTGCTGTACGAAGCAGGCTTGGTGGAGGAGGCGCGGCGCGACGGACGCGAAGCCGCGCTCGCGCGGCGTCCGTTTCCACGCCTGGGAGAGCCGATGCGATTCGATCACCGGCGGATCCTCGCCACCGCGATCGCGCGCCTGCGCGCCAAGCTCAAGTACCGCCCCGTCATCTTCGAGCTGATGGCGCGCGAATTCACGCTCACGGAGCTGCAGCGCACCGTTGAGGCGATCTCGGGGCGGCGCCTGCACAAGCAGAATTTCCGTCGGTTGGTGGAAAGCGCGGCGCTGGTCGAGCCGACTGGCGAGACCTCGACCACCACCGGCGGACGGCCGGCAGCGCTATTCCGCTTCCGCCGCGAGGTGGTACAGGAGCGCCCCGCTCCCGGCCTGCGGCTCGGCGCGCGCGCGTCGTGATGCTTTCACCCCACGCGTTGCTTCGCTAGCATCGGCGCCGGCTGGGGTTTCAATGGATTTGTTTTTCGTCATTCTCGGGCTGCTGCTGCTCGCCTTCCCGATCATCGCGATCGTCGCGTTGGTGAAGGTGGTGGGGCTCGGCGACCGGTTGCGCCGTCTGGAGACGCGGCTCACCGCGCTCGAGGGCCGGCCGCCTGCACGCGCGCCGGCCGCACCAGAGCTGCTGGCGCCGGTCTCACCGCCGCTCCAGCCCGACGCCCCGCCCGAGCTTGCGCCTGTCGAAGAGACGCCGGCCGAACCGCCGCGCCTGTGCCCGAGCCGGAGCCGCCGGTCGCCGCCTCTCCGATTGCGCCATCCGCGCAGCCTGCCCCGGCGGCGCCGGCGATGAGCCTTGAGGAGCGCCTCGGTACGCAATGGGCGGTCTGGATCGGCGGCATAGCGCTCGCACTCGGCGGCATCTTCCTCGTACGCTATTCGATCGAGCAGGGACTCGTCGGCCCGGGCGTGCGCGTCTCGCTCGGCGCGCTGCTCGCGCTCGCGCTCATCGTTGCCGGCGAATGGGCGCGCCGGAGCGAGCGGCTCGCCGGGCTTTCCGGCCTGCCGCGCGCGCACATCCCGGGGGTGCTCACCGCCGCCGGGACCACGGTCGCCTATGCCGACGTCTATGCCGCCTACGCGCTCTACGATTTCCTGGCACCGGGCGCGGCCCTCGTCCTGCTCGGCCTGGTCGCGCTGGCCACACTCGCGGCCGCCCTGCTGCATGGTCCGGCGCTGGCGGGGCTGGGGCTGGTCGGCGCCTATGTCACGCCGCTGCTGGTCGCGTCGGACAAGCCCGATTACTGGTCGCTCTACATCTATCTCGCGGTCGTGACCGCCGCCGCCTTCGCACTCGCGCGGTTTCGCATGTGGCGCTGGCTCGCGATCACGGCTGTGGCGGCGAGCGCGCTGTGGACCTTGCCGGGACTCGGCGTCGTGGGCGTCGAGGCGCTGGGCGCCCATGCGTTTCACGTCACCGCGGGTTTTGCGCTGGCGGCGCTCCTGATCGTTGCGGGCCTGTGGTTCGGTCCGGAAGCAGCGCCGGGAAAGATCGACGGCGTCTCGTCGGCGGCGCTCGGCGCCTATCTGCTCGCGGCCGCGTGTCTGGTGCTGGCGAGCCGCCACGATTCCGTGGCGCTTGCGACCTTCGTCGTGCTCGTCGTGGCAACTGTTGCCGTCGCCTTGCGCAGCGAGGCGGCGGCAGCCGCCGTACCGGCGGCAGGGGTCCTGGCGGTGCTGGTCTTCGTGCGCTGGGCGCTCGACTTCGACCTGGAGCGCCTGGTCCTGCCGTCGGGCCCGGCCGCGAGCGCAGTGCCGGAGCCCGACCCCGTCGCGTACGGGTGGCATGTCGCGCTGGGCGCTGGCTTCGCGCTGCTATTCGGCATCGCAGGCTACCTCGCACAGGGGCGCACCCAGCAGCCGCCAAGCATCGCCATGGTGTGGAGCGCGTGCGCGGTGTTCGTCCCGCTCGCGTTGCTCGCCGCGCTCTATTATCGCATCGCCCGGTTCGAGCCCTCGCTGCCGTTCGCGGCGGCCGCCTTGCTGCTGAGCGTGCTTTACGCGCTCGCGACCGAAAATCTCGACCGCCGCGCCCCGCGACCGGGCCTGGCCGCGGGCGCAGCGCTGTTCGCGACCGGCGCGGTTGCCGCGCTCGCACTCGCGCTCACCATGGTGCTGGAGAAAGGCTGGCTCACCATCGCGCTGGCGCTGGTGGTGCCGGGCGTCGCCTGGGTGGCGGACAAGCGGCCGCTGCCGGTGCTGCGGGTGCTTGCGGCGCTGGTCGGCGTAGTGGTGATGGTCCGCATTGCCTTTGAGCCGCGCGTCGTCGGCGACGACGTCGGCGCGACGCCGATCTTCAACTGGCTGCTCTACGGCTACGGCATTCCCGCCGCCGCGTTCTGGTGGGGCGGGCACATCCTGCGCCGACGCGGCGACGACACGCCCACGCGCATGATCGAGTCGGGCGCGGTCCTGCTCACCGTACTGCTGGCATTCCTCCAGATCCGGCATTTCATCAACAACGGTGACGTCTACAGCGACTCCTCGAATCTCGCAGAGATCGCGCTGCAGGTCTGCGTCGGACTGGCCATGACCATCGGGCTCGAGCGGCTGCGTCTGCGCACCGGCAGCGTCGTGCACGACATCGCCGCGCTGGCGATCGCGGCGGCAACCGCGGCGGCAATCGTGCTCGGGCTCGGCCTCATGGAAAATCCCATGATCACCGGCGAGCCGGTGGGGGGACGCTTTGTCAATTT
The DNA here is from genome assembly GCA_963739385.1 of uncultured Alphaproteobacteria bacterium. Taxonomy (GTDB): domain Bacteria; phylum Pseudomonadota; class Alphaproteobacteria; order Rhizobiales; family Xanthobacteraceae; genus VAZQ01. The sequence goes on from CAVUAI010000053.1 coordinate 132,445, forward strand.
GATCCTGCTGGGCTACGGCCTGCCGGCGGTGCTGGCGGGCGTGCTCGCGCTGGTGTCCCGCAGCGTGCGCCCCAGACAGTACAGCACGGCCGCGGCCTTGACCGCGGTGGCGCTCGCGCTCGCCTACCTCTCGCTCGAGATCAGAACCCTCTTTCACGGCGAGGTGCTGACCGAAGGCCCGACCAGCGATGCCGAGCAATATACCTATTCCGCGGTCTGGCTGGCCTTCGGGGTGGCGCTGCTGGCGGCGGGCGTGCTGCTGCGCTCGCAGGCCGTGCGGTTCGCGTCGGCGATGGTGGTAATTCTCACCGTGCTCAAGGTCTTCCTGGTCGACATGCGCGACCTCACCGGCATCTATCAGGGCCTGTCCTTCATCGGACTCGGCATCGTCCTGCTGGGGATCGGCTGGCTCTACCAGCGCCTGCTATTCCCGCGGCGGACATCCCCCGGTGCATCGCCGGCCTGAGCCGGTGCAGCGCGGATCCCCGGGCCGCCTCCGCCTTGGGCTGGGCAGCTGCCCACTTGCTTTTTCCAAAGAAGCTTGTTGTGTTTTGAGGACTTCGCTTGCAATTCCGCAAACGCTGGCTGACCGCTGCATGCTGTCCTGGGACGATTTCCGCTACGTCAAGGCGATCGCCGAGTCCCGGTCGCTTGCCGGCGCGGCGGAAGCTCTGGGCGTCAACCACTCCACCGTTTTCCGGCGGCTTGGCCAGATCGAGCAGCAGCTCGGCTCGCGCCTGTTCGAACGCGGCCGCGCCGGCTATGCGCTCACCGCGTGCGGCGAGCAGATGGTGGAGCTGGCCGAGCGGATGGACGAAGATATCGTCACCTTCGAGCGCAAGGTCACCGGCCAGGACCTTCGCCCAAGCGGCGAATTGCGCGTCACCACCAGCGACCTGGTGCTGCTTCATCTCCTCAACGACGTGCTGATCGGCTTTCGCCGCGCCTGTCCCGAGATCGTGCTCGACATTGTCGTCTCGAACCAACGTCTCAATCTGTCCAAGCGCGATGCCGACGTAGCGGTGCGGGCGACTTATCACAACGCCGACCCGTCGTCGGGCAGCAAGGTCGCGCGCATCGCCTGGGCGGTCTATGGGCCGGCCGCACGCGCGCGCGAACCATTCGATCCCGCGCGCGACGGCCCGCGCCACGACTGGGTCGCATTCGCTGATCCGGTCTCGATCGCCCGGGCGATGAAATGGCTCAGGGACTTCGTCGGCGAAAAGCGCATCGTCTACAGGGTGAACACCATGGTCGGATTGGCGGAAGCGGCGGCCGGCGGAGTGGGCATGGTGCTGCTGCCCTGCTACGTCGGCAGCGCCGTCCCCGGGCTCGCTCAGCTCAGCCCGCCTTTGCCCGAGCTCGAAGGCGAGCTCTGGCTGCTCACCCATCCCGATCTGCGCAACACCGCGCGGGTACGCACGTTCCTCGAGTTCTGCGCCGGCGAGATCGCGAAGCGGCGCACGATCATCGAGGGGCTGGCGTGACCGGTTGATCGGGACGGCGCAAGGTTCGCCCGGCCAGCCTTCCTACGGATGATGCGGGCTCGTCGCTGAGCACGCAGCGGTGCGTGCGGGACGACTTCAGATCAGGCGAGCCGCCCGGGCATACTCACGCCATTCAGGCCAATTTCTCGATCGCCCACGAACCACGAGGAAAACGGGCGCTGGACCAAAGAGCTGTTGTAGTACTGCGGCTGCCCGGTGACTTCCGTGCCAACCCAGGACGGCAATTCGATGTGCTGGTGCTCGTGGCGCAATTCGATTTCGGCGATGATCAGGCCGAGATTTTCGCCCGAAAACACGTCGATTTCCCAAGCGAGGTCGCCGCAAGGAATAACGTACCTCACCTTCTCGATGACGGAGCCTTGCCGGAGCTGCATAAGTGCCGCCGCCTCCAGCATCGGAATATCATACTCCAGCTCCAGCCGGCGGAGCTCGACGGGACGGGATTTGATGGTGAGCGTGGCGGCGCTATCGCCCTTGATGCGAATCCGGATCGACGTTTTGCCATTGGAGGCCAGATAGGCCTGTCGAATTGGGATCTGAGTGGTTGCGAGCTTTTGCCAATCGTGGCCACGGACCAGGAATTTTCGCTCAATCTCGAAACTCATTCACCCTCCTGGATGGCTTTGCCTGCAACCCGGAGCGAGCACGAAAAAATTGATTGTGATGTTTTCGTGACACCCAAAGATCGAGTATCAAAGCGAAACATTGAAAGCAAGCAAAGTTGCTCGATGCATCGTGGGGTGGGGCGGCGACGCCTAAATTTGCAGCAAATTCGAACAACCAGCGTAGGCTATGGAAGCTCAGTTCGCTCCAGCCGACGCTTCTGCCGATTCGAGCGGCAACGGCGCGGGCGTGTGCCGTCGCGGACTCATCCCGGCAACGCTCACGCGCCGGGTAAAGTCGCAATAGGCGAAGCCGAGTCCGGACACGGACCCGCGGAAGCTGCGTTCATCCCTGCGCTCGAGGGTGAAGCATGGTTCGAACGGCATGCCCTGCAGCGACGCGCAAACCAACTCGCCCCTGACGCGCAGCGTGCCGGCGGGCAGCCAGACCGAACGAACCGGTCCCGAGCCGCGTATCTGGATGGTGCCTATGACCGAACCATCGCCGTAGATGCGGCCTGCCCCGCGCGAGCCATCGAAACAGTTGAACGCGAATAGCTTGCCTGTCACGAACCGCCGCGCCGCATCGGCGGTGAGGGTTTCGGCTGACGCCGAGCCGCCTGCGAGCAAGGCGGCAACCACAATCGCGAACCGCGCAATCATAACGACCCCCGTCCCCTTGCCGCCCCCGCGGCAGTCCTAACCCGGTATTAACCATACCAATTGGGCGTGATCGTGCCGGATCATGGTCAACAAATTCTTAAACGGATCCCTGCCCGATCTTGACCACGATGCGACCCCGGACACGTCCGTCGACGATGTTGCGGGCGGCCTCGAATACCTCAGGCAGCCCGATCTCGGTCGTCATGGACGCAAGCTTTCCCCGATCGAGGTCGCTTTCCAACCGTCGCCACGCCTGCTGCCGGTCGGCAATCGGACGCATCACCGAATCGATGCCGAGCAACGCAACGCCTCGCAGGATAAATGGTGCGACCGAAGTCGGCAATTCCATGCCGCCCGCCAAGCCACACGCCGCCACGGCTCCGCCGTAGCGTGTCATCGAGAGCACATTGGCGAGCGTGGTCGAGCCGACGGTGTCGATGCCGCCCGCCCAGCGCTCTTTTGCCAATGGTTTCGCGGGTCCGGCGAGTTCCTGGCGATCGATGATCTCGCTCGCACCCAGTTTTTTGAGGTAGTCAGCTTCCGCTGGACGGCCGGTCGAGGCCGTGACCTGAAAGCCACGCTTGGAAAGAATTGCAATGGCGACCGAGCCAACGCCTCCGGCGGCGCCGGTAACGATGACCGGTCCACTCATGGGCGTGAGGCCATGACGCTCCAGCGCCATCACTGCGAGCATGGCGGTATACCCCGCGGTTCCGATCGCCATGGCATCGCGCGCATGCAGCCCGGACGGCAGCGGCACCAGCCAACTCCCTTTCACCCGCGCCTTCTCGCCGTAGGCGCCGAGATGCGTCTCGCCGCAGCCCCAGCCGTTGAGGATCACCGCGTCGCCGGCCTTCCATTGGGGATGGGTGGAGGCCTCGACGGTGCCGGCAAAATCGATCCCGGGGATCATCGGAAAGCGGCGCACCACCGGCGCCTTGCCGGTGACGGCGAGGCCATCCTTGTAATTGACCGTCGACCATCCGACGCGGACGGTGACGTCGCCCTGCATGAGATTGCTTTCGTCGAAATCGGCGAGGGCGGCCGGGGCTCCGGCCTTCTCGACCACGATCGCTTTGAATGTCGCCACATCCACCTCCGAAACGAGACCGGCCGCCTCGCACGCGCAGACAGGCGGCGGACCTGGAAGGCCAGTCGTCCTGCGCCGTCAGGCCGGCGCCGGGGCGGCACGCTGAACGGGCTTCTCCACGATCGGCAGGTTGATGACGGCGGACAGTACGCCGAACACCACGCCGAGCCACCATACGGCATCGTAGGAGCCCGTCCGCTCGTACACCACGCCGCCGAGATAGATCCCGAGGAAGCCGCCGACCTGATGGCTGAAGAAGGCGATGCCGAACAGCATGGCGAGCCAACGCGTGCCGAACATCAGCGCCACCAGGCCTGACGTCGGCGGCACCGACGACAGCCAGAGCAGCCCGGTCACGGCGCCATAGATCAGCGCCACCACCGGGCTTGCGGGCAGGGTGATCAGAAAAACGACGGCCAGCGCGCGGCAGAAATAGATGCCGGAGAGGAGATAACGCTTGGGCATGCGGCCGCCGAGCCAGCCCGACAGCATCGCGCCCACGATGTTGAACAGTCCGATCACGCCCAGCGTCCAGCCGCCGATCTGGGCGGAGAGGCCGCGGTCGATGAGATAGGCCGGCAGATGCAGGGTCACGAACCCAAGCTGGAAGCCGCAGGTGAAGAAGCCGAGCACGAGCAGGATGTACGAGCGGTGGCCGAACGCCTCGGCGAGGGCCTGCCGGTAGGTCTGGGTCTGCACCAGGCTAGGGCTCGCGCCTCTTGGAAGCTCGGTGCCGGGGGCCGCGATCGCGAACGCGAGCGGCACCATCAGCAGCAGCAGGCCGGCGAAGATCTCGAGCGTGGTTCGCCAGCCGAACGTGTCGATCAAGGCCACGCCGAGCGGAGAGAACAGAAACTGGCCGAAGGAACCCGCGGCCGTGCCGGCACCGAAGGAGAGCGAGCGCCAGCTTTCCGGCAGCAGCTTGCCGAACGAAGAGATGACGAGGTTGAAGGAGCAGCCCGACAACCCGAATCCGATCAGCACGCCGGACGACAGATAGAGCATGCCGGGCGTCGAGGCATGGGCCATCATGAAAATGCCGGCGGCATAAAGCAGGGTACCGATGACGATGACCCGCACCGTGCCGAAGCGGTCGGCGATCGCGCCCGAAAACGGCTGAGCGGCACCATAGAGCAGCGTCTGCATCGCGACCGACAGCGCGAAGACCTCGCGGTCCCAGCCGTTGGCCGCCGACAACGGCGCGAGGAAGAAGCCGAGCGCCGAGCGCGGCCCGAACCCGATCATCGAGATCAGGCAGCCGCAGAGCACGATCACTGCGGGTGTGCGCCAAGAGGAGGGAGTACGGACCACAGACGACAGCGGACGGATACCGTTGGTCCCAGCTCTGCTGTCTCTCTGCACCGGAGTCTCTTCCGCGTTCCGCCGTCCCGCCGCCCGCCCTAGGCCGGCGCAGGGGCAAGCCGCGCAACCGGCTTCTCCACAATCGGCAGATTGATCGCCGCTGACAAGAGGCCGAGCAGGATCGAGAGCCACCACACCGCGGCGTAGGAACCGGTCTGCTCGAACAGCAGGCCGCCGAGCCACACCCCGAGGAAGCCGCCGACCTGGTGGCTGAAGAAGGCGAAGCCGAACAGCATTGCGAGCCAGCGGGTGCCGAACATGACGGCGACCAGGCCTGATGTGGGCGGCACCGTCGACAGCCAGAGCAAGCCCAGCACGGCGCTGAACAGGAGCGTCGTGACCGCGCTCGGCGGCAACAGGATATAGACCAGGATCGCGAGCGCGCGCGCGAAATAGATGAACGAGAGGATGTAGCGCTTGGGCATGAAACCTGCGAGCCAGCCGGCGCCGATGGCGCCGACGATATTGAAGAGCCCGACCGTGGCCAGCGCCCAGCCGCCAACCCAGGCCGGCAGGCCGCGGTCGATGAGATAGGCCGGCAGATGCACGGCGATGAAGAAGATCTGAAAACCGCAGGTGAAGAAGCCGAGCACGAGCAGCACGTAGCTCCTGTGGCCGAAGGCTTCGGTCAGCGCCTGCGCCACGGATTGCTGCATCGGCGGCGACGCGACGCCTGACCCGGGCGATGTCGCCGTTCGCGGCGACGCGAGCGCGAGCGAGAGCGGCATGATCAGCAGCACGACGGCGGCGAAAATCACCAGCGTATTCTGCCAGCCATAGCTGTCGATGAGCGCGACCGTGAGCGGGGAGAACAGGAACTGCCCGAACGAACCGGCGGCCGTTCCGGCGCCGAACGCGAGCGAGCGCCACTGCGGCGGCATCAGCTTGCCGAACGCGCCGATCACGATGGTGAACGAAGCGCCGGCAAGTCCGAAGCCGATCACGGCGCCCGCGGTGAGATGGAGCATCGCCGGCGAGCTCACGTAGGCCATGGTCACCAAGCCGAGTGCGTAGAGGACCGCTCCGACGCTGAGCACCGGTACGGCGCCGAAGCGATCCGCCATGGCCCCGGCGAACGGCTGGGCGGCACCCCACAGCAGCATCTGGATTGCGAGCGCGAGCGCGAAGACGTCGCGACCCCAGCCGAACGCGTTCGACATCGGCGTCAGGAAGAATCCCATGCCGGAACGCGCACCGAAGCCGATCAGGCCGATGAGGCAGCCGCACAGCAGGATGACGGCCGGCGTGCGCCAGGTGCTTGCAATCTTGTTGGTGTTCGCTTGATCCACTGGGATCCTCTGGTGCCCCGGGTCCGTCGGCGTCACGCCGGCGCGGCGGCGAGCCGCGCGACCGGCTTCTCCACGATCGGTAGATTGATCACCGCCGACAGCACTCCGAACAGGATCGCGAGCCACCATACCGCGTCATAGGAACCGGTATTCACGAACACGACGCCGCCGAGCCACACGCCGAGGAAGCCTCCGACCTGATGGCTAAAGAACGCGAGGCCGGCAAGGGTCGCGAGCCAGCGCGTACCGAACAGCAAGGCGATGATCCCGTTGGTGGGAGCGACCGTCGACAGCCAGAAGAAGCCCATGACGGCGCCGAACAGGATGGCGGACAGCGGCGTGACCGGAAACATGATGAAAGCCAGGATGGCAAGCGCACGACCGAAGTAGATGAACGACAGGATATAACGCTTGGGCATGTAATTGCCCAAGTAGCCCGACGTCAGCGAACCGACGATGTTGAACAGGCCGATCACTGCAATGGTCCAGCCGCCGACCTCGACCGAGAGCCCGCGGTCGACCAGATAAGCCGGCATATGGACGGTGATGAACGCCAGCTGGAAGCCGCAGGTGAAGAAACCGAGCACGAGCAGCACATAGGAGCGCTGGCCGAATGCCTCCGACAGCGCCTGTCGCAGCGATTGCGGCGCGGCGCCATGCGACCCCTGCCCGGCTCCGCCGGTCGCGAGCGCGAGCGACAGCGGCAGCACGAGCAGCATGATCACGCCGAAGATCACCAGCGTCTCCTGCCAGCCGACCGCGCCGATGAGCGACACGGTCAACGGCGCGTACAGGAATTGGCCGAAGGAGCCCGCGGCGGCGCCGGCGCCGAAGGCGAGTGAGCGCCAGCGTTCCGGCAAGAGCTTGCCGAAAGCCGACAGCACGATGCTGAAGGAGCAGCCAGCGAGGCCGAAGCCGATGAACACCCCGGCGGAAATATCGAGCATCAGCGGCGTGGTCGCATAGGCCATCAGAGCGAGCCCGATGGCATAGAAAATTGCGCCGCCGCAGAACACCCGCACGGCGCCGAAGCGGTCGGCCAGCATGCCGGCAAAAGGCTGGCCTGCCCCCCACAGGATGTTCTGGATCGCGAGCGCGAGGCCGAACACATCGCGGTCCCAGCCATTCGCCTGCGACTGGGGCGTCAGGAACAGGCCGAGGGTCGAGCGCGGCCCGAAGCTGAGCATGGAGATGAGGCAGCCGCACAGTACGATCACAAGCGGCGTACGCCAGCCGACGGCGGAGGCGCGGGAGGTGGCAGGCAATGACATCGCCATGGGTTGTGGGCCTTGTGTCCGCGAATTCCGTTTGCTGCCGAGCCGCCTCTAACAATTCACCAATCGAAGCCGGATCCGGGGGCGCATGATGACGCGACAAAGATCCCGACCACGCGCGCGATTGCGTGCCGCGCGAGGTTGTACGGGTTCGCTCCGCCGATCCCCAAATGAAAGTTTCTCACAGCCGCCGTCGCGCGATGCATGGCACTCGTCGTCCCGGGCTGGAAATTCCGGGACGCCGGTGCTATATGGGATTTGCTCGAATTGAGAATATCAGCTCGTTCGATACGTGCACCGGCTCCTGCCGGATGTTTGCGTCCCCGGATATGCTCATAGTGAGCATTTCCATTCGCGCGTTGCCGGGAGTTTGCCATGCCCCTTCAGCAAGCGTTTGGCCCGTCGATCACGCGGCCGCCCGCGGCCCCCGCGTCGTCCGCCTCCGGGGCGGCCCGCCGGCATGGCGTGGTGCCGGTCCCTTCGCTCGAATGGAACGCACAGGTAGCGCGCGAGACCGCCGGCCTCTACGCCCGCGTCGAGGCCGTCATTCCTGCGATCGAGTGGCCGTTCTTCGCACCCTATGTGAAAGCCATCAATGCGCTCAAGCGCGAGCGCCGTGCCGTCATCCTGGCGCATAATTACCAGACTCCCGAAATCTACAACTGCGTCGCCGATTTCGTCGGCGACTCGCTCCAGCTCGCGCGCGAGGCGACCAAGGTCGATGCCGACATCATCGTGCAATGCGGCGTGCACTTCATGGCCGAGACCGCGAAGATCCTCAATCCGGACAAGACGGTGCTGATCCCCGACCTCAAGGCCGGCTGCTCGCTTGCGGCCTCGATCACCGGCGGGGATGTGCGCCTGTTGCGCGCGAAATTTCCGGGCGTGCCGGTCGTCGCCTATGTCAATACGTCGGCCGACGTGAAGGCCGAGGTCGATATCTGCTGCACCTCGTCAAACGCGATAGAGGTGGTCGAGAGTCTCGGCGCCGATACGGTGATCTTCCTGCCCGACCAGTATCTCGCCTCCTACGTCGCCGCGCACACCAAGGTGAAGATCATTTCGTGGAAGGGCGCCTGCGAGGTGCACGAGCGCTTCACCGCCGACGAGCTTCGCCGCTATCGCGAGAGCGACCCCTCGCTGCAGATCATCGCACACCCGGAATGCCCGCCCGATGTGATCGAGGAGGCAGACTATACCGGCTCGACCGCGGGGATGATCGACTGGGTGCGCAAGCATCGGCCGAGCCGGGTGGTCATGGTCACGGAGTGCTCCATGGCCGACAACGTGCAGGCCGAGCTGCCCGAGGTCGAATTCGTGCGACCGTGCAATCTCTGCCCGCACATGAAGCGGATCACGCTGCCGAAGATCCTCGACAGCCTCGTCTACCTCAAGGAAGAAGTGACGATCGATCCCGCGATCGCCGCGCGCGCGCGGCTCTCGGTCGAGCGGATGGTGAATTTGAAGCGGTAGCGATTGATATCGCTCGAGCACAAGCGTTGATCCGTCGGATCGGATACCGGGAATTTCGGACCATGAGCGCCTTTCTCCTCTGTCCCGATGCCTTCCTCTCGCCCCTCGAGATCGACGCCGCGGTTACGCGTGCACTGGCCGAGGACCTCGGCCGCGCCGGTGACGTCACCTCGATCGCCACCATCCCGGAGGACATGTCGGCGCGCGCGGCATTGGTCGCGCGCAAGGCAGGCGTGATCGCGGGCCTGCCGCTCGCCGCTGCCACGTTCCAGAAGCTCGCACCCGAAATCGAGATCACCGCGCATGCGATCGACGGGACGAGCGTCGCTACCAAGACCGAGCTGATGGCGATCAAGGGCCCCGCGCGCGCCGTGCTCGCGGCCGAGCGGACCGCGCTCAATTTCCTGGGCCACCTCTCAGGAGTGTCGACGGCAACCCATGAATTCGTCCGCCGTGTCGCGGGCACGCAAACGCGCATCTGCTGCACGCGCAAGACCACGCCCGGACTGCGTGCGCTCGAGAAATACGCCGTGCGCTGTGGCGGCGGTTTCAACCACCGCTTCGGCCTCGACGATGCCATGCTGATCAAGGACAACCACATCGCGGTGGCGGGCGGGATTCGCGCCGTGCTCGAGCGCGCACGGGCCGCCGCCGGACACCTCGTGAAGATCGAGATCGAGGTCGATACGCTTGATCAATTGCGCGAGGTGCTCGATGTCGGGCTCGCCGACGCGGTGCTGCTCGACAACATGGACGTCGTCACCATGCGCAAGGCAGTCGAGATGGCCGCAGGCAAGTTTCCACTCGAAGCTTCCGGCGGCATCACGCTCGACACCATCGCCGAGATCGCCAAGACCGGCGTCGACTACGCCTCATCCGGCTGGATCACTCACTCGGCGCCCCAGCTCGACGTCGCGCTCGACATCGAGATGTAAAGTCCGCGCGTTCCTGCCGCGGCAACTGCGAATAGCTGGTTAGACGATCGACTGCCGACGGAGACGGGCCTACAGCTTCTTGGCGGCTTCGACCAGCCGCCTCGCCGATTCCGTCGTCGCTTCCGAGTCGCCCCATTCGGGTGCGTCGTCACCGTCGCCCCAGGCGCGCGGGCGATAGAAGGTATGGACGCCGAGCTTGTGCATCTTGGTCATCTCGCGCACCCAGCTCGGACGAACCCAATAGGCGTGGTAATGAGTGGCCTTGCCGACCTCGGGTAGCCACAGCTTGCCGTCGAGCATTTCGGACGCGATGGTCTTGGCCCGCTCCCACATGTCCGGCTCGCGGACGACATCGGCGATGCGATCGCAGGCAAAGGTGAACTGGCAGGCGAGGTGGCGGTGGGAGTTCTGATAGACGACGCCGCAGACCGTGTTCGGATACTTGCCGGAGAACACCCGGTTGAGCACTACCTGCGCCACCGCCATCTGGCCGCGCACGGCCTCGCCGCGCGCTTCGAAATAGATCACCTCCGTCAGGCATTTCTCCGACTTGACGCGGCTTGCTTCGTCGAGGCCGAGCCGCTCGGCGGGAGTCATCGGGTGCTGGGACTCGCCGGTGACCTGACCTTTCGCCGCAACCGTCTCGCCGCCTCTCGGGCCGTCCTTGAGCACGACGCCCGGATCGGATGGCAACGGCGGCAAATCCGCGCGATCAATCGGAGACCAGGCGTCTGGCAGCGCCGCCAGCTTGGTGCCGGCATCGTTGCGCGGGGCGATCTCGGCGTTCTCGAAGCGCGGCTCTTCACCCGGCTTCCAGGGCTCGATCGCGCCGAGCTTTTGTCCCATGGGGTCGACACCGAAATAGAGCCGCGCGGCGCGCGTGGCGGGATTCGCATCAACCGACGGCAGCATCAGGCCGGCCACTGCGCGCGCATCGCCTTTGCCCGCGACCTCGCCCTCGGCGCTCCGGTCGGCGTCATCGTCCTCGCGCGGCGGAGCGAGCACGGGATAAGCGGATTTCGGCGTGATCTCGACGGCGCGATAATCTCCAGCGCTCGCGAGCGCGTATCCTGGTGCAGCTTCGGTTGCCGGCGACGGCTCGGCGACGGGCTCCCGCGCGGCCGCAGGCGCCGCCGCAACCTCGACCGGCCATGCGGCGGACGGCTGCTCCGCGGATTGGTCCTGCTGCACCGCTGCCGAACCGGACGGAACTCCTGACACCTGCGCGGTATCGGGCTTTGCGACATCGGGCTTCGCGGTATCCGCTCTCGCAATATCCGCCTGCGCGACATCGGCCTGCGGCGGCGGCTTGAGCCGATCGCCCTTGGCCGCGACCACGCGCTCGCCCGTGCGCACGACGCCGTAGTCGCTCTTGCGGCTGCGGTCCACCACCGGACCGCCATAGGGACTGGCGTAGTACGCGGTTTCACCATACAGGCGTTCGCGCACCGACGCCGTGAGTTCCGCGTGGTCGGGGTCGAGCGCCGCCAAGGTGTAGCCGTACGACGACGGGATCGATGCACCGAGCGGCTGCGGGAGGCTGAACTTGGCTTCGTGGATGGTGCCGAATGTCGAAGCGAACGCAGCCTTCTGGGCGCGGTCGACCACCGGCTGACGCGCGATGAGCGCGGCGAGATCCTGGTCCGCCACCTCGCCCGTCAGCAGCAGCAACATCATGACGCCGAGGCCGAAGGGGGTTCGCAGACCACCCTCCGGCCTGTTGCGCGATGCAACCATCAGTAGGCTTGCCCCCGCCCCTGCAAAACGCAAACAAAGTCTCCCGCCGCCACAAGGCAACGTCATGGCGCAAATGCGTCAGATTTTCTTTATTGAGGATTAACGTTGCGTCCGCGTTAATTCGCCGGTCTGTCGACACAATATCGCCAAAACTCATCCACGGCAGCGCACGCGTCGGCCGCGCCGCGGCGCCGAGGGATCATCACGACGGGGTGTGCGCAGCTCAGAACAGCCGGGACGGCGCGTCGGCCGCCATCGGAATCGCCACCATCAGCACGATCGCCAGCAGAAATCCGCCGAGCCGGGCGTCCATGGTTACAACCGTTCCGGGAGCGCCGCGCCAGCGCGCGAACGCGATCAGCTCGAAGGCGGCCATGGCGATCAGCACCCAGAAATAGGGGGGCAGGCGAAAATCGCGTGTCTCGGGCGCCAGGACCAGAACGGCTCCGACCGCGGTACCGACGAGCACCATGAAGCCCAGGAAGATTCGATTGACGGTCACGGCCGAAATCCGCGGGGGGAGCGTCCTGAAACTGCAGGAGCCTCAATGACGTGGCCTAGAATCAGCGCCGGAGAGGTTTTCGCGGCAGCGCCGGATCGGCCATTTGCACGCTCCCTCCGTCGCAAGCGAAGGAGGGAGCGCAACGAGCGGGCGCGGTCATCGGACCGCGACCGATCTCACATCTTCGCGCCCTTCTCGTTGAAGTATTTCACCGCGCCGGGGTGCCAGGGAATCGGCGAGTTCTTCAGCAGCTGATTGTCGAGCGTCATGCTCTTCGCCTCGGCATGCACGGCGACGAGCTCGTCGCGCTTCTCGGTGAAGGTCTTGACGATGTCGTAGGCGACCTGGTCGGCCATCTTGGCGTTGGCGACCAGGATATTCTGCACCACCGCGATGTTGTTGTCCTTGTCCTGGCCGGGATAGGTCTTCGCGGGAATGACGCCGGTGGTGTAGAGGTTGCTGTACTTGGCATTCATCTTGTCGACCGTATCGGCGTGGTCGATCATCTTGATCTTCACATTCGGCGTGGCGCCGAGATCGGTGACGGCGGCTGTCGGCAGCCCGCCGACCCAGAAGAAGGCGTCGATCTTGCGATCCTTGAGCGCGTTGACGGATTCGGCGACGCCGAGCCGTTCGCGCTTCATGTCCTTGTCCTTGTCGAGGCCCGCCGCCTCGATCACGCGGAATGCCATCACCTCGGTGGCGCTGCCGGGCGAGCCGGTGGAGACGCGCTTGCCTTTGAGGTCGGCCATTTTCTCGATGCCGGTGCCTTCGATCGTCACCACGTGCATGCGGTTCGGATAAAGCACCATGAGGGTACGCACCTCGACCGGGCTGCCCTTGAACTTGTCCTCGCCCTTGAGCGCATCGAGCGCGGCGTCGACCATGACGAGCGCGACCTCGCTCTGTTGCGAGCCGATGAGCTTGAGATTGTCCACGGACCCGCCGGTCACGCGCGCCGTCGCCTGCACTCCCGGCACGTATTTGGACAGCACGTTGGCCATGCCGCCGCCGAGCGGATAATAGACGCCGCCGGTGCCGCCGGTCGCGATCGCGATATTGAGTCCTTGTTGCCCGAAGGCCGCGCCGGCGAGAAGCGCCGCACTCACGGCCAGGGTGGAGATCAGTACTGCTTTGCGTTTCACGTTTCCATTCCTCCCTATTGGGCTATTGGGCCAGTCCGTTATGCCCGCGGCGTGGCCGGCGTCATGCCTTGTTTTAGCAGGACCGCGGCGGCGATCGCCAAGCCAAATGTCGCGGTGTGGCTGATGTCACGGCCGATGCCGGCCTCCATCAGCGCCTCGAGCAGGCTCGGAAATACCAGGAAGAGGCCGGCCAGCACCAGGAGCAGGCGTTCGGGCGTAGTCGTCTTGCGCAATGCCCAACCCTGCGCGGCCGAGGCCAGCGCCGCCAGTCCGAGCGCGGTCTTTCCCGTGATCAACACGATGTCGACCCAGGAGCCATCCTTGGGAAGCTTGAGCAGCAATCCGATGCCTTGCGGATCGAGCACGAACACGAACGGAACCAGGAAGGCCGGCAGCGTATACTTCCAGGCCTGCAGCGTGGTCTTGTAGGGATCGCCGCCCGTGATCGCCGCAGCCGCGAACGGCGACAGCGCCGTCGGCGGCGACACCTCCGACAAAACCGCGTAGTAGAAGATGAACATGTGAGCGGCGAAGTCCGGTACGCCGAGCTTGATCATGGCGGGCGCCGCGATGACCGCGCAGATGATGTAGGACGCCGTCACCGGCACCGCCAAGCCGATGATCCAGACGATGAGCGCGGTGTAGATCGCGGTCAACAGCAGGCTGCCGCCGGCGTAGCCGATCACGATCGAGGAGAACTTGAGGCCGAGGCCGGTCAGGGTGACGACGCCGACAATGATGCCGGCCGTCGCGCACGTCGTCGCGGCGGTGAGCACGCTGATCGAGCCGTCCGACAAGGTGCGCACCAGTTTCGTCGGCGTGATGGCGGTCTCGCGGGTAAGGAAGCTCAGGCCGAAGGTGAGCACCGTCGACCAGAACACCGACAGCGTCGGCGAGTATCCCCACAGCATGAAGATGACGATCGAGACCAGCGAGATGAAGTGGAAGCCGTAGCGCCGGGTGAGCTGCCAGAGGCTCAACTGCTGCCCGAAGTCCACGGCGCGGGCGTGAAATCGCTTGGCATCGAGCTCCACCATGAACAGGAGCGACAAGTAGTAAAGGCAGGTCGGGATCACCGCCATCCAGATCACGTCGAGATAGCCGATGTTGAGGAACTCGGCGATCAGAAAGGCGGCGGCACCCAGAACCGGCGGCGAGATGATGGCGCCGAGGCCGCCGGCTGCGAGCAGGCCGCCGGCCGCGTTCTTCTCGAAGCCGGCCTTCTGCATCATAGGATAGGCGACGGCGCCGATGGTCACGGTGGTGGCGACGCCGGAGCCGGATGGTCCCCCGAGCAGAAAGGACGACAGGACCACCGTGCGTCCGGCGCTGTTGGCCTTGTGCCCCATGAGCGCCATCGAAAAATCGATGAAGAACTTGCCCGCCCCGGAATGCTGCAGGAACGCGCCATAGATCGTGAACAGGATGATCAGCGAGGACGACACGTCGACGGGAATGCCGAAAATGCCCTCGAGCGTGATGAACAGATGGCCGACGAGTTGCGAGATGTCGTAGCCGCGATGCGTCCATGGCGGGGGCAGATAGGGGCCGGCAAGCGCGTACGCCATGAACAGGATCGCCACGACCGGCACGATCCAGCCGGTGGCGCGCCGCGTGGCTTCAAGCAACAGGACAATGAAAACCAGGCCGAGCACGACGTCGAGGCGGGTCGGCATGGTCGCACGGTCGGTGAATTCCTCGCCGCCCTGGATGGCATAAACGAGGATCGCCACGCTGATGATGCCAGCGGCGATGTCCCACCAGCCGATGCGGTTGCGGAACCGAGCCGACAGCGGAAATACGAGAAAGCTCAGCATCAGCACGAAGGCGACGTGGGCGTAGCGCAGCGGCTGGGTCGTGATGATCGGGAAGTCGGTGAACGGCCACGCGCCCGCGATCGCGGCGTAGAGGTGAAACAGCGACATCGTGACCGCGATCGACGTGACCAGCCGGCCGGCCCAGCCGACCAAGCGATTGACCACGCCCTCCTCGGCCTCGACATAGGCCTCCGCTTTTTGCAGTTGCTCTCGGGAAACGGCGGGCTGGGCTGCCTCGCTCGCTTGCGTCGCCTCCGACATGTCGCTTCCTGGCGGTCTCGGTTCTTCGTTGCGCTCGTGTCCCGGCGAGTGAACGAGGCCTTTGCAGAGGACACGGGAGGCGAGCATAAGGCCCGCTCTGCGCCTCAAAAGCCAGACTTTTTCAGCGCCGTTCGCCCGCGTCAGTGGGCCAATTGATCGAAAGTATAAGGAGTTACCCGCCCACAGGCGGGGCGAACCGGAGCCTCGTCACGCCTGGCTCGCTGCTCCCTGGCCGAGGGCGGCCTGGGCGGCCGCCAGGCGCGCAATGGGGACGCGGAACGGCGAGCACGACACGTAGTCGAGGGCAAGCTCATGGCAGAAGGCGACCGAGGCCGGGTCGCCGCCGTGCTCGCCGCAAATGCCGATCTTGAGTTTCGGGCGCGTCTTGCGGCCGCGCTCGACGCCGATCCGCATCAGTTCGCCCACCCCCTCGCGGTCGATGGAGACGAACGGGTCGCTCGCCAGCACGCCGCGCGCCACGTAAGTGCCAAGGAAGCTCGCCGCGTCGTCGCGGCTGATGCCGTAGGTGGTCTGGGTGAGGTCATTGGTGCCGAATGAAAAGAACTCGGCGCTCTGCGCAATGTCGCCGGCGCAGAGCGAGGCGCGCGGCAGCTCGATCATGGTGCCGACCTGGTAGTGGACGCGGCTTTCGGTCTCGAGCGCGACCGCCTCCGCCATGGCGTCGATGCGCGCCTTGACCAGGTCGAGCTCGATCTTGGTGGCGATGAGCGGGACCATCACCTCCGGCACGACCGGCCTGCCTGTGCGCTTGCCGGCAGCCACCGCCGCTTCGAAGATGGCGCGTGCCTGCATCTCGGCGATCTCCGGATAGGCGAGCGCCAGCCGGCAGCCGCGGAAGCCGAGCATGGGATTGAATTCGTGCAGCTCGCGGGCGCGGTTGGCGAGCTTCTTCGGATCGGCGTTCATGGCGGCGGCGACTTCGGCGATCTCCTCCTCGCTGTGGGGCAGAAACTCATGCAGCGGAGGGTCGAGCAGCCGGATCGTGACCGGCAGTCCCTGCATGATCTCGAACAGCTCGACGAAATCCGCGCGCTGCATCGGCAGGAGCTTGGCGAGTGCGGCGCGGCGCGACTTTTCGTCGTCGGCCAGAATCATCTCGCGCACGGCGCGGATGCGATCCTCTTCGAAGAACATGTGCTCGGTGCGGCAGAGCCCGATGCCCTGGGCGCCGAACTTCAGCGCCACGCGTGCATCGTTCGGGGTATCCGCGTTGGCGCGCACACCGAGCCTGCAAAACTCGTCGGCCCAGCCCATAAGGGTCGCGAACTCGCCGGACAGCTCGGGCTCGGTCATCGCCACGCGGCCCTCGAGCACCTGCCCGGTCGAGCCGTCGATGGTGACGATGTCGCCCGCCTTGAATGTTCGCCCGGCGATGCTCATGGTGCCCGCGGCGTAATCGACCCGCAGCGTGCCCGCGCCCGACACGCAGGGCTTGCCCATGCCGCGCGCCACCACGGCGGCATGCGAGGTCATGCCGCCGCGGGTGGTGAGAATTCCCTCGGCCGCATGCATGCCGTGGATGTCCTCCGGCGAGGTCTCGACGCGCACCAGGATGACCCGTTTGTCCTTGGCCTTGAGGGTCTCCGCGTCATCGGAGGAGAACACGATCTCGCCCGAGGCCGCGCCAGGCGAGGCCGGAAGCCCGGTGGCGATGACCTTGCGTTCGGCGTTTGGATCGATGGTGGGATGCAGGAGCTGGTCGAGGCTCATCGGGTCGATACGCGCGACCGCCTCCTTGCGCGTGATGAGCCGTTCATTCGCAAGCTCCACCGCGATCTTGAGCGCGGCCTTGGCCGTGCGCTTGCCGGAGCGGGTCTGCAGCATCCACAACTTGCCCTGCTCGACCGTGAATTCGAGGTCCTGCATGTCGCGGTAGTGACGCTCGAGCACCCCGTAGATTCGCGTCAGTTCCTTGAAAGCCTGTGGCATCGCCCGTTCCATCGACGGCTTGTCGGAACCGGCCTCCTCCCGCGCGGCTTCGGTGATCTCCTGCGGCGTGCGAATGCCGGCGACCACGTCCTCGCCCTGGGCGTTGATCAGAAATTCGCCGTACAGGTGCTTGTCTCCGGTCGATGGATTGCGCGTGAACGCGACGCCGGTGGCCGAGGTCTCGCCCATGTTGCCGAACACCATGGCCTGGACATTGACCGCGGTGCCCCAGCTTTCCGGGATGTTGTGCAGGCGGCGATAGGTAATGGCGCGCTGGTTCATCCAGGAACCGAACACGGCGCCGATTGCTCCCCAGAGCTGGTTGTGGGGGTCCTGCGGGAACGGCTCGCCCTGCTCTTCCTGGACGCGCTCCTTGTAGCGTCGCACCAGCTTGAGCCAGTCGTCGGCTGAAAGGTCGGTGTCGAGCGTATAGCCGTTGCGGTCCTTGTGATCGTCAAGAATTTCCTCGAAGTGATGGTGCTCGAGCCCGAGCACCACGTCCGAATACATGGTGATGAAGCGGCGATAGGAGTCGTAGGCGAAGCGGCGATCGCCGGACTTGCGCGCCAGCGCCTCCACGGTGTCATCGTTGAGGCCGAGGTTGAGCACCGTATCCATCATGCCGGGCATCGACGCGCGCGCTCCCGAGCGCACCGAGACCAGGAGCGGGTTGGCGCCGTCGCCGAACCGCTTGCCGGTGATGCGGCCGACCTCGGCGAGCGCGGCGTCGACCTGCGCGCGAAGGTCGTCGGGATAGCGTTTGTTGTTCGCGTAGAAGTGGGTGCAGACGGCGGTCGTGATGGTGAAGCCGGGCGGGACCGGCAGCCCGAGATTGGCCATCTCGGCAAGGCCCGCACCCTTGCCGCCGAGCAGGTTGCGCATGGCGGCGCGGCCGTCGGCCGTGCCGTTGCCGAAGCGATAGACCCATTTCGACTTGGCTGACTTGCCAGCCTTCGCGGACGCTTTCGCGCCCTTCGCGGACGCAGCGCCCTTGCCGCGCGATGCCAACTTGCGCGCGGGCGCGGCAGGGGCGCGCTTCTTGTTCGATCCGGTGCGGCGCGAGGTTGATTTGGCCATGAAACCACTGATGTGAATGCGGCCGGACCCTAATGATCACGGCTGCGGACCGCGACGCAAGAGCACAGACTGCGTAGCGCCCGCGTCAACGGAAGAAGTGATGAATGTCGTTGAGCCCCACGAGGCCGATGAAGATCAGATAGATCGCGACAATGAAGTTCAGGAGCCGCGGCATGATGAGGATCAGGATGCCGGCGATCAGGGCAACGAGCGGTGTGACGTGGGCGACGGTCAAAGTCATCGGGATCTCCTCGGTCCGGGTGAATAAACGACAGAATGGAGCGGCAGGTTCCAGCAGGCGTGGGCTACTCATTCTACCCGCTGTTGTCACCGGCGTAAGCGGTCGATCCGTAGAATGCGGAAAGTACCGTGGCACGCGGGTGGATTACCGCAGGACGGCGGGCGCAGGCGAGGCGGCTTCCATCACCCCTCGATACGCGAGAAATCGGCGACCGTACGCGTGGCGTCGCGGATCTCGTTGAGCAGCTTGAGGCGATTTTCGCGCAGCTTCTCCCTTTCGGCGCCCTCGGCGACGTTGACCGTGACCTTCTCGAAAAAGGCGTCCACGTGAGGCCGCAGCTTTGCCATGGAGCGCATGGCGGCCGCGAAGTCCTCCCTGGCAACGGCGGCGGATGCTTCTTCTTTGGCGGTGTCGATCGCGCTTGCCAGCGCCCGCTCCTCGTCCTGGCGATAGAGTGCAGGATCGGGCTTGCCGACGTACTCGCGGCCGTCTCTCTTCTCCTCGATGCGGATGATATTGGTTGCGCGCCTGTACCCAGCGAGCAGGTTCTTTCCGTCCTCGGTGTCGAGAAACTCCCCGAGCGCCTCGACGCGGCGGACGATCGAGACGATGCCCGCCTCCTTGGCGCCGAGGTGGAGAACGGCGTCCACAAGGTCATGCCGCGCTCCTTCATCGCGCAGCTGAACCTTGAGCCGATCCTGAAAGAAATCTTGAAAGCTGTCTCCCGCATTCGCGATCTCAGCGTCGGATAGATTCGAAGGAAACCGCTTAATGTGCATTTCAAACAAACTTCGGGGCACCAATTCGTTTTTCGTGGCCAGGGCGATACGAATAACGCCCAGCGCGGCTCGTCGCAGCGCATACGGATCCTTGGATCCCGTCGGCTTCTCGCCAATCGCCCAGAACCCGACCAACATGTCGATCTTGTCAGCAAGCGCCACCGCAATCGAAACCGGATCGGTTGGCACGCTGTCGTTGGGGCCAAGCGGCTTGTAGTGCTCCTCACAGGCGGCGGCGACCGAGGCATCCTCCCTCTGCGCCAGCGCGTAGTATTTGCCCATCAGGCCCTGAAGCTCCGGGAATTCGCCGACCACCTCGGTGAGGAGGTCGGCCTTGGCGAGTCGCGCCGCCCGCTTGGTCTTCTCCACGTCAGCACCGACGACGGGCGCCAGCTCGGCCGCGAGTTGCTCGATGCGCTGGATGCGCTCCCATTGCGTGCCGAGCTTCTCGTGAAAAACAATGTGCTTGAATTTCTCCAGGCGATCTTCCAGCCGGGTCTTGAGGTCGGTCTCATAGAAGAACTTGGCGTCGGCGAGACGCGCGCGGATGACGCGCTCGTTGCCGGCGACGATCGCCTTGCCGCCGTCCTCGGCCTCGATATTGGCGACGAGGATAAACTTGTTGGTGAGTTGCGCGGTGCGTGGATCGCGCAGCACAAAGCATTTCTGGTTGTTGCGGATGGTGGCGCGAATGACTTCGGGCGGGATCGCGAGGAAGGCCTCGTCGAAGGAGCCCATCAGCACCACCGGCCATTCGACCAGTCCCGCGACCTCCGCCAGGAGACCGGCGTCCTCCACCAGCTCGTACCCTTGCGCGAAGGCAAGGTTCTGGGCGTCGGCGAGGACGATCTCTTTACGCCGCTCGGGGTCGAGCACGACCTTGGCGCCTTCCAGCTTGGCGGCATAGTCCTCAAGTCGGCGGACCCTGAACGGCTGCGGCGCCATGAAGCGGTGGCCGCGGGTTTCGTCGCCCGCATCGATGCCGTCGACCGCGAACGGAACGATCTCGGGTTCCTCCGTCTCCGGTCCGAAGGTGGCGACGATGGAATGCAGCGGCCGCACCCAGTTGAGCGCGTTCGGCTTCGCAGATTGCTTGCCCCAGCGCATCGATTTCGGCCACGGGAACGTCTTCACCACCTCGGGCACGATCTCGGCAATGACCTCGATCGCCGGCCGTCCCGGCTTCGCAATCACCGCGACGTAGAAATCGCCCTTCTTGTCGGGCTGGACCTTGGCGTCGCTGATGGACGTGAGGCCGGCGGCGCGCAGGAATCCCTGGACGGCCCCGTCCGGAGCACCGACGCGCGGGCCTTTCTTCTCCTCCTTCACATCGGGCTGCTTCACCGGCACGCCCTGGACCGCGAGCGCCAGCCGGCGCGGCGTGACGAAGGCCTTGGCGCCCTCGTAGACAAGCCCCGCGGCCACCAGCCGGTCGGTGACGAGCTTGCGCAAATCCTCGGCCGCGCGCGCCTGCATGCGGGCGGGGATTTCCTCCGAGAACAATTCAAGCAGAAGGTCGGGCACCGTGAGCAGGTAGCAGGCGCCGTTGCCGTTGTTAAGCCGAAAAGCGCGGGAATCATCGCCGACGTGGCGGGACCTTGGCGACTCCTGTGGGGCTCGCCCCGGTGCCGGACATTCATGCTGCTAACTTGGAGCGTATGCGTCATGAGAACGCCCGATCGCAACCATCATGCGCACGCCGTCGTCCTGGCAGTCGCCGCCGTAATTGTTCTCGTGCGTCCGGCCTGCGCGGACGAGGTGGCCTACCTCATGTACGTCAAGGGGAGCGAGGGGCCGCCCGCCACGCCGATGCGCGTCCTCTGGGACGCGCGCGACGACGCCAACGGGCGCATCACCATCGATCTCGGCGAAAAATACGAGCCCGCGCTGGCGAAGCTCGGACTGCAACGCGTGCTGGCCTACGACGCCAAACGCGAGAACACGCGCTTCGTGGTACGCGATCCCGGGTTCACGCGCTTCGTGAAAACGGTCGCGAGCTCGCTGGTGCAGACATTGCTGACGGCGAGCGCCGTTCCCGGCGCATGGGCGCAGCCGCCGGATGCCGAGGTCGCAGACGCGGCGCTGCTCGTCACGCCGGCGCCCACCCGATTGGAGGTGGCGGCGTGGCTGCACGTCACCTATCTCGCGCCGCAGAAGACCGGGCGGCCGAAGGTGACCGATCTGATCAAGGGCGATATCGCCTTTGTCGGCCAGCCGGAATCCTGCTGGCGCCGGCGCGGCAGGACCAGCAAACAAACCGTGACGCGCGCGACGGCGCACTTCGCCCTGGAAGCTGTTGCCGGCTTCGACATCGACCGCAAGCGGCGCACGTCCTGCGATTTCAGGTTCTGCGGTCATGCCGTAACTCCTCCCGCTTCGGTGGCGAGCCATGCCTCGCCGCACGCCTTGGCGAGCTCGCGTACACGTAGAATGTAGCTCTGCCGCTCGGTCACCGAGATCACGCCCCGGGCATCGAGCAGATTGAACACGTGGCTCGCCTTGATGCACTGGTCATAGGCCGGCAGCGCCATCAGGTGGCGCCTGGTATTGCCCACCGTCACCCAGCCGCTGTCGATGTATTTGCGGCAGGCGGCCTCCGCCATCTTGAACTGCTCGAACAGCATCCCGGTGTCGGCAACCTCGAAATTGTGCCGCGAATATTCCTTCTCGGCCTGCAGAAAGACGTCGCCATAGGTCACTTTCCGCTCGCCCTCGCGACCGTTGAAATTGAGATCGAAGACACGGTCGACACCTTGCACATACATGGCGAGCCGTTCGAGGCCGTAGGTCAATTCGCCTGCGACCGGCGCACATTCGAACCCGGCGACCTGCTGAAAATAGGTGAATTGCGACACTTCCATGCCGTCGCACCAGCACTCCCAGCCGAGCCCCCAGGCGCCGAGCGTAGGGCTTTCCCAGTCGTCCTCGACGAAGCGGATGTCGTGGAGCTTGGGATCGATGCCGATGGCGTAGAGCGATTTTAGATACAGATCCTGGATGTCCTCGGGCGACGGCTTCAGGATCACCTGGAACTGGTAGTAATGCTGCAGACGGTTGGGGTTCTCGCCATAGCGCCCATCCTTCGGGCGGCGCGAGGGCTGCACATAGGCGGCATTCCAGGGCTTGGGCCCGAGCGCGCGCAGCGTGGTCGCGGGATGAAAGGTGCCGGCGCCGACCTCCATGTCATAGGGCTGCAGGATCACGCAGCCATAGTCCGCCCAGTAGCGCTGCAGCGCCAGGATCAGTCCCTGGAACGAACGCTCGGGACGCATGTGGGCGGGGACATCGTCGGGCATGGTGCTCGGAAAGCCGGAAGGCGGCGCTAGACCTAACGACCGTATTCCCGAGGGTCAAGAACGCGCTGGCATCGCCACGATGACGGTTGCGCACCGCGCCGTTATGCTCCGCGTCATGATCGCTGGCCGCCAGCTTGCCGTTCTGATCGCGTCTGTGCTCGCGCTCGCGGCGCCACATGGCGCAGCAGGACAGGATCAATTCGGTCGCCCGCTCCGGCTGGTGGTTGGTTTCACCGCCGGCGGCACCACCGATTTCGTCGCACGGTTGCTTGCCGAGCGGCTGCGGGGCTCGCTCGGCCAGCCCGTCGTGGTCGAGAACAGGCCCGGCGCCAACGGCGCGATCGCAGCCGAATATGTGGCCAAGTCCGAGCCCGACGGCACCACGCTGTTCTTCACCACCGTCGGGGCAGTCGCGATCAATCCCGCCCTGCGCGGGAATCTCGCCTATGACCCGGTCAAGGATTTCGCGCCGGTGGGCATGGCGGTCTTCAACACGACCATGCTGGTGGTGAACGCATCGATGAATGTGAACTCCGCGCGGGAGCTTGCCGCGTTGGCACGCGAACGCCCCGGCGCTGTCACCATCGGCGTGACCGGACTCGGCGCCATTTCGCATCTCGGGCTCGAGCTTTTTCAGTCGGCCGCCGGGGTGAAGTTCCAGGCGGTGCCTTACCGTGGAGCGTCGCAAGCCGTGACCGACCTGCTGGGCGGCCAGCTCGACGGCCTGTTCGGCGACGTGCCGACCGTGATCGCGCAGATCAAGGCCGGCAAGCTCAAAGCGTTGGCGGCGACGTCGCGGGAACGGTCCGACATTTTTCCTGACGTCCCGACCTTTGTCGAGCAAGGCTTCGCGGACACCGTCGCCAATCAATGGGCGGGCACGCTCGCGCCCGCCCTTACCCCGCCCGCCACAATCGCCAAGCTCAACTCCGCATTCAACGCCGCCCTTACCGACCCTGACGTGCGCGGCAAGCTCGCGCAAACCGGGGTGACCCCGGCACCCGGCACCCCGGACGAATTTGCCCGCTATCTCCAGGAGGAAATCGCGCGCTGGGGCCAGCTGATCCGCGCCAAGGGCATCCGGGGCGAATAGGACCGGCGAAGAATCAATCGGAAACGCAAGGAGTTAAAGAAAATCACCGGACCGGAGGCTGGGCCCGGCCGCTCCGATGAACCCGATCGACGATCGCCGCGACGAACGGTCGGGACGTCAAACGGAGGGCACCATGATCATCGAAGTCCTGCTGACGGCATTCATCGTGACCTTCATCGCGATCGCCATCCTCGGCCATGTCTTGGTGCTGCAGGCAGCCTTCACCCCCGCCCCGGGTCGCGTCCGCGGAAAAGACGACCGCCGGCCGTCACATCACGCGCCAATCGCCGGTACGCGGATCGCGGCGGAGAGTCGGTAGCGCGTCGCGCGTGGCGGGATCGAGAGCAGCGCCGGCCTTCACGCGATCAAGCTCGTGGTTGACGCGTCGCACCTCTTTCACCACCCAGGCAACAACGGCGCCGGCGCCGAGTGCACCGAACGCAAATTTGACCAGCGGCGGGATCAGCAGCGGCGGCATGGACGGTCTCCTCTTCGGACCTTCTCACAATCCGTAGCGCGCCCAGATCGCGCGTGCTTCGAGCGCCGAGATGACCTCTTCGGCAAAATCCGAACGTCGCATAAAACCGTCGAGGCCCGCCACTCCCGGCTGGATGCGACCGAACCAGCCGCGCGGGGGCGACACGAGCGGAGTGACGACATCGTCGCCGAAGCGCGCGCGCAACGTTGACCGCACATCGCCGATGGCGTCGGCAAGGCCAAGCTCTATGGCTTTCGTGCCGGTCCAGTATTCGCCGGAGAACACGGTTTTTTCTGGGCCCGTGAGCCGTGCGCCGCGGCTTTGCTTCACCAGGTCGATGAAGCCGGCGTGGATCTCCTGCTGCAACTCCTTGAGCCGCGCGACATCCTCCGGATTCTCCGGCAGGAACGGATCGAGCGTCACCTTGCGCTCGCCTGCCGTATAGAGACGCCGCTCGATGCCGAGCTTGTTCATGAGCCCGACGAATCCGAAGGAACCGCCGACAACCCCGATCGAGCCGACGATCGAGGACGGATCACACACGATCTCGTCACCGGCGCAGGCGATCATGTAGCCACCGGAGGCAGCGACATCCTCGGCAAAAGCGATCACCGGCCGGTCGTTTTCGGCCGCTAGCTGACGGATCCGGCGATAGATCAGGTGTGACTGCACCGGGGAACCGCCCGGTGAATTGATCACGAGCGCAACCGCCCGCGCCCTGCCCATGCGGAAGGCTCGCTCGAGCGGGCGCGCAACGCCAGCGAGGGTGAGGCCGGGCTTGAGCGGCGTCGAAAGGCCTATGACCCCCGAGAGCCTGACCACCGGCACCACCGGTGTGTCGCCGCGCAGCCGTTTCGGCAAGATCGGACGCAGCGCCGCGCGCATGCTCGCCAGCAGCTGCCGCAAGTGCTCGGACATGTTGTGATCGGACATAACGCTCCGTTCTCGTCTCGCCAGGGCCAAGCCTCACGACAAGGACTTTGTTCCACCGCGGCGCGATGTCGCGTCCTTGGCCGCCGGCGTGCGCGCCTCGAGTTACCTTTCGTCAACAACCTCTCATGCTTATTGCATAAAAGTTGCATGAGCGGTCCAGGGGATGGACCGGGCGACCAAGGGGAAACGATGAAGATCTATTTGTTGATGCTTCTAATCGGCACGATCGCCACGGTGTCCCACCTCAATTTCGAGCGCAAATCACCCGAGCACCGGATCTGATCGCCAGCGTGTCGCTCGCGGATCACGCTGCGAGTGCATGCATTCCATGCCTGCGCAACGGGCAGGACACAGCGGCCACACCATCAGAGTTCACCCAACGGCAGCGGCGTGCCCGCGCGCAGCACGGCTTCGGCCTCTGCGGTCGGACGTCCGGCGTGATCATTGAGGACGAGGCCCGGTAGCAGCGCAAGCGGCGCGCGGCTTGCCTTCGTGGCCCGCACCAGAACGCGGATCGCCGCGTCTCCCGGCCTTGGATGGATCGGCAGCACGGTCGCCGCGCCGAAGGCAGGGCTGAGCGCCCGCAAGACGTCGACCAAGCCGTCCGCCCGCCAGATCATGCTGAGGGTTCCACGCGGACGCAGCAGCCGCGCCGCGGTCCTGATCCACGCGGGCAGTGTGCCGTCGGGCGCAACGTGAGCGAGGCGGCGGCGACGATCAGGTGACGGGCGCCCCGCTGCGGGATCGTTGAACGGCGGATTCATCAGGATGCGCGCGACCAATTCCGGACCCAGCCCGGCCGCCGCGAAGGCGCGTGCCGGGGCTGCCGCGTCGAGAGCGACGGCATCGACGCGCGCGGCAAGCCCATTGGCGCGGATATTGTCCGCCGCCAGCGCCACGAGCTCGGCGTCAACTTCGATCAGCGTGACCCTGGCGCCATCCACGCGCACCGCGAGCGCCAGCCCTGCCGCGCCGACGCCGGCCCCGAGATCGACCGCGCGCTCACCTGTTTGCAGCGGGCACGCCGCCGCCAGCAGAATGGCGTCGTGGCCGACCCGGTGTCCTCGCTTGGGTTGTTTGAGCCGCAGCCTGCCTCCGAGTGCCGCGTCCTCGGTCAGATCAGCGGCCATCGGGACGCAGTTCGTGTCCGAGCCCGGCCTCTTTGAGCAGTGAGCGCGCATCATCCAAGCAGCGGTCGTCGACCAGAATCCGCCGCGGCAGGATCCCGAGCGAGCCTTCCAGCACGCTCATGTTCTGGTCGAGCACGACGTGGGGAATTTGAGCGGCATCGAGCAGAGCCTGAACAGCCGATACCAGTACTGCATCATTGGTGCGCACCAGCTCACGCCACGCGCCCCTGTCCTTCGATTTGTCGTCGCTTCCGGGCTCGCCCACGCACTTCTCCCTCACGCTTACCGCCGGTCCCAGTCCTCGCCGGGCGCCATCTGCTCCAGATAGGCGATCAGCTTCATTTCGCGCCGCCCCCGCGTCACGGTATCGAGCACGAGACCGGCGACCACTGCAAGAAAGGCGAGCAGCATCAATCCAGTGGACAAGATGGCGGTCGGAATGCGCGGCACCGTGCCATCGTGCAGGAAGGTCACGAAGATCGGGAGGGCAAGCCCGACCGAAACGATCGCGAGCACCGCGCCGATACCGCAAAAGAAGGCGAGCGGACGCTCGGAGCGGTAGAGGCCGACAATGGTCGAAAGGATTCGCCAGCCGTCGCGCCAGGTGCTGAGCTTCGACACCGAGCCGCGCGGCCGCGCATAGTAGGGAGTGGGAACCTCGGCCAGCGGCAGGTCGAGCTCTAGCGCATGCACGGCAAGCTCGGTCTCGATCTCGAAGCCGCGCGACAGCACGGGAAACGATTTGACGAACCGGCGCGAGAACACGCGGTAGCCGGACAGAATGTCGGTGAGCGGCGAGTTGAAGACCGAGGCGAAAAAGGCGGTGAGCAGCCGGTTGCCGGTTCGATGGCCGGGGCGAAACGCCGCCGGCTCCTGCTCGACGCGCGCCGCCACCACCATGTCGAGGCGATGTTCGACGAGCAGCGCGATCATGGCGCGCGCGCTCTGGGCATCGTAGGTGGCGTCGCCGTCGACCAGGACGTAGATGTCGGCATCGACGTCGGCGAACATTCGCCGCACCACGTTGCCCTTGCCCTGCCGCAGCTCGCGCCGGACCACCGCGCCGGCGGCGCCGGCGACCTCCCGCGTCGAGTCGGTGGAATTGTTGTCGTAGATATAGACCGTCGCCTCTGGCAGCGCGGTGCGGAAATCGACCACCACCTTGGCGATGGCCGCCTCCTCGTTGAAGCAGGGCACCACGACCGCCACCCGCTGGCGGCCGTGGGGTTGCCACTCCTGCGCGCGTCCTTCGATCCTCTCGGCCCTCGACATCAATTCGCCCCGTTCGAAACCGGCCGCTCGCGAAGATGTGCATTTTGGCGCACTTGCCGCGCCACCATAGCGTTTCTATGCTCCCGCGTCCTTCCGTTCGGAGCACGCCTCTTGGCCGTCATCGTCCCATTCGAAAGCCGCTCGCCGATCACCATCGACCGCCTGGTCGACCTCGTGGCCGCCGATATGGAGCGCGTCAATACCACCATCCTGTCGCGAACGGGTTCGCAGGTGACGATGATTCCGGAAGTCGCCAATCACCTGATTTCATCCGGAGGCAAGCGGCTGCGCCCGATCCTTACGCTCGCCATGGCCCGGCTCGCCGGTTATGGCGGCGAAGGCCACGTCAAGCTCGCGGCCGCAGTTGAGTTCATGCATACCGCCACGCTGCTGCACGACGACGTCGTGGATGAAAGCGAGATGCGGCGTGGCAAACTTGCCGCACGGATGCTGTGGGGCAACGAAGCGAGCGTGCTGGTCGGCGACTTCCTGCTCGGCCAGGCCTTCAAGATGATGGTTGAAGTGTCCTCGCTCAGGGCGCTCGAAATCCTGTCCTCCGCCGCAGCCATCATCGCCGAAGGCGAGGTGATGCAGCTCGGCGCTGCCAAGAACACTGCGACCACCGAGGATGATTACCTCGCCGTGATCCGGGCCAAAACCGCGGAGTTGTTCGCGGCCGCCTGCGAGGTCGGCCCCGCGCTCGCCTCGCGGCCCAAGGACGAGCAATCGGCATGCCGTTCGTTCGGGATGAATCTCGGCATCGCATTCCAGCTTGTGGATGACGCACTCGACTATGGAGGGAAGGCGGCCAAGCTAGGCAAGAACGTCGGCGACGACTTTCGCGAAGGCAAGATCACCCTGCCGGTGGTGCTGTCGTTCCGGCGCGGATCGGAGAGCGAGCGGGCATTCTGGCGGCGTACCCTCGAGGACGGGAACGCCACGGACGCCGACCTCGATCAGGCGATCACCCTGATGATGAAGCATCGCGCGCTCGAGGACACGATCCAGCGCGCGCGGCACTATGGAGCCATCGCCACCGACGCGCTCGCCCTGTTTCCCAACTCCGCGATGAAGGCGGCGCTGGAAGAGGCGGTCGAGTTCTGCATCAGCCGCTCGACCTAGGCGCGATGACTTTTCTTCGACTTTTTGCTGGAGCATGATCTTTTCCGAAAACCGGGTGCCCACTTTTCGGGATCATGCTCTGGGGCAAATCGCTTCGGCCTGAACGCCATTGTGCCGCAAGCAGGCTCGCTCGCATGAGTTTGTCCGAAAAGTCTGCAACTTTTCGGGTCATCCTCCGGCCGAACCTCCGATCACCGTCGCGCGCACCCACCAACCCGGATAACCCACCCGCAACGTGCGCCCCGCCGCGGTCGCCGCGCGCGTCGACTCGAACAGGCCGAAGCAAGTCGCCCCCGAGCCCGACATGCGTGCGAGCCGGCAGCCCGGCAGCCTGCCCAGCACCGCGAGCAGCTCCGCGATCGCGGGCTCGAGCTCAATCGCCGGCGCTTCCAGGTCATTGCGGCCGTTGGCAATCTCGTCGAGCAGCGTCCCGGCCGGGCGACCGGCTTGCGCAGCCGGGGCAACTGGCGGCAGCCGCAGCGCGGCGAAGACATCACGGGTCGAGACGGCCACCC
This sequence comes from uncultured Alphaproteobacteria bacterium, assembly GCA_963739385.1. GTDB lineage: Bacteria > Pseudomonadota > Alphaproteobacteria > Rhizobiales > Xanthobacteraceae > VAZQ01. The sequence continues at coordinate 161,989 of CAVUAI010000053.1, forward strand.
CCGGATTGACCAGGATCGCGGGCAGCCGAGGCAGATCGAGCGGATCGGACAGAATCTCGCCGATCCCGCCCATCCGGCGCGTGCGCGGATCGAGACAGACCGGCACGTCGGCGCCGGTCGCCACCGCGGCCTGCATGAGGCGCGGATCGTCGCGCGCAATGCCGTTCGCGCTGGCCAGCAATCGTAAAGCTGCCGCGGCATCGCTCGAGCCGCCGCCCAGACCGGCCGCCACCGGCAGACGCTTGGACAGCGAGAAGCGGCCGAGCTTGAGGTCGGCGACCCGCTCGGCAAGGGCGCGCACGGCCTTGAGCACGAGATTGTCGGCGACGTCGCCCGCGGCAGGCCCGGTCGGGCCGCCGACCGCCAGCGCCAAGGCTCCGCCGGGCGAGAACGTCAGGGCATCGCCCACGTCGGCGAAGCCGACCAGGCTTTCGATCTCGTGGTAGCCGTCGGCGCGGCGACCCAGCACATGCAGTGTCAGGTTGACTTTGGCGGGCGCCTTTTCGGCGCGCGCGGCAGGCGCCATGAGCGATCAGCCGCCGCCAGGCTTCCTGTGCTCGGCCTCCGCCGCCGACGACGTATCGTCGGGAAGCCCGGATTTGAGCTTGGCCTCGATCTTTTCGAGCTCTTCCGGCTCAGGCTTGAGATCGCGCGCATGCGACCACTGGAAGCGAGCCTCGAGCTGGCGTCCGATCTTCCAGTAGGCGTCGCCGAGGTGGTCGTTGATGGTTGGATCCTCAGGCTTGAGCTCGACGGCGCGCTCGAGGTGCTTCACCGCCTCCTCGGTGTTACCGAGCCGGTAGTAGGCCCAGCCGAGGGAGTCGACGATATAGCCATCGTCGGCGCGCTGCTCCACCGCGCGCTTGATCATGCGCATGCCATCATCGAGATTGAGGCCCTGGTCGATCCAGGAATAGCCGAGATAGTTGAGCACGTGTGGCTGATCGGGGAAGAGCTCGAGCGATTTCTTGAGATCGGCTTCGGCTTTCGACCACTGCTTGGACCGCTCGAGACAGATGCCGCGGAAGTAATAGATCACCCAGTTCGACTTCTCGGCCTTGGTGATGGTGTCGATGCCCTTGGAATAGACATCGGCGCACTCGGCAAACTGCTTGCGTCCACGCATGACGTTGCCGAGCGCCATGATGGCTTCGACGTCGGTGGGATTGGCGGCGATCAGCTTCTGGAGGCTCGCCTTGGCCTCGTCCGGACGGTCGAGCGTGTCGAGGTTGAGGGCGAGCTGGATCTGCGCATTGCGCTGGAGCGGCGAATTGAGCGGCACCCGCTCATAGATCTTGATCGCCAGCTCCGGCTTCTTCATCGCCTCATAGAGGTCGCCCAGCGACAGCAGCGCGAGCGAATGCGACGGGGCGAGATAGAGCGCGAGCTGCAGGTAAATGAGCCCGAGATCCTCGCCGCCGCGCCGTCCCAGCGCAGCTCCGAGCCCGTAGAGCACCTCCGCCGCGCCCGCCTGCGGCGTATCGACCATGAGAGGAAGCTTCTTGCCGGCCTTGAGCTCGTCGGTCGCCTCGACGACCAAAGGATGCCGCGGCAGGGCCTCGTCGAACGTGGCGAACACCTTCAATGCGTCGGCGTTGTTTCCTTGCCGGGAGAGGAAGCTTGCATAGCTCTGCACCACCCGCAGCGCCGTGGGATCGAGCTTGTAGGCGCGCTCGAAGCGTTTGGCGGCGTCCTTCTTCTGGCCGGCGAGATCCAGGATCAACCCGGCGTGCAGATCCTTGAAGATCGCATACCAATCGGCGCCGGCGAGCTTGTCGATCGCGTCGGTGGCGAGCTTGGCCTCGTTCGGGCTCGCCATGGTCCATGCCGACAGCAGCGTGGCGGCGAGATCGGTGATCGGCCCGCGGATCGACTGGGCGAGCTCCCGCCGCGCAACCGGATATTGCTTCTGCTTGATCGCTCGCACCCCGAGCACGAGCCGCGCGATGCGATCGTTCTTGTCGACCTGCACCACGCGCTCGGCGAGCCTTACCGCCTCGTCGACCTCGCCGTTGGCGAGCACCGCCAGGAAGGTGCGGCCGAGAAGCTCGTTGTTACGGGGATCGCCGCGCAACGCCGCGCGATAATAGGACGCCGCCGCGGCAGCGTCGCGCTGACCGCCGGCGTGACGGGCGGCAAGATAGCTGCCCGAGGGAGAAATTCGGGAAAAGTTCGCGGGCGCCTCTGCTTGGGCTGAGAGCGCTCCGGGCAGATTGACGGAGAGAGCGGCCAGTGCGGCGACTGCCGCACGCCGTAGGCGTGGCGAAGAGATCACGGCTCGTCGACTCCATCTGGCGGGCGAACGCCTATGGCGTGGCCGCATTGAGCAGAATGGACTGTTTGGGCCCGGCCCGCAATAACTGCCCCGGACGGAGATGTCCACCGCATGACGTTGAAGGCCTTGATAAGGGCAGCATCGTGACGTTGAAGGTCACATATTGGGGTAGTTGGGTCCGCCGCCGCCCTCGGGCGGAACCCAGGTAATATTCTGGTTCGGATCCTTGATGTCGCAGGTCTTGCAGTGAACGCAGTTCTGCGCGTTGATCACGTAACGCGGTGAGCCGCCGTCCTCCACCCATTCGTAAACTCCGGCCGGGCAGTAGCGTGCGGACGGCCCGCCATAGCGATCGTGCTCGGACGCCTTCTGCAGGGCAGGATCGGCGACCTTCAGATGTACCGGCTGGTCCTCTTCGTGGTTGGTGTTGGAGAGAAACACCGAGGAGAGGCGATCGAAGGTGAGCTTGCCGTCCGGTTTGGGATAGGCGATCGGGCTGCATTGCGCCGCAGGCTTGAGCGTTGCGGCGTCGGGTTTGCCATGGCCGAGCGTGCCGAATAGCGAGAACCCGAGCGTGTTGGTCCACATGTCGAAACCGCCGAGCGCGATGCCGAGCAACGTGCCGAACCGCGACCACAGCGGCTTGGCATTGCGCACCTTCCACAAGTCGGGGCCAATCCGGGAGGAACGCCAGCCCGCCTCGTAGTCGGCGAGCTCGTCATTCGTGCGGCCAGCGGCGAGCGCCGCGGCCACCTGCTCGGCCGCGAGCATTCCCGACAGCATCGCGTTATGGCTGCCTTTGATACGCGGCACGTTCATGAATCCGGCGGCGCAGCCGATGAGCACACCGCCGGGAAAGGCGAGCTTCGGCACCGACTGCCATCCGCCTTCGGTCAGTGCGCGCGCACCATAGGCGAGCCGTTTGCCGCCATCGAACGTTGCGCGCACCAGCGGGTGCGTCTTGAAGCGCTGAAATTCCTCGAACGGCGAGAGATAGGGATTCTCGTAGTTGAGATGGACCACGAAGCCGACGGACACGAGGTTGTCGTCGAAATGATAGAGGAACGACCCTCCGCCAGTGCGGTTGTCGAGCGGCCATCCGAATGTGTGCTGCACCAGACCGGGCCGATGCTTGTCCGGCGCCACCTGCCACAGCTCTTTCAGGCCGAGGCCGAATTTCTGGGGTTCGCGTCCTTCCCCCAGACCGAAGCGCTGCATCAGTGTTTTCGTGAGGCTGCCGCGCGCGCCTTCGGCGAACAGGGTGTATTTCGCGCGCAATTCCATGCCGCGGGTGAAACCGTCCTTGTGATGGCCGTCCTTGGCGACCCCCATGTCGCCGGTGGCGACGCCGGCAACCGCACCATTGGCATCAAACAGCAGCTCAGCGGCCGCAAAGCCCGGATAGATTTCGACCCCGAGCGCTTCCGCCTTGCTCGCGAGCCAGCGACAGACATTGCCGAGCGAGACCACGTAATTGCCGTGGTTGCTCATCAGCGGCGGCAGCATGACGTTGGGAAGCCGCAGCGCCCGCGACGGCGACAGCCAGTAGAAACGGTCGTCACTCACCTTGGTCTTGATCGGGGTCTCTTCCTCGCGCCAGCCCGGCATCAGTGCGTCGAGGGCGACGGGGTCGATCACCGCGCCTGAGAGGATATGCGCGCCGACCTCGGATCCCTTTTCCACCACGACCACGGCGACCTCGGGCGCGAGCTGCTTGAGCCGGATCGCGGCGGCGAGCCCGGCCGGGCCGGCACCGACGATCACCACGTCGAACTCCATCGCTTCGCGCGCGGGCAACTCCTCGCTGCTCATCGGTCCTCCGAATGGGCCCCGCTTCCTGGCAGACGAGCCTTGCGAGCATTCTTCAGGAGAAAGGGATAGATGTGCAGATTATTCCAAGGAGAAGATAGCGTGTTTTTGAGCAATGCGCAGGCGGAGCGTCCGGCGGCGCTCATGGGTGCGTGCCTGAGGCCGCGGAATCCGTGCGCAGGCTCTTGCCGCCCCTTTCAACCCGCCCGGGCAGGAGGCATTGTTGCGGGCGCCGCAGCGCGCCCGCTTGCGGCGCGACGCCGGACCAACCGATGAGCCCCGACCGCGATCAGACCGCCCGAGATCTTCTTGCCTTTTACCAGGCGGCGGGCGTCGACGCGCTCGTCGGAGAGACGCCGGTCGACCGATTTGCGAGCGAGCCACCGCGCAGCGCCGCTCCGACCGAGCTCGCGCAGCCGACAGGTCAAGCGAGGACCGGCGAGAGCACGGGCGGTGCGCCGCGCATGATCGCGGCCCGCGATCTCAACGTCCGGGCCGAAGCCGTCCCCTTGCTCGCGCCCGAGAGCGCCGTAATGGCGGCACGGGAAGCTGCGAAAAGCGCTGCCAGCCTCGAGGAGCTGCGCGCCATCCTCGATCGTTTCGAGGGCTGCGCGTTACGCACGACCGCGACGCAACTCGTCTTTGCGGACGGCAATCCGCAAGCGCGCGTGATGTTCGTGGGCGAGGCCCCCGGACGCGATGAGGACATCGAGGGACTGCCGTTCGTCGGGCGGTCGGGCAAGTTGCTCGACCGCATGCTGGCGGCGATCGGGCTCGACCGCACGTCGGTCTACATCGCCAATATCGTGCCATGGCGACCGCCGGGCAACCGCACGCCGACGCCGCAGGAATCCGCCATCTGCCTGCCGTTCACGCTCCGCCAGATCGAGCTGGCCGACCCGGATGTGCTGGTATGCATGGGAGCTCCATCGGCGCAGACGCTGCTCGACATCAAGGGCGGGATCGTCAAGGCGCGCGGACACTGGCTTCGCTATCACACCGGCAGCCGCGAAATTCGCGCCATCGCCACGCTGCATCCGGCCTATCTGCTGCGCCAGCCGCTGCAGAAACGGTTGGCGTGGCGAGACTTTCTGGCAATCAAGAAGGCGCTGGCGACCGCCGGCGCCTGACCACTGCGCCAAGCGACAGGAGGCACATGAGATCATGGCAAAGGCGATCGAGCACGTGCACTGGCCGGATGCTCCCGACATGTGGATGCCGTACGCCCCCGCGATCAAGGTGAGGGGCGGCACCACCATCTATCTCGCCGGCGTCACCGCGGCACCGGTCTATCACCATCACCCGCACCGGCCGGAGGAGTTCGACTCGATGCCGCGCACGATGGAGGGGCAAGCCCGCGCCGCGCTCGAGAACTTGAAGCGTGGCCTTCAAGCCGTGGGCGCGACTTTCGCCGACGTGGTGACGGCCGACCGCTTCGTCACCGACCTCACCGAGCAGGACGCGCTCAACCGGGTCTGGGGCGAATACTTCCGCGACGCCAAGCCGGCCACCACGACGGTGCAGGTGGTGCGCCTCGCGACCGATCCCCGCTGTCTCGTCGAAATCAATGCCGTGGCGGTGATCGACTGAGCCTTGCCGGACGCGCGGTCGACGCGCCGGAACGGGCTCAACGGGCAACGGCGAAAGTCGCCGCGGCGGTCCGGCGTTACAGCGCTACCAGCCCGGCCCCAAGCGCGATCAGCGCCGCGCCGACCTTGCCATCTCATTCCGGCTTTTCGCACGCTATCCCGGCAGCGCAAACTTGGCGGCGAAGATGATCGCCAGGATCACCACCGCCGGCTTCGCCTCGTCGAATTTCCCGGCGATGAGCTTGGCCACGGCGTAGGTGATGAAGCCCAGGCCGATGCCGGTCGCGATCGAATAGGTGAGCGGCATGGTAACCGCAGTCACCACGCCCGGCGCATATTCGGTGATGTCCTCCCAATCCATTTCGGCAAGCCCGCGGGTCATCACGCAGGCGACATAGAGAAGCGCCGCCGCCGACGCATAGGCGGGAATCATTTCGGCCAGCGGCGAGAAGAACAACGCCAGCAGAAACAAGATGGCGACAAAGACCGCGGTCAAGCCGGTGCGGCCGCCGGCCGAAACGCCGGCCGCGCTCTCGATGTAGCTGGTCGTGGTCGAGGTGCCGATCAGGGCACCGAACATGGCGGCGAAGCTGTCGGCGACCAGCGCCTGCTTCATGCGCGGCAGGTTGCCGTCCTGGTCGAGCAGACCGGCACGATGGGCGACGCCGATCAGCGTTCCGGCATTGTCGAACACGTCGACGAAGAGAAAGCTGAATACGACGATGATGAAGGTCAGCTCGGTGATGCGGGAGAAATCGAGCTGCAGCAGGGTAGGCGCCAGCGAGGGCGGGGCCGACACGATGCCGCCGAACTGGGCAAGCCCGAGCGGCAGACCGACGAGCGTCACCAGTAGAATTCCGATCAGCGTGGAGCCGATGATGTTGCGGTAGTTGAGCCCGACGATCACGATGAAGCCGAGGAGGCAGAGAATTGCCGGCCACTGCTTGAGATCGCCGAGCGTGACCAGGGTGGCCGGGCTTGCCACCACGATCTTGGCCTGCTCGAAGGCGATGATGCCGAGAAAGAGCCCGACACCCGCAGCAATCGCGAATTTGAGGTTCTTCGGAATAGAATTGATGATGTATTCGCGGATCCTGAAGATCGAGATCAGGAAAAAAATCACGCCCGAGCAGAAAACGCCCGCCAGCGCCTGCTGCCAAGTGTACTTGTAGCCGAGGACGACGGTGAAGGCGAAGAAGGCGTTGAGCCCCATCCCCGGCGCGAGCGCGATCGGATAGTTGGCATAGAGTCCCATCACCAGGCTGGACACCGCCGCCGCGAGGCAGGTCGCAACGAACACCGCCCCCTTGTCCATGCCCGCATTGGCGAGGATTTGCGGGTTGACGAACACGATGTAGACCATGGTCAGGAAGGTGGTGATGCCGGCGATCAGCTCGGTGCGGACACTGGTCCCGCTCTCGGTCAGCCCGAAATAACGATCGAGAAACGGTCGCTCGCTCGAAGGCTTGCTCGCATCGATCATCGAAATCCCCCACCGGATTGAACGCGCCGCGCCCGCCTCGCTTCCCACATCTCGCCTGAGACCTGGCCAGACCCGGCCGCCGCTCGCACAATAGCCGCGAACCAGCCTGGAACCCACTGCAAACGCTGGGCGATCGCGGATTGTCCACCGGCGCGATGCCCTCCCCGCGTCACCGAGCCGATGCAATCATGGTCCATAGGTGTTGGCGGCCGTCGCGACATGGGCGATCATGTACCCGCCGCGGTAAGATTCGCATCTGTGACTTGCCGGGAATTGACCGATGGATATCGACCCCGTCCTGCTGGCACGCCTGCAGTTCGCCTTCACGGTGACGTTCCACATCATTTTCCCGAGCTTCACCATCGGGCTGTCCGCGTTCATCGCGACGCTCCTGGTGCGATGGATGGCCACCGGGCGCGAGCATCTTCACCGCCTCGCCCGCTTCTGGACCAAGATCTTCGCGGTCTCATTCGCCATGGGGGTCGTGTCCGGCATCGTGCTGAGCTACCAGTTCGGCACCAACTGGAGCCGGTTCTCGGTCGTCGTCGGCAACGTGGTCGCCCCGCTCATCGGCTACGAAGTGCTGACCGCCTTCTTCCTGGAGGCGACCTTTCTCGGCGTGATGCTGTTCGGCTGGCGGCGCGTGCCGCCCTGGCTGCACGTCGCCTCCGCGATCGCGGTGGCGGTCGGCACGGCAATCTCGGCGTTCTGGATTCTGTCCGCGAACAGCTGGATGCAAACCCCGACCGGCCACGAGGTGCGCGACGGCATCGTCTATCCGGTCGACTGGTTCGCCGTGATCTTCAACCCGAGCTTCCCTTTCCGTCTGGCCCACATGCTGACTGCCGCCTATCTCACGACCTCGCTGGTCGTGTTGGCCGTGGGCGCGCGCTACCTCCTCGCCGGCCGCCACCAGGAGGAAAGCCGCACGATGATGCGCATGGGGATCGGAATGCTGGCCTTGCTGGCACCCCTGCAGGTCCTCATCGGCGACCAGCACGGCCTCAATACGCTCGAGCATCAGCCCATCAAGATCGCAGCCATCGAGGCGCATTGGGATGGCAGCAAGCCCGGCGCACTCGTGCTGTTCGCCTGGCCGGACGAGAAGACCGAGACCAACCTGTTCGAGATCGCGATCCCCAAGGCCGGATCGCTCATTCTCAGACATGATCCCGATGGCCTCTTTCCCGGGCTCAAAAGCGTGCCGCCAAGCGAGCGGCCGCCGCTCGTGCCTGTATTCTTCGCTTTCCGTAGCATGGTGGGCGTGGGCGTGCTGATGGTCGCGATCGGGCTGACCGGCGCGTGGCTGTGGTGGCGCGGCCGTTTGTTCGAGACCCGCTGGTATCTGCTGCCCGTCGCCTGGAGCTGGTGGCTCGGCTTCGTCGCCGTGATCTCGGGTTGGATCGTGACCGAGAGCGGACGCCAGCCCTGGCTCGCATACGGGATACTGCGCACCGCCGATGCCACCTCCCCCGTCCCGGGCGCGACCGTGGCGACGACGCTCGCGCTGTTCGTGCTGGTCTACGGCATCGTGTTCGCGATGGGCATCTATTACATCAACCGGCTCATCAACAAAGGGCCCGAAGGCCGCGCGATCGAGCCTCCCGAGATGGGGACGCCGACGCGGCCATTGTCGGCCGCCGCCGAAGCCGGCCGCGAAGTCCTGTCGCCGCAACGCTGAAACGAGCGGGGCCGCCATGGAATGGTATCTTCCCGTCGTCTGGGCCGCCATCATCGGCACCGCGGTTGCGCTCTATGTCATTCTCGACGGCTTCGACCTCGGCACCGGCATCCTGTTCCCGTTCGCAAGGACCGAACGCGAGCGTGACCAGATGATGAACTCGATCGCGCCATTCTGGGACGGCAACGAGACCTGGCTCGTGCTGGGCGGCGGCGGCCTGTGGGTCGCCTTCCCGCGCGCTTACGCGGTGGTCATGCCCGCGCTCTATCTGCCGGTGATCGTCATGCTGCTGGCGCTGGTCTTCCGCGGGGTTTCGTTCGAGTTTCGCGTGGTCGCGATCGCGAGCAAGAAGTATTGGAATTTTGCCTTCGCCGCCGGCTCCACCCTTGCCGGGTTCTGTCAGGGCGTGATCCTCGGCGGACTCATTCAGGGCATCAAGGTCGAGAACGGCGCTTTCGCCGGCGGCCCCTTCGACTGGGCAACGCCCTTTGCCTTCCTGTGCGGCCTCGGCGTCGTGGCGGGCTATGCGCTGCTCGGCGCAACCTGGCTGGCCATGAAGACGGAGGGCGAGGTCGCCGAACGTGCCCGCCTGCACGCCAAGGCGCTGTTGCTGGCCGTGCTCGCCTTCATGGCGGTGGTGAGCCTCTGGACACCGCTCGCCTTCGATCGCATCGCCGCCCGCTGGTTCTCCGCCCCGAACATCTATTTCCTCTGGCCGGTGCCGCTGCTGACGGCGCTCACAGCGCTGCTGGCGTGGCGCTGGCTCGACGAGCGGCGCGAGGTGCCGCCGTTTCTTGCGTCGATTGCGCTGTTCCTTTTGGGCTATCTCGGCCTCGTCATTTCGGTCTATCCGTATCTGGTCCCGCCCACGCTGACGATCTGGCAGGCCGCAGCCGCTCCCTCCAGCCAGCTGTTCATGCTCGTCGGCACGTTGATCCTGCTGCCGATCATCCTCGGCTATGTCGTATTCGTTTACTGGGTGTTCCGCGGCAAGGTGCGCGAAGGCGAGGGGTACCACTGAGCGGATGCGAAGACGGCCGCGAGGCCGGATCATCCGCCAGACGGCAAAAACGCTCTCATTGACTCTGTTTGCTGTCCTGCGTCGTCTGCCGTTTGTCCTCCGCCGCTTGCGGCCTGATCACCGCCCAGCCGATGCGCAGCAGCGGCAGCTGGCCCTGCACCGGACGCTCGAATGCGCGCGGGACTTCGGGCACCAGCTCCGGAAAGCGTTCCTTGATGTCAGCCGGCGGCGTGCCCGCGGTGTCGGTGGTTGGCCAGACGACGATTGCGCCCTTGCTCTTGATCCCATCGCGCGTCACCCACGGCGAGCGCTCCGGGGTGGCGTCGTAGAACACACTCGGACGGCTCGGCGCGCCGAGCGCCACCAGCGCGGCGGTCCGCGGATCGCCGGTGACGATCTGCAGCGGCACCCCGGTGCGGCGTTCGAAGCTTTCCGAAAAAAAACGCGCCATGGCCTGCGCCGGCTGCATCACTCTGAGATCGATATTGAGCCACGGCAGGATCAGGAGCGCGGCAACTGCCATAATCGGGGGAATGATCAGCAGACCGAACCAGGTGGCGATGACGACATGCTGGCGGCTGAACTCGATGCCGTCGCCGGCGGCGACGACGACGAGCAGGCCGGACAGAATCACCAGCGGTGCAATCCCGCCGACCGGCCCCGACAGCCCGATCAGGACGGCCGCCAGCGTGCCGGCGAAGGCGGGAGTCACCGGCAAAAAAGTAAATGAACTGGCGGGCGAACGGATCCACGTGGCGGCGGACGATCACGGGTGCGGGATCATGCCGCGGCCACGGCCATCCGGCCACCAACGCGACCAGCACGATGAGGCCGGCATGGGCGGCGAAGATCAATCCGATCTGCCGCAGCCAGGCGACGAGATTGCCCGTCACCGCTTCCGGCGCGCGCAGACGCTCGAGCATCGGCCGCAGCCCTTCGCCCGAGTCCGCGAGCCAGATCAGGTGTGGTCCCATGACGACCGTGGCGACGAGGACCGCGATCAGCGGATCGTATGAGTTCAGGGCGGTCCGCGCGCGCGCATTGAAGAGCGTGAACAGCACCAGCAACCCGACCAGGATCAGGCCCACATAGGTAGTGAGCAGCAGCAGGCCGATCTCGATCGCAAGCGGGAGCCAATACGCCCGCCGATCCTCTCCCACCGCGCGCCAGTAGTGCAGCAGGATGAGCGCCCAGAGCGGCATGGTCAGAATGACGGGCCCGAAATCCGGGGTCGGCACCGTGAAGGCGGCGATGCCCACCATGAGAAGCACCGCGAGCGCCGCGTGTTGCGCCCCGACGATTGAGCGTCCGAGCGCGAACACCGCCCAGTAGGTCACGATCACGCAGATCTGCGAGAGCAGGTAGACGCCGACCACGCTGCGTCCGGCGACATCGAAGGCGATCTCGGCGAGCCAGAAGGCGAGCGGAGGACCCAGATAGGTGCCGAGCTGGAATTCGTGGCCGACCGCGAGCACCTCCGGCACGTCGCCGGGCGGCGCGGCGTAGAACAGGGACGGAACCAGCAGCCACACCAGCGCCTGCGCCAGCGCCGCCAGCCAGACCGCCAGCGCGGGACGGGAACGCAGCAGTTCGACCAGGATTGAGACGTAAAGCATCGGCCCGACGTTACTCGACGCGACCCGGAGAGATAAGGCCGAAGCGGTGGGAATAACAATACGTTAGAGCGGCAACAAGGCCGACTCAAGGCCGCCGCCTTCCATTTCGTCGGTCACCACATCCCCATAGGCCGCGGCGACGGGCGCGAAGGAGCGGCGATGATGAACGGTGGGGCCGAGCCGCGCCAGCGCGCTGAAGTGCTCGGGTACGCTGTAACCCTTGTGATGCTCGAAGCCGTAGCCAGGATAGAGCAGGCCCAGCCGCGTCATGAGCCGGTCGCGGGTGACCTTGGCGACGATCGAGGCGGCGGCAATCGAGGCGATGATGGCATCGCCGCTGATCACGGCCTGGCAGTCGCATGCGGCGTCGATGCGATCGCGGCCGTCGACGAAGACCAGCTTCGGCTTGACCGGCAGGGCAGCGACCGCGCGCGCCAGCGCCCACAGCGACGCCCGCAGGATGTTGTCGCGGTCGATGCGCCAGGGCGGCGCGAAGGCGACCGCCACCTCGGCGCTGCCGCAGATTTTCGCATAGAGCTTTTCGCGCGTCTCGGGATCGAGCTTCTTGGAATCATCGAGCCCGCGCGGGACCCGCTTGGGGTCGAGAACCACCGCGGCCGCGACAACCGGGCCGGCAAGCGGGCCCCTGCCGGCCTCGTCGCATCCGGCGACCGGCCAGACCCCGCGCTTGAGCGCGGCGCGTTCGCGGCGGAAGGTCGGACGGATGTCCTCCTCGCCGAGCGGCAGCCGCACGACACGAATGGGCGCGCCACGACCGGATTTTGCCTCAGCGGATTTTGCCCGACTCATGGCGCGATGGTGCGCGCCGCCCGGCGCAAGTCAACCGTGACCACCCGCCGGGTGTGAAGGGTGGGGAAAAAGTCGCGCTTCTCGTCTTGCCGCGGATCAGAACAGGCTGAGCTGCTCGGACTTCCTCTCAGGGGGATTGAATTGGTCGGTGGTCAGCCTGGTACGGGTCTTGTTGAATCCGAGCTTCTCGCAGGCGAGCTCGAAGCGGCGGCCGATCATCCAGGCCACCGGCCCGCCGCCGGTCATCCGCTTGCCCCAGCTCGAGTCGTAATCCTTGCCGCCGCGGGTGTCGCGGATGAGCTTGAATACATGGCGATAGCGATCGGGAAAATTCGCCATCAGCCACTCGCGAAACAGGTCGCGCACCTCAAGCGGCAGGCGCAACAGAACGTAGCCCGCCTCCCGCACGCCGACGGCGGCGGCGGCATCGAGGATGCGCTCGATCTCGGCATCATTGATGGCGGGAATCACCGGCGCCACCATAACCGATGCCGGCACGCCGGCCGCGGCCAAGCGGCGCAACGCTTCGAGCCGCCGGGCCGGCGTCGCAGCCCGCGGCTCCATCACCCGCGCGAGATGCGGGTCAAGCGTCGTCACCGACAGCGCGACCTTGACCAGATTGCGCTGCGCCATGCGAGCCAGAATATCGAGATCGCGCACAACCAGCGCCGACTTGGTCACGATGCCGACCGGATGGCCGAAACGCTCGAGCACTTCGAGAATGCGCCGCATGATCTGATGCTGCCGCTCGATCGGCTGGTAGGGATCGGTATTGGTGCCGATGGCGATCGTGCGCGGTACGTAGTCGGGCGCCGACAATTCCCGCTCCAGCAGCTTCGCCGCCTCCGGCTTGGCGAACAGCCTGGATTCGAAGTCGAGTCCGGGCGAGAGGCCGAGATAGGCGTGGGTCGGCCGCGCGAAGCAGTAGATGCAACCGTGCTCGCAGCCGCGATAGGGATTGATCGAGCGGTCGAAGGAAAGGTCCGGCGAGTCGTTGCGGGTGATGATCTTGCGCGTGGAATCGATGGTCACTGTGGTCTTGAATGGCGGCAACTCTTCGAAGCTCTGCCAGCCGTCATCGAAAGCGACGCGCGCCACGCCTTCGTAGCGGCCGGAAGCGTTCGACTGGGCGCCCCTGCCGTGACGGCGTTCGGCGTCGACCGCAACGTCCGCGTCGACCGGCGCGTTGAGGTCGGCGGCCGCGGGGCGCCCGGCGAAGTCCTTCGGCAACATCCTGCCGCGGCGAGCGAAACCGCCCGCCGGCGCCATGGGCGCAGGCGAGGAGGGCGCAGCTAAAGCAGGCGCCGGCGGGCGTCGGACAGCGACGGACGATCTGGCCATAGGGTAAATCCTACCTAAAGATTGTGAACAAAACAAGAACATAATCTGCGCCGGCCTTCGCGCAAGGGGGCGGCACGGCCATATTGCGCGTTGCGTGTCGTGGGAGTGGGAACGTCGGTCAGGGAGGAAGCCTCATGAACAAGATGATCGCAGGAGCCGCGGCGCTCCTGGCAGTGAGCGCAGCCGCGACGACCTCGGCGCAAGCCGCGCCGTGGTGCGCCTTCTATGGCTCATCGACTTACAACTGCGGCTTCCACAGCTTTGAGCAGTGCCAAGCGACGGTGCGCGGCGCGGGCGGATGGTGCCGGCCCAATTTCTTCGAAGGCAATACCGGCGCGCGCCGCCAGAGCAGCAGGCGATCGCGTCGCAACTGATGACTATGCGGCGTTCACGCCGTCGCGATAGATGACGATCATGGGCGCGCTTGAGAGGACTGGAAGCTCATGCTCAGCGTGGTGATCGCCACGCACGAGAGCGAGCGCGCGTTGCTGCCGACGCTGGCGGCCCTGGTGGCGGGCGCCGCGGCCGGGCTGGTGCGCGAGGTGATCATTGCCGACGCCGACTCGCACGACGAAACCGCTGCAGTTGCCGACGCGGCCGGCTGTCGCGTGCTGATATCGCGCGAGCCGCGCGGGGTACGGCTCAAGGCCGCGGCCGCCGCGGCACGCGGACCCTGGCTCCTGTTCCTGCAGCCGGGCAGCGTGCCCGACGCAACCTGGCTCGATGAGACCAGGCGCTTCATCGAAGAGGCCGAGCTTCGGGGATGCGCCGGCACCTTCGCGGCGGTGTTTCGCCCCGCCTCGATCGCGTTCCGCCCTGCATTGATCGAGGCGTTCGCCCTGCTGGGTGCGGCGCTCGGGGCGCCCAGGGCGAGCCAGGGACTGCTGATCGCAAAGACGCTCTACGAGACGCTCGGCGGCCACCGCGACGTGGCGGACCCGGAACGCGAGCTGGTCCGCCGCCTTGGCCGTCGCCGCACCGTGCTGTTGCGCAGCGCCGCGACGCCGCCCGGCCCGAAGGGTACTTGACTTGGTCAAATAATTTATTGACCCTGTCATATTATGGCTCCGGGAGCCGTGCATGCCAGCGGACATCGCATCCGGCGTCGCTGCCGTGCGGCGCTTCAATCGCTTCTACACCCAGCGCATCGGCGTGCTGCAGGAAGGCTGGCTGAAAAGCCCGTTCTCGCTCACCGAGGCGCGGGTCCTCTATGAGCTCAGCCGGCGCAACCGCCCCACCGCCACCGAGCTGGGCAAGGAGCTCGGACTCGATGCCGGCTATCTGAGCCGCATCCTGCGCGGCTTCGAGACGCGCGGGCTGATCGTCAAGCAGACCTCGGACAGCGATGGCCGCCAAGCCTTGCTGTCGATTACACAACGCGGCCGCCAGCGGCTCGCGCCGATTGAAGCGCATACCAACGAGGAAGTGCAGGCCATGCTGGCGGCCTTGCCGGCCGGCGAGCAGCACCGTCTGTTCGCGGCCATGCGCGCGATCGAGACCATGCTGGGCCAACCGCCGGCGCCGGAGGTGCCCTACATTCTGCGGCCACCGCGGCCCGGCGACATGGGCTGGATCGTGAGCCGGCATGGCGCGCTCTACAGCGGGGACTATGGCTGGGACGAGCGGCTCGAGGCGCTGACCGCGGAGATCGTCGCTGCCTTCGTCCGCAACTACGACGCCAAGCGCGAGCGTTGCTGGATCGCCGAGCGCGATGGCGAGAATGCCGGCTGCGTCCTCCTGGTCAAGGAAACGGACGAGGTCGCGCGCTTGCGTCTGCTTCTGGTCGAGCCCAAAGCACGCGGGCTCGGCATCGGCGCCCGGCTGGTCGAGGAATGCGTTCGCTTCGCGCGCGAGACGCGCTATCGCGAAATCACGCTCTGGACCCACAGTGTGCTCACCGCCGCCCGCCATATCTATGAGGGCGCCGGCTTCAAGCTGATCGCGACGCAGGAGCACGACGAGTTCGGCAAGACGCTGGTGGGGGAGACGTGGAATTTGACGTTGTGATGCGCGCGTCTCTTCGCGTCGCATGCCGATCGTCTGCAGGCAAACGCAGCGCAGCCAGCGCTACACGGTCGCGCCTTTTGCCTTGGCGCGGCGCAGATGCTCATCGAGGCGCGGCATGATCTCGACGAAATTGCAGGGGCGATAACGATAGTCGAGCTGGTGCACCAGGATGTCGTCCCAGGCATCGCGGCAAGCGCCGGGCGAGCCGGGGAGGCAGAAGATGTAGGTGGCGCCGGCAACGCCGGCGGTGGCGCGCGTCTGGATCGCCGAAGTGCCGATCTTGGCGTGGCTGACCATCAGAAACATGGTGGCGAAGCCGTCCATGCGCTTCTCGAACAGGGGCTCGACCGCCTCCGGCGTCACGTCGCGACCAGTAAAGCCGGTGCCGCCGGTGGTGATGACGACGTCCACGCCGGGATCGGCGATCCAGGCTTTCACGCGTGCGCGGATCTTCTCCACGTCGTCGGTGACGATCGCCCGCCCGGCGAGTCCGTGGCCGGCCTGCGCGATGCGCTCGGCCAGGGTAGCGCCCGACTTGTCGTCAGCCAGGTCGCGGGTGTCGGAGACGGTCAGCACCGCGATGTTGAGCGGGACGAACTGCCTGCTTGCGTCGATTCCGGGCATGCGACCAAGCTACATCAGAAGCCCGCGCCCATCGTCACAGCTGCGCGGACGCGAAGGTGTTGCAGCTTCCGATCGAGCCCGACCTGAAGCCGGTATTGAACCAGCGCTGGCGCTGCTCCGCGCTGCCGTGCGTGAAGGAATCCGGCACGACGTAGCCCTGGGCTCTGCGCTGCAGGGTGTCGTCGCCGATCGCCGCCGCGGTGCGCAGAGCGGCCTCGACGTCGCCCGGCTCGATGAATGCCGGCTTGCCCTGAGCCTTGAGACTTTCATTCTCGCGGTTCGCCCACACGCCGGCGAGGCAATCGGCCTGCAGCTCCACCTGCACCTGAATGTGGTTGGCCGACGGCCTTGCTGTCGGCGGCGCGTTGCGCCTGCTGCGCCTTCGGCAGAATGCCGAGCAGATTCTGCACGTGATGTCCGACCTCATGCGCGATCACATAGGCCTGTGAAAACTGACAGGTCTTGCTGCCGACGTCGCAGCCGCGAAAGCGCGTCGCGATCTGGTCGAAGAACGACGTGTCGAGATAGACCTTCTGGTCGGACGGACAGTAGAACGGGCCCATGGCGCTTTGCGCCACGCCGCCGCAGCTGGCCTGGGTCCTGTCGCGATAAAGCACCAGCACCGGCGCGCGGTAGGTCTTGCCGTCCTTGGCGAAGACTTGCTTCCACTGAAATTCGGTGCTGCCGAGCACCTTGCTCACGAAACGGCCCATGTCGTCCTGCGGCGCGGCGGTATTGCGTCGCGCCGATGGCGGCGCCTGCACCTGCGGCTGGCTCGGCCCGGTCAGGATCTCGGCACCACCGATGAGCAGGCTCGGGTCGATGCCAAGCGCCCAGCCGAGCAGGCCAAGCACGACGATGGTGCCGATGCCCAGTCCGCCGCCGCCGATCGGCATCCCGAAGCCACCTCCGCCGCCGAAGCCGCCTTCGCTGCGTCGATCCTCGACATTGCTGCTTTCCGGCAGATCATCCAAACGCATGGCGTTCTCTCTCCTGGCCCGCGGCACGACCTCGACAAGGTCGTGCCACTTTATCACCGCACCGATCAACGCGCCTTCGGCAATATAGTTGCCGGCCGAACCTTTCACAGACCCGTGCCGGCGGGGTTAAGCCGATTTTTACTTTGGGCGGCCATAGTCCCCGCCGTCGGTTGTAGGTCTCGCGTCGCCGGCTGCGTCGCCTGAGTCAGAGTTCTGAGTCATGGTTGTGTCGCGTCGCGGGGCGTCCAAGCGGGCGCCCCGCCTCAGTTCAAAGGCCATCGAGTCTGGCCGAATTCTGATTGGCGACTGCGTTGCCGAAATGGCAAAGCTGCCAGCAGAATCGGTCGATCTCGTTTTTGCAGATCCGCCCTATAACTTGCAGCTGCAGGGCGATCTCAAACGTCCCGACGATTCCCGGGTCGACGCGGTCAACGACGACTGGGACAAGTTCGCAAGTTTTTCCGCTTACGACGAATTCACACGCGCATGGCTCAAGGCATGCCGGCGCGTGATGAAGCCGGCCGCGACGCTGTGGGTGATCGGCTCCTATCACAACATCTACCGCGTCGGCACGACCCTGCAGGATCTGGGCTTCTGGATTCTCAACGACGTGGTGTGGCGTAAATCAAATCCAATGCCGAACTTTCGCGGGCGGCGCTTCACCAACGCCCACGAGACGCTGATCTGGGCGGCGCGCGAGCCCGGCGGCAAGGGCTACACCTTCAATTACGAAGCGCTGAAGGCCGGCAACGACGACGTGCAGATGCGCTCGGACTGGACGATCGCGCTGTGCACCGGCGAGGAGCGCCTCAAGAGGGGCGACGGCAGGAAGCTTCATCCAACCCAAAAGCCCGAAGCACTGCTCGCGCGCGTCATTCTCGCCTCGTCGCGGCCCGACGATCTGGTGCTCGACCCGTTCTGCGGCACCGGAACGACCGGCGCCGTCGCCAAACGCCTCGGCCGGCGCTTCGTCGGGGTCGAGCGCGAGCAAGGCTATGCCGCGGCGGCGCAAGCACGCATGGCCGCGGTCGCGCCGCTGCCGGCCACCTCACTCGCCCCCTTCATGACCGCGCGAGAGGCGCCGCGCGTGCCGTTCTCCGCGCTGATCGAACGCGGGCTCGTGCTGCCGGGCGCGCGCCTGTGCGACGCCAAGCGCAAGGTCAAGGCGCTGGTACGCGCCGACGGCGCGATCGCGCTGGGCGAGACCGTCGGCTCCATCCATCGCATCGGCGCGCTGGCGCAGGGTTTGGAAGCCTGCAATGGCTGGGCCTTCTGGCACCTCGAAACCACGAAGGGCCTGGTCCCGATCGACGCGCTGCGCGCCGAGATCAGGGCGGAGATGACGTGATTGCCCGAGGTCGTCAGCCGCACCGGGTGCCAGAGCGCGTATTCATATGTGCGACCTGCTGAGTGCCACAGCTCCACGCGATTGCGGCAGCGCAAATCCGTCGTAGAGCCACGCAAGGCATTCGAACATCTCGTCCTCGCTGCGTCGCGACCAGATTTCACGCGCGACTTCGCGCTCGATCCCGCCCACGTGATAGAAATTGTCCCAGTGATAGCGGGATTCGAACTGCACCCGCGCCGTGCGCAGATGCCGGGCCCGTTCGTAGCGGCGGAAGGCGCCGGCGAAATCGCCGTCCGACTGCGCGATCAGCTCTGCCAGGCAGACCGCATCCTCGATCGCCATGCACGCGCCCTGCGCCAGGGTTTGCAGCGTCGGATGCGCCGCGTCGCCGAGCAGAGTCACCCGCCCCCTGCTCCAATGCCGGATGGGGTCGCGGTCCGAGATCACCCAGCGCCGGGTCAGGTCCATCATCGAGAGGAGCGCCTTCATCGACGGATGCGAGTCGCGATAGGTGCGATCGAGATCGGCGCTGTAATTCGCGATGTCGCCCCGCTCGAGATAGGTCGAGGTCTTGAACACCGCGACGATGTTGAACAGCGACCCGGCTCGCAAGGGATAGTGCACGATGTGGAAGCCGGGTCCGGACCAGAGCACGACCTCGCTGCGGCGCACGTCGGCGCGCACGTCGGCCATCGGCACGATGGTGCGGTGAGCCACAAAGCCGATCATGCGCGGCTCGCCCTCGTCGAGCATCTGCGTACGGATGGTCGAGCGCAGCCCATCGGCGCCGATGACGGCTGCCCCCTCGATGCGCCGTCCGTCCTGCGTGTGCAAGAGAACGCGGTCGCCCAGATCCTCGTAGCGGACAGCGCCGGTCAGCGGCATCAGCTCGACATTGGCTTGCGCCTCGCAGGCATCGAGCAGGATTCGATGCAAATCGACCCGGTGAATGACGATGTAGGGCCGCTTGAACCGTGCCGTGAATGACGCTCCAGTGGGAATGCGTGCGATCACGCCTGCGTCGACCGAATCGATCATCACCACCGCATCCGGAACGATCGACTGCGCGAGCACCGCCTCGCTGACGCCGAGCCGGTCGAACATGTGAAAGGCGTTGGGGCCAAGCTGAATGCCGTAGCCGATGACGCCGAACTCGGGTGCCTGCTCGAGCAGCCGCACACGCAAACCCTTGCGCGCGAGCGCAAGCGCAACCGAGGCCCCGCCGAGCCCGCCGCCCACGACCAGGACTGGATCACCTGTACCCGTCACGACCCCTTCACCAGCAGTCGGCACAAGGAGCCCTATCGCACCGCGAAGGGCGAATGGTACGGCCGCCCGAACGGCACGCCCGCGGTCACCGTCTGCACCGGCTTGAGATAGGAGCGTCCGGCGCGTGTGTTGTTGCGGGTGTCGACGAACGACACGTCGCCCTCCACCAGTTCCATGATCGCGACGTCGCCGGGAGCGCCGACCTGCAGCGTTCCGAGCTTGGGCGCGCGGTTGATCACCTTGGCCGGGTTGAGGGTCGCCATGGCGACGACCTGCTCGAGGGTGAAACCCAGCGCGAGGAATTTGCTCATGACCCAGGTGAGGTACGGCATGCCTGGCGTGTTGCCGGAGAAAACGTGGACATCGGAGGAGATGGTGTCGGGCGGGCAGCCCTGCGCGATCGCCGGCTCGGCAACGGTGAAGTCGAAGCTGCCGCCGCCGTGGCCGACGTCGAAGATCACGCCGCGCTGCTTGGCCGCAAGCGCCGCCGGCAAGAGCCGTCCGTCCTGCACGATATTGGTGAAGGCGCCCGCAATATTGGGCGCTCCGCTGTAGGCGTGGGTGAGGATATCGCCCGGCCGCAGCAGGTCGAGAATTTGCGCCATCAGCTCGCGCGTCTCGACGCCGCCGATGTGGCACATCACCTTGGCGCCGGTGCCGGCCTTCTCGCAGGCGGAGATGGCGCGCCTGAGCGGCTCGAGGCCATTGCGGGCGATCACGTTCTCGGACATGCGCACCTTGATGCCGAGCACCATGTCGGCGTTCTCGCCCACGGCCTTGGCGGCGGTGTCGACCTGCGCGAAGTCGATGTTGTAGAGCTCGGGCACGGGAAACGGCGTCAGGCCCATATTGGCGATGTGTACGAAAGCATAGAGGCGCGTGCGCGTCTGTGCGACGACGTAGCGGCGGAAGGCCGCGAAATTGTTGGCGCCCGCGTCGCCCGCGGAGACACATGTGGTCGTGCATTGATAGGGCACCAACTCGTCCGCCGGGATGCCGAGCGCCGAGCCGTACGGGTAGACGTGGCAATGCAGGTCGACCAGTCCCGGCGTGACCAGCTTGCCGCCGGCATCGAGCAGGCGCAGCGCACGGGCGGCGGGAATATCGGCCTCGACCGCCTCGATCACGCCGTAGCGGATGCCGATGTCGCGCCTGCCGCGCAGCGACTGGCTCGGATCGAGCACGTCCGCGCCCTTGATCACGAGATCGAACTTGTCATCCGGCCCCATGGCGGCGCGCGCCGACCCGGCGCTCAGCGCAGCGAGCGTGAACGAACCAGCGCCGGCGAGAAACGCGCGACGTGAGCTTTCGCGATGCGACCTGGCGATCATGACTTCCCTCCCACTGCGATGTTCGACCTCGCTTTGAGTGCGTCAATCATAGACCGATTGCGGGCCGATGCGCGCCTTGTATCTGAGTCGGGAATGACGGACGCTGGCGTGCTGCCCACGTGGCCCGCCAGTGCGAGAGATCGAGCATGAGCCCCGCGCCCTCGCCTTTGCGTCGCTTGGCCGCCGCGGCGTTGTCTGCGCTGTGCCTTGTTGTCGTCGGGCACAGCCGCGCCCAAGCCGAATATCCGGACCGGCCGATCCGTCTGCTGCTGCCGTTTCCGGCGGGCGGCACGGTCGATCTCGTCGCCCGGCTGGCAACAGCACGGATGGCGGACGAGCTTGGCCGCCCGTTCGTGATCGAGAACAAGGCGGGCGCCGGCGGCGTGCTCGCGACCGACGCGACCGCCAAGGCAGCGCCGGACGGCTACACGCTCCTGCTCACCACGCCCAACCACACCATCAATGCCGCGCTCAATCCGAAGCTGCCGTACGATACGGAAAACGACCTGGTGCCGGTCGCGATCGTGGCCGCGGTCCCGGAATTGCTGGTGAGCCATCCCGCAGCGCCGTTCGACACGTTCGCCGGCTTTATCGACTACGCGAAGAAAAACCCGGGCAAGCTCAACTACGCGTCCGCCGGCAACGGCACGCTGCCGCACGTGACCATGGAATTGCTGCTGCGACGCGCCGGCATTCAGGTCGCGCACATTCCCTACCGTGGTGCGGCGCCGGCGATGACCGACCTCTTGACCGGCCAGGTGCAGCTCAAGATGGACACCTATGCCACCGCCAACCAGCTGGTGGCCGACGGCAAGCTGCGCGCGCTTGCGTTCGCGGCGCGCGTGCGGTCGGCGCTGATGCCAGACGTGCCCACCGTCGCCGAGATGGGGCTGCCGGATTACGAGGGCATCCTGTGGATGGGCATGGTGGCGCCGGCGGGGACGCCGCCTCCCGTCATCGACAAGCTCGCGGCCGCGGCGCAGCGCGCGGTGCGCACGCCGGCACTCGCCGAGCGCCTGCGGCGCGACGGCGTCGAGCCGGTGGGCGGCACGCCGGCGGCATTCGCGGCGCAGATCGCCAGGGAAATCAGGGAGTGGCGAAACCTGGCGCAGTCCGCCAACATCACGCTCGATTAGCCTTCGCCCCGCCCTTCTGCCAATCAGCGGACACCGCAATGCCGATCCTCACCCAAGGACCCGACCCGAATCCCAGGTCGCCGCGCCTCAAGGCGCCGGCCGGGGCCTGCGACAGCCACATTCACCTGTTCGGTCCGGCCGACAAATATCCATTCGCCGCCAACAGTCCTTACACGTCGCGCGACGCCTTGCCCGAGACCTTCATCGCCCTGCAGGAGCGGCTCGGCCTCAGCCGCGCGGTGATCGTCAGCCCGGGCGGCTATGGCCGCAACTACCAACTGCTCGCCGACACGCTCGCGCGCTTTCCCGATCGCTTTCGCGGCATCGCGCTCATGCCGGACGATACCGGCGCCTCCGAGTTCGCCCGGCTCACGCGGCTGGGCGTGCGCGGGCTGCGCATGATGAGCGCGAAGCGCGGCCCGCATGTGCCGCATCTCGCGCGCGAGGTCGCCGCGCGCGCGGCGGAGCACGGCTGGCACGTGCAGTTCTATCCGCATGATACCGACATCATCGACTACGCCGACAAGCTCCTGGCGCTCCCTAACACGATCGTGCTCGATCACCTCGCGAGCATTCCGGCCGCCGGCGGGGTCGACCAGCCGGCGTTCAAGACGGTGTTGCGCATGCTCGACACCGGCCGCGTGTGGGTGAAGCTGTCGGGACCGATGCGCTGCACGGCGCAGAACTGTCCCTATCCCGAGGTCACGCCGCTCGCGCACGCGCTGGTGCGGCACGCGCCCGAGCGTCTGGTTTGGGGCACCGACTGGCCGCACGTCAATCTCGACGGCCGCGAAATGCCGAACGACGGAGACCTGGTCGATCTGCTGGCGGAATGGGTGCCGGACGAGGCGACCAGACATCGAATCCTGGTCGACAACCCTTGCACGCTCTACGGATTTCCGGCGGCGGCGCAGAGCAGGAACGCATGATCGACACATGCCGGCCGAGCGTCCTCGCGAGCTCGGCGAACGTTCAATGATCCGACAGAATACGACGCGCCATCGCCTCTTCACTTGCTCTTGCGCGTGGCGATTCTGACCGCCTGCGTGTCGATCGTCAGGTTGAAGCGCGACAGGAAACTCATGCCCAAGAGGCCGTCGATGCCCTCGCCGTATGCGGCCTGGCCATCGTTTTGAACCACGACAGGTACGTCCTTGGCCAGCAGCGAGCGCAGTTGAATCGTTGCGGCGCGGCCCCGCTTTCCATCCGCGATCCCATTCGCGGTGTGCAATCGCACGGTACTGTCCTGATCGACTTGCACGTTGGCCTTTTGCGCAAACGCGCTCTTTAGCGACACGAATGTTGCGCCGGTATCCAGAATAAAATTGCCGCGTACCCCGTTGATCGTGACCGGCAATTTCACGGTGCTGCCTTGTCGCGCGACTGGAAAGACCTCCTCGGCGCTGTTCGTGGCGAGTTCGCATCTGCCTTTAGCGGTGTAGTCGGCAATGATCGCCCGGGTCTGGCCGGTGTCGTTGCGAGCTGGATTTAATGAGACCCAAGTCTCGATGGACGTTATGGCGTCGCAGAATTGGCCGAGCTTTGCGTAACTGCGCGCAATGCCAAAATACCCGACGCTCGGCATCTTGTCTTTGTTGCTGAAAAGTTCGTTCGCCGTGATGTAGTCGTCGATTGCCTTCTTCGGCGAGCCGCCTCGCTCCAGCGCGAAACCCCTTAAATAGTACCCGCTACTGCTGAACGGCTCGAGCTTGATCAAATCCGACGCCACGGTCTCCGCCGCCTTGTAGTCGGACAGCTTCAGCAAAACGTTTGCCGCGGCCCTGAGCGAAACGGCATGACCGCCGCAAGTCTCCGAAAACGTGACCTGTGCGGTCGCTGCCTCTCTCCGGTAGCCTGCCTTCTCCAACGCGGTCCCAAGGTTGCCAATTGCACTTTGATCGCAACGTTCGCGGCCGAGCTCTTCCAGCGATCGCTTGACCGCATCGCTCTCCGCCACCTGCATCGGGAGCTTGATAGACAGCCGCTCCATGGCCGCTTTGAGATCGCCACCGACGTCCGGCGCCTGCGACGCGCTCGGAAAGCTTAAAGCAAGGCTCGCTATCAGCAGCGAGCCGGCGCATGTGCCGCAACGCCTGATCTTAGAAGGGCTCATGCGCTGTCCATTCTGTCTCAGCTGCCGTATTCATGCCAGGGTCACCCGCCCGGCGCGCCCTGCGTGTTGACGTAGAGCGAATAGAGCGAATGGCTCGCCGCCATGAACAGGCGGTTACGCTTGACACCGCCGAAGCAGACATTGGCGGAACGTTCGGGCAAGGCGATGAAGCCGATCGGCTTGCCGGACGGGTCGAAGATCTTGACGCCGTCCTGCTCGGCATTGCCCATACCCCACCCGCACCACAGGTTGCCGTCGACGTCGCAACGGAATCCGTCGGGCGTGCCGCCGGGCTCGGCAGTGATGAAGGTACGGCCGTTGGCAATCTTGTCGTCATTGACGTCGTAGACGCGGATCACCCGCGGCGTCACGCCGGCCTCGACGATATAGAGCTTCTTCTCGTCGGGCGAGAACGCGAGCCCGTTCGGCCGGTTGATGTCGCCGGCGGCCACCGTCGTGCGTCCGGACTTGGGATCGAACCGGTACACGTTGGTCGGTAGCTCCGGGGTGGCGACGTGGCCCTCATAGTTGCCGAGGATGCCGAAGGGCGGATCGGTGAACCAGATGGAATCGTCGGACTTGACCACGATGTCGTTGGGAGAATTCAGCGGCTTGCCGTCGAACCTGTCGACCAGCACGGTGACGGTGCCGTCATATTCCGTGCGCGTGACCCGGCGCGAGTCGTGCTCGCAGCTCACCAGCCGGCCCTGGCGGTCGCGGGTATGGCCGTTGGCGAAGTTGGACGGCTGGCGATAGACGCTGACACGCCCCGTCCCCTCGTCCCAGCGCATGATGCGGTTGTTCGGAATGTCGCTCCACAGCACGCAGCGCGCGTCGCCGAAATAGACCGGCCCCTCGCACCAGCGCATGCCGGTGGCGAGCCGTTCCACGGTCGTCTGCGCGATGCGGTATTTCGCGAAGCTCGGATCGAGAATCTGGATCGCCGGGTCAGGGTAGCGCTGGCTCGGCTCCCAGCCGCCGAGCGCGGTGCGGGTGGATGTCATCGCGAAGATCGCGCTCGCGCCGGCGAGCCAGTTGCGTCGGGTGATGTCCATGGCATTGTCCTCTCCCGTCATCGATCACGACCTCGAGCGGGCCGTGTTGCGGCTCCTATCCTAGCCCATGCGCGAGCACTTTGCGCATGAGGTTCGGAAACGCCTCGCCCGGCAGATCGGCACGCGCGATCCAGCGCGCCCCGTCGGGCGCGACTGCGTCGTCCGACACCGCGGCAACATAGACCACGAGCTCGAGCGGAAAATGCGTGAACACGTGGGTGACGACGCCGGGACGGCGCCGCCAATTCGGCGTGACTTGCCCAAGCCGCGGAGCGGACTGCATGCCGCCCGCAAAGTCAGGCGTCCATTCGCTCGTCGGCACCTCGGTCATGCCGCCGAGCAGACCCTTGGGCGCACGCGAACGCACGAGCACGCTGCCGTCGGCGCGGACAACGACGAAGGCCGCGCCGCGCCGCAGCCGTCCTTCTTTCTTGGGCGCCTTCAGCGGGAAGGTCTCGGGATCGCCGCGCCGGCGGGCGGCACATGCATCGCGCCACGGACAGAGCACGCAGGCCGGTTTCTTCGGCGTGCAGATGCTGGCGCCCAGATCCATCAGCGCCTGTGCGAAATCGCCGCTGCGCTGCAGGGGGACCAGGCTTTCGGCGAGCCGACGGATCTCCGGCTTCGCCGCGGGCAATTCCTGCTCGACGGCGAACAGCCGCGCCACCACGCGCTCCACATTGCCGTCGACTGCCGCCGCCGGGGCATCGAACGCAATCGCCGCGATCGCCGCCGCGGTATAGGGTCCGATGCCGGGGAGTGCCGCGAGCTCGGCCTCCGCTTTGGGAAAGCGCGCGTCGTGGCACTCGACCACCGCCTTGGCGCAGGCATGGAGATTTCTGGCACGCGCGTAATAGCCGAGCCCGGCCCAGAGTTTGAGCACGTCGTCGAGCGGCGCCGCGGCGAGCGCCCGCACGTCCGGCCAGCGCGCGGCAAAGCGCGCGAAGTACGGCGCGACTGCCCGCACGGTGGTCTGCTGCAGCATGATCTCGGACAGCCAGACCCGATAGGGATCGGGCGTCTCGCCCGGCAAAGCGCGCCAAGGCAGCTTGCGGCGATGACGGTCGTACCAGGCGAGCAGATCGACAGCGCGTGGCATCGGCTGGAGCGGTGCGTGCTTTCGCGGCTTCGTTCCACCTGCTACGGTCATGACGACCGATGTGGCAGAGCCCCGCAGCGTGAACAAGCCCGGCAAATCCTACCCGCGCCCGCTGGCGGATGTTCTGCACAGAACCCTCAAGGACGCGTTCGCCAGACAAGGCTTCGCCTCGACCGAGCTTGTCACCCGGTGGGGCGATATCGTCGGGGCCGAGATCGCGGCGCATTCCGAACCGGAAAAGATTCAGTGGCCGCGTTCCGCCGAGGGGCGGACACCGGAGCCGGGCACCCTGGTGTTGCGGGTCGAGGGACCGACGGCGGTCGAGATCCAACATCTTTCCGGCATCGTGCTGGAGCGGGTGAACCGGTTCTTCGGCTGGCAGGCGGTCGGCGGGTTGCGGCTGCGGCAGGCTCCCCTTCGCCGCCAGCAACGCCAGTCCCCGCCCCTGCCCGATCCCGAAAAAATCGCGCGCGTTGCGGCCGGGCTCGACGAGATCCTGGATCAGGATCTACGCGACGCGCTGGCGCGGCTGGGGGCCGCCATCAAACAGTCGTGACCACCGCAAGGAGCTTGGCACTGCGGCCCCCCATTGCCACATTTCGGGTTTCGGGATAGCGACCAGAGCGAAATCGGCTCCAATCACGGACACCAGGCATGGATACGACCAACGAGACTGAAGCCGGTGCGACCGTCACGCGCCGCAGCCTGCTGATGGGGGCTGCCGCTGCCGCCGCCGTGATCGTGGCCGGCGGAGCGGGCTATTACCTGTGGGGCCAGCCGGATACCGCTGCAGCCCAGCCGGCCAAGAGCGGGGGAGAAGTGCCGGTGGGCGACCTGATGGCCCCGGGCCCGCTCGGCGACGAGGTGTTGGGCGCCGCCGATGCACCGGTCACGATCGTGGAATACGCCTCGATGACCTGCCCGCATTGCAGCCACTTCCACGAGACCACCTTTCCGGAGATGAAGAAGAAGTACATCGATACCGGCAAGGTTCGCTTTATTTTCCGGGAGTTCCCGCTCGATCCGCTGGCGGCGGCCGCTTCGATGCTGGCGCGCTGTGCCGGCAAGGAGAAATACTTCCCGCTCATCGAGGCCTTCTTCGCCCAGCAGAAGGACTGGGTGGTGCAGAAGCCGCTGCAGCCGATGTTCGCGATCGCCAAGCAGGCCGGGTTTACCCAGCAGAGCTTCGACGAATGCCTGGCGAATCAGCAGATGCTCAACGGGATCGAGGAGAGCCGGACGCGGGCGGCGACCAAGTTCAACGTCAACTCCACTCCGACTTTCTTCATCAACGGCAAGATCTTCCGCGGCGCCCTCACGCCGGAGGAGCTGGACAAGCAAGTCGCCCCCTATCTCAAGGGCTGATAAGGGTTTTTTCCGCCGCGCCCGGTAGCGCCGATCTGCCGGCGACGGGCCGGCCAGACGCCGCGCCCGACCCACGAATTACTGGACAACTTATTCCTTCTGTTGCGGAATCGCGTTCGGCGATTCATTGTGGCGATCGATGCGGCGGCAACCTTCGACCCCCTCGACCCACCCAACGGGCCCGAGCCCTGAACGATTCATTCAGGGTTAACCCTTTATTACTATCTCTGTGACGGCATGAAACTCACGCGGCTGCGCCTGCTCGGCTTTAAATCCTTCGTCGAGCCTACCGACTTCCTGATCGAGCCCGGACTCACCGGGGTCGTGGGACCCAACGGCTGCGGCAAGTCCAACTTGGTCGAGGCGCTGCGGTGGGTGATGGGGGAGACCTCGCACAAGTCGCTGCGCGCCGCCGACATGGACGACGTGATCTTTGCCGGCACCAATAACCGGCCCGGGCGCAACAATGCCGAGGTCGCGATCCAGATCGACAACAGGTGGCGCAAGGCCCCCGCTCAGTTCAACGAGCATGAGACCCTCGACGTCTCGCGCCGGATCGAGCGCGAGGCAGGTTCCACCTACCGCATCAACGGCCGCGAGGTGCGTGCGCGCGACGTCTATATCCTGTTTGCGGATGCCTCTACCGGCTCGCGTTCGCCCTCGATGGTCCATCAGGGGCGCATCGGCGAGATCATCCAGGCCAAGCCCGAGCAGCGACGGCGCGTGCTCGAAGAAGCCGCCGGCATATCGGGCTTGCATGCGCGGCGGCACGAGGCGGAACTGCGCCTGCGCGGCGCCGAGCAGAATCTCGCGCGCCTCGAGGACGTGATCAACCAGCTGGCGGCGCAGATCGACGCCCTCAAGCGTCAGGCCCGGCAGGCGATCCGCTACCGCGCGGTCGCGCAGCAGGTACGCAAGGCCGAAGCCACGCTGTTTCACCTGCGCTGGGTTGCCGCCCACGCCGAGCTTGCCGAGGCCGAGCAGGCCAAGACCGCGGCCGTGCGGCTCGTCGCCGACCGCACCGGCGAGCAGGCCGAGGCGTCGACGCGCCAGGCGCTTGCGGCTGCCGGGCTGCCGCCCTTGCGCGAGGCCGAGGCCAGGGCCGCCGCCGCACTGCAACGGCTGGTCATGGCGCGGGAGACGCTCGACCGCGAAGAGGCACGCGCCAAGGAGCGCATGGCCGAGCTCGACCGGCGACTGGCGCAACTGGGCGACGACATCGAGCGCGAGCGGCGGCTGGCAGCCGATGCGGAAACCGCGCTGGCGCGGCTCGCCGCCGAAGACGACACCCTGCAGCACGAGATCAAGGCCAATGAAGAGCAGCGCGCCGGCGTCGATTTGCGCGTCGCCGAGGCCGACGCCGCGCTCGCATCCTCGGAAAAGTCGTCGGACGAGCTCACCGGCACGCTCGCCGACCTGACCGCCCGCCGTCACGCGCTGGAGAATGCCGCGCGCGAGCACCGCGACCGGCTCGGCCGGCTGACGGACGAGATCGGTGCGGTCGAAGCCGAACGCCGCCAGATCAGCGGGGCGCAAGCGGGCGATCTAACCGGCCTGGCGGGGGCCGCTGAAACGGCAGAGGCCGCGGTCGCAGAAGCGGAAGGTGCCGCGCTGCGCGCCGAGGCCGCTCACTCCGCGGCGCGCCAGGCGCTCGACGTGACGCGCGGGCCGCTCGCCGACGCCGAGCGGCGGGCGCAGCGCCTCGACACCGAAGCCAAGACGCTGGCCAAGCTCCTGCACATCGACACCAAGAATTTGTGGCCGGCGGTGATCGACGACCTCACCGTGGAAAAGGGCTACGAGGCCGCGCTGGGCGCGGCTCTCGGCGACGATCTCGACGCGCCGATCGATCCGTCAGCACCGATGCGCTGGGCCGGCGCCGCGATCCATCCCACCGACCCCGCGCTGCCGGAGGGCGTCGTAGCCCTCGGCGACCACGTCAAGGCGCCGGCGGAGCTGGCGCGACGCCTTGCGCAGATCGGCGTGATCACCCGCGACCAGGCCGGGCGCTTGATGCCCATGCTCAAGGCCGGCCAGCGCCTGGTGTCGCGCGAGGGCGATCTTTGGCGCTGGGATGGCTTTTCCGTCGCCGCCAATGCGCCGACCGGCGCCGCCCGCAGGCTCGCCGGCAAGAATCGCCTCGCCGATATCGAAGCCGAGCTCGAGGGACTGCGCCGCGAGGTCGAGAGCAAACAGGCGGCGGTGACCCAGGCCGAAGCCGAGGTTACCTCCGCCGCCGAGGCCGAGACCGCGGCGCGCGCCGGGTGGCGTACGCTGCAACATGCGGCACACGCCGCGCGCGACCGCCATGCCGAGGCCGAACGGCAGGTGAGCCGCGACGCCGCGCGGCTGTCGGCGCTCGACGAGGCGACGGCCAGGTTGACGGCCAGCCGCGACGAGGCCTCCGCGGCGCGCGACGACGCCGAGCGCGCACTCGCAGCGCTGCCGCCAGCGGCCGATATCGAGACGCGGCTCGGCGCTGTGCGCAGCGAGATCGAAAGCCGGCGCACACGGCTGGCCGAAGTGCGCGCGGAAGCGCAGGCGCTCGCGCGCGAGGCGGAGATATCCGCGCGGCGGCTCGCCG
This sequence comes from uncultured Alphaproteobacteria bacterium, assembly GCA_963739385.1. Classification (GTDB taxonomy): domain Bacteria; phylum Pseudomonadota; class Alphaproteobacteria; order Rhizobiales; family Xanthobacteraceae; genus VAZQ01. The sequence continues at coordinate 192,525 of CAVUAI010000053.1, forward strand.
CCATCGCCAGTGACCGCCAGGGTTGGAACGAGCGCAACGCGAGCGCGGCCAGGCAGATCGAGACGCTGGAGGCGCGGGTCGCGGAGGCGAGGACCGAACGCGCGGGATTCGAAGATGCCCCGCGCCTGTTCGAGGAGAAACGTCGCGCACTGATCGACGAAATCGAAACCGCGGAAGCAGGCCGCCGGGACGCCGCGGACGGCCTGGCGCAAGGCGAGAGCTCACTCGCGGAGGCCGATGCCGCCGCGCGTACCGCGCTCGAAGCCATGAGCGCAGCGCGCGAAGAATCCGCGCGGGCAGAGGAGCGCTTCGAAGGCGCCAAGCGCCGGCTCGCCGACGTCGCGCACGAAATTCACGAGATGCTCGAAATCGAGCCCGCCGAGGTCGCCCATCTCGCCGGCATCGAGCCCGGCGCGGCGCTGCCCGAGGTGGCGGCAGTGGAAGCCAATCTCGAACGGCTGCGCCGCGATCGCGAGCGGCTCGGCGCAGTCAACCTGCGCGCCGAGGAAGAGCTGCGCGAGGTCGAGACCCAGCACGGCTCGCTCACGGCCGAGCGCGACGACCTGGTCGAGGCGATCAAGCGGCTGCGCCAGGGCATCCAGAACCTCAACCGCGAAGCGCGCGAGCGGCTGCTCGCCTCCTTCGAAACGGTCAACAACCACTTCAAGCATCTGTTCACCGAATTGTTCGGCGGGGGCACCGCCGAGCTGCAACTGATCGAGCACGACGACCCGCTCGAAGCCGGCCTGGAGATCATCGCCAGGCCGCCGGGCAAGAAGCCGGCGACCTTGTCGCTGCTCTCCGGCGGCGAACAGGCGCTCACCGCGCTGGCGCTGATCTTCGCGGTGTTCCTCACCAACCCGGCGCCGATCTGCGTGTTGGACGAGGTGGACGCGCCACTCGACGACCACAACATCGAGCGCTTCTGCGATCTCCTCGACGAGATGACCCGCTCGACCGAGACGCGGTTCGTGATCATCACCCACAATCCGATCACCATGGCGCGGATGAACCGGCTCTACGGCGTCACCATGGCCGAACGCGGCATATCGCAGCTGGTATCGGTCGACCTCGAAGGCGCGGTGCGGCTGCGCGAGGCAAGCTGAGCCCGCGCTGGACGATCGGCCTCGGCGTCCCCATATAGACGGCTCGAAACCGAGCAGGGGCCGTCATGTCCATTCGACCCGTCAAGCGCATCGTCAAGTCCACGCCCACGATGGAAGGCGCCGGCGTGAAGCTTCACCGCGCCTTCGGCTTCGGCGAGACCGGCGAATTCGACCCGTTCCTGCTGCTTGACGACTTCCGCAACGATCGGCCTGACGACTATCGCGCCGGCTTTCCCTGGCATCCGCATCGCGGCATCGAAACGATCACCTATGTCCTGGCGGGCACGGTGGACCACGGCGACAGCCTTGGAAATCAGGGCACGCTGGGGGCCGGCGACGTCCAGTGGATGACCGCGGGCAGCGGAATCCTTCACCAGGAAATGCCGAAGGGCGATCCGCGCGGGCGCATGCACGGTTTCCAGCTGTGGGCCAACCTGCCCGCTTCGCTCAAGATGACGGCGCCGCGCTACCAGGACATCCCGGCAAGGGAGATCCCCGAGGTCGTGGACGACGACGGCACGCGCGTGCGGGTGATCTGCGGCGACTTCTGGGGCCGGCGCGGTCCGGTCGACGGCACCGCTGCCGAGCCGCGCTATCTGGACATCTTTGTTCCGGCTGGCCGTCGCAAGACCTTGCCGGTAGAGACCGAGCGGCACGCCTTCGCCTATGTCTTCGAGGGATCGGGCACGTTTTCCGACGCGTCGCGGCCATTCGGCGTTCTCACCGAAAAGGAAACGTCGGACGGCGAGACGCTCGTGCGCGAGCGCACGGGAAACCGCTCGCTGGTGCTGTTCGATCGCGGCGACGAGATCACCGTGCAAGCCGGCGAGAACGGCGTCCGGTTTCTGCTGGTGTCCGGCAAGCCGATCGAGGAGCCGGTCGCATGGTACGGGCCGATCGTCATGAACACGCAGGCCGAGCTGCAGCAGGCGGTGACCGAACTGCGCAACGGTACATTCATCAGGCACGGCTGAGTACCATCGCGGGAGACGTTCGGCTTCACGAGGTCAGGCGCTCTCCCGCCATTCCAACTTCCGCTCGGACGGGCAGAGTTCCCTGGACATGCGCTCTATGCATTCGGAACGACCCAGCTTTGCGGCGGGTTGATGCCAGCATGGAAACGCCAAACGAATATCAACGATTTGCCCAGGAATGTCTGCGTCTCGCGCAAGCGGCCGGGACGGAGAAGGAACGGCAAATCCTGGAGGAAATGGCCGCCGCCTGGAACAAGCTGGCCGAGGACACGGCAACTCACTCTTTGGGATGAGTTTTCTTGCCTTCGGGCTGCTCGGCTGTCTTCTGGTCGGCCAATCGCTGCCACACTTGCGCCATCTGCAGCAGAGCGGCGCGCGCTTGCGGATCCTGGCTGGAATTCGCCATGTCCAAGCACGCTCTGGCGTAGCGCCGATACGCTTCTACTCTCCCCATGGGGTAAGGGCCCCCCTTCGCTCGTCTGTTGCAACGCGGGAGGAGGTGGGATGTTCCGAGCACCTGGGATGTTTCTTGGGGCCGCGTCGCGTTCCCGAGCCAAGGGCAAATCCGACGATCCGGGGGCGCGGCTCGCAGGCCGCGGGTCTCACGCACCATGGAACCGGGGGAACCCGGCTGGCTTGCCGCGGGTTGAGCCCGCGACACGTGAGCCGCCATGTTCGCCTTCGAAAGCCTGAGAAAGACGCTCGGAAAGATCACCGGGGTTCGCACGCCCGGCACGCGAGCCGCACGCGAGAGCACACGTCTGCGCCGGGCACGCACCATCATGTTCAAGGACGACGGAAGCATTCCGAACAATCCGCGTCTTCCTTTGATTCATTACCGTGGCGCGGTCGTGCTCGCGGGCTCCCAGGACCCGGCGGCGGTGTTCGAGGTGCTGTTCGGGGCGAATGGCTGGAAGGATTCCTGGCGCAACGGCATCTATGACTACGTGCACTATCATTCGCGAACCCATGAAGTGCTGGGCATCGCATGCGGCCACGCGCGCGTGCGCTTCGGCGGCAATGACGGCAAGGTGTTGGACTTGGAGGCCGAGGATGTCGTCGTCCTTCCGGCCGGGACGGGTCATCAGTGTCTCAGCGCCAGCGATGACCTGCTGGTGGTGGGCGCCTATCCGGCATCGGGGGAATACGACGAATGCACGCCTCTGCCTGAGCATCATGCGCGGGCGTTGGCGTCCATTCCGAAGGTGCCGGTCCCGCCGAAAGACCCGGTTTACGGCGCCACCGGGCCGTTGCGGGACGTTTGGCGCAGGTAGCATACAAGCGATGCCGAAACCCGGCGGCGCTCCGAGGCTCTGCGGCCCGGCGGTCACTGCAGGTTGCTCTGCAGCCATTGGTCGACCAGCCGCGCGATGTCCAGGTTGTTCTTCTCGATCATCACCATGTGGCCGTTGCCATAGATGCCCTTGTCCTGCAGGCGGATATATTCGGCCTTGACCCCGGCCTGGTTGAGATACTTGACGGTGCAGTGATCGTAGACCTGGTGATAGGAGGCTTCCGCCGCCATCACCATGACCGGAATGTTCTTCAGGTTGACGAGCTGGCGAGCGGGCGCCTTCTGCATCCAGCAGACGAACAGATCAGGGCCGTCCGCCTTGGCCTCCCGATCGATCGCGATCTCGCTGGGGTCCTTGACCGGCGGATCGTAGGTGATCGGGATGTCGGTCGGCCCCCAGGCACGCGCCTTGCCGGTGCCGATGATCGTAGCCTCGAAGGGCGGCCCGGACGGCTCGATCGCGACGATGGCCTTGACCAGCTGCGGGCGGGCATCCGCGATCAGCCAGCCGAACGCGCCGGACTGCGAATGGGTCAGCACGACGGCCGGCCCGATCTTGTCGAGCAGCGCGGCGCCGGCGTCCTTGTTGCGTTGCTGCGTCAACTCGTTCGAGATCACGGTTTCGACCTGCGTGGCGTAGAACGCGTCGAAGATCGGATCGCCCTTCTGGCCCTTGTCGGGGCCATCGCCCGGCCACTGCGTGTGCTTCTTCGCCTGCGGCCAGGTTCCCTTGAGGGCGTTGGCGGTGAACTGAAACGCTTCCTGCTGTGCGGTGAACATGCGCGTTGCGCCGTCGCCGGGATGCCAGGCGGAGCGGCCGCGCATCGGCTGGTCGATCATGTAGACGACGTAACCCTGCTCGACGAAATATTCGGCCCAGCCTTTGCGCCCATCGGGCGTCCCCATCCAGTTGGTCGCGGTCTGCGCGGCGCCATGGATGAGCACGAGCGGATAGGGCCGCCGCACATCCCGCGGAGCCAGCACCTCGACATAGATCTGGCCCTGCATGATCTCTTTGCCGGGCTCACCCGTGTAGGTGCCGCCGACGTAGAAATAGCCGCGCTGGGCGATGGCCGACTGATCGACGGTCGGCACGGGCAGCTTGGGCGGCTCCGCCCGGGCTGGTGCGGAGCCCGCAAGCGCCGAGACGAGCGCGGCGCCGACGATGCGAGTCACGTAGCCGACGGTGACGTCGTTCATGGCTTCCTCCCGTGGCCGCGTTGGTGCGGCGCATTTCAAATTTCGTGGCGCTCGAGCGTGACGCGCGGCTTCCGGCCTTGTCAATAGATTGCGGTTGGGCTGGACATCATGTGAGAAGGATGAGGTTGCCCACCTTACGCGAGACGGTTCGACGCGGGTCGGTGCCCATCGAGGATGCCTATCATCGCCGTCTCATGACACCTCTTCGCATCTTCGCACGCGTACCTCTTTGGCGCGCGCGGGGGCCCTTGTCTCCGGCACGCGCGATTTCACCGGACCATCCCTTGCTTAGGGCGGGCGTTTTCTTCCACACTGGAATGAACAAGCAAGGGACAGAGAAACAAGACCTGCGCCCGCGCAAACAAGCAAAACGGGAGGAGCGTCGTGATCAAGCTTGATTCAAGCAGCGCGACCGCGTCGGCGGTCGCGACAGCGTCAATCGGCCTCCTGCTGGCGGCCGCCGTCCCGGCGCGCGCGGCCGAGCAATGGAATTTCTACATGCACCAATCCGCGCCGAATTTCGCGACCTCGCGCGGGGCCAAATTGTTCACGGAAGAAATCGACAAGGCCACGAACGGCGAGTTCAAGGTGAGGCTGCACCTCGCCGGCACGCTTCAGATCAGCGCAAGCAATATCACCCAGGCGGTGGGAGAGAACGTCGTCCAGGTCGGAGACGACTTGTTCAATTCCGGCAACATCACGGTCGCAGGCATTCCACGCCTCCCAATGCTCATCCAGTCCTATGAAGATTTCGCCAAGGCCGACGCGGTGCTCAAGCCTTATCTCGAAAAGGCCTTCGGCCAGAAGGGCTCGACGGTGCTGTCCTCCTATACCTATCCGATGCAGGTCATCTGGGGACGCAAGAAGCTCACGTCCCTCGACGACATCAAAGGGATGAAGCTGCGGGTCGCGCAGCCCGAGCAGGGCGAGTTCGTCCGCAGGTTCGGCGGCACCTCGATCACCATGAGCGCGCCGGAGGTTCCCTCCGCGCTCGACCGCGGCGTGGTCGAAGGCATCTTTACCGCCGGCGTCGGGACCGTGCTGTGGAAGGACCTGCTGAAATACGGCTACATGCTGGTGGTCAACGTCAACAACTCCTACTTCATCGCCAACACGGACGCCTATCGGAAGCTCTCACCCGGCCTGCAGGGCGCGCTGCGTAAGGTTGCCGAGGACACCGCGCGCTGGAATCAGGACACGATGAAGAAGGAGGAGGCGGAGTCGCAAGGGACCCTCTCGGCCGCCGGCTATACCCTGACCGATGCGAAGCCCGAGGAGATCACCCGCGCCACCGACGCGCTGAAACCGTACTGGGACGAATGGGCCAAGTCGCGCGGCCCCGACACGGTCGAAGCGTTGGCCAAGGTCCGCGCCGCACTCAATCGCTGACGACCCGGTACGGGACATCCCGGCATGATCTCGACCGAGGAGGATGCCGGAGCGCGGGCGCCGAACCAACGCCGCCTGCGCGGGTTGGCGGAAGGTCCGGTGGAGTGGACGTGCAAGGTCGCGAGCGAGGCGGCACTTCTCGTCATGCTCGCGCTGATCACCGTCGACATCGTCACGCGCTCGGTTTTCAACTTTTCGTTCGAGGTTTCGGACGAGGTCGGCGGCTACATGCTGGTGGTTATCGCCTTTCTCAGCCTCTCGGCGTGCCACATGAATCAAAGCTTCCACGAAGTGGAGTTCGTCCAGGTGCGACTCACGCCGCGTGGACGCGCTGTCTCGCGTCTCGTGTTCGGGGCGCTCTCGCTCGGCGCCTCGGCGCTGCTGGCATGGCAATTCATACGGCTTGAAATGTCATCCTGGCGGTTTGGTGACGTGGCGCCGACCTATCTCGCGACGCCACTCTGGCTGCCGCGGCTCGCGATGGCAATCGGCATGGTCGCGCTCTGCTTTTCGCTGTGCCGGACGCTCATCGCAGAGCTACGAAATCTGCGGCTGCCCGCGGCGGCCGGCGACGAACGCGATGTCACCTGAGCTCCAGCTCCTGGTCGTGACGCTGCTGTTTCTTGGCCTGCTCATGGCCGGGATGGCGGTGCCGTTCGCGATCACCATACCCGCGCTCGTCTACCTCATGCTGCAGGGCGGCTTTCCCGCGCTCAACAGCCTCGGGCTCGTGGCCTGGGGCAGCATGAACAGCTTCGTGCTCACCACTGTGCCGCTGTTCATGTTCATGGCGGAGATCCTCAGCGCGAGTCGGTTGAGCACCCGCATCTACGGCGGCCTCGAAAAGCTCGTCGCCGGGCTTCCCGGCGGCCTCCTGCAGACCAACATCGCAGGCTGCGCGATCTTTGCATCGGTCAGCGGCTCCAGCATCGCCACCGCGGCCTCGATCGGCGGCGTGGCGCTGCCGCAGCTGATCAGGCGCAAGTACAATCGTGCGCTGGCGGCCGGCTCGCTGGCCGCGGGCGGCACCCTCGGCATCCTGATCCCGCCGAGCTTCCCGATGATCATCTACGGCACGTTCACCGAGACGTCGGTGCCGAAGCTGTTCATCGCCGGGGTCATTCCTGGCCTGATCATGACGGCGCTGTTCATGCTCTACATCGCCGTGCACGCCAAGATCGTGCCCGCGGTCGCACCGACCGAATCCGGTCCGCGCTCGCCCGCGGAGTTCATCCACGCCGTCGCCGACGTCGTTCCGTTCTTCCTGCTCATCGCCGCCACGCTCGGAGGGCTCTATTTCGGCCTGGTCACCACCACCGAGGCCGCCGCCATCGGTTGCGTACTGTCGGTCCTGCTCGGCGCGACGCTGGGGGAACTCAGCATGCGGAGCTTCGTCCAGGCGATGCACAACACCGTCTATTTCAGCGGCAATATTCTGTTCCTCATCCTCGCCGCCTACATCTTCTCCACGGCGCTGAGCTTCGGCGGCGTCGGCGAGAAGGTGACCGAGTTCATCGTCGGCCTGCATCTGACCAAGTTCGAGTTCTACATCGCACTGCTGATCCTGTTCACCATCCTGGGCTGTCTGATCGAGAGCCTCGGGATGATCGTCATCACGGTACCGCTGCTTTTTCCCGTCCTCGGCAGCTATGATATCGATCCGCTCCTGTTTGGCGTGATCCTGGTGATCTTCATCGAGCTCGGCCAGATCTCACCCCCGATCGGAATCAATCTGTTCGTCATCCAGAGCATCTGGGACGGCAAGCTGAGCGAGGTGGTGATCGGCACGATTCCGTTTCACCTGATCATGTTCGTCGTGCTGGGGCTGGTGATCTTCTGGCCGGAGCTCGCGCTATGGCTGCCCGCCCATATGTCGAACTGACCAGACGCCGCGCGTCGAGGAAACAATGCAACACAGTACGGACCGCATCCTGACGACGCATACCGGCAGCCTGCCGCGGCCGCGAGACTTGACGCGACTATATGCGCTTCGCGCGCGGGGCGATGCGGTCGATGCGAACGAGATCGAGCGCGCCGGCCGCGAGGCGGTGCGGCGGTCGGTGCAGAAGCAGCGCGCGGCCGGGATCGATGTCGGCAACAATGGCGAGCAGCAGCGCGATTCGTTTTTTCTTTATCTGAAGTCGCGGCTTTCGGGACTCGGCGGAAGCTGGGAGCGGCCATCGCGCGCCGACGTCGATCGCTATCCGGAATTCAAGCGGATGTGGGCCGAGCAGCACGCGAGCAAGACGCAGGTCTCCGGCATCGCCGGCCTGCCTAAGGCGATCGGGGAGGTACGATATCTCGACGACCGCGCGATCAACGACGAATGCCGCTATTTCAAAGCCGTGCTCGCGGAGACTCCGGGCGCCTTCGTCGAGCCCTTCATGACCGCGCCGTCGCCCGGCATTCTGGCCATGGCAGTGCGCAACGAACATTACGACACGCTCGCGGCCTACCTGGCGGCGCTCGGCGCTGCGCTCAAGGTCGAATACGAGGCGATCGTCAGGCACGGATTCCTGCTGCAGATCGATGCGCCCGATCTCGCGCTCGAGCGCCACATCACCTACAAGGACCAGCCGGTCGCCGCCTTCGTGGGCTTCGTCGAGCAGGTGGTCGCGACCATCAATGAGGCGATCGCCGACGTTCCGCGCGAGCGCGTGCGGCTGCACGTGTGCTGGGGCAATTCGGAGTCGCCGCACGACAGCGACGTTCCGCTTGAAGACATTCTCCCGGCGCTGCAACAGGCGCATGTCGGCGGCTTCGTGCTGCCGTTCGCCAATCCGCGGCACGCGCACGAATTTCGCTGCTTCGAGAAACACCCGCTGGCGTCGGATCAGATTCTGGTCGCGGGCGTGATCGACAGCCTGACCAATTTCGTCGAGCACCCGGAGGTGGTGGCGGACCGTATCGAACGGGTAGCAGCCGTCGTCGGCGACCCCGCGCGCGTTCTCGCCGGTAGCGATTGCGGCTTCGATACTTCGGCGGGATGGGGCCGCGTCGCCGAGGACGTCGTGTGGGCAAAGCTCGCAAGCCTGAGCGAGGGCGCGCGCCTCGCGTCGCAACGATTGTTTCGATAGGTCGACCCGCCGAAAACCTCGCTGCGACGCCGGCGCCGCGGCCGCCGTGCCCGCCGCGCGCGCGGGGGAACATGAGCCCATGGACAAGCACCAGTGCCGGCGTACAATCGCCAGTTGAACAAGAACACAGGCGATCCAGGGAGGACACAATGTTTAGCGCAGCAAGATCCGCTCTCTTCGCCGCCGCCATCGCCGCCCTCGGCATGACGCCATCGGTTCACGCCCAGCAAGCCGTCACACTGCACGGCGCCGTCCAGTTCAACGACGATCACGCCTTCAACAAGGCGCTGCTCAAGTTCGAGGAACTGGTCAAGACCTATTACGGCAAGCCGGTCAACTTCGTGCTCCACCGCAACAGCGAACTGGGGCTGGAGAAGGACTACTTCGCCTACATGAACCAGGGCATATCGGTGGATTACGGCATCGTGTCGCCAGCACACATGTCGACTTTTTCCAAGGCTGCCCCTTTCATCGACGCGCCGTTCCTGTTCCGTGACCTAGACCACTGGAACAAGGTCCTCGACGCCGACTTGCTCAAGCCGATCGCCGACGAAATCGCGCAGAAGGCGGACGTCATGCTGATCGGTTATGCCGGCGGCGGCGTGCGCAACATCTTTGTCAACAAGCCGGTCCGCAACCTTGCCGAGATGAAGGGGTTGAAGGTCCGCGTGCAGGGTGCGCCGATATGGAGCCGTACCTTCGCGGCGATCGGCATGTCGCCGACGGTGATCGCCTACAACGAGATCTACAATGCCATCCAAAACGGCGTCATCGCTGCGGGCGAGAATGAGGCCGCCGGCGTCGAGCAGATGAAGTTTTTCGAGGTCGGTCCCCACCTGTCGATGACGGAGCATGCGATCACGATCCGGCCGATCTGCTTCTCGGGAAAGAGCTTCAAGAAACTACCGCCCGAGCTGCAAGCGGCGGTCATCAGGGCCGGCAAGGAAGCGGGCGCTTATGGCAGGCAGATCGAGTCTTCCGAAGACAGCGCCAAGCTCGACGCGTTGGAGAATGCGGGCAAGCTCAAGCGCGTTGCCTTCTCGGATCGCGCTGAGATGAAGAAGCTGGTTGATCCGGTGATGGCGGCTTACGCCAAGGAGATCGGAGCGGACGCGATCTTCGCGCAGATCAACGCCATCAAATAACCCGGCCTTCTCCGTGGCGCGTCCCCGCATGGGGCGCGTCTTCGCCAACGTCGAACCTTGCGTTCATGAAAAAGCTGATCGACGCCTATTGCCAGCTGCTGACCTGGCTGATGGTGGTGACCGTCGCGTTCTTGGTCGTTCCGGTCTCGCTGCAGATCCTCTCGCGCTACACGCAGTTGATCCCGAGCTACATCTGGACCGAGGAGCTGTCGCGCTTTCTCTTCATCTGGATGATCATGCTCGGCGCGATGGTCGGCATCAAGGAAGGCACGCATTTCGAGGTTGACCTATGGCCTGAGCTTGGCCGTCGCGCCAACGCCGTGCTGAAGATCGTCTCGAGCTTATTCGTGCTGATCTTCGCGCTGGTGTTCGTTTATTGGGGCATCAAGTTCGTGGAGTTCGGTTGGTATCAGGAATCCGAGCTTGCCGAACTCCCCATGCCGTTCATTTTCGTGGCGTGGCCGCTCGCCGGCCTGACCTGGCTGCTCTTCCTGGGCGAAATCCTGTTCGACAATATCCGGATCCTGGCCGGAAAGGCCACGGCATGATGCAAGTCGCAATGTCGCCGGGCACGGCCGCGCTGGTGCTGTTCGGCTCGTTCTTCGTGCTGCTCGCGCTGCGGGTTCCGGTCGCCTTCGCGCTCGGGCTGGCATGCCTGCCCCCGCTGCTGTTCGAGGAGCGGCTGTCGCCGATGGTGCTCTTCAATGAAACCTTCAAGTCCTACAACTCCTTCATCCTGCTGGCTGTACCGTTCTTCCTTCTGACCGCCAACCTGATGAATATCGGCGGCATCACCGATCGGCTCGTACATCTCTCGCGCACGATGGTCGGCAATTGGCCAGGGTCGCTCGCGCAGATCAACGTGCTGCTGTCAGTGTTCTTCGCGGGCATCTCCGGCTCCTCAACCGCCGACGCCGCGAGCCAGAGCAAGATATTCATCGAGGCGCAGACGAGGGAGGGCTACGACCTGTCGTTCTCGATCGCGATCACCGCGGTGTCGGCTGTGCTCGCCGTGATCATCCCGCCCTCAATCCTGATGATCGTCTGGGGCGGCGTGCTGTCGGTCTCCATCGGCGCGCTCTATCTCGCAGGCATTCTCCCTGGCCTGCTGATCGCGGGCGCGCAGATGGTGACGGTGCACATCTATGCCAAGATTTATCGCTACCCTGTCTATCCGCGCGCTACCTTCAGGGAATTCCTGTGCTCCGCGGCGCAGTCGGTGCCCGCGCTGATGACACCGTTCATCATCGTTGGCGGCATCCTGCTCGGCTGGTTCACCGCAACTGAATCGGCATGCGCCGCCGTAATCTACGCAGCGGTGTTGTCGATCGTCGTGTATCGCGAGATGGACCGCAGCCAGCTCTATCACGCATTGGCCGAAACCGGGCGGCTCGCCGCCGTCGCGCTGTTCTGCGTCGGCACCGCTTCGGCGTTCGGCTGGATGCTCGCCTACTACCAGATTCCCCGCGCCCTCTTGGCCAATGTCACCGCTTGGGACATGGGGATCACGGAAGCAGGCTTCTTCATCGCTTTCGTATTCCTGGTGGTCGGCTGTTTCCTCGACGCCATTCCGGCCATCATCATCGTCGGCACCACGCTCGAGCCGCTCGCGCGGTCGGTGAACATGCATCCGGTGCAATTTGCCATTATCGGCATCGTTTCACTCGCGTTCGGGCTGGTCACGCCGCCATATGGGCTCTGTCTCATGATCTCATGCGCGGTCGCCAAAGTGCGGCTACGCTACGCACTGAAGGACACGATGATTATGCTGGTGCCGATGTTGCTGGCACTGGCGGCCATTATCACGTGGCCAGAAATTCCGCTGTTCCTGCCGCGGCTGATCTCGCCCGAATTCTTGCGCTGACGCAGCTGAGGCTCGCATCGAGTGCGATCCGGCACGCCAGCACGTCCCCCCTCACCACTCCTCAATCGGCGGCAGCGAGCGGCCTCGACACACTTTCCAGGGGCTTGCGCTCGGCGGCGACGGCGAAGCGGCCGCCGATGACGGCCGCCGCCAGCATCAGGGCGGCACCGAGCAGATAGCCGCCGAACACGCTCCAGCGTGAGCCGGTGTCGATCAGGGCGCCGAGCAGCAAGGGTCCCACCACGCCGCCGATGGCGGTGCCAATGGCATAGAAGAAGGCGATCGCAAGCGCCCGGATTTCAAGCGGAAAGGTCTCGCTCACGGTGAGATAGGCCGAGCTCGCCGCCGCCGAGGCGAAGAAGAAGATCACCATCCATGCGGCGGTCTGCCCGGCCGCGGACAACACTCCGATGGCGAAGAGATAGCCCGAGCCGGCAAGCAACAGGCCGGAGAGTCCATAGGTAAAGGCGATCATCGGACGGCGGCCGATGGTGTCGAACAGGCGGCCGAGAACGACCGGACCGAGGAAGTTGCCGGCTGCGAACGGCAGCAGATACCAGCCGATATGATCGGCGCGGATGCCGTAGAAGTCCGTCAATACCAGCGCATAGGTGAAGAAGATCGCGTTGTAGAAGAAGGCCTGTGCCGCCATCAGGCTCAAGCCCACGAAAGTGCGCCGGCGCTCGGTCCCGAACAGCGTCCGGGCGACTTCGATGAGCGGGGTCGAGCGCCGCACGCGCAGCCGGATCACCGGCAGCGGCTCGCTCGAGAATCGGTGACCGTGGGCGCGGAACTCCGCCTCGATGCCGTCGAGCACCGCGTTTGCCTCGTCGAGCCGTCCGTGCGTCATCAGCCAGCGCGGCGATTCCGGCAGCCACAGCCGCATGAAAAAGATCACCAGGCCGAGCGCGGCGCCGATCAGGAAGGCGAGGCGCCATCCCATGTCTGGCGCCAGGAACTCGGGATCGAGCAGTACGATCGAGCCGGCTGCGCCGAGCGCTGCGCCGATCCAGAAGCTGCCGTTGATGACGAGATCGGTCCAGCCGCGATAGCGCGCCGGCACGAGCTCCTGGATGGTGGAGTTGATGGCGGTGTATTCCCCGCCTATGCCCGCGCCCGTAAGGAAACGAAAGAGCGCGAAACTCCACAAATTCCATGAGAACGCAGTCGCCGCCGTGGCGACGAGATAGACCGCGAGCGTAATGAAAAACAGCCGCTTGCGTCCGAGCCGGTCGGTAAGCCAGCCGAAGAACAGCGCCCCCAGCACCGCACCGGTGAGATAGGCGCTGCCGACGAACCCGACATCGGCGTTGGAAAAGCGCAATTGCGGGCTCGCCTTCAGCGCAGGTGCCAACGCGCCGGCAAGCGTGACCTCCAGACCATCGAGGATCCAGGTGATGCCGAGCGCGACAACGACCAGGGTGTGAAAGCGGCCCCACCGCAGGCGGTCGAGACGCGCCGGAATATCGGTTGCGATGATTGCTGCGCTTGCGGGCCGCGATGCGGTCACGGTCGATGCCGTCATGTCGGCCTACCGGCGTTCGAAACGGCCCCGGTCGATGCAACGAACTGAACCGGCATAGTGTTCCCCGCATCAGCCGGGCGTCCTGCTTCCCTCCGGTCGCGTGAGGCCATAGATTGAGACCGGCCGACCATAAACCTTCGCCTTCCGAGGAGCCGCCTCATGTCTTCCACCGTCGTCACCTGGATCATCATCGGCGTGATTGTCGTGTTCGTGCTGTGGATCGTCATGATCTACAACGGGCTTGTGGCCTTGCGGCAGCGGGTCAACCAGGCGTTTTCCGACATCGACGTGCAGACCAAACAGCGTCACGACCTCATTCCCAACCTGGTGGAGACCGTGAAGGGATATGCCAGCCACGAACGCGGCACCCTGGAGGCGGTGGTGCAGGCGCGCAACGCCGCCATCACGGCTCAGTCCGGCGGCGTCGCCGCGCAGGCGGCGGCCGAGAACGTGCTGTCCGGCGCGCTGCGGCAGTTGTTCGCGCTCAGCGAGTTCTATCCGGACCTCAAGGCCAGCCAGAACTTCCAGCAGCTCCAGAGCGAGCTGTCCGACATCGAGAACAAGATTGCGGCCGCGCGACGCTTCTTCAACAACGCGGTGCAGGAATACAACACCGGCATCCAGCAATTCCCGGCAGTGCTGCTGGCGGGCCCACTCGGATTCACGCAGAGGGACTTCTTCGACGTCGGCGTGGAGGAGCGCAAAGTGCTCGAGCAGGCGCCTCAGGTAAAGTTTTGAGCAGCCGGCCCACCGCAGGCGGCAAGACAGCTTCGCAGGTCCGAGCCGCGGCATGATCCGGATGGCTTTGCGCCCCGACACGACTAGGTAAAGCCATCGATGGCCGCCTACGGACTTTACACCCACATCCAGGCGAACAAGCGGCGATCGATCGCGCTGCTCATCGGCCTGTTCTTCCTGGTCTATCTCCTGGTCTATGCCGGGGCGCTCGTGGGCGAGGCGTTCACCACCGACGCGCCGATCGACGTGCTCGTGCGCCGCGCTCTGACCGACGCGCTCTACGCCGCGCCCTTTGCCACCATCGGCACCGTGCTGTGGATCTTCATCGCCTACAAATTCCACCAGTCGATGATCGACGCGGTGACCGGCGGCCGCGACGTCACGCGGCAGGAAGCGCCGCGGCTCTACAATCTGCTCGAAAACCTGTGCATCTCGCGCGGCATCACCATGCCGAAGCTCAAGATGATCGAGGATGACAACCTCAACGCCTTCGCCACCGGCATGAACGACAAGCAATATGCGATCACGGTCACGTCCGGGCTGGTCAATTCGCTCGATGACGCCGAGATCGAGGCGGTGCTCGGTCACGAGCTCACGCACATCCGCAACGGTGACGTGCGCATGCTGGTGATCGCGGTGGTCATCGCCGGCGCGATCGCGTTCTTCGCCGAGCTGGTGTTCCGGCTCATGTTCCAGGGCGGCTTTAGCTGGCGCAGCGGGCGCAGCGGCGGCGACCGCAAGGGCGCCGGCATCGCCATCCTCATCGCCGTCGTGCTGATCGCGGTCGCCTGGATTCTCTCGATCGTCATCCGCTTTGCGCTGTCGCGCCGGCGCGAATATCTCGCCGATGCCGGCTCGGTCGAGCTCACCAAGAATCCGGATGCGATGATCTCGGCGCTGCGCAAGATCGAGGGCCGCGGCGAAATCCCGGGCGCCACCTCAGCAGTGATGGAAATGTGCATCGACAACCCGCGCGAAGGGTTTTCCAACGTTTTCGACACCCATCCGCCGATCGATGCGCGCGTGGCGGCGCTGGTGAAATTCGCCGGCGGCCACGACCCCGGGCCGGTGGCGCTGCCGGCGCCCGGCGAATCGGAGGCCGGCGCCGAAGCGGAGACTGCCGATCAGCCTGCTCCCGCCGGGCCGTGGGGCGCGGCCCCGGAGCAGGCGGCGCTCGAAGGCGCCAAGCCATTCCTGCCGCCGCGGCCTCCGATCGATCTTGGCGGCTCCTCCGGGACCGGCGAGGCGGGCCCGTGGGGGCCGCACCGGAAATAGCCCGCGCCTCAATGCCCTTCGAACGAGATCAGGGTTCGCACCGGCACCTCGAGCTTGCGCAACTTGTCGGCGCCGCCGAGTTCGGGCAGGTCGATGATGAAACAGGCCGCGAGCACGTCCGCCCCAAGCTGGCGCAGCAGCTTGACCGCGCCTTCGGCGGTCCCGCCGGTAGCGATCAGGTCGTCGACCAGGATGACGCGATCGCCCTTAGCCACGGCATCCTCATGCATCTCCATCTCGTCGAGACCGTATTCCAGGGAATAAGCGATCGAGACCCGCTTGTGCGGCAGCTTGCCCTTCTTGCGGATCGGCACGAAGCCAGCCGAGACCTGATGCGCCACCGCCCCGCCGAGGATGAAGCCCCGCGCCTCGATCCCGGCCACCTTGTCGATCTTGGACCCTGCCCACGGCTGGACCAGTTCGTCGACCGCGCGGCGGAACGCGCGCGCGTTGCCCAGCAGCGTGGTGATGTCGCGAAATATGATGCCGGGCTTGGGATAGTCCGGAATGGCGCGTACGGATTCCTTGAGATCGTGCTCGAATTGGGAACTGATCATGAGGCTCTCACGTTGAGACGGGCTCGCAGGCTTGCGGGCAGTGCCACTCTGGCGAACCGTGAGCGCCCACGCAACCGCAGACGGGATAAGCCGTGGCGGATCCGTTGACAGTGTCAGGGGGGCCGACCATCCCGATCATCGGCGGAGGTCCCGCGGGGATGTCCTGCGCACTGTGGCTGCACAATTACGGCCTGCGTCCCGTCATCATCGAGAAAGAGGCCGTGCTGGGCGGCATGGCTCGGCACAGCCCCTACCCCAACGACTGGCTGCTCGGGCGGCCGCACGAGAGCCCGCGCGAGGATGCCACGGCGTTCGCCGACCACGTGCGCGCGCTCGCTATCGAAACCCGCCTCGGCGCGCGGCTTCAGCGCGTGCGACCGCGGAGCGGGGGGCACTTCGGACTCGAGATCACGCTGCCGGGATCATCCGCGCGGCAGACCTTGTCGGGGCCGGCCATCGTGATCGCGACCGGGACGAGTTTCGCCGGCGCGGAGTGGCTCGACCAGGTGAAGAATGCCCGGCGGGTGGCGGCGGGCGGCAGGGTCCATCTCGGTCCCACCGCCGTCGGCGAGCCGGACACCAAGCTCGGCTCGCACATCGCGGTGATCGGCGGCGGCGACAATGCGTTCGACGTGTCGCGCATCCTGGCCGACAAGGGCGTGCGGGTGACCCTCGTCATGCGCTCGAAGACCCCGAAGGCGCAGCCCGTGCTGGTCGACCGCCTGCGGCCGCATCAGGCCGACGGGCGGGCGAAGGTGATGGCGGAGCGCTCGGTCGCGGAACTGGACGACGTGGGGGACAGGATTCGCGTGCGGCTGGACGACGGCGGCGATATCGAGGTCGATCACCTGGTGTTGCTGTTCGGCTATCGGCCCAACGCCGACGAACGCTGGCTCGCCGAGCTCGCGCTCGAACGCGACGCCCACGGCTACATCGCGGTCGACCGCAACATGCGCACGTCGCGCGAAGGCGTGTTCGCGGCGGGCGATGTCGCCAATCCCGCGCATCCGTCCGTCGTCACCGCGATCGCTGGCGGGGCGGTCGCCGCGCGCGAGGTTCTGCGACAGCTGGCGCGGTAGCGCGAAATCGCTTCAGATCGAAGTGCGATTTCGACCCAAGTATCTGCTTGGTCGGATGGTCTCAACTTGCCGGGATCATGCCCTAGCGCCGGCTCTCGGCCAGATAGCTCTCGTCGACGAACCGCGCCGGCTCGAACGGCGTATCCGGCGTCAGCGCGCCAGCCTGCTTCATGATGTCGAATACGCGGCGCAGGCTCGCGTCCGTAAGCGACAGCTCGCGCGACATGACGTCCATGGCAAGCGTGTCTTCGAGCGCGCGGCGCGCGAAGGCCGGGCTGGTGCGCAGCTCCTTGGCGGCGAGCGCGGTCGACTCGTCGGGATGGGCGAACATGTACTCGGTGCCGCGGCGGAGCGCCTTGAGAAAACCGGCGAGCGCAGGCCGGTTCGCGGCGGCCCAGGGCTGGTCGACGATGACCGACACGAACTGATAGTCGGGGACCAGCTTTGCCATCGCCCCGAGATTGGTGAAGCCCTGCGCCTCGGCCTCGTAGCTCAGGGGATAGGGCTGCAGGCCCATGTCGATCTTGCGCTCCCTGAGCAGGCGCGCGCGGGTGGGCGAGCCGCCGACCGCCTCCACCTTCACGTCCTCGAGCCTGAACCCGCCGGCCTTGGCGATATCGGCGACAAAGAAGGTGGTGCCCTCGTGCATCGACACCACGCCGATGGTCTTGCCCTTGAGATCGGCCAGCGTCTTGATCTCTGGCTGCGCGATGATGAAATGCGGCGGCCGCTTGGCGATGCCGGCGACGATGCGGAGCTTGCCGCCCTTGTAGGAGTCGGCGATGACGCTTTCGATCGAGGCGATGCCGATCTGATGGGTACCGGCGCGCAGATCGTGGAAGATCTTTTCCGACGCGTCGTAGACCTCGATTTTGACGTCGAGGCCCTCCTGCTTGAAGAAGCCCTGCTGTTCCGCCGTCCATGCCGGCAGGTAGAAGATGGTGCGGGAGACGACCGGCACCCGCAGCGGGGTCTCGGCCTGGGCGATCGATGGCGCAAGCGAAGCGGCCAGCAGGGCCACGGCGAAGAAGCGGCGCGTCGTCAAAGCTGACATGGATTTACCTTTCCTCGGGCTAACAACTACGTATCAGCGGATGCCGCCTTTGTTCTTGATCCCGCCGGTATAGGCCTCGAAGCGTTTGCGCAGCGCGGCAAGGCCGGAGGGATCGGTGACGATCTCGGCCAGGTCGTTGGCGACGGTGTAGTCGAAAATGGGCTTGAGCCCGAACGGCGGCGGAACGTCGTTGCGCGCCGACCAGGTTCCGATCCGGCTCTGCTGCTCCTTCGCCATGTACCACTGCAGATAGAGCCTGGCGGCGTTCGGGTGCGGCGCATCCTTGAAGATCGCACCGAGTTGCCCCCAGATCGGGATCGCATCGTTTGTCGGGAACGCGACGTCGATCGGCTTGCCTTCGCCCTTTTCCACCATCGTGTGGTGCAGCATCATGTCGAAGGTGGCGGCGCTTTCGCCGCTGGCTACGCTGCGCACGACGCCGAGATGGCCCTGGATGAATTTCGGCTCGGTCGCCATGTAGTCATCCATGTATTTCCAGCCGTATTTCTTCACGATGGTATGGAAGGCGAAGAGCGTTGCGTCATCGTCGTGGGGATAGGCCGTGATCAACTTCCCGCGAAAGATCGGTTTGAGAAAATCAAGCGCCGACCTCGGCGCGTCGCCCTGTGCCACCAACCGGGTATTGTAGGCGGGCGCGATACCGAAGACGTTGATCGGCGTATAGGCACCGTCGGGGTCGCGAAAGCGCGGATCGATCGCGTCGAAGCCATCCATCTTGAACGGCAGCAGCGCGCCCTCCCGCTTCCAGCGGATGAATTCCTGCACCGCCTGGAACGTCACGAAATCGACGTCGAGTTTCCTGTCCGCGATCTGCTTGTCGATCGCGGGCGCGAGGCCGCCGGCATAGCCGCCGGTGACCGTCACCTTGATGCCGGGGAAGCGCGCCTCGTATTCCTTCACCCAGCCTTCGTAAAGCCGCGCCGGGCCGCCGCCATAGATCGACAGCGCGCCTTCGGCCTTGGCCTTGGCATAGATTTCCTCGAGCGTCTCGGCGTACAGCGGCGCTGCCGCCGATGCGGTTAGCGCCAACGCCAGCGGCGCGGCGAGCAGGATCCTCATGTTTCCTTCCCGAGGCGTTGTAAGTGTGCGCATTGTGGCGAGCGGGAGAGAGCGGTGTCAAATATGGCGCGTCCGCTTCGTCGGAGAAGCGGAGCATTCGCCGCCGCGGCGCCGGAATCGGCGCGGACGAGAACGAGACGGGAGCGAAAACGCGTCAGCGCTTTTTCTTCAGCACTCGTCCCGCCACCGCATCGAGCTTCTTGAGCAGCGCCTTGTCGCGCGCCTCAGGCGCAGTGATCAGCGCGGTGTCGAGCGCGCGGTCGGAGCCGATCGGACAGGGCTCGTGCTCGCTCGGGAAGTCCCTCGCCAGCCGGGCCACCAGCGCCTTGGCCTTGCCGGCGTTGGTCGTGAGCACGGCGATGATATCCTGCACCGTCACCGCGTCGTGGTCGGGATGCCAGCAGTCGAAGTCGGTGACCATGGCGACGGTCGCGTAGCAGAGCTCCGCCTCACGCGCGAGCTTGGCCTCCGGCAGGTTGGTCATGCCGATCACCGAATAGCCCAGGTCCTTGTAGGTCATGCTCTCGGCGAGCGTGGAGAATTGGGGTCCCTCGATGCACACATAGGTGCCGCCGCGCACGATCTTGATGCCTTCGAGACCGGCAGCCGCGGCGATGCGGTCCTGCAGCAGCGGCGACACCGGGTGTGCCATCGACACATGGGCGACGCACCCCTTGCCGAAGAACGAGCTTGCACGGTTGAAGGTGCGGTCGACGAACTGGTCGACGAGCACGAAGGTGCCGGGCGGCAGCTCCTGCTTGAACGAGCCGCAGGCGGAGAGCGAGACGAGATCGGTCACGCCCGCGCGCTTGAGCACGTCGATATTGGCGCGGTAGTTGATGTCGGAGGGCGAAAGGCGATGGCCCTTGTCGTGCCGCGACAGGAACACCACCGGCGTTCCCGCGATCTCCCCGACGCGCAGCGGAGCCGACGGCTCGCCCCACGGGCTCCTGATCTTCCTTTGCCGCACCTTTTCGAGCCCGGGTAGATCATAGATGCCGGAGCCGCCGATAATGCCGAGCACCGCCTTGGTCATGTGAGTTCCCGTCGGTGCGCCAAACCCTCGCCGGTCGGTTCGATCCTGATCAGCCGCCCCAATCTCCGGGTATCGGCCGCACCCCTAAAGCGCGGACGCCATCAACACGCGCGCTCCCGCGCACGCGCCTCTTCTCTCCCTGGTCCGCTATGCCCGCGGATATTCCGTCGGTGGCCGCGGCGTGAGTTTTTCCGGATGCAACTCGACTTCGTGCCACACCTTCTTCTTGGTGAAGTAGAGCAAGCCGGACAGCACGATGAGAAAGATCACTACCTGCAGGCCCACGCGCTTTCTCGCCTCGAGATGCGGCTCCGCCGTCCACATCAGGAAGGCGGAGATGTCCTTGGCGTATTGCTCGACGGTCATCGGTGCGCCGTCGGTATATTCGACCCGCTGGTCCGACAGCGGCGGCGGCATGGCGATGCCGTGCCCGGGAAAATACTCGTTGTAGAAATTGCCGGGCGGCAGGGTGACGCCCGCGGGAGGGGTGTCGCGGTAGCCCCGCATCAGCGCCGTGAGATAGTCGACGCCCTGCTCCTGGTACTGGGTGAACATGTCCCCCACCCACTTCGGGAAGCCGCGCTCGTAGCCGCGCGCCTTGGCGATCACCGAAAGATCCGGAGGCACGGCATTGTAACGTGCACGCGCCGCCTGGTCGTTGGGGAACGGCGCGGGGAAGTGGTCGGCGGGCCGGCCCGGCCGCGGCTTGACCTCGCCCTGGTCGTCGGGTTCGCCCGGTACCTGATATTCCGCCGCGACCGCCGCCGCTTGCGCGGCGGTGAAGCCCGGCCCGCCGGGATCGGCAAGCGTGCGGAAGGCGACGAGCGTCAAACCGTGACAGACCTGGCACACCTCGCGATACACCTTGAAGCCGCGCTGGAGTTGCCCGCGATCGAATTTGCCGAACGGGCCCGAGAACGACCACTTGTTCATCGGCGGCGGCGGTGTGTCGTGCTCTTGCGCCCGCGCCGGAGCGGCGAGCGCAGCGAGCGCGACGGCGAGAGCCAGGATTGTGCGCGCGATGGCCATGGCGTTCCCCTCAAGCCTTGGCGATGGGCGGCGGCGGAGCGGGCGCGCCGATGGGCTTGCCGTGCTGCAACACCGATTCAGCTATCGAGTTCGGCAGCGGCTTGGTCCTTTCAATCTTGCCCAGCACCGGCAGGATGATGAGGAAGTAGGCGAAGTAGTAGACCGTGAAGATGCGCGCAAACAGCACGTAGTTGCCCTCCGGCGGCTTCGAGCCCAGCCAGCCGAGGCCGATGCAGACGATCACGAACACCCAGAAGAATTGCCGGTAGAGCGGTCGATAACGCGCCGAGCGCACCTTCGACGTATCGAGCCAGGGCAGGAAGGCGAGGATGAGAATTGAGGCGCCGAGCGCCAGGACGCCGAGGAGCTTGTCGGGAATGGCACGCAGGATGGCGTAGAACGGCAGATAATACCATTCCGGCACGATATGGGTCGGCGTCACCGCCGGATTGGCCGGGATGTAGTTGTCGGGATGTCCCATGAAGTTCGGAATGTAGAACACGAACCAGGCGAACAGGATGCAGAACACCGCCAGAAAGAAACCATCCTTGATCGTGGCGTAAGGCGTGAAGGCGACCGTGTCGTACTCGGTCTTCGGCTCGATGCCATCGGGATTGTTCTGTCCGGCCACGTGCAGCGCCCAGATATGGAGAACGACGACGCCGGCGATGACGAACGGCAACAGGTAGTGCAGGGAATAAAAACGGTTGAGGGTCGGATTGCCGACGGAGTAGCCGCCCCAGAGCCAGGTGACGATGGATTCGCCCACGAGCGGGATGGCCGAGAACAGGTTGGTGATGACGGTCGCCGCCCAGAAGCTCATCTGGCCCCAGGGCAGCACGTAGCCCATGAACCCGGTCATGATCATGAGCAGCAGGAGGATAACGCCGAGGATCCACAGCACCTCGCGCGGATCCTTGTAGGAGCCGTAATACATGCCCCGGAACATGTGGATATAGGCGGCGAGGAAGAACATCGAGGCGCCGTTGGCGTGCACATAGCGCAGCAGCCAGCCGTAGTTCACGTCGCGCATGATCTGCTCGACCGAATTGAAAGCGAAATCGACATGCGGCGTGTAGTGCATTGCCAGCACGACGCCGGTGACGATCTGCACGGCAAGCATGAACGAGAGGATGCCCCCGAACGTCCACCAATAGTTCAGGTTGCGCGGAGTGGGATAAACGACGAACGACGAATAGACGAGCCCCGCGATCGGCAATCGACGCTCCATCCATTGCATGAATGGATTTTGCGGCTTGTAGATCGAATGTCCGCTCATGATCGAACCTTGAAGGATGAAGTCGAAGGGCCGTCAGCCGATCCGGATCTTGGTGTCGGAGAGGAATTCATAGGGCGGCAGTGCGAGGTTCAACGGCGCGGGTCCCTGCCGGATGCGGCCGGATGTGTCGTAGATCGAGCCGTGGCAGGGGCAGAAATAGCCGTCATAGGGTCCCTGATGCGCGATCGGAATGCAGCCGAGATGAGTGCAGATTCCGATCAGGATCTGCCATTGAGCATGGCCGGGTTTGACCCGCGCCGAATCCGGCTGCGGGTCGGGCAGTTTCGCCACGTCGACGTTCTGCGCTTCCTCGATCTGCTTGGGGGTGCGGTGATTGACGTAGATCGGCTTGCCGCGCCAGAACACCTTGATCACCTGACCTTGGGCAATCGGGGAAAGATCGACCTCGATCGGCGCGCCGGCCGCGATCGTCGAGGCGTCGGGATTCATCTGGGCGATCAATGGCACCAGCGCAGCAGCGCCGCCGACCGCACCGGCGCAGGCCGTCGCGATATAAAGAAAGTCGCGACGTGTCGGCTCGGCCGAAGACATCGTGGTCACGGGTGCAGTTCCTTTCTTGTCCCGTCGGTCCGCCCGCAACCAACTCGCGCAGGCTGCGCAACCGTGCCCTCGTGCAGGCGGCGCGGCTTCCTCCGGCGCCCACCACGGAGACGCCGCCTGGCGGCGGCAAACGAACCGGCCGCTCTCCACCCTGCAAGCAAGAGGCCAAGCGGCTATATCCAGCGGCGTTCTATTGGCACCCTTGCCCTGGGAGCGCAAGTGGGGAGAGCCCGGGGGCGAGCCACAATGACCAAAGGTCGCATAAATCGTTCACCCGTCGTAAGTTTCGGCTGCGAGCAGGGCTCGCTGCGCGGCCGCCGGCCGGGTCCTCTTCAGCGTGTAATTGGCAGCCGGGTCGCGTGCGCAAATGCCGGACGATTCTGTGCCGCGGCGGGCCGCGCAAAGCTGCGTGTGCCGCGCCGGAATTGAGCATCGCAGGGACCATGCGCATCGCACTGTTCGAGCCCGACATTCCACAGAACACCGGCACCATTCTCCGTCTCGCGGCGTGTCTCGGGGTGGAAACGCACATCATCGAGCCCGCCGGCTTTCCCACCACCGACCGGGCGTTCCGGCGCGCCGGCATGGATTATCTCGATCAGGTGAAGATCGTCCGGCATACGAACTGGAAGACGTTCGAAACCTGGCGAGCCGCCGCCGGCGCGCGATTGATCCTGTTCACCACCCACGCAGGCTCGTCCTATCTCGAATACGCGTTCCGGCCGGGCGACGTCCTGCTATTTGGCCGCGAGTCCTCGGGTGTGCCCGAAAAGGTGCACGCGGCCGCCGACGCGCGGCTCGTCATCCCGATGCGGGAAGGTTTGCGCTCGCTCAACGTGGCGATGGCGACTTCGATGGCCGTCGGTGAAGCAATGCGGCAACTCGCATCGCTGCGTTCAACCAGTGAGGAAAGAGCCAATCACGCGGACTGAAGCAAGACCAGCACGAGGCGGGTGAGGGACAATCTCACGCCCCTAGGCGTACCCCTCACCCGCATCGCTCGCTGGCGCTGTCGTCCCCGCTGCTTCCCTAGTCCCCACGCAAGCGGAGGCCGACATCACACTCCCCGACATCCCCCACATCCGCAGCGTTTACCGAAACAATGGCAAAAAAAAGCTCGACTGGAATTTTCTCGGGGCCGACGATACGTGGCGCGCACAAATGGTATCGGCATGCCCGATTGTGATCGGAGGCCGACGCTGCCCGCATGATGGGACCGGAGGTGTCGATGAGTGCCGGCCTGCTTGATGCTCGCAAGGCACGGGCGCGAACGTGGTTCGAGACGTTGCGGGACGATGTCTGCGCGGCCCTCGAGGCGCTGGAAACCGACTTGCCGGCCGTGGCCCCGTTCGCCGATCGCAGCGCAGGCCGGTTCGTGCGCACGCCGTGGAGCCGGACCGATCACAGCAGTGCGCCCGGCGGTGGCGGCGTGATGTCGATGATGACAGGCCGGGTGTTCGAGAAGGTCGGCGTTCATGTTTCGACGGTGTTTGGCGAGTTCGCTCCCGAATTCCGCAAGGACATACCCGGCGCGGAATCGGATCCGCGGTTCTGGGCTTCCGGCATTTCGCTCATCGCCCACCCGCAGAACCCGCACGTGCCGGCCGTACACATGAACACGCGCTTCGTGGCGACCACCAAAGCCTGGTTCGGCGGCGGCGCGGACTTGACCCCGGTGCTCGATGCGCGCCGCAAGCAGGACGATCCCGACACCTTGGCGTTCCATGCCGCGATGAAGCGGGCATGCGAGGCGCATGCGGGCGTGGCGCCCTACGAGAAATTCAAGCGCTGGTGCGACGAATATTTCTACTTGAAGCATCGCCAGGAAATGCGCGGCATCGGCGGCATCTTCTATGACTATCTCGACAGCGGAGACTGGGAGGCGGACTTCGCCTTCACGCAAGCCGTGGGCCGCGCCTTCCTTGGGGTCTATCCGGAGCTCGTGCGCGCCAACTTTGCCGCGCCGTGGAATGAGGCCGAGCGCGCCGAGCAACTGGTGCGCCGCGGCCGCTATGTCGAGTTCAACCTGCTGTACGACCGCGGCACCATTTTCGGGCTGCGGACCGGCGGCAATGTGGATGCGATCCTCTCCTCGCTGCCGCCGGTCGTGACCTGGCCGTGATCGATCTGTCATCGAGCGCGGGTATGGTGGTGCTTGCAGCTGCAAACAGGAGGATGCCAATGGCGTTCGAGCCCGGAGACGTCGTATTTCTGAAATCAGGCGGACAGCCGCTGACGGTCGCGGCGGTCGAGGAGGACAGCGTCGATTGCATTTGGCTCGGCGAGGAAGGCGAATTGTTTCGCGAAACCATCCCCAGCGTCGCACTGACCGTGGCGTCTGCCGACGAGGAAGAATCGGAAGGAGTCGGAGGAGTCGGATGACGACGACTCGGATCGCGACGAACCGGATCACGAGGATGCCGATGCGGACGAGGTCAAACCGGCAAAGAGCAAGCGCCGGACGGCCTGACGTCAGGCGCTCGGAGCGCGCTATGTGCGCGCCAACCGGCCGGAATGCCGCACCCGCGCGGGTGCGGATTGACGCGCCGTCGCCCCGCACACGCGGTCACTGGACGCGACGGTGAACGGTGACTTTATCGCGGTTTGAAGCTCGCGAGCGAACTTGCGGGCGGCGAGGCGCCGCGGTGCCGCCGGGACCGCACGTCACCGCGCAAATGCATCGACGATCATCACGAGGCCGCCGCCGATCACGACCGCATCGAGGATGGCGGCGTGGAGATGCAGGGGCAGATTTCCGATCATCGCCTTGGCTAGGAAGGCGCCGGGAAACGCAACGCAGCCGATCAGCAGCGCGATGGCGATCACCGTCGCATCGACTGCGCCCGCGAGCCCGAAGGTTACGAGCTTGGTCAGTCCGATGCCGATGGAGATGACTGCGTCGGTGGCGACCACGGCGGCGCCTTCAAGGCCGGCCGCCATCAACAGTGAAAGCAGGATGATGCCGGCCCCGACGGTGCCGCCGGCGAGCGGCCCCCAGCCAAAGGAAGCGGCCGCCAGCCCGCGCGATGACAGCGCGAGGCCGCGCCGCCGCATCAGCCGGCGCAACGGCACGCTCGCGATCAGCATGGCGCCGATCACCAGCGCCGCCCCTCGGCCGGTCAACAGCGTGTAGCCCCAGGCGCCCAATGCGCAGGTCGGCACCGCCGCAACGAGCACGATCAGCGCTCGCCGCCCGTCGACAAGGGACCGGAACGCCGCCGCCCGACTTGTGTTGGTGAACAGGGCCGAGAGCGAGAGGATGGGCACGACCGGCTCTGCCCCCACGATCGGCACCAGAACGAGCGGCAGCAGCGCCCCGGTGCCATAGCCGGCGACCCCGCCGACGATCGAGGCGACGAGCGCCATTGCCGCGATGAGGGCGAGTTGCAGCAACGAGATGTCGGAAACAGGCGTGAGAAGCGCTTCGAGCATCCCGTCGAATCTCATGCGGCCAGCGTATCGCGCGTGCCGTCGATGAATGACAAAGCTTTAATGAAACCATTGTCGCCGCGCAGCCATTGATCCCGCAAGGGCGTCAAACCGTTTTGGGCATGCCCATGCGATCCCTTTATTCCCACGCCGTCGCGACGGTATTGCTGATCATTGGCGGCTGCGGAGTTCCGCCGGCGAGCGGCGCCGGGTCGCTGGCATCGGCGAACAACGCTGAACCGTGGTTGGAGACATCCGAGACCCTGAACCTGACGGGCGCCCAGGAACAGGTTCTGTGGCAGACCGTCGACAAGCAGACTGCGCGCAAACAGACCGGGCAGAAGGACCGCAACACGGGAGTGCCGCTACGCTTCGAGCCCGAGGTCGGCGCAGCGGTGCCCACCGCAATAGCCCTGCGCCCGTGGCCGTCGCAGGTCACCGGCCGCATCCCTGCGTTGAGACATTACGAATATGCCGTGCAGGATTCGAACCTGCTGATCGTCGACCCAGCCGACAAGAAGATCGTCGACGTTATCAGGCACTAATCTGCGCTGGGGAGCCGCCGCACGGTGAATTCGATGCGATCGCCAGGCAATACTCGCCACAACTCGATCTCGGTCATGTAGGCCGCCTTGGGAAAACGGCGGAACATCTCCCGTGCCTTCTCGCGCGCGGCCTCGCGCGGCAGCGCGAAGGTCTCGCGCCGAAAGGCGTCGCGCGGCCGCGCGTGAGCCGAAAGGGATTTCGCCGCGCGGCGCGCAATATCGGCGGGGTGACGCGTGTTCATACTGGGTAATCTAGTGCGGAAGAGCGCGCCGAGCAAGTCGGATCGCCCGCCCGATGTCAGCTTGTCTGCGCCACCGCCGCATCGGCGATCGCCGCGAGTGCCGCCGCGTCCGTCGGGAAACCTGCAGCGATCCATATCTCCTCGGCGGCCTCAAGCGCGGCTCCGAGGCGGGGCCCCGGAGCCACGTCACGCGCCATGAAATCGGCCGCCTTGAGCGGGAAGATCGGCGCAGTCCAGCGTCCTGGAAGTGTCGCCAGCGCCCGCCAGGGCTGATCGCGCGCACCTTGCGGCGAGCGCGCCCAGGCCAGCAGCACGCGATCGACGAAACGTTCGGGTCCGAGACGATAGAGCAGGACACGGCCACCCGTTTCACCCATCGGCCACGGAATGTGCCACCAGCCGTCCGCCATCGACGCAAGCCGTTCATCCTCGGCATTGGAGAGCCGCAATCGCTCGCGCAGCCGCTCGGCATCCTCCTCGACTGACACGCCGAGCGCAGCGAGCCGCCGAATGGAATCTGGTGCGAGCGCAAGCTCGGCCTCGAGCTTGATCATGTTGGCGTAGCCTGCGAGCAGCGGCACGCCGCCCAGCACCCGCTCGAGCAAACCCGCTTCCGTCATCAGCGCGAGCACCGGCACGGCGTGCCTCGCGAGGAGAAGCTTGACGAGCTCCATGCGGACGCGCTCGCGCGACAGCTGGTCGAGACCGGCGCGCCCGGCGATGCAGGCGGCAACCCCTTCGGGGTCGGGCGCGCCCTCGCCATAGGCGGCATGGAACCGAAAGAAGCGCAGAATGCGCAGATAATCCTCGGCGATCCGGCTCGCCGGGTCGCCGATGAACCGCACGCGCCGCACCGCGATGTCGGCGAGGCCGCCGACATAGTCGTGGATCGTACCATCCCGCGCGGCCGACAGCGCATTCAAGGTGAAGTCACGCCGCTCGGCGTCACGCTTCCAGTCGCGGCCGAAAGCCACCTTCGCGTGGCGCCCGAAGGTCTCGACATCTTCCCGCAGCGTCGTGACCTCGAACGGCCGCCCGGCGGCGACAACGGTCACGGTGCCGTGCTCGATTCCTGTGGGCACGGCTTTGAAGCCTGCCGCCTCGGCCCGCCGGATCACTTCGTCGGGGAGCGCAGTGGTGGCGATGTCGATATCGCCAAGCGGCTCTCCGAGCAGCGCATTGCGTACCGCGCCGCCGACCACGCGGGCCTCTTCGCCGGCGCGGTCGAGCACGCGGAGAACGTCGCTGAGCGGCGGCGCCCGCAGCCACGGGGCGTCGAGGCGGCGCAGACCTTCCGTCACTTGGTCTCACCCGGCACGAACTGGCCGTTCTCGATATGGGCGGGGACATAGGTGGAGCCCGGCGGCGAGCCGCCCCATTGCGCGAGCACCACAAAGCTGCCGATCGTGAGAACAAGAGCCGCGATCACGAGCCAGGTCACCCGCGGCAGAGTCCACGAGGCCGCATTCAGCACCCCCGCCTGCGTCGCCCACAGGAAGATGGCGTAGATGATGAACGGCGCCAGGAACAGGGCGATTTCGGTGAGGACGGGACGGATCATCGGTCTCTATCCGGCGCAGGTGCAGCAAGCCGTCCGCCCGAGGGCAACCAAGACTTCCCGGACCAACGTAGGAATAGAATAACGAAGCCGGACATTAGTTACGAAGACTTTGCTGCGCGACACGTTTACGCCAGGTGGACAGCTTCGGCGCGGCGCGGCCGCGCGGGAAATCCTGGCTCCCGGCCCTCCCTGGCGAAGGATCCCTGCGTCGCAGCCGGATCAAAGCGATGCGCGATCCAAAGTGTCACACGACCTTCAGGCGTCCTGCGATTCCTCATAGATCCGCTCGTACAGGTTCCGCAGAATTCCTGCCGTTACGCCCCAGATGTAGCGCTCGCCGAACGGCATGGCGTAGTAGTTCCTGATCACGCCCTTCCAGTCGCGGCTGTGCAGCGCGTGGTTCTGCGCGTCCATCAGGAAGGCGAGCGGCACCTCGAAAGCGTCGGCAACTTCCGCCTCGCTCAGCACCAGCTTGTAATCCGGTCGAACGCGCGCGACCGTCGGCAGGATGCGATAACCGGAGAAGGTGAGGTAAAGGTCAAGATAGCCGATCGGCTCGATCAGCGCGCGACCGAGCCCGATCTCCTCAGCCGCCTCGCGCAATGCGGCGTCGGCCGGCGTTGCATCATGCGGTTCGATCTTCCCACCGGGAAAGGCGATCTGCCCGGGATGGCTCGGAAGCTCGGTGCGCAACGTGAGAAGCACCATGGGCTCCGGCCGGTCGACCACTGGAACGAGTACCGCGGCCGGTCGCGTTGCTTTCACGCCTGCCCGCTCCCACAGCGATGGATCGAGGTCGAGGTCGCCGCGCCTGCCTTGCGCGGCATGATCGTTGAGCGCCGCTGGCACATCGAGGGTGAGCCGCGCGCGGGCACGGCGGAAGAAGTCGCCAGTTGTTTCGCCGCTTGGCAGCGCCAGGTCCGTCACATGAAGTCCTGCAGGCTTTCGGCCGGCGCCATGGGGAAGAACTCTCCCCCCGACGCGACACCGAACATGCGCCGACCCTCGATGTCGCGCTCCTCGCCAAGCTCGACAAGGTCGTAGAACAGGGCGCGCGTCACCTTCGCCCATAGATCTCTCCGCACATGCAGGTAAGGCTTGAGCCCGCCGGTCTCCGGCTCGGGCTCGAAGCGCAACGCATGGCCCTGCCCGCACATCACCCAGTCGTCGACGTTGGTGCGGAAGTGCAGCGCCTGGCCGTGATGGTCTTGCTCGACCTTGAGCTCGACTGCCAGGAACGGTGCGTCATCGACCACGATCCCGCATTTTTCCACCGGCGTGACCAGGAAATACTTGTCCCCCTCGCGCTTGAGCACGGAGGCGAAGAGCTTCACCAGCGCGGCGCGGCCGATCGGGGTCTTGAGATAGAACCAGGTGCCGTCCGAAGCGATACGCATGTCGAGATCGCCGCAAAACGACGGGTTCCACAGATGCACCGGCGGCGGTCCCTTGCGCGCCGCCTCGCGCGCGGCGCCGGCGATGGCGTCCAAACCCTGCCGTGCCTCTTCCGTCTGCTGCGCCATGCTCGCGATCTGGGCTCGGGACTATCGGCGGTCAAATGTAACACTTCGTCGCCGTCCGCAAGCCATGCTCGCGCCGACGATTTTGGCGCCGCCTGCCTGGAGTTCAAATCTCGATGTGGAAACCGACCTCGGACAATCCCTCATGGGGGATTCTGAAAAAATCCGGAGCCCGGCTGGCGATCCGGGTGAGGAAGGCGAACACCGCGAACGGCACCGGCGCCATCGCCGATCCTGTTTTGCGCCGGACGACGATTTCATGGGCGATGTAATAGTGCACCTGACCCGGATCGGACTCGAACCCCAGCGTCCGGCAATTCCTGAGCGTCAGGGGAATGTCCGGCCTCTGCATGAAGCCAAGCCGAACCTGGATGCGATAGATGCCATGGCCGAGATGCGAGATCGAATGGCGCTCGGGCAGGGGGACCCGCGGTCGCGGGTCGGTGATGAAGGTCATCAGCACCATGGTCTGGTGCATCACCTCGTTGTGCTTGACGTGATGCAGCAGCACGGGCGAGGCACCGTGCTGTACTTTCGTCAGCCACACACCCATGCCGGGCGTGCGCGCCACCACCATGGTGTCGATATTGCTGACGAACGTGTCCAACGGCATCGACATCTCTTGCAGCCGGCGTCGCACTGCGGCCGCACCCTGCCGCCAACACAGCATCAACGCCACCATCGCCGCGCCGACGGCGATCGGGAACCAACCGCCCTCCATGATCTTGAGCGAGTTGGACGCAAGGAACACCAGATCGACGGCACCGAACCCGACGATCATCAGCATCGCGGCCGCGGGATGCCACTTCCAGCGCTCGATCGCCACGCGATAGAGCAGGATCGTCGTGATCAGCATGGTGCCGGACACTGCGATGCCGTAGGCGCCGCCCAGGCTTTCGGAGGTCTTGAACAGGACGACCACCAGCAATGTCCCCGTCATCAGCAGCCAGTTCGCCGTCGGCACGTAAATCTGGCCTGCTTCGTCGCTTGACGTCGGGACGATCCGCATGCGCGGGCACAATCCCATCTGCATCGCCTGCCGGGTCAAGGAGAAGACTCCGGAGATGAGTGCCTGTGAGGCGATGACGGTTGCCATCGCCGCCAGCAGAACCATCGGAATGAGCGCCCAGTGCGGCGCCAGCTTGTAGAACGGACTGTCGATCGCCGTAGGGTCGGTGAGAACGAGCGCCCCCTGACCGAAATAGTTCAGCACCAGTGCCGGCAGCACCAGCCCGAACCAGGCCGAGCGGATGGCGCGCGGGCCGACATGACCCATGTCGGCATACAGCGCTTCCGCGCCGGTCAGCGCCAGGAAGACGCCACCCATCACGGCGAAGGCGATGAGCGGGTTTGCCGCCACGAAACCGACGGCTTCGAGCGGGCTGAGCGCCGTGAGGATCGCCGGCGCAGCCCAGATGTTGATGGCACCGAGCAGGCCGATGACGACGAACCAGGTGACCATGACTGGACCGAACAGGCGGCCGATCTTCGCGGTCCCGCGCCGCTGGATCGCGAACAAGCCGATCAGGATCGCCAACGTCAGCGGCAGGATGAGCTTGTCGAAGTCCGGCGTGATCAGCTTGAGGCCTTCCATTGCCGACAGCACGGAGATGGCCGGCGTAATGACGCCGTCGCCGTAGAGCAGCGCCGTCCCGACGATGCCGAGCAGGACGAGAAATGGGATCCCGGGACCGCTCGACACGCGTTCGGATGCCACCAGGGACAGCAGCGCCAAAATGCCGCCTTCGCCGTCATTGTCGGCGCGCAGGACGAAGACGACGTATTTGAGCGACACCATCACCATGAGCGCCCAGAAGATGAGCGACACGACCCCGAGAACATCGGTCGCCGTCGGCACACTGCCTGCCGCCCCCAGCGCCACCGAAAACGTGTAGAGCGGGCTCGTTCCGATATCGCCGAACACGACGCCGAGAGCCGTCAGCGCCAGGAACCAGGCGCTGCCCTGATGGCGCAGCTCGCCGCCGGGCCGTTCAATCTCCGGGGATGCGGGCGAAACGCCCGGGCTCGACGTGTTCACCTGCGCCCATCCCCCGGCGTGATGCGGAGCTTGCGTGGGTCAGCCGTCTGAAATCTCGATCTTGTACGATCGGGGCCAGCAACGAAGCCACAGGATTGGCGCGCGACCCGCCTCATCCCGTGATCCGTCGGTCCGTCCACGTACCGCCTCACGATGAGTTGAGGGCTCGTGCCTGCCCTGTGTTCGCCATGGTTTGCCTGGAACTTGTGCGGGTGAATGGCAGTTTCCCTCGCGATCGTGATCGCACGCAAGCTTATCCACTGCCGCCGGCAACACCCCGTTTCACGGGGAAAAGCTTGAAATTACAAGCGCTGGCGACCCTTCCGGCAACCGGTCCCGGGGCGAGCTGGGCAGACCGACAGCAAGGCGGGATCGCAGCCGTGCAAATCAGCGTAATCTCCAGACGGTTGCGGGGATTCGAAGCGACAAGCCCGCCGTCGTGCGCTATTGCGTGCGGTATTGGCCCGAATGTTGCACGTTTTTTGGTCAACCGGATGGCCTGGATTGCCGATCCGGACCATAACAGGCCCGGATAACAATCGGATAACAAGGAGCTAGTCATGGCGACAGCCACCGAAGGGCTGGAAAAGCTCGAAGACATGATCGTGCGGCAGGCGGAGGCGACGGGCGCTCAGGTCGCCGCTGCCAAGGCCGCGATCGGGAATGTCATCTTCGGGCAGGAACGGGTGGTCGAGCAGGCGCTCATCACCGTGCTGTGCGGCGGCCACGCCCTGCTGATCGGCCTTCCCGGCCTCGCCAAGACCAAACTGGTCGAGACCATGGGCATCGTGCTGGGGCTCGATGCCCGCCGCATCCAGTTCACGCCCGACCTCATGCCATCCGACATTCTGGGGAGCGAAGTGCTGGAGGAGAATCCCGGCGGCAAGCGCAGCTTCCGGTTTATCCCGGGACCGATCTTCGGCCAGCTTCTGATGGCGGACGAGATCAACCGGGCCAGTCCGCGCACGCAGTCCGCGCTGCTGCAGGCGATGCAGGAGCATCACGTCACGGTTGCAGGCAACCGTCACGACGTTCCGCGTCCATTCCATGTGCTGGCGACCCAGAACCCGATCGAGCAGGAAGGCACCTACCCGCTGCCGGAGGCGCAACTCGACCGCTTTCTGATGCAGATCGACGTCGACTATCCCGACCATGACGCCGAGCGGAAAATCGTCTTCGACACCACCGGGACGGAGGAGGCAAAGCCGAAGCCGACCATGACCGCCGATGAGCTCCTGGCGGCGCAGCGGCTGGTGCGGCGCCTTCCGGTCGGGGAGTCCGTGGTGGAAGCGATCCTCAACCTGGTGCGCTCGGCGCGCCCTGGCCCGCAGACCGGCGAGATCGGCAAGCAGATTTCCTGGGGGCCAAGCCCGCGCGCCAGCCAGGCGCTGATGCTGGTGGCCCGTGCCCGCGCCCTGATCGACGGCCGGCTTTCGCCTTCGATCGACGACGTCGCGGAGATGGCCGAGCCAATCCTCAAGCACCGCATGGCCCTCACCTTCGCCGCGCGGGCCGACGGCGAGAGCGTGGAAGCCGTCATCGGCAAGCTCAAGACCCGCCTCGGATAATTCGATGGCCGCGGCACCGCGACGGGCGGACAAGTACGAGCTCCGGGCGACGCAGCATGCGAGCGGCGAAGCCCGTTCGCTCGCCGAGACGCTGCCGCGCCTGATTCTCGAGGCGCGCCGCATCGCCGCGACCGTCATCCACGGACTGCACGGCCGTAAGCGTGCGGGCCCGGGAGAAAATTTCTGGCAGTACCGGCGCTTTTTGTCGGGCGAGCCGGCCCGCCGGGTCGACTGGCGCCGCTCCGCCCGCGACGAGCATCTCTACGTGCGCGAACAGGAATGGGAAGCGGCGCACACCGTCTGGCTGTGGCCCGATCGCTCGCCGTCCATGGTGTTCAAGTCTCAGCTTGCGCAGGAATCGAAGCTCGACCGCACCTTGGTGGTCGCCTTCGCGCTGGCGGAAGTGCTGGTGCAGGCCGGAGAGCGAGTGGGTGTACCCGGACTGATGCGGCCCACCGGCAGCCGAAACGTGCTCGACAAGCTGGCGGATGCCGTCGTGCATGACGTGACCGAGCGGCCGAGCCTGCCGCCCGCATTCGCGCCCTCCTCGCTGGCCGAGATCGTGGTGGTCTCGGATTTCTGGAGCCCGATGGCGGAGGTCCGCGCCACCCTGTCGCAGCTCTCGTCGACCGGCGCCCATGGCCACACCGTCCAGATCGTCGATCCGGCGGAAGAAACCTTTCCCTATTCCGGACGCGTCGAGTTCATCGAACCGGAAGGCGCCGGCTCGATCACTGCTGGTCGTGCCGAGGCCTGGAAGAGCGAATACGAGACACGCGTGGCGCGCCATCGCGCCGAGATCCGGGCCGAGACCGACCGCCTGGGCTGGAGCTTCACCATCCACCGCACCGACCGCCCGGCGACCGAGCTGCTGCTTGCCCTGCATGCGCGTCTTGGCGCGCCGCCGCCGGGCGCGATCGTCGGCGGCCGATTGAGCGTCGCGGGCCGGCCCGGGAGGCACGCATGATGCCGTGGCTTCCGCTCGGCTTTGCCCAGCCGCTCGTGCTGCTCGGGCTGTTGAGCTTGCCGGTGCTGTGGTGGCTCCTGCGGCTCATCCCGCCG
Organism: uncultured Alphaproteobacteria bacterium; assembly: GCA_963739385.1. Classification (GTDB taxonomy): domain Bacteria; phylum Pseudomonadota; class Alphaproteobacteria; order Rhizobiales; family Xanthobacteraceae; genus VAZQ01. The sequence continues at coordinate 227,752 of CAVUAI010000053.1, forward strand.
CAACCGCGACGCATCGCTTTCCCGCCGACCCGGCTGCTGTTCGACATCTCGCCCAAGGAAGAGACCCCCCAGCGTACGCCGTGGTGGCTCACCTTGCTGCGGCTGCTCCTGGCCGCGCTGGTCATCATCGCCGCCGCTGGGCCGTTATGGAATCCGCCGGCAGCAACGGCGACCGCCAAGGCCCCGCTCGCGCTCCTGATCGACGACGGCTTTCCGGCGGCGGCGACCTGGGACGCGCGCATGCGCACCGCCGAGGATCTGATCGGGCAAGCGGAAGCGAACAATCGCGGCGTCGCGCTCATCCCGCTGTCGGAGCCGACCCGCGACATTTCCTTCGAGACCCCGGCCGCGGCGCGCGTGCGGGTCAAGCAGTTAAAGCCGAAGCCGCATGCAGTCGAACGCGCCGACGCGTTGCCGATGCTCGGCCGGTTCCTCGCCGCAACGCCCGACCTCGAGCTGGTCTGGCTCACCGACGGGGTCGATCTCGGCGGCGGCGGCGATTTCGTCGCCGCGCTTGGACGGCTTGTGGAGCAACGGCCCATCACCGTAATCGAGGGCGGCATTGCCGGCGCACGCGCGCTTTCGAGCGCCGACAACGCCGCCGGCGCCCTCACCGTGAAAGTCCTGCGCGCGAGCGGCGCCGGCACCGAGACCGGCACCGTGCGCGCGCTCGACCTCAAGAGCCTCCCGCTGGGGGACGCTTCCTTCACCTTCAAGGAAGGGGAGACCGAGACCGAAGCTGAGCTGACGCTGCCGGTCGAGATCCGCAACGATATTGCCCGGCTGGAAATTGCCTCCGAACGCTCCGCCGGCGCTGTCGCGCTGCTCGACAAGCGCTGGCGTCGGCGCTCCATCGGCGTGGTCACCGGCGCAACCGCCGATACCGCGCAGCCGCTGCTTGCCTCGACCTATTACCTCACGCGGGCGCTCGCACCCTTCGCCGACGTGCGGCTCGCCGATCGCGGCTCGCCATCGCAGGCGGTGAGCCAGTTCATCGAGCAACGCGTGCCGATGATGATCCTCGCCGACGTGGGCAATGTCGCCGAAGCGCGCGACCAACTCACGCGCTGGATCGAAGAGGGCGGCGTGCTCGTGCGGTTTGCCGGACCGCGGCTCGCCGCCGCCGACGATGACCTCGTTCCCGTGAAGCTCCGGCGCGGCGGCCGCGTTCTCGGCGGCAGCCTGTCCTGGGAGCAGCCGCAACAGCTCAATGCCTTCTCGCGTGAAAGTCCTTTCTTCGGCATGACGGTGCCGACCGACGTCACCATCAGCCGCCAAGTGCTGGCGGAGCCCGATGCCACGCTCACGGAGCGTACCTGGGCGACGCTCGCGGACGGCACGCCTTTGGTCACGGCGCAACGGCGGGGCAAGGGCCTGATCGTGCTATTCCATATCACCGCCGACACGCGCTGGTCAGATCTGCCGCTATCGGGCACATTCGTCGAAATGCTCAAGCGAATCGTCTCCTTCGCCGGGTCGATCGCGGCACCGGATGGCGCCGCCGCAACCACGCGCGGCACGCGCGAGGTGCTGCCGCCGTCGCGCGTGCTCGACGGGTTCGGCATTTTCGGACCGCCGCCGCCGACCGCGCGGCCGGTGCCGGCGAATTTCGTCGGACACGCCACCTTCGATCATCCGCCGGGCTTCTACGGACCGCCCGAGGGATTGCTCGCGGTGAATACGCTGGCGCCCGGCGATCGACTTGCACCGCTGGACGTGTCCGCGCTCAATGCGCGCCGGGAGGCCTACCGAATGAGTGAGCCGGAAGATTTGCGCGGGCCGATCCTGCTCGCTGCGCTGGCATTGCTCGCCCTCGATGCGCTGGTGGTATTCCTGCTCGCCGGCGGGATGGCGCATTTCCTTCGGCGGCGTCCGCCGGCGGCGACCGCCACGCTCGCCATCGCCGTTTTAGCCGCGGCGCTCATGGCATCGCCACGGGCCTTCGCCCAGACCACCGACGAGCAGGCCTTGAAGTCGACGCTCGAGACCCGGCTCGCCTATGTCATCACCGGGGATGCCGAGGCCGACCGCATCAGCAAGGCCGGCCTCCAGGGCCTGACCTTGTTCTTGGCGCAGCGGACCGCGCTCGAGGCGGGCGAACCAGTCGGGCTCGATCCCGCCCGCGACGAGCTTGCATTCTATCCGCTGATCTACTGGCCGATCGTGCCGGGCGCGCCCAAGCCGACCCGCGAGGCCCTCGAGCACATCGACGCCTACATGAAGCAGGGCGGCACCGTCCTGTTCGACACGCGCGACGCGGTCGAGGCGCCTCCCGGCGTCGGCGGCGGCAACCGCGGACCGGGCATGCAGGCCTTGCGCGCCATCCTCTCTTCGCTCGACATTCCCGAGCTCGAGCCGGTGCGGCGCGACCACGTGCTGACCAAGACGTTTTATCTCTTGAAGGACTTTCCCGGCCGCTTCAGCTCCGGCCAGCTCTGGGTCGAAGCGTCGGCGTCCGCCGACGAGGATGAGCCCGCGAGCCGCCCGGCGCGCGCCGGCGACGGCGTGTCGTCGATCATCATCACTTCGAACGACTTCGCCGGCGCCTGGGCGATGCGCCAGGATGGCCAGGCAATGCTGCCGCTGGTCTCGGCCGAGCCGCGTCAGCGCGAATTTGCGTTTCGCGCCGGTGTCAACATCGTGATGTACACCCTCACCGGCAACTACAAGGCCGACCAGGTCCATGTTCCGGCATTGCTCGAACGGCTGGGCCAGTAGCGGGTCCGGCACCACCGGAATGACAACGGTGTCGTCCCGCACAGGCGGCAAGAAAAAGGAAGCTGACGGTTGAATCTCGGAATCTCGTTCTCGCCATTGGTGCCGGTCTACGTCGTGTGGACCGCGGCCGCCGTTGCGTTTGCGCTGTCGCTCCTCGTCGTGTTTGGCCGCACCCGCGGCGCGCTGGTGCGCACCATCGCGCTCGCGCTGTTCGTTCTGGCGCTCGCCAATCCGTCGATCACGCGCGAAGACCGTGACCCGCTGACCTCGGTCGCCGTCGTGGTGGTCGACAAGAGCCTGAGCCAGGACTTCGGCAACCGCGTGCAGCAAACCGAGGCCGTACGCGCCGCGCTTGCCGAACGGCTCGGACGCATGCCCGGCATGGAAGTGCGCTTCGTCGAGGCCGGGCAGACCGATGGGGAGACCGACGGCACCCGCCTGTTCACGGCGCTGTCCTCGGCGCTGTCGGACGTTCCCCACGACCGCGTCGCCGGCGTCATCTTCATCACCGACGGGCGCGTGCACGATGTGCCGGCCGAGGCCGCGGCGCTCGGCTTCTCCGCGCCGGTGCACGGCCTCATCACCGGCCACAAGGACGAGCGCGACCGCCGCGTCGTGCTCGTGACCGCTCCGCGCTTCGGCATCGTCGGGCAAACGCAGACCATCACGTTCCGCGTCGAGGACCAGGGCCCGTCGTCGGGTCCCGCGCAGGTGACGGTGCGCCGTGACGGCGACACCATCGAGAACCGCAACGTGCGGGTGGGCGCCAGCGTCAGCATCAATGTCCCCATACCCCATGCCGGCCCCAACATCGTCGAGATCGAAGCGTCTCCGCTCGACGGCGAGCTTACCGGCGTCAACAACCGGGCGGTCGTCTCGATCGACGGCGTGCGCGACAAGCTGCGCGTCCTGCTGGTGTCGGGCGAGCCGCACGCGGGCGAGCGGACCTGGCGCAACCTGCTCAAGTCCGACGCCAGCGTCGATCTCGTCCATTTCACCATCCTGCGACCGCCGGAAAAGCAGGACGGCACGCCGATCAACGAATTGTCGCTGATCGCCTTCCCGACGCGCGAGCTGTTCCAGCAGAAGATCAACGAGTTTCAGCTCATCATCTTCGATCGCTACGCGCGCCAGGGCGTGCTGCCGATCATCTATTTCGACAACATCGCGCGCTATGTGCGTCAGGGCGGCGCGGTGCTGGTGGCGGCCGGGCCCGACTATGCGAGCCAGACCAGCATCTGGCGCACCCCGCTCGACGTCATCCTGCCGGCCGAGCCGAGCGGGCGCATGGCCGACGGCGCCTTCCGCGCCACGCTCACGGACCTCGGCAAGCGTCATCCGGTGACGCGCGGCCTCGAAGGCGCCGACTCCGATCCGCCACACTGGAGCCGCTGGTTCCGCCTGGTCGACAGCCGCGCGTCCAAGGGCACGGCAGTCATGCAGGGTCCTGAAAACAAGCCGCTGCTGCTGCTGTCGCGCGAAGGAGAAGGCCGCGTCGCGCTTCTTCTCTCCGACCACATCTGGCTGTGGGCGCGCGGCTACGAGGGCGGCGGGCCGCACATCGACCTGCTGCGGCGCTTGTCGCACTGGCTGATGAAGCAACCCGATCTGGAGGAGGAAGCGCTTCGTCTGCTCGTGCGCGGGCGTGACCTCACCGTGCAGCGCCAGACCATGTCGGACACGGTCAATGAGGTGACGCTCACCGCGCCATCGGGCAAGACCCGCACCATGACGCTGTCCGCGGCCGAGCCGGGCGTCTGGCGCACGACGATCGAGGCCAACGAGCTTGGCCTTTGGCGCGCGACGGACGGCACCCTCAACGCGCTTGCCAATGTGGGACCCGCCAATCCGCGCGAATTCACCGAAGTGACCTCGACCACCGAGGTGCTGGCACCGCTGGCAGCCGCGACCGGTGGCGGCGTCATGCGGGTGGAGGACGGCAGCGGCGTTCATCTCCCGCGGGTTGTCGCGGTGCGGTCGAGCGACACCTATCACGGTGACGACTGGCTGGGTCTGCGGGTGCGCGAAGCGAGCGTCGTGCGCGGGATCGGCGTGCTTCCGGTATTCGCCGGACTGATCGGCCTCCTGCTGCTGGTCGGCAGCTTGGCTGCGACCTGGATGCGCGAGGGCCGCTGACGCCGCCGCAGCCGCCTTCGGCCGGCGGCTTTTGAAACGAGGGCGATTGCTGCACAAGCGGGGCCTCAGCGCTCTTGAGGCTAGGCGGGATGGCCGCGATGATAGGCGGGCCATGAACGCACATCGGCACGATCATTCCGATGACAACCCGCATGCTCACGGGCCCGGTCATGTTCACGCGCCCGCCGACTTCGGGCGCGCCTTCGCCGTCGGCATCGGCCTGAACCTCGCTTTCGTCGCGGTGGAGTTCGCCTACGGCGTGCACGCGAATTCCGTGGCATTGATCGCCGACGCCGGGCACAACCTCTCCGACGTGCTGGGACTGGTCATCGCATGGGTCGCCAGCGTGCTCACCCGGCGGCCTCCCTCGTCGCGCTTCACCTATGGGCTGGGCGGCTCGTCGATCCTGGCGGCGCTGGTGAATGCGGTGCTGCTGCTGATTGCGGTCGGCGCCATCGCCTGGGAGGCGATCCTGCGGCTGTTCTATCCCGAGCCGGTTGCGAGCGTCACGGTGATGATCGTGGCCGGCATCGGCATCGTCATCAATGGCGTGACGGCCTGGCTGTTCGCCTCCGGCCGCAAGGGCGACCTCAACATTCGCGGTGCATTCCTGCACATGGTCGCCGACGCCGCGGTTTCGGCAGGCGTCGTGGTTGCGGCGTTCATCATCCTGTTGACCGGCTGGGTCTGGCTCGACCCGCTCACCAGCCTTGTGATCTCCGGAGTGATTGTATGGGGCACCTGGGGGCTGCTGCGAGACTCGCTGGCGATGTCGGTGAGCGGTGTTCCCGCCGCCATCGATCCGCAGGCGGTGCGAGGCTATCTCGCGTGCTGCCCTGGTGTCGTGGCGGTCCATGATCTGCACATCTGGCCGATGAGCACCACCGAGACCGCGCTGACCGCGCACCTCGTGCTTCCCGCCGGACATCCCGGCGATGAATTCCTGCTGGCGGTCACCACCGAGCTGAAGCGGCGCTTTGGAATTGGGCACACCACGCTGCAAATCGAAACCAGTGCGGATTGCTGCCACCTCGCCTCTGATCACAGCGTGTAGGAGGTTGCGTCGGGCGACCCTCGAGCATCGTCAGGACTTGGCGATGGACAGTGGCCCCGTTGCAACACCGCCGCTGAATCGCCGCCGCCCCGATTGTCAAATGTAACATTGTAACTAAAGTCGTCGAGCCAGCCATGAACGGGCGCTTCCACGTCCGCCAATGCGCTGGATGGGGCGACGATGAGCTGGTTCCGATCGCATGCGAGATTGGGTTCGTGTCTGGCGCTGTTCGCGCTGGCGTTCCAACTCGCGGTCTCGTTCGGGCACGTTCATATCCACGGCAACGCGTCCCACCGAAGTACGCTGATCACTGACGGGGCGGCCGTATCCGCCGTATCTCATGTGGAGCAGGCCAAGCCCGCCCCCACCCATCCCGCCGGTGATCGGTCCCAGGCCGACGAGTACTGCCCGATCTGCGCGCTCATCCACTTGGCGCGGGCGCTCGTGCCGGCTGAGGCCCCGCCGGTTTCACTGCCGAGCTTGTTTGGGCAATTGCAATACGAAGCAGCCGTCGCATTTGAGTTGACGGCATCACGACGCACGCTCTTCCGCGCCCGCGCACCTCCCACCGCCTGACATCGGTCTCGTATCGGCACGCCGTCGCGTCAACGGCGGCTGCGCCGGTACTCCACGCGGCACGCTTCGCCGCGATGCATCGATCGACGGGGGCCACGGGACGTTCCGTAGAGTTCGTGGGGGGTGTGCGGTGTCTATCCATAACAGGCGTTTGCTTCTTCTGAGCGGTTCGGCACTCATGGCGCTGTCGTTTGCGGGCATCGCCTCGTCGCAAACACCACCGACGCCGACGGAGACTCCGCAGGCAGCGCCTCCGTCAGCCACGGACACTCCGGCCCAACCTCAGACCACGCCTCAGGCGCCGCAGACCACGCCGCAAGCGGCGCCGCAGACCACACCGGAGACCACCCCGAGTGTCTCCGTTCCCACCGTCACGGTGACGGCGCCACCGCGTCCTCGCACGCGCACGGTGCGACCTGCCGCACCGGCGCGGACCACGACCCCAACGCCGCCCCCGCCCCCGTCACCTCCTGCCCGCACGCCGGCGACCACGCCGGCCGCGACCACCCCCAGCCAGCCGGCAACCACCTCCCCCTTCAACCAGCCCCCGGCATCGCTCACGACCATTACCGGCAATCAGATTCAAGCGAGCCAGGCCCAGAGCTTCGGCAACCTGTTTTTCACTCTGCCCGGCGCCACCTCAGCCGGTCTGTCGCCCGCCGCGTCCCGGCCGGTGCTGCGCGGGCTCGACGATTTCCGCGTCCGCGTGCAGGAGAACGGGATCGGGTCCATGGACGTGTCGGACCTCGGCCAGGATCATGGGGTGCCGATCGATCCGCTGTCGGTCCAGAAGGTCGAGATTTATCGCGGCCCGGAAGCGCTGCGCTACGGTTCGCAGGCGGTCGGCGGTGTCGTGGAGGCAACCAACAACCGCATTCCGTTCGCTGCGCCGCTTGGCGGATGGCAAACCCAATTCCTGGGCGCCACGACCACGGTCGACCGCGGCCTTGAAGGCGGCGCCTTGTTCGACGCCGGCACGCGCGACTTCGCGTTCCACGCCGACTTCTACGGACGTCACGGCAACGATTATTTCGTCCCGAGCTATCCCTATCTTTTCCCGTCCGACCCGGCGCTTCCTTTCAACGGCAAGCAGCCGAACTCATCGTTCCATTCCGAGGGGCAGGCGGTGGGCGGTTCGTACCTGTTCGATGGCGGCTATGTGGGGGCCGCCATCTCCCGTTTCACCACGCTTTATCACATCCCGACGCTCGAAGGCGCGCAGACCAACGGGCGCATCGCCCTGGAGCAGACCAAGATCACCAGCAAAGGAGAGTTTCGGCCGCAATCGTCCGCCGTCGACGTCATCCGTTTCTGGCTCGGGGCGGTCGAATATCACCACGACGAGCTCGGACTTGACGAGGCAGGGCTCGACGGGATTCGGGCGACGTTCAACAATCACGCGCAGGAGGCCAAGGCCGAACTCACGTTCATGCCGATGACCACGCCGCTCGGCACTTTGATCAGCGCCGTCGGGACGCAGTTCGACCACCAGCAGATCGATACCGCGGGTGACGCCGGCAGCCTGCTCGGCTCGGCACGGACCAATCGCGGGGCGGCCTATTTCTATAACGAGCTCTGGCTCAACGACACGCTGCGCACCCTGCTCGCGGGCCGCATCGAAACCGTTCGTCTTGACGGGACCGCCGGCATATTTCCCTCCGCCTTGGTGCCGCCGCCGGACAATCCCGACCTGGTGCTGCAGTCGCTCGGCTTCATGCCCAAGAGCATCAGCTTCAGCGTGCTCAAGGACCTGCCCTCCTGGATGATCGCCAGCGCAACGCTGCAGCGGATCGAGCGTGCGCCGACCGCGCTCGAGTTGTTCGCCCATGGGGCGCATGACGCGTCAGGCACCTTCGACATCGGCAATCCGGGCCTGAAAATCGAAACCGCCAACACCGCCGAGGTCGGCCTCAAGCGCATCGACGGCACGTTCCGCTTCGACGCCAAGGCCTATTACACCAGGTACGACAATTTCATCTTTCGCCAGGCGACCGGCATCTTGTGCGGTGACGCGTTCGCCACCTGCGGCAACGGCGTGGACACCGAGTTCATCCAGACCGTCTATGGCCAGCGTGACGCGATTTTCCGCGGCGGCGAGATCGCCTGGCAGTGGGACCTCGTCCCGGTGGCGACCGGCATTTTCGGTGTCGATGGCCAATACGATTTCGTGCGCGCCACGTTTACCGACGGCAGCAACGTCCCGCGCATGCCGCCGATGCGGCTGGGCGGCGGCGCCTACTGGCGCAACGACAACTGGTTCGTGCGCATGGGACTCCTGCATGCCTTCGGACAGAGCGATCTCGGCCAGAACGACACCCCGACGGCTGGCTACAACCTGCTCAAGATGGAGCTCAGCCACCGCAAGTTCTTCCGCGACTCGCCGTGGGGAGCGACCGAGATCACCACCGGGCTGGTCGGCGACAATCTGCTCGATGTCGACGTGCGCAACTCCGTGCAGTTCCACAAGGACGAAATCCTGCTGCCGGGGCGCAGCATCAAATTCTTCATGAACGCCAAGTTCGGCGGCAACGGTCCGGGCGCACTGCCTCCCTATTTCAAGGGTCCGCGTGGCTACGGACCCGTCAACGGCTACGACCCGCTCGCGCTCTTCAAGGCACCCGTCCTCGCAACATGGAGCTGGGCCGGACCCTATGTCGGCGCCAATATCGGCTATGGCGCCGGCAAGTCCAGGACGGACGCCGTCTTCGGCGGTTTCCCGAGCGGAGGCCCGCTGTTCGCGACGGGCTCCTCGGACAATCTCAACGGCGGCATCGGCGGCATCCAGGGCGGATACAATTGGCAATGGGCCAACTGGGTCGGCGGTATCGAAGCCGACGCCCAGATCTCGGGCCAGGGCGCAACCCCGACCTACGTCTGCCCCGGCGCGATCTGCAATCCGGGCATCGTCGGCTTCGACGCCCCGGTGACGGCGACATTCGACCAAGGCCACAAACTGGATTCGTTCGGCACGCTGCGCGCGCGCTTCGGCACGACCATTACGCCCGATATCATGGCCTATGCCACCGGCGGCCTGGCGGTCGGTTCGATCAGGAGCACGGTGCGGCTTGCCGGCGTGGGTCTCGACGCGGACGGCGGCCCCATCACGGCCAGCAACACGCGCAGCGTGCTGACCCAGCAGGCGGGCTGGACGGTCGGCGCCGGCCTCGAAGGCCGGCTGTTCGGCAACCTGACCGGCAAGATCGAATATCTCTACATGGATTTCGGAACGGTCTCGGCCAATGTCGCCAATCCGCTGAACGCCACGCCGGTCACGCTCTCCAGCAATGCGCGCATCACCGACAACATCGTGCGCGTCGGCCTCAACTACAAGCTCGATCCCGCCATTGGATATGACGCACTCACCGGCATCGGCGCGCCGCTGGTCTACAAGGGACTCCCCTTCAAAGCTCCAGCTTACGCCACGCCGGTGGTGGCGGAGTGGACGTGGGCTGGGCCCTATCTCGGTCTCAATGCCGGCTACGGCTGGGGCAAGTCCAACACCGATACCGTCATCAGCGATGCCATCGCCGGCACGCCCCTCGCGGCGACAACGACCTCCGGCAAATTCAATGGCATGAGCTACGGCGCCCAAACCGGATTCAATTGGCAGTTCGGCGCTTTCGTCGCCGGCATCGAGGCGGACATCCAGAACTCGCGCCAGCCCGGGCGGACGACGACTTTCGGCTGCGCCGGCGCGACCTGCAATCCGGCGATCGCTGCCTTCGGCCTCGATGCGCCGGTGCGCGCGCAAATGGAGCAACGGCTGGAATGGTTCGGAACGCTGCGTGGTCGGCTTGGCGTGACGCCCACCCCGGGCTCCCTGGTTTACGCCACCGGCGGCCTCGCAGTCGGCCGGATCAAGACATCCGGCACGATCAGCGGCTCCAGTCTCGGTCTCACCGAGGGTGTGATCGAGGGCGTCGCACAGGGCGTAGCCATCGAGATGGATGCCGACGGTAATCCCATCGAAGTCCCCATCGAAGTGCCGGTTCAAATCCCCACCGTCACCGCCAGCGCCGACCCCACCAGCTCTAGCTTCTTCAGCCAGAAGACCAAGGCGGGCTGGACCGTGGGCGTTGGCGCGGAGGCTCGTCTCTTCGGCAACTGGACCGGCAAGATCGAGTACCTCTATCTGGATTTCGGCACGGTCTCGACGGTGGCGACTCTGCCAACGAACTCGACACCGATCGCGATCAACTTCAATTCCCGCGTCACGGAAAATCTCGTCCGACTCGGTCTCAATTACAAATTCGATCCGATCGGAGTGGTCTACGACGAGACCCGCAGTCTTCAAGGGACCGATCTCCTTTAAGGCACCCCCTGTGACGGCCTGGACCTGGGCCGGGCCGTATCTCGGCGTCAACGTCGGCTACGGCTGGGGCAGGTCCAACACGGACACGGTCTTGAGTGATGCGACCATCGGCGCGCCCCTGCTTGCGACCAATAGTTCGGCCAACCTCAACGGTGCGACTTACGGCGGCCAGGCCGGCTTGAATTGGCAGTCGGGCCCTTGGGTCGCGGGCATCGAACTGGATGCACAGCATTCACAGCAGCGTTCGCGGACAACGACATTCAACTGCGCCGGAGCTATCTGCAATCCGGCGATCAGCGCCTCTGGCCTCGATGGGCCGGTGAGCGCGCGCATGGAGCAAAAATTGGAATGGTTCGGAACGCTGCGTGGGCGGCTCGGCGCGACTCCCACGCCAGGATCCCTGGTCTACGCCACCGGCGGTCTCGCCGTCGGCCGGATCAAGACCTCCGGCACGATCAGCGGATCCAGTCTCGTTCTCACCCCGGGCGTCATGGAGGGAGTCGAGCCGGGCGTGGCGCATCGATGTCGACGCCGACGGCAATCCGATCGAAGTACCGATCGAAGTGCCGGTCGAAATCCCCATCGTCACCACCAGCGCCAGGCCTGCTACCAGCAGCTTCGTCAGCTACACGACCAAATTGGGCTGGGCGCTGGGCGCCGGTGCGGAGGTTCGCCTCAGCGGCAATTGGACGGGCAAGGTCGAATACCTTTATCTCGATTTCGGCAGGGTCTCGAGTGTCGGCACCAATCCGCTGAATTCAACGCCGCTCGCAATGAACTTTGACTCGCGCGTCACCGATCACATTGTGCGCGTCGGCGTCAATTACAAGTTCGACCCGAGCGGAGCGGCTTACGATGCATCGACGTGGACGAACGGACCCTTGGTGTTCAAGGCGCCCGTCCGCTCGGCATGGACATGGGCCGGCTTCTATGCCGGCGGCACCGTCGGGTACGGCTGGGGCAGGTCCAGCACTGAGACGATCTTCAACGACGTTGCCAGCGAAGCGCAGCTGTTCGTGACTGACAGATCCCGCAAGCTTGAGGGCCTGATCGGCGGCGCGCAGGCCGGCTACAATTGGGTTGCCGGCATTTGGCTCGCCGGCGTCGAGGGCGACCTGAATTATTCCGACCAGCGCGCACGCTTGAGGGCTGTTTGCCCGGGCGAGGTCTGCAATCCGGCTCTCGTCGGTGTTGTCGGCGATCCATCGGTACAGGCGATCTCCGAGCAAGGCCAGAAACTGGAATGGTTCGCAACGTTGCGCGGGCGGCTTGGCGCAACCGTCACGCCCGGCGCGGTCGCCTATGTCACGGGCGGTCTGGCCGTGGGCGAGGTGATGACTGCGGGGACGGTGTTCGGGTTCGACGCCGACGGCAACCCGGTCAACACGATCATCAGCAGCCACAACACGCAGGCAGGCTGGACCGCCGGCGGCGGCATCGAAGGTCGCCTCGTCGGCAATTGGACCGCCAGGATCGAGTACCTTTACCTCGATCTCGGAACGGTCACGACCGTGCCCGCAACGCCGCCAAATGCGACCGTCGCGGCGGCGTTCAACTCGCGCGTCACCGACAACATCGTGCGAGTTGGCGTCAACTATAAGTTCGATCCCAGCGAGGCGTTCTGGTTCAACAACTGATCCGATTGCAGCTTCGATTATCGCAAGATCAGTCTGCGGGATGCGGAGGGGCCGCCTTGCACAGAACTCGATGGCCTGAGCCGACGCTCAAGGAGACTCTGATGACGAAAACTCTCACTGCTCTGGCTGCGGCCGCGACCTTGGCGACTGCGACCGCCGCAGTGCCGACGACGGCGAATGCGCGCTGCGTCGGCTGCGCGGTCGGCGACGGCGAACGGTCGTACGCGCCCCCCGGCTACGTGTACTATCCCGCCTATGGAGGACAGCTGCCGGGGCCCAACTGCTATTGGTTCCGCATCCCGGTTTACGACGCTTATGGCAACATGGTCAGCTGGCGCGGGCGTCCAGTGGCGTTCTGCTCCTGGTTAGCCGGATATCGTCCCTGGCCTCCGGCGCTGTGACGTTTTGCCAAGGACGAAGCTGCCACAATCAACTGGCCACTACCCCTCCCGGATCGAGCGACGTATATGTGTCCTTGGCGCCGGTCGCTACCGGCCCTGACCGGCCATTCGATTTCCGATCCGATCATTGCTGGAGGGTCGCCGCATAGATCATCGTTCCACCGTGCGAGAAGTCTTTGCGTCAAGCGAGGAGCTCATTTGGCCGGAGAAAATCGTTTGCGGCCATTCGGACGAGCAGGTGTCTGCCTGATCATCGACGAACGAATCCGATCTCCTCTATGGCCGCGCGTCAAGATGCGCGTGTGTGATCGGATCGGTCGGTCCCGGAGGGTTCCAGCGCCGCGCGCAGAAACGGCGCGACGACGTCGAGTATCGCGTCGGGAAACTCTTCATGCAGGGAAAGCTTGCCGCGCGGGAGGCGGACGGCGCGAATGCCGGGCAGGGCGGCGAACGCTTCCATTTCCGCCCGCGACCTCGGCGGCGTTTCGGCTCCGTGGATCAGCAGGATCGGGACGTCCGCCCGTCTGCCGAGATCGAGAAAGTCATCGCGGCTCGCAAGCGGGTCGAGACCACCGGTGACGAAACGCACCGACGCGAATCGCGCTCCCGGCGCGCGAATGACGTCGAGCTTTTCGCGCAGTCGCTCCCCGCGCAGAAAGGCGGCATCCGAATAGACGTGGCCGGCCGCCATGCGGCGGACCGTGAACGGGTTGACGTTGGCGCGGTAGATGAGCGGGCCCAGCAGCGGCAGGTCGACCAGGCGGCAGAGCCGGGCGAAGAACGGCCGCTGGCCGCCCATCATGGTCGGCAACGGACCTCGCCATGTCGGGGCGATGAGGACCAGCCGCGTCGTGGCCGTGGGTGCTCTATCCGCGTGCTTGAGAGCATATGTCGCGGCGTGCCCGGCCGCGATGACCGCGTGCGGGCGCGGAATCACACTCGTCAGCAGAAAACCCAGAAACGCAGAACAGATTTCGGGCGTCCAGTCGACCCGCGGGCGTGCCTGATCGCCGAAGCCCGGCCAATCCACGCACAGCGTCGCATATTCCGCCGCCAGACGCTCCTGCAGGGAGCGCATTTCATGCCGCGTCGAGATCGAGCTCAGCGCCGGCAGCATCAACACCTTCGGCCCCGCTCCGGCAGCCGTGGTGCCAAGGCGAATGGTCTCGCCGCGCCAGTTCCACTCGAGGGTTGCTGTATCCATGATCGACGCGGGTCGCGGGGGGTGCCGGTCCTCACGCCTCCATCTGCGTTACATCCTGTGGCCGCCATGACCCGGCGCCGGCCCCTGTGCGCCGACGGATTGCACGTCGAAGGTCACGTTCACTTTCCCTGCCTTTTCGAAATCGAGCGTGGCGGGCACCTTGTCACCCTGCTTCAACGGCCCCTTCAGTTCCATGAACATGAGGTGATAGCCGCCCGGAGCCAGCGTCACGCTTTTCCCCGGCTCGACGATCAGTCCCCCTGAAACCGGCCGCATGGTCATGACGCCGTCCTTCATGGCCATCTCGTGAACCTCGACCCGTCCAGCGAGCGAGCTCGAGACACCGACCAGGCGATCGGGGCTCGCGCCTTTGTTGTTGATCACCATGTAACCGGCCGCCACCTTGGCGCCTGCGGGCGTCGCGCGGCTCCACGGACGATCGACCGACAGATCGCCGGCCTTGAACTCCTGGGCAGCCGCGCCGCCGAAACCCGCGACGGACAGCAAAACCGCGGCGGCCAACATCCTGGGCAGTGCACTCATAGAGAACTCCTGTTCGGTAAAAGCATCCAAGCGATCGACATGCGTCAAAGCGGAGGCGGCTGCGCGCGGCTGACGACGGTGCCCACGTGCGCGCGATCGAGCGGCCGCGCATGACGTTCGGGCGCAGATGACGGCGCAACGTGCGCGGCGGCCGGGCCTCGGCGGATTAAATGTTCGCGGGCGGGCCGCGCGACTGGCGTGGGCTGTACCAGTGCGGACAGACGTCGGCAGCCACCAGCGCAACAGGCACCACGTCGGTCGCGGAAACGACATCCGGGTCGGGTGCAGCGGGAAGGAGTACGGGCCCGTTGGCGGCCATGGTGCAGAGCACGCACGACGTCTCGGGGGCAGTCGGCAAGCCCGATGGGTCGCGATCCGCCAAGCCGCCGGCGCGCGCCGAGCAGACGACGAAGCGGCCGTCCACAAACGAGGACTCGGCCGCTGCCGTGCGCGCAGCGACGACCCCGACCAGCATCATCTGGAATGCGACCGCGTAGGCCGCCACCACGGCAATGCCAAGCCGCGAGCGAGCCCTGATTCTCCAGAAGCGGTACATGCCGCAATCCTACCGAACCCGGTACCGGGGGTAAACCTCGAGGCAGCCGCAAGGCTGCGCGCTGGCAGCAGGATCGCTGATGATTAGCGGTCGATGACCGATGCGACGGCTCAGGCCGTGGTCCAGTCCGGCCGGATCGCACCGGACACGCCGTCGAACGCGGCATCGGCAAGCTCGCACACCAGAAGCCTTGCGGGGTCGACCGGGCCCGGCATGGTGGCGCGGCCCTTGGGGATGCGTTTGAAGCCGGATTTGCCGTAGTAGGGCTCATCGCCCACCAGCACGACCAGCCGGTGTCCCCTGGCTTTCGCTTCGGCGAGCGCACGGTCGATCAGCGCGTAGCCGATCCCGCGTTCGCGGAACGGCGGCTCGACGGTGAGTGGACCGAGCAGCAAAGCCTGCGTCTCGCCGATGCGAATGCGCGACAACCGCACCGAACCCACGAGCAGGGTGCCGATCCGCGCCGTGAACGACAGCTCAAGCTGATGGCCCCGGCGCTCGCGCAACCGGTAGGCCGACTTGGCATAGCGGCCGGGGCCGAAGGTGCGCTCGTGCAGGCGCTCGACCGCCACCGCGTCGTCGGGCGTTTCCGGCAGGATGGTGGGGGAGAGGTCGGTCATGGGCCGGCAGCGCGCTTAGCATTTGGCGGGCAGCAGGTCCATCAAACACGCAGCGCTCGGACGCGGCAATGACGTCGAGAGAGGCCTATATTGCATGCGATAACCACGTGGAGCGTGCGATGGGCCTTCTGGTCGACGGCGTCTGGCGTGACGAGCAGCCCGGGGAGCGTGCCCGAGCCGGGCACTTCCTTCGTCCGGCAACCCGCTTCCGCAACTGGGTGACGGAGGACGGCAGCCCCGGCCCGACCGGCGACGGCGGCTTTGCCGCCGCGCGCGGCCGCTATCATCTCTACGTGGCGCTGGCCTGCCCGTGGGCGCACCGCACGGTGATCATGCGCATGCTCAAAGGGCTTGAGGACGCCGTGTCGATGTCGGTGGTGGAGCCGCTTTACGGTCCGCACGGCTGGTGGTTCGGCAACAGCCCCGGCACGATTCCCGACAGCGTGAACGGGGCAAAGGAGCTCGCCGAAATCTACTTGCGCGCCGACGGGCGTTACAGCGGCCGCGTGAGCGTGCCGGTGCTGTGGGACAAGGAGCGCCGCACCATCGTCAACAACGAATCGGCTGAGATCATCCGTATGTTCAACGGCGCCTTCGGCCGCTTCACCAACACGCGAACCGACTATTACCCGCCTGAACTGCGCGACGAGATCGACCGCATCAACGCCCGCATCTACGAGAACGTCAACAACGGGGTCTACCGCGCCGGATTCGCCACCTCGCAGGCGGCCTATGACGAGGCGTTTCGGGCGCTGTTCGTTGTCCTCGACGAGATCGAGCAGCGGCTCGCGGGCCAGCGCTATCTCGCGGGCGGCGACATCACCGAGGCAGACTGGCGGCTGTTCACGACGCTGGTTCGCTTCGATGCCGTCTACTACGGCCACTTCAAATGCAACCTGCGGCGCATCGTCGACTACCCCAACCTGTCGAACTATCTGCGCGACCTCTACCAGCAACCCGGCATTGCCGCGACCGTGAACATGGATCACATCAAGCGGCACTATTACGGCAGCCAGCGCAACGTCAACCCGACCGGTATCGTGCCGCTGGGGCCGGAGCTCGATTTCCTTGCGCCCCACAACCGTGGACGGTTTGGCCACTAGGGCGAGGCGACCGGGGGCAAAAGCCAGGTTACGACCCCGCAAAAACGGGGGAAACTCCGCGCGCCCGCGCTCAAATGTCCGTCCGCGCGGTTGGCGCGCCCACTACCCCCTGTCTTCAAGAAATTCCAGGAATCTTCAGCAAGACTCCAGATCCCCCTCAAGCTTGTGATCTCTCCCCCTGCTTAATGTCCCCGCCATGGTTCCGGCACCGCCGCGCACTCGAAAGGACCATGACAGTGACTACCGTCCAAAGGCTGATGACCCCGGAGAAGACGCTGCTCGTGCAGCGGACATGGCAAAAGCTGGCGCCACTTGCGGATACCGCCGCGCGGCTGTTCTACAACCGCCTGTTCGAGATCGATCCGCCGTTGCGCGCCATGTTCGACGCGGTCGAGATGAAGGGCCAGGGCAGGAAGGTGATCCAAGCTTTGGCCCTGGTCGTCAATGGACTTGACCGCGCCGACGAGCTCTTGCCGGTCATCGAGGCGCTGGGACGGCGCCATGCGGCATACGGCGTATCAGATGCGCACTATGACACGGTCGGCGCCGCCCTGATCTGGACGCTCGAAAAAGGGCTGGGCGATGCGTGGTCCGAAGAGGTGGCGGCGGCCTGGACGGAAGCCTACCTGCTGCTGGCGAACGCGATGCGCGCCGCCGGCAACGAAGCGATCGCCGCCCGCTCGCTCGAGACGACGACCTCCCAGCCCGTCGGCTAGATATTGCTGGAGCATGATCTTTTCCGAAAACCGGCGCCCACCCCGGATCAAGTCCGGGGCAGGCTTTTTCGGGATCATGCTCTAGTTCGGCGGCGCCGCCCGCGGCCCGGCCAGGAGCTTGACCAGCCGGTAGAGAAACTCCTTGCTGTCGTCGACGGCCTTGACGCCGACCTGCTCGTTGCGTCCGTGCACGCCGTTGTTGCCGGGATCGCTGAACAGTCCGGAGACGCCGTAGGCGGGAATGCCGGCGTTGCGCAGCCAGCGGCTGTCGGTATAGCCGGCGGACATCGCGGCATTGAGCGGCACGTCCGGCCACATCTCGATGCTCAGCCGCGCGATGGTCTGCATTACCTCGGGATTGATCGCGGACGGCGGGCTCAGCACCGCGGTGCCCTTGGCAACGACGGCGACCTTGTCGTCGGCGATCACCCGGACGAGCGTGCGCTCGACCTCCGCCACCGAGTTCATCCGGCAGCACGCGGCAATTCACGGTGGCGCGGGCGGTTTGCGGCAACGCATTCTCCGCGTGCCCGGCCTCGAGCATGGTCGCGACGCAAGTGGTGCGCAGTTGCGCGTTATAGTCGGGCCGCCCGGTGAGGGGTGCGAGCGCATCTGCATCGGTGCTGCCCGCGAGCAGCGCCTTGATCGCAGCGGCGGCCGCGGGCGTCTCCGCCGCCGCCATGCGATCGAAAAAGGCCCGCGTGACCGGGTTGAGGCGCACCGGAAACTCGAACTGACCGAGCCGGCGCAGGGCGTCCGCCAGGCGGTAAATGGGATTGTCGCGCCGAGGCGAGGCGCTGTGCCCGCCGCGGTCGGTCACCTCGAGCTGATAGGTCTGGTAGACCTTCTCGGCCAGCTGAACGACGAGGCGGAACGGCTTGCCGTTTCGCAACGCTCCGGCGCCGCCCTCGTTGATGGCAAGCTCGGCGTCGATCAGATCGCGGTGATGCTGCAGCAGCCAGCGCACGCCGTTGTGCGGGGAATCCGACAGCTCCTCGTCCGCCGTGAGCGCGAGGATGATGTCGCGGTCGGGTTTGTAACCCTCCCGGACATAGCCGATCATGTTGGCCACGAAGATCGCGGCCATCGCCTTGTCGTCGATCACGCCACGACCGCGAAAATAGCCGTCAACCTCCTGCAATTTGAATGGATCGAAGTCCCAGTCCTCGCGCTTCGCCTCCACCACGTCGAGATGGGCAAGGACAAGAAGCGGGCGGCGTGCGCCAGTCCCGCGCAGCCGCGCCACCAGGTTTCCCTTGCGCGGGCCCGAGGAGAGAACGTGGATATCCCCGGCGGGGAGGCCGCCGGCCCGCAGCCGCGCGGCCATCGCCTCGGCGGCGCGCACCGTGTCGCCGGCGGAATCGGTGGTATTGATCTCGACCAGCTCGCGGTAGATGTCGCGGAATGCCTGCTGCTCGGCCGAAAGCTCGGCCGCCTGCCCGCAGGATGGCGCGCCGCAAAGTCCGCCCGCAACGATGGCGGCAAGCACGCCGGCGCACGGATGAAATCGCATCGTCGACGCATCCTTCCGATGGGTTCGCGGCCAGGCGCTATGAGCTCGGCTCGTCGCGCAGGAAGGCCGCGATCCTCGCATCAGCCTGAAGCTTCGCCAAATCCTGCGGCGAAGGCAATTGCGGCTTGTCGCGCGTGGCGTTGACCATGCAAAGGAAGCCGAGCGGCTCGCCTGCCGTCGCGCGAAACTGGTGCCAGGTCATCGCCGGCACGGTGACGAGATCGCGCGTCGCGATCGCCTTGACTTCGTCGCCGACGAGACAATGGCCGCGGCCGCGCAGGATCAACACTGCATGCATGTGCTCGTGGCGCTCGAGGGTCGAAAATCCGCCGGGCGCCATCTCGAAATAGCGCAGCTCCCCGTGCAGCTCCGGGTCTGAGAACAGCACCTGCCGGGTGATGGCCTTGAACAGCGCGCGATCGTCTTCCTTGTAGGGAAGCTCCTCCACTCCCTCCCAACGATAATCGCTCGCCTTGCGGTGGATGGTCCGGTCGCGGTTCGCCATGATGTCAACTCATATGGCCCTGCTCACGCTCCTTTTCCATGTGCATGGCGATGCACCTTGGTCACGAAAGCCCGCGTGGCCTCGACCAGATGCTCGCCTGCTTCGAGCAGGGCGCCGCCGATCAGCACCATGACGTCGGTCCCGTAGAAAGCAAGCATTTCGGGCACGCGCTCGGTGCTCATGCCGCCGGCCGGCACCGGCACACAGGGGCGAAGGCCGCCGCGCTCGTCCAATGCGCGGCGCGCAAGCGCACGGCAGGTATCGGGGGAATAGCCGAAGCGGCCGCCATAGTTCGGAAACACCACCGCATCGGCCCCGAGCATGCGGAACAGCGTGCCAAGAAGGAGCGGCGGCGCAATGCGAGCCGCTCCCGCCATGGTGGGATGCGCCACGAACGCCGTGCCGGGATTCTCCCGCACCAGCCGGTGGAAATTCGCAAAACCGCAGATCATTGGAGCCACCATGACCGTATCGACGCCCGCATCCCGGGCGAGCCTGACCTGCCGGCGCATGGCGTCGAGATCACCCGACAGGCTTGGCACATAGCGCGCGATCCGGCCATCGGTGCGCCCGGCGTCGCGCAACGCCGCCGCGACGGTTTCGAGCCGCTCGGCGAAGGGCGAATAGGCCTGGTCGGCGAGTCCGTGGTCGTCCTTGATGTAGTCGACGCCCCCGTGCGCGAAACGGCGGGCGAGTTCGGCGAGCGCTGCCGCCGGCAGCCCCTGCGGCTTGAGCGGCGAGCAGGTCAATGCCCGCGTAGACGCTTCCACCCGTTGCCGCAGCCCGTTGAGCCCGTGACGGGGACCGCCGAAGGCGTTCACCAGTTCGGCCGGAAGCACCACATCGTCGAGCACCACATCCGCGTGCAGCGACGAATTGCCGAACAGCATGTTGATGAGCTGGCCGGCGTCATGCCTGACGGTCTCGGCGGCGAGCGTGATCCGGACCTCGAACAGTCCATGCTCCTTTTCCCTGATATCCTCGACCCGCCCAACGATCTCCGAGCGCACGTAGTCGTCCGTCACCGCCGCGAGCGGCATTTCGATGCTCTGCTCAATAGCAATGGCGCGCGCGCGCTCCTCGATCGTCTGCGCGTCGCAGCGGACGTGATAGACGGCCTCAATGCGGGGATGCACGATCGCTCCGACGCTCGCGATGCTGAACGTTCTTACCCTATCACCCACCAGCAGCGCGCGCCGAGCGTGCGCGTCACCATCGTTCTCTGGTCGGGGCGCCACCCAATACCTCGATGATGCGCGCGCGCGTCGAGGACGTCGTGTCGTTGGGCAGCGCGTCGAGGTCAAAAAAACCGTGGGCGACGATTTCTCGGTTGGGCACGGGCGCGGCGACCTGACGGAAGCCGCGCACGACGAACAGGGCGACGTGGTCGCGCCGGGAGTGCCGGTCGTTGAAGAACATGCCGTGCAGCCGCGGCGGTTCGGTCAACTCGATGTTGCCCTCCTCGCGCAGCTCGCGCGCCAGCGCCTGCACCAGGGTCTCCCCGGCCTCGACCCCGCCACCCGGCAGATACCACCCGCTCACATAGCTGTGCTTGACCAGAAAGATGCGGCCGGTCTCGTCGATCACCAGCGCACGCACGCCGAGGGTCATGGCGCGGGCGAAGCGCCAATAGACGTGCATAACCCTGCGTACCGCAGGCTCGAGCGCGCGGCGTGCCGCGCCAAGGTCGACGACCCGTTTCATGCCGGCTCTCGCCGCAGCCTCCGAATGCCCCAGGCAGTGAGGCCAATCGACCCCGCCTTGTCAAAACGCCGTCAGTATTGTTTAGAATAGTTCTAAACATTTTTTGTCTGGAGCGCGGGTGACCCGTGAAACGCTTTTCCGACCTCAGCGAGCAGGAAATCGTCGCTCTCGCCATCACCAACGAGGATGAGGACAGCCGCATCTACCGCGGCTTCGCCGAGGGACTGCGCGGGAAGTATCCGGCGTCGGCCAAGGTCTTTGACGAAATGGCGGACGAGGAGGTGCGCCATCGCACCATGCTGTTCGAGCTCTACCGGTCGAAATTCGGCGAATACCTGCCGTTGATCCGCCGCCAGGACGTCAAGGGCTTCATCCCGAAGCGGCCGCTGTGGCTGATGCAGCCGCTCAACCTCGACGAGGTGCGCAAGTTTGCGGAGAACATGGAATACGAAGCGGAACGCTTTTATCGCCGCGCCGCCGATACCACGCGGGATGCATCAGTGCGTCAGCTCCTGGTCGAGCTCGCCGAGGCCGAAGTCGGGCACGAAGGCCTCGCCCATCAGCTCGGCCGGCAGATCCTGACCCCCGGCGCGCGGGCCAAGGAGGATGAAACCGCGCGGCGCATGTTTGTCCTGCAGTACGTGCAGCCCGGCCTCGCCGGGCTGATGGACGGCTCGGTCTCGACCCTGGCGCCGCTGTTTGCCGCTGCCTTCGCGACCCATAGCACCTGGGAGACGTTTCTCGTCGGACTGGCCGCCTCGGTCGGCGCCGGCATTTCCATGGGCTTCGCCGAGGCGCTCTCCGACGACGGATCGCTCACCGGGCGCGGCGCGCCTGTCGTGCGTGGGGCAGTCTGCGGGGTGATGACGGCAATCGGAGGCCTTGGCCACACCCTCCCCTACCTCATTCCCAATTTCTGGACCGCCACTGTCGTCGCCATCGCCGTGGTCATGGTCGAGCTGGCGGTGATCTCCTACATCCGGCACCGTTTCATGGATACGCCATTCCTTGCCGCCACCTTCCAGGTCGTCGTCGGGGGCGCGCTCGTGTTTGCCGCCGGGATCCTGATCGGCAGCTCATGATGATCTGACCGGGGCCCCTTCCCGGCAGATCCGACCGCTTGGCCCTTGCATTCGCCGCCCGTGCACGTGAGGACTCGCCCCGGATACGGAACGCCTTCATGTTCGTGCTCGCGCACCTGTCAGATCCGCACCTCGGACCGTTGCCGACGCCGCGATGGTCCGAGCTCATCGGCAAACGCGCGACCGGCTTTCTCAACTGGCAACGCAAGCGCCACCGGATTCATCGCGGCGAGGTGCTGGCGCGCATCGTGGCGGACCTGAAGGCGCAGGCGCCCGACCAAATCGCAGTGACCGGCGACCTCGTCAACATCTCGCTTGCGGGCGAATACGCGCCGGCGCGGGCCTGGCTCGCGGCGCTGGGACCGCCGCACCAGGTCACGTTCGTCCCCGGCAATCACGATGTCTATGTGCGTGGCGCGATCTCCTATCCGCGGACGCAATGGGGCGACTACATGCGCGGAGACGACGGCACCGCGCCCGCGAACGGACTCGGATTTCCCTTCCTGCGCCGGCGCGGCGACGTTGCCCTGATCGGACTGTCAACCGCGGTGCCGACGGCGGCGTTCCTGGCGACGGGACACCTCGGCGCCGAGCAGATTGCCGCACTCGCCGCCGTATTGGACGAGTGCGGCCGTGAGCGGCGATTTCGCGTAGTGCTGATCCACCATCCGCCGACCAGCACGCCGGCGCGGCATCTCAAACGGCTGGTCGACGGCGCCGCCTTTCGCGCGGCGCTGGCGCGCCACGGCGCCGAGCTCGTGCTGCACGGCCACGATCACGTGCATTCGCTCATCGCGCTCGACGGTCCGCGCGGCCGCATCCCGGTCGTGGGCGTGCCGTCGGCTTCGGGAGTCGCAAGCGTGGCGGGCAAGGACGATCCGGCCGGCTACAATCTCTACCGCATCGAGCGCGCCGGCGACGGCTGGCAGTGCGAGGTCATTTCGCGCGGGCTGGTGCGCGGCGGCGACACCGTGCTCGAAACCAAACGGGCAATGTTGACTGACCGTCGCTTCAGCTAGAGCATGATCCCGAAAAAGCCTGCCCCGGACTTGATCCGGGGTGGGCACCGGTTTTCGGAAAAGATCATGCTCCAGCAATAAGCTAGAGCGCGATGACCATTCGAAGAAAAGTCATCGCGATCTAGAAGCAGAGGTGAGTCACGACATTTCCGCGTTTGTCCTTGATCACGTAGGGACATTCCGCCCGCTTGAGAGCGGCCTTTGCGTCCTCGTTGCCGAGCGCCGCCGCCTTCTCGTAATAGGCCTTGGCAGCGCTCGAATCCTGCGGTCCGCCTCGCCCGTTCTGCGCAAACGCGCCCATCCGCTCCAGTGCGCCGGCATGACCTTGCGCCGCTGCCTTTTCGAACAACGCCCGCGCGGCAACATCGTCCTGCGGACCGCCGACGCCGTCGGCCATCATCAATCCGAGCTGATACTGCGCTTGCGCTGAATTCTTCTCCGCTGCCTTGGCCAGCAGGGCTCTGGATTTGACGGGATCCGACGGAGCGGCGGCGCCACTCTCGGAGAGTGCGGCGAGGTTGGTGACGCCGCGGGGATTTCCACCCGCGCCCGCGCGCTCGAAGAGCTTGCGCGCCTGGGCTTCGTCCTTCGGAACGCCAGCCCCGGTGGCGAGCAGCACGCCGAGCTCGACCATGGCCGATGTGCTTCCGCGCTCGGCGGCCTTGCGATAGGCGGTCACGGCTTCCGGCAGCTGTTGATTGGCGGCGTAGGCGCGGCCCAGTTGGTAGAGCGCCCGGCGTGAGGCCGTCGATGCGACCTTGCAAAATTTAATGGCGGTCGCGAGGTCGGATTGAGCGATCTCGGGCGTGCCTTTGACGTCTGTCGGTTTGTCCGGATCGCTGGGGTCGGCGGCCAGCCGGTCGCAAAGGACGAGATCGGCTGACTGCGCGTGCGCAGAGTAATGAGACGGAGCGAGGATCAGCGCCAACAGGCCGATGCTTAAATTGTAAGCAATCAAGGCTGCGCCAGATCGCTCTGTCATGATCGCAGGTCGGGTTCTTGCGTGATGCTGTCGAGGCAACGAAATCAGCTTATCGCCGTCGAACTGGGCCAGCAAGGTGCGGAGCTTTCTCGACGGATGCGATCGCGCAGAGCGCGACCGCTCAGGATTGCGCCCCGAACAGCAGAGCGGCGGCGACGAGAATGGCAAATCCGGCCAGCAACCCCAACAGAAATGCGGCGAGTGGGCGCCCGCGCCCCGCGCGAGAGTGCGACTGCGCCGCCTGCTTGAAGTCACGGGTCGCCGGCAACGAGCCATCGGCGAGTGCACGCTCCCGCTCGATCATGCGCTGCGCCAGATATTTCGTCACCGCGTCGACGATCTCGGCCACGTTCACGGATTCGGCCAGCACTTTGCGGCCGTAGCGGGTATCCTGCAGGAACCGGTACATCCGCTTGTCGCGGCCCATCACGACATGGGTGATGGCATCGATCCACAGGCGCGGGGTCTCGCCACGGCTGATGCCGCGGTCGAACAGCTCGATCTCCTTGGGGACTTCCTCGAACACCGGATCGAGCGCTTCATTGAGCACCTCGAGCCGCGCGACCTCGGCGTCATGGAGGTCGACGATGACGGCGCTGCGCTCGGCCTGATCGATGCGCGCCTTGCGCAACGCCTCCTTGAGCCCGAGCTGCGGCGGTGGCCCGCTTGGCCCGGTCGGCTCGACGCGTTGACGCTTGCGACCCCACATGTCGGCAACCTACCAAGCGGCGGGCGCAAGGCAAGGGCCGCGCGCAGGCGCGCACGAGGGACGGACGGAGGTATTCGCGGAACGGCGACGATCGGCTACACGCAGCGGCCGCCATCGACCTCCAGCACGTTGCCGGTGAGGAAGCCCGCCTCGTCGGAGGCGAGAAACAGGGTCGCGTTGGCGACGTCGTCGATGGTGGCAAACCGGCCGAGCGGCACCGTGGCCTTGAACTGCGCGCGCAGCTCGGGCAAATCGCCACCCATGAAGGTCGGCAGGAGCGGCGTCTCCGCCATGACCGGCGCCACGGCGCAGACGCGAATGCCATCGGGCGCGAGCTCAGCCGCCATCGACTTCGAAAGCAGGTTCACCGCGCCCTTGGAGGCGTTGTACCAGGTCAGGCCCGGCCGCGGCCGGATTCCGGCGGTCGAGCCGATATTGATGATCACACCCGACTTGTGCTTGCGCATCAGCGGCACGACCGCATGCGCGAAGAGAAAGATCGACTTGACGTTCACCGCCAGCAGGCGGTCGAACTCATCCTCCTCCACCTCCAGCATGGGCCGCCGCACGTGGCTCATGCCGGCATTGTTGATGAGGATATCGACCCCTCCGAAGGCATCGACCGTGGCCTTGACCGCGGCGTCGACGTCGGCACGCTGCGAGACATCGCAGCGCACCGCGATCGCCTTGTTGCTGATCGCGGCCGCGACCCTGCGCGCCGCCTGCTCATCGATATCGATGACGGCAATGCGCGCGCCCTCGCGCGCGAAGGTCTCGGCGATGCCCTTGCCGAAGCCCGATCCGCCGCCGGTCACGAGCGCAACCTTGTTGTCGAGACGCATGTTGTTTCCTTTCCAGACCGCCGGATCCAGGACGGTATCGCTGCGAGCGGTTCACCGGCCCGGCCACGCCCGAACGGTCAACTGTCCCGCGGCACGACACCATAGCCACGCGCCCAGCCCAAGCCTTCTTCGGTTCGTCCACGCGGCCGGTACTCGCACCCGATCCAGGTGCCGTAACCGACGCGATCGAGCATCGCGAAGATTTCGGGATAGTTCACCTCGCCCTCGTCGGGTTCATGCCGCGACGGCACGGCCGCGATCTGCACATGCCCGACGAAAGGCAGATGCGCTTCAAATCTTTTGACGAGATCGCCGCCGACGATCTGGGCATGATAGAAGTCGAATTGGACACGCACGTTGGGCCGCTCGACCTTCTTGATGATGTCGGCGGCATGCTCGACGCGGGTGAGGAAATAATCCGGCCGGTCGCGGGGATTGATCGGCTCGATCAACAGCGTGACGTTCTTCTCGCCTGCGGCATCTGCGGCGCGTGCCAGGTTCCTGATGAAGGTCGTTTCCGCCGCCGGGCGCTGCTCCGGCGGCACCTTGCCGGCGAGGCAGTGGATCTGGCAGCCGCCGATCGCGGTGACGTAATCGAGCGCCTGCTTGAACAGTGCGGCAAATTCCTGCTCCCGGCCGGGGATGGCGGCGACGCCGAACTCGCCCGCTGCCGCCCGGCCTGGCGCGGTGTTGAGTCCGAGCATCGTCAAGCCGAGCCGGTCGAGCTCCGCCTTCACCGCGGACGGGGCGTGGTCATAGGGAAATTGCAGCTCGACGGCGCGGAAGCCGGCCGCGGCCGCCGCCGCGAAACGCTCGATCAGCGGGCGTTCGGTGAAGAGATAAGCCAGGTTGGCTGCAAAGCGCGGCATGCGGGATCAGGTCTCGGTGGATGGCCGCTGGGGCGCGACCTTGCGGTCGGCATCGGGTCCGCCTAACGAGCGTACTGTCGCATCGAACGCCGTGTCGATCCACCCGGCACATGATGAAGGCATGGCGTGTTCAGCAATGACGCTCCACATCGCCGTGCTGCCCGGCAATGGCATCGGCCGCGACCGGCGTCGATTGCCGCGGATTTGTTTCGCACGTGTGGTGGCTCGGGCGGCATGGATGCATCGCCTATCTCGACGCGTGCGAATTGAGCGGTCGCGACGCACCGCGGCCATCACTGGCATTTTGCGCGCGCTCGACCGCCCCGCGTAGCCCGGCCCGGCGGCTGCGCACGGACCGTTGGCGGCCTGGGTAGTGGGGCCGGAATCTCGCCCACAAACTTGTGGGCTACTTCCCGTCACCCTATGTGCCGCCCATGATGCGGTACAGAAATGCAGCTCGAAAGCTGGAAACACCAGCATTTTCACTATTTGGGCGCCTTCCCATCCCTGCTCCCACCAACCGGGTGGGCTGTTTTGTGGTTGACGCAAATCCCCGTGCTTGGTTCGCTGTGGGCGTGTCCCTGCGCACCTCACAAGCCGTCTCGAAACGCGGCGGGCGCGGGACTGGAGCGAAACCCCGATGAGGCGTCTGCCATGAACGCCCAAGAATTATTGCAGGAAATCGCCGACTATTGCCGGAACAGCGGGCTCGCGGAATCGACCTTCGGTCGCCGTGCCGTCAATGACGGGAAGCTCACCGCCCGCCTTCGCAACGGTGGGCGGATCACCACCGAAACGCTCGACCGCATCCGCGGCTTCATGGAAACGAACCGCACCGCTGCAGCCGCGCGTCCCACCATCATTGAGCGCGCGCGCGACGCCCGCCCGGCCGGCATCCCTGCCACCTTGACGCCGATACCCACCGGCCAACGCGACCCGCAGCGCAATTTCCGATTCTTCGACAACCGCCAGAAGTATCTGCTGTTCGTCAATACCTGCAGCGAAAAGTGGGTGGTCGCCAGCCGGGTCGGGCTCGAACTGGCCAACATCCATCCCCGCCCGCCCGCCCTGCGCCTGTTCGACGCCGGGGTCGGCGACGGCACCGTGCTGCTGCGGGTGATGCGGGCGATGCATGACCGCTTTCCTCACACGCCGTTCTACGTCGTTGGCAAGGAGATCAGTCTCGAGGATGTCCGCCTCGGCTTGCAGAAGATGTCGGACCGTTTCTTCGAGCATCCGGCCACGGTGCTGGTGCTGACCAATCTTGCCTATGCCGACGCGCCGTGGCTCGCGGTCAAGTCGCTCTCCGCGGCCTCGAGCCTGGTCTGGCACGAAGTGCCGCTGTCCGGCGATTCGGCCTACCGCTTCGAGCAGCAGATCACTGATCTCGTGCCGTTCCTGGCGCAAAACTGGAAGGCCGGGGTGAGCCCCAAGACCGGCAACCCGGTCTACGAGCGGCCCGTGGTGCTCGTGCTCTATCGCGAGGACCACAAGTTCCTGCTCGACCCGATCATCCCGCGTCCGGGCGGCACGGTCGCCAACTACGATCTCGTCATCGCCTCGCAGCCCTACCGCGCGCGCGCGTCGCTCGACTTCAAGGCCAAGCGCGTGATCGCACCGCTCGCGAAATCACTCGGACCGGGCGGACGGCTCATCGCCATCCATTCCCATGGCAACGATCCCGGCATGGAGATCATCCAGCGCATGTGGCCGGGCGACAATCCGTTCATCCATGACCGTCACCAGATCATGAAGGCGGTGAAGCACGAGCTCGGCACGGCCGGGCGCGATCTCAACTTCAATGCCTACGCCGATAACCGGTCGCTGTTCCGCTACGACATGCACACCCTGCCGAGCGAAATTTCGGACCTCTCGATCGGGACCTCGACGCTGTTTGCGGCGTGGAATGCAGCGATCTATGTCGCGCAGGTCGAGGACGATCGGCTGGGCGAGGTCGTCGCCGACGGACGCTATCTGGACGCGACGCGCGACGTTCTGCGCGAGCACGGCGGACTCTGGTTCTACGATGAATCCTACGTGATCTCGCGGCGGCGCGAGTGATGCGGTGCTCCGCATCGGGGCCAGACGCTCCGGGACACCAGGGAAGCACGACGCCATGACGACCGCGTCTCCGGCAACCCAGGTCGAGCCCCGCGGCGATGCGGTGGACGCGATCGCCGGTTTCATGCGCGGCTTCTCGCTCGAAGCCACGCGGCCGTCTGCGGCAGACGTCGCCGCGCTGGCCGCCATCGCCCCGGCCGGCACGCATGTTTATGTGAGCGCGGTGCCGACGCGGCCCGCGGCGGAGGCCATCGAAGCCGCGGCACGGCTGCGTCACGCCGGCTTTGAGCCGGTTCCGCACCTGGCCGTGCGCAACTTCGCGGCTGCATCCGAGCTCGACGATTTTCTTGCTCGCCTGGCGGGTGAGGCGGCCGTGCGGCGCGTGCTCGTGATCGCGGGCGACCGCGATCAACCAGCCGGCGACTTGCGCAGCGCCATCGAGGTGATCGACGGCGGCGCGTTGCAGCGCCACGGCGTCGAGGAGATCGGGATCGCCGGCTATCCGGACGGTCATCCGCGCATATCGCAGCAGGACCTCGACCGCGCGCTGGCCGACAAGATCCATGCCGCAGAGACGACCGGCATGGCGGTGCACATCGTCACCCAGTTCGGTTTTGATGCCCATGCGATCTTGCAATGGATCCATCGACTGCGCGAGTTCGGCATCGAACATCCAGTGCGGGTCGGTTTTGCCGGCCCAACCAATCTTGCAACCCTGTTGCGCTACGCCCAGCGCTGCGGCGTGCGGGCATCGGCGCAAGGGCTGGCGCGGCAGGCCGGCCTGGTGCGGCAGCTTTTCGCGATGTCGGCTCCCGACGCCCTGGTGCGTGCGCTGGCCGAGGCGCGCACCAACCGTCATCTCGGCGAGATCGCGCCGCACTTCTTCTCGTTCGGCGGATTGGCCCGGACGGCGCGCTGGGCCGCGGCGGCGGCGCATGGCCGGATCACGCTCCAGGCCGGCGAGGGCTTTCAGGTCGAGCCGCCGCGCCCCGGAAACTGAATCCGCGGCGGGTTCGCTTCGTGCGGGCGGGCAGAGATTTTCCTCGCACCGAGACTGGAGCATGATCCCGAAAGAGCCTGCCCCGGACTTGATCCGGGGGTGTGGGCACCGGTTTTCGGAAAAGATCATGCTCCAGCAATAAGCTGGAGCGCGATGACGAGTCGAAGAAAAGTCATCGGGCTCTACTTGTTGCGGCGGCGGAGCGTGAAATCGTGAAAGAAGTCGATTTCATAGACGCTGTCGCAGACCGCGCCACAGCGGCTGGTGGCCTCGGTGACGCGAATTGCGAGCGACGCCCCGTCGACCAGCACCTGCTCGCGGTAGAGCACGACGTGATGCCCTGCGAGCAGCAATGCATCCCCGACCCGCAATCGCTCCAACGTCAACAGCGGCGTGCTCACGCCATCGAGATAGGCGGTGGCTACATGCCGCCCGAGCCGCCACACGTTCGAAACAAATCCAGAGCAATCGACGCCGGTTGTCGCCCGATGCCGTCTGTTGGCCCAGAATGTGCCGCCGATATTGCCGGCGACATAGCCTTCCGCCAGCCGCTTCTCGAAGGTCTTGACCGAATCTCCGCCGCCCCAGTCGTATGGCACGCCCACTTGAGGCGAAGCATAGGGCTTGCGGACGAACTGAGGCGGACGAACGAACCGGTTCTCGTGCCGGCAGTCGATGCCCCAGCCCGGGACGATCTCCTCCTTGCAAGGATTGCGAAGATTGTCATCGGAAGGGGACCAGCGCTCGTCGCGAAAGGCGTCCATCGCCGCGCGCAGTTCGGCTCTCGAAACGAAGCCTCCGGTCCATTCCCTGTCTGCCGGCGCAGAAGACGAGCCCTCGTCGGTCCCGCCTCCCACGCGCCTTTCTCCCGGCTCGGCGATGACGCCGACCTGCTCCGGCGGCGGCGGCACGGCCCATGCGGTTGCAGGCTTCCTCGATTGGAACGTTGCCACCGTCAGCTTGTCGGGTGCCGACAGGGCGCGTTCGGTGATTTCGAAGCGGGCCTTGTCGATGCTCGCCAGCAGCAGCACCGATCCGCCCGGCAGGACGGTCACGTACTCGAACCCGATCCGCGTCATGCGATCGCGCGGGATGGTCGCAATTCCGCTCAGCACGCCGTTCTTGTCAAATCGTCCGACATACACGTCGACGTGAATTCTTCGCGATCTCGCATCGAACGGCTGTAAATCGCGAAACGAGAATTCTTTCCACAGAACGTATCGACGGCCATCCGCATCCTGCTCGAGCTCGCGGGCGCTTGCCAGGTAGTTGGGACCGAGCGTGCGAACTGACAGCGCCGGACGGCCATTGCGTGCGGGGAACGTCAGCCGATCGGAAGTATTGCGCCGGACCGGAGGCGCCTTGAGATCGGGCTCCGTGCGCGCATAAGGCTTGAGGTCGAAGCGGGCGGGCCACCTCGACACGTCGCGGGGAACCACCAGCTGCTGGCTCTCGTCTTCCGAGATCAGCGTGATCCGGTCGGGTTGACGGATGAGGCGGCGAAGGCGCGCGCCCGATGGAAACTCGCGCTCAATTCTGGAAGTTTCGGCCGTTGCGTTGTCGCAGGCTCTGTTGGGCCCGCAGATCCGGAATGCAATCACCTTGGCGTCGAGCGGATCGATGACTGCCACATGGTCGTCCTGCAAATGAAAAATATGACTGGGGCCCGCACCATCGCGTTCCTCGCGTACCGGAATCTCGGTGAAAGCCGAAGCCGAGGTCGAGAGAACCAGGCTCGTGATGACAAACCACGCTCGCCGCATCGGCAGTCTTGCTCCTCCGTCGAACGGGTTCGCAGATAAAGAACCACATTCGCGAGCATTGGGATTTAAATCAGCGCCATTTGATCGCGCGGAGTATCCGTTTAGTCCAAACTCCAACTGCGACCGCATCAAGGCGATGGATAGCGCGGTGGAATTGACATTTCCGGTGCAAGCAGGACAGCGGCGTTCTCAGCCGTCGCGACGTCACCAAGGAGATCGCAGCGCGCTCGGTGATCGCCGCTAGTAGGCGGCCGCGAGCAGCGCGCGCACATCCTGCGCGGACACCTCGCGCGGCACCCTGATCGCCAGTGCCGCCATCTCAGCCGCGACAAAATCGATCTTGCCGCGATCGAACCCGACCTCCGCCAGCCGTTGCGGAAGCGGGAATTCGCGCAGCATGGCGGCTAGACGATCCGCCGGATCTCCGTCCAAGGCATCGGTCAGCCGCGTCGCCGCCTCGGGTGCCTCCGCGAGGTTGAAGCGCACGACGTGCGGAAGGATGATCGCGTGGGTCTCGGCGTGCGGCAGGCCGAGGCCGCCGAGGACGTGCGCGAGCTTGTGCTGCAATCCGGTGCCGGCGGCGAGCACGACGCCGGCCAGCCAGGCCGCGGCGAGACATTCCGCCCGCGCCTCGCGATCGCGGCCATCCGCAACCACGCGCGGCAGATGCTCGGCGAAGCGACGCGTTGCGTCGGTCGCCAGCGCCATCAGGAAGGGCGTGCGGTCGGGGACCCAAAGCGCCTCCGCGCAATGGGCGATGGCATTCATGGCGCTCGCAGCGCTCACGGGCGCGGGCAGGGCCAGCGTGAGATCCGGGTCATAGACGATGGTGCGCGGCAGCACGCGGCTGTCCTTGCCGGTGAACTTTCGTTCGCCCTCGCTCATCCCCCAGATCGCCGTTGCTTCGGAGCCCGAATAGGTGGTCGGCACGGCGATGATGGGAAGACCGAGATCGCGGGCAATGATCTTGGCCAGTCCGATGGCGGCACCGCCGCCGGCGGCGACGAGACCATCGGCATCGCGCGCGGCCGCGAGTCCGGCGTCCGCCACTGCTTTCGGCACGTGCACCACCGCCCGGGCATGCAGCCCCGCCGCCCGTGCACCCAGGCTGTCGACCAGCTGGCTTCCCAGGCGCGCGCCGCTTCCAGGGGTGGCGATCACCAGGGCTCGGTTCAACCCCAGCCGCGCCGCCTCATCCGCGACGCGCGCGACCGCACCCGGTGCGAACACCACGCGCTGGCTCGCAAAGTCATGAACGAATGGCGCCGGCATGGATGCTCGATGCGGGGGGTGGCGGGCACCCGCTCCCGGCCTTTGGCGGTATCGAACCCGGCGCAGGCCAGGTTCGAAGTTAGACCAGCGTTCCGTGGTCGCGGCGCCGAAGCGATCGAGGATCCCAGAGCCTAATGCGCCTTCGTATCCTCGCGCCAGATGCCGAGTGCTTCCTGCGACGGGCGATCGGAAATCGAGAACAGCACGGATTCCTTCGCGGCCTGGTGCGAATAACGCTTCCACGGCGGCACCACGAACACGTCGTTCGGTCCCCATTCCAGGGTGTTGCCGTCGACCGTGGTCGTACCCTGGCCTTCGACGCAGACGAAGATCGTGCCGTCGGTCGACCGATAGGGTTCGCCCTTGAATCCTTTCGGGAACATCGCAAGGTTGGCGCCCATAGTGGGGAGTACCGGCCCGCCATTGACGGGATTGGCGTAGCGCACACGCGCGCCGTGCCGCTTGTCGATGTCGCCCGCCTTGAGCATGCGCTCGACGATCGGGCGCGTGCGCGCATAGGTGTAGTTGATGACCGGGCTGCGGTTCATGTGCGCCGGCGTGCCGTCCGGCAGCACGCCGGAGCCGTAGAAGGCAAGCAAGTCGCCGTCCTCGCGGTTGGTCGACTGCGTTGCACTTTCGAATTGCTCCGCGAACGACGCCTCGAAAAAGTTGACCTGCGGGAAGTCGAGCACGTCGAGCCACAGCATCGGCTTGTCCGACGTGTTGCCGTGGTCGTGCGGCGCCCAATTGGCGGTGATGACGAAGTCGCCGGGCGCCATGTAGGACTTCTCACCCTCGACCGCGGTGTAGGCGCCCTCGCCGTCGAGCACGAACCGGATCGCCGAGGAGACGTGGCGGTGCGCGGGGGCCACCTCACCGGGCAGGATCATTTGCACACCGGCGAACAACGTGTTGGTGGCGCGTAAATCGCCCTTCATCCCCGGGTTCTCGAGGATCAGCACGCGGCGCTCGGCTTCTTCGGCAGTGATCAGGCCGCCGGATTCCATGACCAGGCGCTTGATGTCGTCGTAGTGCCAGATGACCGGGGCGCAACGCGTCACCGGCTCCTTGGTGACGACGCTGTTCATCACCTTCCAGAGCGGCGTCATGCCGTGCTTGGCGATGCGCGCATAATATTCCTCCCGCATCGCCTCGATATTGTGCTTGGGGCCGGGAGTCCTGCTGTCGGCCTGTTGGGTCGCGGTCGCGCTCGCCATGGCGCTCTCCCTTAATCGGTTGGGCGGTACGTCGGTGTGTCCAGTTTAGAATAATCCAAAACAGACAATTAGTATATAATGAAACTATCCCCCTTAGAAGTGCCGGAATATCAGCCATTCCGCCATCGACCGCGGCCCGTGCGGAACACACGCGACCAACGGTCGGGCCGGAAGGCCACTCCGGTTCACCGGTTCTCGACGGCGAATTCGGTCGACTTCGCGAGGTCAGGTATTCACGTTGCCGCCATCGACCGCGATGGTCTGCCCGGTAATGAAATCGCTGTCGGCCGAGGCGAGGAAGACCAGCGCACCGAGCAGATCCTGCGGGTGCTCGTCCCGCCGCAGCGAACGGGATTGGACGGCGCGGTCGCGGGCGGTCTGCACGTGGCCAGGATTCTCGCGGACCACCGTGTCGCTCAAGGTAAAGCCGGGCGCCAGCGTATTGACGCGGATACCGTGCTCGCCAAGCTCGCGCGCCAGTGCCCGTGTGAACGCCATGATGCCGCCCTTGCTGGTGACATAGTGCAGCATCCACGGGATGCCGCGATAGGCCGTGCCCGAGCCGATATTGATGATCTTGCCGTAGCCTTGGGCGGTCATGTGCGGAGCCACGTGCTTCACCATCAGGAACGGCCCCCGCAGGTTGACCGCCATCACCCGGTCCCACAGCTCCGCATCGATCTCGGTGCATTTCGTCTCCTGCAGCGGAGCGAACAGTGCGGCATTGTTGACCAGCACGTCGATCCTGCCGAAGCGTGCCATCGTCGCCGCGACCAGCGTCTTCACCGCTGCTTCGTCACTGACATCGGTGACGGCGCTGGTGACCGAGTTCGCGCCATGTTTGGCAGCGATCTCGGCCGCCACCTCTTCGCCGTCGGCGATATCCGCGACCATGACGCGCGCGCCTTCGGCCGCCAGCGCCAGCGCGTAGTGCCGGCCGATTCCCTTCGCCCCGCCGGTGACGATGGCCGTGCGGCCGGAGAGTCGCGCCATCGCGTCAGCCTTTCGGGCGTACGCGGCGAACGAACTTTTCGAACGCCGCGAGCTGCAGCTTGACCATGTCGATGGTGGCCTGGTCCTTGAGCGCCAGTGTCTTCTCATCGAATTTCTGCGCGGCAAACGTCACGATGACTTCAGGCCGGCCGAACAGGACGACGTCGACCGAGGTCAGCGACTGCCGCAGGTGATATTGCATGCGCGAGCCGCCAAGGATGCCGCCGGCGGCGGATTGCAGCGCGACCGGCTTGTCCTTGAATGGCTGCTCTTTCATGCGCGACACCCAGTCGATGGCGTTCTTCAAGCCGCCCGGGATCGACCAGTTGTACTCCGGCGACACGATGATCAGTGCATCGGCGGCTCGGATCGCGTCCGCCCACGCGTTCACGTCCGCCGGGAATCCGGTCGAGTCCTGGATGTCGTGGTTATAGAGCGGAAACGTCGCGAACGACGGCGCGGCGCGCAGCTTGAGGGCGGCGGGCGCCAGCGTGGGCAGCGTGCGCGCCAGCGCCGCGTTGTACGAGCCCTTGCGCAATGAGCCGCAGATCACCAGCACGTCGAATTGTTCGTCTGCCACGTTCACCCCCAGCCCGAGAAACGGCGCCCGAGAGGGCGCCTGTGAATGCGCATTGATAGCGAAACGGCAGGATCGGGCAAGCCGGCGGCAGGAGCCCCGGACGCCTCAGCTTTTCGGCGCGACCCGCGCGATGAACGTCGCAAACGCGGCAAGCTGCTGCTTGATGAAGCCGCGCGTGGCCTCGTCCTTGAGCTCGCCGGTCGCTTCCTCGAACTTGGAGGCGCAGTTGTTGATGAAGATTTCCGGCTTGTTGAGGGTGAAGGCGTCGAGGAACACCATCGCCTTGCGCATGTCGTACTGCACACGGGCGCCTCCGACCGGCCCCGGTGACGCCGATTGCAACGCGATCGGCTTGCCCGCGAACGGCTGGTTGGGCAGCCGCGACACCCAATCGATCGCATTCTTGAGGCCGCCGGGAATGGTGAAGTTGTACTCGGGCGTGCAGAAGATCACGCCGTCGGCCGCGCGGATGGCGTCGGCGAGGACGTTGACCGGCGCGGGAAATCCGCTCGAATTCTGGATATCGGCATTATAGAGCGGAAAGTCGGCGAAGGGCGGGGCCGGCTTGATCGTCATGCCCGCCGGCGCCAGCGCCGGCAGCGCCCGCTGCGTCATGGCATTGAAGGAGCCTTTGCGCAGCGAGCCGCAGATCGAGACAATATTCAAATCAGGCATGACAATCTCCGCTTGGTCACGTCGAACGGCCGTCCTGTCACCGCAGCTTTGCTATTTCTCGTTCTCGATCGGATTTGAGAGCACCCCGATGCCCTCGATGTCGATCTCGCAGACGTCGCCCTGCTTCATCCAGACCGGATTGGGCTTGCGCGCGTGGCCCACGCCCGAAGGTGTGCCGGTGAAAACGATGTCGCCGGGCTCGAGCGTGATCCCCTGGGTGACATAGGCGATGGTTTCGGCGATCGGAAACATCATGTTGTCGGTGTTGTCCGACTGCATGACCTCGCCGTTGAGGCGGGTCTGGATTTTCAGCCCCTTGCCGCCGGGCGGCACCTCGTCGGCGGTGACCATCCATGGGCCGAAACCGCCGGTGCGATCGAAATTCTTGCCCATGTCCCACTGCGTGGTCTTGCGCTGATATTCGCGCACCGAGCCTTCGTTGCCGCAGGAGTAGCCGGCGATGCAGGAATAGGCATTGTCCACGGTCAGATGTTTGGCGCGCTTGCCGACGACGAAGATGAGCTCGGCCTCGTAGTCGAGCGTCTCCGACGCCTTCGGACGGACGATCGGCTGCCCGTGGGGCACGAGCGAGCTGTTGCCGCGCATGAAGATGGTCGGAAATTTCGGGATGTTGTCGCGTTGCGAACCTTCCTTCACGTGTTCGAGATAGTTGAGTCCGAGGCAGATGACCTTACCGGGCGTCGCCACCGGCAGACCGTATTTGAGGCCCTTGAGCGGCCGGCGCGCTCTCGCTGCCGCGCGCTTGGCTGCATCCTTGAGCGGCGAGAGATCGCCGTTGTCGCGGCGCAGGTAATCGCCGAGATCGGCGGGTATCTTGTTGTCGACTGCCTGCAGATCAATCACCTGATCGCCATCGACCACACCCAGATGGAGCGCCCCGTTGGCTTCGAAACCGACGATTCTCATGTCTACTCCCTCGCTTGGTTCGGGTCCGGTAGTAAGCGCAGCCCGCGCGAAGCGCCAGCGGAATCGGACACGCCATGTTCAGGGAATGCCTATGCGGCGCGGGCGAGAAAGTGCGCGCGCAATAGCTCGCGGCCGGCAAGCCCCGCCTGCAGGTTCCACGCATTCACGACAGCGAGGCGAAAGCCGCCCGGTGGCATGGCATGGCGCTCCGGATCCCAGTTCTCGTGGAACGTGATCTGCACGCTCGACACGCCGGGCATGCGGCGTACCTCTTCGGCAAGCTCCGGCGGAGGGTGGCGGTAGCGCGGACCATGCGGCCCGAACAACACGGCGCTGTAGCCATCCCGCCGATCGCCATCGGCGAAGTCCCAACGGTGCCTGGCGTAGAGGTCGACAACCGCATCGACCCAGCCCGCACCGTAGAGATCGGGCCATTGATCGCTCATGCGCAGATGCACTTCGATCATGCGGCCGCCGATGGTCTCGGTATTGAGGATGCCGGTATAGCCCGCGAGATGACGGCGGATCCACCTGCCGCAATAATCCTCGATGGCCGGGTCCGCCGCCGCATGGACCGTCCAGTAGTCGAACGTGCCTTCGCCGCTCGGCCGGCCCGTGACATGGCGCCACCAGCGCGGCTCGCCTTCGACCACCGCCACATCCGAGCTGACGTGGCGTCCCTCGAGCAGGATCGTCCACATGTGGCCCGGCGTGAGGACCTGCTCGTACTCCGCTTCCGAATGCAGGACCCGGCTCGCAATACCCATGCCCTTGAGATTGATGATCGGCTTCGAGAATGTCGGGAAGCGCGTCGGCGGCACGCCGTGCGGGCCGGCATCGAGCCCCTGGCTGTGTGCGATCGCGATCTTGTCGTACACCCAGCGGTGGGCCGGATACCAAAGCCAGGCGTCGCTGTCTTCGGTCGGAATGTTCACGTCGGCAGGACAGGCGGCGTGCTCGAAATACTGCAGGCGCCACGGGTCGGCTTCGCAGATCGGCATGGGAGCGAGCGTATGCCGGTTGGCGCGTCAGGGAAATCCGGGAGGGGCCAGAATCGTCGGGGACAGGTCTGCGCGCCGCTGCGGCCGGCTAGAGGTCGTCGAGCGCGAGCGCATGGATCGAAAAATTTGCGCCGGCATCGGTCCAGGCCGCGACCGGACGCCAGCCCGACCCGCGCGCCAAGGCGGCGAACGATTCGAGCGAGTACTTGTAGCTGTTCTCCGTGTGGATGGTCTCTCCTGCGCGGAATTCGATGCTGCGGCCGGCCACCCTCACCTTCTGACGTTTCTTGCTGGCCAGGTGCATTTCGATGCGGTGGCGCTCGGAATTGTAGAAGGCGTGGTGGCTGAAGCTTGCAAGGTCGAAATCGGCGCCGAGCTCGCGATTGATGCGGGCGAGCAGGTTGAGATTGAACTTTGCCGTAACGCCGGCGCGATCGTTATAGGCGGCATGGAGCACGCCCGGATCCTTGACCAGGTCGACGCCGATGATGAGGTTCGCGCCGGGGCCCAGCATGCGCGCGGCATGGCGAAGGAACGAGCAGGCCTCATGCGGCTCGAAATTGCCGATGGTCGATCCGGGAAAGAAGCCGGTATGCGCCATGTCGGAGGTCGCGGCCGGCAAGGCGAATGGCTGCGTGAAATCGGCCTCGACCGGAAGCACCGCGAGCCGCGGATAGTCGCGTCGCAGCTCTTCCGCCTCCTGGAGGAGCATCTCGGAGGAAATATCGACCGGCACGTAGGCCGCGATCGCCGGCGCAGCCGCGAGCAGGATTCTCACCTTCTTGCTAGAGCCGCTGCCGAATTCGATCAAGGCCGAGCCGGTGGCAAAGAATTGCGCGATGTCCCCCGCGCGCTCGCGCAGCAGCGCGAGCTCAACGCGGGTCGGATAGTATTCCGGTTGCTCGGTGATCTGCTCGAAGAGGCGCGCTCCGGCCTCGTCGTAGAAATATTTCGGCGGGAGGCGCTTGGGGCGTGCCGTCAGTCCGCCAACTACATCGCGTGCGAATAATGAATCCGCCTCCGCAGGCTCATAACGAAGAGCAGCACCGGTCGTCGCAGCCATCCTCAGCTCCAGCTGTCACGCGCCGCGCGCGTTCATCCGACATAATCCAACAGCCTGAGCCCGCTGAACTGCCAGCGCGCCGGCGGATAGAAGAAATTCCGATAGCTCGCCCGCGCGTGGCCGCGCGGCGTCGCATGCGAGCTTCCTCGCAAGACCATCTGGTTGATCATGAACTTGCCGTTGTACTCGCCGAGCGCACCTTCTGCCGCGCGGAAGCCGGGATAGGGCAGATAGGCGCTGCGCGTCCACTGCCACGCCACGCCGAAGGCGTCGTCGAGCAGACCGGCCCGGGCGGCGACCTCCCATTCCGCCTCGGTCGGCAGATGCTTTCCGGCCCAGCGCGCGAACGCGTCCGCCTCGTAGTAGCTGACGTGAACAACGGACGCGTCGGGATCGACGGGACGAAGCCCGCCCAGAGTGAAGGCCCACCACACGCCGTCGCGCTCGCGCCAATATCCAGGCGCGTTCCAGCTCTCGGCCTCGACCGTGGCCCAGCCGTCGGAGAGCCACAGCGACGGCGTGGCATAGCCGCCGTCCGCCATGAATTCGAGCCATTGCGCATTCTTCACGAGGCTGCGCGCGATGCACGCCGGCTGCAGCAGAACGTCGTGCGCGGGACGTTCGTTGTCGAAACAATACCCTTCATCCTCGAAACCGATCCTGTGTATTCCAGTCGGCAATTCCGCAAAGCCAGCCGAAGGCGATCGCGTATGCGGCGCTGCCCACTTGGGCTCGTAAGCGGGCGCGACGGGGTTCTGCGCGAAGGCATGGAGGATATCGGTGAGGAGGAGTTCCTGGTGCTGCTGCTCGTGATGCAGGGCGATCTCCAGGATGCGCACAACCTCCGCCAGTCGGGACTCCTCGGCGCTCGCCAATAGTTGTTCGACCGCCTCGTCGACATGGGCGCGGAACGCCGCGACCTGGGCGCAGTCCGGCCGCGTGACGAGGCCACGTTGGGGCCGCGCGTGGCGCGGGCCCGCGGCCACATAATAGGAGTTGAAGAGATAGCCGAATTGCGGATCGAAGAGACGATACTCCGCGAGATGCGGGACCAGGAGGAATTGCTCCAGGAACCAGGTGGTATGCGCCCGATGCCACTTCGTCGGACTCGCATCGGACATCGACTGCACCACCTGATCCTCAGGCGTAAGCCGGCCGGCGCGCCGCTCGGTCTCCGCACGCACGGCGCGGAACGAATCCGCCCAGACGAGCCGGGGATCGTTCTGAGTCGCGTTTTGGACGGTGGAGGCACCACCTTCGTCGCGTGGGCGACGAAGGACGGAGGGTGATGTCGCGGGCGGCATGCCCTGTCCCGGGTTGGAGAAATCCAGATATGTTCGGTGACAAGAAACTGCTTTGGGCTATCGATTGTTCCGTAATTATACGCGAACCGCCAAAAGTGGAATGCGGCTCGCGGATATTTTATGTGACGTGAGCCGGCCGAACCCAGACAGAAAAATCGAGACTCTTGTGTAGTTTAGGCGCCCCCTCGACCCCGCGTCGCCGGCCTGGGAGGAGCGAACGCCCGACACGGGTACCAGGCCGGACCAGCGAATCGGCCGGTCGCTCGTAGCGCCGGCCGCGCCGATCACTTGACCGCGCCGACGCCCGCGGCCGCCGCCGTGCCGTCCTGCTGTCCGGTACCGCCGCTCGCACCGATCGCGCCGATGATCTTGCCGTTGAGGGTAATCGGAAGGCCGCCTTCGGACGCCACCGGCTTTTCCGGGAAGGTCGTGAACGCGGTATTGCCGGCCGCGTATTGATCCGCGAACACCTTGCTCGGCCGCCGGAACATCGCTGCGGTGCGCGCCTTGCCCTGGGCAATTTCTCCCGACGCCATCTGGGTGCCGTCCATGCGCTCGAAATAGACGAGCTCGCCGGCGGGACCGACGATGGCAAACGCCATGCGCCAGTTGTTCTTCTTCGCCTCCGCGAATGCGGCCGCCGCGGCGGCCTTCGCCTGGTCATTCGTAATGGGCGGCCCGTAGTCGGGAGGAGCCGCGGCAGCAGCAGGTGGCGGTGACGCGGACGGCGCGGGCTGCTGCGCAAGGGCCGTGGCGCCGTACGCCAGCGCCGAGCCGATGCTGAGCGCGATCAAGACATGAAGTCGCATGGTCCTGT
This sequence comes from uncultured Alphaproteobacteria bacterium, assembly GCA_963739385.1. GTDB lineage: Bacteria > Pseudomonadota > Alphaproteobacteria > Rhizobiales > Xanthobacteraceae > VAZQ01. The sequence continues at coordinate 269,226 of CAVUAI010000053.1, forward strand.
CTCCACCTGGTTTGTCGGCGGTCCGTTCTGTCGGAATGGAAAGCCGCCCTGGCATTGTCGTGGTTTGGCGGGTTTTTCTGCGGCAACCGGTTTCCACCCCGCCGAATCCGGGGCTCGCCTACCGGAACCCTATGATCGCGGTGTCATGATGTTGTCGAAAATTCGTCGTCTCTGAACCGCACGCCGATGAGCCATATTGTTGCAGGGTCACAATCAACAGTTTTCACCGACCCCCGGTCAGGATAGGCGAGTTGCCGTTCCACGAGCAAGAAGTGCCGCCGCAGAAACGCGGCGAGAATGGGGCCGGTAACCCGCGAGGGGGTACCATGGCAGTGCGAAGGGTGGCGAGGCAGATGATGCGATCGGCTTGGGCTGTGACGGCGGCGCTGCTGGTGGGAATTCCGACCGCGGCATGGGCACAGGCGAATTGCCGCAACACCGCCGCCTTCGAACCTTGGCTCGCCAATTTCAGGAAGGAAGCGGCTGCCAAGGGCATTTCCTCAACCAGCATCGCCGCCGCGTCGCCCTATCTGGTGCTTGACCAGCGCATCATCAATATCGACCGCGGCCAGCGCTTCTTCGCCCAGAACTTCCTTGAAATTTCCGACAAGATGCTGGCCGGGGGACGCCTGCCGGGCGGCGCCGCCCAGATCAAGAAGCATCAGGCGCTGTTCGCGCGCGAGGAGAAGGACTTCGGTGTACCCGCTTCGGTCATCACCGCCTTCTGGGGCCTCGAGAGTGATTTCGGCGCCGGCCAGGGGAAGGATCAGGCGATCAAGTCGCTGGTCACGCTTGCCTACGACTGTCGGCGGCCGGAGATGTTTCGCGGGCATTTGTTCGATGCCCTGCGGCTGATCGAGAGCGGCGACCTGCGCGCCGACGAAATGATCGGCTCGTGGGCTGGCGAGCTTGGCCAGACGCAGATGATGCCGTCCGAATATATGGCGCACGCCATCGACTACGACGGCGATGGCAAGCGCAACCTCATCAAGAGCGTGCCGGACGTGATCGGCTCGACCGGCAAATACCTCGTGCACCTGGGCTGGAAGCGCGGCGAGCCCTGGCTGCAGGAGGTCCGCCTCCCCGCCAACCTTCCTTGGAAGGAGGCTGATCTTTCTGTGCAGCATCCGCGCTCGAAATGGGCGGCCTGGGGCGTGACCCGCGCCGACGGCAAGCCGCTGCCGAACGACAGCATGCCGGGCTCGGTAGTGCTCCCGCTGGGAAGGTTCGGACCTTCCTTTCTCGCCTATGACAATTTTCAAGCCTATTTGAAGTGGAACCAGTCGCTCAATTATTCCCTGACCGCGGCCTATTACGCCACACGCCTCGACGGCGCACCGCCCATGCACCGCGGCAGTCCGAATATTCCAAAGATCACATTCGAGGAGACCCGCGAGCTGCAACAGCTGCTGGAAAAGCGCGGCTACGACGTCGGCCGCGTCGATGGCGTGCTCGGGCTCAAGAGCCGCTCCGCCATCCGCGAGATGCAGATCAAGTTCGGCCTGCCAGCCGACGGCTGGCCGACCGAGGAATTGCTCGCCCAGGTGCGCACGGGACGATAGTGCTTGAGGCGGGCGCCACTCCGCCTTGCCGTGGCTTGACTTTCGCTGGCGCCATCGCCCCAGCGATCCACGATAGAACTCGGATCACGCCACTTCCAATAAGATTTCAGCGGTACGCTCCGGCATGTCGATCATGACCTCGTGGCCGCACGGCATTTCGAACGTGCGCCAGGACGGATCGCCCTTCACTTTGGCATAGGCCCTCTCGAAATTGGGATTGTCGTAGCCGGTCGCCCGGACATAGGTCTTCTTCGGCACGCGGTCGCGCGCGCCCGTCAATCGGATCGGTGTGAAGGCAACGCCGATCGGCTGCGCCGTGAATTTCTCCTGCACCCAAGCCTGGTCTTTCTCGTTGACCTTCCAAACCGACGGATGCGGCGGCGGCCGTGACACTTCCGCCCTCTTCAGGGCCTCCTCGATCTCGGCGCGGCTACGCGGCGAGTTGGTGTCGAGCACGCGCTGACCGTTCTCCGGCATGAAGGCATCGAGAAACACGATCGAGGAGATTTGCTTCTCGACCTTTTCCGCCACGCCCGAGACGATCCATCCGCCGTAGGAGTGACCAACAAGCACGACGCTGTCGAGGTTCTCCCAGCGGATGACGTTGACCACGTCGGCGATGTGGGTGTCGAGCGTGATCATGCCGCTCATGAGGTGGGAGCGTTCGCCGAGGCCGGTCAGGGTGGGCGTAAACACCTTATGCCCACGCTGCTCCAAGCGGTCGGCGACGCGCCGATAGCACCAGCCGCCGGCCGAAGCGCCGTGCACGAGAACGAAGGTCTTGCGGTCGCCTTGCGCCCGCGCGGGAGGTGTCGTTGCACTCAGCGCTGCGCCGGCCAGTCCCGCTCCGATGCCACCGAGCAGCAACCGGCGCGTCGACGAAGCTTGCGTGTCGTCCATCAACTGCTCCCAAAATTTCCGGCCGGCTTCTTGCCTCGCCTATTTTGCCCACAACTGCTTGCTCGCGATCTTCGCGCCGTCCGCGAGCGACTGGAGCTTGGCCCACACGATGCTCGGATGGACCTCCTTCGAACCCGCAAAGGTGGCAAAACCGCAATCGGAGCCGGCGATCACGTTCTCGCGTCCGACCACATTGGCGTACCGCGTGATGCGCTGGGCGACGAGCTCGGGATGCTCCACCAGCACCGTCGAGTGGCTGATGACGCCGGGGATCAACGCCTTGCCCTCCGGCAGCTTGGTGCTCTTCCACAGCTCCCATTCGTGCTCGTGGCGTGGGTTCGCAGCCTCGAAGGAATAGGCGCCGGCGCGGATCTTCAGGACGATGTCGACGACGTCCTTGAGCTCCATGTCGTGGATGCGAGGCCCCATATTAATGCCGTAGCAGGTGTGGTGACGGATTTTCTCCGGCGGGATGTTGCGCAGGGCATGGTTGAGCGCCTCGACCCTTCCCTCGGCCCATTTGCGGCATTGCGCCAGGGTGAGGTCGGGTTCCTTGATCCAGTAGGTAACGAGATGCGGGTCGTCGACCTGCAGCAGGAAGCCCGCATTCACGATCGCCTCGTATTCCTCGCGCAGGGCATCGGCAATGGCGAACAAATATTCCTCTTCGGTCTTGTAGTAGCCGTTGCGCTGCCAATCCGCGGCGCTGGTCGGCGAAATGGCCGGCATGAACACCTCCGCCGGCTTCGCGCCGTTGAGCGCCGCCTTGAGATTGTCGATGTCGACCTGCAACAGCGCTTTGCCGCGGTAGGTGATGGGCGCGGTGCAGACCATATGGTTCTGGCGCGCCGCCGCATGCCCCTCGGCGTAAAACTCGGGAAACGACCTGGCTTCGCGCGAACCTGACCACGGGCTCGCGCGCGGCACCTCGGTGTCGACTTCGAAGCCGCCGAGGCGCTCGTTGACATACGAGACGAAGCTCGGCTTGCCGAACTCGCCGTCGTCGATGATGTCGATGCCGAGCTCGACCTGCTTGTGCACGATCTCGGCCACCGCGGCACGCAGGCGTGCGGCGTGAGCCTTGTCGTCGACGGGCGTGCCCTGCTCCTTGGCTTGCACCACTGCGAGCAGGTCTGCCGGACGCGGCAGGCTTCCGACATGGGTGGTGAGAATTCGATCGCTGCTTCTTTTCATGGGTTCGTTGCCCGTCGTTTCCTGACTTGGGTGTCTTGCCCCCTCGTCGCAGGCCGTTCGATAGTGTACCTCACGGCGCCGCGTGCGGCCACGCGGCGCCCAAGGCAATGCGCGCGAGCGCCGATCGCACAGGGAGACGAGGATGTCGCTGAAAATCAGGCGGGTCGTGACCGGGCATGACGACAGCGGCCGCGCGGTGATCGCCGTCGACGAAATCTGCAAGAACGTGATGTCGCGGCGGCCGAACCACGAGAGCTGCGTGGTCTGGTCGACCGGGTCGTTTCCCGCCGACAACTCCAGCGATGACGACGGCGGGACACGACCGGTCGCGACCGTCGATCCCGGCGGCACCGTGTTCCGCATCGGCTGCTATCATCCGGGCGTCGCCCCGCGCAACCACCGCACCGAATCGATCGACTACGCCATCGTAATGTCGGGCGAGATCGAGATGGAGATCGACGGAGCGACGGTACGGCTGCGCGCAGGCGACGTCCTCGTCCAGCGCGGCACCATCCACAACTGGACCAATCCCGGGACGGAACCCTGCATCATCGCCTTCGTGCTGGTGGCGGCGAAACCGGTCGAGCGGGCGGGCAAGGTTATGGGCGCCACGGGTTGACGCGCCAGTCGGCAAGAAACGTTAAAGCTCTTTGGGAGGACGCCGTGATCGCTCGCACTTTTCTGTCCGCACTTTTCAGCATTTGCACGCTTGCCGGCATTGCGGAAGCGCAATCGAGCTACCCGTCCCGGCCCGTGCGCATCGTGGTGCCGTCCCCGCCCGCGGGCGGGACCGACATCATCGCCCGCGTGCTCGCGCAGTATTTTTCCAACGCGATGGGCCAGCAGTTCTTCGTGGAGAACAGGCCCGGCGCCGGAAACATGATCGGCATCGAGAGCGTGGCGCGCGCGGCGCCCGACGGCTATACGCTGCTGTTCGTTCCGAGCACGCTTGCGCTCAACAGCATCATGTACAAGAAGGTGTCCTACGATCCGGTGCGCGACTTCACGCCGATCACGCTCGCCGCCATTGCGCCTAACGTGTTGGTGGTCAATCCCAAGCTTCCGGCCAAGTCCGTGGCAGAGCTGATTGCGCTCGCGAAGCAGAAACCGGGAGACCTGACCTACGGTACGCCCGGCATCGGCACCTCTCCGCATATGTCCATGGAGCTGTTCAAGAGCCTCGCCGGCGTCGACCTCCAGCACGTGCCTTATCGCGGCACGGCGCCGGCCATGACCGACGTCATCAGCGGCCAGATCGCCGCAATGTTCTCGAACGCGCTGACGGCCAAGCCGCAGATCGATTCCGGCGCCATCCGGGCGCTCGGCGTGTCGAGCCGAAAGCGCAGCGAGGCGATGCCGAACGTGCCGCCGATCGCGGAGGCGGGTGTGCCGGACTACGAGGCCACCCAGTGGTACGGGCTGGTGGCGCCAGCGGGAACGCCGCCGGACATCGTCGCCCGCCTGCATGCGGAAGCGACCGCGGCGCTCAAGACCCAGGACATGAAGGACAAGCTCGCCGGCGACGGCGCCGAGCCGGTCGGCACCACCTCCGCGGAGTTTGCCGCTCACATCAAGGGCGAGCTGGAGAAATGGGCCAAGGTCGCGCGCGACGCCAGGATCGAGCCGCAATAGCGACGGGCATTGCCCATGCCAATGCGGGGCGTTGCGCGCTTGTTTGTCGCGCCGCGTTCCCAACACAGGGCCCGCCTGATGTGACGCGCTACAGCCAGCCGCGCACGCGCACGATGACGTACATGACCAGTGCGGAGCACACCATCAAGGCCAGCGCCCAGCCGTAGCCCCATGTCCAATCGAGCTCCGGCATGTGCTTGAAGTTCATGCCGTAGACGCTCGCGACCAGGACCGGCGGCGTCAGCAACACGCCGAGAATCGTCATGATATTGATGGTGCGGCTCTGGAGAATGCCGATGAAGCCGACCGCGCCATCGAGCATGAAGGCGGCGGTTGACGACAGGTCCTCCTCGGCTTCCGCGAGCGCCTTCAACTCGCGCTCGAACGATTTCAGCTTCCCCGCCAGACCGCTGTCGGGGTCCCGTTCGCGCAGCAGAACGACCACGCGGTGAAAGCTCAGCACGCTGCGCCGCAGCTTCACCAGCACCTCGCGGAAATGTCCAAGCTCGGTCAGGACGTGCTCGAGCTGCTGATTGCGTCGTCGCGGCGATGCCTCGATGCGCAATCGGCGTTTTCGCGACGCGCGATGCTGAAACAGGGCCCGGTTGACCCGGTCGAGATCGCCGCTGACATGATCGAGGACGTCGGTGGCGTGCTCGATGATCAGATCGAGCAGGAACGAAAACGCATTGGTCGAATCGGAAGGGGTCCAGTCGCCGCATTCCTCGAGCAGCCAGGCCAATCCGCGCGGGCTGCCGTTGGTGACGGTGACGAGCGGACCCTTGCCGCGGATGAAGGAGACCGTGACCATTTGCGGCCGATGCACCTCGAACCCCGCCAGCATCAGCGCCGTAAGTGTGATGGTGCCGTCGAATGAGCGCAACGGTGTGGAGATCTGGAACTTGGTGGGCTCTTCCGGGACTCGCAGCTTGTACCCGAGGGCCTGCTCCAGGATCTTTCGCTCCTCGTCGGTCGGCTCGTAGACATCGATCCAATAGGCAGTGCGGAGGGCCGCCGGGTCGGCGGACACCGGCTTCAGATTCCCATTCTCAATCACGTATGCCTGCAGCACGCACAGCTCCCGGGATCAGACCTTACGAGAAATACCACCTGCCTCCAACGCGGAGTGCCGCGAATTGTTGCTTTCCATCCCGCTGCGCCTCGTTGCCGGGTGCCCGCGACTCGAGATCGCGCGTCTGCCATTCAGCGCGGCCGCAGCCCAAACATGGATTCGGCATTCCTGTGACAGATCTTCTCTCGATCGGCCTGCGAAAGATCGAGCGATTCGATCACCTCGATCGTTGAGCGGATGTAGCCCCTGCCCTTTTCCTTGTCGAACGGACAGTCGGACGCGAACAGCACGTGATCCGCTCCGAAAAAAGACAGCCCGCAGACCGTAGGCGCTCGTGCGCCGGCAAGCGCGGTATCGCCGTAGAAGCCCTTGAAATAGTCGAAGGGACGCTTCTTCAATTTCTTCAGGAGCAACGAATAATCCTCGTCCGACGTGCGTGCACCGAGCTGATCCCAACTGTGCGCGACCCGGCCCTCGAAATAGGGAATGATCCCGCCGAGGTGATGCGAGATCACCTTGAGGTCGGGGAAGCGGTCCATGATGCCGGAAAAAACGAGGCGCGCGAGGGCGGCGCCGGTCTCGAACGGCCACCCGATCACGCTGCAGATCTCGTACTTCGATTTCGTCTCGGTGCGATAGTCCGCCATTTCGCGCGTGCGGATCGGATGCAGCAGGATCGGCTTGCCCGATCTCTCGATGATCTCGTAGATCGGCAGGAACTGGTCCTGGTCGATGGGAGCGCCGTCGACATTGGTGTGCAGCTGGATCGCATTGGCGCCGTTCGAAAGTACGCGCTCGGCTTCCCTGGCCGCAGCCTCGGGTGCGTTCATCGGCAAGGAAGCGGCGTAACCGACGAAGCGATCGGGATACTTTGCGACCATTTCAGCAAGCCCGTCATTGCCGAGCTGCGCCCATTCGGGCGACTGGTCGGGCCCGGCGAGACGATCGATCGACGGCATGCCGAGGCAGATCACCTGGGTGTAGTCGGGGAAGCTGTCGACGACGCGCAGCCTCTCCTCGATGTCGTAGAGCGCGGGGATGCCGCGCATCCGCTTGCCGAGGTCTTTCTCTCCTGCCGGCGATGCGAGGAGCAGTTCGTAGATGCGCTTGGGAAAGAAATGATTGAACGCATCGATGTAGCGCATATCGTCCGCTCCCGTGGTGTGCCGGCCGCGATGTCGCGTCAAACCGGCGATGTACTGGTGCTGCAAGTCACGTTGTTTGTATACTCGGACCAATGGCGGAACAAAACGCCATGCTCGCAATCGCGTTGCGCATCCATCAGGGAGGTCACCCAATGAAACGATGGCTCGTCGGGCTTCTCGTGCTGCTGACTCCTTCGGCGCTTGCCCAGCAGTCCCCGCCCGAAATCCCCTACGACTCGGTTGCGAACCTGTTGAAGCTGCCGCCGGACATGCATCTCGGCGAGGTTGCCGGCGTCGCCGTCAATTCCAAGGGCCATATCTACGTCTATTCACGCGGCGGATCGAGCCAGGGCCCGGCCTACGGCAATACTGCGGCACAGGTCCTCGAATTCGACCGTGACGGCGTTTTCCTGCGCGAGATCGGCAAGAACCTCTATGCCTGGGCCTTCGCACATACCGTACGGGTCGACAAGGACGACAACGTCTGGGCGACCGACAAGGGCTCGGACATGGTGGTCAAGTTCAACCCGGATGGCCGGGTTGAAATGGTGTTCGGGCGAAAGTCGGAGGCTTCCGATGCCGAGGCCCATCCACACGAGCGCAACGCCAACCCGCCGCTCCCGCACGTCGATGGCCGTTTCCGCCAGCCGACCGACGTCACCTGGGACCCGGCCGGCAACATCTACATCAGCGACGGCTATGTGAACTCGCGCGTCGCCAAATACGACAAGAACGGCGACTGGGTGAAGTCGTGGGGTCAGCGCGGCAAGGGCCCCGGCGAGTTCAACCTCGTGCACAGCATCGCGGCCGACGCGCAGGGCAACATCTATGTCGGCGATCGCAACAACCGGCGCATCCAGGTGTTCGACGGCGACGGCACGTTCAAGCGCGAAATCAAGATCGATGTGCCATTTGACGAAAACGCCAAGCCGGCGATCGGCAACAAGCCGGATCTCACCAACTACCTGCAGAGTGGTGGCAGCTTCGCGCCCGGCGCGCCGTGGGCGCTCTGCATCACGCCCGGACCCAACCAGGTGCTCTACAGCTCCGATTCCTATCCCGGCCGCATCTACAAGCTCAGCCTGGACGGAAAGGTGCTGGGCTATCTCGGCAAGTCGGGCAAACAGCTCAAGCAGTTCGGCTGGATCCACGAGATGGCGTGCCCGTCCGAGAACGAGCTCTACGTGGCCGAAATCCTCACGTGGCGCGTGCAGAAGCTGATCCTGCGTCCGGACCAGCAGCGGGCGGGAGTCGACAGTCGCTGAACGCGCCCAACAGCCTCACCGCGACGGGCCGACAATCGTCTTCTGGTACAGATCCTGCCACTTGCGGGCATGGTCGAGCATCGCCGACGAATCGATGAGCTTGAGCTGATTTCGTATTGAACGGCGTGTCGACTTTTCGACTCACCGTGACGAAGTGGCGGCTGGCCAGGATTTGCTGGCCGTCGCCGATCATGAAATCGAAGAACAATGTCGCTGCATGGGGATGCGCCGCATTGCGCGCGATCCCTTCGGCCGTGGCGCGCGCGACCGCCGGCGGAATCACGAGCCAGTCGAGCGGGGCGCCCTTGCGCTTCATCTGCTCGGCCAAAAAGCCGTAGACCGTGAGCGCGAAAGGCACTTCGCCGGCGGCGACCAGGTTGGTCAGCAGGTTGTGGCCTTTGCGCACGGAAATGCCGTTCGAAGCGACGATATCGCGGAACAGGCGCAGCCCCTGCCCCTCGCCGAGCTCGGCGACGACCTGCGCGAACCAGTCGAAGTCCTCCGCTTCGATGCCGAGTTTGCCCTTCCATCCCGGCCGCAGCAGATCGTAATAGCTTCTGGGCAGGCTAGCCTTGTCCACCAGATAGGTGTTGTAAGCTTGGACGATGGTGTTGAGATAGACCGCGGTCCATTGCCGATGTGGAGCGATCGCCGCAGGAATGATGTCGGCGAACGCGGGTGACGTCACCTCCTGCAGCAGATTCTCGCGGTGAAGCGGCTCGAGCGCCGAGCTCGAGCCGGCCATGACGTCGACCTCGAAGCGGCGGGCTCTCGCCTCGCTCACGATCCGCTGCAGGAACGCTTCCGAATCGGCACGCCAGACTTTCACCTTCACTCCGTATTTCTTGTCGAATGCGGAGGCCAAAGCGGCAATGTCGTCGGTCGGGATGGACGAGTAGAGGGTGAGCTCCTTCTCCCGCTTGGCGCCTTCGAGCAGTCGCTGCTCGCGGTCGGCACCCTCGTAGGTCGCGATCTCGGCGGTGCGGTTCGGCTGGGCCAGCGCCGACCGCTGCACCGCGGGTTCGGCGAGCACGAGCAACGCCAGCGCCGGCAGGATTGCAAGCAGGATGCGTGGCGGATGTCGCATGCCGATCGGATTCCGCGCTCCGGTTGGTGCCGGCTGCAAACCATGCCACACTTTTGCGGATGTTGTCAGCGCGAACCGGTGCGACAAAAGCAGGACCACGAGGCACCGAATGAAGATCGTCAAGCTCGAGGACTTCCACGCCGATGGCGGCTGGGACACGTACTCCTTTCTGAAGATCACCACGGACGAGGGAGTCGTCGGCTGGTCGGAATACAACGAGAGCCGCCGGCGGGGCATGACCGCGGTGATCCAGGGCCTCGGCGCCGCGCTGATCGGTCAGGATCCGCGTGCCATCAATCGGATCGACGCGGCGCTCTACGCCCCGTCGCGGCCGACGGCAGGCGGGCTGACCGCCCACGCCATCGCTGCCATCGTGAATGCCTGCCTCGACATCAAGGGCAAGGCGCTCGGAGTTCCGGTCTACGAGCTGTTCGGCGGCGCGGTGCGCGACCGCCTTCCGGTCTACTGGTCGCGCTGCGGGGTGCTGCGCGCGCGCTGTGCTGACCTCTTCGGCGGCAAGGTGATCGACGCGCCGCCGGTGCGCACGCTCGACGATCTCAAGTCCGCCGCGCGCGAGGCGCGCGAGCGCGGGTTCAAGGCGCTCAAGACCAACCTGCTGCTGTTCGACGACAAGGGCGGACGGCAGTTCGCTCCGGGCATGACCGGCGCCGGCATTGGCCATCCCGAGCTCAATCTCACCGACGACATCCTCGACGCGCTCATTGCCCAGCTCACCGCCTTGCGCGAGGGCGCGGGACCCGGCGTGCGCCTCCTCCTCGATCTCAACTTCAACTACAAGCCCGAGGGCCTGCGGCGCATCGCCAAAGCGGTGGAACCGTTCAACCTGCTGTGGCTCGAAATGGACATGTTCGACCCCAAGGCCCTGAGCCTCGTCCGCCAATCCACGACCACGCCGATCGGCTCGCTCGAAACAATTCTTGGACGCCGCAACCTCAAGCCTTATCTCGAGGGCTACGCGGTCGATGTCGCCATCATCGATGCGCAATGGAACGGCTTGGTGGAGGCGATCAAGATGGCGGCGATGGCCGACGCCTACGAGGTCAACGTCGCCTCGCATAATTTCAACGGGCCGCTGGCCAACATCATGAGCGCGCATTTCTGCGCGGCCATCCCGAACTTCCGCATCATGGAATTCGACGTCGACGAGGTGCCCTGGAAGCCCAAGCTTCTCACCAACGCCTATGTGATCGAGAACGGCGAACTGCTGCTCCCCAGCGGTCCCGGCTGGGGCACTGTGGTCAATGAGGCGGTCGTGCGCGCGCATCCGGCACGGATGTGACGCGCTACGAGGGCCACGACTCGCGCTGGAAAGATGTTGCGCACCGCGACCGGCCTGTGCCCGGCCGTCTCTTTTTGGCCGCGATTCGAGGCTTGCCGCCGTGGCGGGCGGCGAACGACCCTGAAGACATTCACTCCGCCGATACGCGACGACGCCGTCTCTCAGTCAAGCGCCAACACTCGATTTCATCATCTTTCATGCGCTCTTTGGTCTCCGCCACGGCGCGCGGCGTAAACACGCAGTAAATTCTTTCCCTACGGATTCGTAATTTGTCGAGCGATCCATTGCCGCGATACCCTCGTCCTGGGGATTTCTGGGGGTGGTATCGTGATTGCGGAGCAGAACACACCAACGTCGCGCGCTCGCCGTCTCATTTTGAGTTCGATCGCCGTTGCAACACTGGCCGCCGGCGGCGCGGCATACTGGTACGTGCAGGGTTCGGCGCCGGCGCATGCTGCCAGGCCCCCTGCCCGCGCGACAGTGCCGGTGAGCGTCGCAGTGAGCGCCCGGCGGGATGTGCCGCTCTACCTCTCGGGGCTCGGCACGGTGCAAGCTTCGTTCACCATCGCCATCCATTCCCAGGTCGACGGCAAGCTGCAGGAAGTTCTATTCACCGAAGGCCAGCAGGTGAAGAAAGGAGATGTGCTGATCAAGATCGATGCGCGCCTGTACCAGGCCGCGCTCGATCAGGCGAAGGCCAAGAAGGCACAGGACCAGGCCCAACTCATTGCAGCCGACAAAGACCTCACGCGCTCCAAGACGCTGGCGCTCTCGAACATCGCTTCACAGCAGGTCGTCGATCAGCAGCAGGGCAAGGTCGATCAGCTCAAAGCCTCGCTGGCCGCCGATGATGCCGCGATCGAAACCGCGCAGACCCAGCTCGAGTACACCTCGATCACGGCGCCGAGCGACGGGCGCGTCGGCGTGCGCCTGGTCGATCCGGGCAACATCGTCCATGCGTCCGACCAGGGCGCACTTGCCACGTTGGTGCTGACGCGGCCGTCAGCCGTGGTGCTCACCTTGCCCGCAAGAGCGCTGGACGATGTTCGGGACGCCATGGCGCGCGGCCCGGTCGAGGTCACCGCCTTCGATCAGGACAATCGCCGGCCGCTGGCAACCGGCACGCTACTCCTGGTCGACAATCTGATCGACCAGGCCACCGCCACCATCCGGCTCAAGGCCATGTTTCCCAACGACGACGACAAGCTCTGGCCCGGCGAATTCGTCAACGCGCGGGTGTTGCTGGAGACCCGACGCCAGGTTCTTGCCGTTCCCTCGGCGGCCGTCCAGCGCGGCCCGCAGGGACTGTTCACGTGGGTGGTGACGGCCGACAACACCGCTGTGCCGCGCCCGATCGACATCGGCCCGACCGCCGGCAATCTGACGATCGTTACGTCCGGCCTGCGCGAGGGCGAAACCGTCGTCACCGACGGACAGTACAAGCTGCAGCCCAACTCGCCGGTCACCGTGACCGCGCCGCAGGCCGTGGGCCCGGAGAGCAGCACGTGAATCTCTCCGAGCCGTTCATCCGCCGGCCGGTTGCCACTTCGCTGCTGATGGCAGCGCTCGCGTTCGTGGGGCTGGTCTCGTTTCCGTTCCTGCCGGTCGCTCCGCTTCCGCAGGTCGACTTCCCCACCATTCAGGTGCAGGCGACGTTCCAAGGCGCAAGCGCCGAAACGATGGCGTCCTCGGTCGCCGCTCCACTTGAACGCCAGTTCGGGCAGATCCCGGGCGTGACCGAGATGACTTCGGTGAGCACGCTCGGGGCAACGACGATCGTGATTCAGTTCCAGCTCAACCGCAACATCGACTCGGCGGCGCAGGACGTACAGGCGGCGATCACCGCCGCCGGCAAAACGCTGCCGCAGACTCTGTCGACGCCGCCAACCTACAAGAAGACCAACCCGGCCGACGCGCCGATCCTCATTCTCGCTGCGCGCTCCGACACCTTGCCGCTCACCGCGATCGACGACTACGCGGACAATTTCCTCGCCCAGCAGATCTCGCAGGTGCCGGGCGTCGCCCAGGTCGCCATCGGCGGCGATCAGAAGCCGTCGATCCGGATCCAGGTCGATCCCGCCAAGCTCGCGTCGACTGGGCTCACGCTCGAAGACATCCGCGCCACCCTGGTCAGCTCGACGACCAATGCGGCGAAGGGGACGCTCAACACCGCCCAGACCAGCTTCACCATCGCCACCAACGACCAGCTGACCGTGGCCGACCAGTATGACGACGTGGTCCTCGCCTACCGCAACGGTGCCGCGATCCGGGTGCGCGACGTCGGCCACGCGGTTCTGGAACCGTCGGACCGCAACGTCTCCGCCTACCAGAACAACGAGCGCGCCATTCTGCTGATCGTGTTCAAGCAGCCGGGCGCCAACGTGATCGAGACGGTGGACCAGATCAAGGCGCAGCTTCCACTCCTGACCGCAAATATCCCGCCCGCGATCAAGGTCGAAACCATTCTCGACCGCACCGTGACGATCCGCGCCTCCGTGCTCGACGTCGAATTCACCCTCGCCCTGACCATCGCGCTCGTGGTGATGGTCATCCTGCTGTTCCTGCGCAATTTCTGGGCGACGTTCATCCCGAGCATCACCGTGCCGCTGGCGATCCTCGGCTCGTGCGCGGCGATGTACATGCTCAACTTCAGCATCGACAACCTGTCGCTGATGGCGCTGACGATCGCGGTCGGCTTCGTGGTGGATGATGCCATCGTGGTCGTCGAGAACATCTACCGCCACATCGAGCACGGCGCCTCGCCGCTGGAAGCGGCCCTCAGCGGTTCGCGCGAGATCGGTTTCACCGTCCTGTCGATCAGCCTGTCGCTGATTGCGGTGTTCATCCCGCTGCTGCTCATGGGCGGCATCATCGGCCGCCTGTTCCGCGAGTTCGCCCTGACCGTCACTGCGTCCATCGTGGTCTCGGCGCTGGTATCGCTGACGCTCGCGCCCATGCTGTGCGCGCGGTTCATGCAAAGGGAGTCCGGGGATCATGGCCGCCTCTACCGTGCAATCGAAGCCGGGTTCAACGGAATGCTCGCGGGCTATCGGCGCACGCTCGACATCGTGCTGCGCCACCAGGCCATCACGCTCGGGGTCTTCTTCGCCACCGTGGCGCTCACCGTCGTAATGGCGATCCAGATTCCCAAGGGCTTTTTCCCGGTGCAGGATACCAGCCTGATCTCGGGTCTCTCCGAGGCGGCACAAGGGGTGTCGCCGGAAGAGATGATGCGGCTGCAGCGCTCGCTGGGCGAGGTGCTGCTGCACGATCCCGACGTCGCGGGGTTCGGTGCGCTGACCGGCAGCGGCGGCGGCGCGAATGCGCAGAATACGGGGCGGTTCTTCATCGTGCTCAAGCCGCGCGATGAGCGCGAGCTCACGGCGTCGCAGATCATCGACCGGCTGCGCCCGCAACTCGCCAAGGTGCAAGGCGCCAACCTCTATCTGCAGCCCACGCAGGACATCACCGTGGGCGGACGGATTTCCCGCGGCGGCTTTCAGTACACCATACAGGACGCCAACATTTCCGAGCTCAATACCTGGTCGCAGAAGATGCTCGAGAAGATGCGCACACTCCCGGAGCTCACCGACGTGGCGAGCGACGTCCTGGCCAGTGCGCCGCAGCTCAAGATCACGATCAACCGCGATCAGGCCGCGCGCTTCGGCATCTCACCGCAGATGATCGACGACACGCTCAACGATGCCTACGGGCAGCGCCAGATCACGCAATATTTCACCCAGCTCAACACCTACTGGATCATCCTCGAGATCACGCCCGAGCTGCAAAAGACGCTCGATTCCCTCGACCGGATCTACGTCAAATCGCCGCTGACCGGCGCCGCCGTGCCGCTGTCGACGCTGGTCAACTTCAATTCCAGCAAGGTCGGCCCGCTGTCGGTGTCGCACCAGGGCCAGTTTCCCTCGGCGACGCTGACGTTCAACCTGCGTCCCGGAATTGCGCTCGGCGAGGCCGTCAATGCCATCGGCCGAGCCGCCCGCGAGATCGGCATGCCATCCTCGGTGCTCGGCAGTTTCTCGGGCAACGCCCAGGCCTTCCAGTCGTCGCTCTCCAGCGAGCCTGCGCTGATCGCCGCCGCCCTCATCGTCGTCTACATCATCCTGGGCGTGCTCTATGAAAGCTTCATTCATCCCCTGACGATTCTTTCGACGCTGCCCTCAGCCGGGGTCGGGGCGCTGCTGGCACTGCAGGCCGGCCATATGGACCTGTCGGTCATCGGCATCATCGGCATCATTCTTCTGATCGGCATCGTCAAGAAGAACGGCATCATGCTCGTCGACTTCGCCATCGCCGCCGAGCGTGACCGCCATCTGCCGCCGATCGCCGCGATCCGCGAGGCGTGCCTCCTGCGGTTCCGCCCGATCCTGATGACGACCGCGGCGGCGATGCTCGCCGGCATACCGCTGGCGTTCGGCCACGGCACCGGATCGGAGCTGCGGCAGCCGCTGGGTTACGCCATGGTCGGCGGTCTCGCGCTCAGCCAGTTGCTGACGCTCTACACCACGCCTGTGGTCTACCTCTATCTCGATCGGGTGCGCGTCTGGCTGGAGGGCGGCAGGCGCCCGCCGCCGCGCGAAACCGAGCGGCCGCACCTCGTCGCGGCGGAGTGACTTTGCGGGCGGCTCGCGGCCGGACGGATTGAACGCGGCGCACGCTGCAAAGCTGATCGGCCTCGGTCAATTCGGATCGAGGTTATGGACGGACGCGGGTCATTTCTTGCCGGAGGTCATCACCCAGCCCTTGTGGTTGATGTCGAAGATGATCCCGTCCGGATCCCTGAACTTTCGCTCGAAGCCGTCGTCGTCCTCCTCGCCGAGATCGAAGAAGAACTGCCCGCCGGCCGCCTCGATCGCAGCCTGCTGCTCCTTGAGGTCCTCGACCTGGAAGCCGAAATGGTGGATGCCGACGAAGTTCTGCGGATCCTTCAGGCCGGAGCCGACCTCGCTCTTGTATTGCAGCAGCGCCAGATTGACCTCGCCGTCGCTCATATAGATACGGCGCGCGGTCGGTCCTTCGGAAATCTCGGATCGGCTGAGCCCGAGGGCTTTTTGGTAGAACGTCGCCGTTTTCTCCAGATCCTTGACCACGAGGGCGATGTGCCGGATGCGTGCCATAACGTGTCTCGCTCCTGTTAGCGCCGGTTTGAACACCGCCATCTCTAGCACGTCGGCGGGGAAGAGCGCAGTGGCTGCCCCCGCCCGCGATGGCGCTAGGGCGACACGGGAGTGCCCATGAAATCGCGCTTGCCGAGCTCGACCCCGCAATGACGCAGGATGTCGTAGGCGGTGGTGCAGTGGAAATAGAAATTCGGCAATGAATTGTTGAGCAGCAGCGACTGGCCGGTGAACTCGCGCGTCGCCCCGCTGGGGAATGTGATCTTGATCTCCTTGTCTTCGGTGCCGTCGATCTGCGCGGGTTTGAGGCCCTTGAGGAAATCGACGGTCTTGGCGATGCGTTCCTTCAGCTCGGGGATGGTCGCCTCGGTATTGGCGAAGGTCGGCATGTCGACGCCCGCCAGCCGGCCGCCGGCATTGATGGCATGGTCGGTCGCCGCCCGCACCTGCCGCACCAGGGGAAACATGTCGGGCGCGAGCCGCGTGTTCAGCAGCACCGACGGCTCGACCTTCTTCGCCTCGGCAAAAGCCGCCGCCTTGTCCAGAACAGCGGACAGGCTCTGCAGGAACTGCATGAAGATTGGCACCGATATCTTGTACATCGAAACAGTCATCGCGCGTCGCCCCAATGGCCGGTGGATTGCAGCGTGAGCTTAGCGGGCTTCGCCCCTTGCGCAAAGACGCGCCATGCATGCAGCGATGCATTGCAGCCGGGATGAGCGTGACGAAATGGCCGTTCGTCGTCGCTCATGCCGCCTCCAGCGCGCCGCGCAGGAGCGCGGCTTCAAAGCGCTCCCGCAGTCCGGTGCTCCGTTCAAGCTCCATGCGTACCAGCGCCTCCTGAACCTGCGGCGAAGGTGCGCCCGCGAGAAGCCCGCGCGCCAGCAGGCGGGCGAGCCGCGCCGGCGAGGCCGCTCGCAGCAGCTGCAAGGCCGGCAGCAGCCGTTGTTCCACGGCGGTGAAGTCGGTCCCGAACGGAAAGACCGGCAGCAGGCCTTGCGCGCGCGCCGGGGCAAGCGCCTGCGCGATGCGATCGGGCGTGTTGTCCCGGCATCGGGCGGGGAGCTCGAAGCCGCGCTCGATCTTGCCGGCGTCCTTGGCGCGTCGCAGCAGCTCGTCCTGGAAGCGGGAATCGGCGACCGCGAGCATCGCCGCGATCACGTCGCGGTCGGTTTTTCCGCGCAGGTCCGCGACGCCGTATTCGGTCACCACGATGTCGCGCAGGTGGCGCGGGATCGTGGTGTGCCCGTAGTTCCAGCGGACGTTGGAGGTGGTGCGGCCGCGCACCTCGCGCGTCGCACGCAGCATGATGATCGAGCGGGCGTCCGCGAGCGCGAACGCCTGCGCTACGAAATTGTACTGCCCGCCCACTCCGCTGATGACCTGCCCGTTCTCGAGGCCGTCGGAGACGACGGCGCCGAGCAGGGTCGCCATCATGGCATTGTTGATGAACCGCGCCTTCACGCGCCCGCGGCGCTTGATGGCTTCGTCACCATAGAGCTCGTTCACGAACGAAACCGCGGTCATGTTGAGCTTCGCGAGCTCGATCTCCGGCATCTCCCGCAGCGCTCGGTAGAATCCGCGCGAGCCCAGAAAGAACCCCGCCTGCAGCAAGGTGCCGTCGACCTCGCGCTTGAGCACCCCGGCGCGTCGGAGGTCGAGAAAGCCCTCGACGAACATCTCGCTCAGACCGTGCACGCCCACGCCAAACGGCGCGGTTTCCCACGGTCCGGCGGGCGCCTGGTCGGCGGGGCCGAGCCGCGCTAGGATTTCGAGAAACTGCGAATTTTCCCGGTGCCGCAGAATCAGCGCCTGCGCCACCGCATCGCCGAGCGAGCCGATGCCGATCTGCAGGGTGCCGCCATCGGCCACCAGCCGCGCCGCGTGCAGGCCGGCGGCATATTCGGTGAGATCGATCGGCTCCCGCGGCGGCCCGAACAAGGGGAAGTCGGTGGCCGCGCCGTCCAGCACCAGGTCGAATTCCTCGGCGGCGAGATCACCCTCGCCGGGCATGAACGGCAGCTCCGAATTGACCTGACCGACGAACAGGAAATCGCACTCGCCCCGCGCGCGGCACGCCAGCAGGTCGACGGTGAGGTCGGGATTGCAGCTCAGGCTCAACCGCGTCTCGCCGCCGCGCACGCGCCTGGCGACCAGCTGCCCCACCACGTTGACGCCGCGCTCGATCACGTAGCGCAGCGCGTGGGTATAGTTGGCGCTGATATAGCTCTGCTGCGCGGCGGCGATGCCGAGCCGCGTTCCCGCTTCAAAGAAGAACTCGTTCACCACGACATTGGGCGGAAGCTCGCGCTTGTGCAGGGCAAGGGAATAGGCCAGCTCCGGATAGCCGGCGAAGACGCGGTCCGCAAACGGTTGCACGAAGCGCCGCTCCAGCCCCGGCTTGGCGCGCGGCTTCTCCAGCGTCAATGCCGTAAAGATGCGCAGCTCGATCGAGCGGTCGGTCGCGGCGCGCGCAAACAAGGCATTGGCAACATGATTGGCCTTGCCGAGACCGAGCGGCAGCGCCAGCGTGATCGACTTGCCGACGCGCTCAATGATCGCTTCGGCAATACGATCGGGGTCTTGGAACGCGGCGGGCTGGCGGCCGCCCGGCCTCATGTCAGCCGATCCCAGCCGGGATCGGGCCGGAAGCGTTCACCGTAGCGCTGCGCCAGCCGTTCGAGCTCCTGGCGGATGTTGGCCACCCCCCGCGACCTGGCATAGTGCATGGGGCCGCCGCGGAAGGGCGCAAACCCGGTGGCGAAGATCATGGCGCCGTCGACGATGTCCTCGTCCGCCACCACCCCTTCGCGCAGGCAGGCGACGCAGACATCGAGCATCGGCAGGATCAGCCGGTCGGTCATTTCCGCCGTGGGCTTGGGCGCGTCGCGCTCCTTCACCGGCGCGCCCTTCCTCCAATCGTAGAAGCCCTTGCCGGTCTTGCGGCCGAGCTGGCCCATCTCGACCTTGCTGCGCAGCACCTGCGACACGTCGGGCATCGGCCGGTCGAGACCGGCCTTGAGGGTCTGCGCCACGTGCAGGCAGATGTCGAGCCCGACGGTGTCGGCGAGCTCGATCGGACCCATCGGCATGCCGAATTCCACGGCCGCGGCGTCGATGGTCTCGCGCTTGATGCCCTCGCCCAGCATCACCATGGCCTCGAGCATGTAAGGCGTGAGCGCGCGGTTCACCAGGAATCCCGGCGCGCTCTTGACCGGCGCCGGCAGCCGGTCGATGCGGCCGACGAAGGCGCGCGCCCGAGAAAGTACCTCGGGCGAGACCTGGTCCTGGCTCACCACCTCGACCAGCTGCATGCGCGACACCGGATTGAAGAAGTGCAGACCGACGAGATGATCGGGCCGCTGCAATCCGACGCGCAGCTCCTGCAGCGGAATGCTCGACGTGTTGGTCGCGAGAATGGCGCCCGGGCGCATCTTCGGTTCGGTCGCGGCATAGACCTTGCGCTTGAGCTCGAGCGTCTCCGGCACCGCCTCGATGACGAGGTCGGCGGACCGCACGCCCTCGCCGGTGAGATCGGGAATGAGCCGGTCGAGCGCGTTGCGGGTCTCGATGCTCTTGTGGCCGATCTTGCCGAACAGGTCGGCGGCGCGCGCGACCGCCTTGGCGAGCGGCTCGGCCTGCATGTCGGCCAAGGTCACGGTAAAGCCGTGCCAGGCGCACCACGCCGCGATGTCGCCGCCCATCGCGCCGGCGCCGATGACGTGCACGTGGCGGCCCGTCCATTCGCCGTCCGCCAGGCCCTTGAGCTTCTCGCGCAGGAAGAACACGCGCACCAGATTGCGCGAGGTATCGGTGACGAGGAGGCGCGCGAACGACGCGATCTCCGCCTTCTGCATGTCCTGCGGATTGCCGCCGTGGGTCTCCCACAGATCGATCAGCGCGAGCGGCGCGGGATAATGCGCGGCCGGCGCTTTCTTCTCGGTTTCCGTTCGCATGCGCCAGGCGGCGAGCTTGCGGCCATAGGTGCTGTTGATGGCATCGATGAGAACGCCGCCGCGCCGGGTCTTCAATTTTCCCGTTACCGCCGCGGTGGCGGCCGCCTTCACGTGCCGCTCCGGCACCACGGCGTCGACCAGGCCGAGCGATTTCGCCCGACGCGCATGCACGTTGCGGCCGGTCAGCATCATGGTCATGGCTTCGAGCGGATTGATCAGGCGCGGCAGGCGCACGGTGCCGCCGAGGCCGGGATGCAGGCCGAGCATCACCTCGGGAAAGCCGAGGCGCGCATCGTCGACCGCGATGCGGTAGTCGCAGGCGAGCGCAATCTCGAGCCCGCCGCCCAGGCAATAGCCGTGGATCACGGCCACGGTCGGAACCGCGAGATGATCGAGCCGGTCGACGATCGCATTCGCCTTGGTCAGGCGCGTCTCGACCGCGGCGGCATCGGTCATGCCGCGGAATTCCCCGATGTCGGCGCCGGC
This sequence comes from uncultured Alphaproteobacteria bacterium, assembly GCA_963739385.1. Lineage (GTDB taxonomy): Bacteria > Pseudomonadota > Alphaproteobacteria > Rhizobiales > Xanthobacteraceae > VAZQ01. The sequence goes on from CAVUAI010000053.1 coordinate 289,960, forward strand.
GATGAAGCCGCCCGGCTTGGCGGAGCGCAGCACCACGCCCTTGGGCAAATCCCGTTCGAAGCTTGCGAGCACGTAGTTGAGCTCGGCGAGCACGTCTTCCGACAGCGTGTTGGCGCTGCCTCCCGCCTTGTCGAGCAGCAGCCAGGCGATGCCGTTGTCGTCGCGCGCGACCTTCCAGTTTCGCCACTCCGCGCTCGCCACCACGCGCTCGGGCGCGTCGAACGGCCCAAGCTCCATATTACGCGGCGCCAGCAGGTTCCAGACCTTTCCCATCTACGCGCACCACGTTGGGCGCGGCGCACACCCGCGCGCGTGAGAACCGCTTGCTTGCTTTCCGCGCCAGGGGCGTACCCGCTCGCCACTTCGCTTCGAGTGCGCAATCGGGCACTCCCCCTTCGGTGGGGAGGGGTTGGGGGTGGGGGTCGTCGCGAGTTCACTCAGAATGTCGTCGAGCACGCCATCGATGTTCGACAACACGTCGTTGTTCCAATATCGCAGCACGCGGTAGCCGTTCGCTTCGAGAACCTTCGTGCGCTGTTCGTCGGCTGCCGAACTGCCGTGCTGGCCTCCATCGACCTCGATGATGATGCGCTTCGCGTGACAGACAAAATCAGCGATGTAGCGGCCAATTCTAACCTGCCGACGGAAATGGGTGCCCGGCGTCGAAATTCGGTGGCGCAGGTGCCACCACAGCTTCCGCTCGGCTTCCGTCGGAACAGCGCGCATCGCCCGAGCAAGACGACGCTGGGGTGGCATGATCGTGCGATCACGTTTCGCCCAGACTCGGGGCTTGTCCGCTGCGGACATGTCATCGTTCCTTACAACCACCCCCACCCCCAACCCCTCCCCACAAGGGGGAGGGGAGCACACCGAATTTGCCGCTCCCACCCTCTGTCCCCTCCCCACAAGAACTCGGAGTCGCGATCCAAAGTGAGCGGAGTCGAATAAATCCGACTTCGGCTGGGGAGGGGAGCACACCGAGTGTGTCGCTCGCGTTGGTCTTGTTGCAACGGACACCATCTACACCGCCTCGATCAGCATGGCGCCGCCCTGGCCGCCGCCGATGCATTCGGTGGCGATCCCCTGCTTGATGCCGAGCCGCTTCATGGCGTTGACCAGATGCAGCACGATGCGGTTGCCGCTGGCGCCGACCGGATGGCCGATCCCGATGGCGCCGCCGTCGACATTGAGCTTGTCGCGCGGAATGGCGCCGGCCGCGCCGTCGAGGCCGAGGATCTCGCGGCAGAAGGTGTCGTCCTGCCAGGCCGCGAGGCAGGCCAGCACCTGCGCCGCGAAGGCCTCGTTGAGCTCCCACAGCCCGATGTCGCCGAGCGTGAGCTTGTGCCGGCGCAGGATCGCGGTCGCGCACAGCACCGGGCCGAGCCCCATGATCGAGGGATCGAGCGCCGACCATTGGCTGTCCACGATCACCGCGCGCGGCGTGAGGCCATGGCGCTTGACCGCGGTCTCGGACGCGAGGATGACCCACGATGCGCCGTCGGTGATCTGCGAGCTGTTGCCCGCCGTCACCTCGCCCCACGGCGGCTCGAACGCCGGCTTGAGCTTGGCGAGCGCCTCGACCGTGCTGTCCGGCCGCACGCCGTCGTCGTGGTCGTAGACCTTGCCGCCGCGGCTGAAGGCGGGCTCGATCTCGCCGTCGAACCATTTCTCCTTCTGCGCGCGCGCGAGGCGGTGCTGGCTCTCGACCGCGTATTGATCGGCCTCGCGCCGCGAGATGTGAAAGAGGTGCGCAAGGATCTCGGCGGTCTGTCCCATGTTGAGCTCGACCACCGGATCGGTGAGGCCGCGCTCGAGCCCCAGCACCGGCTTGAGGAACGAGGGACGAAATCCCGTCAGCGCCACCAGGCGGGACCAGATGTCGCGCGCGCCGAACAGGCGCGCGTACCATTCGACCGCGCTCTTGCGGAAGATGAGCGGCGCCTGGCTCAGCGCCTCGGCGCCGCCCGCCAGGATGAGATCGGACTGCCCTTCGCGGATGTACTGGTAGGCGGTATCGATCGACTGCATGCCGGAGCCGCAGTTGATCTGCACCGTGAACGCGGTCATCGCGTCGCCCATGCCCATGCGCAGCGCCGCGACCCGCGCCGGGTTCATCTCGTCGGCGAGGACGTTGACGCAGCCGAGGATGACCTGGTCGAAGGCATCGGGCGCGAACGGCTGGCGCAGCAGCAGCGGCCGCCCGCAGGCGACCGCGAGGTCGACCGGCGTGAACGGGCCGGGCCGCCCGCGCGCGCGGATGAACGGCGTGCGGCTGCCGTCGGTGATGTAAACCGGACGGCCGGCTATTGCGCGGCCGTCGGTCGCGACATCGTGGGCGATGACACGTCTCCTGTATCGCGTTCTGTTGCGGTCGAGGCTAACCGCGTGCCGCACGGGCGGTGTGCTCCCCTCCCCACGAAACCCGGGCTTGCCCGGGTTTCGCGTTTAAACGCGCAAGTCGGGCAAGCCCGACTTGCGATGGGGAGGGGTTGGGGGTGGGGGTCAGTGGTTGGCGGACGCTGCTCGCGCAACAACTGCGACCCCCCTCCCCAGCCCTCCCCCACAAGGGGGGAGGGAGCACACCGAATTTGTCGCTCGATGTGAAGCAAGAGATTGATGCAGCGGCAGAGCGAGACGCAGCAGCCCCCTCACCCCTTCATCTGCGCTGAACCACTGAGTTGCCCTCTCCCGCGAGGGGAGAGGGCAAATGCGGCATCGCCGAACGCGTGGCTCCATCTGCGGCATATGGCGTAGCGAGGATCCAAAAAAGGTGCCCCGCAATTGGTGCGCTCCCCTCCCCACGAAACCCGGGCCTGCCCGGGTTTCGCGTTTAAACGCGCAGTCGGGCAAGCCCGACTTGCGATGGGGAGGGGTTGGGGGTGGGGGTAGTGGTTGGCGGACGCTGCTCGCGTAATAACTGCTGACCCCCCTCCCCAGCCCTCCCCCACCCGAACTCGGGTTTACCCGAGTTCGGCACTTAGTGCGGCCGAAGTCGGATATATCCGACTTCGGCTGGGGGAGGGAGCACACCGAGTTTGCCGCTCGATGGGCGGCAAGAGATTTTTGCCGCGAAGGGAGCGCAGGCGCATCAGCCGCCTCCCCGGCTCGCGAGGGGGGAGGGAGCGGATTGAGCCTGCCGCTCGGGCTCGCTCCATTGCAGGGGAACGGAGTCGGCGGCCTGCCGGGGCGACAATGCCTCGGGCGCGAAATCATCGACCGCGCAGGCCGCGGTCACCGCCTCGGCGGCGGCGTGCAGCCGCGCGGCGTCCGCTTCGCTGATCAGGCCCTGCCGCAGCGCCTGGTCGGCGTCGCGCACGTGCACCTTGCGCATGCGATCGCGCACCGGCTGGGTCGCGACCACGAGCTCGAAGGCGCGCTCGAGGCGGGTGACCCCGTTGTCGCCGCCGCCATGGAAGATATCGACGGTCAGCCGGTCGCGCGTGTCGGACGGCGCCAGCAGAATTTCGGCGCAGGCCTGGGTGAGCCGGTCGGGCGGACCGCGGCGGCGCGGACCGAGCGGCAACAGTAAAAAGCGCAGCATCCACGCCGCCGGCCGGTTGGGAAAATTCGCGAAGATCTCGTCGAAGCGCGCCTCGATGGTGGCGAAGCCGCTTTCCAGGCACCATTCCAGCAGCGGCAGGTCGGCCTTCTGCCGGCCTTCGTCCTGCCAGCGCTTGAGCGCGCTCGAGAGCAGATAAAGCTCGGAGAGAATGTCGCCGAAGCGCGCCGACACCATCTCCTGGCGCTTGAGCCCGCCGCCGAGCGTGAGCAGCGCCACGTCGACGGCGAGCGCGAAGGCCGAGGCATAGCGCGACAGCGGCTTGTAGAAGCGGCTCGCCTCTCCGGCGTCGGGCGCCGGCGCGAACAGGCCGCCGGTCCAGGCATCGCCCCAGGCGCGCAACGCGTTGAGCACGCTGTGCCCGACATGGCCCCAGAACGCGCGGTCGAACTGCTCGAGGCCGCGCTCGGGATCGGGATCCTCGAGCGCGGTCATTTCCTTGAGCAGGTAGGGATGGCTGCGGATCGCGCCCTGCCCGAACTGGATGAGGCTGCGGGTGACGATATTGGCGCCCTCGACCGTGATGCCGATGGGAACGGCGCGATACATGCTGCCGAGGTAATTGAGCGGGCCTTCCTGCACGCCCTTGCCGCCGTGCACGTCCATGGCGTCGTTGACGACGATGCGCAGGCGTTCGGTCGCCTGCTCTTTCATGATGGCGGTGACCACCGCCGGCTTGTGGCCGTGATCGATGCCGGCGCAGGTGAGCCGCCGCGCCGCGTCGAGCAGATAGGCGGTCGCGGCCATGCGGCCGAGGCGCTCCTGGATGGCCTCGAAGCGGCCGATGGGAACGTGGAACTGCTCGCGGATGCGCGCGTAGGCGCCGGTGGTATGGGCGACGAAGGCGGCGCCCGCCGCCGACAGCGACGGCAGCGAGATGCCGCGCCCGGCGGCGAGCGCGCTCATCAGCATCTTCCAGCCCTTGCCGGCCTGCGCGACACCGCCGATGACATTGTCGATCGGAACGAAGACGTCGCGGCCCCAGGTCGGGCCGTTCTGAAACATCTGCAGCGCCGGCAGATGGCGGCGGCCGATCTCGACGCCGGGCAGGTCGGTCGGCACCAGCGCAACCGTAATGCCGATCTCGTCGCGATCACCGATGAGATGATCGGGATCGTAGAGCTTGAAGGCGAGCCCGATCACGGTCGCGATCGGGCAGAGCGTGATGTAGCGCTTGTGCCAGTTGAGGCGGATGCCGAGCACCTCGCGGCCCTGCCAGGTGCCGCGGCAGACCACGCCGGAATCGGTCATGGCGGCGGCATCGGAGCCGGCCTCCGGGCTGGTGAGCCCGAAGCAGGGAATCTCCTTGGCCGCGGCGAGCCGCGGCAGCCAGTAGTCCTGCTGCGCCTTGGTGCCGAACTGATGCAGCAGCTCGCCGGGGCCGAGCGAGTTCGGCACCATGGCGGTGACCGCGCCGCAGATCGAGCGGGTCGAGAGCTTGCGGATGACCTCCGAATGCGCGTAGGCGGAAAAGCCGAGCCCGCCATAGTTCTTCGGGATGATCATGGCGAAGAATTTGTGCGCCTTGAGAAAATCCCACACCTCTGGTGGCAGGTCGCGCAGATCCCAGTTGATGCGCCAGTCGTCGAGCATGCGGCAGAGCTCGTTGACCGGGCCGTCGAGAAACGCGCGCTCCTCGGGCGTCAGCCGCGCCGGCGGCACCGCCAGGAGCTTGGTCCAGTCGGGCTTGCCGCTGAACAGGTCGGCGTCCCACCAGACGTCGCCGGCCTCGATCGCCTCGCGCTCGGTCTCCGACAGGCTCGGCAATACGTGCCGCGCCCATCGGAAGATCGGCCTGGACAGCCAGTCGCGGCGAAATGACGGTTCGCTCATATCGGTCCCGGTTCGGTCCGGCGCACGTACAACAGGTAGTCCATCGTGCGCCAAATGGAAATCCCTCGCGCCCGTCCGTCATTAAACGGACGTGACGCCGCAAGCAGCATGACGTTGACGTGCCTTAATCTACGCAGCGGGACGCAGACGTGCCCGACCTGCGCCGCGCGTCATCATGCCGCCACACATCACGCCGCGACAGATCGCGGCGCGACACATCATGGCGTCATATCCGGGCCGGCGCGACTTCGCTGCGACGTCACCGGTTTGCGTATCCCTGCACTTTCTATTTCCACTTTCATCTCACTTCCCTTTCACCAGCACCTTTCGTTTCCGCGGCGCGTGTGCGCGCGCGGATGATTTCGTTCCTTGTTGTTGCCGACCCCGCGAGGGGTGGGCGGAGCGCCGGGAGGCGCCAGCCTTGAATGGTCGCGCTCGTAGGGCGCGACGCCACGCTTGCGAGGCATGGGCCGTCCCGCGCAACCGGGACGCCGCCTCTCGGCGCTCCACCGTGGCGTTGTCGGCCCAGGGACCGCTTCCGTCTCCGGCATTGCTGCCGGATCCGGTGCGAAGGCTCGACGCCGCCGGGCAAACGTGCCCGGCCGCGGCCCCGGGCGTCCCGTATCCGCGGTTACGAGCCGCGGTCGACGCCACTCCCCGCTCCGCCGTCAGGATCGTCTCCGGAGACGCCCCTCATGAGCGAGGATGGCTCACATATGGCATGGACGCGATACGTAGTCAATAGCGTAGTTGGCATGTAGTCACAGATTCACCAATATGCGGGCGCGGCATAGCGCGGCACCGCGACGCAGGTGAAAGATCCGCTGCGGAGGAAAGAGTTCATGAGGGGTCAGCGACTGCTTCTCGTTCTCACCGCCATCAATCTCGGGCTGCTGGTGTTTCTGCTGGCGCAGACCCGAATGCACATCGGCCCGGGGGGCGTCCGGGTCTGGACGAACATGCAGGGATCGGTGCTTCGCGGCCGCTCGCTTGAGATCATCGACGACGAAGGACGAGTGCGAGCCAGCATCATGGTGCATCCACCGGATCCAGCCGCTGCGCCGCCGTCAGGAGGAACGGCAATACTTCGGTTGATCGACGAGGACGGGCGGCCTTCGGTGAAACTCGCCACGACCAAACACGGCGGGGGCCTCGCGCTCGCGGGCGATTCTGAAGGCAGCTATGTTCAGTTGTGGGGGCACGGGTTGGCAGTGACCAAAGACGGGCGGCAGCAGCTGATCCCGTAAGCGAGGAAATTGGGGTCAGAGTACATTTTTTGCATCGGGTCCGGTCCGACTCCCGGACCGTGGAGGTCGTGCAGGTCGATGCCGTGCGGCGGGACGGGGGAACTGCGGGAAGGCGTTCAGCGCGGCCTTCGGAGGTCTTCCGGCACGGAGGGAATCGTACAGGTTCCTCCGGCTTATATTTCCTGGAGCCAGCTCAAACTACCACGGGTACCATTGGCCGCCGCCACCGCCGATCGGCTGGTAGCCGCCGTAGGAATAGCCGGGAGCACCGTAGTAGCCGCGGTAGTACGCACGTCGGGTAACTCGCCGGTAGCGCCCGTGAGTTTTGGCCTGCGCCTGATCGACACTCAGCTCTAAGCCGCGCGGCGTCATTTGCGGTGAGACCGGGATTGTCGCGACGATCGCGGCGGTGAATAGCAGACCGATGACTGACCAAACTCTCATGACTGGATTCCTCCTACGCCAAGAGCATGCCGGACGCTGCTGCAGTCCTCGATGATCGACGTATGAAACCCGTTCGATGCCATCTCCCCGGCGGCCAGCTCTCCGAACGCGTGTCCGCGTCAACGAGAACCCACCAGGTGAGGCTTGAGTATTGAATTGATCCACCTCCTGCGCGCCCGCGATTGCCATCTCTTTTTCAATTTTGCTGTATTCATCCGCTACAGCCGTTCTCACGCATAGCCCCGGATCGCTGGAAGCGATGCGATCATCGTTTCGGTTCATCGCGCAGGTCGGCCTACGGGTCAGTCACTCGACCATGTCGAGATTTCTCGCCCCGCCGATGAGTGTCGAATAAGCTGGCATCCTGTACTCGCGAGGTTAAACGAGAGCCGTTCAATCGGGCAGCGCCAATATTGGGAGGATCGCTATGATCATGATCCGCGCAGCTCTCACGCTCCTTGCGATCGCAGCTCTTGCCGCGATCGATGCGCGTCGGAGCGTCGCCGAGGTCTACCGCCCCTGGTGTGTCAGCTATCCCTGGGTCGGCACGACTTGTGCCTTCACGTCATTCGAGCAATGCATGATGACGGCGGGTCCCGGCACCGGCGGATCATGCGCACAGAATCCCTGGTATCTGGCGTATGGCGAAGGGCCGAAAGAGCGGCCCCACGCCGCGGGGAAGCGGATCAGACGCGAGTAGACCTGGGCCGCCAGTCACGCCTCCTAACAATCAGACTTCTGGACGTGTCAGCCTCATCCCCGGATGGTCTCAGAACCCGCTGGCGAAAGCCGACGATTGTTGTCGAACCACCGTCGCCTGGCAGCAGTGGTCCTTTTGGGGCGTAGCGTTTTCCCGGGAGAGGGTATGCCCAGTAGACAGAGACCCGGAAGCCGCAACGCGAGTCAGTGCTGCCCACGGACTCGTACCAACCGACGTTGCGGTCGCGCTCTCAGGGTCCGGAAGCGCACAAGTGCACGGAGTAGTCTGGCACCATTGTTAAGAATCAGTTACCGCCGGTTTCCGATTTCTCATATGAGCCATGTTTTTTTCGGATCGTTTGCCGGGATGCCGCCATAAATTTCCGCTAGTATGCAACCTCTCGCGGGGCGCGTTGAGCTTCGACCCGCAAGGAAACATGACAATGCAATTGCAGCCGCCGCCTCGTGACAACTCAGTGTCGCGATCTCAATATGCTTCCCTCGACTATCATGCTTCCCTCGACCATCGCCTCGCAATGATCGAGAGGTACATAAAGCAGGGATCTGCCACCATGCAGCAGGTCGACAGGCGCATACTGCAACTTGCTGCCCAAGTGGAGCAGATCGAATATCGTCTTAACGACCATCAGGCGCGGCTGGAACGTATCCGGCGCGTCTGGCTGATGGTGCGGGCACCGTGGCGTCTGGTGCGCCGACTGACCAGCAGGACACCGGTTACCGGACGGCCAGCCTGGCTGGCAAACCTGAAATGGCAAGGCATGAGCTACGAGGCAATCGCGGGCTTGCGATGGCCGCGTTCGCCAAGAGCCGGCGGCGGGTTTGATCGACTGTCAGCAGGACAACGGCCTTAGGCTGCAAGATCACAAGCGATCGTTAGAAGACAGCGTGCAAGGCGATTGCGTGATCCTCAACGCCTGGACGGCGGGCTCGCGCAAGGTCAACCGCTGCCTTCTTGCCGCGGCGCGAGGAATCTCTCGGTTGTCATCGTCCGCGAAGGCGGACGATCCAGTAATCGCCGGACCAGGTTTAGAACATCGTTTCGGCCGCAATCACCTCGTGCACGGGTTACTGGATGCCCGCCTTCGCGGGCATGACAACGGAGAGATTGCGTCTCCGCGTGAGGAATTCTCGGTTGTCATCGTCCGCGAAAGCGGACGATCCAGTAATCGCCGGACCAGGTTTAGGACATCGTTTCGGCCGCAATCACCTCGTACACCGGTTACTGGATGCCCGCCTTCGCGGGCATGACAACGGAGAGATCGTGTCTCCGCGTTAAGCTAACGCCTCATGTCCGGCCTTGGAACGCGCGGCCGATCGCGATCAGGATGCAGGCTCCGATAAAGCCGGCAATCAGATAGCCGATCCAGCCGCCGAAATTGATACCGAGCAGGCCGAACAGCCAACCAGCGACAGCAGCCCCGACGATGCCGAGCACGATGTTCATCAGAAGTCCCATCTGGCTCTTCATGAACTGCTCGGCGAGCCAGCCGGCGATTCCGCCAATGATGATGGCTGCGATCCAGCCGATCTGTTGGTCTTCCATCGGTGTTTCCTCCTAGGAGTTGGCGAAGCACCAATCATACCATTGATTCGTGTCGGCCAGTCAGTGTTTCCGGACACATGCTCATCATCGCGAAACGGCGCGATGACTTGCTTCGCCTGCGGGATACAGACGGACAAGAACAACTGGTCGAGATACGGCGCGCGCAGTCCGGGCAGGCGGCCAGGGTGCAGGTCGACATGTCCGCGGTCGCGGGCAACCCGGACAAGATATGCTCAGGCTGAGTTCTTCCCGGTTTGACCCGAAACGGACCTGGCCGCCCTCCGCCTCCGGCCGCAGATTCCACGTTCCGCCCGATTTTGACGTACGCTGTGGCTAGAGTTCGTAGCGATAGCGCTCTATCGCATCTTCGTCCCATTCGATGCCAATACCCGGAAGATCCGGAATCTCAAGATGGCTGTCATTGACAGCAAACGGCTTCCTCAAAATCGGATCGGCCCAATCCTGCCACTCCAACCAATGAGCCGTTTCGGTCACACGCATCAAATGCGCTGCCGCCTCTGGATATAAATGTGTTGAAACCTGGATACCGGCCGCCGCCGCAATAGGCGCGGCTCGCAGCCAGCCACTCACTCCGCCAATTCGCATCAGGTCCGGCATCATGTAATCACCTGCGCCTGCCCGGACCGCTTCGTACAAATCGCGAGGTCCGTAAAAGTTCTCCCCGAGTTGCACCGCCGTCGCAAGCTCGCGGGTCAGCTGGACGTAGCCTGACAGGTTGTCGTAGACGATGGGCTCCTCGAACCAATAAAGGCCCTGGTCGTCGAGGGCATGGCAACGTTCCAGCGCGGTGCCGAGCGCCAGCCCCTGGTTGAAGTCGACCATGAGCTTGATGTCGTCGCCGGCGCCTTTGCGAACCTCCCGGATCGCTGCAAGATCGTCTGCCAGGCGTTCTCGTCCCAATCGGAGCTTGAGCCCCTTGAATCCGCCCTCGGCCACCAAGTCTGCAGCTTCTTGCGCCAGCGTGTCGACGTCAGTCAGCCAAAGACCGTTGCTATTGTATGCGGGCACTGGGCCAAGCGTTCCGCCGAGCAGAACTGCAAGCGGCATCCCGGCAGCTTTTGCCAGTGCATCCCAAATCGCCATATCGAGGCCCGACACGGCGATCATTGCGATACCTTCATAACCGATCAGATTTAATGAACGCCGATTGTTCTGGAAGTTGTCCAGCGGCGCGAGCGATTTTCCAAGCTGCGCAGTGGCCAAGTCATGGATAGCCGGAACGACGTAGCGCGCCGCGTTCTTGAGATACGGCTCAAGATAGCTCCGTCCGACGATGCCCTCCTGGGTATAGAGGTCTATCAGGATCAAGGGCCAGTCCTTGAACAGGCCGACCTTGGAGACGACCGGCCGCCGCAGGGGTACCAAGACGGCGCGGGCATCAATCGACTTCAGCGTCAGTTTCTCGAACATGGCCCGGCTGATCCTGAGCGCGATCCGTTTCGTGCTATCGACCGCTGAAGCCACCTGACCGTGGTGCAACTCAAATGTAAATTCACTCATCGGTATACCCGCGGGGCGAGGCCAAACGCATGAGACGATCGCGGACGCAGACAAGACAATGTATTCTGGACGCTGCTTACGGACTGTTCTGGCGTCAAGGTTTCCTGAGAGTTTCAATGGACGACATCGCAGCGCGCGCAGATATTACCAAGAGGGCGCTCTACCAGCATTTCCGCAGCAAGGATGATCTCATCGCGGCGGCGCTCGTGCATTCCAGCGAATTGGCCCTCGAAAGACTGCGACGCTTCCGTCGACCCACAAAATGCGACGAACTGATCGATTCTTTCTTCGCCGAGCTTGCGGATTGGGCGGCGAAGCCGAGATGGTCGGGCGGCGGCTTCACGCGTGTTGTGGTGGAGCTCGCCGATCTGCGCGGCCACCCCGCCCGCGCCATCGCACGCCAGCATAAGACAGCAGTGGAGAAATGGCTTGCGGACGCTCTCGCCGCCGCTCGTATTTCGTCGCCATGCGATCGCGCACGAGAAGTCATGCTCCTCATGGAAGGCGCGATGGTACTTATGCTCATTCACGGCGATCGTGGCTACGCCGAAGCGGCTGCGCGCGCCGCGAAATCACTCGTTCAAAATGGTTGAATTATCCGCCCGGGTTCCAGGAATAGCGCGTAGGTCGAAATAACCACACGCGCGTTCACGCGCGCGTCCATGGCCCCGCGAAGACGGGCGTGAGACGCCCTTGAGGACGCGCCGTGGCGCATTCCGCCATTCGTCGGCCGGGCGGCGGGTTACGCCTTCGGCTAACCGCCCTAAGCCGGCTCTACATGTCGGCGATTGCCGTGAACAAAAAAACGTTGCTGCCGACCCGTGCCAGTGGCGGGTGGCCGTGGAACGTGCTTATCTATACGAGCATGAGCATGCCGACCCGAATGGTGATCCTCGCCCTGGCCATCCTTGTCCTTGGGATGGATGCGACCGCGTCGGCCCGCCCCAAGAAACATAGCGCCGCGCGTACGTCGACTGTGACCACGGCGTGCGATGGAACGCCGATCATCATGCAGGGCATGGAATGCCCGCGCCGCCCCGCTCGCCGTGAGGAGCAGGCACAGGAGCCGGAGCAGGAGCAGGCAACCAAGCGCGCGCAACGCCCCCGTTTCACCACGCGAGGCAGCAGCGGTGCTTACATCCCGCCAGTTCAACGCACACCCTCGCTGTCGCTGCAACAGCCGTCGGCGGGTGTTTACATTCCGCCGCCCGTCAACAACCCCAGCGAGCGGATCAATCAGTTGAATCAGTCCTTCCCGCTGAACGGCGGGCTGGGGAACAATCCCACCAATCGCGACGAGTACATCCGCTACAATCTCAACAGGTGACGGCGGCCGCGATTACGACAGCCGCGGCGTATTTCGCCGGTCGCGGCGGGTTACGCCCCAATACTCTTACGATGGTGATAGACCCGCGGGTCAAGCCCGCGGGTGACGCGTGACGCGCTGTGGCGCATTCCGTCATTCGTCGGTCGGGCGGCGGGTTACGCCTGCGGCTAACCCGCCCTACGCGTGCTGGTTTTCACCCACGGGCGACTACGTGAAGGCACATCTCGATCCAATCGGGCGCGTGCGTGGTCACAGCCAACGGCGGACGCGGGACTTATAGCCGAGATAGACGTCGCCGAACTTGCGCTCGAGATAGGCTTCCTCGCGGGCGACCACGCCGTAACGGATGACGAGACAGAACAGCACCAGCGCGGCAAGGAGCCACAAACTGTCGAAGGCGATGGCGAGGCCGATCAGGCCAAGGACCATGCCGAGATAAATAGGGTTGCGCGTGAAGCGGTAGGGTCCGTTCACGACGATCGCCGTCGTCGGTTTGTAGGTCTCGACCTGCGTGCCTGCCTTGCGGATCGTGACGATCGCCCAGATCGCGAGCGCGAAGGCGAGCGTGAAAATGGCCCCGCCGACCCAGGCACCTGGAACCGATGCCGGAACAAATCGCAAGGGATAGAGCCAGTCAGCTGCCACGCCCGCGACCAGCGCGATTATCCATGCAACGGGCGGGCGAACCACTGCGTGGGAGGTGTCCTGGCGCAACTGATGGGATCCAGATTGCCCGCCCGCCCACGTTCGGGTCAGGTGCGGTTTGGACGAAGCAAATGCTTTTCTATTTGCAGTATACACGCTCTCGACCAGCCCTGGACGCCCCGGTCAGGCCGCTCCGCCATTCGTCGGTCGGGCGGCGGGTTACGCCTTCGGCTAACCCGCCCTACTCTTGCTCATCGACCTATGCTGGCAAGGGCACGTTCCGATACAGCGCGTAGGGCGGAATAGCGAAGCGTATTCCGCCATCGTCGATCCAGCGCGCAGGGCGGACGCAAGCCGCCTTGCGCGCGGTGACCGAGTGGATGCGGCCGCGACCCTCCAGCGAGCCCGGCGGGTTTGCAGACCGCTGGCGTTTCTGCTACACGTTGTAGCGCTACTGCAACCCTATCTAACCGGGCGACACGTCATGGATGAGAATCTGCCGGATCTAGGCGACCTCGAGCGTGAGGTGATGCAGTTGGTCTGGGCCGACGGCAAGGTCACGGCCGAATCGGTGCGCGAACAGTTGGACCGCCGCCTCAAGGAATCGACGGTTCGCACCGTGCTGCGGCGGTTGGAAGACAAGGGTTACGTCGGCCACACGGTCGACGGGCGCACCTATGTGTACCACGCGACGCAACCGCGCGGACGGGTCGCCGCCAAGGCCGTACAACGCATCGTGGACTGGTTCTGCAACGGTTCGGTCGACGAGGTCCTGGTCGGCATGGTGGACAGCGCGATGCTCGACCAACGGCAGTTGCGGATGCTCGCGGACAAGATCGCGGAGGCAAAGCGAGGAAAGAAGTGATGTTGGGGCTGCTGCTCGAATCGGCGCTGCGGTTGCTCGCGCTCGGCGGCATCGTGTGGCTCGGTCTCAAGCTTTTTCGCGTACGGAATCCGCACGTGCAGATGACGGCGTGGACGGTCGTGCTGCTGGCCTCGCTGTCGATGCCGCTGCTGATGCGCTGGGTGACGGTGACAATCCCGGCCCCTGCGCCACCGGCACAGTTGGCGAGAATCGTATCGGCGGCCCCGAGCCTTCCGTTCGAGGCGATCCGCTCGTTGGAGGCGGTGCGTGCTTGGCCGACACAGTCCGCCGCGGCACCGTCCCCGTCCTCGCAGCCAAGCATCATTCATCGCGATTCAGAACCGATGACCGGTGCGATCGATTACCGGGAGCTGGCAACGGGCATCTACCTCGTCGTTGCCGGTGTATTGTTGCTCAGGCTGCTCACCGGCCTGGCGTTGACCTGGCGGCTCGCCTGCAGAGCGCGGCCGGTCCGCGACGCCTGGGCGGCCGGCGCGGACGTGCGCGTGAGCGACGCCATCGCCGTGCCGGTGACGTTCGGGTCGACCGTCCTGCTGCCCCCCGAATGCTTCGAATGGAGCTCGGCAAAGCGCCAGGCGGTACTGTCGCACGAAGGCGCGCACGTCGCGCACGGCGATTTCTATGTGCTGCTGCTGGCTGTTCTCAACCGCGCCGTATTCTGGTTCAGCCCGTTCGCATGGTGGCAGCTCACGCGGCTGGCCAATCTGGCGGAAGTCATCAGCGACGACGCGGCGATCGAGGTTCTGAACGATCGACCCTCCTACGCGGGCATTCTTCTGGACGTCGCCAGCAACCTGCATCCGGCCCCGGAGGGGCTCGCCATGGCACGACCTTGTACCGTGCGCCGGCGGGTGGAACGCATCCTGGGTACGAGCACGGTGCCGGCAAGGGTGGGCTGGCGACCGCGCGTGTTGGTCGCAATCATGCTCCTCCCCCTGATCGCGGTTTCCGCCGCCACGATCGCGCGCAGCACCTCGACGGCGCAGCCACTCTCGGGCGCGATCGCGCTGGCCGAGTCGCCGCCGCCGCGCGCGCCTGGGGCCGATGCGCAGGCACTGCCTTCTGCGGGGCGAAACGAGGGCGCGGCCGACGTGCAGCGCCTCGATGATTATGTCGGCTATTATCAGTTGAATCCGAGAGCCGTCTTTACCGTCACACGGGCCGGCGGCCGGCTGTTCGCCCAGCTCACCGGACAGCGCACGCTGCCGCTGCGGCCGGCGGGGAATGGCGAATACATTTACGGATCTGCCGCCCTCCGCATGGCCTTCGTCAATGATGGTCAAGGAACGACGCTGGTGCTTCACCAGTATGGCCAGAAATGGCCGTCAGTGCGCGTCGACGAGACCCGGGCAGCTGCAGTCGAGAGCATGTTCGTACGGCAGATCGCGGCGGCCCCTGATCGCTTTCGCGAGCAGTCGCCCGCGCCGGGCAGCAGGGAGGCGGTGCTCCGAGGCATCGAAGACCTGCAGCGCGGCGCGCCGGACTACGACCGGATGAGCCCGCCGCTGGCCGATCACATGGGCCGCCAGGTGGTGCAGCTTCACACCATGTTGACCGCACTCGGCGCCGCGCAGTCGGTTTTTTTCCGCGGGGTCGGTCCCGGCGGCTACGACATTTACGGCGTCGAATTCGCCCATGGCTTTGCTGAATTCAGGCTCCTGATGGGTGCGAACGACACGATCGAAGACCTCGCATTTCGTCCCGACGGCGATGACACCCCGGGCGGAGTTGCGGCCTGTGCGGAAGAGGCTACGTTGAAATCCTCGCGGGACAGGGCGCCGATCAGGTTGCTGCTGTTCAACGGCACCGGGGCCGATATTCACCTCTACAGCGTGGATGCCGAAGGGCACCGCACGCACCATGGCATCATCGGCACCGACAGATCGGGCTCGATCCTCACTTACGTGGCGCGCCCCTGGATCGTCACCGATGCGGCGGGGACATGCCTCGAGATCGTGTGGCCCGGCCGGCGCACGCGCTTCCTCGCCGTGCGTCCTCGCCACGAGGGCGACCAGCCGGACCGAGCGACGGCAATGCGCAGAATGCCAACCGCCGGAAGCGAGGACGCGTTGCATCGATACATCGACGAACTCAAGCACGGGCAATTGAATTACGATCAGATGACCTCTGAAGTGGCCGGAGAGACGCGGCGGAATTTGCTGCTTCACCAGGCGATACTGGCGAAGCTCGGCGCTTTGCGCACGATGTCCTTCCGCGGGGTCTCACCGCTGGGCAGCGACGTGTATACGGTGCATTTCGCCAACGGTTCGGCGGAATGGCGGATCGGGTTCGTCGACAGCGGCAAGATCGGCCGTATCGCGCTCGGCCCCCAATACTAGGCTGGCCGCAAGTCCCGCTCCCAACGGAACGGGGAGATGCTCAAGCGGCCCATCCCCGACCACGGCGCTGCATCCCGAGACCGCTCGAAACGTCTTTTCATCACTCGGGCTCAGGTTGGATTGCGGCGCGTTTCCGCGGCGAACACCCTGCCCGCTTTTGAATCACGGAACTGTCGAAAACCCTTGTCTTCGGCCACCTAATATGCTACTGACTGTAGCGCTACTAACAGTAGCATCGCTGGTAACGTTCGCCCAGCCGGGCGACCGCTGCCGAAGCGGTCGTCCGAACCGCTCCCGAACCAAGCTCTCTCGCCGACGTCATTGGGCGATGCCGGCGCTGTCGCGAGCTTGCAAGCGGCGCTCACGGAGGTTTCGCCGATGGTGCGAATTGAGTTCAGTCGTCGGCAAGCTCTTGTTGCCACCGCAGCGGGCATTTGTGGTTACGCGCGCGGCGATCGCGGCGCGCGGGCGCAGGGTGCGAATGGCCGACCAGAGAACAGCGGATCAAATGGAGCCCGCGCGCTCATTCCACGCCGGTTTCTGTTCGGCGATCCCGGAAAATCCGCCGTGCGCATCAGTCCGGACGGGCAGCGCGTCGCTTTCCTGGCACCCATGGACGGCGTGCTGAACCTCTGGGTTGGCCAAATCGATGATATCGGGAATGCGCGTCCGTTTACCCGGGTGACCGATCGCGACCTGGGGCCCTGGCTCCAATGGCTGCACAACAGCCGCCACCTGGTGTTCTTCCGGGAGCGGGGCGGCGACGAGAACTGGCAGACCCATCGGGTCGACGTCGAGACCGGCGACATCCTCGCGCTCACACCCGCGCCGGGGGTGCGAAGCTACATCCATCAGACCTCGCATCATTTTCCCGACGAGTTGCTGATTGCCCATAACCAGCGTGACAAGCGATTTTTTGAGATCTACCGCGTGAACGTTGTGACGGGCACGAGCACGCTCATTCAAGCAAACGATCGTTTCGCAGGTTTTTTCACCGATCCAAATTTCCGGGTCCGTTTCGCGGTGCGCTCCACCGATGATGGCGGCTACGAGTATCTCCAGCGCGGCGCCGGCGCCGAATGGGAAACGTTCGCGCGGGTCGAGGCGACGGACGCCATGACAACGCGCCCGATCGAGTTCAGTGACGACGGCAGGGAGCTCTACTGGCTCGATTCACGAGGGCGCGACAAGGCAGCCGTCGTCGCCCAGGACATGACGACCGGCGCGACGCGGGTGCTTGCCGAGGACGCGAAGGCCGATGTCGTGGAGATGACGCTCGAGCCGCTGACCTACCGGCCGATTGCTGGAGCTTCGATGTTCACGCGCCGGAGCTGGCACGTGATCGATCGGGACTATGCCGACGATTTCGTCTATCTGGCCAAGCTCTCCGACGGTGACCTGCGTGCTGTCAGTCTGTCGGACGACAAGCGTCACGCGGTGGTCCACTACGAGCGCGACTCCGCACCTGGACGGTTCTTCCACTACAACCGCGCCGAAAAGAGAGCGCGATTCCTGTTCAGCGCGCGACCGGCGCTGGAGAACGCGCCTCTGGTTCCGATGGAACCGCTGGTCCTGCGGACCCGCGATGGCCTGCAGCTCGTGAGCTACCTGTCACGGCCACGCGACTGGCAAAGGGGCAAGCCGCTGCCAATGGTGCTTTATGTGCACGGCGGCCCATGGGCGCGTGACGTTTGGGGTCTCTACCCGACGCATCAATGGCTCGCCGATCGCGGTTATGCGGCGCTCAGCGTCAACTATCGGGGCTCGACCGGCTTCGGCAAGGCCTTCGTGAATGCCGCCAATCTCGAATGGGGCGGGAAGATGCACGACGACCTGATCGAGGCGGTCGACTGGGCCGTCGCCCGCGGCATCGCCGACGAAAAGCGCATTGCCATCTACGGCGGCAGCTACGGCGGCTACTCCGCGCTGGTCGCCGCCACGTTCACGCCGGAGAAGTTCGCCTGTGCGATCGACCTGTTCGGCATTTCCAATCTGATCACTTTCATGGAGACGATTCCGGATTACTGGAAGCCCTGGCAGACGATCTGGAAGACGCGGATGGGCGACTACACCACCGACGCCGGCCGCAAGTTCCTGCAGGAGCGCTCGCCGCTCAATCGTGTCGACAGGATCGTGCGCCCGCTGCTGATCGGGCAAGGAGGCAACGACGTGCGGGTCAAGGCATCCGAATCCGAGCAAATCGTGACGGCCATGCAAGCGCGCAATATCCCGGTGACCTACGTCTACTATTCGGACGAGGGACATGGCTTCCGGCGGCCCGAGAATCGCCGCTCCTTCACCGCGGTCGCAGAGCTGTTTCTCGCCAAGCATTTGGGCGGCCGGATCGAGCCGGTGAGTGATGATTTCGCCGGCTCGACGATCGAGTTCAAGGCTGGCCGCGAGTTGATTCCCGGCCTCGATTAGGATCGCGTCATGCTGGCCGCCTGCGATGTTGTCGTGTCACGCAAACGCCCGCCGGGCCACCGCCTCCGCAGCCACATTCCATTGGTGATGCGCCATGACCGATGATTTCAGACGAAACGCCGCGTTGGCCCTGCATCGGTTCGGCCTGGGGCCTCGTGACGGCTCGATCGCGGCAATCGCATCCGATCCGCGCGGCGCGCTGCTCGCCGAGCTGGAGCGTCCCGGAATCGGCCGCATCGACGACCCGCAACTCCTGACCAGCGCCCAGGCCTCACGCGCCGGTTTTGAAGCGCGCGCCGCGCGGCGCGCTCAGCAAATCGTCGCAGAACGCGAGCGGAAGGAGGCCGAGCGGCTCGCGGGCAACGGTCAGACCATGCGCGACGAGACGGCTCAGGGCGCCGACCCGGCCAAGTCCGCGCCGCCGCCAGCCGTCGAGGGCACCCCCACGGAACGGCAGATCATTCTCAAAGAGATCAAGGCCAAGCTCGATGCCGCGCTCGCCGCCGAGATCGGTTTTGCCGAACGCCTCGCCTGGTTCTGGTCGAACCATTTCTGCGTGTCCGCGCAAAGGGTGCCGAACATGGCGGGTGGCTATGAACGCGAAGCGATCAGGCCGCATATCCTCGGGCGCTATGCCGACATGCTGCTCGCGGTCGAGGGCCACCCCGCGATGCTGGTCTACCTCGACAATTTTATTTCCATTGGGCCCAACTCGGTGGCCGGCATCAATCGCACCCGCGGTCTCAACGAAAATCTCGCGCGGGAGATTCTGGAGCTGCACACGCTCGGTGTGCGCACCGGCTACAGCCAGGACGACGTCCTGCGTTTCGCCAAGGTGCTCACGGGATGGACGCTCATTTCGGTCAACGACAATCCCGAGCACGGCGCCGAGTTCATTTTCAACAGCCGCCTGCACGAGCCCGGACCTCAGCAGATCATGGACAAGACCTATGCCGATACCGGCGTCGAACAGGGGCGCGCGGTGCTCAGGGATCTCGCCCGGCATCCGGCCACTGCGACCCACGTCGCCACCAAGCTGGCGCGCCATTTCGTCGCCGAGGAACCATCGCCGGCCTTGGTCGAGCGGCTGGATCGGATCTTCCGCGACACCGAAGGCGACCTCAAGGAGGTCGCCAAGGGCCTGGTAACCGCGCCGGAGGCCTGGGCGCCGCCGCAGGCCAAACTCAAGCGGCCGAGCGAGTGGGTGGTGGCGATGATACGCGCAAGCGGGTTGCGCGGCGATCCCGAGCGCTTTGCGCGCGGTCAGGCCTTCCTCGGCGAGCCGATGTGGCGCCCGCCGTCGCCTAAGGGTTTTGCCGACGACGAAGGAGCCTGGATCGACTCCATGGGACAGCGGCTCGACATCGCCAACAATTTCGCCGAGCGCGTTGCCGAGCGCGTCGATCCCAACGGGGTGATCGAGACCGCGCTCGGACCGCTCGCTTCGGCCGCAACGCGCCAGGCCGTCGCCCGCGCCGAGAGCCGGCAACAAGGGCTCACGCTGGCGTTCATGTCGCCAGAATTTCAACGGAGGTGAACATGGCACTCCTGCATCGACCCACCCGGCGCGCCATGCTGGCCAGCTCAGGTGCGCTGTTCGCCTGGGCCTACACGCCGAAACTGGCGCGGGCCGAGGGCCGCGATCCCCGCCTGCTGGTCATCGTGCTGCGTGGCGCTCTCGACGGGCTCGCCATGGTTGCGCCAACCGGCGATCCCGACTGGGTCCGCCTGCGCGGCGATCGGGCGCTCGTGCTCGACGGCAAGACCCCGGCATTGCCGCTCGACTCGCTCTTTGCCCTCAATCCGGCGATGCCGAACCTTCACCGGCTCTACCGGGCGCAGCAAGCAACCATCGTTCATGCGACCGCGACTCCCTATCGCGAGCGCTCGCATTTCGACGGCCAGGACGTTCTCGAAAGCGGACTCGGCAAGCCTGCACCCACGGACAGCGGCTGGCTCAATCGAGCGCTCTCGTCACTGGCGGCGGATGGACGGGTCGACCCCAGAGGGAGCAGGGCCTTTGCCGTCGGGCCGGTGACGCCGCTGGTGGTGCGTGGGCCCGCTCCCGTCATGTCATGGGTGCCGCAGCAACTGCTGCCCGCGAGCGACGACACTCAGATGCGCCTTCTCGATCTTTACCGTCACACCGACGACAAGCTTGCCCGCGCCCTCGAGGGGCGTCGCGACCTGGTGAACCTGGCGCGCGACGGCGGAATGAACCCGAGCCCGCCCGCAGGCGGACCGGTGCCAGCCAGCATGGCGCGCGTGCGTGAATACGTCGCCAATACGGCGGGCGCGGCTGCGAAATATCTCGCGCAACCCGATGGTCCGCGCGTGGGTGCCGCGGGCTTCGTCGGGTGGGATACGCACATCAACGAAGGCGCCACGGGCGGACAGCTGGCGACGCTGCTCGGCGCGCTCGACGAGGCGATAGCCGCAATCGAGAAAGCCATGGGGAACGCGTGGAGCGAGACCGTCGTTGCGATCGTCACCGAGTTCGGCCGAACCGCGCGCATCAACGGAACCGACGGCACCGACCACGGCACCGCCACGGTGGCCGTGCTGGTGGGCGGTGCATTGCGGGGCGGACGGGTCATCGCGGACTGGCCCGGTCTCAAGCCAGCCGATCTCCATGAGGGCCGCGATCTCAAGCCTACAGTCGACTTGCGTGCGGTTCTCAAGGGCGTGCTGAAGGATCATCTGCGCGTCGATGAGGGAGCGCTCGCTGCGACGATCTTTCCCGGCAGCGATGAGGTGAAATCGATGACCGGATTGTTCGCCTGACCTGCTGCGGGAGCGGTCCGAGACGCCGGAGTCCCCGATGACTGATGGACATTCGATATTGGTAGGTGCGGCAACGGTGTTCGTCGTCAGCGACATCGCCAAGAGCGTCGAGCATTACTGCGACAGGCTCGGCTTTACAGTCACTTTTCAATATGGAAAGCCGGTATTCTATGCATGTTTGCGTCGTGACGAGGTTGCTCTGCACCTACTTGCGGCGCAGGAGACCAAGCGGATACCGGGCAATGGCGGCATCTGTGTGTTCGTGAACGATGTCGATGGTGTATACGCCGAACTGACCGCGCGCGGAGCCAACGTGATCAAGCCGCCGCAGAATTACGATTACGGCATGCGGGACTTTGACGTTCTCGACCTTGATGGCAACCACCTTACGTTCGGAAAAGGCATCTCCCCATCATGAGGTCCGCTCAGGTCATTCACGCCCGGGTCGAGCCAAGCAACAGGTCCTGCCATGCCGCGCGGCGTTCCACGAGTGAGCGACCGTCGCGTTCTCAATGGCATCTTCTGGGTGTTGCGACCTGGTGCACCTTGGCGCGATCTGCCCGACAGTTTTCGATCCCTATACCACCTGCTACAACCGCTTCGTTCGATGGCGGGGGCCGCGGGGCATCGCTTACGCCAACAGAACGCGCGTCACATCAGCGCCCGTCTCGGTGTCTAGGACCACAAACGCCATGCCTTCGCGCTGCCATTGCCGAAGCTCATCAATATCGCCGGCGAGCCCATCCGAGGAGACATAGCATCCGTTCGCGGGGTGATAGACACGCGAGCGACCGTAGCGCGCAATCAAATATAAAATCTGTCCCGCCATAGACGTTCTCCGCTTCTCTCCAATCCCATATAGCAGGGGTCGGGGATCGGCGAGTGGCCGTCAAGAAGGCCGAAAATTCAAACTGAGACACTACCTATTTTTGCGGCGGCACGAAACCAGGCGGGGCCTACATCCCATGTTCGACATGAAACTGCGCCAGAACGAAAGTCTCCGCGCATTGCGGGCGACCATATGGGCCAGTAGGCAGATGGCGTGGTGGTGGCGGAGAAAATAGTCTCGCAAAGATGGACCGCG